>NZ_QVRA01000005.1 GCF_003591655.1 Sphingobium terrigena
ACCTATCCGAAAACCGCGATGACCACCCGCGCTGCTGGCTGGCTGCCACAGCGCTATATCGAAAGCGCGCAGCCAGCCAGCAGCGCTACCGTCATAACCTACACCACGTCCGGGGACGCGACCTCGACCGCAAAGTTGCGGAAAGCCGGTTTCGTTCAAGAAGCGAGGCCATTTGTGAGGGAATGAGGCTACTCGAATTGCAAGAAATTCAAATCAAAGAAAATGTTAAGCAGCTGTTTTGAACACTGATTTCAATAATTACAGTGACTTAATATTCTCTAAAATTGCATCCTCATGGATTTTTCCATCTAAAAAGGACCATGGGCAATGGATAGGATATAGCATCCCTAAGAGGGATTTAACGTCATCGTAATCTGGCTCCATAATTTCTGCTTTTGATAACATTGCCCTCACATAGCCATATCGGGCTAGAGATTTCGCATCCAAATCCCCAAGAAGGCCGATAGATAGATCATATTCGCTTAAGAATAGTCGGCAATGAAAGCGAATTTGCGATAGGCCCCATTCATATAGTCCATTGTGAACAGCGTGCCATCGGTTCTGGTCGGGCGCAAACCTCCCGGCAAAGTAATCAGAAAACTTCGCTGGATCTCGGAGATCTTCAATAAGGTCTGAATTATAAGTTTCGCTGATGGCACCGAGATAGACCCGCACCAAGTCATCCTTGAAGGCTCTATACCGGCTTGCCAGCCACGCCCGCATACGACGCCGCTTGGTGTAGGCGGGCACCACAACAACTAATATGTTGAAAATCCAGCTAGAAAAATAACCGAGCGAAACGTCATTTGCGAACGATGATAACCCTCGCGATCCAATCGCTAGCGGAGGTAAAATTTTGTGGCTGACGAGCATTTGCCCCAAGGCAATAATCGCCAGCATAGCCAAAAGAAGCTGAAAAAAGGACTGGCGGAACCATCGTTGCGCCACCAGTCCTTTCGACATCAGTAAACCCGCGCCTTGGGTTTCACATATTCTGCTTCGTCGGTCATCGTATAGTCGTGGACCGGGCGATAATCGAGCGTCACCTTGCCGCCCGAACCGCCCCAGCCTTCGAACCAGCTGATGGTGTGCTTCATCCAGTTTTCGTCGTCGCGGTTGGGGAAATCCTCATGCGCGTGGGCGCCGCGTGATTCCTTGCGCGCTTCGGCGCCTTCCATCGTGCAGATGGCCTGGCTCATGAGATTGTCGAGTTCGAGCGTTTCGACCAGGTCGGTGTTCCAGATCAGCGAGCGATCGCTGACCTTGACGTCCTGGAGCCGCTTGTTGACCGCCTGCATCTGGCGCACGCCTTCGGACAGGAGCGCGCTGTCGCGGAACACGGCGGCGTGCTTCTGCATGGTGCGCTGCATGTCGAGGCGGATGTCCGCCGTCGGCGTCGCGCCCTTGGCATTGCGATAATGGTCGAGGCGGCCGAGCGCCAGGTCGGCGGCGTCGGACGGGAGCGGCTTGTGCGGCGCGTTGGGCTTCAGATTATCCTTGAGGAACAGGCCGGTGGCGCGGCCGAACACGACAAGGTCGATCAGCGAGTTGGAGCCGAGGCGATTGGCGCCATGGACGGACACGCAGGCCGCTTCGCCGACCGCGAACAGGCCGGGCACGATCACTTCCGGGTCATCGCCCTTCTTGGTCACGACCTGGCCATGATAATTGCACGGGATGCCGCCCATATTATAATGGACCGTCGGCGTGACGGGCAGCGGCTGGCGGGTGAGGTCCACGCCCGCGAAAATCTTGCCGCTTTCGGTAATGCCGGGCAGGCGTTCGGCCAGCACCTTGGGATCGATATGGTCGAGGTGCAGGAAGATATGATCCTTATGCTCGCCCACGCCGCGCCCTTCGCGCATTTCCATCGCCATCGAGCGGGACACGACGTCGCGCGACGCCAGATCCTTGGCTGAGGGCGCATAGCGTTCCATGAAACGCTCGCCTTCGGAGTTGGTGAGGTAGCCGCCCTCGCCGCGCGCGCCTTCGGTAATCAGCACGCCCGCGCCGTAGATGCCGGTCGGGTGGAACTGCACGAACTCCAGATCCTGAAGCGGCAGGCCTGCGCGCAGCACCATGCCGCCGCCGTCGCCGGTGCAGCTATGCGCCGATGTGGCGGAGAAATAGGCGCGGCCATAGCCGCCCGTCGCCAGCACGACCGCATGGCTGCGGAAGCGGTGGATCGAGCCATCTTCCATGCACAAAGCGATCACGCCCCGGCACTCGCCATTTTCCATGATCAGGTCGATGGCGAAATATTCGATGTAGAAGTCCGCGTCATATTTCAGCGATTGCTGATAGAGCGCGTGGAGCATGGCGTGGCCGGTGCGGTCGGCGGCGGCGCAGGTGCGCTGCACCGGCGGGCCAGCGCCCATATTCTGCATGTGACCGCCGAAGGGACGCTGGTAGATCGTGCCGTCCTCGTTGCGGCTGAACGGCACGCCGGCATGTTCCAGCTCGATGACGGCGGCGGGGGCTTCGCGCACCATATATTCGATCGCGTCCTGATCGCCCAGCCAGTCGGACCCCTTGACGGTGTCGTACATGTGCCAGGTCCAGTGATCGGGCGAGTTGTTGCCAAGGCTCGCGGCGATGCCGCCCTGCGCCGCCACGGTATGGCTACGAGTCGGGAACAGCTTGGTGATGCAGGCGGTCTTGAGGCCCGCTTCTGCGCTACCCATGGTCGCGCGCAGGCCCGAACCGCCCGCGCCGACAACCACGGTGTCATACACATGGTCGATGATCTTATAGGCTTGCGTCATTATTCGACGACCCCCGTGAAGGCGATCTTGGCGATCGCAAAGACGCCCGCGGCCGCGCCGCCAAAGGCATAGAAGTTGAGCAGCAGCATCGAGAAGAAAGCCAGCCCCTTGTCGTGGACATAATCTTCCAACATCACCTGCATCCCCAGGCGCAGGTGCCAGAAAATGCTGACGATCATCAGCATCATCGGCACCGCGACCAGCGGGTTGGCGATCCACAGCACGACGCTGTCATAGTCGAGACCCGGCAGGCTCAGGAGGCTGAAGATCAGCCACAGCACCAGCAGCAGGTTGCCGACGGCAGTGTAGCGCTGCGCCAGCCAGTGATGCGCGCCATGCCGCGCCGATCCAAGGCCACGGACGCGGCCGATACCAGTACCGTTGCCCATCAGAAGGCCTTTCCGAAAATGTAGAGCCAGACAAGGCCGGTCACCAGCACCGACGCGACCATCGCCGCGATCGACCAGCTCTTGTTGGTGTTCAGTTCATAGCCCGCGCCCATATCCAGCACGAAATGGCGCAGACCTGAAAAGAGATGCTGGAAAAAGGCCCAGGTGATGCCGATCATCACCAGATAGCCAAAGGGCGAGGTCGCGCACTTCATGAAGGTCGCATAAGCTTCCGGCCCAGTCGCGGCGGCCATAAGCCACCAGACCAGACCCAGCGCGCCTACGGTCGCAAGGCCGTTGCCGGTCACGCGGTGCAAAATGGAGATGGCCATAGCCGGACCCCATTTCCAGATCGTCAAATGCGGCGAGAGCGGCCGGCTGTTGGATCGCGCCATGTCTACCCTTGTCCCTATAAGTCCCTTAAGTGCGATCCCCTTAAGAGCGAACGCGGATGAGGGCAAGCCACGCAAAGCATGGCTGCCCCAACGACCGTGTCGTGCGAGCATAAGAAGTGATTAACCAAAGCGCGCTAAGGTCACCTTGCTAAAGACCATTGCACCAACAGGGGCTGTCCCATCATGTCGTCCTTCGCCGTATCACCTGCCAACAACAGTAACGGTATAGTCAGCTCGGAACTGATCGCGAAAATTGATCCCGACAACAGGTTGTCCGAGGGCGCGCGGGAAATCGGCATGTTGATTCAGGATAGTCTCGCCAGCGTGGGCGCGGCCTTCTTCAAGACATATATGCGTGAAACCGGCCTGCGCGACAAACTCAGCCCCGCTGCCATCAACGCGATCGAGGCGGCGACGCATCATTATGTCGAACAGAAATTATTGTATTTCAAGGATGCCGTGTGGGCAAGGTCGTCCGCCGACTGCGTGCGCAGTGCGCGCAAACATGGGGTATCTGTGCGATCCGTGCTGGGCGCCGTAGCCGCAGCCAACGAAAGAATCACCGAACTCATCTGGCAATATAGCCGCGACGACGAAGCCCGCAGCCAGCGACTGACCATCATCATGCTTCATATATCGATGATGGATGCAGGCTTTATGAGCAATGTCCTGACCAACGACCAAGCCGAAGCGCAGCGCGCCGAGCGTCAGCGCTTTGGTTCCTTGTTCGAACAGCGAATCGTCGGCGAGATCGACGGCGCGACGCGTCTTGGCGAATCGCTGCGCGAACAGGCCAAGGATGCGTCCGCCGCCACGCGCGGGATGCTGGGCAAGGCGTCGGAAGTCGCAGCGGCTGCCGAACAATCCGCCCTCGCGATGCGGGAAGCCGCGCGCACATCGGCCGGACTGATCCGCGCGATCGAGGATGCGCGCACCGAAGTGGAAGGCGCGGCGGGCGTTGCCCTGCGCGCCGCCAAACAATCGGGCGACGCGGTCACCATGTCCTCCACCCTGTCCGATCATGCTAAATCGATCGAATCGATTCTGGGCCTGATCCGCGACATTGCCGGGCAGACCAACTTGCTCGCGCTCAACGCCACGATCGAGGCGGCACGCGCAGGCGATGCTGGACGCGGCTTTGCCGTGGTGGCGCAGGAAGTCAAAAGCCTGGCCAACCAGACCGCCCGCGCGACCGACGAGATTGCGGGCAAGATTGCCGACATTCAGGCATCGACCCGCCAGTCGGTGGAAACCAATGAACGCATCCGCGACACGGTGGGTGAAGTGCAGGCCAGTGCCGAACGCATCCGCCACGCCATGGACGCGCAGGCGCAGACCGTCACCATGATCACCGCGGCCGTCGATGAAACCGCACTGGCGGCCGATTCGATGTCGACCACCATTTCGGCGATCCGGCAGGACACCGAAGTCGTTGCGTCGGAAATCGACCAGTTGGAACGTGGCTTTGTCAGTGTCGAAGGCAAGCTTGCCAGTCTGCGTCACGCATCATCCGATTTCGGGCGGCAGGTCGCGTAAGATTGGGCTGATGCCGGGCTGCAAATAGCGCCTTCCTGCGCTTCCAGTGCTCACGTGCTTTAAGCACGCTGCGTGCTGGTTCTCGAAAGTCACTATTTTCGCTCCGGCCTGAGCCCAATCTGGCAATTGTGAGGTTCTTCCCCTCCCCTCCATGGTCGGCTAAAGGCGGCGGCATGACCGCTGCCACACATTCCGCACAAAGCTGGAAAGTCACCCTGCCCTGCACCCGCGCCGAAGCCGAGGCGCTGGACGGGGATATTGCCGCCTTTGCGCTGATGGACCGCCCGCCGGTGCTGATGACCAGCGAAGCGGCACCCGACGACGACAATGTCTGGCAGCTGGATGCCTATTTCGAGGGTAAGCCCAGCGCCGCCGCGATCAAGCTGTTGCGCTCTATGGTGCCCAGCGCTGCGGGAACCAAGCCGCTGGTCGAGGCGCTGCCGGACGAGGATTGGGTAACGCTGAGCCAGCAGGGGCTTGAGGCCGTCACCGCCGGGCGCTTCCATGTCCGCAACCTTGCCGACGACCCGGAACAGCCGGGACAGGTCAATATATTGATCGCCGCCAGCCGCGCCTTTGGCACGGGCCAGCATGAAACCACGGCCGGCTGCCTGGCTATGCTCGACCGGATGCGCCGGGTGGGGATGCGGTTCAACAATATCGCCGACATCGGCACCGGCACAGGGCTGCTTGCCTTTGCCGCGATGAACTTGTGGCCGCGCGCCTATGCGATTGCATCGGACATTGATCCGGTCGCGGTCGAGATCAGCGCTGAAAATGCCGTAACTAATGGCGTGCCGACAGGTGCCGGGCCGGGGCAGTTGGCGCTGGTCACCGCCGCCGGGGTCAATCATGCCGCGATTATCGGTCGCGCACCCTATGATCTGCTGATCGCCAATATTTTGGCCGGGCCGCTGGTCGAACTCGCGCCCTCGCTTTGCGCGCTGGTCGAGGATGGTGGGACGATCCTGCTGGCGGGCCTGCTCGATACGCAGGCTGATGCGGTGCTGGCGGCCTATCGCGCGCAGGGGATGCGGCTGGCCGAACGTGCCGACCGGGGCGACTGGCCGACGCTGCGCCTGCGCAAGCGCCCGCGCATCGGCTGGAAACGGCCCAACCGCCTGAACCCCGCGGCACGCGGCGAAGCGCCGGGCTTTGGCAGTATTTAGGAGCGACACTATGAGCATCACGCGCCAGACCATCGTCCATGAAGGACCGGGCGGCCTGTTCGAGAGCATGGTCGTGGTCGATAGCGCCGCCTCCGTGCCGCTGCCCGGCATCCTGCTCTTTCCCAATGTGCTGGGGACCAAGGAGGCTGATTTCGCCTATGCGGAAAAGGTGGCGGCGCTGGGCTATGTCGTGCTGGTCGTGGATCTCTATGGTCAGGGCAAGCGGACCACCCGCGCCGATCCCGACCCGGCGCGCTATATGGCGGAGATGAACGCTGACCGCGCCCTATTGCGCGACCGTCTGCTGTCTGCCCATGCGCTGTTGAAGGGGCTGGATGGGGTGGATGCGACGCGCACTGCTGCGATCGGATTCTGCTTTGGCGGCAAAGGCGTGCTGGACCTGGCGCGCGCTGGCGCGGACATGGCGGGCGGCGTCAGCTTCCATGGCGTCTATGACGCTCCACCCTTCCCCAATGCCGCGATCCGCGCGAAATTGCTGGTCTGCCATGGCTGGGACGATCCGATCGCGCCGCCCGATGCGACCGTGGCGCTGGCACAGGAATTGACCGCAGCGGGTTGCGACTGGCAGATCCACGCCTATGGCCGCACTTGTCATGCCTTTACTGACGAAAGCGTCAACATGCCGGAAAAGGGGCTGGCCTATAGCGCGGATGCGGACCGGCGGAGTTTTCGCGCGATGGTGGGGTTTCTGGAAGAGCTGTTTGGAGGTTAGGCAGAACCTCCGTTCGTCCTGGCGAGATGACCGGGATATTCAGGATCGGGAACACATGGCACTTGGACGATAACGATTTGAAATTCAACGCGTCGGGATACGTCGCGCGCTGGCGAGGTGATGGGCGTGGGTGATCGCGACGGCGAGCGCGTCCGCCGCGTCCGGCCCGGCGATCTTCACGCCGGGCAGCAGGCGCGATACCATGGCGTGGACCTGATCCTTCGACGCATTGCCCACGCCGACGACGGATTTTTTGACCAGCCGCGCGGCATATTCGCCGACCTCCATGCCAGACCGCGCGGCATTGAGCAGGATCACGCCGCGTGCCTGCCCCAGTTTCAGCGTCGATTGCGGATTGACGTTCACGAACACCTCCTCGACCGCCGCGCCATCGGGCCGATGTTCGAGGATCAGGTCCGTGAGCGCCAGATCGAGCGCCAGCAGCCGTGTCGCCAGCGGCATCGCGCTGTCGGTCTTGATCTGGCCATTGCCCAGATGCGTGAGCCGGTTGCCATCGGCGGCGATCAGCCCCCAGCCGGTGGTGCCAAGGCCGGGGTCGAGGCCGAGGAGGATCATCGGAATTTCCTCGCCCCATCAGGGGAGAGGATAGCAAGGCTTGCCGACGTGTCGGCTAGCCGCGCTTGGAGAGGGGGGAGATAGTCGCGGATGGCAGCGCCCCCTCTCCCAGCTTCGCCTAGGCGGCAAAGCCGCCAAGGCTGCGCAACCCTCTCCCCAAGGGGAGAGGGACAGGGGTTCAACCCAGTTTCTCCATTACCGCGTCGGACACTTCATAATTGCCCCAGACGGTCTGGACATCGTCATCATCTTCCAGCGTGTCGACCAGCTTCATCAGCGTGGCGGCGTTAGCTTCATCGACTTCGACGGTGGTCGTGGGTTTCCAGGCGAGCTTCGCGCCATCCGCCGGACCAAGGCTCGCTTCCAGCGCCTTGGCGACTTCGTGAAGCGCGTCCATCGCGGTCCAGATTTCATGTTCGTCCTCGTTGGACGACACATCCTCCGCGCCCGCTTCAAGGGCCGCCTCGAAGATCGCATCGGCGTCGCCTGCGCTGGCAGGATAGGTGATCAGGCCGACGCGGTCGAAACCATGGCTCACCGCCCCGGACGCGCCGAGATTGCCGCCATTTTTGGAAAAAGCGGTGCGTATGTTGGTCGCGGTGCGATTGCGGTTGTCGGTCAGCGCCTCGACGATGATGGCAATGCCTGCGGGGCCATAGCCCTCGTAGCGCACTTCCTCATAATTCTCGCCGCCCGCCGCGTTCGCCTTGTCGACGGCGCGCTGGATATTGTCCTTGGGCATGGACTGCGCCTTGGCGGCGTTGATCGCCAGCCGCAGGCGCGGGTTCATGTCCGGGTCGGGCATCCCCATCTTGGCCGCGACGGTGATTTCGCGGCTCAGCTTGGAAAACATCGATGAGCGCTTCTTGTCCTGCGCGCCCTTGCGATGCATGATATTCTTGAATTTGGAATGGCCGGCCACGGCCTTCTCCTGACATTATCTGGTGAAACACGAGCGCGCTCTCTAGCGAGGGGCGCGCCCGTGCGCAATGTTACACGAGGATGGCGGTCCCCGATGCCGACACCATCAGCATCGAGCCGTTCGCGCCCAACACTTCATAGTCGAGATCAACGCCAACGACCGCATTGGCACCCAGCGTCGCGGCACGCATTCGCATCTCGCCGATCGCCTGCTCCCGCGCGCGTTGCAACACATCCTCATACGCGCCCGACCGGCCGCCGACGATGTCGCGCACGCTGGCGAACAGATCGCGGAACAGATTGGCACCCACGATCACCTCGCCGGTGACGATGCCCAGATATTCCTTGGCAGGCCGTCCTTCCAGACGGCTGGTGGTGCTGACGATGATCTCGGACATTTCACTCTCCCGTTCGTGCTGAGTAAGGACTGAGCCTGTCGAAGGCCTGTATCGAAGCATAGTGCGTGCCGCGGTCCTTCGATACGCTGCTTCGACTTCACCTTTGGTGAAGTTTATCCTGAGCGCCTGCTGCAAGCAGGCAGTCGAAGGGCTCAGCAGCTGCTCAGGACGAACGGGTAAGATGCCCGCTATTCCATACCCAGCGCGGACAGGTAGGTCTGGAGGATGGCTTCCATTTCCTGCCGGTCGTGGGGCTGCATCTTCCGCAGGCGGACGATCTGGCGCATGATCTTGGGGTCGTAGCCGGTCGCCTTGGCTTCCAGATAGACGTCCTTGATGTCGTCGCCGATGCCCTTTTTCTCTTCTTCCAGGCGCTCGATACGCTCGATCAGCAGGCGGAGCTGGTCGGCAGCGACATTGGGTTCAGTCATGGGATCGTGTCTCCAAAAATATGTGAATCGGTTGGAGGGCGTCCTAGTGGCTGTCGGCGTTCTTCGCCACACTCTCTTTCATCCGCGCGATCTGCTGTGGCGTCGCTTCGCCCTGATAACGAGATTTCCATTCGGCAAAGGACATCCCGTGGATGATCTCACGCGCCTGATCCTTTGTCAGGCCGCCGTCCGCCTCTGCCACCCAGTCGGCCAGGCAATTGCGGCAAAAGCCCGCCAGCCCCATCAGGTCGATATTTTCGACGTCCGTGCGATGCTGCAAATGCATCACCAGACGGCGGAAGGCGGTTGCGGCGGCGGCATCTGTGAGTATGGTGTCGCTCATCGGCGGACCCTTTCGCTGATCTACATCATCCTGTCGTGCAGCACGGATAACCCATAACGACGCGCTAGCAAGGTCCTAGACCAAGCCAGCAGCGATCATGACGGCCAGGAGACTATATGTCACGACTACCGCCCCGCTCGCGCAAGGTCCGCATTCTTGCGACGCTTGGTCCTGCGAGCGATACGCCCGAAATGATCCGGGCGCTGTTCGTTGCCGGGGCCGACGCCTTTCGCATCAATATGAGCCATGGCGCGCATGAGGATCATGCCGCGCGCATCGCCACCATCCGCGCGCTTGAAAAGGAATTTCAGCGGCCCACCACAATCCTGGGCGACCTTCAGGGGCCAAAGCTGCGCGTTGGCACGTTCGAGAAGGGGCTGGCGCTGCTGGAGACCGGCGCGCCCTTCATTCTGGACCGGGACGAGACGCCGGGCGATTCGCGCCGGGTGAACCTGCCCCACCCGGAAATCTATGCCGCGCTGGTGCCAGAAACCCGGTTGCTGCTGGACGATGGCAAGATGGTGCTGCGCGTGAAGGCGATCAGCGAGGACCGGATCGACACCATCGTCGAGGTTGGCGGGACGCTGTCCAACCGCAAGGGCGTGAACGTCCCCGACGTTGTGGTGCCGGTCCCGGCGCTGACCGACAAGGACCGGCGTGACCTGAGCTTTGCCATGCAACAGGGGTGCGACTGGATTGCCTTGAGCTTCGTGCAGCGGCCAGAGGATCTGGCCGAAGCGCGCAAGCTGATGGGCGGCTATGGATCGCTGATGGCCAAGATCGAAAAGCCGTCGGCCGTGCAGCGGCTGGAGGAGATTATCGAGATGGCCGATGGCGTGATGGTCGCGCGCGGCGATCTGGGCGTCGAATTGCCGCCCTATGACGTGCCGCCGCTGCAAAAGCAGATCGTCGCTACCGCGCGCCGCATGGGTCGCCCGGTGGTGGTCGCGACCCAGATGCTCGAATCGATGATCAAGTCCCCCTCCCCCACCCGCGCCGAAGTGTCGGACGTGGCGACGGCGGTCTATGACGGGGCGGACGCGGTCATGCTGTCGGCGGAAACTGCGGCGGGCGACTGGCCGGTCGAGGCGGTGGCGATGATGGACGCGATCGCTCACAGCGTGGAGCGTGATCCGGGCTATCTCGCCCGGCTGCATTTTACCGAGACGCTGCCCGACCCGACCACCGCCGACGCGCTGGCCGAGGCGACGGGGAATATCGTCAATGTCGTGGGCGCCAGTGCGATCACCTGCTTCACCTCTTCGGGAAGCACGGTGCGGCGCGTGGCGCGCGAACGGCCGTCCGCGCCGATCCTGGCGCTGACCCCGCGCACTGACACCGCGCGCAAGCTGGGGCTGACCTGGGGCGTCCATGCGATCCGCACCAAGGATATCGGCAATTTCGAGGAAATGATCGGCAAGGCCCGCCGCATGGCCCTGCGCCACGGCATGGCCGAAAAGGGCGGCAAGATCGTCGTGCTGGCCGGGGTTCCGTTCGGCACGCCGGGATCGACCAATGTGCTGCATGTCGCGGCGGTGCGCGGGGATGAACTGAAGGATCGGGATTAAATCGCCACCACCTCCGGCAGGATCGCGTCGAGCAGGAGCATTCCGGCGGGCGCGACTTGCAGGCGGGTGTCGGTCAGGTGGATGAGGCCCAGGTCGGTGAGCTGGTCGATGGCGCGGTCATCGACCAGCTTTGCCACAGCAACGCCTGACAGCGCCGCGATGCGGGCGAGATCGACCCCCTCGCCCAGCCGCAGCCCCATCAGTAGCGCCTCACGCGCGCGTTCCTCGCCTGCCAATGGCTGTTCGGTTTGCAGGCCATGGCCGTTGCGGCTGACTGCGCCGATCCAGTTTTCCGGCTTTTTGTGGCGCTGAGTCGCCATGCCCCCGCGCCGCCCGTGCGCGCCGGGACCAACGCCGACATAATCGCCATAGCGCCAATAGGTCAGGTTATGGCGGCTCTCCTGACCGGCGCGGGCGTGGTTGCTGATTTCATAAGCGGGGATGCCCGCCGCGCCGGTCATGGAGGCGGTCAGTTCATAGAGGGTTGCACCATGATCGGGGTCGGCGGGCGTCATCCTGCCCTGCGCCACCAGCGTGGCGAAGCGGGTGCCGGGTTCGATCGTCAGCTGATAGAGCGAGAGATGGCCGGTGCCGAAGGAGAGCGCCTGGGCCAGTTCGGCCTCCCATTGGGCCTCGCTCTGGTCGGGGCGGGCGTAGATCAGGTCGAAGCTCACCCGGTCGAACACGGACTGGGCGGTGTCGAGCGCGGCCAGCCCTTCGGTGACGTCATGGGCGCGGCCGAGGAAGTGGAGCGCGTCATTATCCAGCGCCTGCAAGCCCAGCGACACGCGGTTGACCCCGGCGGCGGCGAGATCGGCAAAGCGGGCGGCCTCGACCGAGTTGGGATTGGCCTCCAGCGTGATCTCGATATTGGGGGTGAAGCCCCAATGGCGTTCCGCCGCCGCGATCAGATCTGCGACCAGCGTGGGCGGCATCAGCGAGGGCGTGCCGCCGCCAAAGAAGATGGATGAGAGCGGGCGGCCAGCGGTCAGTGCGGCCTCATGCGCCATGTCGGCCAGGAGCGCGCTGCGCCACGCTTCAACATCTATGCCATCACGAACGTGACTGTTAAAATCGCAATAGGGACATTTGGATACGCAAAAGGGCCAATGCATATATAAGGCCAAAGCGTCGGCGGGGGCTGACGCCGATGGGAATGGAGATTCGGGGGGAATGACGGCCATGGCTGGGGGCAGCCCTAATCTGTTTTTACGCGCCGGGCTATGGGCGGCGTTGCTGATCGCGAGCGGAGCGCAGGCGGCGTCCGATAGCGCGCCGGGGAGCAAGGCGGCGGTTGCGGCGCCTGTTGCTGTGCCGACCGGGGTGGTCATGCCCGCCGCTTATTATGGCATGGAGGAAGCCCCACGCGGCGACCCGCTGCTGCGGGCCGTGATGCTGGAGGCTCATAATGGCGAGCGGGCGCAGGTAGGCGTCGCAGCGCTGGAATGGGATGAAGCGCTGGCGGCGGACGCGGCGCGCTATGCCGCCGACATGGCGCAGACTGGTGCGTTCCGTCACAGCCCGCGCGCCAGCCGGACAATCCCCAGCGGCGAAAATCTGTGGATGGGGCCGCGCCGCCTCTATGGCTATAATGTCATGGTCGGCGCGTTTGCGGACGAGAAAAAGCTGTTTCGGGCGGAGGGCAAATTGCCCGACCTCAGCACAAGCGGGCGCTGGCAGGATGTCGGCCATTATAGCCAGATGATCTGGCGCGGTACCCGCAAGGTCGGCTGCGCGCTGGGTGAAGGCGCGAATTATGACTATCTGGTGTGCCGCTATTTTCCCGCTGGCAATGCCTTTGGGCAAGGGCCGCTGGATGGGGACGCAGCGCCGATCGAGTTGGCGAGCGGGGGACGGTAATTCCTCCCCGGCACGGGGAAGGGGACCGGCGAAGCCGGTGGAGGGGGCTGGCCGTCATACGCAACCATAGTGGCCAGACGAACGCCCCCTCCGTCGCGCTTCGCGCGCCACCTCCCCGTGCCGGGGAGGAGTGGGAAGATCAAATTACCGCTGCTACCAGTTTCCTGAACGCATCGGCGCGGTGGCTCATGGCATGTTTCGCGTCCGGGTCCATTTCGCCGAAGCTGATGTCGAACCCCAGCGGCTGGAACATGGCGTCATAGCCAAAGCCATTGGCGCCGCGCGGTGGCCAGACGAGGGTACCGTCGACCCGCCCCTCAAACGCCTCGACATGGCCGTCGGGCCAGGCGAGGGCGAGAGCGCAGATGAAATGGGCATCATGGCCCGCATCCGGGCCTTTGGCGGTGACCCCGTCCCAGACCTTTTGCATGGCGAGGGTGAAGTCCTTGGTCTCACCCGCCCAGCGCGCCGAAAACAGTCCCGGATCGCCGCCCAGCGCTTCGACGCACAGGCCGCTATCGTCGGCCAGCGCGGGCAGGCCGGACAGGTCGGCAGCCTGCAAGGCCTTGAGTTCCGCATTGGCGATGAAGGTGGTGCCGGTCTCCTCCGGTTCGGGCAGGTCGAGCGAGGCGGCGGAGATCGGCTCGATCCCGTAGGGACCAAGCAGCGCGGCGATTTCGCGCACCTTGCCCGCATTATGGCTGGCGATCACCAGCTTGCCGGGGGCGAGCTTTCGGATCGCCTGTTCCTGTCCGAATTGGTCGGTCATGATCTGATTCCCAGTTATGAACCAAAACTCCGTTCGCCCTGAGCGAAGTCGAAGGGCTCGCCTGAGCTTTGGCGAAGGCTGCACCTCGCTTCGCTCGGCGGAAGGCTTCGACTTCGCTCAGCCCGAACGATCCTGTTTACCGCCCCGTCGCGGCATCCTGCGCGGCGAAGATTTTGGCGCAGCCGATGCGTGCCAAACGCAGCAAGCGGAGCAGTTCTTCCTCGTCATAGGCCGCGCCTTCGGCGGTGGCCTGGACTTCGGCGAATTTGCCGTCGCCGGTCAGGATCAGGTTGGCGTCCGTCTCGGCATTGCTGTCCTCGGCATAATCGAGGTCGAGGACCGGCGTGCCTTCATAGATGCCGCAGCTGATGGCCGCGACCTTCTGGATGATGGGATCTTCCTTGAGCGCGCCGGACGCCAGCAACTTGTCCACCGCGATGCGCAGCGCGACCCACGAGCCGGAGATCGCCGCCGTGCGGGTGCCGCCATCGGCCTGGATGACGTCGCAATCGATCACGATCTGGCGTTCGCCCAGCTTCTTCATGTCCACCACAGTGCGCAGCGAGCGACCGATGAGGCGCTGGATTTCCTGCGTGCGGCCCGACTGCTTGCCCTTGGCCGCTTCGCGGCTGCCGCGGGTGTGGGTGGCGCGGGGCAACATGCCATATTCGGCAGTGACCCAGCCCGACCCCTTGCCGCGCAGGAAGGGCGGCACTTTTTCTTCCACCGACGCGGTGCAAAGCACGCGGGTGTCGCCGAAACTGATCAGGCAGCTTCCTTCGGCATGGATGGTGAAGCCTGGCTCCATGGTGATGTCGCGCATCTGGTCGGGCGCGCGGCCGGAAGGACGCATGTTCTTTTCTCCAAAACGGTCAGGGGACGGCGCTTAGCGCCCGGCGGCGTTTCTTGCCAGTGCCAAGCGCGCAATTAGGCGATAAGAAGGGTCATGATGATCAGAATGATGATAGCCGCCACCGCGATGCTGCTGACCGGATGTGCCACCGCCGACACTGAGCTGGACATACCGCGCGCCGCCGGTGACACGATCCGCTTCACCGCCGGACGCTGCTTTGGTGCCTGCCCGGCCTATAGCGTACGGGTGACGCCGGACGGATCGGGCCTGCTGGAGCCGGAGAAATTCACCGCCGTGCCGGGGCCGACCCGCTTTACCGTGACCCCCGCGCAATATCGGCAGCTGCGCGCGGCGCTGGCCCCGTACAAGCCGCCGGTCGGCACGGAAAAGAGGATCGCCCATGGCGAGAATTGCACCCGCTTTGCGACCGACATGCCCGGATATCGCATCGAATGGACGCGGGGCGAGGCCAAGCCGACGCGGCTCGACTATCAATCGGGCTGTATGGACGCGCGCTATGGGAAGCTGCGCACGACAATCGGCGGCATCCCCAAATTGCTGGGGATCGAACCGATGCTCAAGCCCAAGCCTGCCCAATAGGCCGGTTGGGCACGCAGACGTTGAGCATGGGCGCAATCCATCCTACATCGTGCCGATGACACCAACCACACCCATGACCGAATTGAATGATCGCGCCCGCGACGTCTTTCGCCTGGTGGTGGAAAGCTATCTGGGCACCGGTCTGCCGGTCGCGTCGCGGACGCTCAGCAAGATGGCCGCGCTCAGCCTGTCGCCCGCCTCCATCCGCAATGTGATGCAGGACTTGGAGGAGCTGGGCCTGCTGGCAGCGCCGCATACGTCGGCGGGGCGGATGCCAACCGAAACGGGGCTGCGGCTGTTCGTCGACGGGATGATGCAGGCCGCGTTGCCATCGGCGGAAGAACGGCGCGCGATCGAGGCAGGGCTGGCCGAGGCCGGGCCGATCGAGGAAGCGCTGTCCGCCGCCACTGCCGCGCTGTCGGGCCTGTCGGCCTGCGCGGGGATCGTGATGGTGCCACGGCGCGAGCCGGTGTTGCGCCAGTTCGGTTTCGTGCCGCTGAACGACCGGCAGGCGCTGGCCGTGCTGGTCGGGCAGGACGGATCGGTCGAAAATCGCGTGCTGGACCTGCCGCCTGGCGTGTCTCCCTCCATGCTCAACGAAGCAGCCAATTTCATGTCGGCGCGCTTTGCGGGCATGACGTTGCGGCAGGCGGGTGATCATCTGGCGCAGGAGATGGAGAACGAGCGTAGCGCGCTCGACGGCGCGGCGCGGGATCTGGTGGAGCGCGGCATCGCCATCTGGTCGCATGACGCCGATGACCGGCCGGTGCTGATCGTGCGGGGCCAGGCCCATCTGATCGACGATGGCACGGCGGCGGACCTGGAACGGGTGCGGCAATTGCTGGAGCAGCTGGAGGGCAAGCAGGAAATATCCCGCCTGCTGGAGAGCGCATTGGCGGGCAGCGCGACCAAAATCTTCATCGGATCGGAAAACAAGCTCTTTTCCCTGTCGGGTTCTTCGGTCATAGCCGCCCCCTATCGTGGCGCGGACGGCCGGGTGGTCGGCGTGGTCGGCGTGATCGGCCCCACGCGCTTGAACTATGCACGGGTGATCCCCATGGTGGATTTCACCGCACAAACGCTGTCGAGATTGATGAGATGAGCGAAGAAAATCTGAACGTCGAAAATACCGAAGTCGTGGACCAATTGCCGGAGGATGCGCCCGTGGCCGATGCCAGTGCAGAGCGCATCGCCGCGCTGGAAGCGGAACTCGCGACCGCCAAGCAGGACATTCTCTATGCCCATGCCGACACGCAAAATGTGCGCCGCCGGCTGGAAAAGGAGCTGGCCGACACCCGCGCCTATGCCGCGACCAATTTTGCCCGCGACATATTGTCGGTCGCCGACAATCTGAGCCGCGCGCTCGCCACCATCCCCGCCGACCTGCGCGAGGATGAGAAGTTCAAGGGTCTGGTCGTCGGGCTGGAAGCCACCGGCCGCGAGCTGGAGGCGGTGTTTGGCCGCAACGGCATCAGCAGAATCGAATCGGTCGGCCAGCCGCTCGACCCCAACAAGCATCAGGCGATGATGGAAGTCCCCTCCGCCGATGCCGCGCCCGGCACGATCCTCATTGAGATGCAGGCGGGCTATATGATCAAGGACCGGCTGCTGCGCCCGGCCATGGTCAGCGTGGCGAAAGCGCCGGAATAAGGCTTTTCACCGTTTTCGAGCGTTGAAATCAGAAACGCCCGTCTGGTTTTTGCCGGCGGGCGTTTTGCTGTGTGGTCATGGAGCGGATTGCGTCGCTGGCCCATAAAGCCGGACAGACCGATAGCGCGCCCCTACGCCGGGCGATGCACAATCTGCGCATGGCGATCCAGGGGCGGCTTGAAAAGGAAGGGGCCGATGCCCAGACCATGTTCGACGTCGCGTCCCTGATCGACGAGGCCGCCACCAAGATCGAAAGGCTCTAAGTCATGACGCTGACCGCCCATGTCCCCACGCCCAACGCCAGCCGCTATCTCCAGCAGCTGTGCAAACATTGGAGCCACAAGTTCGAGACGGAGTGTGATCCGCAATCGGGCGTCATCGCCTTCCCAATGGGACCGATCCGCATGGCCGCGCAGGAGGAGGCGCTGGTGGTGACGATCGATCCGACCCCGGAGGCCGATGTCGCGGTGTTCAAGAAGGTGGTCGCGGAGCATCTCGACCGCTTTGCGTTTCGGGAAGCGCCGCTGGCATTTGATTGGAAATAGGCTGTGTGTTCCCGCGCAGGCGGGAACCCGGATCAGACCGTGGGACTGGGTTCCCGCCTGCGCGGGAACACGTTATTCCTAGATATCCCCGATCATCTCCGCCAGCACGGCCAGGCAATCCTTGCCCAGTTGAGCGGAGCGGGCGGGGGACCAGCCGAAATCGGCGTCGGGCAGGTCGTCATTATCCTTGAACGGCATTTCCAGCGTCATCGCCACCGCGCCGAAGCGTTCGGCGACCTGATTGGTGGACATGGACAGGTTTGCCCGCCCCTCCCCCGCTACCGGATAGCCCAGCCGCGTCTGGAAATCGGGCGTGCGGCTGGCAAGCGTGTCGCGATAGCGGTGGTAGAGGGTCAGTTGGCGTTCGGTGATGGACGGGATGCCTTCAAAGCCCGCGATAAACACCGCAGGGATCGCTTCGTCGCCATGCACGTCGATGGCAAGATCGACGCCGGTTTCGTCCATCGCCGCGCGGACCAGAAATACCTCCGGGCTGCGCTCCATCGACGGTTCATGCCATTCGCGATTGAGGTTCACGCCGACCGCATTGGTGCGCAAATGGCCCCGGCGGCTGCCGTCCGGGTTCATGTTGGGCACCAGATGGATGGTCGCTTTCTGGCGTAGCAGGCGCGCGACCGAATCCTCCTCGTCGCACAGCCGTTCCAGCGCGCCTTCCATCCACCATTGCGCCATGGTTTCGCCCGGATGCTGACGGGCATACAGCCACACCTGTTTCGGCCCTTCGCCCATAGTCAGGAGGTCGATCGGCTGGCCGTCCAGCGTCAGCCCCAGTTCGCGGTGGGTGACGCCCGGCTGGCAGGCGGCAAAGGCGATCAGGTCATGGTGGCGCTCCATCGAATAGGGCGCGAAATAGGCGACCCAAAGCGCATTGCTGTCCGGCTCCAGCCGGATCGTCAGCGTACCATCGGCATAGCTGGTATCGGCCTGGCTCCAGGTTTCGCGATCCTCGCTCACCCGCGCCTTATAATTGGCCCAGCCGTCAGGATAGGCCGACCCGCCGCAATTGACGATCGCCAGTTCCACGGAGCGCCCGGCGGCGTTGGCCACGCGAAAATGGAACCATTGATAGAAATCGCTCTGATGGTCGGTCACGATTTCCAGTTCGGCGCGGACACCCTCTGGCGTGTCGGTGATGGAAAGGACGCGGATATTGCCGCTGTCGAATGCGCTGGTGATGGAGATGGTCATTTGACGGTTATAGTGCGCCCGGAATCGCCCGGATAGCCCCCGATCAGCGCGGCGCTCAGCTTTTGTGCGGCAAGGCCCGGTTGCGCGGCGGGCGTGCCTTCGCGGGCCTGCGTCAGGGCGCGGCCTTCCCAGATCATCGTCGAATCGGCGCGGCGGCGCAGCTGCACCTGCAATTCGGTGGTGACGATATCCTTGGGCTTGCCCGACAGGTTGATGCCGATGCCCACGCCCAGCCCGGAATAGCCGCCGCTGCCGATACCGCCGCCCACGCCGACGCTGACCGGCTTGTCGCTGCTGCGGTCGATGCCGGCAGGGCGGAAGCTGCGGCGGAAGGCGACGCTGGCGACATAGTCGCTGGTTGCGCCTGCGGTAACAGGAGTGAAACCGACCCGCTGCCACTCCTGCGCCACGGCGGCGGCATAGGTGCGAAATTCCAGGCTGATATCGGGATTGCCGCGCATTTCCTCCACCGCGATCGTGCCGCTGCGCGCGGGATCACCGATATGGAAGCGGGTCACCTCCACCGGGGGAATCGCCGTCGCGCACGCGCTCAAGGACAGGGCAAGGCTGGCGGCAAGGATCAGGCGCTTCGACATGGCATCTACTCCAACGGGGCATATTCCGCTAAACGACGCGGACAGCATAATTCCTTCAACGCTCCAAGCCATCAACTTGCTGCACGGGGGATGAACGGAGGCAAAAGTCGCGCCGCCGGACTTGACTTAAGCCCGTCCCGCCCATAGGGGCAGCGCTTCGATTTTCCGCTAAAGCCAGATTCTAAGAAGGCAGACTTCCATGAAGATCCGCAACTCGCTCAAGTCGCTCAAGGACCGTCATCGCGATAACCGCGTGATCCGCCGTCGCGGCCGCACCTATGTGATCAACAAGACCAACCGCCGCTTCAAGGCCCGCCAGGGCTAAGCCATGCGGTGAGGCCTGCCGCCGTACTATGCGACGGTCGGCAAGCCTTTCATGATATTGGGACCGTCGGGTCCTGTCCGAGCGCCTGATCGATGCCGATCAGGCGCTCGACGCATTTGTGCGGCATCGGGTGATTCGAGCTGAGAGTGAAGGCGATCGCACCGATGCTCTGATCTTCACGACACGCAAAAAAGCCATCCATAGGCAGACCCATGGATGGCTTTCGCCTTCGCAATCCTGTCGATGCAGTGGAGCGTGAGGGTCAGTCCCCCTGCCCGTCCATCTTGGCGATTTCATCGTCCAGGTCGCGCAGCGCGTCGGCGCGGATGCGGTCGGTCATATGAGCAGCGCGGGCGATCTGGGCGCGGGCTGCCATCAGCCCGGCGCGGGCAGCGCGATGGGCCTGCGCCTCGATCTGCGCCTCGCAGATGCGGATGCGGATGGTGCGGCGACCATCGCTGTCCACGCTTTCGCGCTTGCTGACGGTCTGGTCGCCCTCACAGCCATTACGGACATCGACACGCGGCACCATGCGGCGGATTTCGGCCTCGGTCGGGATGTGGTGGCGCTCGACCCGGCCATCGGCATGGGTGATGGTGATCGCGTTCTTCTCTTCGCGCACGGTGACAGGCGGCACCGCTGGCATGGGCGGCACTGGCGCGACCGGCGCGATCATGTCGGCGGCCGGGACGATCGGCGCGGTTGGCGCGGGCGGCGGTGCGGCGGCCATTTCGGCGTCGATCCTGGCCGCTGTCGGGACGACGGGCGTTTCCGGCCACTCATCGACGGTCTGTGGCACGGTGGCGGCGGCGGGTTGGGCCACCAGATTGGAAAGCCGTGCAAAGTCTGCGGTTTCGACCGTGTCGCTGATCGCCGCCATCTGCTGCGCGGCGCGGCTGCCCGATGCGGTGAGGGCCAGGCCCGTGGCGGTAACAATGGCGACGGCGGCCATGCCCCAGCTGATCCGCTGGAGCGAAATTTCGTGGCGCGAAAGCATGATGAGCCTCCCCTTCAAGGTTGTGATTCGGGTCAGATGACAGGCGGCGGCGAACTGGCGGCCACCGGCGGCTTTCAGGATGGCGCGGCCATAGACATGGGCCTGATCCTGGCCATAGAGCGCCAGTACGCGGGCGTCGCAGGCGGTTTCCTGATCGGCGCGATAGGCACGGTAGGCGATCCAGGCGATGGGGTTGCACCAGTGGATGGCGAGCAGCGCCAGCGCGACCATGTTCGCCGCCAGATCGCCATGGGCATGATGGGCGCGTTCATGCGCGATCGCCATTTCCTGTTCCAGCGCATCATAGCGCAGGGCGAAATCGGCGGGCAGGACGATGAAGGGCTGGAACACGCCAAAGGCTAGCGGACCGCTGGCGTGCGGGCTGGTGATCAGGCGGATGCGGCCTTCCTCCCCGATGGGCGTCGCGCCGGTCAGCATGTGCCGCCGGAACCGCGCATAGCCCACCGCCTGGATGATCAGGAACGCCAGCATCCCGGCAAACCAGAGGCCGATGCCGACCTCCAGCCAGGGGAAGGCCGTGTCGGTCGCCACCTGTGTCATTGGCGCTACGGTCAGCAGGTCGGGCAGGCCCGCCTGATCGACCGCGACATGCAAGGGTGAAGGGCTGGCGACATCGCCGGGCAGCGCAGGCAGCAGCATCCGGGCAAAAGGCACCGCCCAAAGGCAATAGGCCGCCCCTGCCCCCAGCCAGCGCGCCACCGGTCGGCGCAGCAGCATGACCAGCGCCATCAGCAGCGTCGTGGCAATCAGCGTTTCGACCATCCAGACGCTCATGATTTCAGCCCTTTCAGGATTGCCTCAAGCTCGGCAATATCATCCTCGGTCAACTGGTCCTGGCTGGCCAGTTGCGCGACCAGCGGCGAGACCCGCCCGCCGAACAGCCGATTGACCAACCGCCCCGATTCGCTGGCGACATAATCCTCCCGCGCGACCAGTGGGCGGTAGAGGAAACGACGGCCATCCTGATCGGCGGCGATCACATCCTTGGCCATCAGCCGCGACAGCAATGTCTTGACCGTCTGCGCGCTCCAGTCGCGGGCGTCGGTGACGCGATCGGCCACGTCATTGGCGGTCAGCGGCGACTGTTCCCACAGCGCCTCCATCACCACCAGTTCGGCTTCGCTGATCTTTTCACCCGTCTGCGCCACGCGACTCTCGCCTCTTGTTCAACTACAGATGTAATCGCATTGATTACGATTGTAGTCAATGGGGGAGCAGGCTGACGGACAATGTTGAAAGTCCAATATCCTCCCTTTGCAGGGAATCGTTGCGAAATTGCCTGTACACAGATTTTGACGTCATCCCCGCGCAGGCGGGGATCCATCTCCGAATCTATAAACAAGATGATAAGGTGGGAGATGGATCCCCGCCTTCGCGGGAATGACGGAGCTTTAGATACAGCCGCGTGCAAGGTGCATCGGTTTGAACACCAGACCGTCGGAATTTTTGACAGATGCCGCATCGTCGCACGCGGCATTAACCCTTGTAACTGCGGAATTGCGCGCCCTGCTGCTTCTGGCATGGCGGTTGCGTCTCTTACTCCCGTAACCCACCGTGTAACTACCCTGGGGGTGCTGGCCGATCTCCGTCGGCACCCCCAACCCGGTGGCTCCCCTAAATCCAGCAATAAAAAAGGCGGCCCGATGATCGGACCGCCCTTCATGGCGTGGACAATATGGCTAGTGTCAGCTTGCCGCGGCGACGCCCTGATCGGTCATCAGCTGGTGCAGTTCGCCCGCTTCATACATTTCCATCATGATGTCGCTGCCGCCGACAAATTCGCCCTTCACATAGAGCTGCGGGATGGTCGGCCAGTCGGAAAAGGCCTTGATCCCCTGACGGACGGCCTGGTCCTGCAACACGTCGACCGTGTCATAGGCGACGCCCAGATGCTCCAATATCGCGATGGCGCGGCTGGAAAAGCCGCACTGGGGGAAGAGCGGCGTGCCCTTCATGAACAGCACCACGTCGTTGGCGCCCACGATTTCGGCAATCCGCTGATGCACGGCGTCGGTCATGATCGAAAGTCCATTCCTGTCTGGCGTCACGATGGACGCAAATCTGTGATGCGCGTTAGTTGGGAACCGCGGTGGTCAGTTGCAAGGCGTGCAGCACGCCCCCCATCCGCCCGCCGAGCGCGGCATAGACGGCGCGTTGCTGGGCCACCCGGCTCATTCCGCGGAAACTTTCCGCCACCACCCGCGCGGCATAATGATCGCCGTCGCCCGCCAGATCGGTAATTTCGACATCGGCGTCGGGGATCGCGGCGCGAATCATGTCGGCAATATCATCGGCGGCCATCGGCATCGCAGGCGGCCTTACTGCGCTTCGATGAACATGCGGCGAGCGATCACCGCCTGTTCTTCGAGCGCGGCGCGCACGCCCGGCTCGTCGATGTCGATGCCCGCCGAGGTCATGTCGCCGACCAGCTTGCGGATGACATCTTCATCGCCCGCTTCCTCGAAATCGGCCTGGACCACCGCCTTGGCATAGGAATCGGTTTCTTCCGGCGTCAGTCCCATCTTCACCGCGGCCCATTCGCCCAGCAGCCGGTTGCGGCGCGCCTGGATGCGGAACTGCATTTCCTGATCATGGGCGAACATATTTTCAAAGGCCCGTTCGCGATCGTCGAAAGTCGTCATGCCAAATGCCCTGTCCAAAGCCCGATAGTGCGATAAGAGATAGGAAGAAGCGTGCGTTTACGCAACGGCGGGGATCATCCAGGGGCGATCCTGCGCCACTTTTGCTTCATAGACGCCGATGCCGTCGGCATCGCCCAGCGTCAGGCCGATCTCGTCCAGACCGCCCAGCAGGCAATGTTTGCGGAACGGGTCGATTTCGAAGCTGAAACGATCCTGAAACTGGGTCGTGACGGTCTGCTGTTCCAGATCGACATGGATTTGGTCGGTCTGCGCCACCTCCATCAGCCGGTCGATCGCCTCCTGCGGCAATACGACGGTCAATATGCCATTCTTGAACGCATTGCTGGAGAAGATGTCGGAAAAGCTCGGCGCGATCACGACCCGGATGCCCAGATCGCCCAGCGCCCAGGCGGCATGTTCGCGGCTGGAGCCGCAGCCGAAATTGTCGCCCGCGATCAGGATCGGGCTGTCCGCATAGGCCGGATCGTCAAAGACGTTGCCCGGCTCCTTGCGCAGCACTTCAAACGCGCCCCTGCCCATGCCGTTGCGCGAAATCGTCTTGAGCCAGTGCGACGGGATGATGATGTCGGTGTCGACATTCTTCATCCCGAACGGATAGGCCTTGCCCTCGACCGTGGTCAGCTTGTCCATCAGCGCGCCTGCTTTGCTTCCTTGGCGGGAACATCCTCGGCCCGGCCCAGCGTCGCGGCCATGGCCGCGCTCGCCAGCGCGCCCAGCGTCAGCAGCCAGAAAATCTTTTTCACTGTGCTATCCCCTCTTCTTTTTTCAGCAGTTCGCGCACGTCGGTCAGCCGCCCGGTGATCGCCGCTGCCGCTGCCATCGCGGGCGACACCAGATGGGTGCGCGCGCCCGGTCCCTGACGGCCCATGAAATTGCGGTTGCTGGTCGATGCGCAGCGTTCGCCCGCAGGCACCTTGTCCGGGTTCATGCCAAGGCAGGCGGAACAGCCCGGCTCGCGCCATTCAAAGCCAGCGTCGGTGAAGATCCGGTCCAGCCCTTCGGCTTCGGCCTGCCGCTTGACCAGGCCAGAGCCGGGAACGACCATGGCGTGCTTGATGCCGCTGGCGATGTGCCGTCCATCGAGCAGCGCAGCAGCGGCGCGCAGATCCTCGATCCGGCTGTTGGTGCAGCTGCCGATGAAAATATGTTCGATCGCCACATCGGCCAGTTTCTGCCCGGCGGTCAGCCCCATATAGTCGAGCGACTTTTGCGCCGCCGCCCGCTTGGACGCATCCTCGAAACTTTCCGGGTCCGGCACCACGCCGGTCACCGCGACGACATCTTCGGGACTGGTGCCCCAGGTGACGGTCGGCACGATGTCGGCGGCGTCGATCACCACCGTCTTGTCGAACTGCGCGCCCTCGTCGGTGACCAGCGTGCGCCACCAGGCGACGGCTGCGTCCCAGTCGGCACCCTTTGGCGCCATCGGGCGGTCCTTCAGATAGGCGAAGGTCGTTTCGTCGGGCGCGAACAGACCCGACCGCGCGCCCGCCTCGATCGACATGTTGGCGACGGTCAGGCGACCTTCGATCGACATGTCGCGGAACACAGAGCCGCGATATTCCATGACATAACCGGTGCCGCCCGCCGTGCCGATATGCCCGCAAATCGCCAGCGCGACATCCTTGGGCGTCACGCCGAAACCCAGCTTGCCTTCGACCACGACTTCCATCGTTTTCGATTGCTTGAGCAGCAGGGTCTGGGTCGCCAGCACATGCTCGACTTCGGACGTGCCGATGCCGAAGGCCAGCGCGCCCAGCGCGCCATGCGAACTGGTATGGCTGTCGCCGCATACCAGGGTCGTACCCGGCAGGGTGAAGCCCTGTTCGGGTCCGACGACATGGACGATGCCCTGCTCCACATCTGCGTCGCCGATCAGGCGCACGCCAAATTCCGGCGCGTTCCGTTCCAGCGCGGCCAATTGCTGCGCGCTTTCCGGGTCGGCGATCGGGATGCGATGGCCGTCGGCGTCGCGACGTGGCGTCGTGGGCAGATTATGATCCGGCACCGCCAGCGTCAGGTCCGGGCGGCGCACTTTTCGGCCTGCGAGACGAAGCCCCTCAAACGCCTGTGGCGACGTCACTTCATGGACGAGGTGGCGATCAATATAGATCAGGCAGGTGCCATCCGGGCGGCGCTCGACGACATGCGCGTCCCAGATCTTCTCATAGAGGGTGCGGAGCTTAACCATAGTGGTTTCCCCCTAGACCCGGAATGGTCAGGGGAAAAGGGGGAAGCGGGCAGAAAACTGTTCTTTTGTCCATATGGCGGGCAACAATGTTACACCGCCCGATAATCCGCGATGATCCGTCCTGCTGCACCGATTTCGGCCTCGTGGCTGTCCTCGCGCCATGTCTCGGCCAGAGCGGCAGCTTCCCATGCCTGCATCGCGGGGTGCGCGAGCATATGGTCGACCCATGCCTGCCCCGCCGGGCCGACATCCAGACCATAGGTCCGCACCCGGAACGCGACCGGCGCGTAGAAAGCATCGACGGCGGTGAAGGCCGATCCGGCAAGGAACGGCCCGCCAAAGCAAGTCAGCCCTTCGGCCCAAAGCTCGGCGAGGCGCGCAATGTCCCTGTTCAGCGCGGGCGAGTGCAGATGCGGCTCGACACGCACCCCGACATTCATGGTGCAATCGTTGCGCAGTGTGGAAAAGCCGCTGTGCATTTCCGCCGCCGCGCATTGCGCCCAGGCGCGCGCGGCTTCATTGGTCGGCCAGACGGTGGGATGACGATCGCCCAGATAGAGGGTGATACCCAGCGAATCCCAGATGGTCCGTTCCCCGTCTATCAGGGCAGGCACCTGTCCGGTCGGCGAAAAGCTGCGGAAGGCGGCATAGTTGGTCGCCTGCGTGAAGGGTTCGATCCGGTCGACGAACGGGATGCCCAATGCGGTCATCAGCACCCAGGGGCGCAGCGACCAGCTGCTATAATTGCGGTTCGCGGTGATGAGGGTGTAGGTCATGGGCGTGTCTCCCTGATGCAGGCTGGTCGCGGCATTATCGTATCGATAAATGCCGGTATAGCCGCAACCGGCAATGCGAAACATAAGGCTGGCTTATCCCTAGCCAAGCTCCTGGAAGGGCGGCACAAGGGGGCATCATGGGCGTTACACCCCTATCGCCCCACGCCTGAACAGACGGAGTCCCCTGTCGTGAATCGACGCCAATTTCTCGCCACCAGCGGCGCGACCGCGCTGACCGCTGCTGCCACCCCCGCCTTTGCCCAGCCCGCGGCCGCCGATGCCCGGTTGCGCGCCATGCTCGACGGCTTTTTCTACGAACGGCTGGCGGATTCGCCCGAACAGGCCACCCGACTTGGCCTCGACACGGGCGAGCGCGCCGCGTTGCGCGGCAAGCTGAGCGACACGTCCGCCGCCGGGGTCGCGCGTGACCTCGCCCGCAGCAAGGCGCAGGCACAGCAGCTGGCCAGCATCGACCGCAAGGCACTGAGCAACGCATCGAAGCTCGATTATGACGTGGTCAGCTATCAGCTTGATCGGTCGATCGGCGGCGAACGCTTTGGCTATGGCGAAACGGCGGGCCGTTACGCGCCCTATGTGCTGAGCCAGCTGACCGGCAGCTATCGCGAGACGCCCGATTTCCTCGATTCGCAGCATCGGGTGAAGGACGCGGCTGACGCCGACGCCTATCTCGCCCGGCTCGAAGCCTTCCCTGCGTCGATGGACGGCGAATTGGCGAGGCAGAAGGCCGACGCGGCCAAGGGCGTATTTGCGCCCGACTATATTCTCGACACGACGCTCAAGATGCAGGCGTCGCTGCGCGATCAGGCCGCCGCGCAGACGGTGCTTGTCGCGTCCTTCGCCAGGAAGCTTGCCGCTGCTGGCCTGCCGCCCGAACGTGCGGCGCAGGCCGAAAGGATCGTCACGGACAGGATATTCCCTGCGCTCGATCGCCAGCGCGCGCTGGTTCAGCAGTTGAGGGCCAAGGCGACGCATGACGCGGGCGTGTGGCGTCTGCCGGACGGCGAAGCCTTTTACGCGGCCGCTGCCGAAGCGGCGACCACCACCGCGCTGACCGGCGATGAAATCCATCAGATCGGGCTGGATCAGGTGGCGGAGATCAGTGCGCGGATCGACACGATCCTGAAGGGCGAAGGGATGAGCCAAGGGAGCGTGGGCGACCGCCTTGTCGCGCTCAACCAGCGCCCGGACCAGCTTTTCCCGAACACCGATCCGGGTCGCGAGGCGCTGCTGGCGCAACTCAATGTCCAGATCATCGCTATGCAGAAGCGGCTGGGCGAAGCGTTCAATACCGTGCCCAAGGCCCCGGTCGAGGTCCGCCGCGTGCCCGTGACGATCCAGGCGGGCGCGCCGGGCGGCTATTATCAGAATGCCTCGCTCGATGGATCGCGACCGGCCATCTATTATATCAACCTGCGCGACACGTTCGACCGGCCCAAATTTGGCCTTGCAACACTGACCCATCATGAGGCGGTGCCGGGTCATCATCTGCAAGTGTCGGTCGCTTTGGAATCGGACGCCATTCCGATGATCCGGCGGCGCGGCGGCTATAGTGGCTATAGCGAAGGCTGGGCGCTCTATTCCGAGCAGCTGGCGGACGAAATGGGCATGTTCGACGGCGATCCTCTGGGGCAGGTCGGTTATCTCCAGTCGCTGCTGTTCCGCGCGACGCGGCTGGTCGTGGACTCCGGTATGCACGTCAAACGCTGGAGCCGGGAAAAGGCGACCGACTATCTGATCGCCACCACCGGCATCGCGCGCGGGCGCAGCCAGGGCGAGATCGACCGCTATACCGTCTGGCCGGGACAGGCGTGCAGCTACAAGATCGGTCATACCGTGTGGAACGACCTGCGCGCGGAGGTGAAGAAGAAGCAGGGCGCAGAGTTCGACATCAAGGCGTTTCATGACGTGCTGACATTGGGCGCAATGCCGCTCGACATATTGAAGCAGACGGTGCGACAGCGGGCGGGGATTGTTTGACGCTAAGAAGCGATTGAATGCAGCGTGTTCCCGCGAAGGCGGGAATCCAGTTCAGACGGCGGGACGAGGTTCCCGCCTGCGCGGGAACACCAACACCTTCTAAAATCGACAAAAAAACGACCCGGCGGTGCGCCGCCGGGTCGTCAAGTCCTTCCACCCAAATCGCGGGACATCTGCACGTCCCGCGAACTGGCTCTTGAGCAGCCTTTAGGCTGCGAACTGATTCATCGTATTGTGGGCGCCACCGGCCTTGAGCGCGGCTTCACCGGCGAAATAATCCTTGTGATCGTCGCCGATATCGCTGCCGCTCATATTCTGGTGCTTCACGCAGGCGATGCCTTGACGGATTTCCTTGCGCTGGACGCCCTCGACATAGCCCAGCATCCCTTCTGCGCCGAAATAGGTCTTGGCCAGATTGTCGGTGCTGAGCGCCGCCGTGTGATAGGTCGGCAGGGTGATGAGGTGATGGAAAATCCCCGCCCGCGCCGCTGCATCCTTCTGGAAAGTGCGGATCTTGTCGTCTGCTTCCCGGCCCAGATCGGTGTCGTCATAATCGACGCTCATCAGGCGCGCGCGGTCATAGGCGCTGACATCCTTGCCTGCCTCGACCCATGCGTCATAGACCTGCTGGCGGAAATTCAGCGTCCAGTTGAAGCTGGGCGAGTTGTTATAGACCAGCTTGGCGTTGGGGATGACCTCACGGATACGGTCGACCATCGACGCGATCTGCTCGATATGCGGCTTTTCCGTCTCGATCCACAGCAGGTCCGCGCCATTTTGCAGCGAGGTGATGCAGTCGAGGACGCAGCGGTCCGCGCCGGTGCCTTCGCGGAACTGGAACAGGTTGCTGGGCAGGCGCTTGGGGCGCAGCAGCTTGCCGTCGCGGTTCAGGATGACATCGCCATTCTTCGCCGTCGCGGGGTCGATCTCCTCGCAATCGAGGAAGCTGTTATACTGGTCGCCAATGTCGCCCGGTTCCTTGCTGACCGCGATCTGCTTGGTGAGGCCCGCGCCCAGCGAGTCGGTGCGGGTGACGATGATGCCGTCGTCAACGCCCAGTTCGAGGAAGGCGTAGCGGCAGGCACGGACCTTCGCGAGGAAATCCTCATGCGGCACGGTGACCTTGCCATCCTGATGCCCGCACTGCTTTTCGTCGCTGACCTGATTTTCGATCTGGAGCGCGCAGGCGCCCGCCTCGATCATCTTCCTGGCGAGCAGATAGGTCGCCTCGGCATTGCCGAAGCCCGCGTCGATGTCCGCGATGATGGGGACGACATGGGTTTCATAATTGTCGATCGCGTGGGTCAGGCGCTGGGCCTCGACCGCGTTGCCGGTCTCGCGCGCCTTGTCGAGATCGCGGAACAGCAGGCCGAGTTCGCGGGCGTCCGCCTGCTTGAGGAAGGTGTAGAGTTCCTCGATCAGCGCGGGAACGCTGGTCTTTTCGTGCATCGACTGGTCGGGCAGCGGGCCGAAGTCGGAGCGGAGCGCGGCGACCATCCAGCCGGACAGGTAGAGATACTTCTGCTTGGTCGTGCCGAAATGCTTTTTGATCGCGATCATCTTCTGCTGACCGATGAAGCCGTGCCAGCAACCCAGCGACTGGGTGTAATTGGCCGGGTCGAGATCATAGGCGGCCATGTCGCGGCGCATGATGCCAGCGGTGTATTTGGCGATGTCGAGACCGGTGTTGAAGCGGTTTTGCAGCTTCATGCGGGCGACGGATTCGGCGTTGATGCCGTCCCAGGTGCCGGGATGGCTGCCGATGAGTTGCTGCGCCTTCGCGATAGTGTCCTGGTAGGTCATGGCCGGTCCTTGCGTGGGAAGTGAGCTGTTGCGGCCCGCCTAATCCCTCCTGTTGCAGTGCGGCAGTCCTCCTGAAGTTCAGTTGTCGATCTTTACAAATTTATGCTGTAAAGTTGTAAAGAATGCACAGGAGTCGGCCCGATGCGCAAGGATAGTCCGGTTTATATGGGGCCACGGTTGCGGCGGTTGCGCCGTGACCTTGGCCTGACGCAAGCCGATATGGCCGCCGACCTCGACATTTCAGCCTCCTATGTCGCGCTGCTCGAACGCAACCAGCGGCCGCTGACGGCCGACATGCTGCTCCGGCTGGCGCGCACCTACAAGCTCGACATGGCGGAGGTGGCGGGCGATGGCGGCACCGAACAGACCGCCCGGCTGCACGCCGTGCTCAAAGACCCGATGTTTGCCGATCTGGACCTGCCCGCACTCGCCACCGGGGACGTTGCAGTCAATTATCCGGGCATTACCGAAGCGCTGCTACGGCTCTACACCAGCTATCGGGAGGAGCATCTGGCGCTCGCCGATCAGGGCGTGACACACGACGATGCGCCCGATCCGGTCGCAGAATCGCGCCGCTTTCTGGCTGCCCGCCGTAACAGCTTTCCGCTGCTGGACGATGCCGCGGAGAAGCTGGCGGCGGAGGCGGAGGCAGAGGGCGGGCTGACCGGCTGGCTGCGCGCACGCCATAATCTGCGCGTCCGCCGCCTGCCCTCCGATGTCATGGCCGGGTCGCTGCGCCGCTATGACCGGCATCGGGATGCGGTGCTGCTCGACGACACGCTCGATACGGCCAGTTCGCAATTCCAGCTGGCGCTCCAGATCGCCTATCTGGAGATGCGCAAGAGTTTCGATGCGATCCTGAAGGACGGCCAGTTTGCGGGGGAAAGCGGGCGCCGCCTCGCCCGGCGGGCGCTGGCAAGCTATGGGGCCGCGGCGATATTGATGCCCTATACCGCTTTCGCCAAGGCGGTGGAGACGCGGCGTTATGATGTCGAGGCGCTGGCGCGGCAGTTCGGCACCAGTTTCGAGCAGACTGCGCATCGGCTGACGACATTGCAGAAACCGGGGCAGGAACGGGTGCCCTTCTTCTTCCTGCGCGTCGATCCGGCGGGCAACGTGTCCAAGCGGCTCGACGGGGCGGGCTTCCCCTTTGCCCGTCATGGCGGCTCCTGCCCGCTCTGGTCGGTGCATCGGGTGTTCGAGACACCACGGGAGGTCGTCACCCAATGGCTGGAGCTACCCGATGGCCAGCGTTTCTTCTCGATCGCGCGCACTGTGACGGCGGGCGGTGGCGGCTGGGGGGCACCCAGGGTGGAGCGGGCGATTGCGCTCTGTTGCGCCGCCGATCACGCCCATCGGCTGATCTATACGCAGGGCCAGCCGACGCCGGAGCCGACCCCCATTGGGGTCACCTGCCGCCTTTGCCACCGGCCCCAGTGCCTCGCCCGGTCCGCGCCGCCGATCGGGCGGGAGATGCTGCCCGACGATTTTCGCCGGACACGCGCGCCCTTCGGCTTTGCTGACGGTTAGCTCTCGATCAGGTCGAGATAGGCCACCACATCATTGTCCGTCGCCAGATAGAGGCCGTCCTGGGTTTCCTGCGTCTGCTGCTCGGCCACGCGCAGCGCTTCGCTCAAGGGGCCGTACATCAGGGTCGTCGCGCCGCCATCGTCGCCCAGATAATAGAGGCGGACGGTGGCGCTGTCATAGGTGGTTCGCATGATAACCGCCTAGCACAGCGTCGCGGACGAGTCAGCGCCGGTCCTTCACCTTCATGCTTGGCGCGAGGTCGTTCGCGCCGATCCGCACCGCATCGTCGGTGAAGTTGGCGACGAAGGTGGAATTGCGCTCCAGCCCCGGCACGAAACCGGCCTTGTTGCCCTCGATCACTAGGCCTGCGCTCGAATGTTCGCGGCCTTCGGGGGCGATGGTGATGAAGGCGGACCAGTTGTCCTTGTCCTTGCCCTGCACCATCTCGTTGCCGCTGATGATGCCGCTCGCGCCGTTGGACAGGTCGATCATATAATTGGTCAGCTTGCCGCCGCTGTCGTCGAAGCTGTTGCCGGTGATGGTGACGCGGGCGGTGCGGCTTTTGAGATAATGGCCGCCATCGCCGAGGTCAAAGCGGCTGTTGGTGACGGTGAGCGCCGCCAGTCGGCCAATATAGATGCCATGGGCGCAATCAAGATCGCGGTCGCAGCGGCCCAGATGGCGGAAGGTTGATTTGTCGATGCTGACCTGCCCGCCATCATAATCGCCGGTCAATATGCCTTCCTCGCTATTGCGGAACAGGCTGTTGCGGACGGTGAGGGTGCCGCTTTCCAGGCGAATGCCCGCGCCATTGCCGTCGGGGACGCGGATATTCTGGAAGATGATGCCATCCACCGCGCTCGCCCGCCCGCGCAGCACTAACGCGCCCTTGCCCTCGCACGGCACGCCGTCGAAAATCACCGTGCCAGGCGTTGCGGCGCGAATGGTGACGTCGCCGCCCTGCTGCACGGCGCATTGATGATAGGTGCCGGGCGCGACCACCACCGTTCCGCGCCCGTCTCCGATCGCGCCCAGCGCGTCGGCCAGCGAGCCAAAGGCGCGGCCCGATTCGGCGACGGTGAAGGGGGCGGGATTGCCCTGTGCCAGCGCGGTCGAGGCGATGGCGATGGAGACGAGGAGGCTGGTGGACAGAATACGCATGGCGGCAAGGATAGGCGCGCGCCGCGCTGCGACCAAGGCGGGAACGGGGTTAACGCCGCTCTGCCCCGCTATGGGACAGAGTGGTGTGGGAAGGTTGATGGGAGGAATGAGGGTGTAACGGGATCTGGGTTGAGCGCCACATCAGCGTCCCCCCCGTCATCCAACTTCGCCTAGGCGGCAAGCCGCCAAGGCTTCATATCCTTCTCCCCCCAGGGGAGAAGGGAAAGTTGCTTCTGACTAGCCCGCCTCCGCCTCGCACAGCGCCTTATACTGCGCCATCATTTGGTCCCAGCCGGGGTGGAAGCCCATCTCCAGATGCCGGGCCTTGGATTCTGCGTCCCAGTGACGGGCGGTGGCGGTGAAGCGGGTGGCGTCGCCCTCTTGGGCGAATGTCCAGATGGCGGTCATGAAGGGGGTTTGTGGCACCCAGCCTGCGGCATAGGCGTCGGTGGTGACGATCCGTTCAAGCGGCACGACCTCCAGAAAGACGCCCTCCATCGGGCCGGTTTCCTCGCCATCGGGGCCGAACATCTGCACCGCGCTGCGGCCGCCGGGGCGCAAATCTTCCTCGATCACTTCCGCGCGCCAGGGTTTGGGGCAGAACCAGTCTTCCTTGCGGTCGGTCCACACGCGCCAGCATGTCGCGCGCGGGGCGGCGATGGTGCAGGTGACGGACAGGTCATGTGCGCCCTCGCTCATGCCGCTTCGCCATCGAAAGCCGCCTGCATGGCAGCGACGTCGAGCTTCTCCATCGTCATCATCACCTTGATCATGCGGTCGATCCCGGCCTGGTCGCCGCTATGGTAATTGGCGAGTATCCCTTGCGTCACCAGTTGCCAGGACAGGCCATATTTGTCCTTGAGCCAGCCGCAGGGCGCGGGTGATCCGCCGTCTGCGGTCAGCGCGTCGTAATAAAGGTCCAGTTCCGCCTGATCCTTGCACGCGACCGACAGCGAGACGGCTTCGGTGAAGGGGAATTGCGGGCCGCCGTTCAGTCCCTGATAGCTTTGCCCGAACAGCGTAAACTCGACCAACAGGACGCTGCCGCCGGCCGCTGGCGAAGGGGAGAGATTTTCCTGCGGATAGTAACTGATATGATCGACCGACCCGCCAAAGACGGAGACATAGAAATGCGCCGCCTCCTCCGCCTGCCCGTCGAACCAGAGGCAGGGAGCGATGATGGTCATGCGGCTTCTCCTGTATCGGCGCGGGTGCCGACCAGCGCGAACATCGCGCCTTGTGGATCGAGCGCCTGGACGATCCAGCTGCCGCCCGGCACTTCGGACGGGCCGTGGAGGATGGAGCCGCCGCCTGCGGTCACGCGCGCCGCGGCTGCGTCAATGTCCCCAACGACGAAGTAGAAGAGCCAGAGCGGCGCGGGCATTTCCTTGGGGATCGGCATGATGCCGCCCGACATGCTGGGAAAATCGCTGCCGCCGGTCTGCGAGACGAGCTGGTAGATGCCCATGTCGCCCATATCCATGGCCTCACCCTTGGTCCAGCCGAACTGGCCGGTGTAGAAGGCCATATCGGCATCGAAATTGCCGCTATACAGCTCATGCCAGCCGACATGGCCCATCGCCATGGGCGGCGGGGCTTCCATGCCGTCGGGGCTGGAGCCTTTGAGCAGCATGAAGGTAGCGCCGCCCGGATCGCCCATGACCGCGAAGCGACCGACGCCGTCTATATCCTCCGCCGGGCGCTTGATGCTGCCTCCCGCCGCGACCAGCCGCGCGGCGTCGGCATCGACATCGGCCGAGGCGATATAGCCGCCCCACCAGGGGGTCATGCCGCACTCTTTCGCCTCATCCGGGATCGCCATCACCCCGCCGAGCGGCCCGGCGCTGCCGACGACCAGCGTATAGCCGCCATCCTCGCCGAACGGCATCGTGTCCCAGCCCACGACATCGGTGTAGAAGGCGAGCGCCGCCTGCGGATCGCTGGTCATCAGCTCGACCCAGAAAAATTGCCCGTTGCGGTCGGTCATCGCCTCTCTCCTGCCTTAGTGGTTCAGGCCTTTTCGTCGACCAGCACGGCAAAGCCGCCATAGATGAGGCGCGCGCCGCTGAACGGCATGTCCTGCCCCTCCTCCGGCTTCATCCGCTCGTCGGCCATCATCTTGGCGGACCCTGCGTCGCGGGTTTCCTTGTCGGGCCATTCGATCCAGGAAAAGACGACCTCTTCAGCCTCTTCGGCGATCACGGCGGTGCGGAAGTCGTTGACCTTGCCCGGCTTGATATCGTCCCCCCAACATTCGACCACGCGGGTCGCGCCATATTCGATGAAGATCGGGGCCATTTTCGCCGCGATATCGATATAGGCCTGCTTGTTGCCCTTGGGCACCGGGATCACGAAACCGTCCATATAGGCCATCGTCTCTCTCCTCCTTGGCACCGCCATGCGCTGGCATGGCGGGCAGAGCCGCTGAGCGACTCGCCAAGGATGATGCCGCCGCCCCCGCCGATGCGCAATGGTGGCCCGCCATTGGCTGGACGAGCCGCCCTATTCGGCGGTCGTGGGCAATGGCTGGACCATCAGCTTTGGCCCCGGCGCGGCGGGCAGGGTCGGCGCGACGGCGGGCGGACGGGCGGCCTGAGCCGCATCGGGGGGTGGCGGCAGATTTTGCTGGATCGCGCTGGTCACGCCGGGGGCAAAGCCCGCTCGCGGTGCTTCGCCGGGCGGAACGGGCGGCGGTGGCAGCGGCGTTGGGGAAGCCCATACTGTCACCGTCCCGCCAAAGCGCGACTGCCATTCAGCCAGCCGCCGCAGATAATCGGCATAGGCGGCGTAAAAGTCCTGAAACGGCTTTTCGAGTTCCGCTAGCGCGGTCGGGGCATAATCCAGCAGGGCGCTGGACGGCATGGCCAGCAGCTTTGCACCCACCGTTTCGGCGACCGGGCAGAAGCTTTTGGTGACTGGGGGCAGCGAGAAGAAATTATAGACGGTGGTGTTGAGCCGTTCGCGCGCGCCGAACCCGGCGCTGCCATAAGCGACGTTGTAGTTGCGATCGACCGCTTCATTGGCCTGGGTCAATATGGGTCCGTGGACATGGAGCAGCCGGTTATATTGCAGCCGTGGCAAGTCAGCCGCGCTGCGGCAGGACAAGGCCGCCACGTTGAGCGCCATGCGGACATGCCACAGCGCAGTGTTGGAGGTCACCTTGCGATTGGGGGTCAGATATTTGCCATCCTCGATATCCGGGATGCTCATATCCTCCACCGCGCCCATGGGCGGGCGCGGCATGATGGTGTCCACCACCGGCGGCGGCGGGGTGGGCGGGGGTGGCTTGACCGGGATCGAACAGGCCGCCAGCACGGCCAGCGACACAAGCGAAAAACGGCCATAGAAACGGCGCACGACGATCATCAAATTCTCCGATGGGCTGTGCACCGGTCATGCCGGGCATTCTGGTCGGAGGAAATATGCCTGATTAACCGTTCATCGCAAGGATTCAGGCGGCCCGTCGCTCTAGGGCCACGGCGGCCTCCGCCATCAGCTGCGCGATGATGTCAGCGACCGGTTCTTCCTTCGTCACCATGCCGACCGACTGGCCCGCCATCAGCGACCCGCCATCGACATCGCCGTCAATCACGGCGCGGCGCAGCGCACCGGCCCAGAAATGTTCGATCTGCAACTGTGCCTCGCCCATATCGACCGCGCCGGCGTCGAGCAGATTGGCGACTTCGCGCTGTTTGGCGGTGAAATTTTCCATGCCCGCATTTTTGAGCGCGCGCACGGGAATGACCGGCAGGCGCGGGTCGATCTGGACGCTGGCGATGGCGTCGCGGGCCGAGGCGCGGAAGAAGGCCTTTTTGAACGCTGGGTGGGCGATGCTTTCGGTGGCGCAGGCAAAACGGGTGCCAAGCTGCACGCCGGCTGCGCCCATTTCCAGATAGGCGGCGATCGCTTCGCCCCGGCCAATGCCGCCCGCGACGAACACGGGCAATTGCTCGCTCATTTCGGGCAGGATTTCCTGCGCCAACACGCTGGTCGCGACCGGGCCGATATGGCCGCCTGCTTCATGGCCCTCAACGATCAGCGCATCGACGCCCGACCGCGCCAGCTTCTTGGCCAGCGCCAGGGCGGGCGCGAAGCAGATGAGCTTGGCGCCCTTGGCCTTGATCGCCTCGATACTGCCCTTGGGCGGCAGGCCGCCGGCCAGCACGACATGGGTCACGTCATGGCTGGCGCAGACGTCGATCAGGTCGAACAGTTGCGGGTGCATGGTGATGAGGTTGACGCCGAAGGGCTTGGCTGTCAGCGCCTTGGTCGCAGCGATTTCCGCGTCGAGGAGGGCTGGTGTCATCGCGCCGCAGGCGATCACGCCGAAACCGCCCGCGTTGGACATGGCCGACACGAGATGCCGTTCCGACACCCAGCTCATCGCGCCGCACAGGATCGCGCTTTCGCAGCCGAGGAATTGCGTGCCGCGAGCCATGAGGGCAGTGAGTTTGGCGTTGGTCATGTGTCGAACCTCAAGAAGCGCAAAAGCCACCGCCAGTCGAGAGGCCGGGAGATGGATCCCCGCCTTCGCGGGGATGACGATTGAAGTAAAGAGCGAAGCGGCTTGGTCGATATTTGGCTCAGGCCGAGACGAAAATGGTGCCTTTCGAGAACCGGCGCGCAGCGTGCTTAATGCACGTGAGCACCGGAAGCGCAGAAAGGTGCCATTTGCAGGCCGGCATCAGCCAAATAGCGACTAAGCCGCCGGGGCGTCCAGACCATAGGCGGTGTGCAGCACGCGGACGGCCAGTTCGGTTTCGTCCTCGTCGATCAGGACCGAAACCTTGATCTCGCTGGTGGAGATCGCTTCGATATTGATGCCGCGGTCGGCCAGCGTCTTGAACATGGTCGCGGCGACGCCGGCGTGGCTGCGCATACCCACACCCACGACGCTGATCTTGGCGACCTCGGTGTCGGTGATGATGCGGCGGAAGCCGATCGCGTCCTTGTTCGCTTCGAGAATATCGACGCTGCGGGCAAGGTCGGCGCGCGGCACAGTGAAGGTGACGTCGGTCTCTTCATTATCCTTGCTATCATTCTGGATAATCATGTCGACGTTGATCGCAGCGTCCGCCAGCGGCGTGAAGATGCTGGCGACCGCGCCCGGCTTGTCGGGCACGCGGGTCACGATGATCTTCGCCTCATTCTTGTCATGGGCGATGCCGGTGATGAGCTGACGTTCCATCTTGCTTTCCTTGAGCTTGGCTTCCAGTTCCTCGTCGCTGACGATCAGCGTGCCGGGCAGGTCGGTCTGGGTTGGATCATCGAAGGAGGACAGGACCTGCACGACCACGCCTTCCTTCATGGCAAGGCCGACCGAGCGGGTTTGCAGCACCTTGGCCCCGACCGAGGCGAGTTCGAGCATTTCCTCATAGGTGACGAGGTCGAGCTTGCGCGCGCGCGCCACGATGCGCGGGTCGGTGGTATAGACGCCATCGACGTCGGTATAGATGTCGCAGCGATCGGCCTTGATCGCAGCGGCGACGGCGACGGCGGAGGTGTCGGAGCCGCCCCGGCCAAGCGTCGAGACGCGGCCATCGGCCATCATGCCCTGAAAGCCGGGGATCACGGCGACCTGCCCCGCGCCCATCGCAGCGAGCAGCGCGTCGGTATCGATGCTGCTGACCCGCGCCTTGGCATGGGCTTCCACGGTCTTGATGGGGAGCTGCCAGCCGAGCCAGCTGCGCGCGTCCACGTCCATGGCCTTCAGCGTCATCGCCAGTAGGCCGCTGGTGATTTGCTCACCGGCGGCAACGACGACATCATATTCGGCCGGATCATAAAGGGCGGAGGCTTCCTTGCAGAAGCCGACGAGCCGATCCGTCTCGCCCGCCATGGCGGATACGACGACGGCGACTTGATGGCCCTGGCTCACCACATGTTTGACACGCGCGGCCACGTTGCGAATTCGCTCCATCCCCGCCATGGAGGTGCCGCCGAATTTCATCACGATGCGCGCCATTTGCTTGTCGAACCTGCCTGTTGGTGAGAAAGAAAATGTCCCAGAAGGGCGAAACGGCGCTTCTTTAGCAGCGGATACGGATATGGCAAGCAACCCGACAGCAACGATCGACCCCAGGGAGGCCGCCCATTTCGGCACGATGGCGGCCGAGTGGTGGGACCCGCAGGGCAGCAGCGCGATGCTGCACAAGCTGAACCCGGTGCGGCTCGCCTATATTCGGGCGGCGATCGACGCGCACTGGCCGGGCAAATCGCATGATTTTGAGCCGCTTGGCGGCAAGCGGGCGCTGGATGTGGGGTGCGGTGCAGGGTTGCTGGCCGAACCGCTGGCGCGGCTGGGCGCAAGTGTGACGGGGCTGGACGCGGCGCCGGAGAATATCGCGGCGGCGCGCGCCCATGCCGACCGCCAAGGGCTGGCGATCGACTATCGCGCGACGCCGGTAGAGGAAGTGGCGGACGGCGGGTTCGATCTGGTCACATCCATGGAGGTGATCGAGCACGTCGCCGATCCCGCCGCTTTCGTCCGCGCGCTGGCCGAAAGACTCGCTCCCGATGGCCTCATGATCCTGTCCACGCCCAACCGCACCCCCCTCTCCCGCCTGGCGATGATCACGATCGGCGAGAGCATCGGCGGCATCCCCAAGGGGACGCATGACTGGGGCAAGTTCATCACGCCGGAGGAATTGACAGCATTGCTGGAACAGGCCGGGCTGGAGGTGATCGACAGCAGCGGGCTGAGCTTCGATCCGGGGCGGGGCTTCACCCTGTCGGCGAACAAGGCGATCAACTATCTGCTGACCGTGCGGCACCGGCAGGACTGACGCGATGCCGGGCGATCCCCGCATCGACGCCTATATTGCGCGGCAGGCGGATTTTGCCCGGCCAATCCTGACCCATATCCGCGCGCTGGTTCATGCCACAGTGCCGGAAGCGGGTGAGGCGATTAAATGGGGAATGCCCTTCTTCACCTATAAGGACCAGAATCTGTGCAGCATGGCCGCGTTCAAGAGTCATGCCGCCTTCGGTTTCTGGCATGACAAGGTTGGGCAGGACGCCGCCAAATCGGGAGCGATGGGGCAGTTCGGCAAGATTGCCAGCCTGATCGACCTGCCGCCCGACGCGGAAATCGCCGCGCTGCTGCGCCAGGCAATGGCGTTGATTGATGCGGGGGATCGGCCGCGCACCAGCGCGAAAGAGCCGCGCGCGCCGCTTGCCGTCCATCCGGCTTTTGCAGAGGCGATTGCTGCTGACCCGGCTGCCGCGGCGGTGTGGGCCGCCTTCCCGCCGGGCAAGGTCCGCGACTATTGCGAATGGATCAATGACGCCAAAGGTGATTCGACCCGCGACAAGCGCATGGCCCAGGCGGTCGAATGGATCGCGCAGGGCAAGGGGCGGAACTGGAAATATCAGAGATAGCGGGGAGCGACTTGATCCGCCCGACCCTTTTGAGAGGGTGGTGGACAGGGTTGGGTTCGAACCAACGTAGGGCGTAGCCCGGCAGATTTACAGTCTGCTGCCTTTAACCACTCGGCCACCTGTCCATTACCCGTCGCGGTCAGGAAAAAGCTTCTTTCCCGCGCTGGAGGCGGCTCAATGGCGAAAGGAGGCTTGCCTGTCAATGGTCGGATGTGAAAAGAGCGCTTCCATGAAAAGAGGTCATCGTCCCGCCAAGCCCAAGGGCGCGTTCCCGCGCTTCTATGGTCGCCACGCCGTCATTGCGGCGCTGGCCAATCCCAACCGCATCGTGCGCAAGATATGGGGCACCCGCGAAGCGCTGGGCGCGCTGGAGCTGCCACCGGTGCTGCCGATCGTCTATGCCGATGTGGCGGATATGGGCCGGATGGTCCCGTCCGACGCGCCGCATCAGGGCATCGTCGCCGAAGTCGAACCGCTGGACGATGTCTGGCTGGGCGATGTGCTGGACGAAGGGCGCGATGACAAGCGGCCGATCCTGGTGCTGGACCAGGTGACCGACCCGCATAATGTCGGTGCGATCCTGCGGTCCGCCGCGGCGTTCGATGCGCTGTGCATCGTCACGCAGGACCGGCACGCCCCGCCCGAATCAGGCGTGCTGGCGCGCGCCGCGTCGGGCGCGCTGGAGATCATGCCGTGGGTGCGGGTGGTCAACCTGTCGCGGGCTTTGGACGAAATTGCCGAGGCCGGTTACTGGCGCATCGGGCTGGATGGCGAGGCGGACACAAATCTGGGCGACGCGATCGGCGAATCGCGGGTCGCGCTGGTGCTGGGGGCCGAAGGCGAAGGGCTGCGTCACAACAGCATGGCGCATTGCGACATTTTGGCTAAACTGCCGATCAGTCCGCGGATGGAGAGCCTGAACGTGTCCAACGCCGCGGCCATCGCCCTGTACGCCGCCGCCAGCCGGTAGGCGGCCGACCGGGCGGCTAGTCGGGGGACGTCGCCATGACATGTCTGTTGCGTTGGGTGCTGGCGCTGCCGGGGGTGATGGCGCTGTCGGCTTGCCTGGTGACGCCGGGCAAGTTCGAGTCCTCGCTCGACATCCGGGCCGACCGCAGTTTCAGCTTTGCCTATAAGGGCGAGATCATCGCGTCGGACAGCGGCAAGGGGGCGATGAGCGTCCCTGAACCGGCAAGCGAGGATGGCGAGACGGCACCGGCACAGCTGTTGCAAATCGCGCAGGAAAAGTTCGACAGCGAAGCCGACAATGGTAACGACGTGCAAATGCGCGCGATCGCCGACGCTCTGACGAAAGAAAAAGGCTTTAAATCAGTGCGTTACATGGGGAATCGCAAGTTCGAGATCGACTATGCGATCAGCGGGCGGCTGACCCATGCCTTCCTGTTTCCCTTCAACATCGACGCGCAGATCGTGCTGCCCTTCGTCGCGGCGGAATTGCGCGGGGACGACCGGGTGCGGGTGAAGGCGCCGGGCTTTGCCAATGGGTTCGACAAGAGTCAGGGGCCGACGCTGGGCGCGGGCGGGCCGGGCGAAGAAGCGGCCAAGGCGCTGAACGGCAGCTTCACGCTGACGACCGACGCGGAGATTATCAGCCAGAATCAGGAGGAGGGCGCGCAGCCTGTCGCCAATGGCAAGCGTATCGTCTGGCGGGTCACGCCGCTGACGAGTGAGGCGCCCGCCGCCACGCTGCGGTTGCAGCGGTAGCGGGCGCGCTCATAGCATCAATCTTCCGGCGCTATGGTGACGCGCAGGCCGTCCAGCGCATCGCTCAGCACGACCTGGCAGGACAGGCGGCTGGTGTCGTTGCGATGGTCGGAGCTGTCGAGCAGGTCATTTTCGTCCTCGCTCATCGCGGGAAGCGAATCAGCGAAAGCCGGGTCGATAAAGACATGGCAGGTCGCGCAGGAGCAGCAGCCGCCGCAGAGCGCCAGCAATTCGTCAAAGCCATTGTCGCGGATGACTTCCATCACCGACAGGCCATTGTCGCCATCGACAGCCTGTTCTTCGCCCGCACGGTTGACCACGATCAGTTTCGGCATCTATCCAGTCCCCTAGAATTTTCTCCGCCGCTCTGACGGACAGACGCCGGGAAATCAAGGGCGGACGGAAAACAACTTATGGTCACGACCGCAGAAACAATACGCACCAGCCTGGACGCCATCGCCGCGATCGAGCCGGGATTTGGCGCAGCGCTGACCCGTGTCGGCTATCCTGAACCGCGCCTGCGGGAGCCGGGCTATGAGACGCTGCTACGCACGATCGTAGGCCAGCAGGTGAGCGTGGCAGCAGCGGCGGCGGTGTGGCGCAAGCTGGAGGCGGAACTGGGCGCGGGCTGCGCGCCCGACGCGCTGCTGGGCCGCGACCATGACGCGCTGCGCGCTTGCGGCCTGTCGCGCCAGAAACAGGGCTATGCCCGCAGCCTGGCCGAAATGGTGCTGAGCGGGGCGCTGGACCTGAACGCCCTGCCCGCCGATGATGAGGACGCGATTGCGCAGCTCATCCAGATCAAGGGGATTGGCCGCTGGTCGGCGGAAATCTACCTGTTGTTCGCCGAAGGGCGGCCCGACATCTGGCCGGCGGGCGATCTGGCCGTGCAGATCGAGGTCGGCCGGATATTGGGCCTGCCCGAACGACCGAGCGAAAAAATGACCCGCCAGTTGGCCGAAGCCTGGCGTCCGCATCGCGGCGCCGTGGCCATCATGGCGTGGCACCATTATAACACAGAGGTTCTATAACCATGTCCGCTACACTGCCACACGCCCGCTACATCGTCCTGGCCCATGAGGGCGTGTGGAAGATCAATCTGAACAACAGCTATTATGGCCCGTTCGATAGCCAGGCGGCAGCGGTCGAGAGCGCGACAGACACCGCGCGCAAGGCTAGCGAAGGCGGCTATCCCGCGTCCGTCCTGTTGATGAAGGACGCCACCAATTTCGAGACATTGTGGAACAGCGGGCAGCATTGACCCTGTTCTTTGGTCTGTCGACCAAGGATTCTTATGCAGTCACGGGAACCGTGCGGGCAGCGGGGCATTTCTTGTCCTGAATCATACAGGCCCCAAGGATGAGCAAGAAAGTATTGATAGTCGAGGACGAGATTTTCGTCGCTCTGGAAATTGAACAGATTGTCGAGGAGACGGGATTCGACGTCAGCGCCATTGCCGCTGACCGCGAGGCTGCGCTGGCCTGCGCGGACTCCTGCGACATAGCGCTGGTCGATTTGAACCTGCGCGATGGGCCGACCGGGCCGACCATCGGCATGGAACTGGCCAGCCGCTATGGCATCCGCGTCATCTATGTCACCGCCAACCCTTCGCAGATTGGCGCGGCTTCGGTCGCGGCGCTGGGCGTCATCACCAAGCCATTTCGCGCGCAGAGCATTTCCGCCGCGCTGCAATTGGCCGCGGAGGATGAACCTGAATTGCACGCAGCCGATATTGCCGGCTTTATTCCTTTCCTGCCGAACGGCTCATCGAGCGGGATGGAATCCAGAGGCTGAGTTTCAGCCCGTCTGCGGACCAGTCCCGAACAATCCGTCCACCCAGTTGCCGCTCCACGCTCAGGGTGATGAGGCGGCTGCCAAAGCCATCGGAATGGGTCGGCTGAACCGCCGGGCCACCCTGCTCACGCCAATCAATACGAACATCCGGGCCTTCGCGGGTGATATGGAGGGCAATCCTGCCGTCTGGCGTCGATAGCGCGCCATATTTGGCGGCGTTGGTCGCCAGTTCATGGAACAGCAGCGCCAACGGCGTCGCCGAGCGGTCATCGATCGCGACATTGTCCCCCGACAGCGCGATGCGCGAACCATCCTGCGCTTTGTAGGGCGCGAAAATCTGTTCCAATATGCCCCAGAGCAGCCCCTGCCCATGGCCGACCTGCGGCGCGGATTCCGCGCTGTGGGGCCGCACGAAATCATGGGCGCGGCCGAGCGCCAGGATGCGATCGCGCAGATCGTCGGCGACATCGCTGATTTCGGGATGCTGGCGCGCCGACAGGCCGATGAGGCCTGCGATCACCGAAAAGATATTCTTGATCCGGTGGGACAGTTCGTGCGCGATCATCTCGCGCTCTTCCATCATCAATTTCTGTTCGTGGATTTCAGTGCAGGTGCCGATCCAGCGAAGGATATTGCCAGCCCCGTCGCGGATCGGCAGGGCGCGGCCCAGCGTCCAGCGATAGTCGCCGCTATGGTGGCGCAGGCGATATTCGATCTCATAAGGTTCGCCGGTTTCCAGCGAGCGGCGCCAGCGGCCCCAGGCGCGGTCCTGATCGTCGGGATGGAACATATCGTTCCACCCCTCGCCATCAGTCGATCCGGCCGGGACGCCGGTATATTCATACCAGCGCGCGTTATAATAATCATGATAGCCGTCCGGCAGGGTCGACCAGACCATTTGCGGCATGGTGTCGGCCAATGTGCGGAACATGCGGTCGCTGTCGGCAATGGCGGCAGCGTCCTGGCGTTGGCGGGCGATGACGTCACGGTCGCGGCGACGCCCCTCCAGTTCGACCATCACTTGCCGCGCCAGCAGGGTCAGCCCCTGCCGCTGCATAGGGGTCAGATCGGCGCGCGGCTGCGTATCGATGACGCACAGCGCGCCCAGCGGCACGCCCGCGCCATCGACCAGCGGCGCACCTGCGTAAAAGCGGATATGCGGCGGGCCGGTGACCAGGGCATTGTCGGCAAAGCGAGGGTCGTTGCACGCATCGGGCACGACGAAAATATCGTCCCCCAGCATCGCCAGCGCACAGAAGGACACGTCGCGCGGGGTTTCTTCAGCGTCAAGGCCAGTGCGGGCGAGGAAGCGCTGGCGCGCCTCTTCCACGATGCTGACAAGCGCTATGGGCGCATCGCACAGGGTGGAGGCGAAGGCGGTAATTTCGTCCAGATGACGAAAACCACCGGCATCCAGATCATAGAGCGCCAGGAGCGCCCTGCGATCCGTTTCCAGACCGATACCGTCAGCCATCACTGGCCCGCTCGATATCGGCACCAACGGCGGAGAGTTTTTCCTCCAGCCGTTCATAGCCGCGATCGAGATGATAGACGCGATTGACCTGGGTTTCGCCCTCCGCAGCCAGGCCCGCGAGGATCAGGCTCATGGAGGCGCGCAGGTCGGTCGCCATCACCGGCGCGCCGACCAGCCTGTCAACGCCGCGCACGACGGCGGTGCGGCCGTTGACGGCGATGTCCGCGCCCATGCGTGCCAGTTCAGGCACATGCATGTAGCGATTTTCAAAGATGGTTTCGGTCAGCACCGACGCGCCGTCCGCCATGGTCAGCATCGCCATGAATTGCGCCTGCATGTCGGTCGGTAAAGCCGGGAAAGGTGCGGTCGAGAGGGTCAATGGCTTCAATTTGCCGTCGGAGGAGACACGAATGCCATCCTTGTGGACGTCCACCTGCACGCCAGCGTCGCGCAGCGCGGCAATGATCGCGTGCATATCCTCGCCATTGGCGCCGATCAGGTCGAGCGACCCGCCGGTGATCGCCGCCGCGCAGGCATAGCTGCCCGCCTCGATCCGGTCGGGCATGACGCGATAGGTGGCGCCATGGAGGCGCTCACGGCCATGGATGATGAGCTTGTCGGTGCCGACGCCTTCAATGTCCGCGCCCATCGCCTGCAACAGGCGGCACAGGTCGACGATTTCAGGTTCGCGCGCGGCATTTTCCAGAATGCAGGTGCCCTTGGCCAGAACCGCGGCCATCAGCGCATTTTCGGTCGCGCCGACCGAGACCACCGGGAAAGTGTAGATGCCGCCGGGCAAGCCGCCATCGGGCAGGCTGGCGCGGACATAGCCCGCGGCAATCTCGATGATCGCGCCAAAGGCTTCGAGTGCCTTCAAATGCAGGTCGATCGGGCGGTTGCCGATGGCGCAGCCGCCGGGCAGCGACACCCGCGCTTCGCCCGCGCGGGCGAGCAAGGGGCCGAGCACCAGGATCGATGCGCGCATCTTGCGCACAATGTCATAGGGGGCTTCGGTCGAGGTGACCCGCCCGGCCCGCATCGTCATGACCCGGCCGAAATCCTCCGGCCTTGCCCCCTCGATCATGGTCGATACGCCCAGCTGGTTGAGCAGATGACCGAAACTGTCGACATCGGCGAGGCGCGGCAGGTTGCGCAGCGTCACCGGCTCGTCAGTCAGCAAGGCGCAGGGCAGCAGCGTCAACGCTGCATTTTTCGCGCCGGAGATGGGAAGGCGGCCGTTGAGCGCTTTGCCGCCGCGGATGATGATGCGGTCCATTGGTCAGGGTTAATAGCGGCAAATGCGCGCCGTGCAAGGCAAGCTACGGGCGATTTGTCGCGCCTGATTGTAACAGCCGAAACAAATGCAGCGATCTTGATCGAGTTTAGTGCGGCCAACCAAAATGCAGCCAAAAGGCGCGTGGGGCGTTTTGCCATCGTAACGAGAATTTTTAAGAGGTTTATTGGTGGTAACAAGTTGTTTCGCAGAAAGGCTGGCCAAGCATGTGCCGCTGTCCGACGCGGAAAAGGCGGCCCTTGCCCGGCTGGAGGAAAATCCGCGCAAGGTAAAGCGTGGCGCGATGATCCAGCGGGTCAATGATACGGTGACCGAATTGTTCGTGCTGCGTGAAGGCCGGGTGATGAGCTTTGTCATCCTGCCCGATGGCAGCCGCCAGATCCTGCGCGTCTATTTCCCCGGTGATTTTATCGGGTCAGCCAGCACCATTTATAGCAAGGCCCCCGAATCGCTGATCGCGCTGACCGATGTGGTGGTGTGCCCGTTCGACAAGCACGCGCTGCGCCGGTTGCTGGAGGAATATCCGCGGGTTGCGGCTTTGCTGTTCCTGCTGTCCAATGCCGAGCGGGTGGCGATGACCGACCGGCTGGCATCGCTGGGCCGCACATCGGCCAAGGCGCGGGTGGCGTCCTTCCTGCTCGACATGTTCGACCGGCTGCGCGTGACCGACGACGGCGTCATCGACAGTTTCGACCTGAAGCTGACGCAGGAAGAGATTGGCGATTCGATCGGCCTGACATCGGTGCATGTGAACCGCATGATCCGCCAGATGGAGCAGGAAGGGTTGATCAGCCGTTCCAACGGGCGGATTACCCTGCACCAGATGGCGCGGCTGGAGGAAATCGGCCATTACACCAACCGGCACAAGGATATGGATCTGGACTGGCTGCCGGTCGGCTGAGGTTCGCTTGTGTGCTCCCGCGCAGGCGGGAGCCCAGTTCGGAGCGTGGGACTGGGTTCCCGCCTGCGCGGGAACACGCTTTCTCTGCAACGCCTAGCGCGATTGTGGCGGTGGGCGATCGGGCGCGAAGCAGCGGGTGCAGCGGCGCCAGCAAATGAGGCCGGGCATGGCGACCGCAGGCTGGAGGCCGGGTTTGGGGTAGAGGCCGGTCAGGATGGCGGGCGACACCCCCTCCGGCGCGGCGGCGCTATGGCACATCAGGCAGTTGCGGACATATTTGGCGCGGGTGAGGCCGGAATGATCCTCCTGCGCGGCCAGGGGTGCGGGCGTTAGCAGCAGCAGCGCCAGCGCCAGTCTCACGCCAGCAACTCGACGTCCCAATAGAGCCAGTCATGCCAGCTTTCGTGCAGATAGCCGGGCGGGAAGGCGCGGCCATGTTCCTGCAAATGCCAGCTGGTCGGGCGGATCGGCTGGACGTGGAGCTGCATCCCCGCCTGCTTGGGGGTGCGCCCGCCCTTTTTGAGGTTGCAGGGCGAACAGGCGGTCGCGACATTTTCCCATGTGGTGCGGCCACCGGCGCGGCGCGGGACGACATGGTCGAAGGTCAAATCGCTGGTGCTGCCGCAATATTGGCAGCTGAATTTGTCGCGCAGGAACAGGTTGAAGCGGGTGAAGGCGGGATGTTCTGACGGCTTCACATAATGTTTGAGCGCGATGACCGAGGGGATTTTCATGTCCAGGCTGGGGCTATGCACCTGCCGCGCATAGGAGGCGATGATGTCGACCCGGTCGAGAAACACCGCCTTGATCGCGGTCTGCCACGGCCACAGGCTCAGCGGATAATAGCTGAGCGGGGTGTAATCTGCATTCAACACCAGTGCCGGACAGTTTTCCGGATGTCGTATTAGGTCGGGATGGTACATAGAAAGCCTCTACCCCCTTGCCGACGCTGCTGATCCACCAGCAACATGACGTCAGTATGACAGCATTAACCTCTATCGCCCGTCAAGAGCCTGTATGACATCATCCACCGCACCACAGCATATGGTGACCCGCTTTGCCCCCAGCCCCACCGGGCGGCTGCATGTCGGCCACGCCTGGTCGGCGCTGCTGGCGCACGACATGGCGCGGGCGGCGGGGGGCGCGTTCCGGCTGCGGATCGAGGACATAGACGGCACCCGCAGCCGCGCGGAGCATGTTGCGGGGATCTTGGAGGATTTGGCTTGGCTGGGGATAGGCTGGGACGGCGAGGTCATGTTCCAGTCGCAGCGGCTGGCGCAGTATGACGTGGCGCTGGCGCGGTTGCGGGGCATGGGGCTGCTCTATCCCTGTTTCTGCACGCGGGCGGATATTGCCGCCAGCGCCAACGCGCCGCATGGGCCGGAGGGGGCGGTGTATCCGGGGACGTGCCGGGAGTTGAGCGCGGATGAGCGGGCGCGACGGATGGACGCGGGGGCGGCTCATGCGTGGCGGATCGATATGGGGCAGGCGGTGGCGCGGGTTGGGATGGTGGAATGGCGGGCATCACCCTTCCCCTTCAGGGGAGGGGACGGGGGTGGGGGCTTGCCCCAGGCGCTTTACCAAGACGATAGCCCCCACCCCCACCCCAACCCCTCCCCTGAAGGGGAGGGGCTAAATCACGCCCATCCTCTCCTCCATGGCGACGTGGTGCTGGCGCGCAAGGATGCGCCTGCCAGCTATCACCTGTCCTGCACGCTGGACGATGCGGCGATGGGGGTGAGCCATGTGTTGCGCGGCGACGATCTGCTGGGCGCGACGGACGTGCATCGGCTGTTGCAGGCACTTCTGGGCCTGCCCTCCCCTGTCTATATCCATCATCCCTTGCTGGTGGACGCAGATGGCAGGCGGCTGGCCAAGCGGAGCGGGTCGATTGCGCTGGCGGATTTGCGGGCGCAGGGCATGGACCCGGCGCGCCTGGTCGCTGACCTAAGGGACAGGCGCTTTCCGGTTGGCATCAGGCTGGCAAGCGCCTAGAACCGACTTATGAATACCGTCCTAGTCATCGCCCTCGCCCTTGCCATGGCCGCAACTCTGTTTGCGCTGATCCGTGGCATCATCAGCTTCCTTCAGGTCACCAAGGAAGAACTGAACGCGCCTGAAGGCAGCGGTCCCGGCCCCTCGCGGCTCAAGCAGAACAAGATGATGTTGAACCGCGTGCTGTTTCAGGCCGGTGCGATCATCATCGTTGCCATCATGCTGCTGGCCAAGGGTAATAGCTGACCCGATGGTCAAGCTGAACAAGATCTACACCCGCACCGGGGACGCGGGGACGACCGGTCTTGTCGATGGATCGCGCCTGCCCAAGCACGCGCCGCGGATGCAGGCGGTGGGCGATGTCGATGAAGCCAATAGCGCGCTGGGACTGGCGATCATCGCGATGGGCGATAGGCCCGAAGCCGCGTGGCTGACGACGATCCAGAATGATCTGTTCGATCTGGGCGCGGATCTGGCAACGCCGATCCCCGATGGGGCGGACGAGCCATGGGCGCTGCGGATCATCGCCGGTCAGGTCAAACGGCTGGAGGATCAGATCGATGCGATGAACGCCGATCTCGCCCCGCTCGACAGCTTCATCCTGCCCGGCGGTTCGCCTGCCGCTGCCGCGATCCATCTGGCCCGCGCGATCACGCGGCGGGCGGAACGCAGCGCGACGGCGGCGGCGGTCGAGGTCGCGCTCAACCCGCAGGCTCTCGCCTATCTCAACCGGCTGTCCGACCTGCTGTTCGTGCTGGCGCGGCGGGTGAATGATAATGGCGCGGCCGATGTCAAATGGGTGCCGGGCGCGTCGCGCTGATCGCGCCGCTATCTGACTCAGCTACGGCACGGCTCGTCCCGCTTGGCAAAATTAACCCTGTTTCTTTGGAATCCATTTAGCTCGCCCCGCGACGTTGCGGCCCATTCGCAATTACGGGGCCATCCATGCATTTCTATCTCGCGACGTCTTTCATTTTCCCGCGCTCGCTGCGCCTGCGCCTGTTCACCCTCTGCTTCATTGTCACCCATTTGCCGCTGCTGGGCTATAGCAGTTGGGGGCTGGCGACCGGGCGGATCGCGCTGACCGAGTTTGTCCTGCTGACGTTGATGACAGTTTTCGGCACGGCAATCGCCCTCATGGGCATCGGCGCGCTGCTCAATCCCATTCATGCGCTGGCAGAGACGCTGAACCGCAAGGCGGAGACCGCGCTGCCCGAAATGGGCGATGTGATCCAGACGCTCTATGCCGGGGTCCATCGCGCCGCCAGCACGGCGCGCGCGCAGATCGATGACCTGCAGGTCGCGGCGCATGAGGACCCGCTGACCGGCATTGCCAACCGGCGCGGCTTTCTGGCGCAGATCGATGCCCTGCCCCGCGACCAGCGCCGGGGGTGTGTCGCCATCATCGACATCGACCATTTCAAGCAGGTGAACGACCAGCTGGGCCATGATGAGGGCGACCGGGTGCTGGCAGCCTTTGCCGATCGCCTGTCGGCGCAGCTGCGCCGCGTCGACAAGGTCGCGCGCTGGGGTGGCGAGGAGTTTGTAATCTTCTTCCATGGCGCGGCGGAGGATGAAGCCTGCTGGTCGCTGGCACGGATTACCAGCCAGATGCGGCAGGAGCCGATCGGCCGGATTCATGGCCGCCCGATCAGCTTTTCCGCCGGGGTGTGCCGCTGGACCGGGGACGTAGTGGATGGTGCGATCGCTGCGGCGGACACGGCGCTCTATGAGGCCAAGCAGTCGGGGCGCGACCGGATTTGTCGGGCGAGTGCGGCGGTGCAGATGGTGTGAATAGATAGTCTGCAACATAGTTACAATATGGCCCCTCCCCCGGCCCCTCCCCGCCGGGGAGGGGAGTTAAAACGTCTCGGTATTATTCGACGACGCGGGCGGTCCAGGTGGTGATCCAGTGCCAGGCGCCGCGACATTCGCCCATGGCCGCAGCCTCGATCAGGCGGAAGCGCTGGCCGTCCCAGACATAGGCTTCGCTGCCGCCGCAATCGCCCAGCCCCCGCCCCTTGGCGAAACTGTCGAGCCGCGATTTTTCCGGGGTCCAGCCGACATTGACCAGCATCGGGTGGCCCGCTTCCTCGCTCCAGCCCGGCTTGAAGTCGAAGGCGGCGAAGCGGAAGGCGCGGCGGCCCGGCACGCCGGTGGCGATGACCGGCACGGACGAGAAATTATAGGCACCCGATCCGCAAGGGACCAGGATGAGCGTTTCGGTCTTGGACAGGCGGTGCAGGTCCGGGGTCTGGTCGCTGCGCATGTCGTCGGTGCAGCCGGTATATTTGCCGAGCGCGGTCAGTTCCTCGCGCCACAGGGCGGCGGGCGCGGGACCGGCGGGGATGAGCGCGCGACGGATGGCGGGGGCTGCTGGTGCGGGCTTTACCGCCGTCGGACCAAGCGCGCCGGTGGCGATCAGCGCAGTCGTCGTCCCTGCCCTGCCCTGCCGCGCGTCCATATAGCGCAGCGCCGCGCCTGCCCCGGCGAGCGAGGGGCGACCATAGAGCTTGGCACCAGCGCGCACTTCCATGGTGGAGCCGCGCGCCATGGCGATGGCGAGGGCGGAGGCCTGTGGTCCGCGGATCGTCGCTTCGCCGTCGCGGGCGATGGCACTGGCGATTTTGCGGCCATCGACGGACAGGGTGACGTCGGCCTGGCCCTTGCCTTCGCGGCTGATCCAGACTTCGGCCTGGGCATCGGGTCCGGCGGCGCGGGCGATGCCGATCATCAGCGGGATGTCGGGCAGGTCGCCGCCTTCGGGCAGCAGCGCGACGGCTTCGCACCGGTTGCGATTGTCGCAGCCGATGGTCCAGTCCTTATAGGTTTCCAGCGCCCCCGGCTTTGGCGCCTGCGCCATGGCCGTAGCCGATCCCAGCGTGACCGCCAGCGCGGCCGCGAAAAGTCTGTTTGCCCCCATGCGTTAACCATAATGGATTTGCGGGTAGAGGGATAGAGTCTCGTTACGTGGTCGTATTAAATTCAAGCGGCAGGACTGGGTTCCCGCCAGCGCGGGAACACGCAATGCGTCAGCGCAGGCTGAGCATCAGGCCGGCCAGCGCGGCGCTCATGAGGTTGGCGAGGCTGCCGGCGACCAGCGCCTTCAACCCCAGCTTGGCGATCATCGGACGCTGGTTGGGGGCCAGGTTGCCGGTTACCGCCATCTGGATCGCGATCGAGCTGAAATTGGCGAAACCGCATAGCGCGAAGGTGACGATGGCGACGCTGGCGGGGGACAGCGTCCCCTGCACCTGCCCCAGATTGATATAGGCGACAAATTCATTCAGCACGACCTTGGTACCGAACAGACCTCCCGCGACCTGCGCTTCTTCCCATGGGATGTTGAGCAGATACATGACCGGCGAAAAGACATAGCCCAGCAGTTGCTGGAAGCTGAGCGTAGGGTAACCGAACACGCCGCCAATGCCGCCCAATATGCCGTTCGCCAGCGCGACCAGCGCGACGAAGGCCAGCACCATCGCGCCGACTGCGACCGCGAGTTTCACGCCGGTCTGCGCGCCCTGGGCTGCGGCCATGATGATGTTGGCGGGCTTTTCCTCGTCATGGCTGGCGACGGGCATGGGTTCGCCCGGCGTGCCTTCGGGCAGCAGCGCGGCTGGCCCTGCCCCGCTGATCCGCGCTTCGGGCAGGTGAATGTCAGGATCGTCACCCAGCGGCAATTCGCCCTGCACCGGCAGGCGCGTGTCGGGCATCATGATCTTGGCCATCAGCAGCCCGCCGGGCGCAGCCATGAAGCTGGCGGCAAGGAGATAGTCGATCTTGATCCCCATCGAGGCATAGGCGGCAAGGATGGTGCCCGCGACCCCGGCCATGCCGCTGGTCATCACGGTGAAGAGTTGCGGCGGGGTGAGGCCGGCCAGATAGGGGCGGATGACGAGCGGGCTTTCGCTCTGGCCGACGAAAATGTTGGCGGCAGCGCACAGGCTTTCCACCTTCGACACGCCCGTCACCGCCTCGATCGCGCCGCCGACCCAGCGGACGATGAACTGCATGACCCCCAGATAATAGAGGATCGACACCAGGCTGGCGAAGAAGATGATGACCGGCAGCGCGGCGATGGCAAAGCTGGCCCCGCCGATTTCGGGACTGGCGAGCGGGCCGAAGATGAAATTGGTGCCCGCCTGCGCATAGCCGAGCAGGTTCGACACCCCCTTCGACATGCCCGCAATGACCGCGCGCCCGGCGGGGACATAGAGGACCAGCAGGGCAATGCCCGCCTGCAACAGGAAGGCCGCGCCCACGACCCGCAGCCGGATGGCGCGGCGGTCGGACGACAGGGCAATGGCGATGGCAAGGATGAGCAAGATGCCCGCAAGACCGATGAGAAGATGCATGAAGGGCTTTCGCGGGAAGAGTGGTGGCGCGACTATATGAGCGCCGCGCGGACATGGCGAGTCTGAGTTGTTCGACGAGCGAGAAGCGTGCTGTCAGTCGGCTGCGATAGGCACATGCGCCGCGATGAAGGCGACAAAGGCGGGATCATCGCGGACGGCATCGAAATCGGAGTCGATTGCGATGGCTTCGATATCTAACACGCCCTCCGTGCTAGCCCAACGTCACAACGTTTCTATCGAATCCGCAACATTTGCATCGAGTGCATGAATACAAGCAGTGTTGAACAGGGCATTCGCCACCTGCTTCTGTAGGTCGGGACACGCACTCCCTGCAAAACGCATCACAACATCGTTATAAGCGATGAGCGCCTCGGCTCCTTGGTCCAGCGCTCCAAGGTCACACCCTTTGCAGACCAAAGCCTTCGCCACTTGCTGCTGCAAACCGTGGTGTTCGCTATCACCAAAACGCGCCACAACATCATCATAAGTCACGAGCGCATCAGTCCCTCGGTCTAGCGCTCCGAGTACGACACCTTTGCAAACTAGCGCCTTCGCCACGTGCGTCTGCAGGTCGGGATTCTCGCTCCCGCCAAAACGCTTCACAATATCGTCGTAAGTCGTGATCGCATCGACCTTTCGGTCCAGCGCACCAAGTTCTAAACCCTTGTTAATCAGCGCTCTAGCAACCGGCTCCTGTAGTTCTGGTCGTTTATTCCCACCAAAATGCGTCACAACATCATCACAGACGGTGATCGCTTCAGCCCGACGATTCAACGCGGCAAGCTCTATGCCTTTATTGACCAGTGCCTTTGCCACCCGCTCCTGCAATTCGGGATGATGACTCTTGCCGAAACGTGTCATAATATCGTCATAGATCACCAGCGCCTCGGCCCGTCGGTTCAATGCGCCCAGTTCGTATCCCTGATTAAGAAGGGCCATCGCCACTTGTGTCTGCAAGTCGTGATGTTCACTGCTACTGAAGCGCGACACAATTTCGCCATAGATAGCGATCGCTTCAGCACGCTGGTCCAGTTCGCCAAGAGCATAGGCGCGATTAAACAGCGCAAAACACAAGCTTTCCTCATCTATATCGTCCTCGAACATATAGATCATGGCACTGGAACGCCTTTCCATCGCTGACCAGTCCTTGTCGAGAAAGGCCGCCATGACCAAGGCGCGATAATCATCTATGCTGCGGTCGCGTCGGGGCTTTGCCAATGCTGCATCCGCAATCTCCCGCAAATCGGCCTGTACCTTCGGGTCCGTCGGTACCTCACCCGGTTTAAGGTCGCCGATTAGCTGTTTGGCAGTCTCTCTGTGGGTCTGGATTTCCGCGACTGATGCTTTTGCATCGGCCAATAGCTGTACAATATCTTCCCGATCCTTGCGCAGCTCTTCGCGGGCTTCGGCGACAGCCGCCTTGCCGAAACGCAGCGCGAAGAAGATGACGATGACGGTGATCAGGACGCCAAACAGACCGATCATAGAGCTGGTCACTATCTCGAACCAATTGGTCTGGTTGTCGATGAGCTCGACCCGCAAGTCCGCGAATTTGCTCTCCAGTGCCAACGCCTCATTTTTCTGTCGGAGGGCAGCGAGTTCTTCAAGCAACCGCTTATGCTCCACCGCCGGTGTCGGGACGGGTGGCGCGGATACGATAGGGACAGCGACGGGCGTCTGCGGCGACTGTGCGGTGACGGCGCCTGCATCCGCGCAACTCAACAGCGCGCAGGAGACAATCATGAGGATTGCAATTTTCATTACGCGATCATGCACGATTGCGACGGCAAAAACAGCGGGCATAGTCATTTCGGACGAAATGTTACGTGCGCAATCCGCGATGCTGTCCAGCGGCACGAAATAAATGAGGCGCTATCGCTTTTCTTCACCGACGCATTAGTCTGGGGCAAGACAGAATCGGGTGAGGAGAGCGGGATGACGCAGGCGGGGGCTTTGACAGCCGGGGCGGAGTGGCGGCGGTCGCCGGTGCTGCCGATCTCGGCGGGGCTGGGCTATGCCACCAGCGTCATCCATATTTACGGGCTTGGTCCCTATATCGAGCCGATCAGCCAGTCTTTCGGCTGGTCCCGGACACAAACCACTATCGGGCTGACGCTGGCGACATTGGTGCAGGCGCTGTTTTCCGTGCCGATCGGGCTGATGGTCGATCGGCTGGGGCCACGGCTGTTCGGGCTGGTGGGGGTGCTGCTGACCTGTGGTGCCTTTGCGATGCTGGGGACGGCGAGTGGCGACAAGACGCAGTGGTTGATGCTGTGGAGCCTGTTGGCGCTGGCGACATTGCCGGTGCAGGCGACGGTGTGGACCAGTGCGGTCGCGACCCGCTTTGCCGCGTCGCGCGGGCTGGCCTTTGCCGTGTCCCTGTGCGGCGCGTCGCTGGCCGCTGCGCTGTTTCCGCTGCTGGGTAGCTGGCTGATCGGGCGATATGGCTGGCAAACAGCCGCGCCGATCCAGGCAGCGATCTGGGTGGCGATCGCCTTCCCGACGATCTTCCTCTTCTTTCGCGGCGCGCATGACCGGCGGGGCAAGGCGGCGGTGGAGGCGCGGCCGGTGCTGACCGGCGTGACATTGGGCGAAGGGCTGCGGTCGTCCATCTATCACCGGCTGTTGCTGGCCAGCCTGCTCTTCACCTTCACGATCATCGCGCTGGTGGTGCATTTCGTGCCGATCCTGACCGACCGGGGCGCAGACCGGATGGCGGCGGCGGGCGTGGCAGCGCTGGTCGGGCTGTTTTCCGTCATCGGGCGGCTGGCGACCGGGCTGTTGCTCGACCGGTTTCGCGCATCGATGGTGGGGGCGACCGTGTTCCTGCTGCCCGCGATCGGCTGCCTGTTGCTGCTGACGGGCGGCGACAGCTGGATGGCGCAGGCGGCAGCGGCGGCGATGGTCGGGCTAACCCTCGGCGCGGAAGTGGATGTGATCGTCTATCTGACCACCCAGCATTTCGGCCTCAAGACCTTTGGCGGGCTTTATGGCGGGCTGTTGATGGCGCTGTCGGTCGGCACCGCCACCGGGCCGCTGGGCGCGTCCGCTTTGTTCGATGCGACCGGAGGCTATGGGCCGTTCCTGTGGCTGACCATCGCGCTGATGGTGGCAAGCAGCGTGACGCTGGCCAGCCTGCCGCGCCCCGCCTTTGCGCGGAGCTGACCGGCAAGCCTCAGGCGTCTGCCACAAAGGCGAGAGAGAACCAGGAGGACATGGCATCGACCGCCAGCGGCGACAGGCAGATTGCGCGGCGGCGGCGGCTGTTGGGGGATGTTTGATGCTCGTCCAGCAGGCCGCGCCGCTCCAGCACGCCGACCTGGCCGACGATGACGCTCATCGACAGGCGCGATTTTTCGCTCAGTTGCTCCAGCGTCAACGCCCGTCCCTCCAGCCCCGCCTGATAGAGGAGGAGCAGCATGTCCCAGGCAGGGTCGCTGAACAGATTTTGGCCAAGCAAGGTGGCACGCGCCCGCCGCGCTTCGATATAGCGCGCGAGCGTGGCAAGCTGCCCACCGCCGTCGCCATCCAGAATCGCCGCATCCTCCTGCCGCGCATGCACATTGCTGAGACAGCGTTGCAGCGCGACGATGAGGTCGGCTGCTTCCTGGCTGGGAACGATGCTCTCAGGCGGGATATGCGCGGTCATGGAGCGACTTTCGATCAAGTTCGATGCCAATGATGGTGAAGAGCATCAGGGGGATGATCCAGACCGTGTTCAGACCTTCGTAGATGCGGTCGGAAAAACTCTGGAGCAGCAGCGTCGCCACATGGGACAACAGCGTCATCAGCTGGCAGGCGGAAACCCAGACCGGCCAGTAACGGTGGCTTTGCAGCATCAGCCAGAGCAGCGCGACGAAGGTCAGCAGATCGACCGTCATCAGCCAATATTGCGTCGCCTGCCACGATCCGGCGAGTTGGGCGGGAATGGTGAACAGCACCGCCGCCACCGAAATGACGACGAAGCGTCGCCCGTCCCGCCCGCCAAACGCCAGCGCAAAAGCGCAGGTTAAAAGCATCAGAAGCCAAAAAGAAGCCGCCAGCATTTGATCACCGGTTGAGAGGGGGGAGAAATCAAACGTTTACCCAATGCCGACGGCTCCACCTGGTCAGGCGACCAGGGTCAGGTGGCGCTGCACATCGTCCTGCACGGGCGCGTCCATCCCCAACGGGCATCCAAAAGCTGTGACGGCATGTTGGCTTTGTTCGATACAGCGGGTCAGCAGCGCTGTCGCGCGGATCATGTCGCTGCGCCCCTCGATAATCTTGGTCGCGCTTTCATGGATGCGCAGGATGATGCGCTGGCTTTCGGCGGCAGTGAGGCCGGAATCCTGGGCAGCGGTGAGAAAGGCGGTGGTCAGCTGCGCCGTGTCGACGAGCGCGACGTCCAGCGCGGCAAAAGCCTGCTTGGTCTGATCGGCGACGGCCTGGGTCTTTGCGGGATCAAGATTAAGCACAAGTCATCTCCTTCGCACGACGCCATGCAGGCGGTGCGTTGTCAGCGTGGCAATGTAGGAAGGATCAGGCCAGCGCCTTGAAGGCCCCGGCAATGAGCAGCAGCAGAGTGACGACACCAACGCCGGTCAGAACGGCGGCGCGGATCATCGCCAATATGCGGCCATCGATACTCAGTTCATTGATCGATCCCCCTAGCGGCGGGCCGAAGGCGAGGATGCGGCGCAGGAGCGTTTTGCGTTCCATATGCTCATCCGGACTGTCCGGCTGAGCGATGGATGACGCAGGAGAGGCATCGGAGGCAAGCCGCTGCGTTTGATGTATCAAAGGCTGATATGTGCCACTTTGGGTCTGTGGTTGATCGAACGAAACGAACAGGCGCGCCGCCTCCTTGCGGGACGGCACGCCGAACTTGCGCAAACTGGTGCGGACGCGCTGATCGACCGTATGCTCCGAGACGTGGAGCTGCCGCGCGATTTCCTTGGAATTGAAGCCCTGCGACACCAGCCGCAGGCACTGCTTTTCCCCCTCGCTCAAGGCTGGCAGGGTTTCCGCCACTCCATCGCTCCTCCTGCATGGGCTCTTTGCCTAAGAACGAACCAAAGGCATCAAAAGGCCCAGCCAACGCATATCACACCGTCAAGGTTGCGATTCGGTTTGCGTTGCGTCCTAAAGTGACACGACAGGGTGTTGATATGCAACTTAGTTACGTAAGTAGCGGTCAGACGATCAGCTCGTGGGCTTGCCATCCTGTTTTGCCTTGTGCGCCGCGAGCAGCGCGTCGATCTCGACGATGCGCTGGCGCTGGATCGTGTCCTTGGCCAGCCCCTTGAGGCGACATTCGGCCCAAAGGGCGCGACGCTCGGACGTAAGCGCTTTGAGATATAGATCGGCCATGGGTCTGTCCTTGGAATGGGAAAAGGGCGGGAGCGTTGCGACGCCCCTGCCCCTCCACCACCGACTACGTCGGCGGCCCCCCTCCCAAGGCAAGCCTGGGGAGGAATTATTTTAGGCCGCTTTCGAGCGGCTCATGCGCTTGCGCTCGTTCGGGTCGAGGTAACGCTTGCGCAGGCGAATCGTCTTGGGCGTGACTTCAACCAGCTCATCGTCATCGATATAGGCGATGGCCTGTTCCAGCGTCAGCTTCCATGGCGGGGTCAGGCGGACGGCGTCGTCCTTGCCGCTGGCGCGGAAGTTGGTCAGCGCCTTGGACTTCATCGGGTTGACTTCAAGATCGTCGGGCTTGGCATTTTCGCCGATGATCATACCTTCATAGAGCGCTTCGCCAACGCCCACCATCAGGATACCGCGTTCTTCGAGCGGACCCAGCGCATAGGCATTGGCTTCGCCCGCGCCGTTGGAGATCAGGACGCCATTTTTGCGGCCTTCAATCTTGCCCTTGTGGGGGCCATATTTCTCGAACAGGCGGTTCATGATGCCGGTGCCGCGCGTGTCGGACAGGAATTCGCCATGATAGCCGATCAGGCCGCGCGAGGGGGCGGAGAAGGTGATGCGGGTCTTGCCGCCGCCCGATGGGCGCATGTCGGTCATTTCCGCCTTGCGCAGGTTCATCTTCTCGACAACCGTGCCGGAAAATTCGTCATCGACGTCGATCATGACGGTTTCATAGGGCTCGGTCTTGCCGCCATCCTCATCTTCGCCGAACAGCACGCGCGGGCGGCTGATCGAGAGTTCAAAGCCTTCGCGGCGCATGGTTTCGATGAGGACGCCCAGCTGAAGTTCGCCGCGACCAGCGACTTCGAAGCTGTCCTTGTCGGCGCTCTCGGTCACCTTGACGGCTACGTTCGATTCGGCTTCGCGGGCCAGACGATCGCGGATCATGCGGCTCGTCACCTTGGTGCCTTCACGACCCGCCATGGGCGAATCATTCACCGCAAAGCGCATCGAGAGGGTTGGTGGATCGATCGGCTGGGCCTGGATCGGCACGGTGACCGACGTGTCGCAGATGGTGTTGGCGACGGTCGCGACCGCCAGACCGGCCAGCGAGATGATGTCGCCAGCCTTGGCTTCATCGACAGGCACGCGATCAAGGCCGTGGAAGGCCATGATCTTGGACGCGCGGCCGGTTTCGATCACCTTGCCATCCATGTCGAGCGCGTGGATCGCCTGATTGACCTTCACCGAACCGCTGGTCACGCGGCCGGTGAGGATGCGGCCGAGGAAATTGTCACGATCGAGCAGGGTCACCAGGAAGGTAAAGGGCACGCCTTCCACTTCCACGGCGGGCGCGGGCACATGATCGACGATCTTCTGGAACAGCGGCTTGAGCGTGCCCGACCGCAGCGTGGGATCTTCATTGGCATAGCCGTTGCGGCCCGACGCATAGAGGACGGGGAAGTCGAGCTGTTCATCGGTCGCATCGAGCGACACGAACAGGTCGAACACTTCGTCCAGCACTTCCTGGATACGCTCGTCGGGACGATCGACCTTGTTGACGACGACGATGGGACGCAGGCCCAGTGCCAGCGCCTTGCCAGTCACGAACTTGGTCTGCGGCATCGCGCCTTCCGACGAATCGACCAGCAGGACGACGCCGTCGACCATCGAAAGGATGCGTTCGACTTCGCCACCAAAGTCGGCGTGTCCGGGCGTGTCGACGATGTTGATGCGGGTGCCTTCCCACTCGACCGAGGTCGGCTTGGCCAGGATGGTGATGCCGCGTTCTTTTTCGAGATCGTTGCTGTCCATCGCGCGCTCTTCGACGCGCTGATTGTCGCGGAAGGTGCCGGACTGGCGGAAAAGCTGGTCAACGAGGGTGGTCTTGCCGTGATCGACGTGCGCGATGATGGCGATATTACGCAGGGACATGTCTTGCCTTCGGGATATGGGTTCACCCAAGCCGACACAAGGTCACGCAGAGGCTTCGGGCGCGCCCCTACAGGAATTGATGCGTTGCGGCAAGGGCGCGTGGCAGCCACGAAGCGGGGCGCTTCCCACTGGACGGCGCCGCCCCTATGTTTATCCTGCCGATTGCGCCTTGAAGCGCAGGTGTTCTATATCAATATGACACCAAGGGAGATATCATGGCCACGACCGCTACTGCGACTGCAACAACCTCCAGCGATCCGTTCAGCCTGACGCCGCCTGATCCGGTGCCGGTCGTCAGCGCCGAGAGGGCCGCCGGGCTGGTGCCGATCGACGAGGGCAAAAAGTCCAAGCTGGACGAGAAGGTGGATGCCTTCATCGACGATCTGGTGGCGCAGGACGCCAATTCGCCGGCATTCGGCGCGCGGGTCGATCAGTTGACCAATATGGGGCGCAAGGAAATTGCCGAGGCGGCGGGCCACTCCAACCGCTTCCTCGACCGACCGGTGCGGGCGATGGACAGCGACAGCAAGGTCGGCGCGGACCTGGCCGAACTGCGCCGCACGGTCGAGGATCTGGATCCCGGCAAGCGCGGCAGCCTGACCAGCCGCAAAAAGCTGTTCGGGATCATCCCGTTCGGTAACAAGATGCGCGACTATTTCGACGGCTATAAGAGCGCGCAGAGCCACATCAATTCGATCCTGGGATCGCTGGCCAGCGGCAAGGACACACTGATCAAGGATAATGCCGCGATCGATGTCGAGCGGCAGAATATGTGGGCGACGATGGGTCGCCTCGAACAGATGATCCATATCAGCAAGACGATGGACGCACGGCTGGAGGCCAAGGCGCTGGAACTGGATTCGACCGACCCGACCAAGGCGAAGGCGATCCGCGAGAGCGCGCTGTTCTACATTCGCCAGCGCACGCAGGATTTGCTGACCCAGATGGCAGTGACGGTGCAGGGCTATCTGGCGCTCGATCTGGTGAAGAAGAATAATGTCGAGCTGGTCAAGGGCGTCGATCGCGCCTCCACCACCACGGTCGCAGCGCTGCGCACGGCGGTGACGGTGGCGCAGGCGCTGGTCGGGCAAAGGCTGGTGCTGGAGCAGATCACCGCGCTCAACACCACGACCGCGAACATGATCGATTCGACCGGCGAATTGCTGAAAAGCCAGACCGCGCAGATTCACGAGCAGGCCGCGTCGAGCACGATCCCGATCGAAACGTTGCAGCGCGCCTTCCAGAACATCTACGACACGATGGACAATATCGACAGCTTCAAGCTGAAAGCGCTGGAGAATATGAAAACCACGGTGACGACGCTGTCGAACGAGGTAGAGAAGTCCAAGGGCTATATTGCGCGGGCCGAAGGGCAGGCGCAGGCGTCGAAGGAAGCACGGGCGGACAATCCCTTGCTGAGCGCGATCGAGGGGTGAGGATGAAACATCTCCCGTTCACCCTGAGCGAAGTCGAAGGGGTCGGCCGACCGATAGGGAGGCTACTTCGCTCCGCTCAGTGGAAGGCTTCGACTTCGCTCAGCCCGAACGGGGACGGGGTCCAATGAGCCGTTCCGATCGTGTGCTGGCCGATGCCGAAGCGGTGCTGCGGCGTCATAGCGAGCGCGGGCAGAGCCTGACAGCGCGGGCGCGGCAGCGGCGTAATGCAGGGCTGATCCGCAAGGTCAAATATGCCTTCTGGGCGGTGCTGGCGGTGATATTGGGCAGCGCAGTTGCGGGCTTTGTCGTGCCGCTGGGGACGACCGGCATCATGATCGCGCTAGGCGTGATGATGGCGGCTTTGCTGCTGATCGGCCTGCTGCCGACGGAAACCCGCGTGCGGACCGAGGCGCTGGCGGAAACGCCGCTTACCGCCCTGCCGCTCCAGACAGAAATCTGGCTGGAAAATCAGCGCAAGGCGCTGCCGGCCCCGGCGGTGACGCTGGTGGACAGTATCGGCGTGAAGCTGGAGATATTGGCGCCGCAGCTTGAACGGCTGGGACCGCAGGACCCCGCCGCGCTGGAGGTGCGCCGCCTGCTGGCCGACCATCTGCCCGAACTGGTGACCGGCTATCAGTCGATCCCGCAGCCCTTGCGGCGCGAGGAACGCAATGGCCGGGTGCCGGAAAAGCAGCTGGTCGAGGGGCTGGCGGTGATCGACGCCGAGATTGGGCGGATGAGCGAGAATCTGGCCAGCGGCGATCTGGACAAGCTGGCGACGCAGAACCGCTTTCTGGAGCTGAAATATCAGGAGGCGAAGGAATTGGGGCAATAGCCCCGTCCTTCCTGGATGATCCACCTCACCCTCATCATCGTCGATTTCCTGACCGGGCTGCTGGCGGCGGGCGCATGGGCGCTGGCGTCTGCGGGCGGGGCGATCGCGGCGGTGGTCGGCGGCGGGGTGCTGGGCGTATCGCTGTTCCGGCGTTGGCGGCGCAAGGGCTAACCCCCGCGCACGACTTGCTGCACGGTGGCGTCGGACAAGGGCATGTCGAAATGCAGGCCAAAGCGTTTGGCCCGGACCCAGACGACATGGGCGATCGCCGCAACCCCTTCCGCCTCTATTCTGACGCGATCACCCGCTTGTGGGGGACGATCGCAATGCGCCAGCGCGCCCGATGTTGACAGGTCCAATATATGCGCACGCAGCGCCATGCCGTGCAGGTGTAGCACAACCGGCTCGAACATCTTGTGCCGTGCGGCGATGCGCGGTTTTGGCCCTGACGGGGCAAGCGAAGCATGGTCGGTCATGAAGGAAACCTCCCCGCCGCCATTATAATGTGGCGGCGGACAACAGCATATCACCAGACAGGATCAGGCGCGCATTAACCCTGATTTTCGCTGTGATAGGCGCAAGGAACGATGCTGGCCGGATCGGGCCGCGCGGCGATGCGGCGGAAGCGGGCGAGATAGCCGCCTGCGGTCGGCTTGGGGATGACCTCTTCCAGCCGGAAGCCCATCGCCGAGAGTTCGCAGGCCAGCAGGCGCGGCGGCGTGCCATGCTGCTGCGTAGGACGATTGGCATCGACGACGATCAGCTCGCCATCCTTTTTCAGTGCCGGGCTGAGATGCCAGAGGAAGGCGTAAGGCTCGGCAATCTCATGATACATATGGACCATCAATATGCGGTCGAAACTGTCGACTGGCAGGCGCGGGTCTTCCGGCGCGCCCAGCTTGACGCTGACATTGTCCAGTTTTTCGCGGGTGATGCGGCGGGACAGCGCCTCGATCACTTCGGGCATGATATCTTCGGCCAGCACCCGACCCTTCTCACCGACGCGGGTGGCGAGGCGGACAGTATAATAGCCCTCGCCCGCGCCGATGTCCGCCACGGTCATGCCGGGACGGATGCCCGCGCGATCCATGATATCCTCCGCCTCATTCACCCGGTCGCGCGCCTCCTCGCTCGACCAGCGGGTCGACACGATCGGGGCGACCGGGCGGTCAGCACGCGGGAAGGGTGCTGCGGCAGGCGCGCGTTCCGTTTCGTTGTCGGGCGACAGGCGATCGCAGGCGGCCAGCAGGACAAGCATCCCCGCCAGAACCACCCGCAATGGCATCAGTCGACATCCTCGACATCGACGCTTTCGCCTGTCACCTTCTGGCTCAAGGCGGCGGCCATGAAGGGATCAAGCGCGCCGTCCAGCACATCGTCGGGCGCAGTCGAGGTGACGCCGGTGCGCAGATCCTTCACCAGCTGATAGGGTTGCAGCACATAGGAGCGGATCTGGTGGCCCCAGCCAATCTCCGTCTTGGCGGCATATTCGCCTGCGGTCACGGCTTCGCGCTTGGCCAGTTCCGCTTCATAGAGCCGGGCCTTGAGCATATTCATCGCGGTCGCGCGGTTCTTGTGCTGCGACCGGTCATTCTGTGAGGCCACGATGATGCCGGAGGGGACGTGGGTGATGCGGACGGCCGAATCGGTCGTGTTGACATGCTGTCCGCCTGCGCCCGACGCGCGATAGGTGTCGATCTTGAGGTCGCTTTCCTTGACCTCGATATCGATATCATCGTCGATCACGGGATAGACCCAGACCGACGAGAAGCTGGTATGGCGGCGCGCGGCGCTGTCATAGGGGCTGATGCGGACCAGGCGATGGACGCCGCTTTCGGTCTTGGCATAGCCATAGGCATTTTCGCCCTTGATCAGGAAGGTCGCGGACTTGATGCCCGCCTGATCGCCCGCCTGATAATCGACCAGTTCCACCTTATAGCCGCGCCGTTCGGCCCAGCGGCGATACATGCGGCTGAGGATTTCGGCCCAGTCCTGACTCTCCGTGCCGCCAGCCCCGGCGTGGATTTCCAGATAGGTGTCGCTGCCATCGGCTTCGCCCGACAGCAGCGCCTTGATCTTGTCCTCATCCGCGCGGTCGGCCAGCGCCTTCAGGGCGGCAATGGCTTCGGACACCATCTCCTCGTCGCCCTCGGCCTCGGCCATTTCGATGAGTTCGGCGGTGTCGGACTTTTCCGAAGCGATCGCACGGGTCGCGCCGATCGCGCTGTCCAGCCGGGTCCGCTCGCGCATCACCTCCTGCGCCAGCTTCGCATTGTCCCACAAAGTCGGGTCCTCGACACGGGCGTTCAGCTCGTCGAGACGGCGCAGCGCGCGGTCCCAGTCAAGCGACTGGCGCAGCAGGGCCAGCGCGGCGTCGATGCGATCAATATATTGCAGCGCTTCGGCGCGCATGGGTGGTCTCCGGGTATTGGCTGGCGTGTGAACGCATCAAGCGACCGCCCCTATCCGAGGGCGGCGGATTTGGGAAGATCAATCCTCCCCTGACTGGTGAGGGCTATCGCAGATGGAACGCTGCCCACCCAACTCGTCACCCTGAACTTGTTTAGCTGCGCTGGCCTTCGGCTCAGGGTCCATTTCTCGCCACGAGCGGCGGCTTTTGGCGCATGATGGATCCTGAAACAAGTTCAGGATGACGTTGAGAGATAACGAAAAGTCACATGCCAAAGCCCTGCCCTTGACGGGCAGGAACTCAATTGGTTTCACGCGTGCAGTTTCACAATCCTCCCCAAACGGTGTTGGGGTGATTTCAATAAATCCCGCCTTGATCCTGCAAAAAGTCGCTGTCGGTGCGCGTTCTGGTGCGGGCGGCGGCGCGGGTGGCGGCGACTTTGGCCTGTTCCTCCGCCTCTTCCTTGCGGATGGTGCGGCGGGGTTCGGATTCGGGTTTGAAGGCTTCCCAGATGACCGCAGCCTTGGGTTCGCTGGTCGGCCAGGCGCCATAGACGCGCTTGCCCGAACGCCGGTCGATCGCGACCATGCGGATGCCCGCTGGCGCAATGAAGGGCGTTTTGGGCATGGTTTCCAATATGGGGGCCATCGCCGCCTTCCAGATTGGCGCGGCGATGCGGCCGCCCTGCGCCCAGCCGCCCAGGCTGCGCGGCTGGTCGTAGCCGATATAGACGCCCGCGACGAGATCGGGCGATCCGCCGACGAACCACACATTGGTCGGGCCGTTGGTGGTGCCGGTCTTGCCGAACAGCGGGCGGTTGAGGTCGGCCAGCACGGTGGCGGTGCCGCGCTGGACCACGCCTTCGGCGATGTGGACGACCTGATAGGCGGTCATCGGGTTCATCACCTGTTTGCCCTCAAAGCCGAAGCGCGGCATCGATTTGCCGTCCCAACTGGCCATGTTGCAGCCATCGCAGGCGCGCCAGCGTTCGGGCCAGATCACCTTGCCGCGCCGGTCCTGCACATAATCCATGACCCGCGAGGGGAATTGCCGCCCCTGATTGGCGAGCGTCGCATAGGCGTTGACCATGCGTTCGACCGTGGTTTCGCCCGCGCCCAGCGCGAAGGAGAGATAGGGCTGATAATCGCCGATACCCATGGTCTTGATGGTGCGGACGACCCGTTCCATCCCGGTCTGGCTGGCCGCGCGCACGGTCATCAGGTTACGCGATTGTTCGACGCCCCAGCGCATCGTCTGCGGTCCCGCGCTGCCGCCGGAGAAGTTGCGAAAGCATTTCTGGCCAAGGCCCGCGCCCTGATAAACGCACAAAGGACCGTCGACGATGATCGAGGCCGGGGTCATGCCGCCATCAAGCGCAGCGGCATAGACGAACGGCTTGATGGTCGATCCGGGCTGGCGTAGCGCCTGGGTCGCGCGATTGTAGCTGGAGAGGCGCGAATCGAAGCCGCCCTGCATCGCGCGGATGCGGCCCGAATGGACTTCCTCCACCACCATGCCGCCCGATACTTCGGGGATGGAGCGCAGCGCCCAGCTTCCCCCGTTGCGCGCGACGACGATCAGGTCGCCGGGCTTCATGGCGGAGAAGGCAGGGCCGCCAATCTTGCGATAGGGGGTCTGCGCGGCGCTGGCGGGGAGCGTGCCGGTGCTGCCGTCGGAAAAGCCAAGCTGCGCGTCGGTCGATGTGCGGCTGATGACCACGGCGACGCGCCACTCCGCATAATCGACGTCGATATAGCTGGCGGCCAGTTCCCGCTCCCAGCCATTGTCGATATTGATATGGCCGACCGGGCCGGACCAGCCGCGCCCGGCGTCAAAGCGCAGCAGACCGCCGCGCAGGGCGTTTTGCGTGCTGTCCTGCACCACCGGATCATAGGGGCTGCGCACCCACAGGCCACCGGCATAGATGCTGTTGGGCCCATCGCTCGCCTTTTCCCCGAACAAGGCGATCAGGCGGCGGCGCACCTCTTCCATATAATAGCCGCCCGCGCGCGCATCGAAGCCCGAACCGTGCATCGCGACGGTGCCAAGCGGCTGCGCCATGGCCGCGTCGCGCTGGGCCGGCGTGATCCAGTTGCTCTTGACCATTTCGCCCAGCGCCCAGTTGCGCCGGTCGATCGCGCGGGCATGGCCGGTCGGGCTTTCGGGGCGATAATTGGCCGGCCCCTTGGGCAGGATCGACAGATAGGCCATTTCGTGGAGCTTGAGGTCGGCCACATCCTTGTCGAAATAGGCGCGGGCGGCGGCCTGCACGCCATAGGCGTTACGGCCGAGGAATATCTGGTTGAGATAGAGTTCGAGGATCTGCTGCTTGGTCAGGACATTTTCCATGCGCCAGGCCAGGATCATCTCCTTCACCTTGCGCGTGGGCGAATATTCATCGCCAATCAGCAGATTCTTGGCCACCTGCTGGGTGATGGTGGAGCCGCCGCGCGCGCGCTGGCCGGAGCCAAGCTTGCTGGCATAATCGACCACTGCCCCTGCAAAACCGGGGAAATCGACGCCATGATGGTCGAAGAAAGTCTTGTCCTCCGCCGCCAGATAGGCGTGGATCAGTTGCGGGGGATAATCGCTAAATTGCAGTTGGACGCGCCGTTCGCGGGCATAGCTGTGGACCGGCTGGCCATTGATATCGCGCACGATGGTGGGCAGCGGCGGCTCATATTCGAGCAAAGTCGCCGCGTCCGGCAGGCCGCGCGCGAAGATCAGCCAGAAGAGCGCGCAAAAGAGCAGGAAGCCGCCGAGCAGAATGGACGCCCAGCGGAACAGGCGGCGCTGCCAGAGCGGGCGCAGACGGTCCAGCACGCCGCCAGCGTCGCGACGCAGGCGATAGGCGAAGGACGATGCGGGCGGATTGGAACGGGCCTCTTCCATGACGGATCAGGCTCTAAGGTCAAAAAGCCTGGAGCGCCAGTGGGGATCGTTGACGCTCCTCCGGCCTCGCCTGCCCTCCCCTGCAAGGTAGAGGATTATATATGACCTTTCGCACCCTCTCCACGTCATGCTGAATTTATTTCAGCATCCATTTCTCGTCCCAAGCGACGGCTCGTGGGGCATGATGGATGCTGAAATAAGTTCAGCATGACGAACTATGATAGGGTGTGTCCATACACGACAGCCCCGCCCCCGGCGAGGCCGATTTGGCGTGATCAGCCCCCCGCCGCACCACCATGCATCGCCAGCTTGCGGGCGAAGTGGACCTCGATCGCACGGGCGACGCCGCGGGCGATTTTTTGCTGGCCTTCGCGCGAGGCGAGGAAAGCAGCGTCGTCGGCATTGCTGATATAGCCGGTCTCGAACAGGACCGAGGGCGTGTCGGGCGCCTTCAGCACCATCAGCGAGGCGAAGCGGTGATAGGCGCTGCGGAACGGAACATAGGGTGAGGCTTCGCGCTGGAGCAGGCGGGCGAAACTGGCCGAGATGTTCATCGATTCGCGCTGGGTCAGGTCGATCAGGATCGAAGAGACGTCGCCCGACTGGCCACCAAGGTTCACGCCATTGATGATGTCAGCCTTGTTTTCGCGCGCCGCCAGCCGGGCCGCTTCGCGGTCGGACGCGGTTTCGGACAATGTATAGACGGTCGCGCCATGGGCTTCGGTATTTTCCGCCGCGTCGGCATGGACCGAGATGAACAGGTCCGCGCCCAGCTTGCGGGCGATGCCATAGCGTTCCTGAAGCACGAGATATTTGTCGTCGTCGCGGGTCAGCGCCACGCGGACGCGGCCGGACTTGACCAGTTGGTCGCGGATCGCCTGGGCAATGGCTAGGGTCACATCCTTTTCGCGCTTGCCATTTTCCTTGTTAATCGCGCCCGGATCATGGCCGCCATGGCCCGCATCGATCACGATCAGCGGACGGGCGCCATCACGCGCACCCTCGACCGGCGGCAGGGCGACGCCGCGCGCCATGGACGGGATCGGCACGGTGATGGAATGGAGCCGCTTTTGCGGCCGGGCGCTCATATTGGCGGGCGCGTCGAAGCTGGTGCGGCCCCGGCCCACCGCGGTGCGAAACGCGCTGTCGGTTGCGCCCTTGAGCGAGAAGCTCAGCGATTTGCGATCGGGCGCGATCTGCGCGTCGCCCAGCGTCGCGGGGCTGGAAAGGTCGAGAACGACGCGGGCGGTGCCTTCGCTCAACTGGCCCTGACGCACGGCGGCGATCGCGCCATTGCCGGGGGCAAACTGGCCGCGCCCCACCTGCGCGCCGCTAATGTCGAGCGCGATCCGGCGTGGCGTGTCGAGCAGGAAGGCGGACGCGCCATCGACCCGATCATCGAAGCGGACAATGACGCGATCATCGCGCACGTCGACGGCATAGATGCCACCGGCGCTGCCGGGCGCTGCCATCGTCAGGGTGCTTGCCAAGGCAAGGCTCTGCAACATGCGCCGTTTGTGCATCGCTTCGATGCGGGCCGTCCAGCCAAATGTCATGCGCTTATCCGTTCAGCGTCCCCACGCTAAACCCCGGATTAAGCACAGCCTGTTGTGGCTCCGTAAAATGAGAGGGTTAATATGATTTTCAGCACGAGTGATTGTGGGAATGGGCTTCGCCCATTCGTGCCGCACCAGCCCACTCCCCCACCCGGCCGCCCACAGTATATCCTGATTGGGAGGCCGGGTGGGGGTTCAAACGAGTCACGTGCCTCGTTTGAAGGCTGGTGCGGTCCACAAAAGTCGAATCATAATATTTCTGCCAGCCGTTGCCCCGTGGGTCTTTGACTGCTACCCATTCACATTCCCGCAAGACTTGCCTGTTTCATGGCGGCGATGCGGGGGATCAAGAGAGGCATCGGCGCGCACCCTGCGCGCCAAGGGATGCCAGTAACAGGTTGACGCTGCATGAGGCATGAATTCCATTCCACGCTTGCCCCGGTAACGGGCGATGCGGCGTGGATGGTCCGGCCCGGCGATTTGTCCGGCCCTGCCGACGCAGCAGACACGCAACATTTCCTTCAAACCCGGATGACGCCGCAACCCGCGCCCCTTTCGGCGCGCGCGTTGTCGTCCCTTCACTATCGCGTGGCGGCGCGGCCCAGTGCCGCAGCCCGTCCACGCCGGAGACTATTACATGACAATGCGTATGCTGATCGATGCGCGCCACCGGGAAGAAACCCGTGTCGCGGTCGTCAAGGGTAACCGGATCGAGGAATTCGACTTCGAGTCCGCTGAGCATAAACAGCTCAAGGGCAATATCTATCTGGCCAAGGTAACGCGGGTCGAACCCTCGTTGCAGGCCGCCTTCGTTGACTATGGCGGCAACCGCCACGGCTTCCTCGCTTTCAGCGAAATCCATCCCGACTATTATCAGATCCCGCGTGAAGACCGCGAAGCGCTGTTGCGCGAAGAACGCGCCCATGCCGAGGAAGAGGCCGCACTGCGCGCCGATTTCGACGATGATGATATGGACGATGGCGAAGGCAGCGTCGAAACCGTCGAGGCGACCCATCATCATGATGATGAGGACGGCCATGACGAGCAGGATGGCGGCGAACCGGCCGAAGGCGGCGAGACCGAAGGCAATGGCGGACGCGGCAATGGTCGCGGACGTGGCCGTGGCCGGGGTGGCGACGATGCCGCCGACGAACTGCGCCGCAAGCGCATGGCGCTGCGCCGTCGCTACAAAATCCAGGACGTCATCAAGCGCCGCCAGGTGCTGCTGGTCCAGGTCGTCAAGGAAGAACGCGGCAACAAGGGCGCGGCACTGACCAGCTATTTGTCGCTGGCCGGTCGTTACTGCGTGCTGATGCCCAACACGTCGCATGGCGGCGGCATTTCGCGCAAGATCAGCAATGCGGCGGACCGCAAGCGGTTGAAGTCGATCATCGCCGACATGGCGCTGCCATCGTCGATGGGCTGCATCGTGCGCACCGCTGGCTTGCAGCGCACCAAGGTCGAGATCAAGCGCGACTTCGACTATCTCGCCCGGCTGTGGGACGAGATTCGCGAAAATACGATGAAGTCGGCCGCCCCTGCGCTGATCCACAATGACAGTGACCTGATCAAGCGGGCGATCCGCGATATCTACAACAAGGATATCGAGGAAGTCATCGTCGAGGGCGAGCATGGTTACAAGGCCGCCAAGGACTTTATGCGCCTGCTGATGCCCAGCCATGCGCGCAAGGTGAAGGGCTATGCCGACGCGGTGTCGCTGTTCCAGCGCGCGGGTGTCGAGGATCAGCTGGCCGCCATGTATAACCCGGTGGTGCAGCTGAAATCGGGCGGCTATCTGGTCATCAACCCGACCGAAGCTTTGGTGTCGATCGACATCAACTCCGGCCGCTCGACCCGCGAACATGGCATCGAACAGACCGCCGTTGCGACCAATCTGGAAGCCGCGCGCGAGATTGCGCGCCAGTTGCGCCTGCGCGACATGGCGGGCCTGGTCGTCATCGACTTTATCGACATGGAGGTGAACTCCAACATCCGCAAGGTCGAGAAGGCGATGAAGGACGCGCTGAAGGACGATCGCGCGCGCATCCAGGTCGGTCGGATTTCGGGCTTTGGCCTGATGGAAATGAGCCGCCAGCGCCTGCGCACCGGCGTTCTGGAAGCATCGACCCGCCAGTGCCCGCATTGCGAAGGCACCGGTCTTGTCCGCACCGCGTCGTCGGCTGGCCTGTCCGCGCTGCGGATGCTGGAAGAGGAAGCGGCGCGTGGTCGCGGCAACGTCATCACGCTGCGCGCCAGCCAGGAAGCGGCCTTCTACGTCCTCAACAACAAGCGTCGCGAACTGGACGAAATCGAGCAGCGCTACGGCGTCAGCATCGTCGTGCTGCCCGATGGCGAGGTTGAAGGCGCGCGCATGTCGGTCGAGCCGAGCGGCCCGCGCCCTGAACGGGTCGTGACCTACGCCCCGATGGATCAGGATGACGACGATCTCGACCTGATCGAGGAGGAAGAGGAAGAAGAAGAGGCGCTGGCCGAGGACGAGGAAGAGGTCGTTGCCGAGCGTGAGCCGCGTGGCGAGCGCGCCGAGCAGGGCGACCGGGGCGAGGATCGCGATGGCAACCGCCGTCGCCGTCGCCGTCGTCGCCGGCGTGGCGGCCAGCGCGATGACAATCGCGTCGAGGGTGAAGCCGGGGAAGAAGCCGAAGCTGGGGCCGAAGCCGCGGATGCCGAAGAAGGCTCGACCGAGGACAGCGAAGGCGAAGGCGAAGTCACTGCAACCACCGCCGAAACCGAGGAAGAGGGCGCTGCCCGTCGTCGTGGCCGTCGTGGTCGCCGTGGCGGTCGTCGTCGTCGCGAGGGTGGCGAAAATGCCGCCGAAGCCGGGACAGAAACCGCGGATGCCGAATCGGTTACCGAGGACGCGCCCATGGTAGAGGACGCAGCTGTTGAGGAGGCTCCCGCCGAGGAAGCGCCCAAGACCCGCCGTCGTCCCCGCGCCCGCAAACCCAAGGTCGACAGCGCGCCGGTGACCGAAGCGCCCGTGACCGAAGCGATCGTCGAGGACGCACCGGTCGAGGTGGCGGCCGAAGCCCCTGCCGAGGTCGTGGCCGAAGCGGCACCTGCCAAGCCGCGCCGTGGTCGTCGTACCAAGGCGCAGATCGAGGCTGATGCCGCTGCTGCGGCGGAAGCCGTGATCGAAGCGCCGGTCGCGGAAGAAGCGCCTGCCAAGCCCAAGCGCACCCGGCGCAAGAAGGCTGACGTCGCGGTGGAAGCAGAAGCGGCACCTGCCGTCGAAGCCCCTGCTGTGGCTGAGGAAGCGCCTGCTGCCGAGACAGTGGCAGCGGAAAACGAAGCCGAAGGCGTGAATGAAGATGGCTCGCCGCGTCGCGGCTGGTGGCAGCGCACCTTCGGTCAATAAAGACCGGTTCGCTCGCTGATGAAAAAACGCCGCTGCTCGTCCGGTCATATCCGGTGCGCAGCGGCGTTTTTCGTTCGGGCCGACGCTTCACCGGCGGTTCATGGCCTGCATGGCAGTGGCGGCGCGTGATGGTCCGACTGTTCCGATGGCTTGCCCTGCTGCTGGGTGCGTTCATGCTGATGGCGCGCCCGGCGCTGGCGCAGAGCATCTTGCGTGATGCGGAAACCGAAGCCTTCATGGCCGACATGTCCGCGCCTTTGGTCAAGGCGGCGGGTATGGACCCGCGCAATGTCGAAGTGCTGGTCATCAACTCACCCGAAATCAACGCCTTCGTCGCGGGCGGCCAATATGTGTGGGTGCATAGCGGACTGATCGCGCAGGCCGACAATGTGAACCAGTTGCAGGGCGTGGTGGCGCATGAACTGGGGCATATCGAAGGTGGCCATATCGTCCGCTTTGGCGAGGGGATACGCGAGGCGACCGGTGTAACGCTGCTGAGCCTGGTGCTGGGTGCCGCTGCTATCGCGGCGGGCGGCGCGGAAGCGGGCATGGGCATTATGGGGCTGGGCCAGCAGGCGGCGATGACCAAATTCCTGGCCTTTTCGCGCGGGCAGGAAAGCTCCGCCGATCTGGCCGGGGCGCGCTATCTGAGCGCGGCGGGCGTCAGCGGCCGAGGCAGCCTGGAATTTTTCAAGAAGCTGCAAAATCAGGAATATCGTCTCGCGATCCCGCAGGACAATAGTTATGGCCGCACCCATCCGCTGTCGGGCGAACGCATCAATGTGCTGCGCGAGGTCTATACGGTCGACCCGGCGTGGGAAAAGCCGGTCGACCGGGCGCTGGAGCAGCGGTTCGAGCGGATCAAGGCCAAGCTGGTCGGCTTCGTGTCCGAACCGACGCAAACCTTGCAGAAATATCCCGAAAGCGACCAGTCGATCCCGGCCCATTATGCCAGAGCCTATGCCTGGCACAAAAGCGCCTATCCGCAACGCGCGCTCTATGAAGCGGACGCGCTGCTGACGGCGGCGCCGGACGACCCCTATTTTCTGGAGCTGAAAGGCCAGATATTGCTGGAAAGCGGTCGCCCCAAGGACGCGGTTGCGCCGCTGCGCGAGGCGGTGCGGCTGACCAACCAGCCGCTGATTTCAGTGCTGCTGGCCCATGCGTTGATCGCGACCGAGGATGAGGCGAATTTTGCCGAGGCCGAGCAGGTGTTGCGGCTGGCGGTGGCGCGCGATCGGGAAAATCCCTTCGCCTGGTATCAGTTGGGCGTCGTCTATGAACGGCGTGGCGATACGCCGCGTGCGGCGCTGGCGACGGCGGAACGCTATGCCATGATCGGTGAGCATCCGATGGCGCTGCGCAGCGCGGATGCGGCGATGCAGGGGCTGAAACCCGGCACGGTTGACTATCTGCGCGCGCAGGATATCGCCATGGTATCGCGCGCAGCGATCGAGCAGCAGCGGAAGAAACGATAAGATGACGCAGCAAGACCGGCCGACATTCCGCACGGCCCTTTCCAACAGGATGATCCAGATGACCCTTGGCGCTTTCGCCTTTATCGCGGCGGCCGCCGGGACCGCATTGGCCGTGCAGGCTCCCGCTGGCGTGACTGCCACGGACAAGAGCGCGATCGAGAAAATCGTCCATGACTATATTCTTGGGCATCCTGAAATCATCCCGCAGGCGATCGAGAAATTGCAGGCCAAGCGGATGTCGGGGACGATTTCCGACAATCGCGCGGCGCTGGAAAAACCCTATGCCGGGGCGTGGGAAGGCGCGGCCAATGCCGACGTCACCGTGGTTGAATTTTTCGACTATGCCTGCGGTTATTGCCGCGCATCGCTGCCCGATCTTGCGAAGCTGGTCGGGTCGGATACCAAGGTGAAGGTCGTGTATCGCGAACTGCCGATCCTGTCGGAAGAAAGCAGCGAGGCGGCCAAAGTATCGCTGCTGGCGGCCGAGCGCGGCCAATATATGGCCTATCACAAGGCGATGTATGGCGCGGGCAAGGTGACGCGCGATACGATTCTTTCGGCGGCGGCGAAGGCGGGCATCAGCAAGGCTGAGGCGGAAGCGGCGATCACATCGAGCAAATATGACGCCGAAATCCAGTCCAACATCGCGCTTGCCCAGAAATTGCAGGCAAGCGGGACACCGACCTTCGTGATCGGCGACCAGGTGCTGAACGGCGCGGTCGGCTTTGACGCGCTAAAGGGCGGCGTCGCGGCAGCGCGGGGGAAGTAGGAAAGCCTGGTGTTTCTGCGCGGGCAGGAACCCAGTTCAGCCCGCGCGGTCATGCGGCAAGGCCGGACTGGGCTTCTGCCTGCGCAGGAGCACGAAGTGCATGATACAGGCGCATCCTGCCATTGACTTCCCCCCCCCATTTGCCTATCGGACGCCCCCTGAACATGCGGCCGCTGCTTTGGCGGCCCTTTTTTGTCACGCCCGATTCTCTAGTTGTTTTTTGAGGAATGAACGATGAAGCGCACTTTTCAGCCGAGCAATCTGGTTCGGAAGCGCCGTCACGGTTATCGCGCCCGCATGGCGACCCCCGGCGGCCGCAACATCATCCGCGCCCGTCGTGCGCGCGGCCGCAAGAGCCTGAGCGCCTGATCGAAGGGCCGCCTTCGGCTGCGCCTGCCATCATGGGCAAGCGGGCCGATTTTCTGGCGGCCAATCGCGGCAAGCGCGCACCGATGCCGGGATTCGTCCTGCTGGTGCGCGAACGCGACGATGGCGATCCGGCGATGCGCTTTGGCATCACGGTCACGAAAAAGATTGGCGGCGCCGTCATCCGTAACCGGATGAAGCGCCGCTTTCGCGTTCTCGCACGCGAATTGCTGCCGCTGCATGGCTATGCCGGTGCCGATCATGTGCTGATTGGCCGCGACGGTGGCAAGGAACGCGATTTCGCCCTGCTGCGCACCGAACTGGAAAAGGCGCTGCGCAAGATTGCGCGCGCCCAACCCGGCGACGCGCCAGCGCGCAACGGGCCGCGTGCCGGTCATGGCCGGGGCAAGGGCAAAGTCGGCGCATGATTGCCCGCCTCCTGATCCTGATCGCGCGCTTCTGGCAGATCGGCCCTTCGCGCATCCTGCCCCCCTCCTGCCGCTATGCCCCTTCCTGCTCCGAATATGCGATCCAGGCGGTGCGCAAATATGGCGCGATCAAGGGTAGCTGGCTGGCGGGTAAGCGGCTAATGCGATGCCACCCATGGGGCGGTTCGGGCTATGACCCGGTCCCCTGACACAGTTATAAGACGGCGGAGCCGAACAACGTGGACGACAAGAAGAATATTATTCTGGCGGTGCTGCTGACCGCGGCGATCCTGTTCGGCTGGCCCTATGTCTCGACCTATTTCTTCCCGGCGGCCAATCCGCCTGCAACGAAGATAGAGGGTGGCAAGACGACAGCGGTCGCCAATCCCGCAGCGGACCCCGCCGCCGACAGCGTGACCGCGATTCGCGACCGGGCGCTGGTGCTGAAGGAAAGCCCGCGTATCCCCATTCGCACGCCCAAGCTGGACGGGTCGATCAACCTGAAGGGCGCGCGCATCGATGACATCGTGCTGCCAACCTATAGCGAGACGATCGCCAAGGATTCGCCTGCGGTGCGGCTCTATTCGCCCGCTGGTACGCAGGACGCCTATTTCGCCGGTTTCGGCTGGCAGGGCGAAGGGTTGAAAACCCCTAACAAGGACACGGTCTGGACCGCGCAGGGCCGCGAACTGACCCCGACGAGTCCCGTTACGCTGAGCTGGAATAATGGCGCAGGCCAGACGTTCGAGATTCGCCTGAGCGTCGATGAAAATTACATGATCTCTGCCGCGCAGAAAGTGTCGAACAGCGGTGCGGGCGCGGTGGGCGTGAAGCCCTATGGCTATATCAGCCGCAGCAGCATCCCCAAGGACCCTGATACCTGGACCATCCATATCGGCCCGATGGGCGTGTTCAACAATGCGGCCAATTATGATGTGAACTACAAGGATCTGGACGAAGGTCCGTCCACCCGCGATTTCCAGTCCAAGGGCGGCTGGATCGGCTTTACCGACAAATATTGGTTGTCGGCGCTGGTGCCGGGCAAGGACGCCGATGTCGCGGCGCAGTTCCGCAAAGGGGCTGGCACCCAATATCAGGCCGATGTCGCGCTCGATTCGACGATGCTGGCACCGGGCAAGGCAGTCACGCAGACGCTGCGGCTGTTCGTCGGGGCCAAGGAGGTCAAGACGCTCCAGGCCTATGAGCGTGACGGCGTCAAGCTGTTCGACCGCGCGATCGACTGGGGCTGGTTCTACTGGTTCGAGCAGCCGATCTTCGCGCTGCTGCACTGGCTGTTCGAGACGCTGGGCAATTTCGGCGTGGCGATCATCTGCCTGACCTTCGTCGTGCGCGGCCTGATGTTCCCGGTCGCCCAGCGCCAGTTCGCCAGCATGGCGGCAATGCGCGCGGTGCAGCCCAAGATGAAGGCGCTGCAGGAGAAGTATAAGGACGACAAGCCCAAGCTCCAGCAGGAGATGATGGCGCTCTACAAGACGGAGAAGGTCAACCCGCTGGCCGGGTGCCTGCCCATCTTCATCCAGATTCCGATCTTCTTCGCGCTCTACAAGGTGCTGATGCTGACGATCGAAATGCGGCACCAGCCCTTCATCCTGTGGATCAAGGATCTGTCCGCGCCCGATCCGCTGCATATTCTGAACCTGTTTGGCCTGCTGCCCTTCACCCCGCCATCCTTCCTGGCGATCGGCGTGCTGGCGGTGCTGCTGGGCATTTCGATGTGGTTGCAGTTCAAGCTGAACCCCGCGCAGATGGACCCGATGCAGCAGCAGATCTTCTCGATCATGCCGTGGATGATGATGTTCATCATGGCACCGTTCGCGGCGGGCCTGCTGGTGTACTGGATCACCAACAACTGCCTGTCGATGGCGCAACAATGGTGGCTGTATCGCAAGCATCCCGTGCTGAGCGCGGCGGTCGCGAAGTAAGTATCCTCCCCTGCAAGGGGAGGTGGCTGGCCGCAGGCCAGACGGAGGGGTGTCATGCCATCGATAGGGTGACACCCCTCCACCACCGCTTCGCGGCGGTCCCCCTCCCCTTGCAGGGGAGGATTTGAAAGGTGAACGACATGGACTCCCCTGACCTGACCGAAGAAGCGCGCAAGGTTTTTTCCGGGCCGATCACCTTCCTCAAATCCGCGCCGACGCTGGAATTTCTGCCCGACATGGCGGTCAACGAAGTGGCGTTTGCGGGCCGGTCCAATGTCGGCAAATCATCGCTGCTCAACGCGCTGACAAACCGCAACAATCTGGCGCGCACGTCCAACACTCCGGGGCGGACGCAGGAGCTGAACTTCTTTGACGTGGGCGAGCCGCTGCGCTTCCGCCTGGTCGACATGCCGGGCTATGGCTATGCCAAGGCACCCAAGGATGTGGTGCGCAAATGGAAGTTCCTGGTGAACGACTATCTGCGCGGGCGGGCCGCGCTCAAGCGCGCGCTGGTGCTGATCGACAGCCGCCACGGCATCAAGGAGGTCGATACCGACATGCTGGATATGCTGGATGGCGCAGCGGTGAGCTATCGCATCATCCTGACCAAGGCGGACAAGATCAAGGCGAGCGAACTGGCGGCAGTGACGCAAGCGACCGCCGACGCAATTCGCAAGCGCCCCGCCGCCCATCCCGACATCATCGCCACGTCCGCCGAAAAGGGCATGGGCCTGCCCGAATTGCGCACCGCCGTGCTGGAAGCAGTGACGATCGGATAAAAGCTCCACGCGAAGAATTTCCCCCGCGAGGCAGGGCTATTGCGTATGGTTTTCCATTATCCACAAACGTCATGCTGAACTTGTTTCAGCATCCATCATGCCCCGAAAGCGGCTGTTCGTGACGAGAAATGGATCCTGAAACAAGTTCAGGATGACGATTAAGGGCGGGGCCGTTTCATATTCGATAGCCCTGTTCACAACGGGGAGATGCCTGGACAATCTCGATCGAACTGCATTTAGGAATTGACCATGGCCGACGACGATTATGTCTATGACGAAGCGAGTGGCGAGTGGATCAGTGCCGCTGATGCCGCGCAGGCCGACAGCGAGCCGAACAGTGTCGAAGTGCGCGATTCGGTTGGCAATGTGCTGGCCGATGGCGATCAGGTAACGCTGATCAAGGATCTGACGGTCAAGGGCGCGGGCCAGACGCTGAAGCGGGGCACGCTGATCAAATCGATCCGGCTGACCGGGGACGCGCAGGAAATCGACTGCAAGTTTGACGGGATCAAGGGGCTGGTGCTGCGCGCCGAATTTGTGCGCAAGCGGTGAACGAAAGCCGCGGCCGCAGGATCGCGCGGTGGGTGCTGGCGCTGGCCTATCTGGTCGCGGGGGTGGCGCATTTGCGGTCGCCCGGCGGCTTCATCGCGATTACGCCGGGCTGGGTGTCCTACCCTGCGACGGTGATTTTCCTGACCGGTCTGGCCGAGATCGCCGGCGCGGTCGGGCTGATGGTGCCGCGGTTGCGCAAGGCGGCAGGCATTGGTCTGGCACTCTATGCACTGTGCGTATGGCCGGCCAATATCAACCATGCTTTCCATGATATAGCGATTGGCGGTGTGCATCTGGGCTGGGCCTATCATGGCCCGCGCCTGGCGTTGCAGCCGGTGATCATCTGGTGGGCGCTGTGGGCGGCCCATGTCATCGACTGGCCCTTTGCCCGGCGCGATTAGCCAGCGATTGTCTTTCCGGTTCAGCGCCCTACTGTGCGGCCTTCCCTACTGACGAGCGTGAGAGAGCATGATGACCCGGCATCTTCCCTGGATAGCCATCGCTATCATCGGCGCGGTGGCGCTGGGCGTCGTTGCGGTGTCGCGGGGCGAGGCAGTCAATGCGCTGTGGATCGTCGTCGCTGCGGTCAGCTGTTTCCTCGTCGCCTATCGCTATTATGCCCTGTTTATCGCGACCAAGGTGATGCGGCTCGATCCGTCCCGGCCCACCCCGGCGCTGCGCCGTGCCGATGGGCTGGACTATGTCGCGACCGACCGAACGGTCCTGTTTGGCCATCATTTCGCGGCGATTGCGGGCGCGGGTCCGCTGGTCGGGCCGGTGCTGGCGGCGCAGATGGGCTATCTACCCGGCACATTGTGGATCATCGTCGGTGTCGTATTGGCGGGCGCGGTGCAGGATTTCATGGTCCTGTTCATTTCCATGCGCCGCGACGGCAAGTCGCTGGGCGAACTGATCCGCATGGAAATGGGGCAATGGGCCGGGACGATTGCCTTGTTCGGTGCCTTCATGATCATGGTCATCATTCTGGCCGTGCTGGCGCTGATCGTGGTGAAGGCGCTGGCGGAGAGCCCGTGGGGTATGTTCACGGTGGCGGCGACCGTGCCGCTGGCGATGATCATGGGTGCCTATACGCGCTGGATCAGGCCGGGGCGGATCGGCGAAGTGTCGCTGCTGGGGCTGGTCGGCTTGCTGGCCGCGATCGTCTATGGGCAGGCGGTGGCGGCTTCGCCCTTCTGGGGACCGGTGTTTACCTTCACGCCGCTGACGCTCTGCTGGATATTGATCGGCTATGGCGCGGTAGCGTCGGTCCTGCCGGTGTGGCTGCTGCTGGCACCGCGCGATTATCTATCGACCTTCCTTAAGATCGGGGCGATTGCGGCGCTGGCGGTCGGCATCGTCATCATGGCGCCGCCGCTGAAAATGCCTGCGTTGACGCAGTTTGTGGATGGCGGCGGGCCGGTATGGGCGGGCGGCCTGTTTCCCTTCCTGTTCATCACTATCGCCTGCGGCGCGGTGTCGGGCTTCCATGCGCTGATTTCCAGCGGCACCACGCCCAAGCTGATCGCCAGTGAGGGTCATGCCCGCGTGATCGGCTATGGTGCGATGCTGATGGAGGCGTTCGTGGCGATCATGGCGCTGGTCGGCGCGTCGATCCTGGACCCCGGCATCTATTTCACGATGAACAGCCCCACCGCGCTGATCGGCACCGATGCGGCCAGCGCGTCTGCCGCCGTGACTGCGATGGGCTTTCCGATCTCGCCCGACCTCATCACCCAGACGGCGAAGGATGTCGGCGAACATAGCATCATCAGCCGCGCGGGCGGCGCGCCGACGCTGGCGGTCGCGATGGCGGAGATATTCAGCCATGTCGTCGGCGGCCCGGCGATGAAGGCTTTTTGGTATCATTTCGCGATATTGTTCGAGGCGCTGTTCATCCTGACGGCGGTGGACGCAGGGACGCGCGCCGGGCGCTTCATGTTGCAGGATCTGATCGGGCTGGCGGTGCCAAGCTTCAAGGAGAGCAAGGGCCATATGCCCGGCATCGTCGCCACCGCGCTGACGGTCGCGGCCTGGGGCTTCTTCCTGCATCAGGGGGTTACCGATCCGCTGGGCGGGGTGAACACGCTGTGGCCGGTGTTCGGCATTTCGAACCAGATGCTCGCCGCGATCGCGCTGATGCTGGCGACGGTCGTGCTGTTCCGCATGAAGCGCGACCGCTATGCCTGGGTCACGATGATCCCGACCGCCTGGCTGCTGGTCTGCACTTTGTCGGCGGGATGGCTGAAGCTATTTTCGGCTGATGCCAAGGTAGGTTTCCTGGCCCATGCCGCGAAGTTCAGCGCGGCGGCAGGCGCGGGCGAGGTGCTGGCCCCGGCCAAGTCGATGGCGGAAATGGAGCGGATCATCTTCAACGACCGGGTCGATGCGGCACTGGTCGCGCTGTTCCTGTCGGTGGTGCTGGCGCTGCTGTTCTTCACCATCCGCACCTGCATTGCCGCACGGCGAAGCGCGGCACCGACCGCGCGCGAAATTCCGGCGCAACTGGTGCCAGCGCAATGAGCGGATTTCTGACCATGCTGCGGCAGACCGCGCGACTGATGGTCGGGATACCCGACTATGACGCCTATCTGCGCCATATGCTGACCCACCATCCCGACCAGCCCGCGATGGACCGGACACAATTTTTTCGCGACCGGCAGGAAGCGCGTTATGGCGGAAAAAATGGCGGGAAATGCTGCTGATACGGGTAATATTACGTTTGTAAAATGCCCGACAACGACAGAAAATTACAAGTTTGTTGCGGAATCCTGTTGATTTGATCAACCATCCTGCTAGGCGGCAGCGTCCTTTTTGCCCGACAGCTTCTGGGATGTGCCCCCTGCCCCATCCCTTGCGGCAGGGGGCAGTTCATTTCAGCGCCGCGCGTTGAAGCCCGCCACCATCCCCGCCGTGATCGACAGCGCGATTTCCGCCGCGCCGATTGCACCGATATCCAGCCCTGCCGGGCCGTCAATTCGCGCGAGATCGTCCGCATCAAAGCCCTGCGCCGCCAGCCGCTCCAGCCGCGCGGCGTGGCTCTTGCGTGATCCCAGCGCGGCGACATAGCCAGTCGGTGCGCGCAGCGCGGCCTCCAGCGCCGGATCGTCAATCTTGATGTCATGGCTGAGCGTCACCACCGCGGTCGATTCGCCGGGGAAGCGCGCGGCGATGGCTTCGTCCGGCCAGCGATCATCCAGTTCAACGCCGGGGAAGCGTTCCGCCGTCAGGAACCGCCCGCGCGGGTCGATCACGACCGGGGTCACGCCGATGGCCTGTGCCAGCGGGACGAGCGACTGGGCGATCTGCACGGCACCGACGATCAGCAGGCGGCGCGGCGGATCATAGCGGTTGAGGAAATCGCCCTCGCCCGCCTGTTCGCGGGTGATTCCGCTGGCAAGGTCGGTTGCCAGCGTCAGCGCCCGGCCTCGCGCGCTGGCGGCCTCGATCCGGTCGAACAGGTCGGGGGCAAAGCCATCCTCCACCACGGGTTGGACCAAGACGGCGATTTCACCGCCGCAGGGCAGGCCGACTTCCCAGGCATCGCCATCGGCCACGCCATAGGTGGCGACATGGGCGGTGCGCCCGGCGATCACCTCGGCGGCGCGGTGCAGCACGTCGCTTTCGACGCAGCCGCCAGAAATGCTGCCTTCAAAGCGGCCGTCCTGATGGACGATCATATGGCTGCCGCGCGGGCGCGGGGCGGACCCCCAGGTCGACACCACCGTCGCCAGCGCCAGCCTGGCGCCGCGCCATTCCAAAGCCTTGCGGATCACCGCGCCATTATCGTTCAAACTGGGACTCCTCTGGCGCCAAGATAGGAACGCCTCCCCCGCTACACCAGACGCCTGCCGGTCCAGACGACCCGGCCGACAATATCCACCAGCGCCGGGTCGATATCGGTCCAGTCGGGATAATGGAGATTGTCGCTGACGACGCTGAAGCGCCCGCGCAATGGTCCCATCGCGATCCGCTTGACCATCAGCACCCCGTCCAGCCGCAACACATAGACGCCGTCGCGCAACCGGGTGGCGTCATCGTCATGATCGACCATGATGTCGTCGCCATCGCTGAGTGTCGGCGCCATCGATTCGCCATCGACCCGGATGATCGACACGCGCTGCGGTCGCACTCCCAGATGACGCAGCCAGTGGGCGTCGAACGCCATCACGCCTGCTGCGCGCTCATCATCGTCCAGCGTACCGACCCCCGCCGACGCGCCCAGCGCCAGACGCGGCACCGCCACCACCGCGGGCATCCCGCGCGTGCGGGCGGGAATCGCCACCGGCGCTGTGCTGCCGCCCAGCATCTGTTCGGCCACGCCAAAATAGCGGGCCAGCACATGGCGGTCCGCCTCATCCAGTTTGCGCGGGGTGCCGCGTTTGATGAACTGCTGAATGTAAGCGGGGTTGCGGCCGATCAGCCGGGACAGATCGGCATAATTTTCCCCCCGTTCGGCAATCAGCCGATCCAGCGCGATCCGGGCGTTCTGCGATTCATCCATATCCAGTCCATAATGATAGGAATTTTCCTAGACAAGTAGGAAATTGGCTTAGAGATAGGAATATACCTATCGGCTTGCAGCGGGCGAGTCGGACCAACAGGGGAGAAAGACGCCGATGCTGTTGCACGCGATCGAACGATTCCTTCGCCAATATGACATGCCGCCGACCACCTTCGGACGCGCCAGCACGCGCGATCCACGGCTGGTTTTCGACCTGCGCCAGGGGCGCGAGCCGGGGGACCGCGTGAGGAGACGAATAGAACATTTCATGAACACATATCGCAGGAGCATCAGCCAATGACAAGCGTGCATCATGGATTTCGGCCTGAGAATCTGGTCCGAAACAAACCGATAGGAAAAACCCAGCGCGACCCGCTGCCGCGCTTGCTGGAGCAGCTGCTCAAGCGCGCTGGCGCGCCGACGACGATCGAGCGCGCAGTGAGCCGCCCCTGGGCCAGCGCCCTGTTCGAGGGGCGTCGCCATGTCATCGCGCTGCGCCTGTCGGGCGCGAAGGTTGCGACGCGACTCTGCGATTTTGTCGAAGGCATAGAAAGCGCGGAATGGCAGCTGCCTGGCCATTTCGTCGCCGACATCACCATAGATGAGGTGCGGGAGGGCGAGGGTGAAATCTGGCTGGAGCTGTCGGCGCTGACAATCGAGGACTGGTGAAATACAAGGTCAAAGCCGATCCAGACGGCACGTTGCCGAAGCATCCTCCCCTGCAAGGGGAGGTGGATGGCCGCAGGCCAGACGGAGGGGTGTCACCCTATCGATAGGGCAACACCCCTCCGTCATCGCTTCGCGCTGACACCTCCCCTGCAAGGGGAGGATCAGAAAGCTGTCGATTTGACTCTAGCGCCCCCGGCCAGCCATGCTGCGCAATGCACCAAGCGCAGCCCGCAGGGCGTCGTCGGCGTCCTGCGCCACCGTGTCGCGCACCGGCACGGCGGGTGTGACCGGCATGTCGGCGATGACCCGCACGACACCTGTTTCCGCCGCCGGGGTGCGGCTGCGCAGGGCGAGGCCGCGTTCCAGCCGCTGGGTCAGTTCAGTGATCGACAGACCCTGGGTCGGAATGGGATCGAGCGGCGGGGGCGTGATGGGCGCTGCGTCTTGCGGCGCTTCGTCCTCTACGTCTGGTTCGACCAGCGGCGCGGCGGGCCGCAGGAAGGTCGGCTGGGGCAATTCTTCTTCGGCAATCGGCAAGGGCGCGCTCGGCATGACCAAGCCGGCGGACGGAACGATGGCGTTCTGCTCCGGTTCTGGATGCACGACCAGCGGCCTGCGCGGCGCATCGGGGCGGGCAAAAATGTCGGCACCGCCAAAATCGCGGCTGGCAAAGATCGGCGCGCGGGCGGGAGCATCAGGATGCGCGTCGGCACGGCGCAACAATGGCGCATCGCGTTCGACAGGGGCAGCACGTCCCCGCGTCAGCGCGGTCAGTTTGGAAAAGGCGAAACCCATTTTTCTTGCTCCCTGGACGCGCAACCTGCGTCTCTCTTGTTCAGCTGGCCGGTCCTGCCGGCGCATCATCCCCATCAGTCCCACCGCCATCAGCGCGGCAAAGCCCGCCAGCAGCAGCCGGGCTTTCAACCCCAGAGGCGGCGCAGCGGCGGGCAAGCTTTCCGACAGGCCGCTTGACGCCACGACCATTTCGATCAGCCCGACCGGAATCCACAGCACCAACAGCGCCGCGGCCAGGCCGCCCAGCGCCATGATGGCGATCCCCCTTGTCTGTGCTGCCTTCATGGCCACTGTAATTCTTCAAACCTCGATCAGGCCGCCGCGCGCGTGCCGGCAGGACGCGCCAGCAGCTGCTGGTAAACAGGTTCGTAACGCAAAATGTTTGACGACCAGTTACGCTCACGCTCAACAAAGGCGCGGGCGAGCGCGCGCCGTTCGTCCCATATGCTGCGATCCGCAAACAGGCCCGCCAGCGCGGCGGCCATGCCGGCCGGATCATCGGGCGGGAACAATGTCCCGGTGACGCCATCCTCGATCAGTTCGCGGTGGCCGCCGACGCTGGATGCGGCGACCAGCTGCCCCTGCGCCATGGCTTCGAGCGGCTTTAAGGGCGTGACCAGATCGGTCAGCCGCATCGCCTTGCGCGGATAGGCCAATATGTCGATCTGGGCATAATAGTTTTCGACCTGATCGTGCGGCACCCGCCCGACAAAGACGATATGGTCGGCAAAGGGAGAGGCCAGCGCCTGATCGCGCAAAGCCTGTTCGCGCGGGCCGCCACCCACCAGCAGCAGCTTGGCCCTGGGCCGGGCGCGGACAAGTCGCGGCATCGCGGCGATCAGATCGTCCAGCCCTTCATAATCATAGAAGCTGCCGATGAAGCCGACGACGTCGGCCCCTTCGAGGCCCAATTGCGCCGTCAGCGCCGGATCGCGCGGCACGGGTGTGCCGAACTGGTCCATATCGACGCCATTGGGCGACACGATGATCTTGGCCGGGTCGATGCCGCGCGTGGCGAGATCGCTGCGCAGCCCTTCGCAGATGACCGCAACCGCATCGGCATTGCGCACCGCATGGGTTTCAAGCTGGCGGGTCAGCCAGTAACGCGGGCTGCCCTCCGTCCCGGTACCATTGCCGACCGCCGCATCTTCCCAGAAGGCGCGGATTTCGTAGACCAGGGGGATGCCATGACGCTTGGCCACGCGCTGCGCGGCGATGGCGTTCAGCACCGGCGAATGGGCGTGGATGATGTCGGGCCGCCATTGCTGCACCAGCGCATCGATCGCGTCGGCATGGGCGGCAATGTCGCGCCATTCGCGCAGCACCGGATTGCCGGTGGCGGGCGCGCCGGGGGTGCGGTGGAAGTGAAGGCCGTCCACCACCTCCTCCAGCGGACCTGACGCACTGTGGCGATGCCCGGTTATGCCGCGCACCTCCCAGCCTCTGGCCATCTGCGCCCGCAGGATGGCGCGGGTGCGGAAGGTGTAGCCGCTGTGCAGCGGCAGGCTGTGGTCCAGCACATGAAGAATATGGGTCATAGCCCATGGACTTAACCACAAAAGGTTTAACGGCCCGTCAACTGTGTCGCGTTAGGGAGGGTCGGGTAGCCAGTGGAACCACCAAGACGCAATGATCGACACCCTGTCCCTGCTGATCAGCCATGGCGTGATCCTGCTCGCCGCGTGGCGGCTGTTGCCGCGCGCGGATCTCGATCGCGATCCGCCAGTAGAGGAAAGCGCGCGCGATGCGTGACCTGTTCTTCCTCGCCTTCCTGGCCGTGTTTTTCCTGATGGGGCTTAGGCGGCCGTTCCTGCTGGTTGCGGTCTATGCCTATATCGACATCGTATCGCCCCAGCGCCTGTCCTATTTCCTGCTCAATTCAATCCCGATTTCCGCCATCGCCTTTGCCGCGATGGTGGGGGCCTGGCTGGTGATCGACGACAAGAAGGATTGCCGCTTTTCCGCGCGACAGGCGCTGCTGCTGATCCTGCTGATCTGGTGCGGCTATACCACCGCGACCGCCGATTTCCCGGTCGAGGCACTGACCAAATGGAACTGGGTGTGGAAGGCGATCATTGCGGGCATCTTCCTGCCGCTCACGCTCCGCACGCGGCTGCGAATCGAGGCGATGACCGTTTTCATGATCCTGTGCGCCAGCACGATCATCATCAATGGCGGGCTGAAAACCGCGCTGTCGGGCGGCGGCTATGGCGTGCTGAACCTGATGGTCGACAATAATAGCGGCCTGTATGAAGGGTCGATCATCAGCTGCGTCGCCATTTCGTTGATCCCGCTGATCCTGTGGCTGTCGAAACATGGCACCATCTTTCCGCCGGACGACTGGCGGGTGAAGGGCTTTTGCTACTGCCTGTGTCTGGCCTGCCTGCTGATGCCGATTGGCACTGAGGCACGCACGGGGCTGGTGTGCATCGTCATTCTGGCCGGGCTGATGCTGGTGCGATCGCCGCGTCGCTTCGTCTACGGGCCGCTGATGCTGCTCGCCGCGCTGGTCTCCATCCCCTTCCTGCCCGCCAGCTTCACCCAGCGGATGCAGACAATCGAAAATCATCAGGGTGACGAGAGCGCATCGACCCGCGTGGCGGTGTGGATGTGGACGCTCGACTATGTAAAAACCCATCCGGGCGGCGGCGGCTTCGACAATTATCTCCAGAACAGCTTTACCTATTTCGCGCAGAGCGAAGTGGGCGACGGCGACGCCAAGCGGGTCGAGCGGCGGCTGGTGACCGACAAGGGCCGCGCCTATCACAGCGCCTATTTCGAGATGCTGGGCGAACAGGGCTATTTCGGCTTCCTGCTCTGGGCGCTGATCCACGGCATCTGCTTCATCCGCACCGAAATGATCCGCCGTATGTACGCCAAGCGGGCGGGACCGGACGAGGCGTGGGTCGCGCCCTTCGCGCTGGCGCTGCAACAGGGGCATATTATCTACATGATCGGATCACTGTTCGTGGGCATCGCCTATCAGCCCTTCATCTTCATGATGCTGGCGCTCCAGATCGGTCTGGACACTTATCTCAGCCGTAGGCGCAAGGCCGCGGCACGGCTTGACCTCAACGCGGCAATGAACCGGACGCGCGGGGCGCTGGCATGAGCGGCGAATTGCGCGCGTTGGGGCTGGTTCACGGCCTGTTGCTGGGGCTGCTGCTGGCATCGCCACTGATCGCGCCGGGGCTGCTGCCCTGGGGGGTGGAGGCACTGTTCATCATCGGCGCGTTCCAGTTGCGGCTGGCCGACCGGCGTTGGGACATGCGCGATGGCTGGCGCAGCTGGATCAGCCATATCCGCATGGCACCGTTGCGGCTGATCCCCTGGGGCGCGGCGGCAACCGTCGCGCTGATCGCAGGCAATGGCGCGCGGGCGCAAGCGATCCTGATCGCCGCGTCGCTGTGCGAATTGCTGGTCTATCCGGTCTGCACCCATGTGCTGGCCCGGCTGTCGCGGCGCGTGGTCGGCGCGGTGCTGGTGCTGCTGATCCTGATCGGCTTGAGCGCTGTAGGCGAGACGATCCGCTACATGATCTGCTTCATGACCGGGATGAGCGCCTGCCTATTCTGGCTGCGCGGTCCCGATGGGGAGGGCCATGCGCTGGGGCTGGCGCTGGCCGGGCTGGTCGCTGCGGCGATAGCACCGGTGTTTTGGCCTGCCGTCCTGCCCGTCGCCTTCCCTGCCGCCATCGTCTGCGCGACATTGGCGCTGGCGCATGTCTCGACGCTGCGCCGCCGCCCGGTCCCATGGCGGGCGGGCGGCGGTACACAGGTCAGGCCGTAACGGTTCCGGCTTCCACCACCGCCTTGCTGAAGGCTTCGATGAAGGCAGGGATATCGTCGGGCTTGCGGCTGGTGATGATGTTGCCGTCCACCACGACGGCTTGATCGACCACATTTCCGCCAGCATTGCGAAGGTCGGTGCGAACCGATGGCCAGCCAGTGACGGTCCGGCCATTCACAACGTCAGCCTCCACCAACAGCCATGGGCCATGGCAGATCGCGGCGACCGGCTTGCCCGTGGTCACGAACGCGCGCACCAGCGACACGGCGGCGGCATTGGTGCGCAGCGTATCGGGATTGGCGACGCCGCCGGGCAGGATCAGCCCGTCATATCCCTCTATCCTGACGGCATCGAGGCGGATGTCAGGCGTGATGGTGTCGCCTTTTTCATCATGTTTCATGCCCTGAATAGGGTTCAGGTCCGGCGATGCTAACGTCACACTGGCCCCCGCCGCGATCAGGGCGTCGCGGGGATCGAACAATTCGGACTGCTCGAATCCGTCGGTCGCGATGATGAGGATACGGCTGTTGGTAATGGCGGGCATGGGGCTTCTCCTTGCGCCTGATGGGAGACAGGCTAACGGACCGCCGCCCGACCCGTTGCGGAACGAAGCGATGAAAGGTGGGTTTTTGGCCATGAGAAGGACAATATGGCCACCCAATCCCTCATCCACGTAGATGACAGCATCCCCGGCATTTCGCGACGCGCGCTAAAAAGCGGCTGGGGCTATTACCAGCCCGATGGCGGGCGCATCGCCGACCGGGACGAGATTGGGCGACTGAACGCCATCGCCCTGCCCCCTGCCTATCGCGATTGCTGGTTCTGCCCGATGCCCCATGGCCATATCTTGGCGACGGGGCATGACGAGCGGGGCCGCAAGCAATATCGCTATCATCCCGATTTTCGCGCGACGCGGGAGGCGCAGAAATATGAAGGCTGCGCCGGCTTCGGTCGCGCCCTGCCCAAATTGCGCGCGCAACTGGAGGCGGACCTGTCGCAGCGCGGGTTGCGCAAGGAACGGACGGTCGCGGCTGTAGTGCGGCTGCTGGACCTGGGGCGGTTGCGCGTGGGCAATGAATATTATGCCACGACCAACAAGAGTTTCGGCGCGACGACCCTGCGCCGTCGCCATATAGACCTCACCGGCAAGGCGCTGACGCTGCGCTATCGCGCCAAGTCGGGCAAGCAGCATCAGGTGACGCTGACCGACACACGGCTGCTGCGTTTCGTGCGGCAGGTGCAGGATTTGCCGGGCCAGCATCTGTTCAAATATCTGGACGAGGATGGCGAGGCGCGGCCGATCACATCGAGCGACGTCAACGCCTATATCGCGCAGGCCATGGGCGGTCCCTTCACCGCCAAGCATTTTCGCACATGGGGCGCATCGACCGTCGCTTTTGCCACATTGGCCGCCGGACCGGTGTCGATGAAGGGCTTGCTGGAACCGGTGGCGGCCGCGCTGGGCAATACGCCCGCGATCAGCCGCAAAAGCTATATCCACCCTGCCCTGCTCGACCTGTGCAAGGATGGACAGGATGCGTGGCGCGCGGGGCTTCGCCTGCCGCGTTCAACACGCTATCTGTCTCGCGAAGAACGCGGACTCATCGCATTTCTCGACACTTTAGCCTGATACAGACTAACGGGACCAGCATGGCCAATAAAACTGAACCTGCCGCCGCCGCCGTATCGGTGCGCGCGCCCGATTTCGTCGAAATGTGGCGATCGACCAGCGACTGGTTCGCTGTTCACTATGTCCAGATCATCGTCGCCATTGGCGCGGGCGTTCTGATCTACCTCCTCCTGGCGGCGCTGCGCTCGTTCGGGAAAAGATGGCGCGGCACCCGTGGCGACCCGCTGGGCTATGCCAATGTACTGGGCCGGGCGGTGGCGCGGACATCCCATTTCTTCATGGTCATGGTCGCGGCCAAGCTGGTCGCGGGTTATGCCGATCCGCCTGCGGTGCTGTTCAAGACGATTGCGTTTCTCTTCACCATCGCCGCGGTGTTGCAGGGGGCGATCTGGGCGCGGGAGATCATCCTGGGGCTGATCGAGCGCAAGACGCTGGCGGAGGATGGCCAGGGCGAGACGCTGGCCAACGCGATGGGCCTGATTCGCGTGCTGGTGACCTTTGCCCTGTTCGCGATCGCCACCATCGTCGTGCTCGACAATCTGGGGGTCAACGTCACTGGCCTGGTCGCGGGTCTTGGCATTGGCGGCATCGCCATTGGCCTGGCTGCGCAGGGAATTTTCTCCGACCTGTTCGCCGCGCTGTCTATCATCTTCGACAAGCCGTTCCGGCGCGGCGAGATCATCACCTATGACCAGACCACTGCGCGGGTCGAGAAGATTGGCCTCAAAAGCACAAGGCTGCGCGCGATGAGCGGGGAGAAGAAGGTCATCTCCAACGCCAATCTGTTGCAGAAGGAAATTACCAGCCTGCAGACGCTGATCCAGCGGCGCGTGACCTTTGCGATCGGCATCATCTACCAGACGCCGGAGGAGAAGGCCGAAGCGATACCGGAGATGCTGCGCGAGATTGTCGAGGCAGAAGGGTTCATCTTCGTCAATGCTGGCCTTGTCCGCTTTGGCGCGAGTTCGCTGGACTATGAGGTGAATTTCGACGTGCCGGACCCCGATACGCATGATTATTTCCTGTCGCGGCACCGCATGGGGCTGGCGATCTGGAAGCGGTTTAACGCGGAAGGGATAGAGTTCGCCTATCCTACCCAGACCAGCTTCACCGCTGCGCCGGATGGACGAACCATCATGCCTTATCCAGAGGTGCAGCCGGTGCGATCCGCCTGACGCAGCTTATTTACCCATCCCCCACAGGCTGCCGGGCTGAAGCAGGCCGTCCTCCAGCGCCAGCCCGCCGTCGCGATCCCGCGCCAGCAGCAGCGCACCGTCAAGGTCGATCCAGTCCGCCCCCTGCGCCACCAGCGCTGCGGGCGCGATGCCAAGCGAGGTGCCGAGCATACAGCCGACCATGACGCGAAAGCCCCGGTCCCGCGCCGCCTGACGCAGCGCCAGCGCTTCGGTCAGACCGCCGGCCTTGTCGAGCTTGATATTCACCGCGTCGAAATCGCCAAGCCGATCAAGGTCCGCGCTGGTGTGGCAGCTTTCGTCAGCACAGAGCGGCAGCGGCGCGCGGACCCCGGCCAGCGCCGCTTCCCGGCCATGGATCACCGGCTGTTCGACCATCTCGACGCCAAGGTCGGCCAGCACCTGCGCCTCTGTGGCAATGTCCAGATCATGCCAGCTTTCATTGGCATCGACGATCAGCCGCGCGTCGGGTGCGCCCGTCCGGACCGCTGCGATGCGCGCCCGGTCGCCCTCGCCAGTCAGCTTGCATTTGAGCAGGGCAAAGCCGCGCCCCGCCGCTGTTCGCGCCGCCGCCTCCATCGTCGCGGGATCGCCAAGGCTGATGGTGAAGGCGGTGGGTAGAGGGGTGGGTGCGGCCAGCCCGGCAAGTTGCCAGACCGGCACGCCCGCACGCTTCGCTTCCAGATCCCACAGAGCGCAGTCGAGCGCATTGCGCGCCGCGCCGCGCGGCATCTGCGTCAATAGCGCCTGCCGGTCGAGCGGCCCGGCATAGGCGCGGATCGCCGCTGCGCAGCCCTCTGCCGTCTCGCCCTCATAATAGATCGCCGTCCCCTCGCCCCGGCCGACATGGGTGCCGTCACCTACGGTGCAAACGACCACGTCCACATCGGTCTTGGCCCCGCGAGCGATGATGAACGCGCCCGCCACCGGCCAGCGTTCGACGGTCGCGGACAATAGGTGGATCATTGCTGGCTCCAATGGCGTGAACAGACCGACCGCCTATGCGCGAAAGTCGCACGCGCCACCAGCCCCGCCCCATTGAGGCTTGGTTGGCAGCCTGCTAAGCGCCGCGCATGGAGGAACAACCCACCCCGTCGCTGCGCACCAGCGCCCGTCCCGCGCTTGGCAGCCTGGCGATGCTGTGGATGTTCGCCAAACGCTATCCGGGGCGGATCGCGGGCGCGTTGGCGGCACTGATCGTGTCGTCTGCCGCGACGCTGGGCATCCCCAGCGGCTTCCGGCTGGTCATCGACCGGGGCTTCATGGGCGGGGGCGATATCAGCCGCTGGTTTGAATATCTGCTGTTGATCGTCATCATCCTGGCTGTTGCGAGCGCGCTGCGCTTTTACTTCGTGTCCTGGCTGGGCGAGCGGGTGGTTGCCGATATTCGCAGCGCCACCCAGGCGAATCTGCTGCGGCAGGCGCCCCGTTTCTTTGAAGAAAACCGCCCGTCCGAAATCGCCTCGCGGATGACCGCTGATACTGCCGTGGTCGAACAGGTGGTCGGATCGACCGTGTCGATCGCGCTGCGCAATCTGGTGACCGGCATTGGCGGCCTCATCTATCTGTTCGCGCTGGCGCCCAAGCTGGCGGCGATGCTGCTGCTGGGCATACCCGTCATCCTGCTGGTGCTGATCAGTCTGGGGCGCAAGGTGCGCAGCCTATCGCGCGCCAGTCAGGACCGGCTGGCCGATGTCGGTAGCGTCACCAACGAAGTGCTGGCGGCGATGAAGATCGTCCAGGCGTTCGGGCAGGAGGGGCGCGAAGCCGCGCGGTTCGACGCCACGGTCGAAAGCGGGTTCGGTACTGCGCGGCGGCGCATCCGGCTGCGCGCAATCATGACGGCGGTGGTGATATCGCTGGTGTTCGGATCGATCACGGCGGTGATGTGGCAGGGCGCGCTGGACGTCGCGGCGGGGAAGCTGTCGGGCGGAAGCATTGCCGCGTTCGTGCTGACCGGCGGGCTGGTCGCAGGCGCCTTCGGATCGCTTTCCGAAAGCTGGGGCGATCTGCTGCGCGGTGCGGGGGCGGCCAGTCGCCTGCATGAGTTGATGACTGCCACGCCGGACATATTGCCGCCTGCCAGCCCGACCATCATTCCGCCGGCGGCGCATGGCGCGCGGCTGACGTTCGAGGATGTGCATTTCCATTATCCGACCCGGCCCGATCAGGCGGCGCTCAATGGCGTGTCGATCGACGTTGCGCCGGGCGAAACGGTGGCGGTGGTCGGGCCGTCGGGGGCTGGCAAATCGACGCTGATCCAGTTGGCGTTGCGATTTTACGATCCGGCGTCCGGCGTGGTCCGGTTGAACGGCGTACCCCTGCCGCAGGCCGATCCCGCCGCCTTGCGCGCGATGATGGCGATGGTGCCGCAGGACAGCGTGATCTTCGCCGCGTCGGCGCGTGACAATCTGCGCTATGGCCGGTGGGACGCGACCGACGAACAGATTTGGGATGCCGCCCGCGCCGCCAATGCCGAGGGCTTCCTGCGCGCGCTGCCGCAGGGGCTGGACAGTCCGATGGGGGAAGCAGGTACGCGCCTGTCGGGTGGGCAGCGGCAAAGGCTGTCGATCGCGCGCGCGCTGCTGCGCGATGCGCCGATCCTGTTGCTCGATGAGGCGACCTCTGCGCTCGATGCTGAATCGGAACGGCTGGTGCAGGATGCGCTTGGCCGGTTGATGCAGGGGCGCACGACCATCGTCATCGCCCATAGGCTAGCGACGGTGCGCGCTGCGGACCGGATCATCGTGCTGGACGAAGGGCGGATCGTCGAACAGGGCGATCATGCGTCGCTGGTCGCGCAGGGCGGCCTCTATGCGCGCCTTGCCAATTTGCAGTTTCAGGATGCGCCGCTGATCTGACCTTTTGGGCGTTGGCGCTCAAACGAACGCCGGGCCGCTGCTCAGCTTGAGGATATGATCGAGGATCGCGGGATGGAGCGGGCGTTCAAAGGCGCAGCCTGCTTCATGTGCGCGGGACCATAGGACGCGGGCGCGGCGCCCCTCGAACCCCGGCAGCATGATCCATAATTCGCTGCCGCTGGTCAGTTTCATGAAGCTCTGAAGGCGAAAGCCGGTGACGGAAACGTCAGCAATGCGGCTGTTGAACCAGGTCTCACCGGGACGGCGCACACGGACGCTGATCTGCACATAGCTGCGCTCGGCAAGCCGTGCCTTTCGATCGAAATCAGTCTGTCGCTCGGCACCCATGGCTCACTATCGCCCATCCTTTCCCGCCAATATCGACGATCGGGGTAAGCAAAGGGTTAAGGGGGGGCGACCCCACGCAAAATGCGTGCAAAAAAGGGGCCGCCCGAAGGCGACCCCCTGAAAGTTTGGCATCATCCAAACTCTGATCCCGCCCTGCCCGCCTGGAAAAACGGGAAGTCCTGACACAAACTGGCAGGCGCGGACAATCAGCGTTTAGAAATTGCCATATTGTTCGTTGCCGACGAAGCCCAGCTTCGTCACGCCCGCGCGCTTGATCTCCGCCAGCACCTCATCAACGGTGACATAGCGGGTCTGCGCGTTCGGCTGGAACTGAAGTTCCGGCTCGACCGGCAGGCGCAGCGACTGCTGCAGATATTGACGCAGGGTCAGCAGGTCGATCGCCGAACCGTTCCAGGTGATGATCCCGGCCTGGTCGATGGCGACCTTGTTCTTCACCGGATCGATCGGGCTATCCGTCGGCGGTGCGCTCTGCGGCAGGTCGATCTTGACCGCGTGGGTCTGGATCGGAATCGTGATGATGAACATGATGAGGAGAACGAGCATGACGTCGATCAACGGCGTCGTGTTCATTTCCATCATCGGTTCGCCTTCATCGGAACCCATGCTCATGGCCATAGCGAAATCTCCTTAATCAGCCGGTCAGAGGCGGGTCGTCGTCGTGCCGGGTTCCGGCTCGGAGATGAAGCCCACCTTGGGGAAACCGGCGCGCTGCATCGTGTAGATCGTACCACCGATGCACCGGTAGGGGGTGTTGATGTCGCCGCGGATATGCACTTCGGGCATGTCTTCGGGCGTCATATTTTCGACGCCGCCTGCCTTCTTGATATCCGATTCCAGCTTCGCAACGGCCCGGTTGAGCAGATCGCTGGAATCGACCTTGGTCATGTTCCAGAAAACAGCGCAGCTGCCATCCGACCCGGTCGTGACCGAGAGGGAGACATTTTCGGGCTTCGTCGTGGTCGGCTCGAACGCCACCTTGGGAAGTTGCAGTTCGACCGTCTGGACGACGACCGGGACCGCGATGAGAAAGATGATGAGCAACACCAGCATGACGTCGACGAGCGGCGTCGTGTTGATGTCGGACAACGGTTTGTCGTCACCGCCGCCGGGGCCAACACTCATTGCCATTGATAATATCCTAACATTGGTGTCGATGGCGCCTCACCATCGCGACGAGGCCCATGGTCGGCGGGGAACGGGATGGTCGCAGCGGCCATCCCGTTCCCGCGCCGGCATCTCAAGACAATCAGGCCTTGGTCGGCGCAGCAACCGGCTTGGCAGCAGGTGCGGCGGGAGCCGGAGCAACGCTGGGCTTAACCGCGCCGTTCGACACCAGATAGGCCAGCAGATCGACGGTGAAGCCGTTAAGCTGTTCGGCGATCGACTTGTTGCGGCGCTGCAGGAAGTTGTAGGCGAGCACCGCGGGAACGGCCACGGCCAGACCCAGGGCGGTCATGATGAGCGCTTCACCGACGGGACCGGCGACCGCGTCGATCGAGGCCTGACCGGCTGCACCGATCTTGATCAGCGCGCGATAGATGCCGATAACGGTACCGAACAGACCGATGAACGGCGAGGTCGAACCCACGGTTGCGAGGAAGGCGAGACCGCCACCCAGCGACGAGTTGATCGCGGCTTCCGAACGGCCGAGCGAACCGTGCAGCCAGTCATGCGCTTCGACCGGATCGGTCAGCTTGGTATGTTCTTCCTGCGCCTTGATGCCGTCATCGACGATCTGCTTGTAGGCGGAGTTCTTTTCCAGCTTGGCCGAGCCTTCCTTGATGTTGGCGGCGCGCCAGAAGGTCGCACGAACCTTCTTGCCCTGGTTGATCACCTTCTGCTGTTCGATCAGCTTGGTGAAGAGAATGTAGAAAGTGCCGACCGACATGCCGCACAGAATGAGGAACACGGTCCAGGCGATCGTGCCGCCCTGTTCCAGAGCTTCCATCAGGCCATAGGGGTTTTCCGGCTTCGGCGCCGCAGCTGCGAGATACATCAACATGTTCAAGACTTCCCTCTCAATGAGATCAAGCTAGAGCAAGGCGGCGCCGGGCGCGCACCTTGCCCGTTTGGATTATTCCGGCAGACGCCAGGTGATACGGCCATTGTACGTATCGGGCATTTCCGCACCATCAGACCCCTTGGCCGGCTTGAAACGCGCACGGCGCGGCAGCAGGCGGCAGGTCGCCTCATCGAGATCCGGGTGGCCGGTCGAGGAGGTGATGGTGCAGTCGGTCACCCGACCATCAGCACCGATTTGCAGGCGGAACCCTGCCGTACCGGAGCGTTCTTCACGCTGGGCGCGGCTTGGATAATCCGCATCGCTAAGCCAGCTGCCGGGCGCACTGCGCGGGGTAGCGCGGCTTGCGGCGACAGGCGGCGGCGGCGGGGCCGGCGGCGGCGGCGGGGCGGCGACCGGAACCGGGTTGAACACCGGAGGGGGCGTCCGAACAACGGTCATGGTCGGCGCAGGCGCCGGGGTCTGCACGATCGGCGGCGGGGCCACGACCGGCGGCGGCTCGACCGGCTGGTCTGGCGGCGGCGGCGGCGGCTCCTCGTCCGGTGGCGGCGGCTCTTCCTTCACGTCGATCACGTTCAGCTGTTCTGCCGCCTTTTTGACATATTTCATGCCAAGACCGGTGACGAAGGCATAGCCAAGAACAGCGTGAATCAGGGCGACGATGATGATCGAGACAGTCCGACTCGATCCTTGCGAGTGGTCAGCATAGGCCATTCGGCAACGACACTCCTTAACTCATCTTACCAGTGGTTTATACAAATCAGCCAAAAACGACCCAAGCCGACCGGGCTACCCCGGCCACCTTCGGCCCCTGTCCGTCCAATTGCTACCGCGCAAACTCCTATCGCGGCATATCGTGGCACGCAAACGCTTTATCGATATGTTCATTTGCGGTTACCATTTCATAGCGGAATGACTTGCCTGTGACATCCTTGCCACGAGCCAAAACATAGGACGAAGCTGATCATGAAATCCACCACCCTGTTGTACCGGCTCGCGCTGCCATGCCTCATTTCAGCCGCAAATCTCGCGGTTTCTCCGGCTTTAGCGCAACAATCGCCGATGACAGCGCAATCGAGGGTTGCGACTGGCGGCCTGTCCTATGCCGACATTGTAGACCTGGCGGACAATGCGCCGCTGGTCGCACATGTGCGAATCCGCAACATCATCACATTGAAGCCCGAACAGGCCGGAGACGTCCCGGCAGGCTATAGACGGCTGTTTATCGAGGGCGATGTGACGGGTTTGATTCGCGGCGATGCGGGAATCGCCCCCCTTGTCAGCTGGCTCTATGATGCCCCGATCAATGCGCGCGGCAAATTGCCCAAGCTAAAGAAAGCACAGGTCATCCTGTTCGCCCGACCCGGCAGCCGCCCCGGCCAGATCCAACTGGTTGCCCGCGACGCGCAGATTCCGGCAACGCCCGCCGAAATCGACCGGGTCAAAGGCATATTGTCGGCTCTGGTCGCACGCGATGCCCCGCCGCGCATCCTGGGGCTGGGCGATGCCTTCCATGTCGCGGGTACGGTGGCGGGCGAGGGTGAGACGCAGATTTTCCTGCGCACCGAAAAGGGCGATCCGGTGTCGCTCTCGATTTTGCGTCGGCCCGGCGAACCGCCCCGCTGGGCAGTGGCGCTGGGCGAGATTGTCGACGAAGCCGCCCGCCCGCCCGTTCCCGGCAGCCTGCTCTGGTATCGCCTGGCCTGCGCGCTGCCCCCTGCCCTGCCCGCCCGCGCGGTGCGCACCCTGTCCGTGCAGGATGCCGAAGCGGCGCGCGCAGACTATAGGGTGGTGATTGATGCACTGGGGCCGTGCGGGCGGACGCGGACGCCCGGCTGATACAGCTTTTGCTTGGACGGGCGCGCACCTGTCGCTATCAGCGCGGGCTTCATCACCTGCGCCGATTATAGAGAGAGACGTCCCCATGACCAATCTGCACCGCCATGCCCCGCTGCGCGTCGCGCTCGTCGGCCTCGGCACGGTGGGTGGAGGCGTCATCCGGCTGCTCAACACCAATGGCGACCTGATCGCCAGGCGCGCGGGTTGCCCGATCCAGGTCGTCGCGATTTCGGCGCGCGACCGGAACAAGGATCGCGGCGTTGATCTGTCCCCCTATGAATGGGTGGACGATATGAACAGCCTGGCGACGCGCGACGATATCGACGTCGTTGTCGAACTGATCGGCGGGTCGGACGGCCCGGCGCTGACGCTGGCGCGGCACTGCCTGAATGCAGGCAAGCCCTTCGTCACGGCGAACAAGGCGATGCTGGCCCATCACGGGCTGGACCTGGCACGCCTTGCTGAAAAGGGCGGCATAGCGCTGAAATATGAAGCTGCGGTCGCGGGCGGCATTCCGGTGATCAAGGGGATGCGCGAAGGCGCGGCGGCGAACGAGATTTCGCGCGTCTATGGCATCCTGAATGGCACCTGCAATTACATCCTGACGACGATGGAGAAGGAAGGCCGGGGCTTTGACGAGGTACTGAAGGAAGCGCAGGAACTGGGCTATGCCGAGGCTGATCCCAGTTTCGACATTGATGGCGTGGATGCGGCGCATAAGCTGACCATCCTGGCCAGCCTGGCGTTCGGCACCGAACTGGATTTTGCCGCCGTCGCCACCACTGGCATCCGCCACGTCATCGCCGCCGACATTGCCGAGGCCGCCGCGCTGGGCTTCCGCATCCGGCTGGTCGGCATGGCGCAGAACGGTGCAGACGGGCTGTTCCAGCGGGTCCACCCGATGCTGGTGCCGCTCGACCATCCGCTGGCGCATGTCGATGGATCGTTGAACGCGGTGGTGGCGGAGGGGAATTTCGTCGGTCGCCTCTTCTTCCAGGGGCGCGGCGCGGGCGATGGCCCGACGGCCTCGGCTGTGGTCGCCGACCTGATCGACGTCGCGCGTGATGAATATGGTGACGCCTTCGCCATGCCGGTCGCGGCGCTGACCCCGCAGAACACCGCCGATGCGGGCGCGCGGGTCGGCCGCACCTATTTGCGCTTCATGGTGCAGGACCGCCCCGGCGTGCTGGCCGAAATCGCCGCTGCCACGCGGGATGCGGGCGTATCGATTGAAAGCATGATCCAGCGCGGCGCGCATCAGGAGGATGGCGTGCTGGTCGCCATCGTCACCCATGCGGGCGAGGAGCGCTGCATCCGCGACACGCTGGAGCGGCTTGCGGGATCGGAAAGCCTGCTCGGCACGCCGATGGTGATGCACATTCTCGACTGAGCAAATTCAATGCTGCCCGGCACCTTTGAAACGGTCCGGGAGCGGCGGCGGTACGGCGAGGTCGGCATCGGGATCGATGATCGCGGTCACGCTCTTGCGCACAACGTCCGCCACCTTGAACACCGACAGGCCGCCGACACATCCCGTCCCCTGCCCGCCGACCACGCCGCAACTGCCCTGCCGTACCGCCGCTGCCGATGCACGCGGGGCATCCCCCCTCACGACACCACTCTGCATAGATTCGCGTGGGAGAGGCAGGCGTTCGCGGGCATTGCGTTCGGCACGATTCCCGCACACCACAATTGCGTCGCCGCTGCGGTCGCATGGTTTGACGACCTGTGTTTTGGCGCGATAGGCGGCCATCAACGCTTCGTCCGCCGCCTGCGCATCCAACGGCAAGAGGAGAATGAGGAGGCTGGCCAGAGCTTTCATTGCATCCAATCCATCACGCAATCATGGCTGCATGATGGCCGACACCCTTCCCCGCTCGACAAGGACGGGGCAACGGCCTATCCGCTCTGCGCATAAGAAAAGGCAGAGGAATGAAGATGGTACAGGCAAGTTCGACGCTGGATCGCGTGTTGGTGCTGGAAATGGTCCGCGTTACCGAAGCGGCGGCCATTGCCGCGTCGAAGCTGATCGGCCGGGGCGATGAGAAAGCCGCCGATGCCGCCGCTGTCGAAGCCATGCGCCTGGCCTTCAACGACCTCTATATGGACGGCACCGTCGTGATCGGAGAGGGTGAGCGCGACGAGGCGCCGATGCTCTATATTGGCGAGAAGGTCGGCAATGCCATCGGCACCGGGCCGAAGATCGACATCGCGCTCGACCCGCTGGAGGGCACCACCATCACCGCCAAGGCCGGGCCGAACGCGCTCGCCGTGCTGGCCATTTCCGAAGAAGGCGGGCTGCTCAACGCGCCCGACGTCTATATGGACAAGCTGGCGGTGGGGCCGGGCTATCCCGATGGGATCATCGATCTGGCCCGGTCGGCGAAGGAAAATGTCGAGGCGGTCGCCGCCGCCAAAGGGGTGGAACCCGCCGACATCATCGTGTGCGTGCTGGACCGGCCGCGCCACGAGAAACTGATCGCGGAATTGCGGGCCATTGGTTGCGGCATCATGCTGATCCCCGATGGCGATGTGGCCGGCGTGATCGCGACGACCGATCCTGAGACCACGATCGACATCTATATGGGGTCGGGCGGTGCGCCGGAAGGGGTGCTGGCCTGTGCAGCGCTGCGCTGCGTTGGCGGGCAGTTCAAGGGTCGCCTGCTATTCCGCAACGAGGATGAGAAGCAGCGCGCCCGCAAATGGGGGATCACCGATCTCGACAAGATTTATGACCTGAAGGAACTGGCCAAGGGCGACTGCATCTTCGCCGCCACCGGGGTCACTGACGGGTCATTGCTCGACGGGGTCAAGCGGCTGCCGGGCGGCAAGCTGACGACCGAAAGCGTGGTGATGCGCGCCAGCACCGGCACGGTGCGCTGGGTCAAGGGCGAACATCGGCTGAACGCCAAGCCGGCATAAGCGACAATGAGCCGGACATAGTGAAAGGGAGCCTGCTGGCTCCCTTCTTTGCGGACCTAGCGCCCGGCGCGGTGGTTGAGGTCGTGGCCCAGCGCCAAGATGCCGACACCGATCAGCGTATAGACGCTTTCCTGCCAGCCATGATCCATGGTCAGCGCCCCGGCCATCACGCCGAGTCCCAACGCTCCGATCGCGGCGGGCATCATGAAGCGGTGGACCATCGCGCCATGGCCCAGCGCGATCGCGCCCAGCAATATGGCCAGCACCAGTCCCGCTTCATGAAAGATAGGGCTTTCAAAGATTCCGCCTGCCGTCGCCAGCAGGCCCAGCACGACGGCGGTGACGAAGCAATGCGCCAGGCACAGGCCTGACAGCGCGATTGCGAAGCGATCGAGGCGGCCGGACAAGAGGAGGTGGCGAAGGGACTGCGACATGCTGGCTGCTACATAGGCCAACCCATCATAAGTTACAACATATCATTGCGTGTTTTTGTGGACGGGCATGAACCTGCCGTCCGCCGCGTCTAAGCCGCCAGACGCAGGCAGTTACGGCCGCTATGCTTGGCACGATACAGCGCCTTGTCAGCTGCCTCCAGCATCGCCGATCGGGTCGATTTGCCGTCCAGTTCCACGAGGCCGGCACTGAACGTGACGGAGATGGCCTCTCCCCCCGCTTCGTCCACCGGGATCGGATCGATCATGCGGACGCGCAGCCGTTCGCAGATCATGCTCGCGCGATCGATGTCGCTGTCGGCCAGCAGGATCGCAAATTCCTCGCCACCCAGACGACCGATGCTGTCGACGCTTCGCAGCCCCGGCCGCAGCCGTTCGACAAAGGCGGTGAGTACCCGGTCGCCTGCGCCATGGCCGTAGCGGTCGTTGACCGCCTTGAAATGGTCGATGTCGATCAACAACAGGCAGGATCGCGCGCCCTGACGCGCGCGCAATATTTCCGCTTCCAGCTTTTCGAGGAAGGCGTGGCGACTGTCCGCGCCAGTCAGCGAATCGCGCGCAGCGACCTGTTGCAGCGCCTGCTGGCGTGCCTTGTGCCGCGACATGTCGCGAATCATGCTGACAACGCCGCTGGGTTTGCCACGTTCATCCACCACCGCGCGGCTGACCATCTCGCACCATTGCAGGTCGCCATCGGACACGAGGGGACGAAATTCCACCATGTGGTTCACGCCCGGATGCGCCAGCGCGCGACGGTGGGTAGCGATGACGAGTGCACGGTCGTGCGGATCGACCAGATTGGCGGCGGACTGGCCAATCAGCAGTTCGGGCGCGCAGCCAATCTGTTCGGCAGCCGAGGGCGAGGCATAATGGATGATGCCGTCCACACCGATGTTGAGGACCACGTCGCCGCTATGTTCGGCAATGGCGCGATAACGCGCTTCGCTATCCTGCAACATCAAGAACAGGCGCCGACGGCTGTTGAGTTCGGCCGCAACCAACATGCTCAGCAGGAAGCTGAGGGCGAGGTAGAATTGAAAATATTGCACCCGCGCCCCGGTCGATCCGGGGATGAGCGTCATCGGGCCGACGCCATGCATGGTTGCCACTCCACCGACGACTGCCAGGATGATGATGGACGCCGCCGCGCCCATCTGTCCGGTGCGAAAGGCGATCAGGACCAGCGGCAGGAGTGACGCGAACAGCAGTGGATAGCGTGCCCAGAAAAATATATGGACGATGCCTAGGGCGAACAGCGCCAGCAGCCCGACCATCTCGACCTTCGCCCGCACCGGCGTGTCACGCCACCAGCGGCCACATTCCCCCTGCAACAACAGGATCATGATCGGCGCGAAGGTCAGCCCGCCCAGCACATGACCGCTATACCATTGCAGCCAGGACGCTCCGAATGGCACCGGGCTCAGGAAGGAGGCGACGGTCGCTGCCATGGCAGCGGCGATCACATTGGCAACGCCACACAGGGCGATGATGAACACCATCAACGGGCGGATCGCACCGATAATCCGACGATCCGGCACGAAGCGACGGCAGATGATCGCAACGATCAGCGATTCGACGACATTGATCGCAGCCATCGGGATGGCGGCCAGCGGTCCCATGCCGAACAGGGCGGTGGCGACTGCGCTGGCGATGGCGCAGGCGATGATGGCACGCGGCCAGTAGCGGGTGCGCGATGTCAGCAATTCTGCCATCAGGAAAGCGTTGGCGCCCCAGATGAAGGCGAGGCCGCCTTCAAAGCGGGAGAGCAGCAGCGCCACCGTCGCCACGACGAAGTACACGCTGCCGGTGATGACCGGCGCGAATATCGAAGAGGAGTGACGAAGGGCGGACCGTTGCATGTTGGCAAGGAGGCTAGCGCGGCATCCTTAATATTTGCTCACTATTCGCCCGCTATGGAGGGAAAGGCCGCTGTAATGGCGACGCAAAAACCCCGGCGCTTTCGCGCCGGGGTCGCGTATTTCAAAGCTGGGCCGTGGCGTCAGGCCGACGCATCCGAAAGCAGCTGATCGGTCGGCGCGGAGATGGACGGATTGCGGTCCTTGATCGTCGCCCGCGCCGCGCGCACGCCCGCGCCATAATCGGGGTGGACCTGGTCGAACAGCTTGCACTGACGTTCCTCGATAAAGTCGGGGATATCGCCCATGGCTGCGGCGATATTGGCGAACAGCCGGTCTTTCTCGCCCGCGTCGAACAGTTCGAACAAGGCGCGGGGCTGGCTGAAATCGTCATTCCCCTCCCTGTGGTTCCACCGGTCTGCATCGCCCGAAATCCGCAGCGGCGGCTCCAGGAATTTATTGTCCTCGACCGGTCCGCCAAAGCTGTTCGGCTCATAATAGGCCGCCGGGTTGGGGTTGTTGGGCGTGAAGCGCATCGCCCCGTCCTTGTGATAATGATGCACCGGGCATTTTGGGGCGTTGACCGGCAGCGCCTCATAATGGGTGCCGATGCGGTGACGATGTGCGTCGGCATAGGCGAAGATGCGCGCCTGGAGCATCTTGTCGGGCGAGAAGCCGATGCCCGGCACGATGTTGGACGGCGACATCGCCAGCTGCTCGATTTCCGCGAAATAATTGTCGGCGTTGCGGTTCAGCTCCATCACGCCAATGTCGATCGGGGGATAATCGGCGTGCGGCCACACCTTGGTCAGGTCGAACGGATTATAGGGCGTCTTGTCGGCGTCCAGTTCGGGCATGATCTGGACCTGCACCTTCCATTTGGGGAAGTCACCCTTTTCGATCGCCTCAAACAGATCCTCCTGCGTCGATTCGCGGGTGCGGCCCACGACCTGCGCCGCTTCCTCATTCGTCCAATGCTTGTGGCCCTGCATCGTCTTGAAGTGGAACTTGACCCAGCACCGCTCATTGGCGTCGTTGATCAGGCTGAAGGTGTGGCTGCCATAGCCGTTGATGTGGCGCACATCGGTGGGTAGGCCGCGATCTGACATCAGGATCGTCACCTGATGCAGCGATTCCGGACTGAGCGACCAGAAGTCCCACATGGCCGTGGGCGAGCGCAAATTGGTGCGCGGATGACGCTTTTGCGTGTGGATGAAATCGGGGAATTTCAGTGGATCGCGCACGAAAAAGACCGGCGTGTTGTTGCCGACCAGATCCCAATTGCCTTCGGGCGTGTAGAATTTCATGGCAAAGCCGCGCACGTCGCGCTCCGCATCCGCCGCGCCTGCTTCACCGGCAACGGTGGAGAAACGCAGGATCATCGGCGTCTGCGCGCCCGGTTGCAGCACCTTCGCCTTGGTATAAGCGCTGATGTCGCCGGTGATGGTCAGCGTGCCATGCGCGCCCCAGCCCTTGGCATGGACGACGCGCTCAGGGATGCGTTCACGATTCTGGTGGGCCAGCTTTTCGAGCAGCTGATAATCCTGGAGCAGCAGCGGGCCGCGCGGGCCAGCGCTCAGGCTGTTCTGATTGTCGGCGATCGGCGCACCGCCGCTGGTCGTCATGATGGGCTTGTCGGCCATGATCTTGCTCCTCGTCTAGCGAATGGAGAAAGGATAAGCCGCCTTCAAGTTCCGGTGAAATTAATTAAAACGTGCTGACTGATCGAATTTTACGGTAAATCCGATAATGGCCGCAATCAGGCCTTTTCCAGCGTGCATTGCAGCGGATGCTGGTTCTGCCGGGCGAAATCCATCACCTGATTGACCTTGGTCTCCGCAACTTCATAGCTGAAAATACCGCATACGCCGACGCCGCGCTGGTGGACATGCAGCATCACGCGAGTCGCCTGCTCCATATCCATGCGGAAAAATTGCTGGAGGACATGCACGACGAATTCCATCGGCGTGTAATCGTCATTGAGCATCAGCACCTTGTAGAGCGACGGCTTTTTCGTGCGGGTGCGGGTGCGCGTGGCAATGCCGACGCTGGGACCGGTGCCATCGCCCGGATCGTCGCGATCCTCCCCCGCCATCGTCACGGGGATCATCGATGCTGTCAAAATGCTGGTCATGATGGGCGAGAATATGGCGATTTGTCATCGCATGGCAAGGGGTCCACAGGGACATGCGCCTGTGGTAACCATCTATTTTGCAGACAGCAAAAGGGCGCGCCCTCCGATATGGAGAGCGCGCCCCTGATGCCATGCGTCCGGTCGCTTAGGCAGCGAGCGACTTCACCTTGTCGGTGACCAGGGTCACGCGGGCGGTCAGCGGGCTGGCGACGTCACCGGCCAGCTTCATCATCGCTTCGCTGCTCTTGGCGGCTTCCTTGGTGAAATCATCAAAGCTGCTCGAAAACAGCTGGCTCTGCAGCTGGAAAAATTCGGTCGGCGTCTTGATGGTCGAGAAGGTCTTGAACGAGGCAGTCGCCTTCTCAAAACTCTTGCGGCTATAATCGACCGCTTCCTGGCCCAGCGTTTCCATGCCCTTGGCAGCGATCTTGCCGGATTCGACCAGCGCTTCGACATTGCCCTTGGCGATGTCGCTAAATTCTTCGATCGCCTTGGTCGACTTTTCGACGCTGACCTTGGCCTTTTCGTTCAGGTCGGCATAGACGGTTTCCAGCTTCGCCTTGGCGTCTTCAGCGAACTTCTTGCCGGTTTCGATTACGTCGTTCATCGTCTTGGTTCCTTCTATGGCGGACAGCGTCTTGATTGCGAACGGTTCGGCCTGCTTGGGCAGGCTCTTGATCATTTCGGGTTCGGCCGGGGCTTCCGGCGGCAAGGCGGCCACCGGCTCTTCGACAACGGGTTCGGGCGCTGCGACCGGTGCAGCTTCCGCGACCGGTTCGGACAGCAATTCAGGCTCTGGCGGCGCGTCGACGGCGGTGGTCGCTGCCACGATCGCGGACGGATTGGCATCGATCGCCTTGACGCTCGATGCCGTCGCCTTGCGCGCGGCTGGCTTCTTGGGAGCAGGCGCTATTGCCGCTTCAGCAGCCTTGAGCGCTTCGCTGGCCGACAAGGTCGTCGATGCGCTTTTGGCGCGCGGGGCGCTGCGTCCGGTCTTGGGTGTTACGGCCATGGACTTTTCTCCATTTGTTGCAGTGCACAATAATCATTTCGCAAGATGATTGCAAGACTTATTGTGCAGTGCAACAAAACCGTCATCCTGTCCGACGGCGGAGGGACGCAAGGGCTGGAAAAAGCGGGATTAACGCCCCTTTACGTAGCGCCCCGGCGCGTCCTCTATCGCTTTGAGCCGCCCTTTGCCAGGCTGGCGCGCGCCTTTGGCCGGGACAGTATGCGGGTCGAGTCGCTCGATCCAGGCGCGCCAGTCGGGCCACCAGCTGCCCTTGGTTTCCTGCGCTGCGGCAAGGAAGGCATCGAGCGTCGGCTGGCTGTCGTCGCAGGCCCAATACTGATATTTCTGCGCGACCGGGGGATTGATGACCCCGGCAATATGCCCGGACCCGGCGAGCAGGAAGCGGATCGGCCCGGACAGATTCTCGGTCAGTTTCCACACACTTTCCAGCGGCGCGATATGGTCCTCCTTGCCCGCCTGCACATAGGCAGGGGTCATGATTTTTTTGAGATCGATCGGCGTGCCGTCGATCGTGATGGCACCGGGGACAACCAGCAGATTGTCGCGATAGAGCTGGGTCAGATAATCTTTGTGCCAGCGCGCGGGCAGATTGGTGGTGTCGCCATTCCAGTAGAGCAGGTCGAACGGCGGGTAATCCTGCCCCAGCAGGTAATTATTGACGACATAGGACCAGATCAGGTCTCGCCCGCGCAACAGATTGAAGGTGAGCGCCATATAGCGCCCGTCCAGAAACCCTTGCGATGACAGCTGGTCGACCAGCTTCATCTGTTCATCGTCGATGAACAGGGTCAGGTCGCCCGCCTTGGTGAAATCGACCTGGGCGGTGAAGAAGGTCGCGCTTGCGACCTTGTCCCCCTCCCCCCGCGCGGCCAGCAGCGCCAGCGTCGCCGCCAGCGTGGTGCCCGCGACGCAATAGCCGATCGTGTGGACGCTGGGCACCTTGAGCAGATCGCGCACCGTGTCGATCGCGTCGATCTGGCCGCGCAGGATATAATCGTCCCAGATCAAATCCTTCATCGACGCATCGGCGGACTTCCACGACACCAGAAACACGCTGATCCCCTGATCCACCGCCCATTTGACGAAGCTTTTTTGTGGGGACAGGTCGAGAATATAGAAACGGTTGATCCACGGCGGGAAGATAATGAGCGGGGTGGCCAATACGTCCGGCGTGGATGGCGCATAATGGATGAGCTGGTAGAGCGGGGTTTCGTGGATCACCTTGCCCGGCGTCGCGGCGATATTGCGACCCAACTCGAACTGGGTGCCGTCGGTGTGGGTCAGCTGGCCCTTTTCCAGATCGGCCAACATATGCTGCAAACCCTTGACCAGATTTTCGCCGCCGCTCTGGATCGTCTTTTCCACCACGGTGGGGTTGGTCAGCGGGAAATTGGAGGGCGAGAACGCATCGAGCATCCCGCTGGTCGCAAAGCGCAGCTTGGCCTTCTGCTTGGGGTCCACGCCATCGACCGCATCGGCCAGCTGCAGCATATAGTCCGAAACGAGCAGATAGCTTTGCCGGATCAGGTCGTAAAAGGGGTGCTGGGTCCAGGCGGGATCGGCAAAGCGCCGGTCCTTGGCAGCCGCCGGGCTGTTTGCCGGGGCCGGTTCGGGATGGTCGCGGAACATGCCGCCCGAATCGAGGAAACGCTGCCACATCGCCAGCCCTTCGTCGGCAAAACTCGTCTGGATGCGCGCCACCGCTTCAGGCGAGAAAGGCAGGGTCTGGCCCGCTGCCCCCGCCGCCTGCTCCAGCATCAGTTGCTGGGCCTGGCCTATCGCATGGGTCCATTGCTGCATCTGTTCGAGCGTGGGCAGATGCGGCTCCATGATGTCGGCTTTATCCATGGCCACCCTGCTCCTCCTGGCATCGTTTCTGTGCGCCGCTTTCTCTGGCGCGTCGCCATCGGGCCGGTTATAGCCAGAGTGTGACGCGGCAACGGCGCGTCGCGCACTATTCCTTACCTAGAGCTTTCAGGAAAGCCTTATAATGTCCGAAGAATTCTATCGCATGAAGCGCCTGCCCCCCTATGTCATCGCGGAAGTCAACGCGATGCGGGCCGCCGCGCGTGCGGCGGGAGAGGATATTATCGATCTGGGCATGGGCAATCCCGACCTGCCGCCGCCGCCGCATGTCATCGACAAGCTGATCGAGGTGGCGCGCAAGCCCGACGCCCATGGCTATTCCCAATCGAAGGGGATTCCGGGGCTTCGCAAGGCGCAGGCCAATTATTATGGCCGCCGCTTCGGTGTCGATGTCGACCCGGAAACCGAAGTCGTCGTGACCATGGGGTCCAAGGAAGGCCTCGCGAGCCTGGCCACCGCGATCACCGCGCCGGGCGATGTCGTGCTGGCCCCCAACCCCAGCTACCCGATTCATATGTTCGGCTTCATATTGGCAGGCGCGACCATCCGGTCGGTGCCGACGACGCCGGACGACAATTATTTCCGTTCGCTCGACCGCGCCATGGCCTTCACCGTGCCGCGCCCGTCGATCCTGGTGGTCAATTATCCGTCCAACCCGACCGCCGAGACGGTCGATCTGGCCTTTTACGAGCGGCTGGTCGCCTGGGCGAAGGAGAATAAGGTCTGGGTCCTGAGCGACCTTGCCTATTCCGAGCTTTATTATGACGGCAACCCGACCCCCTCCATCTTGCAGGTGCCGGGCGCGAAGGATATTGCGATCGAGTTCACCTCGCTCAGCAAGACCTATTCGATGGCGGGCTGGCGGATCGGCTTTGCGGTCGGCAACAAGCAGCTGATCGCGGCGATGAGCCGGGTGAAATCCTATCTGGATTATGGCGCGTTCACGCCGATACAGGCTGCCGCCTGCGCAGCGCTCAACGGCCCGCAGGATATCGTGCAGAAGAACCGCGAACTCTATCACAAGCGCCGCGACGTACTGGTCGAAAGCTTCGGTCGCGCCGGATGGGACATTCCCGCCCCGCCCGCGTCCATGTTCGCCTGGGCACCGTTGCCGCCTGCGCTCAAGGAGATGGGCAGCCTGGAATTTTCCAAGCAATTGCTGACCCATGCCAAGGTCGCGGTCGCGCCGGGCGTGGGCTATGGCGAGGATGGCGAAGGCTATGTCCGCATCGCCATGGTGGAGAATGAACAGCGGCTGCGGCAGGCAGCGCGCAACATCAGATCCTATCTCAAGTCGATGGGCGTCAACACGCCGGCCAAGGGCGCGGCCTGAGCCAAAAGACTATCCTGCGTTAAAAGCGCTGCGTGTTCGTTGCGATGAGGCGCGTCCTTTGGGCCACCGCCGCTTGTGATCCCCTTGCCCCGCCAGCCACAATGAAGGATAGCTGCCTCGTAAGAGGTGCCGCGCGATGATCCCCCTGCCACAAGTCTCTCAGGTCGCGCAGACCATCCAGCTGGCGCTCGCGCCGGTGTTCCTGCTCGCGGGGATCGGTGCGTTCCTGAATGTCTGCGTCAGTCGGCTGGCGCGGATCATCGACCGGGCGCGGACGGTGGAGGCGGCAATCCTGACCACGCGGGGGCGCGAGCATGACCGGCTGGTCCATGAAATCCGCGTCCTCGACCAACGGATGAGCGTGGTCAATATCGCGATCTTCCTATCGGTCGCGTCGGCCTGCGCCGTCTGTCTGGTCGTCATCCTGCTGTTTGCGGGCAATTTGTTCGACGCGCATTTGGGGACGGCGATCGCGGTGCTGTTCAGTCTGGCGATGCTGTTGCAGGCGGGCGGCTTTGCGACCTTCATTCAGGAAATCCGGCTGGGGTCCAAGATCATCCACGTCCGCAACGAAGTCTTGTATCACAAGGTCGAGACGGAAGAGCCGGACGCCGAATGACCCGCTTCACCGTCAACGACCGGCCGGTGCAATATCGCATGGACCCGGACACGCCTTTGCTGTGGGCGCTGCGCGATGCGTCGAACCTGACCGGCACCAAATATGGCTGCGGCACGGGCGACTGCGGTGCCTGCACGGTGGACATAGACGGGGAAGCAGTGCGGTCCTGCCAGGTGACGATCGGCAAGACCGAGGGGCGTTTCGTCACCACGATCGAAGCGCTGTCGCCCGATCGCGGCCATCCGGTGCAACAGGCGTTCGCCGCCGACAATGTGTCGCAATGCGGCTATTGCATCCCCGGCATGATCATGGCCGCGTCGGTGCTGCTGCGCCGGACCAACGATCCAAGCGACGCAGAGATTGACGCGGCGATCACCAATATCTGCCGCTGCGGCATCTATCCCCGGCTGCGCGGCGCGATCCGCCGGGCGGGACGGATCATGCGGGGCGAGGATACGGGTGTTGGGGAACAGGGGGCCGCCGCCCCGCCGCCGGGCATTACGCCGGAGGATGCCGCCCGCACCGTCCCGGCGCTGGGCAGGCCTGCGCCTCAACCGAAGCGATAGCCCGACACGGCCCAGCCTATCACCATGCTGTGATGATCGCGCACCGCCGGATCATCGCCGCCCGCCCCTAGTGCCACCATCAGCGGCAAAAGATGCTCCTCACGCGGATGGGCGAAATGGGCGTTAGGCAGGCTGTCCCAGGCGATGACGCGCTCCGCGCGGCGGGCCGGATCAGGATCGGTCACCGCGGCCGTCAGCGCATCGTCCCACGCTTGCGACGGCGCGGTCGCCTGCGCCCCGCGCACGCGCAAGTTGTGAAAGCTCATGCCCGATCCGACGATCAGAACGCCTTCGTCGCGCAACACGGAGAGCGCGCGCCCGGCGGCGATATGGGCAGCGGGGTCGAGATCGTGGCGCAGCGACAGCTGGACCAGCGGGATGTCGGCATCCGGCAGCGCGACCTTCATCGGGATGAACACGCCATGGTCCCAGCCGCGCGCCACCTCCTGCGCGGTCGCAAAGCCTGCTCCGGCAAGCAGCGTCGCAACGCGCGCGGCCAGATTTGGCGCGCCCGGCGCGTCCCAGCGCAGCGTGTAGGTGTGCGGGGGGAAGCCATAATAGTCGAACAGAAGCGGGGGTTGCTCGCCGACATGGACGGTGAAAGCCGCCTCCTCCCAATGGCCCGACACCAGCAGGATGGCGCGGGGGCGTTCGGGCAGGCTGGCGATCAGCCCGGCCAGATAGTCCTGCATCGGCTGCCACATCGGATCGCTATGCGGATGGCCGGGATCGGCGGGGTCCATGAAGAAGCAGGGACCGCCGCCATGGGGGATGAAGAGGCTGGGCTGAGTCATGCCCAGCACATTGGCGCGCGGGATAGCAACCGCAACGGGCAAGCACGAAACATTCCGTTTCTAGCGGTTCCGATCGACCAGTGGCGTCATCGCCTGCGCCAGGGTCGCGCCCGAATAGGGCTTCTTGACCAAGGTGACCCCGGCAAAGCGATCCGGCAGTTCCAGCCCGTCGCCATAGCCGGTTGCAAACAGGAAGGGGATGCCGCGTTCGGCCAGCAGGTCCGCCACCGGCATACTGGTTTCAGCGCCCAGGTTGAAATCCAGGACCGCAAGATCAATGGGCTGCTGCTCGATCGCCTCACGCGCCCGCGCCACGCTGGCGGCGGTGGTCACGTCGGCGCCCAGATCGCGCAGCGCATCCTCGCCATCCATGGCGATGATCATATTATCCTCGACCAGCAGGACATGGCGCCCCTTGAGGAGTTCGGGCGTCGCGGCGATGACAGGCAGCGGACGTTCCGTGCCGACGACATCGGGCAGCACCGACACGACATGGACGGAGGGGATGCAGAAATGTGCCTCTATTCCGGCCAGTCTGTAATGAATTTCGGCATGGCCATCCAGATCATAGGGGATGGAGCGCTCTATCACGGTCGATCCAAAGCCGCGCCGCGTCGGGGCGACGACGGCCGGGCCGCCGCTTTCGGTCCAGTCGATCAGCAGGCTGCCATCCTGATCCACATGCCAATCGATCGCGACTGTGCCATTGTCCGACAGCGCGCCATATTTGGCGGCGTTGGTCAGCATTTCGTGGATCACCAGCGCCATGACGGTAAAGCAACCCGGCGTCAGCAGCACATTGGGACCGGACAGGCGCACCCGGTCGCGCCGCTCGCCCAGATAGGCGCCCGCCTCCACCTCGATCAGGTCATAGAGGCGCGCGGGACTCCAGCGGTCAGCGGTGATCTGGTCATGGGCGCGGGCCAGCGCATGGATGCGGCTTTCCAGCGTGCCGATGAAATCCTCCACCGACACGGCGCTGCTGCGCGTCTGGGACAGGAGGCCACGGATCAGCGCCAATATGTTGCGCACCCGGTGGTTGAGTTCGGCGATCAGCAATTCCTGCTTCTCATGCGCGCGTTGCCGTTCCGCGTCCGCCGAATCGGACAGGCGCAGCACCACTTCCAGCAAGGCGGTGCGCAGTGCTTCGGCGACACGCAACTGGGCGGGCGCGAACGGCAGTGCCGTCCCCTTCACCAGTTCCGACCATTCCTCGAAACTTTTGCGCGGGGTCAGGCGCGGGCCGTTGGGACCATATTCGATATGCTTGTCCTGATTGCCCGCCCAGCGCACCGCGCGCAGCTGTTCGGCGCGGAACAGCACGACATAATCGCGCGGGCGGCGCGACAGGGGAATGGCGAGCAGCCCGGCGGCGCGGTCGGCATAGGCAGCCGCTTCGGGCAGGACGCGGCTGAGCGTATCGGTGGTATAGACCTGGCTGGCGGCAACGCGGTTGAGCATCGAGACGATACTGGCAAAGGCCGCCTTGTCCGGGGTCAGCCCTGAAAAGCTGATCTGCCCGTCAATATAGACGCCCACGCCATCGGCGGGGATCGTGTCGAAGATGATGTCGCCCAGCCAGCGGGCATTGGACAGCAGGTCATGGTCCTGCGCCACTGCCGACATCAACCGGTCGGCCACCTGCCGCGCCTTGCCTTCATAGGCGGCGGTTTCGGCGCGCTCGCGGCTTTCCAGCATCATCGAGAAGATCTGGCCGAACAGTTCAGCGGCGCTGCGCTGGGCAAAGGTCGGCAGGCGCGGGGCATAATGGTGGCAGGCGAACAGCCCCCACAGCCGCCCTTCAACAATGATCGAGATGGAGAGCGACGCCCCCACCCCCATGTTGCGGAGATATTCGATATGGATCGGCGAGACGGCGCGGGTCAGGCACAGCGACATGTCCAGTGCCGCGCCGGTCGGGTCAAGCGTCGGGACCACAGGCACCGGCACCGCCTGCACATCGGCAATGACGCGAAAGATGTTGCGCAGATAGAGCGCGCGCGCCTGCACCGGAATGTCGGACGCGGGATAGTGGAGGCCAAAAAAGCTGTCGATGCCGGGCCGCAGCGCTTCGGCCACCACCTCGCCATCGCCGCCGTCGGCAAAGCGATAGACCATCACCCGATCAAAGCCGGTCAGCGCCCGCACCTGCCGCGCGCCATCGCGCAAGAAGGCGGTCATGCCATCGGCCTGCGCCAGCCGGGCGACCATCGCGCGGACGGTGCTGCTGGCCTCCATCTCGTCCGCGCTGGCGGGTTCAGCCTCTATCACCACCAGTTGGCCGGAAAAATGGACGGCAACGTCGAACGGCGCGCCGCCCGGCATCAGCGGCAGGGAGAAGATGCGCTCAACCGAATCGGGGCCACGCAGCAGGGTGATGCGGTTGCGCAGCGTATGGATGGCTTCGCCATCCAGCAGGGCGCTCACCGGCTTGCCCAGCATGTCGTCAGGCGACAGGCCGATGAACGCGGCGCTGTTGGCGGATACGCGCGACACCAGCCAGTCGGCGGTCAGCGCGATCAGGAAACCGAATGGCTGGACCGTACCCAGCACATGGATCGGCTCGCGATCGCAATTGGTTAGGTTGACGGCGAAATCCGCGCCAGTGCCGCCGTCAGCCATGAGCGACGACCGGTTCGGGCCGGGCGGCTGCGGCAAAAAGGGCGAAGGCGGCCTGCGCGCCCTGCACGGCGTCATCCAGCCAGCCTTCGCCCCCGTCAGCGGCAGCCTGATCAAGTGCCTGCTGAAAGGCGACCCAGCCGCCCTTGCCATGGACCGCCGACAGATAGGCGCGGGGCAGGCCCGGCGCGACCTGACGCGCCAGCATCGCGCCGCCCAGACGCGATCCTTCCAGCGCGTATAACAGCCCCCAGCGATAGCCATCCCGGTCGGGATCAGCGAGAAACAGAGGCGCAGGCATGGCCATATCCATCGCCGCCAGATCCGCCGCGATCAGCGACAGGCGTGGCGATGCGGGGCGCGCAACCGATTCGAGCGCGCCCAGCGCGCGGGCATGGGCGGTCAGGAAGGCAGCATAATGGCTTTGCGAATCAAGTTGATAGCCTGAAAACAGCGTGTCGACACGGTGATGGCTGTCGCTCGTCGCTTCGCGCAGAGCCTGGCGGACGCCGCTGACATTGGGAGATTTCTTCACTCGGCAGTCCTATAGAGGTGGCAGGCACCCTGCACTGATCTGGATCAGCTTTTGACCCGGTTCCGGCCATTTTTAACGGACGGAACGATACGAACACGGAACAACGCGCAAAGCCGAAATTGGGTTCATTACGCCCGGCGATTCTTTCGATAAGCTGACGGACAGGTTCAGAATTGCGACATGGCGCGCCATCTAGAAGGGCGGCATGAGGGGACAGAAGGTTCCCGCAAACAGAAAGTCACGATGATGTTCAGGAAGATGATGCTGACGGGACTGATGGCTGCAACGCTGTTGAGCGGTGTCGCGCCGGCCTATGCCCAGAGCAATGAGAATGGCCGTGGCAATCGCGGCGACCGTGCAGAACGCGGCGGGGCAGACCGTGGCGGAGCAGACCGCCAATCCTATCAGTGGCGCGGTAACGGACAGCGGCCGATGGGCGGTGACGGGCAGCAGGCGCAACGCTGGCAACAGCGGCAGGAGCGCCCAGTAGCGCAGGCTCCGGTGCAGCAAGCCCCCGTCCAGCAACCGCGTGCCAATCGTCCGTGGCGCAACCCCGGCAATCCTGCGGTCGTGCCAGCACCGGCGCGGCAGGATGCGCGGCAGGACAGGCGGGATGATCGCCGCAATGACCGGCAGGACTATCGCCAGGACCAGCGCGCCGATCGGCAGGACTGGCGCAATGATCGCCGCGACGGTCGGCAGGATTATCGTCAGGACAGACGTGACGACCGCCGCGATGATCGTCGTGACGACCGGCGCTGGAACGATAATCGCGGCTCGGCAGGCAACTGGAATAATGGCCGGCGCTATGACGACCGCACCCGCTGGAGCAACCAGCAGCGCTGGAATAATGGCTGGCGGCAGGACCGGCGCTATGACTGGAACAGCTATCGCAACCGCTATGGCAACCAGTATCGCATGGGGCGCTACAACGCGCCACGCGGCTGGGACTATGGCTATCGCCGTTTCTCCGTGGGCATCGTGCTGAGCAGCCTGCTCTATTCCAACAGCTATTGGCTGAACGACCCCTATTCCTATCGCCTGCCGCCCGCGTACGGCACGCTGCGCTGGGTGCGCTATTATGACGACGCCATGCTGGTGGACATTCGCGACGGCTATGTCGTCGATGTGATCCATGATTTTTTCTGGTAACACGCCTCCCTGAAGTGGCCTTCAGGAATACTGACCCCGGTGCGGCAACACACCGGGGTCTTTTCATGCGACCTGACGCTGTGGCAGGAGGGAGGCATGACAGAGTTAGACGATGATGGCGGCATCGCTTCGCCCACCCGCGCGGCGATCGGCGCGCAGGTGCAGGCGCGGCTGGAGCGCAACCCGATGGTCAGCCGGATCGACGCGCCTGACCTTGCCATATATGGGCGGCAGGACTTCCTCAGCCCCGAAGAATGCGCCGATCTGCGCGCGATCATCGACGCGGGCGCGCAGCCTTCGACCTTGTTTTCCGGCAGCGCCAATGCGGACTATCGCACCAGCCATAGCTGCAATCTCGATCCGTTCGATCCGCTGGTCAAGGCCGTGAGCGACCGCATCTGCGCGCTGACGGGCCTGCCCGCCGACCATGGCGAAACATTGCAGGGCCAGCGCTATACCAGCGGCCAGGAATATCGGCTGCATTGCGATTATTTCCCCGTCACCGCCGACTATTGGCCCGCCATGCGCGTCACTGGCGGGCAGCGCAGCTGGACGACGATGATCTATCTCTCCCCAGTCGAGGCCGGGGGCGAAACCCATTTCCCCCAGTGTCAATTCATGGTGCCGCCGGTCGAGGGAATGATTCTGATCTGGAACAATATGACCGAGGAAGGCGCGCCCAACCGGTTCAGCCTGCACGCCGCCCGGCCGGTCGAACAGGGCACCAAATATGTCGTCACAAAATGGTTTCGCGAACGGCCATGGACGCCCAGAACTTAGAACATCGATACACTTTGCGACATAAATGACTGAAAACTGACAGCTTCATTCGCCGACCGTTCAGGCGCGCTGCCCCATATCTCCTTGTGTTGGCGACAGGGAACCCGGTCCAGCCGGACAGGGTTCAGCCGCCAGAGGAAATGGAGATATGCTATGCGTAAACTGATCATCCTGGGCCTGCTGGCTGCAACGGTGGCGCCCAGTGTCGCGTCCGCCCAATCCTATGGCGAAGCGCGCCGCAGCGAACGCAACCTGCGGGAGGAGCAGCGCGATCTGCGTCAGGCACAGCGCTATGGCGATCGCCGGGATGTACGCGAGGAACGGCGCGATGTCCGCGATGCCCGTCAGGAGGCCCGCGAGGACTGGCGCGACTATCGCCGCAATCACCGCGACGTCTATCGCGGCGGCAACTGGCGCGCGCCGTTCCGCTACAATCAGTGGAATGTCGGGGTTCGACTGCGCCCGGCCTATTATAATTCGCGCTATTATATCGCCGATCCCTATCGCTATCGCCTGCCCCGTCCGGGCGTGAACCAGCGTTGGGTACGTCATTACAATGATGTGATGCTGGTGAATGTCCGCAACGGGCGCGTGGTCCAGGTGCATCGCGGTTTCTTCTGGTAAGCCGCCGGCCTCAATAGATAAACGGCCCCGGACAGCAATGTCCGGGGCCGTTTTTGTGGACGTTCCCCCCAACTTGGCCGCGCCGCCCGTTGCCGGGCAAGCGCGGCCGATGGCACGCAGGACGCACCATCAGTCCGAAAGGGGGGTGGACCGTTGCGCATAACGCGCGTCCGCCTGAAAAGTTCCCGTTTCCCGCTAAAATCCGTCGATTCAGGCGGCCAATGCCCGCGCAATGAGCTTGCGGCTATTATCAATGCCATAGAGGGCGATGAAGCTGCCCATGCGCGGTCCCTGGTCCGCCCCCAGCAGCGTCTGGTAGAGCGCCTTGAACCAGTCCCGCAGCTCGGCAAAGCCGAACGCCTCATCCTTGCCGATGGCATAGACGATATTCTGGATATCTTCCGCCGTGGCGTCCGCCGGTAGCGCAGCCAGCTCCGCGTCGAGCCTACGCAAGGCTGTGGCCTCATTGGCGTCGGGCGCTCGGCGCTGGAGGGTGGGGGCCACGAAATCGCGGTGATAGGCCAAGGCATGGCCGATCAGCGCGTCCAGTTCGGGATAGGTGTCCGGCGACGCATCAGCGACATAGTTGGTGAGATAGCCCCACACCTGATCCCGGCTGGCGTCGCCCATCACGCCGACCAGATTGAGCAGCAGCCCGAAGGTTACCGGCAACCGGCCTTCGGGCAGCTTGCCGTCATGGACGTGATGGACCGGATTGCCGAGCTGCTGTTCGATCGGCTGGTTGGGATAGTTACCGCGGAACTGCCAATATTCGTCCACCGCGCGCGGGATGACGCCCATATGCAGTTGCTTGGCCTTTTTGGGTTCGCGATAGGCGTAGAAGGACAGGCTTTCCTGCGGACCATAGGTCAGCCATTGTTCAAGGCTGAGGCCATTGCCCTTGGACTTGGAGATTTTCTCGCCCTTTTCATCGAGGAACATCTCGTAATTAAAGCCTTCGGGTGGGCGGGCGCCCAGCGCGCGGCAGATTTTCGACGACTGGGTCACAGAATCGATCAGATCCTTGCCCGCCATCTCATAATCGACGCCCAGCGCGACCCAGCGCATCGCCCAGTCGACCTTCCATTGCAGCTTGGCCCCGCCGGACAGGATCGATTGCTCGATCATCTCGCCCTCATCCTCGAAGCGGATCAGGCCCGCCTCGGCATCGATCACCTCGACCGGCACCTGCAGCACGATGCCGCTCTTGGGGCTGATCGGCAGGACGGGCGAATAGGTCGCCTGCCGTTCCTTGCGCAGGGTCGGCAGCATGATGTCGAGGATCGCCTGATTGCACCGCAGCACCTGTCGCAGCGCATCGTCGAATGCGCCCGCCTGATAGCGTTCGGTCGCCGACACGAACTCGTAGTCGAAACCGAAACGGTCGAGAAATTCGCGCAGCATCGCATTATTATGGTGCGCGAAACTTTCAAACTTGCCGAACGGGTCGGGCACCTGGGTCAGCGGCTTGCCCAGATGCTCCGTCAGCATCGCCTGATTGGGGACATTGTCGGGCACCTTGCGCAGCCCGTCCATATCGTCGCTGAACGCCACCAGCCGCGTGGGAATATCCGACAGCGCATGATAGGCGTTGCGCACCATCGTCGTGCGCAACACTTCGTTGAATGTGCCGATATGCGGCAGGCCTGAGGGACCATAGCCAGTCTCGAACAGGATATGGCCCTTGTCCGGCGCGCCATTGGGATAGCGCTTGAGCAGCTTGCGCGCTTCTTCATAGGGCCAGGCCTTGGCCGCCAGTGCGGCGGTACGGATCATGTCGGTCGCGGTCATGGCTACGCCCCCTAGCCCCGGACAGGCCGAAAAGAAACGTCCTTTGGTGGCAAAACTGCGTTAAGAATCGTTCGCACGTTAGGGTTTCATTAACCCTGGCCGTCGATAATCAGGTTTCTGGAGGCATCATGCAAAGCTTGCGCACCCGCGAACGCATCGTGGTCGAGATCGCTATTGTCGTCACGACCGTACTCGACAGCCTGGAAGGCACGATCGTCGACCTGAGCGAGGGTGGCGCGCAGGTGGTCGGCTGCACCCTGCCGGCCGGATCGTCGTGCCAGATCGACATGGACGGCCATATCACCTTTGGCACGGTCCGCTGGTCCGAAGAGGATCGCATGGGCATCCGTTTCCCCTATGAGCTGAACGAAGGCCCGCTTTACGAGCAGCTGGAGCTGGCTCGTGCAGCGCATTATACACCTGTCGCCTTCCAGCCACGCGCCCGCGCAATGGCCGCGGGCGGTGGTGGTTTTGGCCGCAGGACAAGCTGAAACAGGTTTTCCTTTTGTTCCCGCTCGCTTAAACGGGGCGGGTGATTGATCCTGCATCCCTGCCCGCCCTCCACGCCAGCCATGGCGGCATCTGGTTGCGCGAGGGTGGCCGGACGCAAGGATTAGCCAAGGGGCAGGCGATCGGCCGGGCGGCGGAAACGCCGGTGTTGCTGCTCAACGCGCCGTTGACTGGCCAGCGCCTTGGTTATCCCGATCTCAATGGCCTGGACCTGCTTGAACTGTGGGCCTTCCTCCACCCCGCCCGCTTCCTCGTCCCCACGCCCAAGGGACTGGCGCAGGCGCTTGGCCTGCCGGTGCCGAGCGCGGAAGCGGATATTCCCGCTTTGCTTCAGAGCGCGGCGCAGGCCTTGCTCGACCGGATCGAATCGCCCGACTGGCGCGAACGGGAAGGCGGCTGGACATCGGTACAGACGCTGCACCGGCTGCGCTGGCCCTGGTCGCCTTTGGTCGCGCCGCGCATCGCCAAGCCCAAGGAAGCCGAGCGCTGGCTCTTTTCCAAGCTTCCCGAATGGGAGGAGGCGCAACCCCGCCCCGCCCCGCGCACCGTGGTGCTGGATGAAGCGCAGGTGCTGGCGCAGCTCGATACGCTGACCGGTGCCGGGGCAGAGGCGCGCCCCGGCCAGCGCGCCTATGCCACCGCCGCGATCAGCGCATTCCGCCCGCGCGCGCACCGTGACCAGCCCAATATGCTGCTGGCGGAAGCGGGCACCGGCATTGGCAAGACATTGGGCTATCTCGCCCCCGCCTCGCTCTGGGCGCGCCAAGCGCAGGGGACCGTGTGGGTATCGACCTATACCAAGGCGCTGCAACGCCAGCTCGACCGCGAATCGCTGCGCCTGTTTCCCGATGCGGCGGTGGCGGCCAAGCGGGTGGTGGTGCGCAAGGGGCGGGAAAATTATCTCTGCCTGCTCAATCTGGAAGATGCGTTGCAGGGCGGCTTTACCGGCCGCGCCGCGATATTGGCGCAGCTGGTCGCGCGCTGGGCGGCGTTCAGCAAGGATGGCGATATGGTCGGCGGCGACCTGCCCGGATGGTTGCCGACATTGTTTCGCCGCAACGGCTCCACCGCGCTGACCGACCGGCGCGGCGAGTGCATCTATGCCGGCTGCCCGCATTATCGCAAATGCTTCATCGAGCGATCAGCGCGTGCGTCCGCCGACGCGGACATCGTCATCGCCAATCATGCGCTGGTGATGATCAACGCCGCGCGCGGGCGCGAAACCGGGCAGCGGCCGCAGCGCATCGTCTTTGACGAAGGCCATCATCTGTTCGACGCGGCGGATTCGACTTTCTCCGTTGCCCTGTCCGGGCAGGAGGCGATCGAGCTGCGCCGCTGGATCATGGGACCGGAGGGTGGATCGCGCGGGCGGCGGCGCGGCCTGTCGGCGCGCCTGTCGGACTTGGCCAGCTATGACGTCGAAGGGGGCGAGGCGATCCGCGCCGCCGCCGACGCGGCGCTCGCCTTGCCCGCCGATGAGTGGCTCAAGCGCGTCGTGGCGGGCGAGCCGTTCGGGCCGCTCGAAGCGCTGTTCGCCGCCGTGCGCGGCACTGTCTTTGCCCGCGCGGCGGACACGGGCGAGGCAGATGCTGGTTATGGCCTGGAGACCGAACTGGCTGCGCCGGACGGGCCGCTGGTCGAGGCGGCGCAGGAGGCCGCGCTGGCGCTCGACGCGCTGTTGCGTCCGCTGACGCATTTGTCGCGTCGGCTGGAAGCGGTGATCGAGGATGCACCCGATTGGCTGGATGGCGCGGCGCGGGCGCGGATCGAGGGGGCGGTGGCGTCGCTCGGCTGGCGGCGCGACCTGATCAGCGCCTGGCTGGCACTGCTGGCGCGGATCGGCGGTCCTGCCGACGCCGACTATGTCGACTGGATGACCGTCGACCGGGTCGAGGGGCGCGAATATGATATCGGCATCCATCGCCACTGGCTCGACCCCAGCCGCCCGCTGGCCGAAACCGTATTGAAACCCGCGCAAGGGGTGATCGTCACCTCCGCGACGCTCAAAGGCGGCGGCGACTGGGGCAATGCGGAAAGCCGCAGCGGGGCGACCCATCTGCCCCATGGTGCCGGGCGGTTCGAGGCAAGCAGCCCGTTCGACTATGCCGCGCGCGCCGAGGTGCTGATCGTCACCGACATCAAGCGCGGTGATCTCGCCGCGCTGTCGGGGGCCTATGGACGATTGATCGAGGCGGCGGGCGGCGGCACGCTGGGGCTGTTCACCGCGATCCGGCGGCTGCGCGCGGTCCATGCCCGCATCGCCGACCGGCTGGCACGCGCCGGGCTGCCGCTCTACGCGCAGCATGTCGACCCGATCGATACCGGCACGTTGGTCGATATTTTCCGTGATGATCCGCGTGCATCGCTGCTGGGGACGGACGCGCTGCGCGACGGGGTGGACGTGCCGGGCCATTCGCTGCGGCTGGTGGTGATGGAGGGGGTGCCATGGTCCAAGCCGACCGTGCTGCACGCCGCGCGGCGGCTGGCGAATGGCGGCAACGCCTATGACGACCGGCTGATCCGCGCGCGGCTGGCGCAGGCCTTTGGTCGCCTCATTCGCCGGGCGGAGGACAAGGGCAGTTTCGTCATCCTGTCCGCCGCGATGCCGAGCCGCTTGCTGAGCGCCTTTCCGCCAGGCACGCCGATCCGCCGGGTGACACTGGACGAGGCAATCATTGCCGTCAGTGTCGCTTCGCGGCGCGAATCCCTTGGCGAAACGACGCCCTTAGGGCATCAGGGACACGAATCCGGCCACAGCCATCTGGAGAGAGAATGAAGCGGCTGACCCTGTTGCGCCACGCCAAGTCCGACTGGGACGATCCGGTGGCCCGCGACTTCGACCGGCCCCTGAACCACCGGGGCGAGAAGGCGGCGCTGTTGATGGGGCAGTTTGCCGCCCGGCGGCAGATGCAGTTCGACGCGCTGGTCGCCTCGCCCGCCGTGCGGGTGGTGCAGACGCTGGAGACGTTTTTTGCCGGCTTTGGCGAGACGCTCGACGCGCGCTGGGACCGGCGCATCTATCTCGCCTCCTCCCCCACCTTGTTCGATGTCATCCGCGACCTGCCCGACAGCGCGGACAGTGCGCTGCTGACCGGGCATAATCCGGGGCTTGAGGAATTGATCCTCGACCTGGTGCCCGACGACGGCAACAACCCAATGCGAGAGGATGTGGAGGTGAAGTTCCCGACCGCCAGCATCGCCGTACTCGACCTTCCCATCGACCGGTGGGATGAGGCGCAGGAAAATATCGCCACGCTGGTCAGCTTCACGCGCCCGCGTGATCTGGACCCGGCGCTGGGTCCAGGGACGCGCTGACCCGACTTATTCGCCGAGCGCGCGGGCCAGCGTCGAACGGATCGCCTGCAACTGGCTCAACACATCGTCAGCCGGATGGACAGGCGCATCAGGCATGGTCGTGGCATTGCCATCGACCAGCGCCTTTTGCGCGCCCTTGACGGTGAAGCCTTCGACATTGAGCAGGTCGTGGATACGGCGGGCCAGCGCCACGTCGGCGGGGCGATAATAGCGGCGATTGCCGGAGCGCTGGAGCGGGCGCAACTGCGGGAAACGGGTTTCCCAATAGCGCAATATATGTTGGGGCAGACCCAGTTCACCCGCCAATTCGCTGATGGTCAGCAATGCACCCTCTGCCTTTTTCATGACACCAATGTTGCACCCTAAGACCCGCCAAGGTCAACCATGGTAAAACAGGGATTAACGTGGAAAACAGCTATCTTCGCACCATCGGAGTCCGGCGACCGCGCGCCTGCCTGCATGATGGTGACCCCTACGGGCACCCGGCAGTCATGACAAGGTATTGATTTAACCTCGGTTTTTGCTTCCGACACTTAACTGATACCATCACAAGTGCCAACTGTCCATTGGGATTGCGTGGGATTGAATGGCATGGTTGTATATAGTGCTTCATTCGGGGGGGGCCAAAAACACTTGCTTGCCATTCAAACTTGGCCGATTTCCGACAGTCTGGGATGGACTTGTGGAGTGCTGCGATTGAGCAGTCGTTTTTTTATGGATCAGGGTGATAGGCGTACAAAATGACCGACGCAGGCTGATCAATTAGCCTTTCGCAGCCCTTGCGGGGTCTGGGACTCGGAGCATCTCAGCCATCGTACTAGAGGAGCAAGCAGGTAAATTTCTGAAGTTGCCCATGATAGCGTAGCAAGCGTTTGCGCCGCGACCCGTTGCACTATGGTTTCAGCGCCGCCTCAACCGCCTCGGAAGCGCTCCCTACGCAACGGGGTTTTAGCTTGCCGCCGCGTGATAAGGCCCAAACAGTGAAGCCTTTTGTGCTTGTTCTTTGGACTTGATCGTTCCATTTTCCCGTCGAAATGAGCCGGACGAGAAGCTTCCTCTTTCCGTTCCCATCATGAACGTCGAGAAGCTTCCTTCCCGCATCGGTTCGGACGAGCATTGCTGCTTTGGGATCAATCGCGAAGACCAAGCCTTCTTTCCAGACTAGAAAATCAGGGAAAAACCGGCGGGTGTCACCTTTGTCGAGCAACGGGAGCGAATACCCGCCGTTCACGGGGTTTCGGCACCAATCGTATCCTGTCGCATCGATTTCCTCTGCGATCTCATGCTCTAGGTCATTGAGATCATAGCTCGGATGGAGAGCGTTCGTGTAAGGCTTTGCCTTAGCCGGGTTCACGCTGATTGGCCCTACCGTGAACGGATTACCATCTTCCGTAGAGAGATCGCTGTTTGTTAGATAAGCGTCAACGATCGCGTCCGCCTCAGACCTCAAATGTGAAGCAGCGTTGCTGGTGATCTCTACCGCTGCGTTGAATTTGCCCTCGGACCAATCGATCGCGGCAGCAACCTCCGGGTAAAGCGTCATAATCTCCCGGCGCAAAATCCAGCGCGCCATCACACGATTGGAGTGTGGCGTGTCTCCTTTAGAAATTTTCGCTTTGTCGCCGAAGCCAATGGTTTGAACCGCTTTTACGACTTGGCCCTTTCCGGCCGTATCAGCAGACTTTTGGCGAAAGTCGAGCACTACGCCAACCGCGTTGGCAACTGGCTGTTCTGCATCCTCGGCATCGATATGAACGCTGGGGATTTGCATGAGTTTTTTGGGTTCAAGGCGGGACCGTTCACGATCGCGCCGATCGGTAAAGCCTTCCACTTTTACGTCGGGCAAATCCGCAGCGAGTTTTGCCTCGACGGACTTCAAAATCTTCGGAAACGCCTGCTTCTCATCGACGCGGATGAAGAAGGATGCGGTATTCAGAATCGGGTCGGCATAGTGCATCGCCCCAGGTTGCCGCAGTGCACGACCGATAACCTGCTCTACCTGCACCGATGAGCCCATCGATTTATCGATGTAGGCAAAACAGCAAGCAGGATCGTCCCAACCCTCTTGCAGGCTTTGGTTGAAAATAATGTGCCGATAATTGCCTGACTGAAAAACGGCGAAGTCTTGCTCTCCGCCGCTAAACAGCTTGAAATCGAGAGGTGGAGGATTAGTCGTACGCTCAAATTTCAGATCGCAGTAGACTGCGATTGTCGATGGATCTATATTTTTTTCTTCTACGAGATAGCGCCAAATGAGGATAGGAGGTGCCCGCCGTTCTGTGAACGGCTTGGACGGTTGATCCATGCTACCATCGTCGGCGTTTATATTTGTTTTGGATACGTAAATTGCTTTCGGCAAAAAACCGGCATTTTGCACTTTCGATGCTTTCTCAGCGACCTCGATCGCTTCAAGCATATCATCTATCATCGTCTCCATGATCGAAGTATAGCCCGCTAACTCGACTGCGCGCTTTACGAGACCTGCCCTTACAACATCGCCATTATTCACGGCCGTCACAAGGGATGACTTGATGTCGTCCTTTGCGTCGATCTGTGGAGTGTCGGACCATCCATGATCGGTCAATCTGTTAATCAGTTTGCCGAGTTGGCCGGGTGTTCGCATTGTTGCGCTTGCAACAATGATGGCATCTGGTTCAAGCTCTAGTAGCAAGTCGGTTTGCTGGTCTGAAAGGTTATGACCCTCGTCGTAGATGATGACCAGCGGCCGCCGAACACCCGTAGTTTTCGCCACACGATCGGTTAGCAGCGTCCACAAAGCTTTCGAGCCGTCGTCATCTCGCTGCTGGTGGACGATAAGCGTCCCATCGCTGCGGCTCTTTTGATTGAAAGTGCCAACCGTCGCGAGTGCGATCAGCGGTGTGGTATCGTCGCTGACCACGTCATCGTTCAATTCAAGAAGATAGCGAACGTCGAACCCTTCGATCAGATGACCATACTTCCCGCCACCCTCGAAGTTTCCAAACGTCTGCTCAACAACAGCGCGGGCCTTGGAAATCCAAAGCACAATTGGCTCACCCACAACTAAGTGGCGCATTTGTGCCACGGCGTCCGCGAGAATTGGCGTCTTGCCAGCACCAGTCAGTGCCGAAAGCGCCTGATAATAAGGTACCTTCCACTCACCATGCACCCAAGGGCGCTTTGCGTCGCTTGCCAACTTCGCGAAACGGTTCACTATCTGCTGAGAGGCGCGGGTTTGAAACGGTAGTAATTGAATGTCCGTCATACAACGGCATCCTCTTTCTGAGAATAAGACTGAGTGGCTTCATTGAAGCCCAGTTTTTCAAGAATCCTATCCGGGATTTGGTAAAACTGAATGTTGGGTCCTGGGTAAACAGATGTGCGCGCATAAACGTGAAACGGCGCGGTTAAACCCTCGGTCTTGGCCTCTTCTACGATCGCCCGAAAAACGTTTCTGTTCAGAACGGACGGCTGGTCGGGTCCGCTCCAAACGAGAAAGTAACCTTCCCCCCGAGAGTTTCTGGCGAAAAGATGCCCTGTTGAGGTTGCAGGTAAACGGCGCAAATGAGAACCAGCCCGCTCGGCCTGATCCCAGTGGCTCGTTATCAACAGATCGAGCATTTCTTCGCGCTGAAGTGATAGCACAGCCAGCGCATCTACCTTGGAGGTCAGCTTTGAGAATCGGAAACCGCCAGGCAGCGGGTCCGCTGTTACCGCAGTTTCGCCCTTCTTATTGACCCGCTCGCCGGTCAATGCACGCCTCAATCTTTCGTGCGTTAGGGTTCGAGCGTAGCTATCGCCACGCTCGGGTCTACCCTGCTCGATCAGAACAAAACGTCTGGCGGTACCCGCTTCCTTATTAATCTCGAGAACCGCATGGCCTGTGGTTCCCGAACCCGCGAATGGATCGAGAACGATCCCTCGCGGTGGACACCAAATTTGCATTATCTTTTTGAACAACTTAAGCGGTTTTACGGTCTCAAACCCGTGCCCACGTCCAACAATGGCGCTCAACTCATTGATGCCGCTTTGACTATGGCCGGACTGTTCGTGCTCCCATGACGTAGTACCAATAACCTCCGGTTCGTCATATTCGTCGTCGGCCCAATACGTCATAGGGGTTATTCCCTTCTTGACGTCTTCGAGATATTTTTTGACTCCAAACGTCCCTTGCCCTTCATCGCGCCAATGCCCGACGGGCCAAACCTCGGTGTCGCGAATTTTCTCCGCAGTCGCTTTGGCTTTTGTGAGGTCGCCATCAATTACTAAGGCATCAACGCATCCATCGTTGAGGGATGCGTTTTTGTATTTGATTCTGTAGGCCTCGAGCATCTTTTTTACTCGCCGGCGCTCGGCAGCCCAGCACCGCCCGGCTGTCGGATAAATTATCTCTCCGGTAAACGGGTTCTGAATTCCGTACACCTGCGAGCGGTGTGTGTCGGCACCTGGGCCCGTTAGATCGCCAGGTTTCCATAATTTTGGATCACCATCACGATCACCATAGCGGGCATTCATCGCCTCACTTCGCGGCAACAGATTGGTCTTCGCACGATCTACCGATTTGGCATAGACAAGTACATACTCAGTTGAAGTCGAAACATGCGAACGCTTCCCCACATTATTCTTGGGGGCATAGCTTTTTTGCCAGTTTATAATGGCTATCCGATTTTCTTCTCCGAAAATGTCGTCAAGAACCATTCCCAGTCTGAATAATTCGCGATGATCAATACAAATCGCTAATACGCCGTCTGGTCGCAGCATTTCACGCATCATCCAGAGACGGGGCACCATGAATCTGAGCCACTTACTGTGGCGCGAACCATCGTCACCCGGAACGAATTTGCCCATATCGGTGTCGTTCGGATCAACGTCCCATTTGTCGTTATATCTAAAATCGTTGCCGGTATTGTATGGCGGATCGGTCAGTACGAGATCTACTTGACCCCGATATTTGTACAGCGATACCATAGATTGCAGATTATCGCCTTCTATCAGCAAATTAGCTGCTTGATCAGTTTCAGTCCCGCACGATAGTTTCGGTTCGATCTTCTGACACCGAGGCCGCACTTTCCGCACTATCTGCCACGGTGGCGTTTCACCTCGATAATGCAAGCGCAGTGCGCCCTGTTCTTCAAGGTCACGTTCCCGCAAAACCCGGAGCAGGTCCTCGCGCGAAAAGTCTTCATAATTGGCTTCGTTCGTCATCTTACATACCTAAACTGGTCAGCCCCCTCATGCAAGAACAAACAGGGAACATGCAATTCGTTCGCTTGTTGAGCGAGCGAATCACCACGTGGTTTCACCTCACCAGAGCCAGGGTGTAATTGTTTATGCAAGGCGACCGCAATCTCTCGTCTATATGGCGCACGGAGGTGCCTTGTATCTCGCTGCGGATGCTCGTGAAAGCTGAAACGTCGCGTTCAATCTCAGTATGATAGCTTGGGTAAAATAGCTCAGGACGTGCAGTTGTCGAACCGCTCGGTAGACTCATTTGGTCACGAAGGGAAGTTGCCTATACGCAAAGTGCATCGGACCGGCTGATTGGCCTTTGTGGCCTCTTTTTGGCAATTGGCGATGGCGTCTTCATTCTCCCGCCACACTTCAGCGGCCGCAACGATCGCGTTCCAACCGCTCGGGTTCCCGGTACGCATCAGGCGAATGCCAGCATCCCATGGTGACGGCTCCCCCATCGTGCGGGTCGCGACCCGTTCGGGCCAGCGCCAGCCATCGGGAGCAAGGCTTGCTGTCCATCCCGGATAGAACAGCCATAGGAGCGAGACCCCGAGCGCCGTCCCTATTCCGGCATAGAGTGTGTGCCAGCGCTGCTCCTGCTTGGTCCGAATCGTACCGATCGCGCGCATCTGATCCGCATGGGCTTGATGATGCAATTCCAGCGATTTCTTGATGGTAGCCCGGTCGGTCTCGCGCGCGGCCTGCGCCGCCAAGCCGATCCGCTCCGCCATGCTCTCCGGCGTCAACTGCATGGCGGGCGCATCCATGATTTTCTTCGTCTGCCCCGCCAACGTCGCCAGATAGCCGTTCATCTTGGCAAGCGTTGGGCCATAGTCAGGAAATTCGAGGCTCTGCTTCTCGATGGCGATATGCTCAAGCGCGCGGGCCATCACTGCCATGCGCCCGTCCAACCGTTCCTCCATAGTCGCGACACGCTCCGAGAGGCGCGCGAACGCCTCGGCGGCGGCATTGGGCCGGGGTTGCGACTCCAGTTCGTTCAAAAGGCTCTGCTCGTCGTCCATATCGTGTTCTCCTTGGTGTTAGCGGCTCATGCCGCGAGCGATGTCGCGTCCGTGATCGCAGGGAATGGAGGATGCGAGGTCGTGGGAGAGGCTGCGGCCCGCCTGCTGGCCAATCTCAAGCCCAAGTTCGCGGCTGCGCAGGCCCAGCACCGATTCAAGCTGGGCGTCGCGTTCGAGGCTTTTCGCCATGCCCGCCATCTGCTGCGCGGCACTTTTCGCGCCCCGAAAATTGCCGTCGCGAACAAGCTCGGCATGATGGCGCTGCAATTGCTGCCACCCTTCCACGAACCGGTCGGCGCGCTGGAATGGGTCCATGCGGATTTCGGTCTCCAACTGCATCGCCCGCACGGCGGCCTGGCCGCGCCCCTCGGCAGCCTGGCGGACAAGCTCCGGGCTGCTGCGGAACGCGCTGTTTAGGTCGGAGGAGCCTTCGGGGCGGATCGCGTCCAATGCATCGCGCGCCCTGTCGAACGCCTCACGCTGGTGCGGCATGGCGTCCAGACCCTGCGCGCGCGTCTGCTGGATCGCTTGCCATGCCTTGGCATATCGCTCAACCGCGCCGCGCACGCCGCCTGCGCGCATCGGCTGCGTATCATGTTCGGGCTGGTGCTGAACGGCCCGCACCTGTGCGGACGGCTCGGCCTTGGGCTGGAAGCCCGCAAATATGTCGCGTTCCTGCTGCGGCTGCATGTTCGGCCGGAAATTGTCGAAGATCCCCCGCGCTTTCTCGACGATGGGCCTGGCGATTTCTGCGACGCGCTCGCCAAACGTGATGCCACGCCGCTCGGCATATTCCCTCGCGAGGTCGGCTTGTCTGTAATCGGTGGCCATATCTTTGCCACGCTCCCGCGAGAGCGTGCGGACAAGCCGGGACTGATCGCGAAAATCGTCGCGGCCATAATGGAGCGCCATGCCATCGCGATGGCGGGACATGGCGACATAAGCCCCATGCCGATCCATCCCCGGCGTCGCCAACACATGCGCCCTGTCCACGGTCATGCCCTGCGCCTTGTGGATGGTGGCGGCATAGCCATGGTCGAGGTCACGATAATCTTTGGTGTCGAACGATATGGAACGCCCGTCATCGGTGCGGACGGACATATGGCCCTCGCTCACATGTTCGATCGTGCCCAGCGTGCCGTTCTTCACCTCCAGGCTGCGCTCGTTGCGCAGGAACATGATGCGGTCGCCAGACGCGAATAGCCGGTCGCCGCGCTCGGTCTTCACCTGGCGCTCGTCGCCTAATTCGCCCGCATTACGTATCGCCGCGCGCGCGGCCTCGTTGAGGTCGCGCACCTCGGCATTGGTGTGGGTCAGGATGATGCGGCTGGCGTCGGGCTTTGCCTGCCGTTCGCGATCCCAGCGCTCGACAAGATCGCGCCGCGCATCTTCGCGTGTTTCCGCCTGATGCACCATGCCTTTGTTGGCAAAAGCCGCAATCGCCTCGCCAGTCCTGCCAGTGGCCAAATGCCGGGTGGCATCCTGCTGCCATCCTTCATGCTGGCGGCGAACCTGCGTGATCTCGACGCCGCCATGGCGCTCATGGATCGCGCGGAACGCCGCACCCGCCTCGATCGACTGCAACTGCTGCGGATCGCCGACAAGCACGACCTTCGCGCCCACGTCGGCGGCATGGGACAGCACGCGCTCCATCTGGCGTGTGCCGACCATGCCCGCCTCGTCGATCACAAGCACATCGCGGGCGGTCAGAAGGTCGCGGCCCTGCGCCCAGCCATGTTCGATGCTGGCAATGGTGCGAGACGCGATGCCTGAACCATTCTCCAACCCCTCGGCAGCGATGCCCGCGAGCGCCGCGCCGCGCACGTTGAGGCCCGCGCTCTCCCATACGTCGCGCGCTACGCCCAGCATGGCGCTTTTGCCGGTCCCGGCATAACCCAGCACCAGTGACAATCCGCGCTCGCCCGTTATATGGCGCAGCGCGGCTTCCTGCTCTGCTCCCAGGGCAAGGCCACCACTCTCGGCGGTTCGCATGGCGTAGGTCGTCGCCGCCGAGAGACCATCGTTCCGGTCCATCGCAAGCCGGTCAGCGGCGCGGCTCATCCGCTGCTCGGTGTCGATCATATCGCGCGAGGTAAACCGATCGTCGCCGCGCCCGTCCTTGCCCAGCGCGATCAGGTCCGGCGAATTACGCACCGCGCGCATGGCGGCGTTGAACTGCTCCTGCCCGTCGCTATGCCGGTGAATGAACATCGCCATATCGCGGTTGGTGAATGTCGCCTGTTGGTGGGTGATGGCATTAAGGGCAATGCCGGGATCGGCGATGATGCGTTCGCCATTCTCCCGTGCGATCTCGCGGTGCATCTCGGCGCGGTCGGCTTCCAGCCCCTGGGCGTCCATCCGGTGCGCGGGGCCGCCGATCTTGCTTTGCGGCTCAAGGTCTATGCCCTGATTGGCAAGGCTGCGGCGATCGATGCGCGCGTCGATGTCGAGTTCGGCAAGGCGGACGTTGACGTGGGTCTCCCAGCGTTCGCGCCACCGCTCGACATTTTCATGATCGTTCCATTCGCGCACCTTCGCCCCGAAGCCAGCCGTGCTGTCTTCGCGCTGCACAACCTCCCGCATGGTGAGCATGACATGAGCGTGCGGCTTGGGTTGGCCGTCCGCGCCTATGTCCCAATGCACGTTGAGGTCGGCGATCATGCCGCGATCCACGAACTCGGCAGACACGAAATCGCGGGCCAGTTCGACGCCCTGCGCCTTGGTCATTTCGCGCGGAATGGCGAACTCGACCTCGCGGGAAAGCTGGGCGTCCTTGCGCTTCTCGAATGCTTCGACATCGTTCCAGAGGCGCTCGCGGTCGCGCCATTGTTCGGGCGCGCCTTCGGGCAACATGATTTCGCTATGCTCGACGCCGGAGCGGGCGCGGAAATCTTGGGGCCGGTCAAAGCGCTCGTCGTGCAGCCGCTCGCCCGCGCGATAGGCGGCAGCGGAGACGGCGGAGCGGCCCGCAGCGCGACTGATGACCTGAACGGAGAAATGGAAGATCGCCATGACGATCGTCCATCTACTACGCTCAAGCGCACGTCGGAACGACGTATAAGCGCGCCCTTCTCGAAAATTTCTCGGACGGGACTAGGCGGTGTCAGGCTGTCCCGGCGACTCTACTGCGCGGCGATCATAATGCCATCGACACTCAATGGAGACTTTACGATGCGCAAGCCGCGTGATTTTGATTCGGAACTTAAAGCCCTGGCTGACAAAGCCAAAGCGCTCAGGGAACGGCGCGTGCGCCAGCTTGGCGAACTGGTGACGGCGACCGGGGCCGATGCGCTCGACGTCGATGTACTGGCTGGGGCGCTGCTCCATGCCGCTACGGTGAAAGACACCGCGACAAAGGAGGGATGGCGCAAGGCGGGCGCGGCTTTCTTTCTTGGCAAAGGCGGCAAGCCTGCGGGCGGACCTTCTGGCCACCAAAGCGGCACTCTCCCGCTCGACGGCAGCGCGGCATCGGCTTGAGGCACAAAAGGCGCGAACCGACATGCGGGACTGGGCCGTCGCACGCCGTGAACGCACGCGGCATCTGATCGAACTGGGCGGCCTCATCGTCAAGGCGGGGCTGGTCGATCTGACCGACGATGATCGCGCGACACTCTACGGCGCGTTCCTCACGGTTGCCGACCGGCTGCGCGGCGAGGAACGGGCCAACGCACTCGCCCTCTGGAAGCGCAAGGGTAAGCGGGCCTTCGAGGCGGAACGGGACGGCGGTTAGTGCGAAACCGATAAGCGCACATTGCCGCCCGGTTCCGCCTGATACTCGACCATCGCCGCCATTGGCGGGCGGCTCTTGTCGCAATAGCGCACGGTGATGAAGTCTTCTCGGATCGCAGGGCACAGGCCGGAGCCATAGAGAATGTCCGCGAGCGCGTCGAAGGTCGTCGCCTTGGCGCGATAGGCCCCGGTCCACCGCACAGTCCAAATGTCGTCGTTGGCCTTGACCCGGTAGCCCGCCCTTTGAGCAACCTCCATGACCGCGCCAAGCACCGTGTCCGCGCGCACGTCGAAGTCCAGCACGGCGGACAAGTCGGCGGGTTTGGAACGGGCGACTTGCGCGGACTTTACCCGCCATAGCGTTGCCTCGGCACCCGCCATGAAGAAGCACAGGCAGACAATCGCCAAGGGCAGATGGTCAACCCAGTCCCTGCACCTGTCGGAGCGCCAGAATCGGCGAACGGGAACGAGCGGATTCCATCGGCCCTTTGGCGGGGCGGCACGTCGCACGATTCGCCATGTCCGTTGCAGCATATTGGCGCGGCGCACAGGCTGGGAAAGCGCCACGCCCGTTGTCGGTCCTGCGGGCGGCGGAAGCATCGGCGCAGGCTGGCTTTCGGCAAGCGAAGTCTGATGATCCACGAAGGCGCACGCTGCCCGTTGCTGCAATATCTCCACCCGCGCGAACGCCCATGACAGTTCCTCGCCCGAAATGCGGTATGATCGACCATAGCGCGCTTCAACATAGGCACGGCGTATGCAGCCGAACGCGCGGCGCTCTAACCGCCTGTCGCGCGGCCATGCCGAACACAGGCGCGGGTCCAGCGCCTCCGCCGCCTCGCGTAGTTCATCTAGCGCATGGGTGCGCGGCGCGTGCAGGCTGATCGACCACAAGACGGACAGATAGAAATGCTCGCACGCCTGATGCAACATCAGCGCAGCCATCGGCATGTCGCCCCGGTCCCGATAGAAAGCCGCGCCAGCGAGAAAGCCGGTGCCGCGCTCATGCCACCGGATGAACTCCGCCACACCCCGGATAGCCCGTTCTCGCGCTGGCAGGTGGCGCGGCTTTTTCAACCGCAAGCCTTCCATCTGGTAGAGTGCGATGCCCTGTTCGGCGATTGTAACGAAATGCGGGACGCCTTCGACAAGAGCGCTGTTGACCCGCTCAAGGCTTTCGACCGCAAGCCGCACCGGCCGGGTAATTTCGCCATGCTCCCATGCGCGGCGCAGTCGGTCGCGCACCAGCCTCCAGTCGCGTTCGCTGCGGGCAAGGCGGGGATAGTTGACGATGGCCAGCAAGCGGAATGCTTCCCCCGGCGCGATCTCTTCCCAATTTTTCTCGGCATGGGGACCGTGCAGGATCAGGGTGAGGATGCGGCCCGCTCGGAAATGTTCGGAACATCGGCCTTTGGTTGTTTCCTCGAACGCCTCGAACAGGATCACGGTGACGTGGAGAAGTTCCTCCCGGATCGGCGCGGGCAGATGATCGGCGTCGGTGCGCAGCATCATGACCGCGCCTCCTTTGGGCGACGCTGGCAACCCTTCGGGCGTGGGTGGCCGGTCACGTCATGCACGCGGTCCACCAAGGCACGCACAAGGGGCGTAATCGTGGTGGGAATGAAGCCGCCCGTGCGGGGGCGGTCTTCCTCCCAATCATGATAATAATAGCCCCATTTCCAGTAGGGCGAGAGAACCCCAGCCAGCCGCGCCGTGTCTGGGCAATCATGACCAAAGCCGCACGCATTGGCGTAGGCAAGTGCCTTGGCGATGTCCTGCTTGATGTAGCTGGCGTTCCACCCATCGGCAAAGCCCATGTCCAGCAGATAGGCGCACAACGCCTGCTGACATACGAAACCGGCCTGATGAAGCGCTTCTCGTGCAAATCGAGGCTCGGCGAGGAAATCCGCTTCCAGCGTGGTCATCCAGCGTTCCGCGTTGTGATAGCGGAAGCGGCTTATGCTTCGCCCCTCTTTCGTCCGCGCAAGTGTCGCGGGTTCATCATCGTAGCGCCGGTGCAGCGCCGCCAATGTGCCACCCCAGGGGGAGGCAACGACCGATGCCGCCACCGGAGCGACAGCCAATCCGCGGAGTAGCTCGCGTCGCGATGTGCTGATCTGCGAATCACTCAAGCGAGAATCGGATGAAATCATGGACCTGCCTTCCTCAGTTCGCCGTCCCGGTCGCATCAAGGATGCGTTCGGAGCATTAAGCGGCACCGCTTATAACATAAATGGAAGGCAATGTTCAATAACCGGCACCGGTTATTCTGGTTCTGATTGAACGGGTGAAACGCGCGGTTACGACACAATTATGGGAAGGCCACCGCTCAACGTGAAATCGACGAACATCCGATTGCCCGAGGGGCTCGGTGATCGGATTGACAAGCTGGTGGGGCGGCAGCGCCGTGCAGCCTTCATACGGGAGGTGCTGGAGCGCGAGGTTGAGCGGCGCGAAAACGAGCAGGGTAAGGCTGGGTAACAGAGGCCATTCTTCCTGACCAAATCCAGAACTGTTATTGCCGGACAGCCGGTGATGGTCAGGTTTCGTCACAGAGATTTATGGGCCACCGCGAACGTGTGAGGTTTATCGCCAAAATCTATGCCTGGCGGCAATGCGCCAGTTTTTGCCTTTCAAATAATATTTTCTCGTACTTGGAAGCGGAGATTCTGCAATTGGGGCATGCGGCAATCCTGAGTAATTGGAGCCGTTCTGGAACATAGGTCGTCCGGCACGTAATTCCTCCAAACTAGACAGCGAATAGGAAAATCGTAGCCATTAGCCGCTGATAGGGCGCTTGGAATTGAATGAGAGCATGGAAGGCTTTCGCTTCCAGATCATCTGTCCTATCATGTACACAATCAAAATGCTTGCGTCAGGGGGAATACCTTGGACAACCTATCGTCCCTATTAAAACCGCTTACAATCGAACTCGAAGATCTACTGCTTGATCCCAACAACCCACGGTTCTCTGAACTAGGCGAGGAGTTAAACTCTGTCCCCGAAAGTCGGTTCGCTGACCTTAAGGTGCAGTCGCATACCTTCGATAAGATGCGTGATCAGCGCTTTGATGTTAATGAGCTTCGTGACACCATTAAAACCTTGGGCTTCCTCCCAATGGATCGCATCGTTGTGCGGCCTTGGGGCGTTAGTTCCGATCCAGCCAAATACGTAGTGATTGAAGGCAACCGACGGGTCACGGCGCTACGGTGGCTTGTTCAGCTACACGAGAATGGCAAAGAGACGTTCAGCGAGGAGCGGCTCACGAACCTCAAGCGGCTCGAATGTTTAGTACTAGACGACAAACTGGCGCCAGCCTCCGCTTTGTTGGTACTGCCGGGCCTGCGCCATGTATCGGGTATCAAAGAATGGGGGCCATACCAGAAAGCGAAAACTGTCCATGCCCTTCGAAAGGGCGGGATGTCACCGCAGGAAGCCGCGCAAAGTCTGGGGCTCTCTACGCGTGCCGCAAACAATGCCTACCGCTGCTTCATCGCGCTCGAAAATATGAAAGCGAGCGATGAGTTTGGCGAGGCAACCGAGCCAAGAATGTATTCGTATTTCGAGGAAATATTCAAACGTCCTGACGTGAAGACCTGGCTAGCGTGGAGTGACGAGGCCGAGGCTTTCACAAAGACGGAGAATATAGAAGAGTTTTACAGCTGGATCGTCCCATCGGGCGAGGACGGTGGTGGTGCTCCAAAGCTTCCCGAGGCAAAAGATGTTCGTGACCTTGCCAGTATCGTGCAGGACGAAAACGCGCTCTCCGTTTTGCGTGGCCCTGACGGCACAATGAGCCGTGCTCTCGCCCGGTATCAGATCGATCACCCAGAAGACTGGTATCCTAAGGTGATGGCCGCCACAGCGGCGTTAAAGACGCTTACCCCAGACATGCTCCGCAAGATGGACGCGCCAACCCTTTCCTCGTTGAACGACTTGCAGGCTCGAATTGAGCAGGCACTCAAGGATCGGATGCAACTTATGGGGGCCGGGTAGCTCGCCAATGAGCGTCCCCTCGACACAAATCATGGCCGTTTGGATTAAAGACGGCATAACTGACGTCGATTTTCGCCCTCTAGAGGAAGTGGCATTTGCGGTTTTGTCTGCGAAGCTCTCCAGCTATGGCGAAGACAACATATGGGAACTGATTGAAGACAAGCTGCCGCATATCGCTGATGCGTTGCGCACGGATGCAGCCGAGTGTCGGGCGGACGGTATGCCGCCACGATTTGAGATCGATGATGAGCAATCACCATACATCAAGGCGTTTCCCGCTGAGAATGTGCTCCTCGCCAAATTGCGTCGGATCGACCCGCTCGTGGTCGAAGATTTGTGTGTTAACATTCTAGAGAAACTGGGTGCGACCGCGAACGTCACAGGGCAGAGCGGTGACGGCGGCGTCGATTTTATTGGCACCAACCTCGACATCATGCCTTCTGGCTACGGCATCCCCGCCGTCTGCCGCGCAACGGTTATTGGCCAAACAAAGCGGTATAAAGAAACTAATGTCATTAAGGAGACTGCGTTAAGAGAGTTCGTTGGTAGCGGTGTCTGGAAGCGGCATAAGCTAAGGCTCGATAGTGGTATCAGCCCACTCGCCCCGGTGATCCTGGCATTCTGGACAACTTCGAATTTCGAGCCAAACGCTAAGCGCTACGCCCGGGAGATGGGCATATGGTATATGGACGGTCATACACTGGCTTCGTACATTGCTAAGCTGGGTCTCAGTGATTTTGTTCACGCATTGCCCGACGAGAACTCTCGACTCGTAACTGCCATATTATGATCCCGATTTCGGTAGGCTGCATTATGCGGAACGTTGACAATTAGCCGGAAGGCCGCGCGGTGCGAATGACCGCTATTCCGGTATCGCCAAGCATGACCGGACATTCCACAATCGACCCAATGTGCGACTAACAGGTGTTTCCGACAGAGACAGCTACGCGACTGCCTGCAATCCCTTGCGTTGGATGATCGACAGAAGGCGCAGGGCAGGGCCGCCGGGGCGCTTAACGCCTCGCTCCCAATCCGACACGAGATTGCGCGAGACGTTGAGATAGGCGGCAAACACCGGCTGTGAGACATGTTCGCGCTCGCGGATCGCACGGATTTCGTCACCAGCCAGCGCGGGGGCGGGGGAAAGGCACGTTTCATCGAATGTACGCAGCGTCGCGCGCGACACCACGCCCGCGTCGTGGGCGTCGCTCATCATTTCATGAATCGCGCCTGCAATCTCACTGCGATAGCCTTTATTCTTCATCACCGTTCCCATCGTCTATCTCCACCAGCGTTCCCAACGCTACCAATCGGTCCAGTTCCCCGGCGCTCCATTCCAGCACCTCGCTCGCCGCGTTGCGGAGCAAGGCCAGGTCTGCCTTTGATATGTTCGCCTGCGCACTCTTGGCGAACCCAAAAGCAAATATCGCCTTGTCCCCCTGCCGGAACAGGATCAGCGTCCGGTAGCCGCCCGACTTGCCTTGCCCGGTGCGCGCGACCCGTTGCTTGATGACACCGCCGCCAAGATCTGCATCCACCAGACCGCTTTCTGCGCGCTCCACGGCTTCACGAAGCGAGGCATCGGTAATCCGCTCCTTTCGCGCGAAGCGCTCGAACCAACCATTTTTGAAGATGCGCGCGATGGCGGTTCTCCTGCTCTCTGTGGCTTCATATAACACTTAGCGTTATATTTCAACTTTGATGGGAAGGAACGACACGGTATCGGCCTTCTTGACAGCGCATAGACTGCGGGTGAGCATGAGTTCCTGCTTCACGACGCTTCCGACGGTGGTCCTTTCAAAGGAGCCTCCCATGAACGACTCGACCTAACGCCTGCTGGCTGTCCCCTGAAACGGGGCGGATGCGAAGGCTTGGCATTAAACTTTGGTACAGGCTGGGAAAAAATCTTCGCTGATTGCTATCAGTGAGGAGCCTACGCCAAATTCCGCCGTCTTCCGCCGCAGACCGCCAATTGCCACCAGCGTTCACCGACCCATGAAAGCGTAGCTGCCAGCACGCCCGGAACACTCTTGTCCGGGACGGCAAGGCATCCAATGCTCGTGGCCGGGGGCGCGTGCAACATCCTGATTTGAAGAGACTGCCCCATGACCAACAGTGATCGTATCATTCGCCTGAAAACCGTCCTCGCCCGCACAGGGCTTTCCCGCACGACGCTTTATCGCAAGATGGGCGAAGGCACTTTCCCACGCCAGGTGAAGATCAGCGTCCACGGCGCTGGCTGGCGCGAGTCCGCCATCAATCGCTGGATTGCCGATCCGGTAAGCTACCGGGAGGAGTTGGGCGTTTGATCATGTTGCCGTGCCCCACCAGTTGCAGGCATGGGCACGGCAACATCAACGGCTTGCGATCAGGCGGCTTGGCTCTTCGCCATACCGAACTTGCCGGTTACGACCTTCTGCCCGTCGCGCAGGAAGTCTAGATGGTCGGACCAGTGCTGCATCATGCGGACCCGTTCGTCCCAATATTCGCCTCGCGTGTATGCGCGACGCACGGCGTTGTTGTCGCAATGGGCAAGCTGCCGCTCGATCGCGTCGGGATGCCATAGTCCCATTTCGTTGAGCAGGGTCGCCGCCATCGCCCGGAAGCCGTGGCCGGTCATTTCATCCTGTGCGAAGCCCATGCGCCGCAAGGCGGCGTTGATCGTGTTCTCCGACATGGGCCGGTCCACCGAGCGGAGCGACGGGAACAGGTAGCGGCTATAGTCGGCATCATGTTCGATGGTGCCAAGGATCGCCAATGCTTGGCGGGAGAGGGGGATGGTATGGGCGCGGCGCATCTTCGTCTTGTGCGCCGGGATGGTCCACAGCGCCTTGTCGAAATCGAAGTCGGCCCATTCGGCATAGCGTAGCTCGCCTGGGCGCACGAACACATGGGGGAGCAGTTGCAGCGCGGCCTTGGTGTTTGCAAAGCCCTCGAACGCCTCAATGGCGCGCAACAGTCCGCCCGCATCATCCGCGTTGGTGATCGCGGCGCGGTGGACGGGCTTGGGCGCGATCAGCGCCCCGCGCAGGTCCGCTGCCACGTCACGCTCCGCGCGCGCCGTGGCGATGGCGTAGCGGAATATCTGGCTGCATGTGCTGCGCAAGCGCTTGGCCGTTTCGTAGCGGCCTTTGGCTTCCATCTTGCGCAGCATGGTCAACAACTCCTGCGCGGTGATGGCCGTCACAGGGCGCTTGCCAAGCGACGCATTGATGAAGGCCAGCAGCCAGCGCAGCTTCTTCATCGTGACGGCGGAGCGGCCTTCACGTTCGACTTTCACCAGCCATTCGTCCGCAACCGCCTTGAAGCTGTTGGACGCGGCCACGGTCGCGGCAATCCGATCCAGTCTGATCTTCTCGGCGGGATCATTCCCCTTTGCCAGCACTTTGCGGGCGGCGTCACGCTGCTCGCGGGCGTCGGCAAGGCCGATGTCGGGATAAATCCCGAAGGCTAACGTCTTTTGTTTGCCAAGGTGGCGATAGTTCATCCGCCAGTAGCGCCCACCATTGGGCGTCACATAGAGGAACAGGCCATCGCTATCGGTGAGTTTATAGGGCTTGGCTTTGCCCTTGGCGTTTTTGATCGCAGCGGCGGTGAGCGCCATGATGGTATCTCCTTTTCGAGGAGGGCCGCGCTACCATCAGACATACCATCAAGTTGCTGGTATCCGGTGGTCCGAGACCGCTCCGTATGGGATACCTATACCATGAAAAACCGCAGAAATTAGCCGTTCCCGGCACGTTCTGATACTCTTTGGGAGAGTATTTTGGTGACCCCTACGAGTGTAGAACTTTTATCTCAGGCAATGCCGGGGCGTCCCTAACTACACTGTAAAATCAATCATTTGTCTTGTAAGGTGTTCGCAGTCGGTCGCCCTGATTTGCCTGAATTTGGCTCAAAATGTGGGAACGATTGTGGGACCAGTTTCGCGCGATAAGTGTAGGAACGCCGCAATGCCCCAAACGGGAACCGAACCGATGGCACTGACAGCATTGAAAGTGAAGAACGCGAAGCCCGGTCGCCATGTCGATGGCCGGGGGCTTTGCCTGTTGGTCAAGGACAGCGGCGCGCGGACATGGGTTCTGCGGATGCAGAAGGATGGCAGGCGGCGCGACTATGGCTTGGGATCGGCGCTGGACGTTTCGCTTGCCGAAGCGCGGGACGCCGCATCCGCGCTGCGCCGTCAGGTCCGCGAGGGAGCCGATCCGGTCGCGGAGCGACGCAAGGCGCGCAAGGTGGTGCCGAGCTTCGAGACGGCGGCGCGCGACTGCTACGAGGCATTGAAAGAGGGCTGGAAGAACAAGCGCCACGCCAACTGGATTTCCAGCTTCGAGAACCATGTCTTTCCGATGATCGGCACCAAGCCGGTGGATCAGGTAGACAGCGCGTGTGTGGTCGAGGTGTTGTCGCCTATCTGGCTCACCATCCCAGACAGTGCGCGGCGCATCATGCAGCGCATCGGCGCTGTGCTGGACTTCGCCCATATCAAGGGATGGCTTCCGGGCGAGGTATCGTTGCGCTCCGTCCGCAAGGGGCTTCCCCGTCAGGTGGACAAGGGCGGGCACCTGGAAGCCATGCCCTATGTGGACGTGCCCGCCCTCATGCAGAAGCTGGCGGCGGCATCGCCCACGACCGGGCGTGACGCTCTGCGCTTCACGATCTACAACGCCGTGCGATCGAACGAGACGCGCTTTGCCATCTGGACGGAGTTCGACTTAGACAAGGCCATCTGGACCATTCCGGGCGAGCGCATGAAGGCAGGCGAAACCCATGTCGTGCCGCTGTCCGCCCCCGCCGTGGCGCTGTTGTGCAAGCGGTGGAACGAGCGTAGCAGCGACACCGGCCTTGTATTCTCAAATGACGGCGAAAAGGCTATCAGCGACATGACCATGACCAAGCTGCTGCGCGATGACGGTATCAAGGGCGTGACCGTTCACGGTTTCCGCTCCGCCTTCACCGACTGGTCATCGGAGCGGACCCGTTTCCCCAAGGAGGTTGCCGACAAGGCGCTGGCGCACAAGCTGCCCAATAAGGTGGAAGCCGCCTATCGCCGCACCGACTTCTTCGAAAAGCGGCGCAGCCTCATGGCGCGATGGGCCGAGTTTCTGGACAGGGTGCCTGCAAAGGGCAGTTCGGACGCCAGCCCCATGGCGTCCGAACCCGTCAGCCTTCGCGTTGCCGCCTGATGAGATCGTGCAGGCTGGCGGTGGTGATGCGGGTGGCTTTGCCGAGCTTTACCGTCTCGACCTCGCCAGCCGCGATCAGCGCGTAGAGCTTGGTACGGCCGACGCCGATCATGCGCGCCGCGTCGTTGACGCGCACGCAGATCGGATCGGGCGGTGGAGGCGCTCTCATTGCATCTGGCTCCCGGCCTGATCGTCGCGATAGCCGACCGGATCGGCCACCCAGCGATTGACAGCGGATTCGTGCCAGCCAGCGCCGTGGATACTGATCTTCACTTGGCGCGGAAAGGTGCCTTCGCCCATCTTGCGATAGAGCGTCGTGCGGGAAAGCCCTGTGCGGGCGAGAACGGTTTTCAGGCGAATGATACGATCGGGGTTGTTCATGCGGCAATCTCATCAAATCAAAGTGTTGCATGCGCCCCTGTGGACCAGCATCGGGCAGCATGGCGCACCGGGCAAGAGCCGTTACGGGGCCATAGGAGGCCGCTTGAGTTTGGGCGGGCGGGCGCTGGCGGTGAATGGCGTTCAGGGGCGTCCAAGGGCGATCCACGGCGTAGCTCTGCCACGAGGCGCGGCTATCGCAGAATTTTTCCCACTGTGTCCTGAATGGCACGCCGGTCAGTGCCTTATGCCGCTTTACGCGGCATGGCGCGTCGGTCAGGTCGAATCGTTCACGGCAATTCTCCAAAGATTCGGAGGTCTGCCCGCCAGCGATCAGGCTGCGCCGGATCACCCCGCGCTGCAAGGGGTGAGGCACTGTAGTGCCGATTAGGGCGTTTCAGTGCCAATTGCGCCAGTATCGGTTTAGCAGGCGCGTTGAAAACTAACGCTATGTGTTATATATGACACCGGAAGTAGGAGAACCGCCATCGTTCGTATTTTCAAGAATGGCTGGTTCGAGCGCTTCGCACGCAAGGAGCGCATATTTGATTCGGCGCTTTGGGACGCGGTGCAGCGCGCCGAAAGCGGATTGCTGGATGCCGACCTTGGTGGCGGCGTCATCAAGCAGCGCGTGGCGCGTTCGGGTCAGGGCAAATCGGGCGGCTATCGCACGCTGATCCTGTTCCGGCAGGGCGACCGGGCGATATTCGCCTTTGGTTTCGCCAAAGCCAAGCAGGCGAACATATCGAAGGCTGACCTCGCCTTGTTGCGCGATGCGGCGACCGAGGCGCTGGAATGGAGTGACGAGGAACTGGACCGGCTGGTGGCGTCGGGAACGCTGGTGGAGATCGAAGATGGGAACGACGGTGAAGGATAAGGGCTATCGCAGCGAAATCGCGAGCGCGGTCCATGAGATGATGAGCGACGCGCACGACGCGGGCGTCGTTTCGCGTGCGACACTTCGCACCTTTGACGAGGCGTGCCTTGCCCCGGCCCCATCGCTGGCGGGCGATGAAATCCGCGCGATCCGCGAGCGTGAGCATGTCTCGCAGCCGGTGTTTGCCGCCTATCTCAATGTTTCGCGCAATCTCGTGTCCGATTGGGAACGCGGCGTGAAGCGCCCCGGTGGGCCTGCCTTGCGCCTATTGTCGATCATCCAACGCAAGGGCTTGCAGGCCGTCGCGTAGCCGTCCCTATCGTGTTTCACCTGATTGTCGTCACCCGCTCCCCGTTTTCCCGAAAAGGATCAACTTTTGGGAATGGCCAAGGTTGGAGTTTGCGGACCGGCAGGTTCTGTGAGACGAGACCTGCCTATTCTGTCAACTGGAGCCTGTTGTCGCGGAAGTCGATCGTGACTCGCCCTGCTTGCCGCAGCAGATCGAGACCCATACGGCCAGCCAGCCAGTCGCTGTTGGCCGTTGTCCGGGCAGTCAGGACATGCGCCGGTGCTGCCCGGACGGTCACGCCGCCGTAGTTCAGGGCGATCTCCGGCACCAGCACCTCAGAGACCTGCCCATTGCCGCCAAAACCGCGCACCTGTTTCATCCCCGCTGTCCCCTTTTCCTTTAACAAGGCGGCGAAGGCCGTGGCGAAAGGCTGCCAAAGATCAGTCGTTTCAGCACCCGTGTCGAACACGCCGGTAAGCACCGTTCCCTGGTGGGAGAAACGGACGATCGGATCGGCCCCGTCGAAGCCGATCGGGGACGAGGGGCGGGTGGAATCGTGCCCCGCGCCGATGCGGAAATTGCCGTCGCGATCCCAACTCACCTGTTCCAAGGCCAAGAAGACCGGCAGGCCAAGCGCCCCCTGCTGATTGGGTGCCAGCGTATCAAACAGGCTGGCATCGTCGGGTAACACCATGAAGGCTACGTTGCGCAGGTGCGCCTTCCCAATCCGCACATCCGCAATTGTAATCCTAAGGCGAGACGCAGATCCCAGCGCTCCCACGGTTGTCGCCGCGCTGTCGCGAATGGTGAGGCCCATGCTCTTCGCCGCGGTTTCGCTGAGGAAGGACAGGTTGGCGTCGGTATCAACGATAAGCTCTGCTGGCATGCCGTTCACCGCTATGGGGACGAACAGCTTGTTCTGGAAGATGCGGTAGCGGATCGTCGCCGGCACCATTTCCGCGGTAACCTGATCGGACAGCGTGCGGAATGTCTCGGCGAGCGGATTGGGATTGCCTGGATCGGTCGCAGCGATGTGCGCCGCTGCGGCCCGGTAATGCCCTTTGCGCAAGTCCATATAGCTCAGCCAACCATGCGCCTCCGCTGCCTGCTTCCCTTTCAGCAGCGGTTCCAGATGCAATCGCGCCTGTGCCTCATCGTCGAACGCTACAGCGGTAGCACCAATAGCCAGTGAGTCCCGTGCGATACCTGCGGCGATGCGATCTCGCAGGGTGAACCAGTCATGCCTTTCGTAAAGCGCGGCATCTTCCTGCTGAATCGACGTCTGAGCGATCGCTTGGGTCGCAACGACAGCCATGAGAAGCAAGGCAAATTTCATATCGTGAGTTCACAGCAAATGACGAGATGCGCAACGGATTAATTGCTTTCCTCTTATCGACGGCAAGCGACACCAACTCAATTGCTGACATCGGGACGTCCGCCGACGTTCCTGGTTCGGAGCGAGCAGCGAGAATGCGCGCCGGTTGATCGAGCTAACGGTCGCGGGCTGGTTTCACTTTCCCAAAATTCTCCATCGGACATGGAGAAACGAGAAAATCCGAGGCGACGGGAAACATATCAATTTCACACATTGCCAGCGGCTTGCGGGAAAATCCCATCCGGCACGGTGCCGCCTGGCGCTCGGTCCCATTTAACTGCGCGATAATCCCGTCGGATTGATAGGCAGCACGGGAACCACGGTTGGAGGGTTTTCCGTCAGGCCGTAAATTATCCGCCATTCTTCCCGGCTTGACCCTGCTCACCTTCCAGCCTCTCGACCTCACGTTCCAGCACGTCACGGATGAAGGCGGCGCGGCGCTGCCGTCCCACAAGCTTATCGATCCGGTCGCCAAGACCTTCGGGCAATCGGACATTGGTCGATTTCACATTGAGCGGCGGTCTTCCCATCCTTTCGTCGTAACCGTGCATCGCGCCCTTTCAATCGCCAGTCGACTAAGCGGTGCCGGTTATTGAGCATTTCTCTCCATTCATGCTATAAGCGGTGCCGCTTAGTCCTTCCGTTGCACAAGAATGCTTCGGAATGGCCGGATGAAGGCAGGCCAATGACCTCACGGAAAAGTCCTCTGAGTGATTCGACGGGCGGCAGCTCGCGCCGCGCGATGCTGCGCACATTGGTCGCGGCTCCGATCGCAATGCCGGTAGTGGCCGCGCCCTGGGCGAAGGCGCTGGCAGCGTTGCACGACCGCCATGAGGATGCTCCGGCCTTGCTGTGTCGCAGCCGGAAGGGGCGCAGCTTGAGCCGCGATCGTTATCACAGCGCAGAAATCGCCTTTGCGGGGCTCGAGGCGGGGGTCTTATCCGATCCCCGATATATCCGCACAACGCTGCATCAGGCGGGAGCGGTCGCCAAGCTGGCGCTGTGCGCGCATTTGCTGGACGTGGGCTTTGCCGACGACTGGAACGCCGAGCATATCCGGCAGGACATCGCCAAGGCGCTGGCCTATGCCAATGCGACCGGGTTCGGCCATGACGGCCCGGAGATGGCGCGGCTCGCGGTGATCCTCTCGCCTTTCTGGAAATGGGGCTATCCGCACTTGATCGGCGACCCGCCGATGGACGATGGCGGGTTCACGCATGAGCGGGTCCGCGCGCTCATTCGTGCGCTACTGGACCGGGTGCGCGATGGGACCGGGCATCCCCGACCACGTGGTCTGGACCGCGAGCGGACGGACGGCGGGACATGATCCCCGACACCGACGCACGAATGCTCGCTCTTTACGAAGACGCGATAGACCGGCTTCCGCCGCTGTCGCGCATTGTATTCCTGCTACACCGCGTGGATGATCTTGCCTATACCGAGATTGCCGGGCGGCTGTCGATCACAGTCGCGGTCGTGGAAGCCTGCATGATCGAAGCGCTGTCGGTCATCTGCGCAACAGTCGATCGCAGGCCCTATCGGCCCCGGCCGCGTGCATTGATTGCCGAGGCGGAAGCCGTGCTGCGCGAGCGCCATCGCCACTCTCGTGCACAACGGTCGCGCACAAACGGCGTCGCCTCGTGGCGCACGCTGCGTATCTTCCGGCCCGCCGCCCACGCACCGCCGACGTTCGAGCAATGGCTACGCGCGCTATCGGGCGCGGGGGGGCATCCGGAATGATCGCAACTTTTCGGACAGATGAAAGCCAGGGCCAATGCAGCGGAACCTTTTTCTCGCCATACGCCGCATCGAGGAAGGGCTGGCGTTGCTCGATGGGATCGGCATGGGCGCTTCGATGAGCGCCATCCATGCGCAATGGGCGCTGGACCATGCCAAGCGGCACGCGCGCGGTCGCCCGGACGAGGGCGATGTGCGAGAGCCGATACAACCCTTCGCCGTCCATTCCGGGCAATCCATGGCAGATTGCAGATAAAGACCCCGTATAAAGCGCCTTTTGAACGATGCTATCGTTCCGGGACGCGGCAGGGGGCGGCGACCATGAGGTAAGCGCGCGTGAAAACCGATATAGATCATCTCCGGTCAGACCAACAACGCGACCTGCACCGGGTCGTGCGGCTGCTCTTCGAGGAGTTTGCCGACGCCCATGGCGAGCCGGTCGCCAATCGCAAGCTAGGCCGCATTCTCAAGATCATCCTCCATGGGCGCTATGCGCGCGACGAAGGACATGACGCTCACCGGCCCGATGATGGCGAACCGCCCGCGTTCGATCTGCTCATCATCGTCAACCAGATCGAGTTGACCAGCCGTCTCGATTATTGGGCCGATGCGGAGGAACGGTTGCGGGTGGAAGCCTCGATGCGGGGGACGCTGCGCTGCTCGGTCCACTTCATCGTCCACACGCTACAACAGGTGAATGACGCCCTCGCCCATGGCCGGGATTTCTTCGTCGACATCGCCCGCGAGGGCATCGCGCTCTACCAGAGTGACGACACACCGCTCCTTTCTCCCAAACCCAAGACCCCAGCCGATGCTTTACGGATGGTGCGGGACTATTATCACCATTGGTTCCCCCTCGCGTCCGACTTCTACGAAAGCGCAAAACTTGCGCAGGGCCGGGGCAAGGATCAGATCGCGGTCCATTTGTATCATGAGGCGGCCGAGCGCCTCTATTATTGCGTCTTGCTGGTGGGCAAGCTGTACACCCCTCATGTCCGTAACCTTAACATCCTACGCCATCAGGCAGATGCCCTCGACCGGCGGCTGTATGGCATCTGGGGAAGCGGGCGCGCCGACAAGCGCCTATTCGCCATGCTGAACGACATTACGTTGCTTGACCGCATGAAGCGCGATTTCCGCATCGAGACCAACCAGCTTGCAGCGCTCGCCGAGCGGATCGAGGCGCTGGGCCAAGCGGTTCAGGCGGTTTGTATCGATCGCATCGCAGCGCTGGAGGCGGAGGTGAAAGAGACCGACGCCTCATCGCACACTGGACTTGCCATCGCGCGATAGGGAACAGATAAAAAGTGGGCAGCCAACTGCCCGAACGGCTGCGCGCGCAAACCAATCTTAACGCGCCCCCGCTATCATCCGGACATGACCGAACCCATGGAATCCGAAGAGCGGGCACGCGGCACGCTCGACAGGCGTATCGCCTTGCTGATCGACGCCGACAATGTATCGCACAGCAAAATCGCGGCGATGCTGGCCGAACTTTCCAAATATGGCACCGCCAACATTCGCCGCGCCTATGGCGATTGGGCAAGCGCAACCCTCAAGAACTGGAAGGACAAGCTGCACGATTTTGCGATCCGGCCCATTCAGCAGTTCAGCTATTCGAGCGGCAAGAACGCAACCGACATTGCGCTGGTGATCGACGCCATGGAGTTGCTCTATACCCAGAAGCCCGACGCCTTCTGCCTCGCATCAAGCGATGCGGACTTCACACCGCTCGTGATGCAACTCAAGGGCAATGGGCATGAGGTCTATGGGTTTGGCGAGCGCAAGACGCCCGCACCATTCGTCAACGCCTGCACGGCCTTCCTCTATCTCGACACACTGGACGAACCGCTAGTAGCCACCGCGCCCATGGAACCGGCTGCAAAGCCCAAAGCCAAGGCGAAAGCGGAAGACAAGGCAAAGCCAGCGCCCGCCGCGAAACCAGTGGGCAAACCGCTGTCACAAGACACTAAGCTTGTCACCATATTGCGCGGCGCGGTCGAGGCCACAGCCCGAGAAGATGGCTGGGCGGCTATGTCGGCGGCGGGACTCGCCGCGCGAAGGCAGGCCCCGATCGATCCGCGTAACTACGCCGTAAGGAATTTCACGGCGCTGTTCGAAGCAACGGGGCTGTTCGACATAGCGCGCGTTGAGAACGGGCAGAGCTATGTTGCGGACAAACGCAACAAGGAACATTCCCCGCAGCCGAGCCGGTAGCATTAGCCATCCATGGCATCCTGCTCCGGTTCGAACGCGCGTTTGCCCTTACGCTTCCAGAGGGCAAGCGCGCTGGCGCGTTCATCGCCGCGCAACCTCTCCGCCATGGTGAGGAACGCACCGTAGAGCGTGGCGCGATCATCGTCGGTCAGATCGACCAGCCCCGCCTTCACGACCAGCCCGCCCAACTCGATCAGGTGACGTGTTCTTTCCCGCCGCTTCATGATCCATCCCCTTGTGTCGGTTCGCGCCTGTGCCGCCTCAATGCGGTGCCGCGCCGCCTTGGAGCGGGAGAGCGCCTTCCGGCTGTTGGTCAGGTCGCGGCGCAGGCTGGCGTACTTTGCCCTGAAAGAAGGCCGCGCCCGCCTTGCGCCAACCCTCCTTTGTGGCAGCATCCTTCATGGCGGCGGCGTGCAGCAGCGCCCCGGCCAGCAAGTCAGCGTCGAGAGCGTCAGCACCAGTTGCGGCGACCAGTTCGCCAAGCTGGCGCACGCGGCGCTCCTTGATGGCCTTCGCCTTGTCGGCGAGCGCCTTGAGTTCCGAATCAAAGTCCTTTGGCTTGCGCATCGTAAAGTCTCCATTGAGTGACAATGCGGCTATGATAGAAGAAGGCAGACGGTGACGCAGTAGAGTCGCTGGGACGGGATGACACCGCCTAGTCCCTGCTCGGAATTTATTCGAGGAGGGCGCGCTTATACGTCGTGCCGACGTGTGCTTAGTGGCGTAGATGGATTGCCATCATGGCAATCTATCATTTCTCGGTTCAGGTCATCGGTCGCGCTAGCGGGCGCAGTGCCGTTGCAGCCGCCGCCTATCGAGCGGCCGAGCGGCTGCACGACGAGCGACTGGACCGGGACCACGACTTCACCAACAAGTCAGGCGTCGTCCATTCGGAAATCCTCCTGCCCGAAGGTGCGCCCGAACGCTTCGCGGATCGGGAGAAGCTTTGGAACGAGGTCGAGGCGACCGAGAAGCGCAAGGACGCGCAGCTCGCCCGCGAAGTCGAGTTCGCCATTCCGCGCGAGATGAACCAGGCTCAGGGCATCGAGCTTGCACAGGATTTCGTGCGCGCGGAGTTTGTCGCGTCCGGCATGATCGCGGACCTCAATGTCCATTGGGATGTCGGCGCGGACGGGCAGGCAAAGCCCCATGCCCATGTCATGCTCACCATGCGCGAGGTGGACGAGGATGGTTTCGGCGCGAAGGAGCGCGACTGGAACAGAACCGAGCTTGTCGAGCAATGGCGTGAGCGCTGGGCGGATCATGTCAACGAACGCCTCGCTGCGCTCGACATAGATGCCCGTATCGACCACCGATCGCTGGAAGCGCAGGGGATCGAGCTTGAGCCGCAGGACAAGATCGGTTCCGCCGCGCAGCGCATGGGCGAGCGCGGGCTTGAGTCGGAGCGCATTGAGGATCACCGCGCAATCGCCCAGCGCAACGGCGAACGTATCATCGCGGAGCCGCGCGTCGCGCTCGACGCGATCACGCACCAGCAGGCCACGTTCACGCGCCGCGACATGGCGATGTTCGTGCATCGTCATACGGACGGAAAGGACCAATTCGACCGCGCAATGAGCGCGGTGCGCGCCTCGCCCGATCTCGTCGAGCTTGGCAAGGACGGACGCGGCGACGATCGGTTCACCAGCCGCGAGATGATCGAGACCGAGCAGCGGTTGCAACGGGCGACCGAGTTGATGGCCGAGCGCGAGTGGCATCGCGTTAACGAGAAGGACCGCGCCGCCGCGCTGGCGCGCGCAGAGGGGCGCGGGTTGCTGCTGACCGGCGAGCAGCGTGCGGCGTTTGAGCATGTGACGGACGGGCGCGGATTGAGCGTCGTGGTCGGCTATGCCGGGACCGGCAAGAGCGCGATGCTCGGCGTGGCGCGCGAGGCGTGCGAGCGCGCGGGATATGAGGTGCGCGGCGCGGCGCTGTCGGGCATCGCGGCGGAGGGGTTGGAGAACAGCTCCGGCATCGCCTCGCGGACCATTGCCGGCCTTGAACATCAATGGGGACAGGGCCGCGAGCTTCTGACCGCGCGCGATGTGCTGGTCATAGACGAAGCCGGCATGGTCGGCACGCGCCAGATGGAGCGCGTCCTGTCCCATGCCGCCGACGCGGGCGCAAAGGTCGTATTGATCGGCGACCCGCAACAGTTGCAGGCGATCGAGGCGGGCGCGGCGTTCCGGGCGATCAACGAACGGCACGGCGGCGTCGAGATCACCGAGATTCGCCGGCAGCGCGAGGGCTGGCAACAGGATGCGACCCGCCATCTTGCGACCGGCCGAACCGGCGAGGCCATCCGGGCCTATGCGGATCACGGCATGGTGTATCAGGCCGAGACGCGCGAGGCTGCACGGAGCGAGCTTGTCGAGCGCTGGGATCGCGAGCGCATCGCCGCGCCGCAGCAGACCCGCATCATCCTCACGCACACCAATGACGAGGTGCGCGAGTTGAACGAAGCGGCGCGCGAGCGGATGCGCGCGAGCCATGCGCTTGGTGATGACGTGCTGGTGAAGGCTGAGCGGGGCGCGCGGGTCTTCGCCAGTGGCGACCGCATCATGTTCCTGAAGAACGAGCGCGACTTGCAAGTGAAGAACGGCACGCTCGGCACGATCGAGAAGGTCAGCCCGGAGCATATCGCCGTCCGCACCGATGACGGGCGTTCCGTGGCGTTCGACACCAAGCACTATGCCCATGTCGATCATGGCTATGCCGCCACGGTCCACAAGGCCCAGGGCATGAGCGTGGACCGCTCCCATATGCTCGCGACGCCGGGCATGGATCGGCACGGGGCCTATGTCGGCATGTCCCGCCACCGCGACGGCATGGGGCTCCACTATGGCCGCGACGACTTCAAGGACGAAGCCCGGCTTTTCCGCACCCTGTCGCGCGAGCGCGCCAAGGACATGGCGAGCGACTATGAGCGCCGCGAGCCTGTGCAGGCATTCGCGGAGCGGCGGGGGATCAGCTTCGGCGAGCGTATCGCGGAAATCGCCCGCGCAGGCGCAGAGAAGGCGCGCGGGATCTTCGACGGGCTGCGCCTGTCGCTGCCGGGGCAGGATCGCGCGCCATCGGCCATGCCGGAGCGGCAGCGCGGCATGTTCGACGGCATCGACCTTGGCCGCTTCGTATCCCAGTCCGATCCTGCCCGCGAGCGGCAGCGCGAGCATGACCCGCAGCCGCTACGCGCGGGCGGCTTGCGCGGCGCGGTCGAGCGCTATGCGAGGGCGTGGCAAGCGATCGAGCAGACCCGCGCGCAGGGCATCGACGCCATGCCGCACCAGCGCGAGGCGCTGGATCGGGCGAGAGAGGCGCTGGACGCGATCCGGACCGAAGGCTCCACGGATTTGAACAGCGCGTTCCGGGGCGGCCCCGAACTGATCCGCGAGGCGGCGGAAGGGCGTGGCCAGGACGCCATGCGCGCGATGCAGTCCGAAGCGGAAATCCGCATCGACCCGTTCCAGCGGGCCGACAGGTTCGTGGAAGGCTGGCAGCAACTGCGTCAGCAGCATGAGGAGTTGGTGCGTGACGGCGATTTCCGGGGCGCGAAGACCACCGCGCAGCACATGGCCGACATGGCCAAGAGCCTTGAGCGCGACGCCCAGCTTGAATCGGTGCTGGGCCTGCGCAGCCGCGAGCTTGGCCTTGAGATCGGCGCGGATATGGGACGCGGCCTGTCGCGCGACCTCGCCGATTCCATCCCCTTCGATCATGGCCGCGACATCAGCCGCGGCATGGAACGCTAGACAAGGAGAATGGCAGATGGACGAGCATAGCCTGTTAAGGGAGCCGGACCCCGAACCGCAGGCCGGAACGGCGGCGGAGGCGTTTGCGCGCCTGGCGGCGCGTGTGGAGGCGATGGAGGGCCGGCTTGAAGGACGCATGGCGGTGATCGCCCGCGCTCTTGAACATATCGCCGTCGAGAAACAGAGCATCGAGGTTCCCGACTACAATCCGACGCTCGGCAAGATCAACGCCAGCATCGCCGACCTCGCCAAGCGCATGAAGGCGGTCGAGCAGTCGGAGGCGCTACGGATCACGCCGGAGAGCATGGCCGAGCGGATCGCGGCGGCGGCGGAAGCGGCGCGCGAGACTGACAAGGCAAGCATCAAGGACGCCCGCGAGCTTCAACGCCAAGCCGTCGCCGCCATGACCCGGACGACCGGCACGCTGCGCGCGAAGGAGGAACAACGGCGGCATTTGCTCTGTGCCATTGGTAGCGCGATGCTCGCCACATCCCTCCTATGGCTGGTCTATCCGGGTTGGGCAGCAAGCATGGCCCCGCAAAGCTGGCACTGGCCCGAACGGGTCGCGCGCCGCGCGATAGGCGAGCCGACTTTATGGGACGCGGGCATCCGACTGATGCAGGCCGGAAACCAGGAAGGCTGGCAGGCCATCGTTGCTGCCGCCGATATGCGGCAGGCGAACCGTGACACCATCGCCACGTGCGAGCGGGCGGCGGCCAAAGCCAGAAAGCCGGTGCGATGCACCATCGAAGTAGAAAGGCGGGAATCTTAGCAAGTTGGGGGCAGACGTCACGAAGCGGACGGGCCTGCCGATTTCGACGCGATCGAGGCGACGATCTCGGCATAGTGCACTTGCGCCACCGAGGACACCGCCGCGATGACCGGGATTGTCGCCTGACCGCCACACGTCACCATGTTGACGTTGGGCGCATCGAGATGTGCGTCGCCATTGACCACCGGGATCACATAAGGGCCGACGACTGCCCGGGGTCTGATCGATCATCACTTTGCCCGCACCGGTCACCACTGCGCTGTGGCGCGCATGTGTTGCGGCGGAGGTTGCATCGAACAAGATGCCGATCTCGTTCCATATCGGCAGTGCCTGCAGGCCCTCGATCCGTGAGTGCGTGGTGGCGACACCCAGTCGTCCGGCGCGTTTCAGGCCGTCCGAGTCCGAATCGATCCCGACCGGCGCGCCCATTTCGAGCAAGCTTGGAATAGTGCATGATCTTGATCATCAGATCGGTGCCGATGTTGCCCGATCCGATGATCGCGGCCTTGACCTTGCTGCTCATGCGGGCCCTCCTTCGTAGCTGAAGCTTGCTCTGCCTAGGCCGCCGATGTGGGCTTCCACCCGATCGCCCGGCATCAGCGCGACCATCGGACCGAGCGCGCCGGTCAACACGATATCGCCCGCCTTCAGTGGCTGCCCGGCAGCGGACAGTGTGCGTGCGAGCCACGCAGCGGCGTTGAGCGGATGGCCAAGGCAGGCAGCCCCAGCGCCGAGCGAGGCGATCGCGCCGTTTACCTCAAGCACCATGCCGCAGGTGTAAAGGTCGAGGCCCACCAGCTTGTGCGCCTCTCGGCCCAGCACGAAGAACCCGGAGGATCCGTTGTCGGCCACGGTATCGGCGAATGAGATTTTCCAGTCGGCGATGCGGCTATCGACGATCTCGATAGCGGCGACCGCGTGATCGGTTGCGGCAACGACAGCCTCTCGCGTCGCCTTGGGATTGTCGAGACCTCGGCCGAGCACGATCGCGACCTCGGCCTCGACCTTCGGCTGCAGCAGTCTGGATGCGGCCAGGACGCCGCCATCGGCGATGCGCATATCGTCGAAAAGCACGCCGAAGTCCGGTTGGTCGACGCCAAGCTGGGCCTGCACCGCCTTCGCCGTCAGCCCCACCTTGCGCCCGATGATGCGCCGGCCGGCGTTCTGCCAAAATCGCGTGTTGATCGCCTGTACGGCGTAGGCACCGTCCGCGTCGGTCGGTTCCAGGATGTGCCGGAGCGACGGAATCGTGCCGTCACTATAGGCACGGCGCAAATCGGCTGCAGCCACCTCATACAGTACGGTCATTTCTTCTCCTTCAAACGCTCGCCAAGCTATTTCGATATGAAATGACCATGATTTGAAAGGTGGCCCTTTCAGTCACGGGAAGGGGATGGATCGAGCTATCCAGCCAACGAGACGATCACCTGATAGTGAGACCATTGCGCAGCAACGCGCGATGCCGAGACACCCACGAATGGAAGTTTTCCATCGAGCCCAACAGAGCGCGTCCGGACTCCATCGACGCCAGCGCCCTCGAACTCCCGATCAGGCGGAACAATCCCGCGCCTTGTGGCCATCGAGCGGCGAATTGATCGAGCGGAATGGTCGCTGCCGCCACCGGGATGCCAAGCTCCTCCGAGAAGGTTTTCGCAATAGAAGCAAAACTGATATGCTCTCCGGCGAGCTCATATACCTCCCCTGCATGGCGCGCGGGATCGGAGGCGATGGCTACGGCCGATCGCCCGATATCGTCGATCGTGACAACGTCCAGCATTGCCTCCAACGGAAGCGGCAGGGCAACTTCTTGGCCATTTGTGCCGGGACGGATGCCAAACCGCTCTATAAAAATTTCCATGAACAATCCGGGGCGGGTGATCGTCGCGGGTACCTCCAGTTCCGCGATCCGTTCCTCGATCGCTCGCTTCGACCCCATCGCCAGAACGCCCCTGGCGTCCGCGATCACTGCCGACTGATATATAAGGTGAGGCGTTCCAACTTCGGCTGCCGCGTCGCAGACATTGATACCCTGTACCGCCTGGCCAATATCCCATCGGTTGCCGAGCGAAGGCCCGGACAAATAGACTGCGGCGGTGTCGGCGATCGCTTCTCTGATCGAGGCCCTGTTATCGAGATCGGCTGTGATCGTTTGTGCACCGAGTGCCGCGAGCGCGCGCGCCGCTTCGCCCTCCGTGTTGCGGGTAGCCGCACGCACGATCCAACCTGCGTTGAGAAGATGACGGGCGACCGCACCGCCTGCGAGGCCGGTCGCACCAAAAACGGTGATGGTGGTCGAGTTCATCTGTCCATCTCACTCCCATTAAGTATTCGGTATACTGATATTACGCGTCGCGCGGCCAGTGTAAAGCGCGGCTGCCGCAGAAGGAATGCAGGAGATTGGTGGGAGCGCCAAGGTCGTGATGCAGTTAGAATCGGAATGCGGTATACATTGATCCTTTACTCGGTGATCGAAGATTGCCATGCTCGGCTGCGACAATCCTTCCCTGACTCGATGCCGTGATGTGCGGCGAAAGGAGTTTCGATGACTGATCCCGTCAAAAGCATCCGCGTCGCAGCCGCTCAGATTTCTCCTGTTTTCCTCGATCGGGAGGCGACCGTCGACAAGGCCATCGAGCATATCGCGGTTGCCGCGAAGCAGGGCGTCAATCTCATAGCATTCGGTGAGGCATGGTTGCCCGGCTATCCTTGGTGGATCTATCTGGTCTCGCCGATCAAGGGCTTTCCGTTCGCGCAGCGCCTCTATAAAAACGCGGTCGAAGTTCCGAGTCATACCACGGATCGCCTTTGCAAGGCCGCGCGCGACAATGGCATTTATGTGGTGATCGGCCTCACCGAAAAGGACCGCGGCAGTCTCTATCTCGCCCAGCTTTTTATCAGTCCGGAAGGGCGTATTATCGGGCATCGCCGCAAGCTCAAGCCGACGCACAATGAGCGCGCCGTCTGGGGCGAAGGCGACGGTAGCGACATCATCGTCATCAAGACCGATTTTGGCAATGTCGGCGCGCTCAATTGCTGGGAGCATCTCCAGCCGCTCACCCGGTTCGCGATGAACCATCTGAACGAACAGATTCACGTCTCGGCCTGGCCGGGCTTCTCGCTCTATACCGGGATCATACATTCGTTCAGCGCCGAGGCCAATCTGGCGGCGTCGCGATCCTATGCGCTGGAAACCCAGAGCTTCGTGATCCATGTGGGTCCACATACCGACGAGGCAACCGTGGCGATGCTGTGCGACGATGAGCATAGCGCGAGCTTGCTACGTGTGGGTGGTGGCTATTCCGAGATTATCGACCCTAACGGCAGGACGATCGGCGGGCCGCTCGAACCCGACACCGAAGGGCTTGTTATCGCGGACTGCGATCTTTCGCTGATCGGCGCCGCACGTATGGCGAACGATCCGGCCGGACACTATGCGAGGGCCGATGTCCTGCAGCTCGTGTTCAATCGCAGCCCTCGCCGCGCGGTTATTTTCCGGGACGTCGATCCGCAGGATGGACCGAAGGAAGCCGCCGAACCGCCGACGCTCCTATCGGTCGCACCACCAGAAGCGCACGTGGCCGAACTCTAGGATTTTGGGACATGCCCGAAAAACGGTTGCCGGAGAACTGGACCCCGCCCTATCCAGTGTGGATACCCGATTTCGGCGGGACGATCGAGAATATCGTGGTCGCTTATTTCGCCGAACAGCTTCCTTCCGGCGCCGACATCGGAGAGCTTCCCGGTGCGATGGATGCCGCGCTCGCGCATGAGGCGGCGCCTGCCACCGTGGAGCGCGCAGCCTTCGTCGACCATGACGGACGGCGCAACGATGTCTATCTTGCCTACTGGCTTTCTGTGAGCAGCTATCGAAGCTGGTGGGATACGAGCGACTTCGGCGCATGGTGGGACCATGCCGACCGCGAGACAGGCAGCTCTGGCTTCTGGCGCGAAGTGCATGTGCAGCCCGTCCGGCGCCTCGAATCCAACACGTCCACCATCCATCCTGCTGCAACTCAAAAGGGGGTGACGCGGGCCGCGCCGGGGCTGCGAGGTCCGATCCCCGAGATCGGTTACTGGGGTGCTGCGCGGGACCGGATTCCTGACTCTGCAAGCGACGACTTCGCGCCGACCCGATCCTGGGAAGAGCCGATGACGGCTGAAAGTAATAGCCTGGGCCGGCGGGTCAGCCGGTCCTTCGCGAGCAATATGGTCATGATCCGATCGGGACAGGACTGGACCCGATCGGGTGCCGATGAACTGCTGACCTATCGGACACTGGTTGAGCCGGTACTGGACGAAGGCATGGCGTTCCTGATCGGCCATCCTGCCGAAACCGGCTGTGTGTCATGCCGTCCGATGCGTCAACTGGACGTCGCGACCGGCGCGCAGCTCGAGCAGACGTTCACCACGGCCTATTTCCTCTCGCTCCATCATCTCGAGCAATGGGCATGGCACCATCCCACCCACGAGGCGATCTATCACAAGGCGCAGGAGATGATCCGCGCATGTGCCTATCAGCTGGACCTGCAGCTTTGGCATGAAGTGCTGATCCTCGATCAGGGCAGCGAGGCGGAATATGTCAACTGCTCCGGCGCAGTGGGCCTTCTGCGCCTCGGCCCGATGGGCGTGCCGGCCGCTTGACGGGACTACCGCGCGGATTGCCATCTGCTTGCACCGGGGATGAAGGTCGTTCGATACGAGCCGCCGCTTGTAAACAGTGCCGGGGAAAACCGGCTGCGCCTTTCAGTTTGGGAAAACCGGTGGGATCGGCTGGAAAGGGTTGCTCGCCAGCGTTCCCGGTGCGGGATAGGCGATCTTGCTCTGGGCAAGTCCAAGGTCGATCAGCGTTTCGCAGGCCTTGTACGCCGCAAGTCCCGGATTGATCACGGGGCAGGGAAGCACCGAGGCAAGATAGGCGTGGGACTGGTACATGGTCGTCGAGCCAAGCATGATGACCTCCGCGCCATCCTGCTCGATCGCGGCACGTGCCTCGGCTTCCAACCTGGCAAAGACGATATCCTCCTTGCCGTTCAGCAGTTCGCGCGTGTCAGGGCGAACACCGATCTGTCGGACGGATGCGACCCTGCCGGCAAGACCATATTTCGAGATCGTTTCGGTGATCGCCCGGCGCCAGGGTTCCCACATCGTCACCACGGAGAAGCGGCCGCCCAGCTGGATCGCGAGCGAAAAAGCCGCTTGCGCCGCGCCGACCACGGGAATGGAAAGGCAGGAACGCAGGGCAGCGATCCCGGAATCGCTGGTCGAGAAGCTGCAGACGGCCGCGCAGCCCTGCTTTTGGGCATCAAGGCCAGCATCGAGCACGAAGGCATCGGCCAGCGTCGACTCATAGGCGCTATCGACAAGAGACGCACCAGTCCGGCAGCCGACAAATTCCAGGTCAATGTCCGGTCGCCGCAATGCTTGGGGAATTTGCGCGGCGAAATTGGCAAGTGCCTCGGATGGCAGCGGAACAGGAAGGATCATCCGGATTCGTTTCACGTCTTTCTTCCTTCCTGCGTCGCCGCAATCTGGGCTGTTCACTACTTAGAAACTCACCCGCATCGAAACATTCCACCAACGAGGCGCACCGTAGCTTTCCTCATTGCAGCCGCAGAGCGTCGCGAGGTTGAACGTGACGCCACGGTAACGCTTGTCGAAGATATTCTCGACACCAAAGCCGATCTTGTAGCGCTCGTCCCCGGTGGTGAAAAAGATGTGGGCGTTGGCGAGGAAATATGCGTCGATCACGTCCGCATCGAAATTGCGGATATTGCCGTAGACCTTGCTGCGCCAGCTTCCGTCCAGATTGAAGGAGAGGTTGCCGCCCAGCACCGTCTGCGGGACAGTATAGGCGATCTGGCCGGAGAAGGTCTTTTCCGGCGTGAAGCTCGGCTTGACATCCGTGATGAGGCCGGGCGCCAGCACGAGATCATAGACCTTGGCGTCGAGCAGTGAAACGCCGAGTCCGATGTGGAGTCCCCTGACAGGCCGCAGGTTGAGCGATGCCTCGAAACCGTAGATGCGCGCATCGTTGTTGGAGACGATGCCGGACACATTGGCGAAGGTGAAGGCCTGATAGTCTTTATAGTCATAATAATAGGTCGCCGCGTCGAATGTCGCCTTGCCGTCCAGGAAAGTCGCCTTGAGGCCCAACTCATAGGCAGTAAGCGTTTCCGGCTTGTAAGGGATACGGTCGGGCGACAGCGAGGGCGATCCGTCGGGCAAGGCCGCGTTGTAGGCGCCCCCTTTCACGCCGCGACTGACACCCAAATACAGCAGCGTGTTGCTGTCGGGCCGATATTCGACCTGCGCCTTGCCGGCCCAGAGCGTCTTGGAACGCTTGTTTGCGAAAGAATCCCGCAACGGGAACAGGGCCGGGCCGAGGTCGAAATCATAATCATTGACATTGGCGTGAGCGAAGGAATCGAAGCTGTATTCCTGATGCTCCCGAATGAGGCGGCCGCCCAGAATGAAGCTCAGCTTGGGCGCGAAATCATATTCGATCTGCCCGAAGCCGGAGACAGATCGCGTTTCAAGGTGGATTTCATTGATGAGGTCGATGCCATCGGTCGCGAACGGTAGGCCGAAGCTCGCCGCGAAGATCGAGTTGCTCGGGGCCAGGAAGCCGGAATAGGCGTTCGTCTTCACATAGAGATAGTAGAAGCCCGTCACCCAGCGGAAAGGTCCCTTGCCGGTGCCGGCGAGCCGGACCTCCTGCGAGAAACTGCGCTGCCTGCTGTCGCCCAGGAAGTTGATCAGATTCTCGGGGCCTGCGTCGACGTCCGTGCCGTGCACGCTGAAGAAGCGACGATAGTTGCTGATCGAGACCAGTTCTGCCCCATCGAACTCATAGTTCAAATGAAGTGCGCCGTCATAGCTTTTGAGGTGGTTGAGATTGTCGAGCGCCCAGTCCTTCGAGACTGTCAGGCTCCTGGCGCTGGGCGCGCGAAAGCCGAAGAAATCGCCCCCCGGTGTCGGCCGAGTCTGTGTGGTGGGCAATCCGTTCGTTCCGACATTCTCGCCATTGGGTCCGATGTTCATCCGCGTCTCGTCGGGACCGGCAAACTGGACATTGATCAGCCGGCCTTCGGCATCGAACACCCCGATCGTGGCCGTCGCATTGTAAGGGTTTTCGCCGAACCTTGTGCGCGCGAAAGAACCGGTGGCGCGGATGGTGAGACGCTCGGTCGGCTCGAACTGGATCTGCCCGCGCAGCCCGATCGTATTGTCGTTCCAGAGATCCTCGCAGCAATTCGGTCCGGGCGGCGTGGTGCCGGCCGCCAACGAGCTGACACCATAAGGGTAAATGTTCTTGAGGATCGGGTCGAAACGGTTGAACAGACCGGACAGGCGGATTTGGACCTTCTCGCCAAGCGGAAAACCGATCGCGCCTTCGGCCCGGACGTGGTTGAAGCGCCCATAGCTCAGGTCGAGAAATCCGTTGGCCGTGTCGGATGGCCGGTTCGGAATGAAATGCACCAGGCCGCCCGTTGCATTGCGACCGAACAGCGTGCCCTGGGGCCCTTTGAGCACTTCCACGCGCTGAATATCGAAGGTGCCGAACAACTGGCCGTTGAGATTGGGAATATAGGTGTCGTCGACATAGGCTGCGACCGGACCCTCGATGAAGTCGCCGAAGTCGTTCTGCACAACACCACGGATAGAGAATTGCGAGTTTTGTCCGCCGGAGGTGCTCGAAATGGAGAGGCCCGGTGTCAGCCTCGCAATGTCGATCGATGAGCCTGCCCCCATTTCCCTCAACTGCTGGCCGCTGAACGCCGTGATCGCGATACCGACATCCTGAATGCTCTGTTCCCGGCGCTGGGCGGTAACAACGATTTCTCCATCGCTGCCGCTCTGATCGCTGGACGTCTGTGCCGTCGCGGATTGAGCGCTGCCGAAGATCATGACTGCAAGCGCTGCCTGTGCGGTGGCGTCGGACAGCCTGCGGGTGATCTTTCCGCATTCACGGACTTGTCGGTCCGACCGTTCAGGTAACCCTCGCCACATATGAGGCGCAAAATGTCTCATCATCCCGAAGTCCCCCTTCTTTTCGCTGGTCATAGCCCTCCTTGAGCAATATGGTGCACCGTATACCGGATTCGACCCGTGTCAAGACGACCAGCGGCTGGCTATTGTGAATTGAGCGGCCTTCTGGTCCTATTTAGGTATTCGGTATACATATATGAGAACGAGCAAGGATAAGAGATCTGCATGAGCGATGCCGACACCGCGCGCCGCAAGGAGGCACGGAAATTCGCTTCGGGCCGAAACTGGGATTCCTGGCCGCAATATCAGGCTGCAGCCGGAGGGTTGCAGAATTACTGGTATCCCGTGGCCTGGTCCGACCGGCTGGGCAGGAAGCCGCTGGCCGTGCAAGTGTGCGGCCTCAACATTGTCCTGATGCGCTCGCGGGCTGGCAAGCCCCATGCGCTGCAGGACAGATGCCCGCATCGCGGCGTCAGGCTCTCACAGGGCAGCCAGCAGTTTCCCGACACTTTGAGCTGCCCCTATCATGGCTGGACCTATCGCCTGTCCGACGGCGAGATGGTGGCGGCGATCACTGATGGTCCGGACTCACGCATGTGCGGTGCTGTGGCGGTGCGCACCTATCCCGCGGAAGATCGGCTTGGGCTCGTCTGGATATTCGTCGGAGATCGCCCCCCGCATCCCCTGGACGATCAGTTGCCGGAAGAACTGGTCGCGCCGCCGCCGTTTGCCGTCGGCGGTCGTATCGAAGAGCGCGAAGGCAACTGGCGTCTCTACGCCGAAAACGGTTTTGACGAAGGGCACGCCAAATATCTGCACCGCACGGCGCTATGGCGCATCTTCAAGGTCATGCCGACCTGGAACAAGATTCACATAGAGCGCGACGGTCGCTGGCTGTACCGCGTGGAGGACGAGCGGCACTGGGAAGCCGATTTTCCGGGTCTCGGCCGATGGACTAACATGCGCTGGTGGAAGCTCAAGCCACGACAAATGGAAGGGAGAATGCTTGGCAACACCGGTGGTTCGGCGCACAACGATCCCTATATCGCGTCGCTTCCGCTCAAGGGCTTCGCATCCTTGTCGCTGCCAGGCGTGCTGCGCATCGCCTATCCGCAGTTCATCCACTATGAGTTTTACGTGCCCGTCGATGAGAATCGCACCCGTTATGTCGGCTTGATGGTGCAGTTCAAGCGAGGCCTCGCCCGGCTGGGATTCTATCTTCACTATCTCACGGTCATCCGCTGGCTCTTTCACGGGCAGTTCTCCGGCCAGGACCACTGGATGGTCGCGGAGACCGACGCCCCGCCCGAGCGCCTCTATCGGCCGGACGTTTCGGTCATCGAGTGGCGCCGCCTGTTTTCTGAAGTCGACCCCGGTTGCGGCAAGGCGTCTGCGCAACCGGCGAACCCCACCGTTTCCGACCGGGGAGAGGCATGATGCAACTCGCACCCACGCCCGCGCCCGCAGGTCGCCTTTTGCAGGTAGATGGCCGGACCTATCATCTTGTGGAAATCGGAGATGGGCCGCCCACGATCTTTCTCCATGGTGGTGGTCCGGGCTGCACCGCCTGGTCAGACTTCGGTGTCGTTGCGCCGCTTTTCGCCCGGGATCGTTGGTGCATCCTTCCCGACCTGCTGCAATATGGCAGGTCTGACAAGGCGCCGATCTTCGGCCCGATGTGGACCTTTCATGCCTGCTCCATCATCGGGCTGCTCGATGTTCTGAACATCGCGCGCGCCGACTTCATCTGCAATTCATGGGGTGGGACGATAGCCCTGTGCCTGGCAGCACAATATCCTGACCGGGTGCGTTCTCTCACGATCACCGGATCGATGCCGGTCTTCTATGGCCCGCTGGCTCCGCTGCCGGAAGGCGGACGGCGCGGTCGCAACGCGCGCGACATCTATTATGGCGGCGAAGGGCCGACGCTCGAGAAGATGCGCCAACTTATCGCGCGGCTGGAGTGGTACGACGCTGATCTGCTTCCGCCGGAGACGGTAGAGATGCGCTATCGTCAGAGCCTGGATCCCGGTGAGATGGCACTTGCCGCCCGATCCGACAGCCCTCGTGGCGAATGGCAGGATCTGGCTGCGGAACTAACCCAGGTGAAGTGTCCGACATTGTTCTGCTGGGGAATGAACGACGCCTTCCTTCAGCCCGATTACCCGCTGATGCTCTCGCGCATGGTCCAGCGCGGGCAGCTTCACATATTGGACGCCTGCTCGCATCACCTCCAGGAGGAAAGACCCGAGCACTATTACCTCATCGTCCGGTCCTTTCTCGATCAGCCCGACGAGCAGGACTGATGGCCTGGCTGAAGCGAAAATTCGTCTATTGGCTGTTGATCTGCGCCAGCGGAACATGGGTCGGCGCGCCCGATCGGGACCGCCGTCCTTGAGTCTGCCGCCCTCCTTGCGCCGATCTTTCGAGCAGGCCTGTTCGCATATCAGTCGCGACCGACTCGCCGATATATTGGCCATGCTTGTCGACACGCCTTCGCCCACTGGCGGGGAAGCGCCGCTCGCCCGGCGCATCGCCGCGCATCTGGGTGGCCTCGGCATTGAAGCGTGCGAGCAGCGGCTGCAGGCGGAGCAATCCAACGCCGTCGGCTGGCTGGGTGGATCGGGCGGCGGCGCTTCCCTGTTGCTCTACAGCCCGATCGACACCGTCACGTCGAACGATGCCGAGGAGGATCTGCCCTGGGCGGGCAACGCGCTGCGGGCCGACATGCGGGCGAACGCATGGCGAGAGAACGATACGTTGTTCGGACTTGGTGCCCAGAACCCGAAGGGGCACGCGGCCTGCATAGTGATGGCGGCGGAAGCATTGGTCCGCGCGAAGGCACCCCTAGCGGGGCAACTCCGTCTAGGATTTGGCGCGGGCGGCATGCCGACCGACAGCCGCAGTAGCAAGGTTAAAGACACCGGCCATGGCGTGGGCTGCGCGCATATGCTGGCAGCTGGTCCACGCCCCGATTATGCGATCATTGCCAAGACCGGCTGGGCTGTGTCCTGGGAGGAGGTCGGCCTCGCCTGGTATGAAGTCCGGGTGCGGGGTACGCACACCTATGTCGGCAGCCGGCATTTGCTGCCCTATGCGAATGCGATCGACCATATGGGCCGCGTGGTCCGGGCGCTTGAACAATGGTTCCCGCTCTGGACCGAGCGGAACCGTTCTGGCCTCGTCGCACCGCAAGGCGTGGTCTCCTTCATCGAAGGCGGAGCTTCGCGAACGGCAGCATTCACACCTGCGGAATGCCGCATCCGCTTCGATCTGCGCCTGAATCCGCGCACGATTCCAGCTGAGGCGGACGAAGCGATCGGCCTGTTCCTCGATGAATTGTCAGCATCTGATAGCGTCGACCTTTCCTGGCGCAGGCTTCTCGCCATACCGGGCACGTCCACGCCGGAAGACAACTGGATCATCCGTTCCACCATAGCAGGATGGGAGGAACTGGAAGGCGGGGTTCACACGGCCATACCCGGACTTTCGGGCGCGACCGACGCGAACATCCTGCGCGCGCACGGCGTGCCGACAGCGCGGGTCGGGCTGCCCAAGGCGCCGCTTGATGATCTCGATTTTCAGCTGGGTATGAACGCTGCCTACTTGCCGCATATGGAGCGATTGACCCGCCTCCTGGTCCACAGTGCGCTCGCGACCTGCAATCGCCCGTCGGACGGAGGGAGGGATGGCTGAGATCGTCCTGGGGATCGGCGCGTCGCACACAACGCTCATGAACACAGCCTGGGAAGTGGTCGACCATCTCGATCGAGCCCATCGGTTCCGTGATGCACTGCGCGAGGCGGCAAGGCGGCTTGCTGTCGCTGAACCGGAAGCCGTCATCATCGTCGGTTCCAACCACTTTCGCGGCTTCTGGCTCGACCTGATGCCGGCTTTCACCATCGGCGTGGACGAGGTTCTTTCCGGTGGTGAACATGGCACGCCCGCTGGAAGCCTGCCCTCCGCCCCGGCCCTGGCCCGACACATCTGCGATTTCCTGGTTGCGCGGGATTTCGACATCGCCTTCTCGACCCGCCTCACGGTCGATCATGGCATCAGCCATGCCTATCAGTGGCTGATAGAAGATCTCTCAGTCCCGATCGTGCCGATCGTCATCAATTGTTTCGCGCCTCCGCTGCCATCCCTCACGCGCGCCCTCTCCTTCGGCGTGAAGCTGCGTGATGCAATATTATCGAGCGATCTCGAACGGGTGGCCGTCATCGGCACCGGTGGCCTGTCTCATACCCTGCCGTTCCCCGACTGGCGCTTGCCCAAAAGCGACGATGATCGCTTCCTTGTCGACTCCTGGCGCGAGGGGCGCGGTCGCTGGCGGGATTTTGAGAGCCGCCGCCGCGTGATCGTGACCGGTGCGCCAGCCACCCTGAATGAGGAATTCGATCGGTCGTTTCTCAGTGCCCTTGAAGACGGAAGATCTGCTGCGTTCGTCGAGGCTCTCGATGATGAGGCTCTTGTTCGCGTGGCCGGCAATGGCGCCGCCGAAATTCGAGCCTGGCTGACCATGGCGGCAGTCATGGCACATAAACCCAGTCAAACACTCGCCTATTCTCCCATGCCGGAATGGCTCACCGGCATGGCGGTGGCCATCATAGCCAATGGAGCATCTTCATGACGATATGGACCGACCTCATCGGTATCGAGTTTTCCCTGAGCTTTGTCAGCGCCGCCAGCGTCCGCACCAGAGCGCTGATTGCAGGCAAGGGTGACGACGTGATCATGCTCCACGGCACAAGCGGCCATCTTGAGGCATTCAGCCGTAACATTGTCCCTCATGTCGAGGCGGGCTTTCGATGCCACGCAATCGACATGTTGGGGCATGGATATACAGACAAGCCGAACGCCAGCAGGGAGATTCCCGACTATGCCCGGCACATACTGGACTATCTCGATGCGCAGGGCATCGAACGCGCACATTTCATCGGCGAATCGCTTGGTGGCTGGGTTAGCGGCTGGATCGCCATCCATCATCCTGAACGAGTAGTAAGTCTCCAACTGGTGGCAGCAGGGGGTACCAAGGCGGACCCCGAGGTCATGAAGCGCATTAAGGAGAGCACGCGGCGCGCAGTGCTGACGGACGACATCGAGCTTACGCGAGGCCGGTTACGCTTGCTCATGCACGAGGCCGCGGATGCGACGGAGGAACTCGTCGAGGTACGACACAGAATCTATCATGAACCGGATTTCGTGGCGAATATTGACCGCCTGTTAGCCCTTCAGGAGTTAGAGATACGCCTGCGTAACATCCTGCGCTCCGCCGACCTCGCCCGCATCGCGGCACCGACGCTCATTGTCTGGGGCCGCAACAATCCGTTCGGCGATGTGCCCGAGGCAACTGCGATGAATGCCGCCATTCCTGGGTCACAGCTTGAACTGTTCGACGCGTGCGGGCACTGGCCCCAGCACGAGCAATCAGACAAGTTTAATACGATGTCCATCGCCTTCCTCCAGCCCCCGCCAAAGCTCATCGAGATCGGTGGCGATTGATTGCCGCTCGTATTCGGTATACGAGCCGCCCTTGACCGGGAACAATAGGAGAAGGAATGTGGCCACCGTTGCAAGGAAATCGGCAACGCTGCGGGAACAGGTAGTGGGTATTTTGCTCGATGAACTGCGCAGCGGGCAATTTGCACCCGGTGATCGCTTGACCGAGCAGGTTCTGGCCGAACGCCTTGAAGTGTCGAGAACGCCGGCTCGGGAAGCGCTCAATCAGCTTACCGAGCAGGGGCTGCTGCGGTCCCGACCGGGCGGCGGTTATATTGTGCCCTCGCCCACGGAGGAGGAGGTTCGGCAAATCATCGCAGTACGCATGTTGCTCGAACCGCCTGCCGTCCGAATGGCGGCAGCGGAGTACGGCCCAGAGAATATAGATGAAATCAACCGAGGTATTGAAGGCGAAAAGCTGGCAGCATCCGATCCCAATCCCGGCCAGTTCGCCCAGGCAAATGAGATCTTTCGCTCGGCTGTTTTCGGGGCCATCTCGAACATTCCCCTCCGCGACTTGATCAGCCAGTTCGCAAACCACCTCAATTTCATTCGCGCATCGACGCTCAAGGACATGCAACTGCGGCATGAAATCGTGAAGCGACAGATCCAGATACGCGACGCGATTGCTGTGGGTGACGGCGATTTGGCTGAAGGTCTCTGGCGTTCCTATCTACGGTATACTGAGGACACTTTGGTCGCGGCCATGATCGAAGCAAGCGAGGAGGTTAAGGAGGCGATCGCCGATGGGGTAGGCGAGCCGTGAACGGCTAACTCTACCGACCTCTCCTGCGAAACTTGACCTGCTCGCGTCATTGATGAGTTCACCTCGAAATCCGCATCACGCCATGCGCAATTTTAGCTTAGGGGTCACGACTCATTCAGCACCAGAAGGCGGCGAGGAAGTTATCGGCGCGTCGGTCGTATCTTGTGGCGATGCGTCGCCAGTCCTTGATGCGGCAGAACATGCGTTCGATGCGGTTGCGACGTTTGTAGGCGATGCGGTCGAAGGGGATTGGCCGGTGCGGCGAGCGCTGGATGGGATGACCGCCTCGACCTGTTGCTGAGCGAGAAGCTGCCTGATTGTATCGGTGTCATAGGCCTTGTCGCCGAGCAGGCGGCGTGGCGGCTTGACGGTGGCGAGCAGCGCCGGGGCGACGCTATTGTCGGCAGTGTTGCCGGGCGTCAGGATGAAGGCGACGGGTCTGCCGATAGTGTCAGCCAGCGCGTGGATCTTGCTCGTCCGCCCACCGCGCGAGCGGCCGATCGCCTCAGTCGTTTCCCCCTTTTTCCTCCGCCTGCGGAGCGATGGACTTTGACGTGGGTGGCGTCGATCGCGAGTTCATCCGGGACGCCTCCGGTACCCGCCACCTGCTCGAATAGCCGGCGCCAGATGCCACGCAGGGCCCATCGATTGTAGCGGTTGTACAGCGTGGTGCGCGGTCCGTACTCGGGAGGCGCATCGCGCCAGCGGCAACCGGATTTCAGGATATGCAGGATGCCCGAGATCACCCGGCGGTCATCCACCCGCCGCGCACCAGGCTCGCCATGGGGAAGATGCGGCTCGATCACCGCCCAGACTTCATCGCCCAGCCAATACAAATCCGACATCAGCCGTCTCCTTAGCTCCCACGGCCATATCGAATCAGAATCAGATAATATAATCAAGATATTAATTGGGTTTTGACCCTAGCCCATCTTCAAAGAGGATTTGGGCTTCACGGCTGGCCTACGTTCGTTCCCTACGGTGATGTTGGCCTGCGGCGGCAGTCGGATTTCTGCACTTGAAGGCTAATCCTTCACCGGCCGGGGCTAGTCCCATTCGCCGTGCATCGTCAAAAATGATGGACATCGAATGCGACAGGTCGGGTCCGCATGGCAACCGCATGCGCCGGTCCATAGCAATGGGAGTGGGCAATGTCCGAAGACGCACATCGCTGGCTTGAGCAATATCCGGAGCTTGGCACCGGCCCAATCTCCACCGAGCCCTATATTTCATCCCAATGGTATGAGCGCGAGAAGGAGAAGATCTTCCGCAAGACCTGGCTCTGTGTCGGACGCGCCGACGAGATTCCGAAGGCGGGAGACTATAAGGTCAAGAAACTCGCGGCGGCGGACACGTCGGTCATTCTGATACGCGGCAAGGACGGCCAAATCCGCGCCTTCCATAACGCCTGCGCGCACCGCGGCAATACGGTGGTGACCGAGACGGACGAGGAGACGTTCGGCGGAGGAAAGGCCGCGATCGTCACCTGCCGCTTCCATGGTTGGGTCTATGATGCGGAAGGCCGGCTGAAACAGGTGCCGAGCGAGAAGCGCTTCTACGACTGCTTCTCGAAGGCAGACAACGGCCTGGCGCCCGTCCATTGCGACAGCTGGGAAGGGTTCATCTTCGTCAATGTCGCGGCGGAACCCGAGACCAGCCTGCTCGACTATCTCGGCGACTACGCCCGGCATTTCGCCGGTTATCCGTTCGAGGCGCTCGACTACGGCTTCACCTACCGCACCTATCTCGACTGCAACTGGAAGGTCGCGCACGATGCCTTCGCCGAAGCCTATCACGTCGATACGATCCACGCCGGATCGTTCCCGAACGTCTTCTCGACGGGGTTGCAGAACGTCAAGCTGATGGGACCGCATCGCAGCTGCGCGGTCTGCCTGACGCTCGGTGCGAAACCCACGCCGATCGCCGCGATCGCAAACGGCCTGGCGCGGGCTTCGCTCGTCTCCCGGAGCGCCGAGACGATGCTTCCACCATCGATCAACCCGGACAAGCGCGGCGACTTCGCCTTCGAACTGAGCGTGCTCTTTCCGAACACCCTGATCCATGTCTCCGAGGGAATCTGGTTCACGCACCAGTTCTGGCCGATGGCACACAACAGGACATTGTGGGAGGGCCGCTACTATGTGAAGGCGCCTAAAACCTGCAGCGAGCGCTGGGCGACCGAGCATGCGATGACGCTGCAGCGCAATGCCTGGCTCGAAGACACGGCCACGATGGAGGACACACAGCGGGCGATGCAGTCGCGTGCGAAGCTCTTCCAGCATCTGCAGGATGACGAGATACTGATCCGCCATGGCGCCGTGATCGTCGATCGCTTTGTCAACGCGTAAGGGGCGGCGCGGAATGACAATGAAGTCGTTGCCCGGCGCGTTCGCCGATCTGGCTCCCTATCTCGATTGGGCATTGCCCAGCGCGGACGAGCGGCAGGCGCATCGCCTGCAGGCCAGCCGCGAGCAACTGCAAGCCTTCTACGACGCCATCCTGCCCCGGATCGGAGCGATACTGGAGGTCATGGATGGTTATCCCCTTGGCGGGCTGCCCGAGGATCTCCACCCTCTGTATCACCTTGCCCTCTCGCTTACCGAAGTCGCGCCGCACATCGAGCTCTACGGCGGATCGCCCGGTGTTCCCTTCGCGTTCGAGGAGTCGCGCTTCGTCGCCGCCCACGGCGCCCAGGACACCGCGCTCGGCCTGCCGCCTGCCGCGTCCAGATCATGAGCGCGACGGTCGAGGAGCGGCTCGCGCTGCTAGAGGCGCGCGCGGAAATCACCGACCTAGTCGCGCGCTATGCGCTTGGCGCGGACCGGCGCAATGATCCGGCGATCATGGGACGGCTTTTTGCGGCGGACGCGAGCTGGTCGGCCGACGGCTTCGGGGTGCTGCGGGGACGCGAGGCGATCGCAGAGGGCCTCGCGGCAATCGCGGCCGAGAAAGTTCTCTGGTCGATCCATTTCATGGTCGCCCCGGTGATCGCGATCGCGACGGACGGACGGAGTGGGACCTGCCAATGGTATCTCTGGGAACTGTGCACGATGCAGGCCGAGGCAGGCCCGCAGGATCAATGGCTGGGCGGCTGGTACGACGGGACGGTCACCCTGACGGAGGACGGATGGAAGTTGCGGAGCGTGGTGCTGCACATCCGGGTCCAGGGCGAAATCGCGCCTGCCTTGTTCTTCAAAAAGCGGGCGGAGGGATGAGGGAACGGCTGTGCGCTTCGGGCGACCTGCCCGAAGGCGAGGTGATCCAGGTCGATCTTGGCGATGGCCGTATGCTCGCGGTCTACCGGCTGGAGGGAGACGTTTTCGCGACCGACGATCTGTGCAGCCATGGGGACGCATCGCTCGCCGACGGTTTCATCGAGAATGGGGAGATCGTCTGCCCCTATCATATGGGCCGCTTCGACATCCGTACCGGTGAGGCGACCGGCGCACCCTGTTCCGTCGCCATAGGAACCTATCGGGTCCAGGAGTGCGATGGCGAGATTGTCCTGATCTCCTGATCGCGTCAGGCCGAACGGAGTGTCTCCGACGGCCGCTCGCCATAGCGTTCATAATAGTCGTGCGCGAACTTACTCAGATGCGTGAAGCCGCAATTGAGCGCGACCTGTGTCACCGACAGGCCGCTCTCCGCCCCGCCCCGTAGCGCGGCGCGGGCGCGGGCAAGGCGGTAGTTCTTGAGATAGCCCATCGGCGTGGCGTCGCGAAAGCGGCGAAAGCCCGTGTGAAGCGAGCGGGCGCTGACGCCCGACACATCGATCAGATCGGTGAGGCTGATCGGGTCCTCGGCATGGGCGCGCACATATTCCTCGACACGGCGGACATAATAGGGCGCCGGGCCTGGAGTTGGCCCGTCGAACAGATCACTATGGTTGTGCGGCACCGCCGCGAGCAGCAGGCGTTTGAGTGTGTCCTCGATCGCTTCGCCCACGCGCGGATGGTCATAGCCGGGCAGACCGCGATTGAGATCGTCGCAGACCAGCCGGACCATATTGGTGAACGTCGCTGCAATACCCTCGACAGGCACCGGACGCGGCGAAAATATGAGCTCGCCGGGCCGAAAGCCGAGTTCCCGGACCAGCAGCGCCTGCAGATCGCTCTTCGGGATTTTGACGGTGAAGTGACGATAGCCCTCGGCAAAGGTCTGGCGGATGCGCGAGTCCGAGCCCAGCACGCACATTTCGCCTGGCCGCAGCAGGTGGGTCTGGTCGCCCTGGGTGATCGCGGCCAGTCCCGAGAGGGAGAATTGCACGAGGTAGATATGCTCCATCGGCGGGATACCGACGACGATCCGACCATAGGGATTTCCATAGTCTGTCGCATTGAAGGTCAGGGACCGCAGCGACGTCTGGTGATGCCGGAACAGGATCGGCGGCACCCCGCCTTCAATGTGCAGATGGTGACGGCAGAAGACCGAACTCATATGCGCATGCACCGCGTCGATGTCCGTCGTGACAAGCTTTGCACATTCCTCGAGCGGCAAGGCATTACCGTTCCACGCATCGACGTTCGATGCACAACCTTCTTGCAAGAGCATCATATCGCCGCCTCCCATGCCAAAGGCGAAGCCCGTGCCCGCCTGGATGAAGACCGTGTCAGGCAATCCCCTCTGAGAAAGATGTGCTGTTCTGCCATGAAGCTGCGCGATCCAACGATCGGCGCTAAGCCTAGCAGTGTCTCGTAAGCGCTGAACCTAATCAAGGATGAATTGCACGTCCGGGTCAACAAGCTCCTGGTCCGGCCTGTTATGGTGTTTGGACGGTGACGCTGGTCCGCCATGCGAAAATGCAATTGAGCGGTACTGTCAGATGTTGCCGCTCCAGGCATATGCTATGGATTGCCATATTGCGCGTCGACCAGGTGGGCGATGCCCATCCGCTGCAGGATCGCCCTGGGACAAAGGAAGGTTACGCGCACGACGCCAGGCAGCCGGCTGATTTCGATCGATCCAGCGATCGTCGCCCGGTTGAGAATCTCGTCATAGGGTAGCCCGGTAACTTTCGCGGCACGTTCAAGCCCGTTCTTCGTCGCATCGTTGAGGGTGACTCCCGAGCCGATGAAGGTGATCGGCCCGTTGTCCTCGATCGTCTTCTGGCCGTAGCGCGCGGCCAGCGCTTCCACGGCGCCGCGTTCCTTCGCGGTCAGCGGCTGGGCGAGCAGCGGCAGATCCTCCGGCACCTGGAGAAGGATGGGACCATCGATTGCAAGGCCCTTGATGACCTCGACTTCCAGCTCGACCTCTCCCGAGACGTCGGTCGCGTGGCCGGCAATCTCTCCATTGCCCTGCTGGGCATGCATGTCGCCCATGTAGATGCCGCCGCCGGGAATCTTCACCGGGCAGATCAGGACCGCGCCCTGCCGGACCGAGTTCGTGTCCATATGCCCATCGGTCTTGTGCTGTTCGAGTTCCTCCTGCGTCATGGCGTAATCGTGCGGCGCGCCGACCAGAAAGGAGCCGAAATCGCCGGCATTGTGCGAATCCGGCAGGTCACACGAGGGGCTGGTGCCGATATTGCCCAAGAATGGACGCATCCGCGCGGTCAGCCCGGCGATGTCGGCGCGGGCGAGCGAAAGGATCGAGTGCTGGCTGGAAAGGTCCGGGAGCGCGGCCATGATCTCGGCGTCGCCCGCGATCCCCTCGGCGATGTCCTTGTCGACGGTGAGCGAGACCGCGTTGTCACGGTCGAGTACGATCACATAACCGTTCGAGAAGCGGAAGGCGCTGACCTCCGCGCCGCATTTGTCGCAGCGCACCGCCTCGTCGCCGATGCCCTCGACACGGCTCGGTGGAGCGATCGCGCCGCAAGCCGAGCATTGCTTGGCGACGAAGGGATCGCCCAGATAGCGCCCCTCGACAAATTGCATGACCCCCGACGAAGTGGCCTGGGATGTCACGCGGACTGTCCTGAGCTTGATCGCGATCGCGTCACCGATCTCTGCGCCCTCGACCAGCACCGGCCGGGTCACTTCATGGCCGCCCTGGAATTTGGGCGTGATCATCGGCCCCCAGCATCCCGGCGGGGTTCCGCTGCGAATGGTGCCGCCGTCCTGCACGGTTCCGGCTGGCGCCATTCCAGGACCGACGATACCACCGCTATATTCGAAGACTTCGACAACAGGCTTGGCTTCGGACATGGTTGGAATTCCTGCAGGCTACGATCCGCCAAGGATTGCCAGCGGGCAGCCAACAGGGAAGAGCAATTGTACGCGAGCCGCGATAGCCCGCCATTATGCTGCGGAATCGTGAGATTATGTGCAGCGACGGGATAAGATCTTGTCCCGCGTCGATGGTAAGCACATCGGGCGCCCGGACATTGATGCAAACGAAGGCTCAGGTTCGCAGTGGGAGGATAGTGTGATCCGGCAATGACGGATAGCATGCCGGTAGACCAGAACGGGGGAAACGGATGGGCTATCCACCCAATCGCATGACAGGATCTAAACGGTTCAAGCTTGGAACATTCTCTTCCAATTGCTCGGGCGGCATGTCGATTACGACGGTGCCTGAGAAATGGCGCGCGAGCTGGGACAATAATCTGGCTCTGGCGCGCATGCTGGATGCGGCGGGCATGGATTTCATGCTGCCGGTGGCGCGCTGGATCGGCTGGGGCGGCGAGAGCGGCTTTCATGGCGAGGTCCTCGAAACCCTGACCTGGGCCGCCGGGCTCCTTGCGGCCACCCAGAACATAAGCGTCATCGCGACGGTCCACGCGGCCGCGTTCAATCCGGTCGTGCTCGCCAAGCAAATGGCGACGATCGACCAAATCGGTCACGGCCGCTCAGGTATCAATATCGTCGCGGGCTGGAACAAGCCGGAGTTCGAGGCGCTCGGCCTGAGCCTGCCGGACGATCATGCGGTGCGCTACGCCTATGCGCAGGAATGGTTCGAGATCGTTCGACGCCTGTGGACGAGCGAGGACCCGTTCGATTTCGATGGCGAGTTCTTCACGCTCAAGGCCGTCCATGGGTCGCCACTGCCGTTTGACGGACCACCCCCGGTCCTGAATGCCGCAGGCTCCGGGATCGGTCGCCAGTTCGCCACCCGGAACGCCGATTTCCTCTTCACGCCCGCCATCGATCTGGATCGCTCGAAGGAGGAGATCGCCGAGTTGAAGGCGCTCGCCAACACCGCGGGCCGATCGGTCGATGTCCTGACATTTTCGCATGTGGTGTGCCGCCCGACAACGAAGGAGGCGGAGGACTATGTCCAGTATTTCGGCTATGAGCATCGCGACGACTACACGCTCGATCGCGTCATCGAGATGCAGTTTGCGCACGCGCAGTCCTTTCCCCACGATCTGCTGACGCTGATCCGCAACCGCTTTGCCGTCGGTCATGGCGGCTATCCGCTGATCGGCACGCCGGAGCAGGTCGCCGATGGCATCTGCGCGATCCATGAGGCCGGGTTCGGTGGCACAACCTTGTCGTTCGTCGATTATGTCGCCGAATTCCCTTATTTCCGCGACACGGTACTGCCGCTCCTCGACGCCCGCGGATTGCGACCGGCCTAGTCAAGCGCCCTGGGAAAGCCGGAAAGGCGGTTGCGCCAGGCGGAGCGACACGACCCCGTTGCCTGCGGCCTGTGCATCAACGGCCGGCGCGCAGGGGCTTCAGGACCATCAAGGGGCATATGAACCATTTGGCCGGAACATCAGAAAGGAAGTCGGAAATGACAGCGTCTCTGGTCACCGTGTTCGGCGCGACGGGTCTTGCCGGCGGCGCGGTCGCCCGCTCTTTCGCGAAGGCGGGGTGGACGGTTCAGGCCGCCACGCGCGACACGGAAAGCGAACAGGCCCGTGCGCTTGCAGCGTCGGGGATCGTGCCGGTCTATGCCGACCTCGATGAGCGGGCCAGCATCCGACAGGCGATCGAAGGCTCGGCAGTCGTCTACCTCTCGGGGCCGTCCCTGACCAATCGGTGGGATGTCGGCCAGGCGGTGCAAGGCATCAACGTCTGCGACGCGGTGGCGGAGGTTGCGACACCACATTTCATCTACCAGTCCGCCATGGTTCGCGAAGCGCGCGGCGTATTGGGCTTTGGTTCAAAGCGTGCGATCGAGGAGCGGATCGCGGAACTGGGTATCTCCGCAACCATAAGCCGACCCGGCATATTCATGGACATTTTCCTCGAACGGTTTCCCGTGCGTCGAACGAACGAAGGATATGAGCTCGTTTTTCCCCTGCCGGCCGATTGCCTACTCGACCTGATCGCGGTGGAGGATGTCGGCCGCGCCGCGGTTGCGGTCGCCACGGATCCGGACAAGCATGTCGGGCAGACATATGAACTTGTCGGTGACAATATCTCCTTTCGCGATATCGCCCGAACCCTCACCGAGCAGCTGGGCGCGCCGGTCAAAGCCGTGTCCCTTCCTGTCGAGCAATTGGCGCAGGCCTGGCCACAGGGCGAGGGATTGTTCCGGTGGTTCGCGTCCGCAAGGACGCTCGCCTCCCCGGATGAGGGCCAGGCGCTCGTCGGATCGATGCAGGACTTCCGGACTTGGGCGATCATGCATGGGGACGCGCTGTCGCGCTTCTGATTCAGTGCCTGTCCGCGATAGGGCTTCCACCCGGACCGAACCGTCAGCGAGCGCAACCCTGATCCGATCCAGATTTTTGTGACCATCGACCCGAGGGTCAGGCCCTGCCCGCAGCCGATCAGGTGTCAAACAGCGGAGGAATGGGGGCGAACAGCCCGTCATTGACGACGCCGGGAGACGGCCATGCGAGCTTGCTATGGCTGATGCCGATATCGAGCATCGTCTCGCACGCCTTATACGCGGCGACACCCGGATTGACGACAGGGCATGGGAGAACCGACACGAGATGGCTGTGCGATTGATACATGGTGGTGGAGCCAAGCACGATCACGTCGGCCCCGTCCTCTTCGATAGCGGCGCGGGCCTGCTGCTCCAGCCTGGCGAAGACGATCTCCTCCTTGCCGGCCAGCAATTCCTTGGTGTTCGGTTCGACGTCGATGTGCCGCACCGAGGCGAAGCGCGAGGACAGGCCGTATCTGGCGATCTTCTCGCGCACCATCTGCGCCCAGGGCGCCCACATCGTGACCACCGAGAAGCGATGGCCGATCTGGGTGGCCAGTGCGAACGCGGATTGAGCCGAACCGATCACAGGAATGGAAAGACGGGATCGCAGGGCGGCAACGCCGCTGTCGCTCATCGAGAAGCTGCATATGGCCGAATAGCCTTCTTCCTCCGCCCGGCATCCCGCATCGAGCACGAAGGCATCGGCGAGCGTCGTTTCATAGTCGCTGTCCAGCCATGCCGCCCCGGACCGGCATCCGGCAAAGTCTATCTGTATGTCCGGCCGACGCAGCGATGCCGGAATCTGCGCGGCGAAGTTGGCGATCGCCTCAGCGGGAAGCGGCACCGGCAGGATCATTTTCAGGCGCTTCACGCTGCTCCCCTTCAGTAGGTGTAGGCGAATTTGAGATTCCACCAGCGCGGCGTACCGTAGCTTTCTTCATTGCATCCGCACAGAGTCGCCAGATTGTAGGTCACCGTGCGATACCGCTTGTCGAAGATGTTATCGACGCCGACGCCGATCCTGTAATGGCTGTCGTCGCTCAGCCAGTAGATATGCGCATTGGCGAGAAAGTAGCTTTTGATCGTGTCCGCGTCGAAATTGCGGATATTGCCGTAGACCTTCGAACGCCAACTGGCGTCACCGCCGATGCTGACGGCGCCGCCGCCGACGTCGGCGGGGATCGTATAGGCGATCTGTCCGGCGACCTGCGTGGTCGGCGTGAAGGTCGGCTTGACGTCGCGCGTGAGGCCCGGCGCGATCGACATGTCCTTCACTTTGGCGTCGAGAACGGAGATGCCGAGCCCAAGATGCATGCCCTCGATCGGGCGCGCGTTGAGCGAGAGTTCCGCGCCATAGGTGCGGGCATCATTGTTGCTCACGATTCCCGAGACATTCGCGAAGGTGAACGCCTGATAGTCCCTATAATCGTAATAATAGACGGAGCCGTTCAGCGTCAGCCTGTTCTGGGCAAGGGTCAGTTTGAAGCCGCCCTCATAGGACATCAGGGTTTCCGGCTTGTAGGGAATCTGGCCCGGCGTCAGCACCGTGCCGTCGGGCAGAGCGGCATTATAGGCGCCACCCTTCACGCCGCGGTTGACACCGAAATAGAGCAACGTGTCGCGGTTGGGGCGATATTCGATCTGCGCCTTGCCGGCCCACATCGTCTTGCTGCGCCGATCCGAGAATGGAGTTTGCAGGGGAAAGAGGGGGGAACCCGTGATGTCGAACGCATAGTCGTTGACGTTGTTGTACGCCAGCGACGAGAAGGCATAGTTCTGCTTCTCATGGATCAGGCGACCGCCAAGGACGAACGTCCATTGCGGCACGAATTCATATTCGACGTTCGCGAAGGCGGAGTAGGAATTCGTCTTCAGCACGATGTCGTTGACCAGATCGATCCCGGACGCCTCGAAGCCCGGAAAGCTGGCAGCGAAAATCGAGTTGCTCGGGGCGGCGAAGCCATTGTTCACATGGGAGTTGATATGGAGATAATAGGCGCCGGTCACCCAGCGCAGGCCCTCCCGTCCGCCCGAAAGCCGGACTTCCTGTGAAAAGCTCTTTTGCAGGCTGTCCGAGATGAAGTTGATCAGATTCTCGGCGCCGGCATCGACGTCGGTGCCGTTGAACTTGTCGAAGCGGCGATAGTTGCTGATCGCGACCAATTCCGCGCCGCCGAAATCATAGGCGATATGCAGAGCGCTGTCATAGCTGGTCATATGATTGAGGTCGTCGAGCGCCCAGTCCTTCGAGATATTGAGGCTCCTAGCGCTTGGCGCGACGAACCCGAACAGGTCGCCCCCAGGGGACGGGCGGGTAGCGGTCGTCGGCAAGCCGCCCAGCGCGACATTCTCGCCATTGGGGCCGATGGCGATGCGTGTCTCGTTCGCATCGGCGAAGAGGACGTTCACCAGGCGTTGCTGGTCGTCATAGACGGCGATGGTCGACACCGCGTTATAGGGGTTCTCGCCGAACCGCGTGCGGGCGACCGAGCCGGTCAGGCGGATCGTCAGATCCTCGGTCGGCTTGAACTGGATCTGTCCGCGCACCGCCAGCGTGTCGTCGTTCCACAGATCCTCGCCATAGTCGGGTCGTGGCGGGGTCGATCCGAGCGGCGTGCCGAGGCCTGCGGAATAAATATTCTTCAGGATCGGGTCGAACCGATTGTAGAGGCCCGACAGACGAAACTGCACCTTCTCGCTCAGCGGAATGCCGATCGCGCCCTCGACGCGCACATGGTTGAAGCGGCCATAGGTCATGTCTAGATAGCCGTCTGGCTCGTCGCCCGGCTTCTTCGGCACGAAATGAACGAGGCCGCCTGTCGCGTTGCGGCCGAACAGCGTGCCCTGCGGACCTTTCAGCACCTCCACCCGGTCGAGATCGAAGGTGCCGAAGATCTGGCCGTTGAGATTGGGGATATAGGTTTCGTCGACATAGACGGCGACGGGAGCCTCGATGGCATCACTGAAATCGTTCTGCGTCACGCCGCGGATGGAAAACTGCGAATTCTGGCCGCCCGCACTAGCTGAGATCGACACGCCTGGCGTGAGGCGGGCAATATCGACGGACGAACCGACGCCCATCTCCCGCAGCGCGTTACCGCTGTAAGCGGCTATGGCGATGCCGACATCCTGGATGTTCTGGTCGCGCCGCTGCGCAGTGACGATGATTTCTCCGTCGCTTTGCGCCTGCTGAGCAAAGGCGGACGTGAAGGATCCGGAAGAGGCGATGGCAATGCTGCCAAGAAGAAATCGTTTCTTTATATGTTTCATGCTGTCTTCCCCCTCAATAATACTGGAAAACTCCCTGGTTCTGCGATGAATCTCCTTTGGTCGCGGCTTACCGCGCCAACATGTGTCCCCGCCCGCCAAATGGGCGGGCCAGGATGGTCTTCATCTGAATGGCGATTGTTCCAGATCGGAGGGGACATCGATCATCGATTTCCGCAGTCATTCGCCTCTGAGCGCAGGAAACAGACCCCTTTGTGAGGCCCGCTGGTCTGCCGGGGATGGATCGACAATGGTCGGGGCTGGCCGCCAAATCGGCAATGCGGAGCAAAGACTGGATCCCCGAATTCTCTCCCTCGGCGCAGGGCGTTGAGGTTTGGGTGGCGCTACGAAGCCTCGGGCGAAAAGGCGGTGCCAATCTGGTCGACCGATGCTCCCGCCTGGCACGCCTGTTCGTCGACGAATTGCAGGCGGCGGGCTTCGAGATTCTCAATGACGTGGTGCTCAATCAAGTCGTGACAACTCTACCTGGGCGGGAAGCGCGGATGCCGGAGATCGCGGCCAAGCTTCGGGCCAGCGGCGAGGCATGGTTCGGGCCGACCAGATGATGCGGGGTGGATGCTATCCGGCTCAGCGTATCTTCCTGAGTCACGCCGGAGGGAGATGTGCATCGCACGGTCACGGCGATCAGGGCGGCAGCCTCATGATGCCTCCACTCTTTAGACCCTGTTTGAGAAAAGCACCGGCCACCAAAATGCGCACCTTCGCGCATTTTTCAAACGGGCTCTTAGCGCTCTTGGACTGTGGGCAGAGGGGGTAAGGTGACGACCCCGATGGGCTTGTAGCCTTGAGTAGCTACGCGACGACGCAATCGAAGCCGATCAATCAACCACCGGCCAGGCTGCCATCGCCGTGTCCGCCATGTGCAGCAGCCTTTCGCGGCAAGCGCCGTCGCAGGCGAGCACCGACATGCCCTCGACCACCGCGCTGAAGAAATCGGTCAGCGCCTGCGGCGAGACATCCTTACCGAGTTCTCCCTCCCTGCGGGCGCGCTCGATCCGCAGATGTACCGCCTTGGCCGAGAGCCGGCGAAGTTCGGCCGTGGCCTCTTCGATCACCCTGTTCTCGCCTGCGCAGCGCAGCGCGCCAACGCCCACCATGCAGCCCGGAGGCAGGTCCGGTTGGGTGAACGCCTTGGCCGCGCTCCGCAGCATCGCATGGACGCCTTCCTTGGCGCTGGCGCTCTCTTGCAGGCGTTCGATGCCGAGGCGACCCAGGGAGAGATAGAACCGCACGGCCTCGCGATAGAGCGCCTCCTTGGACCCGAAGGCGACATAGAGGCTTGCCGGCGCGATCCCCATCGCCGTCGCAAGCTGGGCGACGGGCACGCCGTCATAACCATGCCGCCAGAACAGCAGCATCGCCGTCTTCAGGGCTTCGTCACGGTCGAATGCGCGGGGTCGTCCGCGCGGTCTCTGGCTGTCCGTCATTTTTTGAGTGATCCGAAAACAATTCTTGTCAGGGAGGCGTTTGAATGTTTTTATAGTGCTTCGAAAATAATTCACGAGGCCGTCGAATGGAAGCCCTCGAAATGCATGTGTCCAAGGCGGGCGACGCGGGCGTTCTCCAGCCGCGACAGGTCATCTTGCCGCCGCCTGGGCCGAGTCAGGTGCGGGTGAAGATCGAAGCCGCTGGCGTCGCCTATGCCGATATCGTCATGCGACGCGGGCTTTATTCCAGCGCTAAACCGCCGGTGACACCGGGCTATGACTTCGTTGGCAGGGTGGAGGCGGTCGGAGCCGAGGGTTCCGCATTCCAGATCGGACAGCGCGTCGCTGGCGTCACCGTGTCCGGCTCCTATGCGGATCGTCGCAACGTCGAGGCCCGCTGGCTCGTGCCCGCGCCGGAAGAAGCCGATGCCGCTGCATTGGCTGCCGTCGTGCTCAACGGCGTCACCGCTTGGCAGATGCTGCATCGGGTCGCGCAGGCAGGGGCGGACGAATGGATTCTTGTCCATGGTGCAGCCGGCGGCGTCGGAAGTCTGCTGCTCGATTTCGCCCGCCTTGCCGGGATAAAGGCGATTGGCGCGGCGTCGCGCGGCAAGCACGATACCGTGCAAAGCCGGGGCGGCGTGGCACTGGACTATCAGGCCGAAGATGTGGCGGCCCGCGCACGGGCCATCAGCGGTGGCGGCGTCGTGGCGGCTTTCGATCACATCGGCGGGCGGCATTTCAGGAAAGTCTCGCTACTAGCCCTCAAGCCGACCGGCGTTGGCGTCCTCTATGGCGGCTATGACGCGACGCGGGGCGGCAAGGTCCACCCGCTCGCCATCGCCGACATGATGTTGAACAGCCGCTTTTCCGCCTTTGCCCTGTTCGGCAAGAGCCAGAGTGTCGCGACCTACGCCATCCCTGCTTGGCGCGATTTGCGCGCGCAAATCTATCGGGACGATCTCGCAACCGTGCTCAAGCTCGTGGCCGAAGGCGCAATTTCACCGCTCGTCGGCGAAGTCCTGCCGCTGCGCGACGCCGCAAAGGCCCATCGCGCGATGGAGAGCCGGTCGGTGAGCGGGAAGATCGTGCTCATCCCATAGCAGCCTATGTTCACACTCAACATACGGAGAAATCCAGATGCCTATCCTCAATATCGCGACTTACAGCCTCACCCTGTTGCTCCTCCTGGCCCAAGCGGCTCTCGCGTTGCGAGGCATTTTCGATCCCGCCGCCGGAGCGCTGGGCTTTGGGCCGGCAGCCGATAGCAAGGCGGCGGAATTCTATCACGCAGTCTATCGCGACCGGAATCTGGTGATCTCGGCGATCGGCATTCTGCTCCTTGTCTTCGGCATGTGGCGCGCGCTTGAGATTGTCTTCACGGTAGGCATCACGTTGCCGCTCTACGACATCATCGCGCTGAAGATGGCCGGCGTTCCCGTGCTGCCGGTGCATTACATCACGCTCGTTGTGCTCATCGTGCTCGCCGGATTGATTATCGCGCGCGCCATACAAGCGCCGGTGTAGCTGGCTTTCCGACCTTGCGCTGTGGACTTCCGGCCTGTTCTCTGCTGCACGACGTGAAAGCGTGTCCGCCTCCGGGCCGGTGCCGTGTCCTTACCCTTCGGCACGGCCAATTTCGCCGGAAAGGATCGGCCGTCAGGAATACAACGGTGCAGCTTATGGACGTGATGATCTATGCAGCCAATGCCGGTGACAGAAATGAACGGGGGATGCTGGGGGCGTTAAGCCTCGGAGCCGAAATTGCCCATCGGCTCGATGCGGAAGCGCGGACAATCGGTTCGCCCGTCGCCATTGTCGAGGGCGGCTGGGTCGATCAGTTGAAGGCCGCAACACCCACTCTTCGTCTTCTGGCGCGCCGCGTCGCCGAACAACTCGGGGACAGTGGCTCATTCATTCTCACGATGGGCCGTTGCGCCGCCGGCATCGCCACGCTGCCGCCGGTCGCGAGCCGCTATCCCGACGCCGCGATCGTCTGGTTCGACGCGCATGGGGATTGCAACGTCCCGACCGAGGACGGGGCCATGCGCTATCTTGGCGGCATGGTCATATCCGGGGCCGCTGGCGAATGGGATACGGGCTTCGGCCACGGCGTCGATCTGGCGAATGTCATCCTTGTCGGCGCGCGCGACCTCGATCCGCCCGAGCTGGAACGGATCGATGCCGGCCAGATTGGACTGGTTCCGGTCGGGCCTGACCTTGGCCGGCGGCTCGCACGGGCAATCAGGGGGCGGCGGGTGTACGTCCACCTCGATTGCGATGTCCTCGACGCCGGGTTGCTGGCAACGGAATATCAGTCGCCAAACGGCCTGTCATATGCCGACCTGCGCGAAGCGTTTGAAATCCTCGCCGAACATGACGTGCTGGGGCTTGAGATCGCGGAATATGAAGCCAGCTGGCCCGATGGCCGACCAAACCCGCCCGACCGGCTGATCGACGCCATCTCGCCCGTGGCTGAAGCCATCCGTTCCCGTTGGAACTCATGATTTAGGGGCAGCTGTCCCGCCCCGAGCGCGCAGGGGTGTTTACCGCTCTTCGTAAACCGAGACGCGCGGCGGCGGATAGTTCGGGGCGGCCAAGATACACTCCGCCCGGTTCCGAAAGACCGCGACCTTGGTGCGGGAACACGCGCTACCGAGCCACCGGCATCATTTTCCAGCCTGGAAAATCATTACTTGCCAGATCGGAAAGTAATGTTATGTCTTTCCATATTGGAAAGCGATGGAGGCTGCTTGTGCCGCATGCTCTGCTTCTGCTCCTTGTGCTCGTTGTGCTGGCATGGTGGGCCTTTGCCGACGCTCGTGCCTATCGCGCCTTTTGCCTGGTCGATGACAGCGCAAGGCGGCGCGCCTTCTACCGGCAATGGACCCTGACATCCTTCGTCCTGTTCGGACTGGGCGGGTTGGTGCTGCTTGCGGCTACCGGCTCGCTGGGCGATCTCTGGCGGATGCCCTCCGAATTCGCGCAGCTTGCGCCAGCGTCCGCCATAGCAGAGGCTGGCGCCGGAGGCGGAGCGGACTATGTCATCGGCGTGCTGATAGGCATTGGTGCAATGCTTGCTCTTTCGGTGCTTCTCTGGGCTCTTCAGATTCGCAAGATGACGCTGCCCGCGATCGGCGACATCGAACCGCTGCTTCCTCGCAATGGAGCCGAGATCGTCGCCGCGCTGCCGATGGCGATCAATGCGGGCTTTTCCGAGGAACTGTTTTTCCGTCTCGCCCTACCGTTGCTGGCAACCCGGGTTACCGGGTCGGCATTAGCGGGGTTCGCGATCGCCACCGGCGCCTTCGCACTCGCCCATTGGTATCAAGGCTGGAAGGGAATGCTGGTCGTGCTCGAGATTGGTGCCGGGTTCGCGTGGCTTTATCTCTCCAGTGGCTCGCTGCTGCAGCCGATCCTGGTCCATGTGCTGGTCGATCTGATCGCCCTTGTGGTCCGCCCGGCCATTGCATTGCGATGGCACGCACAGATAGCCCCAAACTGATGGCCCGTATCCTTCCGAGGAGGTTCGCATGACCAGTGAACTATTGAACCCCGAAGAGGCTCGCGCAGCACTCGACGGCATCGCCGACATACGGCGCGAACTGGCGTTGAAGGCGACCGACTGCCCGTTCTGGCGTCATGCCGTCTTCGCTGCCATCATGGCCGTCATGGTGTTCGCGTCCGGTCTGAATCTGTTGCCGCAGGCCGCGCTGAGCATTGCCGGATTGGCAGGGGTCGCCTGGGTCGCCATGGACGACCGGCGCCGCTACGGCATGTTCATCAACGGCTATCGCAAGGGACGGACGCTGCCCGTCTCTCTGGCCCTGCTCGCGGCGACGCTCGGCGCGGTGGCGTTCGAATATCATGCGCGTTTCGCCGGTCTGTCTCTCACGGTGAAGCTCGCGATCGCGGGAATCGCTTTCCTTGTGGCGCTGGAGGCGAGTTATGCCTGGAATCGCGCCTATCGCCACGAACTGCTCGATGCCGCCGCATGAGCGTGGACGGAATCGACATGGTGCTGCACCCGCCGAGCAGGCTGCAGATCGCCGCACTGCTCGCCAAGGTCAGCGAGTTGGAGTTTGCCAAGCTGCGTGAACTGACAAAAGTCAGCGATTCAGTGCTGTCAAAACATCTCACCGCCTTGGGGGACGCAGGCTATGTGCGCCTCCGCAAGGCGGCAGTCGGAGGTCGCCAACGCACCTGGGCGTCACTGACATCGGCAGGCAAGCGGGCCCTTGACCGCCACGTCGCTGCTCTGCGTGCGCTCGTTGCCCATCTCCCGGCAGCGGCGGAATAGGAAGTCAGTCGGACAGGGCGCTTTGCTACTCGACAAGACAAGCTACACCGGCTCGGCGCCACGGCAACTGACGCGTTGACGGTCTCAGGCCCCGTTCGGATTGCTGCGCCCAGCCGCTGCGCAGTCTCGCTGGCCTCCCGTTGGTTCGTCACTCAGCGCATCGGGCAACGGAGCGGCCCGGATTCGGGCGAGCGAGGCAAGCAGATCGGATTCGGCCTCATAGCATCCTTCTTGCGGACACCAGGCTTTTTCGCATTCGGTTCGACCTTCATCTGTTCGTAGTCAGACGGTCATGCCGTTCTCCGCCTGGCCGGTGCATGAGGCGATCGGCGAAGGCGAGAGGTGCAACCGCACGCCCAGGGCGTCGAGCGTGCCCGCGCAATGCACCACGGTCATGGTCAGAGAAGGATCGGGATGGAAGGATTGCCGGTAGCTCGCGATCCGCTGCGCCAGCGCCAGCCAGCCCAGCAGGGTGAGTTCACCGGGGCTGAGATACGGCGTTCCGGGCCGGTGGATCACCAGCACATTGCGGGTAGCGAGATCGCGCAGCCTGGCGAATTGCATTGCGGGCATGGCGTCGCGCCCTTCCTCTGCTTCGCCCCGGATCAGGTGAATGACCCGCTGCTCGACCAACGAGCGGCGGCGCAGCACCAGTCTTGCGGGACGTGGAGCGCTGGCGGAGGTCGTCGCTCGATTCATCGCCGTGCCGCGCTCAAGAAATATTCGACCGGGACCATCAGCTCGAGCGTGTCGCCGGGTTTGTCGTCGGGCGGTTTGGGCAGCGGCGATGCCCGTTTTGCGAGCGCAACCGCTTCCCGGTCCAGTTCCGGGAAACCGCAGGACCGTTCCAGCCGTACCGACAGCACCTTGCCGTCGCGGTCCATGACGAAGCGGATATAGGGCACGCCCTGTTCCCGCCGCGCCATCGCCGCACGGGGATAGCGGCGTTGCTTCTGCAAGGCGGCCAGAACGCGGCCTTCCCAAGCGTCCGGGCCGTTGCTCGCTACCTGCGGAGCCGGCGGCGCGGGCACGGTTTTGGGCGCGGCCGTCTCCGGCTCCACCGGGCCGGGATCGACGGGTTTGGGCGTCACGACCGGGATCGGCACGGAGACCTCCGAGATCGGAACGAGGGTGCGTTCGACCGGCTGAACCTTTGGCGGCTGGGGTTGCTTCTCCTTCTTCTCGACCGGCCTCGGCGCTTCCTTTTCCTCCGGTGGGGTTTCTTGCGGTGAAGCTGGCAGGGTCACGTCGAACACGCTCAAGGCCGGCTTTGCGGGCGGCGCGGTATAGGTGTGCCATGTGAGCAAGGCGCCGCCGAGGACCAAGAGCGCGATCACCGAGACGCCGCCCATGCCGAACAACCGCGTGCCGAGGCTCATGGGTTGATCGGCATAGCGCGTCGGTTGCCGGACAGGTTCCGGCGTAGGCGCAGGAGGCATGTCCGCTGCCGCACTGTCATCCGGCACGGCCTCGCGCTCGGCGCGCTGGGGCTGTGGCGTGATCAGGGTCATCCTTTCGCCCCCGGCAACATCAGCATCACCGCAAGACCTGTCGGAACGGCGAAGGCCAGCAGCCAACCCCAGGCGCGGGCCGCGCTGCGGACGTGGAATGCCGCCATCGCGATGGCGGCGAAAATCGCAAAGCTCGCCAGCGTCGCGGCTGTCACGGCTTCCACACGATCCATGCCGATCAGGGCGAGCAGCAGCGACAGGGCCACGGTGACGAGCGAGGTCAGGCCATAGCCCCCCAACGTGCCCGCCAAGGTGCGGAAGGCAACCGACCAGCGCCCGCGTGCCTGTTCGCTCAGGCGCATCATGGCCGGACCTTCCGTCTGAACCGGTCGCGATTGGTGTTGACGACAACGACCAGCGCGGCCGCCACGGTCAACCATCCGAACCAGGCCACCGCGCCATAAGCCCACCCACGGCCGGACCCCGCCACGACGAAGGCGAGCGCCAGCATCGTGAAGCCCGAGAGGCGTAAGGCGCGGCGCTGCATGGGAAACAGCTTGCGGCCAAGCCAATCCTGCTGATGGCGGGGCATGGCGAGCAGCAGCAGGGCGAGGCCGCCCAGCGACACCAGGAAGGTTGCGATATGGATCATAGTACCTCCAGCAGTGCGCGCGTCTTGCGGCGGGTTGCCGCCTTTGGCTTGTGAGCCGCGACCTTCCATGCCGCGAGCGTGAAGGCCGCGGCCGTCGCCAGCATCATGAGGTCGAAGCCAACAAATAGCCAATCGCGGGCGATCAGGCTGGAGATCAGACCGCGCTCCGTGGTGAAGGCGCTGACGATCGGCACCAGCGCATAGAGGATCGCGCAGACGGCCAGCGCCTCGATCCATGCGTGCCTGGCCGGGCGCGCGATCGTCCAGACGAACAGGCCGCCCCAGGCGATGAACAGGCTGTTGATCTCCCAATCGGCGCGATGATCGAGACCGCCAGCCAACAGCCGGTTGGCGAGGAAATAGACCGCGATTCCGGCGGGAGCGCCAGCGATCACGCCAATGTTCAGCCGCTCGACCAACCGAAAACCGAAATGCGGGTGAGCCGGATCGGCCAGCTTCGCGCGGCGCTTGACCGTCCAGAGGACAAGGCCGCTTGCGATCATCACCGTGCCACCCGCACCGGACAGGAAATAGAGCCAGCGCAGCGCCGGATTGGCAAAGCGTCCCGCATGAAGGCCGATCATCACGCCGGCGGTGGCCGATGCCGGCCCTGGTTGGGGCGGCCGTTGCAGAATCTCGCCGGTAACGCCGCTCAAATAGAGCGTGCCATATTCATAGCGGATTTGATCGGGAAGCAGCTGTATCTCGACAATGGCGGCCGCGTCGCCGGGGTTCCTGATCGTGACGTAGCCGGGCGTGAAACCGTCCCTTGCAGTGTGGGCACGTTCGACCAATTCACCTAGCGGCGCTGACGGCGCGGCTATCCCGCTCGCCTTGCTCTGCGGTCCCGATGGCAGAGCGGCTTCGGCAAAGGTTTCCGGGTCCGGGAAATTGGCGCTGATCGCCCAGGGCATCGCCATGAACAGCAGTGTCGCCAACCCGGTATAGGTAATCATCAGATGGAACGGCAGCGCCAGGACGCCGGTCACATTGTGCGTGTCGAGCCAGCTTCGCTGTCCCTTGCCAAGCCGCAGCAGGAAGAAATCGGCGAAGATCTTCTTGTGCGTGACGACGCCGGACAGCAGCGTCACCAGCATCGCCAGCGCGGCCAGGATCACCAGATAACGTCCCAGCCACCATGGCATATAGTGCAACTCATAGTGAAAATTGTAGAGGAACCCGCCGCCCTCCGTGTCGCGCAAGACGACCTCGCGCCCGCTGACCGGATCGAGCGTTGCACCGCCGCCTTTCCCTGCGCTCCCTTCGCGTGGCTCCCAGGAAACCCACAACCCACTACCTCCGTGCAAGGGTGGCAGGGCCAGGCTCCAGCTTGCCGCATCGGGAGCACGAGCGGCCAGGAAGCGTGACGCATTATCGAGCGCCGCGTCCTTTACCTCGCCGCGCCCAAGCTCCGGCCGCATCCATTCCGAAATCTCCCGCTGGAAATAGGCTGTAGTGCCGAACAGGAAGATGATGAACATCAGCCATCCCGGCACCAGCCCGGCCCAGCTATGGAGCGATGCCATCGACTGGCGGAAGCCCGGCTTCATCTCGGCCTCCTGCCACGATCAGAAATCGAACGTCGCCGACAGCAGGAATGTTCGCGGCTGCGAAACCGTCAACGCACCGAAGGGATACCAGTAGTCGCTGCCAGCGACGTTCTGGACATCGAAACGGACGGTTATCGGTCGATCATCCCAAGCCTTGAAGGCATAGCGCGCGCCAAGGTCAACCCGTGTGGCGGAAGGAAGCACTTGCGTGTTGGCGGCGTCGTAGAACGACTTGCCGGTGTGGTTGACGCGCCCGGTCAGGGTGAACCCGGACAAGGGCGTGTCCCATTCGCCGCTGAGCGCGAAATTGACGGTCGGCGTGCCTACCGGCCTGTTTCCGTCATAAGCGCCATCCTGGGTTTTCTTCAATTCCGGGTCCATGAGCATGACGCCGCCCTGCAACCGCACGCCTTTTACCGGCTCCCCGAAGACATTGATCTCGATGCCGCGATTGATCTGTTTCCCATCCAGAGTCAGCGTCGGCAAAGAGGTTCCCGGGACCGAGATGTAACCCGGAACGGTGATCTCGAAGGCGCTGATGGTAGTGGCCAGCATGCCCCAGTCGGCCTTGATGCCGACCTCATGCTGCTTGTACCTGTTGGGTGGGAATGTTTCGCCGGCGTTGGCATATTCGACACCAGCAATCTCGCCGCCCTCCAGACCTTCGATATAGCTTGTGTAGAGCGAGATATTCTTAAGTGGCTTGACCACCAGCGCATAGATCGGGGTCCAAGCTTTGGCGTCACCAACCTCCTGACGACGCGCGCCAATTGTCAATTGCACGCGCTCTTCCAGGACCGAAACGGTATCCGCGATACCCACGCCAGATTGATTGGTCGTAGCAATATATTCTGCCGGATATATTATCGCTCCCTGATCCGGGACATTCGATTTTTCATAGATATTGGTTTCAAAAGAGGCATAGTCATAATTGCCGGAGAAATAATATTTGTGCGTGAATTTCGTGAAATCGAAATTCAGCTTGTGGTGGAGCGGCCCGGTGTCGAATTCTGACCTGATTCCAGCTTGCCACGTGTAAATTATCGTCTTCTCATGCTCTGCGAAGGCCGAGCCATTCGCATCGCCATCTATATTATATATTGATGAAATGAATCCATATTCGGACCATTCATTGTTGCTGGTCGCGAATGAAGCAAAGGCCGTTACATTGTCGATTATATCGACTTCTCCCTGGACCATCCCATATTTTGTCTTTCTATCCTGATAGGTCCAGGGCGGGGAATAGTTGCTGCTCGATTCAGGGGCGCGCGGAACCGGAACGCCGCTGTCCACAAAGAGAAACCGCCTCACTCCGTCTATTCTTGCATCGTCATAGCCCAAATCGGCAGTGAGGCGCACCCGTTCACTCCGATAATCCAGCCCGAGGCTCGCCATGCCGAGCTTCTCGCTGTTATGCTCGAGTGCGGTGTCGCCGGCGCGATATCTCCCGTTGAAGCGGAGGCCGAACTCCTTGTTTTCACCAAAGCGGCGGCCGAAATCGAGATGTCCTCCGAACTCCGCGTCGGAGGCGTAGGTTGTCGTAAGCCGGGTTATCGGCTCATCCGGCGCGCGTTTCGTCACGAGATTGATCGTGCCGCCCACGGTGTTGCCCGTTGGCCCCGTCCCGTGCAAGAACGCACTCGGCCCTTTCAGCACGTCGACCCGCTCTAAACTCTCGGGGGCGACGCCCAATATGCCGTAGACCCCGTTGACCGTGGCGCGTCCGTTGTTGGTGCCGTTGTTGGTGAAACCACGAATGGTGACTTCCTCGAAGGCGCCGCTGCGATAGCTGTCAATGGTGACCGAAGGATCGTTGGTCAGCAGGTCCACGATCGACTGGGTTTGCTGGTTTTCGATGAGCTTCGACGTGTAGCTGCTCTGGTTGAACGGCGCGTCCATGAAGTCGCGATTGCCGAGAACACCGAGCCGCCCACCGCGCGCGACCAGCCCTCCGGCATAAGCTTCGGGTTGGTTGCCGATCACCGCTTGTGGCGGGACATAGGCGCCAGCTTCTCCGCTGGCTCCCTCGACCCGGACAGGGCCGAGCTGGATCGCGCCTTCCGCCGATCGCGGGGCCGCTTCCAGCGTGAAGATGTTCGCCCCTGTCTGGCGGAAGGTCACGCCCGAGCCGGCGAGCAGCCGGGAAAGACCTTCCGCCACGCCATATTGTCCTTGCAGCCCAGCCGAACTGCGGCCCTGGGTCAGGGCGGCGTCATAGAGGATTTGCGCGCCGCTCTGCTCGGCGAAGCTGTTGATCGTATCGGCGAGCGAACCGGCTGGAATGTTGTAGCTGCGTGCCGCCTGCGCTGCTGCCGGGCTGGGAATGGCAAGAACGGCCGTTGCAAGGCCCGTGGTAGTGAGAAGGAGCGCACCCAGTGCGGAACGCCATGGGCGGGCATGGGTGGTTTGGCTGGACTTTGAAATCACGCTGGTGGTTCCCCCGACTGCTGTAATGACGCGGGCACTTTCGCTAATGCGAATTGCCCTCATTAAGACAGACTGTCGGGGTCGCGATTTGGAAACCTTGCGCGGAAAATTTTCCGGACCACCCATCAGGCGTGAAGCAGGATGATCCGATCGGTGAGGCGGGTCGAACCGATGCCCAGCGTGCGTTGAAGAACGTCGATCGCCCCCACCGGATCACGGATGTCGAATGTGCCGCTGACGGGACGCCGGGCCACATCCTCGCCGACCACGCGGATATAGCCGCGATGATAGCGGGCGATTTCGGCGACGACCTCACCCAGCGGACGATTGACCACCCGTATGCGCCCACGGGTCCAGGCATCGGCGTCGGCCACCACGACCCGCTGTGGCTGGTCCAGGCTTTCCGCATCGTAGCCGATCGCTTGCCCTTCGCGCAGCACGGCCGATTGTCGGGCTATCGCGACCCGCACACTATGTTCCGTGACGGTGACGCGCGCGCCATCGCCGGCCCGGCGTACGATGAAGCGCGTGCCCAGCGCCGTGCTGGTGCCGCTGCCCGCATTCACGGAGAAAGGATGCCGGGGATCGCGTGCGACCTGAAAGGCGGCTTCCCCCTTCAAAAGTCGCACCGTCCGTCCATCGGACGTAAACGTGATGGCGCTGTCCGTGTCGAGCATGGCGGTCGAGCCGTCCGGCAGCCTGATTTCGCGAATCTCGCCCGTCGCGGTTATGGCATCGGCCCGCAAGCGCGTCGCGATGTCGCTGTCCATGATAGCGACCAGTGCGAGGCTGGCCGCAAGCGCACCGCCGATCCATTGGCGATGACGCCCGCGCGTCAGCTGCGGCCAGCGCCTTTTACTCCGGCGCTCAGCGGATGGGGTAGGCGCAAGCGTCTCCGCATTCAGGAAGCGCCACACCGCCTGCGCCCGCCCATAGGCCTCGGCATGTTGCGGATCCGCGGCCAGCCATCGGACGAAGCGCGCTTCGTCCTCGGGGGTCATGTCGCCGGATTCCTGCTCCGCGAACCATTGTGCCGCTTGCCTGTTGATTTCGTTCGGGATGGGCTGCTCCCCATGCATTACGGTGTCTCCGGCAGCGGGGCGCTGTTTGCACGCCGCCAACCCTCATTTCCTATGACGACCAAGGGCAGGAAATGGAAACCCGCTCGCCCGGATTCATGCGTCCGTATCGAGCCGGTCGAGACAATGCGTCATGGCCTGCGCGATATAGCGTGTGACCATCTGGCGGCTGATCCCGAGCCGGGAAGCGATTTCGCCGGGAGCCAGCCCCTCCACGCGCCGCATATGCAGAATCTTGCGGCAGCGCGGCGACAATTCCTTCACCGCCGACTGCACCAGATCCAGCGCCTCACGATCGAGCAGCATCTTGTCCGCAAGAGGCCTGTCGTCCGCCACATTCTCGGACGGCATTCCTTCCGCGAACAGTTCGCCATGACGCCGATCGGCTTTCGCGCGATCTACCGCTAGGTTGGTGGCCAGCCTGAACAGATACGCCCGCTTGTTGGCGATCGGCGGATCGTCCTCAATGCGCTGGACGCGCAGCCACAGGCTCTGTGTCACGTCCTCCGCCTTCGGCCTGTCCCGCAAGATGCGCTCGCTCAACCGCAGCAGCGACGAGCGCTCGGCAAGCAGCAAATGCGTCAGGGCAACAGCGTTGGTCGGCATGGACCAAAATGACTAAGCATGTTGCGATTGATTCGCAAGAATGCGGGCGCCCGGATTTCGCTTAAGCATGTCCCAGCAAGCCCCGAATCGTGTCATCGCCCCCCATACAAAATGTGGGAACAATTGTGGTGGGCGATTGGCCAGCCAGGAAATTTATTGTATAAAGTCAACGCGATAAATCGCTTGACTGGTGACCCCTACGGGAATCGAACCCGTGTTTCAGCCGTGAAAGGGCCGCGTCCTAACCGCTAGACGAAGGGGCCGTTGGCGGCGCCACCGGATGGCGCTGCGAAGCGAGGCGGGCATTAGGAGGAGACGGCGCAGGGGTCAACCCCTTTTGCACCATGAAATCGCCATCGGCTTCAATCTGCCCAGGCCGCGTCCTCCAGATGGAGCTCGGCGGCCGGGCGACTGCCCCAATCGTCGATCTTGGCCCGGCCCGCGACCCATAAGCGCCGGTCGCGCGGCGCGCCCAATATCGCCTGCCCCAGATCGGTTTCGGCCTGCCGGAAGGCGATGGTCTTGAACGACCGGCCATCCTCCCCGCCCATGATCGCACGCAAATGGCCATTGCCCACGATGTCGGCCTTGATCACCCGCATAGGCCCGGCGGCGATGCGGGGGGCGGGCCAGCCTGCGCCATAGGGACCGCCTGCCTCGATCGCGGCGATGAAGTCGGGATTGACCCCGGCGGGGGCCAGTACCGCGTCGATCAGCAGCGCCCGATCGTCACGCGCCCGCGCCACGGCGGCGGACAGGCGATCGTCGAGGAAATCGGCCAGCGCATCCACCCGGTCCGCTGCCACGGTCAGCCCCGCCGCCATGGCGTGGCCGCCCCCCGCGACCAGCAGGCCGCTATCCTTGGCTGCCATCACCGCCGCGCCCAGATCGACACCGCTGATCGATCGGCCCGATCCCTTGCCCACGCCTTCCTCGTCCAGCGCGATGACGATCGCGGGGCGACCTGCTTTCTCCTTGATGCGCCCGGCGACGATGCCGATGACGCCGGGGTGCCAGCCCTGCCCGGCGATCACCGCGACGGCGCGATTGCCCTGGGCGGCCAGCAATGCCTCGGCCTGTTCCTGCACGGTCGATTCGATCGCACGCCGTTCTTCATTATACTGATTGAGCTGCTCGGCGATCCGTGCGGCCTCGGCTGGATCGTCGGTGGTCAACAGCCGCACCCCCAAATCCGCCTGCCCTACACGCCCGCCCGCATTGATGCGCGGTCCCAGCGCAAAGCCCAGATCATGGCAGAGCGGCGCGCGAGTCAGGCGGCTGGCGTCGATCAGCGCGGCGAGGCCGATATTGCGGCGCTTGGCCATGACTTTAAGCCCCTGCGCCACAAAGGCACGGTTCAGCCCCTTGAGTTGCGCGACGTCCGCCACGGTCCCCAGCGCGACGATATCGAGCAATTCCATCAGCGCCGGTTCGGCCCGCGTCGCGAACCATCCCCGCGCCCGCAGCAGCCGCACCAGCGCCGCGCCCAGCAGGAAGGCGACGCCAACCGCGGCGAGATGGCCATGGGTCGCCGCCTCATCCCCCTCGTCCAGCCGGTTGGGATTGACCAGCGCCAGCGCCAGGGGCAGCGCGGCGCTGCATTTATGATGATCGACCACGACGACATCGACCCCGGCTTCGCGCGCCATAGCCAGCGCCTCAAACGCCTGCGCGCCGCAATCGACGGTGACGATCAGGGTCGCGCCCTCGCCCGCCAGCCGCACCAGTGCCTCGCCCGACGGGCCATAGCCCTCCATCAGCCGGTCGGGGATATAGGGCTTTGCCGCCAGCCCCAGATCGCGCAGCAGGCGAATGAGCAGCGCCGCGCTGGTCGCGCCGTCGACGTCATAATCGCCGAAGATGCGGACATCCTCGCCGCGCTGCACCGCGTCGGCCAGGCGCTCGGCGGCGGCATCCATATCGCGGAACAGGCTGGGATCGGGCATGAAGGCGCGGATGGTGGGGTTGCGATGCGCCTCCAGCGCGTCGCGCGGGCAGCCGCGCGCCAACAGCAATTGGGTCACCAGATCGTCGGGCAGATAGCCCGGCTCGCGCGCGTCCGCCCCCTCCCCCCGCCACTTCCAGGGCTGGCCAGTGATCGAGCGGGAGATGTTGAGCGCAAATGTCATGCCGCCGCTCTAGACTCTGGGAAGCATGGAGGGAAGCGCGGGCCGTCGCGGCGAATCGTCCGCTCGACGGAACCCCCGCAACCCCTTGAGCGTATTGCAGGTTCGTCGGCCATCTATAGGGCTGGCGACCAAAGGGGCATGACGGACATATGATCAGACGACAGGCGCATCATGTCCGGCACATGTTGGGCCTCCTCATCGCGACCGCATCCCCCCTGCCGTTGATGGCACAGACAGCGACGCCGCCCGCCGCGGAAGAACCGATCCTGCCCGACGACCAGTTTGACGCGCGCCTGCCCTCGATCGACAGCTGGATCGACCAGCAAATGCCGCAGACCAGTGCGACAGCAGAGCTGCCCGCCGCGACGGAGCCGGTGCAGGAGCCAGAACTCGCGCAACCTTTGCCCGCGCTCGACAGCGTGACCGTACCCGCCAATGTCGCGGCCGACACTGACCCGAACACACAGACGCCCGATATTCGTTATGCCACCCGGATCGAGGGTTTCGGCAAAACAGGTCTGGAGGACGCGTTCCGCGACGCGTCCGCGCTGATCGACGGCGATGGCAAGGCGGAGACCGCCGCGATGGTGCAGGCGCGGGCGCAGGAGGATGAGAAGCTGGCGGTGCGGCTTTTCTATTCCGAGGGCTATTATGACGCGACCGCACTCGCCAGCCTGGACCAGACCGGTGACGGCACGCTGACTGCTGTGGTTTCGGTGACGCCGGGCAAGCGCTATAAGCTGGGCGATATCGTGGTGACGGCCGGGCCGACGGTGCCGCCGGGACTGGCGCGTGACAGCCTGCCGCTCAAGACCGGCGACTATATCGTCGCGGCGACGGTCGAGGGGGCCGAAGCCAATGTCGCGCTGCGGCTGCCCGAACAGGGCTATGCCTTTGCCAAGGTGGGGGAGCGCGACATATTGCTCGATCCCGCGACCGTAACCGGTGCCTACACGCTGCCGGTGGACACCGGCCCGCGCGGCACGTTCCGCAAGATCATCACCAGTGGCGAGAAGCAGGCCTTCGGTGCCGATCATATGGAAGTGATCCGCCGCTACAAGCCGGGCGAGATTTATGACAGCCGCAAGGTGGACGACCTGCGCAAGGCGCTGGTCGCGACCGGGCTATTCTCCAGCGTCGCAGTCGATCCGGTGCGGACGAACGAAGCCGGGCCGGACGGCACCGAATATGTCGATCTGCATGTCGAACAGGATGCCGGGCCGCCGCGCACGCTGGCGGGCGAGCTGGGCTATGGCACCGGCCAGGGTTTCCGCGCGGAGGGGACATGGACCCATCGCAACCTGTTCCCGCCCGAAGGCGCACTGGTCGCGGGCGTGGTCGCGGGTACGCAGGAACAGGGCGTATCGGGCACCTTCCGCCGGTCCAATGCGGGCAAGCGCGACAGAACGTTTCAGGCAGGCGCGCTGATCAACCATCAGAAATATGACGCCTATGAAGCGTTCACGGCGGGCCTGAACATCAGCTGGGCGCGGCAATCGACGCCGATCTTCCAGAAGCGATGGACCTATAGCTATGGCGCGGAAATATTGCTGTCGAACGAACAGACGACGATCGACCCGGCGACCGGCCAGAACAAGCGACTGACCTATTTCATCGGCGCGCTGCCGGTGCAGGTCGGTTATGACCGGTCCAACGATCTGCTCAATCCGACCAAGGGCTTCCGCGCCAGCGTGCGCGTGTCGCCCGAAGCCTCGTTGCAGGGCAATGTCTCCCCCTATGTGCGCGGCACGTTCGACCTGACCGGCTATTATCCGGTGTCCGATGCGCTGGTCATTGCCGCGCGCACCCGGCTTGGCACGATCAGCGGCGTGGGGCGCGACGATGTTGCGCCATCGCGGCGCATCTATGCAGGCGGGGGCGGATCGGTGCGCGGCTATGGCTATCAGGAACTGGGGCCGAAGGACGCGAACAACGATCCGGTCGGTGGCCGGTCGGTCAATGAATTTGCGGTCGAGGGCCGCTATCGCTTCGGCAATTATGGCGCGGTCGCCTTTGTCGATGCAGGCCAGGTCTATGACAGCGCGATCCCCAAATTTTCCGACATGCGTTATGGCGTGGGCATAGGCGGGCGTTTCTACACCAATTTCGGCCCGTTCCGCGCCGACATTGCGATGCCGATCAACCGGCAGCCGGGCGAATCCAAATTCGCCCTCTATATCGGCATCGGGCAGGCTTTCTAATGACGCAGGATGACACCCCTACCCAGACTATCCCCGCCCAGACCGTCATCGTCCGTGAGGGTCGCCCGTTGTGGCAGAAAATCGCGGTCGGGGTCGTGGGCCTGATCGTCGCGCTGGTGATGCTGGCGGCGGGGCTGCTGCTGGGTCTCAACTCCCAGCCGGGCAAGCGCTTCCTGATCCAGCAGATCGCTGCGCTGAAGCTCGAATCGGGCATGGCGATCGAGGTCGGACGGATCGACGGGTCGGTCTATAGCGACATGGTGATCCACGACCTGATCCTGCGCGATCCCAAGGGCGTGTTTGCGGTCAGCCCGCGCGTCCATGTGGTGTGGAAACCGTTTCGTTATGTGAACAACCATATCTCGGTCAGCCTGCTGGAAACTCCGCTGGTCGTGCTGGCGCGCAGCCCGCAGTTCAACGCTACCCCGACCGATCCCAACGCGCCGATCCTGCCGGACCTGGACATTGACGTCGACCGGATGAAGATCGGCAAGTTCATCCTCGCCAGGCCGGTGATCGGCCAGAAACGCGAAATCGCGATCGACGGCGTGACCCATATTGCCGATGGCCGCGCCATCCTGTCTGCCGACGCGATCGTCGATAGCGGCGACCGGTTGCAGGCGAAGCTGGACGCGGTCCCCGCGCAAAATCGCCTGGCGATGAGCGGCACGCTGACCGCGCCCAAGGGCGGGGTGATTGCCGCCATGTCCGGCCTGACCGACGGGATGACCGCGACGCTGGATGGCAAGGGAACGTGGCAGGCCTGGGACGGGCGCATCATTGCGACCAGTCCCAAGGGGCAACTCGCCAACATCGCCATCGCCGCGCGTGATGGGGCGTTCACCGCCAAGGGGCCGGTGCGCCCCGGCCTGGTGATGGCAGGCACGGTCGATCGCCTGACAGCGCCGCAGCTGGACGTCGATCTGTTTGCAGGCCTCAACGAACAGCGGGTGAATCTGAAAGGCACGGTGCGATCGCCAGCCCTGACCGCCGATGCGCAGGGGATCATCGACCTTGGCACCAGCCGGTTCAGCGCACTCAGGATCAACGCGGCGCTGCTGACCCCCGGCGCGATCATGGAGAAAGTGAAGGGCCGCGACGTGCGCGCCGCGATCATCCTCGACGGGCCGATGGCGACCCCGTTTATCGACTATGACATTACGGCGAAATATCTGGCGTTTGACGCGACCGGGATCGAGAATCTGAAGGCCAGCGGTCGGGCGGTCATCGACGCCGATCGTATCCGCATTCCCGTCAGCGCAACCGCAAGCCGGGTAACCGGCCTGAACGCAGCCGCGGGCGGGCTGATGAACAATCTGCGGGTGAAGGGCGACTTTGCCTATGCGGGCGGCAAGCTGATCAGCGACAATCTCAAGATCGACAGCGACAGGGTCGATGCCACCGCGATCATATTGGCGGACCTCGACAACGCCCTCTATCGCGGGGCGCTGAAAGGCCGGGTCAATGATTACCGGATCGACGGGGTCGGCATCGTCAACCTGAACACCGATGTCGAGCTGGTCCCCGGACCCAAGGGCGGCTTTGGTCTGTCGGGTCGCTTTGGCCTGTGGACGGCGCGCTGGGACAATGCGTCCGTGCGCGATTTTCTGGGCGGCAATGCGGTCGCCACCGGGCGAATCGGCATGACGCCGGAGGGCAAGTTCATACTGGCGGGGTTGAAGGGTGCCGCGCCCAATTTCACCATCCAGTCGGGATCGGGCAGCTACGACACGGACGGTCGGATCGCTTTCGACGCGACTGCTTCGTCCCGCCAATATGGGCCGCTGGCCTTGACCGTGCGCGGGACGATGGAGCGGCCGCAGGCGGTGCTGCGCGCGGCGCGGCCCAATGTCGGGGTGCAATTGTCCGACGTGGTGGCGAAGCTGAATGGCGAGGCGGCGGGCTATCGGCTCGAAGCGACCGGCGGATCGCCTTATGGTCCTTTCTTCGCCAATGTCCTCATTCGCACCGCAAAGGGGCCGTTGACGATCGATGTTGCCAAGGCGCGCTTTGCCGGGGTGGATATGGCCGGCACGGTGCAGCAGAGCGCCGCTGGTCCCTTCACCGGGCAGCTCAGCATGAACGGGTCGGGCATCACCGGCGCGGTGCGACTGGCCGCGGTTGGCAAGGCGCAGGGGGTGGACGTCAACGCGACCGCCAGCAACGCCAAGCTGCCGGGCGACGCGGAGGTCATCATTGGCCGGGCCATCGTGACGGCCTCCATGGTGCTGACCGATCAGCCGCGTATCGTTGCCGATGTGCAGATCGCCAACGCCGCCTATGGCGATTATGTCGTCCGCACCGGGCGCGCCAAGATCGACTATCAGGGCGGGCGCGGCAAGGCGCAGCTGGTGGCCGACGGCTCCAGCGGCGTGCCCTTCTCGATCGCGGCCAATGCGGCGTTGCGGCCCAATCTCTATGCCGTGGCGTTGCAGGGCAAGGCGGGCAATATCCCCTTCCGTCTCGCCAACCCGGCGATCATCCGCACCGAACCGGCGGGCTATCGGTTGGAACCGGCCACATTGGTACTACCGCAGGGCAAGGTCGATCTGGCGGGACGCTTTGGTGGCAGCACGGCCATGCAGGCGCGGTTCAAGGATTTTGACCTCGCCATCATCAACATCGCTGCGCCGGGGCTGGGTATTGGCGGCAAGGCCACCGGGACGCTGGACTTTGCGCAGAGCGGCAATGCCTTCCCGACCGCGACCACCCGGCTGGCGATCGCTGACTTCCGCCGGTCCAGCCTGACCGCCGTGTCCGATCCGGTGTCGATGAGCATGGAGGGCAAGCTGTCTGGCGCGGGCGGCGATCTGCGCGGGCTGATCCGGCGGGGCACGTCCACGCTAGGCCGGTTCGTCGCGACGCTCGCCCCACCCGGCCCCGGCGCCAGCTGGAGCGAGCAGTTGCAGGCGGCACCCCTGGGCGGGGGCATCCGCTATGCCGGGCCAGCCGATATTCTGTTCTCTTTTGCGGGGCTGGCTGACCAGCAGCTGACCGGCGGCTTGGCGGTTGCTGCAGATTTTAGCGGGCGGCTGACTGACCCGCGGGTCAACGGCATCGTCCGCGCCAATGCGCTGACCTATGAGAATGAGACGTTCGGCACGCGCGTTACCCAGATGCGACTGGACGGCCGCTTTACCAACGACCGGCTGGAGATACGCGATTTTTCGGGCCGCGCGGGCGATGGCACGGTCAAGGCGTCCGGCTCCGTTGGTCTGGCTGCCGACAGCGGATTCCCGATGAACATCGCCATCGCGCTCGACCGCGCGCGCCTCGCCCGCAGCGAAGCGATCACCAGCGTGGTCAGCGGGACGATGGCGATCACCAACAGTCCGGCCAATGGCGGCCTGATCAAGGGCGACCTTACCCTGCCCGAAACCCGTTACAAGGTCGCCTGGCAGGGTGGCACCGACATCCGCCAGTTGCAGGGCGTGCGGCGCAAGGGCGAGGGTGTGGATATTCTGGACCAGCGCATGGCCGCGCGGCAGGCGGCGGCGAAACCGGCCGACTGGAAACTCGATATAAGGCTGCGGGCCGACAATGAGATTTACGTGACCGGCATGGGGCTGGATTCGGAATGGAAAACCGCCATGCGGGTGACCGGCACCACCGCCAATCCGCGCGTGGTCGGCAGGCTGGAAGTGCTGCGCGGGCGTTACAGTTTTTCGGGCAAGCAGTTCGATCTGGAACAGGGCGTCATCACCTTTAACGGGCCGATGCTGAACCCGGTGCTGGCGATCAAGGCGCAGACCCGGATCGACACGGTGACCGCGGGTATCCAGGTGAGCGGATCGGCGCAGCAGCCCGGCATCGCCTTCATCTCCACCCCCACTCTGCCGCAGGATGAAATCCTCTCGCGCATATTGTTCGGCGATAATGTCGCCAACCTGTCAGCGATGCAGGCGGTGCAGCTGGCGGCGGCGCTCAATGGCCTGCGTGGCGGTAGTGGCGGGCTGAACCCGATGGGCAAGTTGCAGGGCGCGTCAGGGGTCGATCGTATCGGCATCGTCGGTGGCGACGAGGCGACCGGACGCGGCACGTCGCTGGCGGTCGGGCAGCATATCTCGAATAATGTCTATGTCGAAGTGATTACCGACTCCAAGGGCTTTACCGCCACCCAGCTGGAGATCGCTTTGTCCAAGACGCTGAGCCTGCTGTCCAAGACGGGGACCAATGCCGGGTCGTCGGCGAACCTTCGCTATTCGAAGGATTATTGAGGGAGCGGGCAACTCCGCCCCCTCAAACTGTCTTATTCGTCCATGCGGGAAACCAGGATGGACTGGGCGTTCATCATCGCGTTGCCGAAGGCGGTCATGAAGGCGATGTCGGTCGCGTCGCGGCCTACGGCGATGCGGACCATGGTTTCGACCGGGGCGAGGCCGGTTGAATCGACGATGTGCCATGCCCCGTCGAGCCAGACCTCGACGACCGCGTGAAAGTCTGGCGGGTCGAGGCCGAGGGCATAGACCGACACCAGACGGGCGGGAATGTCGCGCGAGCGGATCAGCGCGGCGGTGAGATGGGCATAGTCGCGGCAGACGCCCTGCTGCGCGACGAAGGTGTCGGCGGCGGTGGTCGCGCCATCGGAACTGCCCGGTACATAGATCAGATTATCATGAACCCAGTCGCGCAGCGCCGCGACCAGCGCGCCGCCCTCCAGATCGGGGAAGTGGCCGCAGACGAAGCTGACGAAGCGGTCGGCCTCGCAATAGCGGCTGGGCCAGATGAAGGGCAGCACCTCTTCCGGCAGGCTGGGCAGCGGGCTTTTGTTGAGGCTCGCGAGATCGATCACCGGCCGATCGACATCGACCGTGGCGCGGTAGGTGCTGAGCATCCGCCCGGTGCCGGTGCGGGTCCAGGTACGCCGCCCGACGCCGCTGCCGCCGACCTTGTTGGTCAGCGGGCCGGCATTGTTGATGATATGGGACTGGCTGACGATATGCTGGTCGGGCAGCGCGGCAGCCTCCACCGCCAGCAGCACATCGGTCGGTTCGGCGAAGTCATAATCCAGTATCGCCTCGATCGCGACGCGCATCAGGGGAGCCTTTCAGGGGAGGGAAGGAGACGCGGTAACGCGCGAGCAGGGATTAGGGTGCAGAGCATTGCGATGCTGCAGGCAGAGCGCAAGCCGCCAATAGTTTCAGCCACGCAGAGCGTCACAATTTGAGGTGGCAACTCGCCCTCCGTTCGTTTCGAGCGACGTCGAGAAACCAGTGCGGCACGCTTCTCGACGTCGCTCGAAACGAACGGATCAAGCAGACATGATCACGCTTAACTTCGCATATTTCCCGGTGAATCGGACATTATCTTGCGCTATCCTGATCCTATCGGAAAGTCAGCACGCTGGATCAGGACGGTAAAAGGCCCGCTGCGCAAGGGTTACGCGGCGGGCCTTTTCAGTGCGTGAAGCGAGAGGCGGACGAGCCGCGTCAGAGGCTGTTCCGGCTGATCCGGCCGGACAGGCATCCGCGCTTATTCGTCATCATCCTCCGCTTCGGGTCCGGCCATCAACGCTTCGGCAACCACGTCGGTCTTGCCCCGGATCGCCTTTTCCAGACGGTCCGCCATTTCAGGATGCGTTTTCAAAAATGTCTTGGCGTTTTCGCGACCCTGGCCGATGCGGACCGAGTCGTAGGAGAACCAGGCGCCCGATTTCTCGACGATCCCGGCCTTGACACCCAGGTCGAGAATCTCGCCGATCTTGGAAATGCCCTCCCCATACATGATGTCGAATTCGACCTGCTTGAACGGCGGGGCGACCTTGTTCTTGACCACCTTCACGCGGGTCGCGTTGCCGACAATATCCTCGCGATCCTTGATCTGGCCAGTGCGGCGAATGTCGAGGCGGACCGAGGCGTAGAATTTGAGCGCATTGCCGCCAGTCGTGGTTTCCGGGTTGCCGTACATCACGCCGATCTTCATGCGCACCTGGTTGATGAAGATCACCATACATTTGGAGCGCGAGATCGAGCCGGTCAGCTTGCGCAGCGCCTGGCTCATGAGGCGCGCCTGAAGCCCAACATGGCTGTCGCCCATCTCGCCCTCAATTTCCGCGCGCGGCACCAGCGCGGCGACCGAGTCGATCACCAGCACATCAATGGCGTTGGAGCGCACCAGCGTATCGACGATTTCCAGCGCCTGTTCGCCGGTGTCGGGCTGCGACACGATCAGTTCGTCAATATCGACGCCCAATTTCTTGGCATAGCCCGGATCGAGCGCATGTTCGGCGTCCACGAAAGCCGCGGTGCCGCCGCCCTTCTGCGCTTCGGCGATGACGTGGAGCGCCAGCGTCGTCTTGCCGGAGCTTTCCGGGCCATAAATCTCGATGATCCGCCCCTTGGGCAAGCCGCCAATGCCCAGTGCAATGTCGAGGCCGAGCGATCCGCTGGAGATCGCTTCAATCTCCAGCTTCTCGCGCGAACCCAGCTTCATCGCGGAGCCTTTGCCAAATGCCCGGTCGATCTGGGCGAGCGCGGCGTCCAATGCTTTTTGTCTGTCCATAGTCCCGTTCTTCTTGGAATCGATGAGTGTGAGCATAGCGGACATCGGCCTATTCCCTGTCAAGCGGACTGCGCCGATTCTCTCGACGCCTGGCGATGATGTATCCTGTTTGTTCTAGTAGAACAAGGGGGGAACGGAAATTTCCTATTCGCCCAATATTTTTCCCAAAGCGCGCTCGACCGCACCAATGGTGAAGGGCTTGGCCAGCGTCGGCCGGTCGGCATGATGGGACGGCAGATCGTCAGCCATACCGCCGGTCGCAAAGACGAAAGGCACGCCCTTCTGCACCAATATGTCGGCGACGGGCCAGCTTTTCTCACCCTGCAAATTGCAGTCGAGCAGGGCCGCGTCAAAGCCGCCTTCCCGGGCATGGGCGCAGGCTTCGTCGACCGAGGCGGCAACCGCGTGCAAGCGGTAACCCAGCGCGTCGAGATAATCCTCCAGCATCATGCCAATCATCGCTTCATCTTCGACGATCAAAATGCTCTTAGCCGCCGACATGCCTTCGCAATCCCCTGTTGATACGCCTTTGCGCTAACCCATCGTTACGGGAATAGACAGGATAATCACCTTGATCGAGCGCAAGTTATTGGGGGGTCATTCCGCCACGGGCCGCATCGCCAGCGCGTCGCGCGCCGCTTCGGCCAGCTGATTGACCGAGAAAGGCTTGGGCAGGAAGGCGACGTTGGCGATGTCGATCGACTTGCGCAACTGCTCCTCGGCATAGCCGGACATGAACAGGACCGGCAGGTCCGGGAAAGCGCGGCGCGCCTGCGCCACCATGGCGGGACCGTCCATATTGGGCATCACCACGTCAGAGATCAGCAGGTCGATGGTCACGTCCCCGGCCAGCACTTCCAGCCCCTGTTCGCCGTCGCTGGCGGTCAGCACGGTATAGCCCTGCCGCACGAGCGCCCGTTCGGCGACGGCGCGGACCATATCTTCATCCTCGACCAGCAGGACCGTGCCGGTGCCCCATGTCTCGCTGCGCTTGACCGGCGGTTTGACCGGGGCGACATCCTTGGCATCGGACCCGGCATAGACCGGCAGGTAGATGACGAAGCTGGCGCCGCGTCCCAGTTCGGATTCGGCAAAGATGTAGCCGCCCGATTGCTTGACGATGCCATAGACGGTGGAAAGGCCAAGGCCCGTCCCCTTGCCCAGTTCCTTGGTCGTGAAGAAGGGCTCGAAAATCTTGGCCAATATGTCGGGCGGGATGCCAAGCCCGGTGTCGGACACACGCAGTGCGGTATAGTCGCCCACGGGCAGGATTTGCTGGCGCATCTCGCGCACCTTGATGGCGGGAACGCCATAGGTCTGGATATTGAGCGTGCCGCCTTCGGGCATCGCGTCGCGGGCATTGACCGCCAGATTGACGATCACCTGCTCCAGCTGGCCGGGGTCCGCGCGCACCGCGCCCAGATTGCGGCCATGGCTGACGTCCAGCTTCACATTTTCGCCCAGCAGGCGCTTCAGGAGATTGGAGACGTCCGCGACGATGTCGGGCAGTTGCAGGATTTGCGGCCGCAATGTCTGCTGGCGCGAGAAGGCGAGCAATTGCCGGGTCAGCCCGGCGGCGCGATTGCTGTTCGACTTGATCTGCTGGATGTCGTCATAATCGCTGTCGCCGGGCGTATGACGCATCAGCATGAGGTCGCAATGGCCGATGATCGCAGTCAGGATATTGTTGAAATCATGCGCGACGCCGCCCGCCAGCTGGCCGATCGCCTGCATCTTGGTCGCCTGCGCGACCTGCCGCTTGAGCTTGGATTCTTCGCTATTATCCTTGAGGGAGAGCAGCACCGCCGCCTCGCCAAGGCCGCGCACGCCCGCGAGGCTAAGAGCGATCGGTTCGTCGGGTTGGTCGCGCATCCGCACCGCAATGTCGCCCGACATTTGCGGCCCGACGGCGAAGCGCCGCACCGCGTCGGCCACCGCCGCCTGATCTTCCCGCACCACCAGATCGCCGGGATAGCTGGGCTTGTCGCCGGGTTTCAGGCCTGCCACCCGCGCAAAGGCATTGTTGACGAACAATACCCGTCCGTCACGGTCTGCCATGGCCAGGCCAAAAGGCAGCAATGAGAGCAGGGTTTCGATATAGGAGAGCGCGGACGTGCCGCCGCCGCCCGCCGGTTCGTCGATCAGCAGCAGCAGCATCGGGCCGTCCTGCGCACTGGCCTGCGCCGATACGCCATTGCCCTGGCTGGCGCGCTTCAACGGCACCTGCAACAGGCGCAGCGGCAGGCCGCCCTGCTCCTCGCGCGCCAGGAACAGCCGCCCCTTGTCATCCACCCGCATATGGCTGGCGAAATCGCGGCCAGTGATATTGGCGTCGATCCGACCGGCGGCGCGCAGCAGGAAAGCGCCGTTGGCGGCGCGGATACGGCCTTCGCCGCCGATCATCACCGCCATCACGCCCGCCTCGCCCATCTGGCGGCCCGCTTCGCCGGTCAGGAAGCGGTTGACGTCGTCCAGCGCGCTGGGCTGGCGCACCGGGGTGAAGCGCCAGAGCAGATAATCCTCCGCCCGGCCGGTGCGCACCACTTCCACGTCCAGCCGGAGCGCGCCCTGCACGATCCCGCCCACCTTCGCCTCGCCATCGCGCCAGGCGGCGCGGGCGGCGACGGACAGGCTTTCGGTGAGCGCCGCGTCGCCGGTGATGCCGGGCGGGGTGGGATAGCCGGGGAACCATTCGCCAAACAGGTCGCTGGCGCAGACCAGCCGCCCCGCGCGATCGGTGACGGCGATCGCCATGCTGGAGGCGTCGGCGGCGGCGCGGGCGACGGTCCAGTCGGGAATCGCTTCCTTGTCAGAGAGTTGCGGCGGATAGAGGCGGCGATACCAGGCCATCAGCGCCGCGATGGTCAGGATGGTCGCGGCGAAACCGGCGGCCAGCAACCAACTGCCAATCGCATAGAAAACCAGCCCGGCCGACAGGGCAGCGGCGAGCAGCAGGAGCGGCAGGACCAGCCCCGATCGCGACTGGGTCAGCCACGCATCCCCATTGCTGTTTACCCGCGCGGCCATGGACGGCCTTCCCCCTGCATCGACACTGAATAGACCCCCCTGCCTTAAAGGACAGAAGCGGCTTTCTCCAATGCGCTGCTTTCATGGACCTTGCCAATCCTCAATTTGCGCGCCTGCCATTTGCGGCCCATGCGGTGACGCCAGAACCAGTCGGCGATGACATAGCCGATGATCGCCGCCCCGACCGAGATGATGGAGAGGCCGAGCAGCATGGCGGGTGCCGCTTCCGACACCAGCCAGGCGGTCCATTGGCCGATCGTCGCGTGATGATCGACCAGTGCCATGAAGCCCGATGCGTCGGCGCTGCGGCCCAGCATCCAGTTGCCGATATAGACCGACAGCCACAGGATGAGCGGGGTGGTGGCGGGGTTGGAGAGGAACGTCATGGCGGCCGCAACCGGGATATTGGCGCGAAAGGGCAGCGCCAGCAGCGCGGCCCCCGCAATCTGGATGCCGGGGATCAGCAGGAAGATGCCGACCAGCAGCCCCAGCGCCACGCCGCGCGGCACAGAGCGACGGGTAAAGCGCCACAGCGACGGCTCCAGCACGCGGTGCGCGACGGGGGCGAGGAAGCGGTTATGCTCCAGGCTTTCGCGCGTCGGCGCATTGGCGTGCCACCAGCGGCTGAGGCGGTTGTCCATCAGCCCTTGTCCCGCATGATGCGCTGCTGGTCGCGCTTCCAGTCGCGATCCTTGATCGTCTCGCGCTTGTCGTGATTCTGCTTGCCCTTGGCCAGCGCCAGCTCGATCTTGGCGCGGCCCTGGCTGTTGAAATAGACCATCAGGGGCACCAAAGTCATGCCTTGGCGCGACACGGCGCTGTGCATCTTGTGGATCTCGCGCTCATGCAGCAGCAGCTTGCGGGGGCGTTTGGGCTCGTGATTTTCGCGGTTGCCATGACTATATTCGGGGATGTTGCTGTTCACCAGAAACACCTGATTGCCCTTCACCTCGGCATAGCTTTCGGCGATGGAGCCTTCGCCGCCGCGCAGCGCCTTCACCTCTGTCCCCTGCAGGGCGATGCCTGCCTCGAACACATCTTCGATAAAATAGTCAAAGCGCGCGCGCCGGTTTTCGGCGACGATCTTTTTCTTGTCGAAGGTAACGGGACGGGGGCGGGCCATAAATTAATCTATACCTAAAATCTCAACAACCGTTCGGGCTGAGCGAAGTCGAAGCCTTCTACTGAGCGCAGCGAAGTGGCTTCGACTTCGCTCAGGGCGAACGGATAATATGGGGCTTCGTCACTCTCAAACCAGCCCCGCAATTTCCAGCGCGCGATCGACCGCGGCCCGGCTGGATTCCGACGGCCAGGTGATCGGCAGGCGGACGTCGCCGGGCATGTCGGGCCGAACGCGCGTGAGCGCATATTTAACCGGGCCGGGTGAAGAATCGCTGAACAGGGCATCGTGCAAGGGATAGAGACGATCCTGCAACGCCAAGGCACCATCCCAATCGTGGCGCGCGCAGGCGGCCTGAAAATCGGCGGTAAGGCGCGGCGCGACATTGGCGGTGACGGAGATGCACCCTTTGCCGCCCATGGCGTTGAATCCCAGCGCGGTTTCGTCATTCCCCGACAGCTGGCAGAAATCCGGGCGGCAGGCGAGACGCTGTGCGGTGACGCGCCCCAGATTCCCGGTGGCGTCCTTGATCCCCACGATCGTCTGATATTCTTCGGACAGGCGGTGGATCACCGGCACGCCAATGTCGGTGATGGTGCGGCTGGGAACATTATACAGCACGATGGGCAGGGAGCAGCGTTCGGCGAGGTAGGCGAAATGCTGATAGACGCCGTCCTGATTGGGCTTGTTATAATAAGGCGCGACCACCAGCGCGGCGTCCGCCCCCGCGCCTTGCGCGGCATACATATGTTCCAGCGCAATTCGCGTGTCGTTGGAGCCGCAGCCCGCAATCACCGGTACGCGCCCGGCGGCCTGATCGACACAGATGGCGATGACCCGATTATGCTCCTCGACCGTCATGGTCGCGCTTTCGCCGGTGGTGCCACAGGGGACGAGCGCGCTCGATCCTTCCGCGATTTGCCAGTCGACCAGCGCGCGAAACGCCGCCTCATCCACCGATCCGTCGCGAAACGGGGTCACCAGAGCCGGAATCGAGCCGGAAAACATGATTAAACTCCTTCAATTCTCCGGCCGGCCGGGGCATGATCGGTCAAGCGGCGCGCTATAGCGCGTCATTCAGGCGCTGATAAGGATGCATTTGCGATAATGTCCAGCATGGCGACGCCCCGCATTGTCGAAAGTTATTGGATCCGTATGCCTCTTATTGCTCTTTTGCTGCTTGCCGCTGGCGCGAGCGCCCAGACCGAAGGCCCGGCTCCTGCGGTCGCGCCCGCCTACCCGCCCGGCGCAGTGGTCCAGCCATTGCCGGGGCAAGCCGCGCCATCGAACCAGTGGGACCAGGTTGCCAGCCGCGTCGGCATGGCCAGCGATTCGGCGATCGGCGCGACCATCAGCCAGTGGCGCACGCTCCAGCAGAGCGATGGCCTCGGCTTTGCCACCTATGCCAATTTCATCACCGCCAATCCCGGCTGGCCGGGCGAGGACCGGATGCGGCGGCTGGCGGAAACGGGGATCAACCCCGACAGCTATGATCCCCGGCAGGTCAGCGCCTTCTTCGCCCGCTTCCCGCCGCGCACCGCGACCGGCCATGCGCGCAACGCCACCGCATTGGTACAGATGGGCCGGATGGACGAGGCGCGGGTCGCCGCGCGCAATGCGTGGATCGGCGGATCGCTCAGTGTCGCGGACGAAGCGCGGTTGCTGTCCCTGTTCGGCTCCGGCCTGACGCCCGCCGACCATGACCAGCGCGCCGACATGCTGCTGTGGGGCAATGATACGGCGGGCGCGGCGCGGATGCTGGCCTATGTGTCGCCGGGTCGTCGCGCCGTCTATCAGGCGCGCATCGCCTTCCGTCGCAAGGCACCCGATGCCGCGATGCTGATGCAGGCCGCCGAAGCGGTGGGCGCGAGCGATGGCGGATTCGTCGCCGACAAGGCGCTGTGGTTGCGGGACAGCGGCAACTGGGTCGCGGCGCGCCAATATCTGGCGAATCGCACAGCGCTCACCTACCGCCCCGCCAACGCGGAGAAATTTTACGAGGTGCTGCTGGGTCAGGCGCGCGCTGCCGCCAATGATAGCCAGTGGAGCTTTGCCTACGGCATCGCCAGCAAGATTGACGACGCGGTGCCGCCGGGCATCGACCTGTCCGATCAGCCGATCGGCGTGCGCGACGATTATACCAGCCTTGCCTGGCTGGCCGGGTCCACGGCCTTCTACAATCTCAATCGCCCCACCGACGCGGTGACGATGTTCCGCCGCTATGCCGATGCGGCCAAATCGCCCCAGACCAAGTCGAAGGGCTATTATTGGGCCGGTCGCGCGGCGCTCCAGTCGGGCGATGCGGCGACGGCCAACAGCTATTTTGCGCAGGCGGGTGTCTATCCCGACCAGTTTTACGGCCAGCTGGCGCTCGAACGATTGGGCCGTCCGATCCCGCCGCCTGCCACGGTCGAGCGCCCGGTGCCGATTTCCGCCGCCGAGCGGGCCGCGTTCGAGCAGCGGTCGGTGGTGCGCGCGGTCAAGGCGCTAGGGCAGATGGGCTATTGGGAGGATCAGGGCAAATTCGCCCGCGCCATCGCCAATAATGCCGACAGCGACACCGACCATTATCTCGCCGCCGAACTCGCCGAACGGATCGGCCGTACCGACATGAGCGTGATGGTTGGCCGTCGCGCCGTGTCGAGCGGCCTGACCGGCTATGGCACCAGCGCCTTCCCGCGCGTCCCCGTGCCGCCCACCGCGCAATATAACTGGACCATGGTCCACGCCATCGCGCGGCAGGAAAGCCAGTTCGACAAACAGATCGTCAGCCATGCAGGCGCTCGCGGCCTGATGCAGCTGATGCCCGGCACCGCGCGCGAACAGGCGGGCAAGCTGGGCCTTGGCTACAATCCTGCCTCGCTCAACGATCCCAGCTATAATATCATGCTGGGGTCGGGCTATTTTCAACGGATGCTGGACTATTATGGAGGCAGCTATCCGCTGGCGGTCGCGGCCTATAATGCCGGGCCGGGCAATGTGAACAAATGGATCGCCGCCAATGGCGACCCGCGCCTGCCAGGGGCCGATATGCTCCGCTGGATCGAGCAGATCCCGATTTTCGAGACCCGCAACTATGTGCAGCGAGTACTGGAAAATGCTGTCGTCTATGAAGCGATGAACCCGGAACGGGCGAAATTTCGGGGGACCAGCGCGGTGCTGAGCCGCTATCTGGGGAAACAGACGCCGGGTTGAGGCCGCCCCCTCCCTCCGTTCGCCCTGAGCGAAGTCGAAGGGTTCTGCTGAGCCGCAGGTGAAGCACCTTCGCTCCGCTCAGGCGAGGGCTTCGACAAGCTCAGCCCGAACGGTTATGGGATAGACGGATGACCACCCCGTATCCCAATTATATCTCGCCCGAAGGCTTCGCCAAACTGCGCGCCGAATATGACCATCTGCTGGGCGTCGAGCGGCCCGCGATCGTCGAGGTGGTGAGCTGGGCGGCGGGCAATGGCGACCGGTCCGAAAATGGCGACTATCTTTATGGCCGCAAGCGGATGCGGGAAATCGACTTCCAGCTGAAACGCCTGTCGAAGAAGATGAAGGACGCCAGGGTCGTCGATGCCCGCGTTCAGCCGGACAAAGCCCGCGTCTATTTCGGCGCGACCGTTACCATCGCCGACGAGGATGACAATCATCGCACCGTCACGCTGGTCGGCGATGACGAAACCGATATCGATGCAGGCCGGATCGGCTGGTCCTCCCCTATCGCCCGCGCGCTGCGCGGCGCAGCGGTGGGCGACCTGCGCCGTGTGATGCTGCCGTCGGGCGAGAAGGAATATGAGGTGACGGGGATTACATATCCGGGGTGACAATCCCTAAATCTCCCCTGCAAGGGCAGGGTAATCGCATAAGAACACTCGTCATTTAACTTCGTCATGCTGAACTTGTTTCAGTATCCATCATGCCCCAAAAGCCACCGTTCAGAACGAGAAATGGATCCTGAAACAAGTTCAGGATGACGATGAAGGAGGGGACAGTTTCATATGTGATACCCTGCCTGCAACGGGACAATCAGCACACCCTACCCCCGCCCCAGCACCATCGCCGCTGCCTTTTCCGCGATCATCATCACCGGCGCATTGGTGTTGCCCGATGTGATCGTGGGCATCACCGACGCATCGACCACGCGCAGACCGTCAATGCCATGCACCCGCAACTGCGCATCCACGACTGCGCGCGCCCCCGTGCCCATCGCGGCGGTGCCGACGGGGTGGAAGATGCTGCTGGCGATTGCGCCGACGCCTTCCAGTATCGCCGCGTCATCCTGCCGATCCGAGCCGGGGCGAAATTCGCGCGGGGCATAGGGGGCCAGCGCGGCCTGGCCCACGATCGCGCGCGTCACCCGCACCGCCTCCACCGCGACCTGTTGGTCCTCGGCGGCTGACAGATAATTGGGCCGGATCGCGGGTGGGGCAGTCGGATCTGCTGACCCCACCCACACGCTCCCCCGGCTTTGCGGCCGTACATTGCAGACGCTGGCGGTGAAGGCGGGAAAGGGATCGAGCGCACCGCCGAAGGCGGCCAGGCTCAAGGGCTGGACATGATATTGCAGGTTTGCGGTCTCGAACCGTGGGCTGGATTTGACGAACAGCCCCAACTGGCTCGGCGCCATTGCCATCGGGCCGGACCGGCGGGCGAGATATTCCATCCCCATCCATGCCTTGCCCAGCAGCGATGACGCCCGCGCATTGAGCGTCACCGCGCCAGTGACTTGCCAGGCACAGCGTATCTGGAGGTGATCCTGCAAATTCTCGCCCACGCCGGGCAGGTGATGGACGCAATCGATGCCCAGCGCGGCAAGTTTGCTGCCGTCGCCAATGCCAGACCGCTGGAGGATGGCCGGTGATCCGATCGATCCTGCGCTCAGCAGCACTTCACCCTCCGCCCGCGCCTCGCACGCCTCACCGTCCAGCAGGAAGCGCACGCCGGTTGCGCGCCGGTCCTTGATGATCAGCCGGTCGATGCTGGCGCCGGTGACGACGCGCAGATTGGGTCGTTTCATTGCCGGGCGCAGGAACGCATCCGCCGCGCTCCAGCGCCGCCCGCGCTTCTGCGTTACCTCGAAATAGCCCGACCCCAGATTGTCGCCGCCGTTGAAATCATCGCTGTGCGGCACGCCATATTGCCGCGCGGCTTCGCGAAACTGCTCCAGCAAGTCCCAGCGCAGCCTTTGCCGCTCGACCCGTATCTCGCCGCCTGCGCCATGCGCGTCGCTTGGCCCGCCGAAATGATCCTGCGCGCGCTTGAAATAGGGCAGCACATCGTCCCAGCCCCAGCCGATATTGCCCGCCTGCCGCCAGCCATCATAGTCGCGCGCCTGACCGCGCATATAGATCATGCCGTTGATCGAGGAGGAGCCACCCAGCACCCGGCCACGCGGATAGCCGATCGACCGGCCACCCAGCCCCGCTTCCTCCTGCGTCTTGAGGCACCAGTCAGTGCGTGGATTGCCGATGCAATAGAGATAGCCGACCGGCACCTTGATCCACAGCCAGTCGTCCTTGCCGCCCGCCTCCAGCAGCAATACGCGGGTTGACGGGTTGGCGCTCAGCCGGTTGGCCAATACGCACCCCGCGCTGCCCGCGCCCAGGATGATATAGTTATAGGCGCCGAAATTGCGGGGCATAGCCTCTCCCTCTCCGCCCGCGACCATGGCGCGAAAAGGTCGCCCGTCGCAAGCCGGGCGGGCGATATGTCGCCCGCTAATCGTGCGGGCGCAGCGACCGGTTGAGGCTGTCCAGCACTTCGGCGATCGGTTCGGTCACGGTCACGCTGCGCCCTTCGCCAAAGCGGATGCGGGTGCCGTCATTGACCGACGAGACGAAGGTGACTTGCGACGCGTTGACGGCGGTTTCGGTGCGGTCAGTGCCCACGAACATGACGAGCATGGCTTCCTCTCCTTTTTATGGATGCACAGCCTATCGCCATTTGCGCGCGACGCCAGAGGGATTTGCAGTCAGCGGAAAATCAGGCCGGGCGGTAGCCAAAGGCGTCCTGCGCCAGCTTCACCACCGCCGGGTCAGCGACCGGAAAATCCATCGGCACCAGCGCCTCCAGCCGTTCCGCCACATAGGTGAGCGTGGCGATGCGGCCGCCCTTGCGGTGATTATTGTCGATGACATGCCAGGGCGCATGTTTCGTGTCGGTCTTTTTGAACATGGCGTGCATCGCGTCCAGATAGTCCGCGCGTTTCGCCCGGTTGCGATAATCGTCCGCGCCGGTTTTCCAGCGCTTCCACGGCACATCAAGTCGCTCGGCCAGTTGCTTGTCCTGCGTTTCCTGGGTGATGTGGACGAACAGTTTGACGATGTTCATGCCCGCGTCGATCTGCTGCTTTTCAAACGCATTGATCTCGTCATAGCCGCGCTTCCAGTCGGCCTTGCTGCAAAAGCCCTCGACCCGCTCCACCAGCACCCGGCCATACCAGCTGCGGTCGAAGATCGCGATATTGCCGCTGGCGGGCAGGCGCGTCCAGAAGCGCCAGAGGAAATGATGGTCGCGCTCCACCTCATTGGGGGCGGCGATGGGATGGACCTGATAATAGCGCGGGTCCCAGTCGGCCGACATCCGCTTGATGATGCCGCCCTTGCCCGCTGCGTCCCAGCCTTCCAGCAAGATGACGCTGCGGCGCTTGTGCAGGATATGCGCGACCTGAATCTTGGCCAGCCGCTGCTGGAGCGCGGCCAGCGTCGCGTCATAATCGCCGTCAAATTTCGGCGCGGATTCATGGGTCGCAAGGTCGATGGTCATATCAGCTGATTCCAATGCAGGGGACGCCGTAAGCCGTCATTTGCCGGTCGTTCGTCATCAGCGTGGCTCCTTCGGCCTGGGCCTGCGCCAGAATGAGGTGGTCAAAAGGGTCGCCATGGTGAAAGTCCAACATTTCGACCGCAGCGACATGCGCTGACGTGACGGCCAGCAAATCCACATTCTGTTCGCGCAAGACATCGGCAAAAGCAGAGCCAGGCAGATGCATCTTGCCAACCCGCCATTTGATGGTGATTTCCCAAAGGGACACTACGGACGCTAGGACCACATTTTGCGGGTTGGACAAGCGAAAACGCGCCTTTTGGCCCAAACGCGGACTATCCTCCAGCCACCAGATCAATATATGGGTATCAATAAGGAGCTTCATTTATACCAGTTTTTTGCGGCGTCCGTATCTTCGCCATATATGGCGTCCAAAAATCCTTCAGGCCATTCGTCCCAATCGTCCGCCATCTGGATCTTGCCCCGCAAGGCACCCGGCTGGCGCGGCTTGCCGTCCCGCGTATAGACCCATTTGCCATCGACCAGCCATGGCGGGCCGTCCGGCTGAACGACCTGCGCTGGCGGCGCCATATATGCCATCGGCATGTCCCGCACCTCCTGCGTTTCGCCTGCGTCGTTCAGGCTGGTCAGATAATCCTTCACCAGCGCCGATAGCGACGTGCCGAGTTCCGCCGCACGGATACGCGCCTTGCGGTGGGTTTCGTCATCCAGAGCGATGGTGACATTCTTCATGCCCCACGCAGTATCACAGTTTCACAGTAGCCGCAATCACCCCTTGGCCTGCGGCTCCACCACCCGGACATGCAGTTCGCGCAGCTGCTTGAACTCGGCGGCGCTGGGCGCGCCCATCAGCAGGTCCTCCGCCTTCTGGTTCATCGGGAACAGCGTGATTTCGCGCAGATTCTGCGCGCCGCACAGCAGCATCACGATGCGATCGACGCCTGCGGCCATCCCACCATGAGGCGGTGCGCCATACTGGAACGCGCGATAGAGGCCGCCGAAGCGATCCTCGACATCCTGTTGGGACAGGCCGACCAGCTCGAACGCCTTGACCATCAGTTCGGGCGACTGGTTGCGGATCGATCCCGACGCGATTTCGAACCCGTTGCAGACCATGTCATATTGGAACGCGTTGATGGTCAGCGGGTCCTGGTTGTTCAGCGCATCCAGCCCACCCTGCGGCATCGAGAAGGGGTTGTGCGCGAAATCGACCGACTTTGTGTCCTCATCATATTCGTAGAAGGGGAAGTCGACGATCCAGCACAGGTCGAACCGGTCCTTGTCGATGAGGTCGAGCGTTTCGGCCACGCGGGTGCGGGCGAGGCCTGCCAGCTTGGCGGCCTGCGCTTCCTTGCCAGCGGCGAAGAATACGCCGTCATTGGCACCAAGACCCAGCGCCGCGACCAGCTTGGCGGTCGCTTCCTCGCCATGATTCTTGGCGATCGGGCCGCCGGGAACGCCATCCTTGATGTTGATATAGCCAAGGCCCGAATAGCCCTCGCCCCGCGCCCAATTGTTCATTTCATCAAAGAATTTGCGGCTGCCAGCGCCAGCGCCCGGTGCGGGAATCGCGCGAATCACGCTGCCGCTCTCGACCAGCGAGGCAAAGATGCCGAAGCCCGACCCCACAAAATGATCGGTCACGTCCTGAATGATGATCGGGTTGCGCAGGTCCGGCTTGTCGCTGCCATATTTGAGCAACGCCTCGGCGTGCGGGATGCGCGGGAAGCTGCCTGCCGGGGTCACCGGCTTGCCGTCGGCAAATTGCTCGAACACCTGGGCGATCACCGGCTCCATCGTGTCCCACACTTCTTCCTGGGTGACGAAGCTCATTTCCAGATCGAGCTGGTAGAATTCACCCGGCAGCCGATCGGCGCGCGGGTCCTCGTCGCGGAAGCAGGGCGCGATCTGGAAATAGCGGTCGAAACCCGCGACCATCAGCAACTGCTTATATTGCTGCGGCGCCTGCGGCAGGGCGTAGAATTTGCCCGCATGGATACGGCTGGGCACCAGAAAGTCGCGCGCGCCTTCCGGGCTGGACGCGGTCAGGATCGGCGTCGAATATTCGGTGAAGCCAGCCCCTTCCATGCGGCGGCGCATGTCCGAAATGATTTTCGTGCGCTTGACGATATTGGCGTGCAGCGTCTCGCGCCGCAGGTCGAGGAAGCGGTAACGCAGGCGGATATCTTCGGGATAGTCCTGCTCGCCTGCCACCGGCAGCGGCAGTTCCGCCGCCGTGGACAGCACGGTCACCGCGTCGGCGACGACCTCGATCGTCCCGGTTTCCATCTTGGGATTGGTCGCTTCGGGACCGCGCGCCACGACCGCGCCGTCGATCGTCACCACTGATTCGAGCCGCAGCCCCTCCAGCACGGCCAGCGCGTCGCTGTCCGCCTTCGCCACCACCTGGGTAATGCCATAATGGTCGCGCAGATCGACGAACAGCACCCCGCCATGATCGCGCTTGCGATGCACCCAGCCGGACAGGCGCACGGCCGTGCCGACATCGGCTTCACGAAGGGCGCCGCAGGTGTGGGTGCGATAGGCGTGCATGGCGTTTTGGTCTTTCAGCTTCGTTTTACGGAAATGACAAAGCCCTGACGGCAGGCTATGGGCATAAGGTCACTACGACCAGCCCGCCAGGGAGCGGGCCTGCCCATAATAAGATCGATGACCATATGCAAATCCATCCGCTGATTACCGACAGCAAGACACTTTCCGATTTTTGCGCCCGCATCGCCAAATCCCCCTATGTCGCCATCGACACGGAATTCATGCGGGAAAACAGCTATTGGCCCGAACTCTGCCTGATCCAGGTGGCCGACGCCCATGAAGCCGCCGCCATCGACCCCAAGGCACAGGGAATAGATCTGAAGCCGCTACTCGACCTGATGGTCGATAATGAGGATGTGCTGAAAATCTTTCATGCCGGCGGGCAGGACATTGAGATTGTCCACAACCTGACCGGCAAGACCCCGCATCCGATGTTCGATACGCAGATTGCAGCGATGGCATTGGGGCTGGGCGAACAGATTGGCTATGGCAATCTGGTCGAGGCATGGCTGGGCGTGCAGCTGGACAAGGGCGCGCGCTTTACCGACTGGGCGCGCCGTCCGCTCGACAAGCGCCAGATCGACTATGCGATCGGCGACGTCACCTACCTTATCCAGATTTTCCCCAAGATGCTGGAAGAATTGCGCAAGACCGGGCGCGGCGACTGGCTGGACCAGGAAATGGAGCGGATCAGCGATCCGAGCCATTATGAGACGCTGCCCGAAGATGCGTGGAAGCGCGTCCGCATCGCCAGCAAGAAGGCCGATGTGCTGGGTCGCCTGAAAGCGCTGGCGGCGTGGCGCGAGATTGAGGCGCAGGAGAAAAATCTGCCGCGCGGCCGCATCGTCAAGGATGAGACGCTGGCCGACATTGCCAGCCACCCGCCGCGCACGCAGGAGGATCTGGGCAAGGTGCGCGGCCTGTCCGCAACCTGGCGCACCAATGACATCGGCGCCCGGCTGATGGCGGCGCTCGGCAAGCAGCAGCCGCTCGGCAAGGATGAAATGCCCGACCGCGAGCCGCGCCGTCCGGGGCTGGGCAAGGATGGCGCGCTGGTCGCGGACCTGCTCAAGCTGCTGCTCAAGATCCGGTCGCGCGACATCAATGTCGCATCGCGTTTGCTGGCGCGGAGCGATGACATCGAAGCGCTGGCGGCGGGGGTGCGGAGCGACCTCTCGATCCTGGAAGGCTGGCGTTACGAACAATATGGCCGTGATGCGGTCGATCTGGTTGAGGGGCGACTTGCCTTCGCGGTCAAGGGCGGGCGGCTGAAGATGACGCGGACGGAGTAAACAAAACCCGTTCGTCCTGAGTAGCCATTGAGCGAAGTCGAAATGGCGTATCGAAGGATGCGTATGCGCGCCATGCTTCGATACGGGCCTTCGGCTTCGCTCAGTCCCTACTCAGCACGAACGGTGTTTGGATAAGGCAACCTATCTATGCGACAGTTCCCAGCCATGTTTCTCGGATCAGCTTTACTTCTGTCGGCATGTCAGACCGCCGATATCGAACGTCGCGCAGAAGCACCCGCTATGCCCGGAAATTGCGACCCGAACGGCCTCGTGCATTTTGTTGGAGACGTTGCAGTCGAACGCTTCATCGGGCAAAAGGCGAGCGCGGAAAGCGGCGCGGCGCTGCTGGCCGCATCGGGTGCCAGGACGCTGCGCTGGGGCGGCCCCGGCATGGCGATGACGATGGACTTCCGCCCCGACCGGCTGACCGTCAGCTATGACGAGGCGATGCTGATCACATCCGCGCGCTGCGGATAAGCCCACCCGTGTTCCCGCGCAGGCGGGAACCCAGTCCCACGCGCCGAACTGGGCTACCGCCTGCGCGGGAGCACAAAGCGATGACATCGAAAGCCCCGCCATGACCGCGACCGCCGACCTCGCCATCCGCATGGCCCGCGCGACCTTCAACCGCGCACTGGCCGACGCGAACCTCAGCGCGATCGGTCCGCTGCTCGCCCCCGATGCCGTGCTGGTCGCCGGCACCGACAGCGCGCTCATCACCGGGCGCAAGGCCCAACTCCTCGCCTGGAAACGCGAATTCGCGGCCAAGGAGCGCCTCATCTACACCCGCACGCCCGACACGATCCTTGTGTCGCCGGTAGAACCCATCGCCATGGAACAGGGCCACTGGCAGGGCGTGGCGAGCGGCAGCGGTGCAACGCTGGCGTCCGGCACCTACAGCGCGAAATGGCGCGAGATCAGCGGCGCATGGATGATCGAGGCGGAGATTTTCCTGACGCTGGCGTGATGAAACAGGGCACACAAGTTGCCGCTTAGAGCGTGATGACTTTATCTTGATCCGTTCGTTTCGAGCGAAGTCGAGAAACGTGGCGAGCAGGTTTCTCGACTTCGCTCGAAACGAACGGATGTTGGGATTTCGACCTCAAGTCATCAGATTCTAAAGCGCCGCCACGCACTCAACCCACCCCGTCATTCCCGCGCAGGCGGGAACCCATGCCTCGCCATACGACTCGATTGCGGGATGCAAAATGGGTGGGAAGGCGACTGTCCGGTTTAGGTTGCGCATGATCGGCATGCAGACAATTATGCGAGGTCATAAAGGGGGGCTGCGATGCTTGAAGGGCGAGATTGGTATGCTGTGAGTGGAGCGACAGCAGAGGCCTTGACACAGCTACGAATGGTCGCTCCGGAAAGCCTGCCGGCACGGTATCTCAATCTGCTTGCCTTTAGCGATGGCGGAGAGGGGCCTTTGGCAGTTCAGCCTTACAACCTCTGCTTGGACTCAGCGATGACCGTAGCGGAGACAATCAACAGCGAGAATAACGGCCAAGCTGATCTGCAAGGCTTCCTCATCTTCGGTAGCAATGGCGGCGGAGAATATCTGGCGTTCGACACCCGTGAGGAAGCGCCTTGGCCTGTCGTTGTTATCGATATGGTAGCGGGCGGGAATAGCGCCTCGGTTATTGCACCTGACTTTGATGCATTTTATGACCGGATAGGGTTCGAGGCAGAGGTGGCTTAAACGTCCACTTTTGGTCGACACCTGCGGAGTTATGCTGAGCGCACAAAGTTGCTCAGGATCAGCCGGTTTTCCACCATCCCACTCCAACACCATACTCCGGAAAGGCCTGCGACAGCCGTCAGGTCATCTTTTCCTGCGGCGGCGGTGTAGGCGATCAAGAGAGCATCGTCTCCCATCGGCCTCTCGCGCGCCACAACCTCACTCCACGCAATGAGCGCTTGTTGCTCGTCGGGAGCATGAACCTGTGAAAGATATGTTCCGCCATCAAACTCGCACATGATCGTGAAAAGCTGATTGGCCATGACATCAGGTTAGCGTCCGCTTCTGGCCAAAGCAATTGGCGCGATCAATGGCAATTCTGATCGTTCACCCCACCTCGCGCCAATCCCCCTGCGCTACCCCCTCCAGCGTCCATTCGCCGATCGCCCAGCGCACCAGCCTGAGCGTGGGATGCCCCACCGCCGCCGTCATGCGGCGCACCTGCCGGTTCTTGCCCTCACGGATGGTCAGGCTGATCCAGCAGTCGGCCACGGTCTTGCGGAAGCGCACCGGCGGGTCGCGGGGCCAGAGCGCCGGGTCGTCGATCCGTTCGACCTCGGCGGGCAAGGTCCGTCCGTCCTTCAGCGTCACCCCGCGCCGCAGCGCATCGAGCGCCGCCTCGTCCGGTTCGCCCTCCACCTGCGCCAGATAGGTTTTGGGCATTTTGAAGCGGGGGTCGGCGATCCGCGCCTGCAAGCGCCCGTCGTCGGTCAGCAGCAGCAGCCCTTCGCTATCCGTGTCCAGCCGCCCGGCGGGATAGACGCCCGGCACATCGACAAAATCCTTGAGCGTCTGCCGCTCCGGGCCATTGTCTTCGGGGGTGAACTGGCACAGGACGTTGAAGGGTTTATTGAACAATATCAGCGTCATGGCCTAAAATTCTTCCTCAAATGCCAGGCTGCCCTGATGGACCAGCGCGGTGAGCAACGTCAGCCCGGCATCGGACGGGTCGACCGTCACATGATCCTGCGCGCAGATCATCTCGGCCAACGCCGCCATGTCGCCCGCACAATCGAAACATTCGCCATCGACGAACAGCAGCAGCCCCTCGCCCTGCCGCACGAAGGAAAAGCGGCTCGCGGGATTGCGGCACAGCGCCGCGCCCTGCGCCAGCATCGCCGCGACATCGCCCGCTTCCATCGGCTCTTCGGGTCGCCAGTCGGTGTCGGGATATTTGGGGCTGCTGCTATACTGGCCGAACCAGCGGGCAAAGGCGTCGCGGTCAGCCAGCGCCGCTGTCACCAGCCCGTGCAGCCGGTCGATCGCGGCGGGGGCAATTTCGCCCGGATTGGCCTGCCGCGCCAGATCGGGGTCGGCATAGCGATCCTCGTCCGGCATGGCGTCCACCAGCACCTCGGACCAATGTTCGACCAGCTCGGCGCGCGACGGCGCGCGGAAGCCGACCGAATAGGTCATGCAATCATCGCCCACCGCGACGCCATGATGCGCCACGCGCGGCGGCACATAGAGGATGTCGCCCGGCTCCAATATCCATTCCTGAACGGCCACGAAATCGGCAAGCAGGCGCAGATCGTCATGCGGCAAAAGCGGCGTGGCGGAATCGCACAGGCCACCCACCTGCCAGCGGCGGCGGCCCAGCCCCTGCACCAGAAACACGTCATATTGGTCGAAATGCGCGCCCACCCCGCCGCCATCGGTGGCGTAGCTGACCATGACATCGTCGATCCGCCAGTTGGGGACGAAACGGAACGGGTCGATCAGCGCCGCGACCTGCGGCACATGATGATCCACCGCCTGCACCAGCAAAGTCCAGGGCCGACCGCCCAGCTGGCCAAAGCGGGTTTCGGGCAGCGGCCCGCTCTCCATCGCCAGCCGATCGTCGCCCAGCGTGATCAGCCGCGATTCGACGCCCTCCTCGCACGCCAGCCCCGCCAGCTCGTCCGGCTCCAGCGGATTGCGCCACTCTCCCCACGGGTTGCGGATCAAAAGCGGCTTCTTCTGCCAATAGTCGCGCAGGAACAGGGTGGGATCGAAATGGGAAAGCTGCATCACCAGCCCTTGCCCCTATCCGCCCCCGCTGTCAAAAAAACCCTACATCTCCAGCCCGATCAGCGTCCCGCTGCTGATGCGGTCGACATAGCGTTTGCCGTCAATCTCCAGCCAGTCGGGCGTCACTTCCAGCCGCCGTCCGCGGATGGTGGTGCGCAGATGTTCCACCGCGATCCGGTTGCGCGCGACGATGCGCAGCACCGCAAGGCCATCGCCCCGCGACGCCATCATCGAATAGCGGTCGCCGCGCAGCAGGAAGTGCCAGCTGCCATCGGTGGGCAACCATTCATTGCCGTCGATCACCTGCACCGGCTCGCCATCGGGCGCGCCCAGCCGCACGCTGATCCGCGTCGCGCCATTGGTGCGGCGGGGCGGGGCGAAGATCAGGATCGGCTCGCCCTCCAGCGTGATCGGGATCGGCGTGTCGCGCAGCAGCCGCGATCCGCCGACGATCAGGTGCGGCAACTCGGCGGAAAAGGGCAGCCGGTCGCGCGCGAAATGGCGCTGGCGCACTACGGGATTGGCGTGGAAACTCTGCACCTGCGTCGCGGTCAGCCGCCCTTCCTCGACCAGTCCGTGACAGGTCGGGCACAGCAGGGTCGCGCCATTGCTGTCGGGCAAGCCCAGATAGCGATAGATGGTCACGCCGCACCGCACACAGGCAAAGCCACAGGCCTGCCTTATGTCCGCGCGCTGCTCGGCCGTCAGTTCCGTCAATGACGGCATCACTCGCAAGCCCATGCAGACGACCCCTTGTCCGCGCCGCACCACATGATGCGGCCCGGCGTTGCTGTTTCTGGCGTCCTCTGCGTCTGGGAACTCTGCCGGTCCCTCAATCTGCTATCGTTGAAATATATGCGCCAAAGTCAAGGGGTAGCGTGCAGCACCCTATCTCTGCGGCAACAGGTCCAGGTTGCGCGCGGCGGCAATGGCGCGGATGCGGCCGGGTCGCGGCATATTCTTGATCGCGATTTCGGCGACATCGCCCGCGCTGAACAGCTCGACATGGCCAACGTCAAAGATACGCTGGCCCAGGCTTTGCGTAATCCGCACGCTGCGAATGCTCGACAGCGCGACCTGCGTCCGCTGCTTGGCCAGCAGCCCTCGCTCCATCAGCACCTCGCGCTCGCTCAGCGCCAGCCGCTCCCCCTTGTGCATCACCCACCACACCGCAATGGCCAGGATGCCGACCACCGACACCAGCAGCAGCGTGAACAGTACGGGATGCGCCCGGAACATCGCGGGATGCTCATCATATAACCAGCCCTCGCTCATGCCGCCTCCTGCGTCGGGAACGCGCCGGTTTGACCATGCCCCCGCGCCATCGTCAAGCCGACGATCCCGCAATCCGCGCCGGGTTGGTTAACGAAATATTCGTGAAAGATCGGCTAAACATACACAGAATAGTGGAAAACCGATCATGGCACGTAACCTCTACGACCTGGGCGATCGCACACCCGACCCGTCGGGCGCCTGGCTGCATGACAAGCAGGAAAGCCGCACCCGCATCGTGCCGGTGGGCATCATCCTGGTCGCGCTGCTGATCGCGGGCGGTGCCATATTGCTGTTCCAGGATATATTGCCCGCCCCCGGCGGCACCAAGGTCGTTGGGCCGATGACCATTTCCGAACGGTTCGAGACCTGCGACGACCTGACCGGCGAAGCCTGCATCCTGTCGGCGGGCAGCTATGCCTATAAGGGGAAACGCTATCGCGTGGCCGACATCAGCATCCCCAGCCAGAGCGACGCGAAATGCCCGGCCGAAGCAGAACTGGCGCAGCAGGGCCGCACCGCGCTGGCCGCGATGATGAACGGCGGCGCGTTCGACGCCCGGCCCGATCCGATAGATCCCGACCCGTCGGCCAGACTGCTGGTGCGCGATGGCGTGTCGCTGGGCCAGTTGATGATCCTCAAGGGCCATGCCCAGCCCTGGTCGCCCAAGCCGATCAACTGGTGCGCGGGCGAGGACGTCTGACGGCTGTATTTCCGCCTCTGTCAGACCGCCAAAGCTAGCGCACCGAATTGATGCACCTAAAAGGCTGCGCCGTGCTAAACATCCGGGGCAAAGCCACGGATGCTGGCTTTATGCCTACAGCATGGCATTATATCCAGGATACGGCTTTCGCCCCGCGAGCCTCTGGTTTCCGAAGGCTTCGGCCATGGAATTTTTTACGGCTTCTCCGCCAGACTCAACGCACAGCCTGGGATTGGCTATCGTCCGATCCTCCAGCACGCCGCTCCTGCTGCTCGATGATCAACTGGTCGTCCTGGCGGCCAGCGATACATTCTGCATGGCGTTCGGGCTGCGGACCGACACGGTCGTGGGCATGGAGATTGCGACGCTTGGCGGGGGCGAGTGGGACATATTGCAGTTGCGATCGCTCCTGATCGCGACCCTGTCCGGCAACGCAGCGATCGACGCCTATGAACTGCTGTTGCATCGTCGCTCCGGCGACCTCAATCTCATCCTCAATGCAACGCTGCTCAACTATTCGGGCAGTGAGACGCGCCTGCTGCTGTCGGTCACGGACGTCACCGCCATCCGCCTGGCGGAGCGGCAAAAGGATGATCTTGTCCGCGAAAAAATGGTGCTGCTTCAGGAGTTGCAACATCGCGTCGCCAACAGCCTTCAGATCATCGCCAGCGTGCTGATGCAAAGCGCGCGCCGGGTCCAGTCGGACGAGGCGCGCACCCATCTCAACAATGCCCATCATCGCGTCATGTCGATCGCCACGCTGCAACGGCAATTGGCGACAACATCGGTCGGTGACGTGGCGCTGCGCCCCTATTTTACCGATTTGTGCAACAGTATCGGTGCTTCGATGATCGCCGATCCCCGTCGTCTGGCGATCACCCCGACGATTGACGAATCGACCACCACGGCAGACGTGTCGGTCAGCCTGGGCCTGATCGTGACCGAGCTGGTGATCAACGCGCTCAAACACGCCTTCCCGCGCAAGGTGCATAAGGGACTGATCACCGTGGGCTATGCGTCGAATGGGGAGGGATGGCAGCTGACTGTGGGCGACAATGGCGTTGGTATGCCCGCCAAGGACGCGGAGCCGGGCCTGGGCACGGGGATTGTCGAAGCCCTGTCCAAGCAGTTGCGGGCGACGGTGACCATCAGCGATGCCCGTCCCGGCACTTTGGTGTCGATCGTGCATCGCGCACAGCGCAGCACCGGGGACGCTTGACCATGACGACCGCGCCAACCGCGCCGCTATTACTCTATGTGGAGGATGAGATCCTCATTCAGGACATGCTCGTGTCCGCCCTTGAAGAAGCCGGCTTTGAGCTGCTGGTGGCGGATAACGGCATGCAGGCGCTGGACGTACTGGCCGCGCAAGCCGGCCGACTGGACGGCATCATCACCGACATCAATCTGGGCGACGGGCCGGAAGGCTGGCACGTTGCCCGGAAAGCGCGCGAATTGCTCAACATGCTGCCTATCGTCTATGTCAGCGCCGCCAGTGATCATGAATGGTTTTCAAAGGGCGTTCCCAACAGCATCATGATCGCCAAGCCCTTCGTCCCCGCGCAGGTCGTGGTGGCGATTTCGTCGCTGCTGACGGTTTCAGGTCAGGGCTGATAAGGGCGACTCACCCCCCTGCTCCGCACCGCCGCCAGCACATCGCCCGCCAGCCGCGCATAGTCGGCGCAGGCGGTCTGCATCGCCGCGCCGCCGTCACCGTCGCGCAAGCCGCCATAGCAATGCCGGTTTTGCGACGCGCGCATCATGCGCAGCCGCCCGCGCTCAACGCCTGCCAGCCCCAATTGCTTGCCTGCCCGACGCCAGGCTTCCGCCGCGCTGAAAATCCGCCGCCCCGGATGGACGCCGGGGTCAGCGCCAGCCCCCGCGCCCAGCCGGTCGATCCGCTGCGCCTCGACAATCATGTCGGTCAGGAACAGGTCCAGTTCGCGCAGGCCATTGCCGATCAGCCTGGCGGGCATCGCCCCCCGCCGCCGTGCCGCTGCATCGGAGCACAGGCCCCAAGACATGCCATTGGCGAGAAACGCCGCCGCCCGCTCGATCCGGTCCAGTTGGCCGGTCAGGGCGGCGTGAGGATCGGTCAGTTCTCGTCTCCGATACGCAGCGCGACTTCCCTTCATTTGGAAAGCTCATGCATATCTTGCCAATCAACGGCCAGCAAGGCACTGCTTTCCTGCTGGGGGACATATGACCGTAGAACATTTACAAAGCTATGCTCGGACCATTCGGCAACGCCTCCTGGCAAATCCGGCGACGCCCGAAACCGGCCTTGCGCCAGCGTTCCAGACGTTGCTCGACGCGCTGCTGCCGCTGTTGCCGGCCGTACCTGCCCTGACCGTATCGCCGGAATATCGTAATCCCGGCGTCGGACGGCCCGACATTGCCCTGATCCGTCCCGGCCAGCCTCCCAGAGCGTTCATTGAACTCAAGGCACAGAGTAAATCCGCCAATCCGGAACGGTGGCGCGATGCCCATGACAAACGGCAATATGAGCGGCTGAAGGAACTGACGGCCTGGGCGACGTCCAATTTCGCTGAGTTTCGCCTCTTTGCGCGGGCAGCCCTGCTGGGCGAGGCCATTATCGTGCCCAAACGCGCGCTCGATCCTGCAACGCCGGACGCAACGGCCGACCGGCTGATTGCCGATCATGACAGCGCCCCGTTCCTGGCCCTTCTGGCGCAACTCGCCCGTGCCGATGCACCCGCCGCCCGCAACGCCGAACATCTGGCCGAACTGCTTGCCCATTCGGCGCGACTGGTGCGCGCGACGGTGGAGGAGCGGCTGAGCGAACTTCATGCGCAGCCGAACCATCCGCTGATGATGGTCCGCAACACCTTTCGCAACGTGCTTTACGCCCATCCCGAAGTCGGCGGCTATTCGTCCAGCGATTTCGATACGCTCTTCTCCTCCGCCTTTGCCCAGACGCTGGCCTTTGGCCTGTTGCTGGTGCGCGAGGCAACGAATGGCGAGGTCGGACAGGACGCCTGGACCCATATGCCCGATGAGCATCCGCTGATGCGCGCCGCGCTGCGGGTGCTGAGCGAGGCGGAAGTCAGGCAGGAATTTGACATTGCGTTCGACATCATGTGCGACACGGTCAACAGTTTCGGGTTGGAGATATTGGCGCTACGGCCCGACGGGCGCGACCCGATTCTCTATTTCTATGAAGATTTCCTCCAGACCTTCGATCCTGTCGCGCGCGACCGTTATGGCGTCTATTATACGCCGATCGAGGTTGTCCGATACATGACCGGCGCGCTTGACCGGGCGCTGCGCGACAATTTGGGGACGCAAGGACTGATCGATCCCGCCGTCCATATTCTCGATCCCGCCACTGGCACCGGCACATTCCTGCTGGGCGTGGCGGAACGGGTGCGCAATCAGGCGATGGCGCGCAACGGTGGTGTAGAGGCATCGATGGTGCTGCGCGACCTGGCCGATCGCATGTACGGGTTTGAACTGCTGGTCGGTCCCTATGCCGTGGCCCATTATCGCCTGCACCATGCCCTGCGCGTCCGCCCGGCCGATGAGGGGGAGGATGCGCCGCAGCCGGTACATCTGCCGCGGCTGGGCATCTATCTGGCCGACACGCTGGCCGAACCCAATGCCGTTACGCCGATCGGCAATCTGGGTATTCAGGGCATCCCGATCGATGAGGAGCGCGCCGCCGCCAACCGGATCAAGGCGCAGCAGCCGATATTGGCGATCATCGGCAACCCGCCCTATAAAAGGCTGGAGGAAGGCGAAAATGCCACGCTGGTCGGCCGCTGGATGGATGATCTGTGGGACGATCTGAAAGCCCCCGTCCGCGATACGGGCAATGGCGGGCAACTCAATACCTTTCCCGAATTTTCCGTCGCCTTCTGGCGATGGGCGATGTGGAAATTGTTTGAAGCGGAAAATGCGCCCCGACGCGGCATCATCGCCTTCATCACCAACCGCAAATTCCTGACCGGATGGCCCTATGCCGGGTTGCGCCAGATGATGCGCCAGCGTTTCGACCGGATCGAGGTGATCGACCTGCGCGGGGATGTGCGCGCCGGGCCGCGCGGCGATGTGGCCGATGACCAGGGTGTGTTCAACATCATGGTGGGCACCTGCATAACCCTGGCGATCGCGGACGGTAGCAAGGCCGAGGGCGCGTTGGCCGATATCAGCTATACCGACAGTTGGGCACAGGGCATGTTCAACCGGCGCGCCAAGCTGGACTGGCTGACGGCGGGATCGGACCGGGGTAGTCTGGACGATGGCGTAGCGATCGACCGACCGGGGCTGGACGACTGGCGACCCGCACCGTTCGAAAATGGCGAATGGCTGTCGGTTCGGGAGGCGTTTGCATTTTCGCTTAGCGGTCTCCAGACAAAGCGGGATCATTTCGTCTATAGCCCTGATCGGGCGACACTGATCGAGCGCATAAGGCATTTCAAGACATTGGGAGAGGTCGCCGCGCGCAAATTGTTCCATGATTCGCGTGACCGGAAATGGAACAGCGCCAGCGCCATTCCGCTGGATGAGGCGCATGTTCGGCGTGTTTCCTACCGGCCTTTGGATCATCGATTTCTCTACAATCATCGCGCTTATGGGGATTTTCTCCGCCCCGCCCTGCAAGAAGCATGGGGCGACGAAAATGTCGGACTATACACTATGCCATTCGGGATCGGGGCCGGGCCTTCGGTCTGGTGTCATGGCTCATTGCCTGACTATCATGCATTTAGTGGCCGAGGCGGCTACGCCTTCCCGCTCCACGACCGGCGGGCCGGGCCGGATGCGTCCAACCTCAACCCGATATTGGTCGCTGCGCTGAGCACCGCCTATGGCGCAGCGCAACGCCCGCAGGATGTGTTCGACGCGATATTATGCCTGTTGTCGGCCAACAGCTATACGCGCCGCTTTGCCGAGGATCTGGAGGACGCCTTTCCCCACATTCCCTTTCCCGCCGACCCGGCTGTCTTTGCCAATGCCGTCGCCATTGGCCGCGAGATTCGCGCGTTGGAGGCATTCCAACGGGCTCCGGCGGACGCTTTCTGCCCGCGCGGTTTCTGCCATCTGGCCAGCGAACCCCATGGCGACGTCATCGCGCCAACATGGCGCGAGGGCGAGATCATATTGGGGAGCAACGGCACCGGTCGCCTGACGGGGATAGCCGAATCTGTGTGGCGCTTCACCGTCAGCGGCTATCCGGTTCTGCGCCGCTGGGTCGAGGGGCGAAAGGGCAGCCCCGCGACATTGGCCGTCGTGCGCGAGCTGCGCGACGTGGCGGCGCGGATCGCCGAACTTATCCACTGGTTTGACGCAGCCGACCTTGTCTTGAACGCGACACTGGAGGATATGTTGACCCGTGAGGAATTGGGGTTCGCGGTAGCGGCACCACCAGCAACGGAAGAAGAAGATGTCTGATCTGTTTGGCGATGGCCAGTTCAGCCTGTTCGGCGAGACTGGCGACCGGATGTCCAATCCGCAGCAGGCCAGCATGGTGCCCGACCCCGATCAGGTGCGCCAGCGCCTCCATGCCCTGCTGGACACAGCCCGTAACGCCCGGACCATGCCCTGGACGGAAAAAAAGGCCCGCGTCTGGCAGATCGTCTTTCCCAACATGGCCAACTGGCTGCCCGAAGCCGAAGCGGATCAACTGCGCTTTGAATTTTCGCGGGAAATCGAACGGCTCAAGAAAGCGGCCTAAGCTACCCCTCATCCCCCATCCGCAGCGCGGCAATAAACGCTTCCTGCGGAATCTGGACGGACCCATACTCCCGCATCCGCTTCTTGCCTTCCTTCTGCTTGTCGAGCAGCTTTTTCTTGCGGCTGATGTCGCCGCCATAGCATTTGGCGGTCACGTCCTTGCGCATCGCCGCGATGGTTTCGCGGGCGATCACCTTGCCGCCGATCGCGGCCTGGATCGGGATTTTGAACAAATGGCGGGGGATCAGGTCTTTCAGCCGCTCGCACATGCCGCGTCCGCGCGATTCGGCGGTGCCGCGATGGACGATCATGCTCAGCGCATCGACCGGCTCTGAATTGACCATGATGCTCATCTTGACGAGGTCGCCCTCGCGATAACCGATCTGGTGATAGTCGAAGCTGGCATAGCCCCGGCTGATGCTCTTCAAACGGTCGTAGAAATCGAACACGACTTCGTTGAGCGGCAGTTCATAGGTCACCTGCGCGCGGCCGCCGACATAGGTCAGGTTCTTCTGGATGCCGCGCCGGTCCTGGCAGAGTTTCAGGATGGAGCCGAGATATTCGTCAGGGCAATAGATGATCGCCTCGATCCACGGCTCCTCAATCTCGTCAATCTTGGTCGGATCGGGCATGTCGGCGGGGTTGTGCAGCTCGATCTCGCCCGCGCCATAGGTGAGCTGGATCTTGTACACCACCGACGGCGCGGTGGTGATGAGGTCGAGGTCATATTCGCGCGTCAGCCGCTCCTGGATGATCTCCAGATGGAGGAGACCCAGGAACCCGCAGCGGAAGCCGAAGCCCAGCGCCGCGCTGCTCTCCATCTCGAAACTGAAGCTGGCGTCGTTCAGGCGCAGCTTGCTGATGGAGTCGCGCAGCTTGTCGAAATCATTGGCGTCGACCGGGAACAGGCCGCAAAACACCACCGGCTGGACTTCCTTGAAGCCCGGCAGCGGTTTCAGCGCGCCATTCTTCACCGTGGTGATGGTGTCGCCAACGCGGGTTTCGGTGATGTCCTTGATCTGCGCGGTGATGAAGCCGATCTCGCCGGCGGCCAGTTCGGGCAGCGCCTCGATCTTGGGGCGCATACAGCCCACCCGGTCGATCAGATGTTCGGTGCCGCCGATCATGAATTTGATCGCCTGACCCTTTTTGATCACGCCATTGACGACACGGACCAGGATGACGACGCCCAGATAAGGGTCGTACCAGCTGTCCACCAGCATCGCCTCCAGCGGGGCGTTGCGGTCGCCCTTGGGCGGCGGGATTTTCTTGACGATGGCTTCGAGTATCTCGTCGATGCCGATGCCCGATTTGGCGCTGGCCAGCACCGCTTCGGATGCGTCGAGACCGATGACATCCTCGATTTCCTTGCGCACCTTTTCCGGTTCCGCGGCGGGCAGGTCGATCTTGTTGAGGACCGGCACGATCTCATGATCATGCTCGATCGACTGGTAAACATTGGCCAGCGTCTGCGCTTCCACGCCTTGCGCCGCGTCCACGACCAGCAGCGCACCTTCGCACGCGGCAAGGCTGCGGCTGACCTCATAGGCGAAGTCGACATGCCCCGGCGTGTCCATCAGGTTCAGCTCATAGGTCTGGCCATCCTTGGCGACATAGTCCAGGCGCACCGTCTGCGCCTTGATCGTGATCCCGCGCTCCTTTTCAATGTCCATATTATCAAGGACTTGGGCGCTCATCTCGCGGTCGGTCAGGCCGCCGGTCCGCTGGATCAGCCGGTCCGCCAGCGTGGACTTGCCATGGTCGATATGGGCGATGATCGAAAAGTTACGGATGTGGCTAAGCTCAGTCATTGCGCGCCGATAGCAGGTGTCATCGGCCCTGTCAGCAGGATCGCGAAAGCCCCGTCCGATAAGATGACAATGGCCGTCACGCTGGCCCGCTCCGCTTGGAAGCGTAACAGCGCTATGATATGGTCAGGCAAAATAGCGGGGCGCGCACAAATTCAGATCAAGCAACAAACGGGGTTCTTGAAAATGCGTGTATTTAAGAGGGTGACAGCAGCGGCGCTCTGTCTGGCGCTGGCCGCGCCGCAAGCCATGGCCGCCGACAAGGGATCGTCCGGTCGTCAGGCCCAGACGAAAAAGCAGATGGAAATTCCCCGCTGCACCAAGCGCCTGGGCACCGTCGCGATCGTCGAGCCGGACAATCAGTGGTGGCGTGAGCTGAATCTGGGCAGCCCCGAAGCGATCATCAAGCTGTTCGTCCAGCAATCGGGCTGTTTCGGCATCGTCAATCGCGGCCGATCTATGGCCAGTCGCAATCTGGAACGCGCGATGGCGGATTCGGGCGAATTGCAGGACGGCAGCAATCTGGGCAAGGGTCAGGTCAAGGCGGCGGACTACTTCATCCAGCCTGACATTGTGACCACCAACAAGAATAGCGGCGGCAATGCCTTTGGCGGGATGCTGGGCGGGATGCTCGGCGGCCGGATCGGCGGCGCGCTGCTCGGCGGCATCTCGATCAAGAAGAGCGAGGCCAATGTCATGCTGTCGGTGGTCAACGCCCGCACGACCGAAGAGGAAGTGATGGCGGAAGGCTATTTCCGCAAATCTGACCTGAGCTTTGGCGGCGGTGGCGGCCTTGGCTGGATGGGCGGTCTGGCGGCTGTTGGCGGCGGCGGTTACCAGAATACCGACATCGGTCAGGTGATCGTGCTTGCTTATCTGGACGCCTATACCAAGATGGTGACGCAGATGGGCGGCCTGCCTGAAAATGCGGCGGCGGCAGCGCCCGTCGCCAAGTAAAGTCAGCAAGGGCGCGGCCGATCCACTCGGCTGCGCCCTTTGTCATGCCGGGACGATGGCGATCGCTGCCCGTTCCCGCCGACGCTTCCACCAGCCCAATATCGCTTCCCCCGCTGGCCGTTCAACCACGCGGTTGATCGCTGTCCCCAAGAGCAGCGCGACGGCGAAGGCGGCAAAGAAGCCGATCCAGGGGCTATAGCCTGCCCTGGCCACCTCCAGCATGACAATGAAGCCGACATGCTGGTGGATGAGGTAGAAGGAATAGCTGATCCCGCCCAGCCAGACGAGCGGGCGCAGGCGCAGGACATGCAATCGCCCCGCAATCAGCGCCGCGAAGGCCGCGATCAGGACGCAGGCGACGATGGTGACGTCCCATGTCTCGATCGTCGCGACCGATGCCAGCGCCAGCAGCATATAGGGTAGCTGTTGCCCCCAGCTCCGCCGCCCGGCCCAGACGCGATAGGACAGCATCCCGATGACAAAGAAGGGCAGATAGCGCAGCACCAGCAGCATGATGATGCGTTCGGGCATGTCGGGCCAGGCGAAATAAAGCCAGCGCACCACCAGCCATAGCGCCAGCACTGGCTCCAGGCGCTTGAGGCCCGCGAACCGCCACAGCGCGATCATGCAGACATAGAAGCCAATCTCCACCGTCAATGTCCAATAGGCACCATCCACTTCGGGCATGAAGGCAAAGCCCTGCAACATGGTGAAGTTGGCGAGGATCGCGACCGGACCGATCAGCAATTGGGTCGCGTGGGCGAGATACTCGATCCCCAGCGTCGTCAACATCGCTACCAGATAGGCGGGATAGAGGCGGGCGAAGCGGTTGACGATGAAGTCCGCGACTGATCGTATCCGATCCAGCGTGAAGAAGATCGCAAAGCCCGAAATGGTGAAGAACAGCAGCACCCGGTAATTGCCGCCGGGGAAGCTGAAAGGGACATGGCTCGCCTGCGGAAACAGCTCGTGGAAGCGGGTCGAATAATGGAAGATCAGCACGCACAGTGCCCCGATGCCGCGCAAGGCGTCCAGCTCGGTCAGGCGAGTGGGGCGAGAAGGCGATCTGGTCATGCGGCGGCATAGCAACAAGGCAGCAATAAATCTGTTAACATCGTGGTTAACTATCGCGTCTTAACCCTCTTTTGTTGCTGATTGCTTGCCGGATCGCATCAGCCGGAGAGTCAGTGCGCCTCCGCGGCGCGTTTCAGGCCTTGCAACTGTTCGTTCAGCACCTGATCGACGATGGGCGCCATCGCGGCCGGGCCAGCGCGCAGATAGCCCCCCACCACATAGGTCATGATGACCTGAACCCCCTTGCCCGATGGCTGGATCGTAAAATCGAGCGTGCCAACGACGCCTTCGCTCTGAAGCGGTCCCAGTGCCGCCGACAGGCGCAACTGTTTGCCCGGCACGGCATAGATGACCCGGCCATGTTCAATACTGCCAGGCTTGCCGGACGGATCGGGGAGCGTTTCGCAAAAACAGCCGCCAGCGCGTGGGTCCAGCGTCATATTGGCCGAATCGCCGCTATAGGTGTGACTGTCATTCCACCAGCGACCGGGAACGCCAAGCAACGCATAGACTGCGCCAGCGTCCGCCGCGATCTCGACGCTGCTTTGCGTCGCAAAGCCAATCTCGCTGGTCGCCGTCACAGCAGAATGGGCTGGTGCAGCCATCGCCGCACCAGCCCATGCCAAAAGTCCAATCCTGCGCATCATGCCCTCCCCCTTTGCGTGCGGAGGGCAGTCTAGCTCAGGCGGCGTCGCCGTCCAAGATAGCGGCGATCGCGACGCTCACATCGTCCATGTCCGCCATGCCATCGACGCGCGACACGATGCCGCGCGCTTCGTAAATCGGCAGGATTGGCGCGGTCTTGGCGCGATATTCGGCCATGCGGGTGCGCACCGTTTCCTCATTATCGTCGGGACGACGCTTGAATTCGGTGCCGCCGCACTTGTCGCAGACGCCTTCGGCCTTGGGCGTCTTGAACGTGTCGTGATAGCCTTCGCCGCAGCTGGCGCAGGTGAAGCGGCCAGTGATGCGTTCGACCAGTGCGTCTTCATTGACTTCCAGTTCGACGACATGGTCGAGCGAACGGCTGCGCTGCTCCAATATGGCGTCGAGCGAATGAGCCTGCGCCTGCGTCCGCGGATAGCCGTCGAAAATGACCCCGGTGTCGGGGCTGAGCGCATCGAGCGCCTCGCCGATGATGCCGGATACGACTTCGTCCGGCACCAGCGCGCCGGCTTCCATCAAGGCCTTGGCCTGTAGTCCAACGGGCGTGCCCGCCTTCACCGCAGCGCGCAGCATGTCGCCAGTCGACAGCTGGACCATGCCCCGGCTTTCGACCAGACGGCTGGCCTGCGTCCCCTTGCCAGCGCCCGGAGGGCCAAGCAATATGATGTTCATCGCGCGCATTCTCCCCTGTTGTGCGCCCTTGGCCATTATGCGCCGATCAGCGCATACGGCCTTTCAGCTTCGCCTTCTTGATCAGATCCCCATATTGATGGGCGAGCAGATGGCTTTGAATCTGGGTCACCGTATCGACCGTAACATTGACAACGATCAACAAGCTAGTCCCACCAAGGTAGAATGGAATTCCCGCCCGTGCGATGGCGAATTCCGGCACCAGACAGATGAACGCCAGATAGGCCGCGCCAATCACCGTGATGCGCGTCAGCACATAATCCAGGTAATTTTCGGTATTCTTGCCCGGACGGATGCCGGGGATGAAGCCGCCATTGCGCTTGAGATTGTCAGCCGTCTCTTCCGGGTTGAACACCACGGCGGTGTAGAAGAAGCAGAAGAATATGATGCCCAGGCCATAAAGACCCATATAGACCGGGCTGCCGTGCGACAGATACTGGTTCAGCGTCAGCACGAAATCGCCCAGCCTGCTCTCACCGGCCACGGTCTGACCCGCAAATTGCGAGATGGTGAGCGGCATCAGCAGCAGCGAACTGGCGAAGATCGGCGGGATCACGCCTGCGGTGTTGACCTTGAGCGGCAAATGGCTGCGGTCCGCCTGCATCAGGCCCTGGCGCGTCTGGCGCTTGGGATATTGGATCAGGACGCGGCGCTGGGCGCGCTCCATGAAGCAGATCAGAAGGACCAGGCCGACCGCCATCACCATGATCAGGAAGATCAGCAGGCCCGAAATCGTGCCTTCGCTGCCCGACTTGAACAGGTTGCTGAGCGTTACCGGCAACTGGGCAACGATGCCCGCCATGATGATGAGCGACACGCCATTGCCGATGCCCCGCGAGGTGATCTGTTCACCCAGCCACATCAGGAACATGGTGCCGCCGATCAGCGAGACCACGGCGGTCAGGCGGAACAACATGCCCGGTTCGATGACGGCGGCCACGCCCGATTGCGCGCCAAAGCCTTCAAGCCCGACGGCAATGAAATAGCCCTGAACCGCGGTCAGGCCGACCGTGCCATAGCGCGTATATTGGTTGAGCTTCTTGCGCCCGCTTTCGCCTTCCTTCTTGATCGCCGCCAGCTTGGGCGACAGCGACGCGCCCAGCTGCACCACGATCGAGGCGGTGATATAGGGCATGACGCCGAGCGCGATCAGGCTCATGCGCGACAGGCTGCCACCGGAGAAGGTGTTGAAGATGTCGAGGATGCCGCCCTGCGTCTGGCTGTAAAGCTGCGACAGGGCCGTCGGATCGACGCCGGGCAGCGGCACGAAGCTGAGGAAACGGAACACGATCAGCGCGCCCAGCGTAAACCACAGGCGCTTCTTGAGGTCGGTCGCCTGGCTGAATTTCGCGAGGCTGAGATTGGATGCGAGCTGGTCGGCTCTCGATGCCATGGTGGCTGCCCTTCAAATCATGCGTGCCGGAGCGCCATGGCCCCGGAGCGGAATCGCTCATCCCTTAGCGGGACGGGTTAGCCGTGTCGAATGGGGAGTTGCCGCGCAAGCGACAAATAGCCCCCCAGATACGCACAGCCCCGCCGACCCATATCGGGCAGCGGGGCCATACATGCAAGTCTGGGACGGCGGTTTAGGCCTTCCGGGCAGCCTTGGCAGCGGCGAGCGCGGTGCCCTTCTTGGCCTTCGCCTTGTCGGCTGCGGCGACCACTTCGATCACCTCGACCTTGCCACCGGCCTTTTCGACCGCTTCCAGCGCGCCCTTCGACGCACCGGAGACCAGGAAGCTGACCTTGGCGGTCAGCTCACCCTTGGCGAGCAGACGGACGCCGTCCTTGCCACCACGGGCAAGCGAAGCAGCCTTGAGCGCGGCATGGTCGATGGTCGCGTTGGCGTCCAGCTTGCCGGCGTCGATCGCCTTCTGCACCGCGCCCAGGTTCACAATCGCAAAATCGCTGGCGAAAATGTTGTTGAAGCCGCGCTTCGGGATGCGCATGTGGAGCGGCATCTGGCCACCCTCGAACCCGTTGATGGCGACGCCCGAACGCGCCTTGGCGCCCTTCTGGCCGCGACCGGCGGTCTTGCCCTTGCCCGAACCGATGCCGCGTCCAACGCGCATACGGCCCTTGCGGGCGCCATCATTGTCACGGATGTCATTGAGTTTCATATCGTGCACTCGCTTTCGCTATGTTCGCGCTATCCCCAGGTGGGGAACCAAAGAGGCCGGGCCGATAGCCCAGCTGTAGAAAAAACGAAAGAGGGGTTTCCCCCTCTCCCGCTTCATTTCGTCGGATCGAAGGACTTTAGCCTTCGACCACTTGCACCATGTGGGGCAGCTTACGGATGGCACCGCGGACTTCCGCCGTGTCTTCCAGTTCCACCACGCGGTTCATCTTGCCCAGGCCCAGGCCGATCAGAATCTTCTTCTGGTCGGCAGGACGGCGGATCGGTGAACCGATCTGCTTGATCTTGATCTTGGCCATATCGCTTACTCCGCAATCGCTTCGGCGTCGGCAGCGGCCAACTCGACCGAGGCACCACCGCGACGAAGCAGGTCAGCAACCTTCTTGCCACGACGCTGCGCCACCGACTTGGGGCTGGTCTGCTCGCCCAGCGCCGCAAAGGTCGCCCGGATCATGTTATAGGGGTTCGACGTGCCGTTGGACTTGGTCACGACGTCCGCAACGCCCAGGCTTTCGAACACGGCGCGCATCGGACCACCGGCGATGATACCCGTACCGGCAGGCGCCGAACGGACCGTCACCTTGCCCGCACCGAAATGGCCAAGGCCATCATGATGCAGCGTGCGGCCTTCCTTAAGCGGAACGCGAACCATTGCCTTCTTGGCAGCGGCGGTCGCCTTGCTGATCGCTTCAGGCACTTCGCGCGCCTTGCCATGGCCGAAGCCCGCACGACCCTTGCCGTCGCCAACGACGACCAGAGCGGCGAAACCGAAGCGCTTGCCGCCTTTGACGGTCTTGCTGACGCGGTTGATGTGAACCAGCTTCTCGATCAGTTCTTCGCCCTGATCTTCGTCGCGGTTGCCGCCACGACGATCGTCACGACGGCCACGGCCGCCACGATCGCCGCCGCCACGGTTACGATCGCCGCCGCCACGGTTGCCACGGGCACCGCGGCCAGGACCGCGACCTTCGGCCGGTGCAGCGTCTGCACCGTCGACGGGCGCAGCGACTTCAATGGTGTTTTCGTCAGCCATGCTCAGAACTCCAGCCCGGCTTCACGGGCCGCATCGGCCAGCGCCTTGACGCGGCCATGGAAAAGGAAACCGCCGCGGTCGAACACGACGCGGGTGACGCCGGCCTTGGTCGCGGCTTCCGCCACGCGCTTGCCAACGTCGGCAGCCGCATCAGCGGTTGCGCCGGTCTTGCCGCGCACGTCCTTGTCCAGGGTCGAGGCGGCGGCGACGGTCGTGCCGGCCGCGTCATCAATGACCTGGGCGTAGATGTGACGGCCCGAACGGTGAACGCTCAGACGCGGGCGATTGCCCGACACGGCCTTGAGGGCGGTGCGAACGCGGCGACGACGCCGCTCGAAGAGGGAAAGCTTTGCCATCTTACTTCTTCTTCCCTTCCTTGCGGAAGATGAATTCGCCGTCGTACTTGATGCCCTTGCCCTTATAGGGTTCGGGCTTACGCCAGCGACGGATCTCGGCCGCAACCTGTCCGACCTTCTGCTTGTCGATACCGATGATCTCGACCGTGGTGTTATCCGGGGTCTTGATCTCGATCCCTTCGGGGATCGCGTAATCGACGTCGTGGCTGTAGCCCAGCTGCAACTTCAGGTTCTTGCCCTGCGAGTTGGCGCGGTAGCCGACGCCGGTGATCAGCAGCTTCTTGGTGAAGCCTTCGGTCACGCCGGTGATCAGGTTCTGGACGAGCGTACGCTGCATACCCCAAAAGGCGCGCGCCGCTTTGGTCTTGTTGGCTGGCTGCACCGAAATGCCGTCATTTTCCAACGTGTAGCTGATCTCGTCGCGCAGCGGCATGGCGAGGGTGCCCTTGGGGCCCTTCACCGAGAGCTGCCCGCCCTCGATGGTCGCGGTCACCCCATTGGGGATCGCGACCGGTTTTTTACCGATGCGGCTCATTAGAACACCTCCGCCAGCACTTCGCCGCCGACATTCTGTTCGCGCGCTTCCGCGTCGGACAGAACACCCTTGGGCGTCGAGACAATGGTGATGCCCAGGCCATTGCGGACTACCGGCAGTTCCTTGGAACCCGAATAGACGCGGCGGCCAGGCTTGGACACGCGAGCGACATGCTTGATGGCCGGCTGGCCTTCAAAATATTTCAGCTCGATGCGCAGGCCGGGGTGGGCGCCAAGCGCTTCCTCGGAATAACCGCGGATATAGCCTTCGCGCTGAAGCACGTCGAGAACGCGGGCGCGCAGCTTGGACGCGGGGGACATAACGCTGTCCTTCTTCGCCTGCTGCCCGTTGCGGATGCGGGTGAGCATATCACCCAGGGGATCGGTCAATGCCATGAGATGATATCCTTACCAGCTCGACTTGGTGACGCCGGGGATCAGGCCCTTGTTGGCCAGATCACGCAGCTGAATACGGCAGAGCCGGAATTTGCGGTAATAAGCGCGCGGGCGACCGGTCAGCTCGCAGCGATTGCGCACGCGAGTGGGGTTACCATTGCGGGGAATTTCCGCCATCTTCAGACGGGCGATCAAACGATCACCGTCGTCAGCATTGGTATCATTTGCGATCGTCTTGAGCTTCGCATAACGGCCGGCATATTTCTTCACCAGCTTCTTGCGACGTTCATTCTTGTTGATCGAACTCAGTTTCGCCATGACTTAAGTTCTCTTCCTTAGCTAATGCGTTGGGAGAGAAGCGGGGCCGATTAAGCCGCCTGCTTCTCTTCTTCCTGCGGGAAGGGGAAACCGAACAGGCGCAGCAGCTCGCGCGCCTCGTCGTCCGTCTTCGCGGTGGTGGTCACGATGATGTCCATGCCGCGCACCTTGTCGACGCGGTCATAGCTGATCTCCGGGAAGATGATCTGTTCCTTGATGCCGAAGGCATAGTTGCCACGGCCGTCAAAGCTCTTGGGGTTCAGACCACGGAAGTCGCGCACGCGGGGGAGCGCGATGTTGATCAGGCGATCCAGAAATTCATACATGCGCTCGCGGCGCAGCGTGACCTTGGCACCGATCGGCATCCCCTCACGCAGCTTGAACTGCGCGATCGACTTCTTCGCCTTGGTGATGACCGGCTTCTGACCAGCGATCAGTTCCATTTCCTCGGCGGCCTGGGTGACCTTCTTCTTGTCCTGGGTCGCTTCGCCCACGCCCATGTTGAGCGTGATCTTTTCGATCCGGGGGATTTCCATGACGTTCTTGTAACCGAACTTGTCGGTCATCGCCTTGATGATCTCGGCGTCATAGAGCGCCTTGGAGCGCGGGATATACATGTCGGCCATTACAGCACCTCACCGGACTTGACGGCGACGCGAACCTTCTTGCCGTCGCGCTCCTCGAAACGAACGCGGGTCGGCTTGCCGTCCTTGTCGGCGACCGCCACGTTCGAGATGTGGAGCGGCGCAGGCTTGCGCTCGATGCCGCCCTGCGGGTTCGACTGGTCGGGCTTGCGATGCTTCACATGCACGTTGATGCCTTCGACAAGAACCTTGTCGTCCTTGGGCATCACCTGCAGGACAGCGCCGGTGCGGCCCTTGTCCTTGCCAGCCAGGACGACAATCTTGTCGCCCTTCTTGATCTTAGCAGCGCTCATTACAGCACCTCAGGGGCTAGGCTGATGATCTTCATGTGCTTCTTGGCACGCAGTTCACGAACCACGGGGCCAAAGATACGGGTGCCGATCGGCTCCTCGTTCTTGTTGATCAGCACAGCGGCGTTACCGTCGAAACGGATCACCGAACCATCGGCCCGACGAATGTCCTTGGCGGTACGCACGATGACGGCGCGGTGAACGTCGCCCTTCTTGACCTTGCCGCGCGGAGCCGCTTCCTTGACGGAGACGACGATGATGTCGCCAACGCCGGCGAAGCGCCGCTTCGACCCGCCCAGCACCTTGATGCACTGGACGCGCTTGGCGCCGCTGTTGTCCGCGACGTCAAGATTGGATTGCATCTGGATCATGGATCCGGTTCCTTCTTATTTGGCCTACCGGAAAAATTCCGGCGGTTCCGAATTTCGTGCCTGGACCCTTGGAGTCATACGCGAAGCGCGGGCCTGTAACCCCTTCTGAACGAAAAGGCCAGCCCCGCGTCGCAATTAGACTCAAAGAGTCGGTGACCTATCCCTCAGGCCGCCGTTTCCGGCGACTTGTGGGTGTCCACGCGCTCGATGACCTTCCAGGTCTTGAGCTTGGAAATCGGGGCGGTTTCCTCGATGCGGACCGTCTCGCCTTCCTTGTAGACATTGCCCTCGTCATGGGCATGATATTTCTTCGAACGACGAATGATCTTGCCGTAGAGCGCGTGCTTTACCTTGCGCTCCACGCGAACGACCACCGTCTTGTCGGTCTTGTCGGAAACCACAGTTCCCGTCAGCACGCGCTTGGGCATCGTGTGGTTCCTTTACTTGGCAGCGGAGCTGTTACGCTCCGTCTGCAGGGTCTTGATCTGCGCGATCGACCGGCGGACTTCCTTGACCCGGCTGGGCTTTTCCAGCTGGTTGGTGGCCGCCTGGAAACGCAGGTTGAACTGCTCGCGCTTCAGGTTGTTCAGCTCGGTCGACAGCTCGTCGTCCGTCTTGGTCTTGAGGTCAGCAACATTCGCCATGACCTTAGCCCTCCAGATGCGAGGTGTCGCCGAGGCGGGCGACAACCTTCGTCTTGATCGGCAGCTTCATCGCGGCACGCGAGAAAGCCTCAGCTGCGAGCGGACCGGGCACGCCGTCCAGCTCGAACAGGATGCGGCCGGGGGCGACGCGGGCCGCCCAATATTCGACCGAACCCTTGCCCTTGCCCTGACGGACTTCGGCCGGCTTCTTCGTCACCGGAACGTCGGGGAACACGCGGATCCACAGACGGCCCTGGCGGCGGATGTGGCGCGTGATCGCGCGGCGGGCCGCTTCGATCTGGCGCGCGGTGATCCGTTCCGGCTCCATGGCCTTCAGGCCGTAGGCGCCGAAGTTCAGCGCAGTGCCGCCCTTCGCATCGCCCTTGATCCGGCCCTTGAAGGTCTTGCGGAACTTCATTTTCTTCGGTTGCAGCATGACGCTATACCCTATTCAAAATCAGCGCGCCGGACGCACGCCGGAGGTCTGAGCCTCCAGCATGAGCCGGTCGGTCGCGAACGGATCATGGCCGAGAATCTCGCCCTTGAAGATCCACACCTTGATCCCGCACACGCCATAGGCGGTATGCGCGGTGGCTTCGGCATAGTCGACGTTCGCACGCAGCGTGTGCAGCGGAACGCGGCCTTCGCGATACCATTCGACGCGCGCGATTTCCGCGCCGCCCAGACGGCCGCCACAGGTGATCTTGATGCCTTCGGCACCCAGACGCAGCGCGGACTGAACCGCACGCTTCATCGCCCGGCGGAATGCCACGCGGCGTTCCAGCTGGTCGGCAATGCCCTGCGCGACGAGACGGCTGTCGACTTCCGGCTTGCGGATTTCGACGATGTTCAGCGACACATCAGACGAGGTCAGCGCACCCAGCTTCTTGCGAAGCTTTTCAATGTCTGCACCCTTCTTGCCGATGATGACACCCGGACGGGCGGCATAGATCGACACGCGGCACAGTTTGGCGGGACGCTCGATCACGACCTTGGAGATCGCGGCCTGCGGCATGTTCTTGAAGATGAACTGGCGGATCTTGAGATCTTCCAGCAGGAGACGACCATAGTCGGCACCTTCGGCGAACCAGCGGCTGTCCCAGGTACGGTTGATCTGGAGACGCAGACCGATCGGATTGCTCTTGTGACCCATGTGCTTACGCCTCCGCTTCTTCGCCAGCTTCACGCACGACGATACGCACGCGGCTGTAAGGCTTGAGGATCCGGGTCGACTTGCCGCGGCCACGGGCATGGAAGCGCTTGAGCGTGAACGCCTTGCCTACCGATGCTTCCGCGACGACCAGCGCGTCGACGTCCAGATTGTGATTGTTTTCGGCGTTGGCGATGGCCGAAGCCAGCACCTTGCGCACGTCGACCGCCATCGCCTTCTTGGAGAAGGCGAGGATGTTCAGCGCGTCCTCGACCTTGCGGCCGCGGATGAGCGTGGCGACCAGGTTCAGCTTCTGGGCCGAACCACGGATCTGCGTGCCAACGGCCAGCGCTTCATTGTCGGCGACGCGACGCGGAGCTTTTTCCTTGCTCATTAGCGCTTGCCCTTCTTGTCGGCAGCGTGGCCGGGGAAGAAGCGGGTCGGAGCGAATTCGCCCAGCTTGTGACCCACCATTTCCTCGTTCACGGAGACCGGAACATGCTTGCGGCCGTTATAGACGTTGAACGTCAGACCAACGAACTGCGGCAGGATGGTGGAACGACGCGACCAGGTCTTGATCGGCGCACGGCCACCCGCGTCCTGCGCGGCTTCCGCCTTCTTCAGAAGGCTGAGGTCCACGAACGGACCTTTCCAGACGGAACGAGCCATCTCGCTTACCTCTTCTTCTTCGCGTGGCGGCTACGGATAATCATCTTATCCGTCGCCTTGTTGTGGCGGGTGCGGGCACCCTTGGTCGGCTTGCCCCAGGGCGTGACCGGATGACGGCCGCCAGAGGTCCGGCCTTCACCACCACCATGCGGGTGATCGACCGGGTTCTTGGCAACACCGCGGGTCAGAGGACGAATGCCCTTCCAACGGTTGCGGCCTGCCTTGGCGAGGTTGGTATTGCCATTGTCCGGGTTGCTGACGGCACCGATGGTGCCCATGCAATCGGAACGAATGTAGCGCTGTTCACCCGACGACAGGCGAACCATGACCATGCCGCGGTCACGACCGACCAGCTGGGCATAGGTGCCTGCCGAACGGCAGAGCTGACCGCCCTTGCCTGGCTTCATTTCGATGTTGTGGATGATCGTGCCGACCGGCATCTGACCCAGTTCCATCGCGTTGCCCGGCTTCACGTCGGTCTTTTTCGCCGCGATGACCTTGTCACCAGGCGCCAGACGCTGCGGCGCCAGGATATAGGCCTGGGTGCCGTCGGGATAGTTGACCAGCGCGATGAAGGCGGTGCGGTTGGGGTCATATTCCAGACGCTCGACCGTACCTTCGACATCCCACAAGCGACGCTTGAAATCGATGATACGATAGCGCTGCTTGTGACCGCCGCCGATACCGCGCGAGGTCACATGACCCTTGTTGTTGCGGCCACCGGTCTTGCGCTTGCCTTCGGTCAGCGCCTTGACGGGCTTCCCTTTGTGCAGGCTCGACTTGTCGACCAGGATCAGGCCGCGCTGGGCGGGGCTGGTCGGGTTATAGTGCTTGAGTGCCATGGTCCGCGCCTCAGATACCGGTGGTGACGTCGATGGACTGGCCTTCGGCCAGCGTCACGATCGCCTTCTTGACGTCCGAACGCTTGTAGGGCTTGCCCTTCCAGCGCTTGGTCTTGCCCTTCTGCACCAGCGTGTTGACCGCTTTGACGGTCACGCCGAACAGTGCTTCGACAGCGGCCTTGATTTCCGGCTTGGTCGCGGTGTTGGCAACCTTGAAAACCACGGCGTTGTTTTCGCTCAGGAGCGTCGACTTCTCGGTGATGTGCGGCGCGACGACGACGTCATAATGACGGTTGTCGACGGTTCCGGCTTGCTTTTTAGCCATTGAAACGGGCCTCCAGCTTTTCGACCGCAGCGCGTGTGAGCACCAGCGAGTCGGCTTTCAATATGTCGTAGACATTGGCGCCGACGGCAGGGAGCAGGTCCACGCCGATGATGTTGGCCGATGCCTTGGCAAAGCTGATGTTCACAGCGTCACCGTCGATGAACAGCACTTTGGTGAGGTTCAGCTTGGCGAGGCTGGCGACCAGCGCCTTGGTCTTGCCTTCGGCAACATCCAGGCTGTCGATGATCGTCAGCGTTCCGGCCTTGACCTTCGACGACAGCGCCATCTTCAGACCCAGCGCGCGAACCTTCTTGTTCAGCGAGGGGTTGAAGTCACGGACACGGGCACCGTGGGCCTTACCACCGCCGATGAACACCGGCGCGCGGCGATCGCCGTGACGGGCGGTGCCGCCACCTTTTTGGCGGCCGAACTTCTTGCCGGTGCGGGCAACATCGCTACGCTCACGGGTGCCGCGGGCAGTGCCGCGACGCTTTTCGAGCTGCCAGGTGACGACGCGATGCAGGATGTCGGCGCGGGGCTCGATACCGAACACGGCATCGTTCAGCTCCAGATCGCCAGCTTCTGCTGCGTCGAGGGTCTGTACCTTGACCTTCATGGTTTAGCCCTCCTGGCCTTCGGTGACGTCGGTCGCCACGGCGTCTTCAGCCGGGGTGTTCGCAGCGTCATTGCTGTTGTCAGCCTTTTTAAGGCTGGCGGGATAGGGTGCATCCGCCGGACGAGCGACCTTGACCGCGTCCTTGACGGTGAGCCAGGTGCCCTTGGCGCCCGGAACGCTGCCCTTGACGAAAATCAGGCCACGCTCGACGTCGGTGCGCACGATTTCCAGATTCTGCTGGGTGCGTTCACGATCGCCCATGTGACCGGCCATCTTCTTGTTCTTGAAGACGCGACCCGGATCCTGGCGGTTACCTGTCGAACCATGGGCACGATGGCTGATCGACACACCGTGGGTGGCGCGCATACCGCCGAAGCCCCAACGCTTCATAGCGCCGGCAAAGCCCTTACCCTGGGTGTGACCCGCCACGTCGACCAGCTGGCCGGCGATGAAATGGTCAGCGGCGATTTCTGCGCCGACGTCGAGAAGTGCATCCTCGGCGACACGGAATTCGACCAGACGTGCCTTAGGCTCCACTTCCGCCTTGGCGAAGTGACCGCGCTGCGGCTTGGCGACATTCTTAACTTTCGCGGTGCCGGCACCCAGCTGCACGGCTACATAGCCGTCGCTGTCCACATCCTTCCGAGCCACGACCTGGTTGCCTTCAAGGGCCAGAACCGTAACCGGAACGTGACGCCCGTCCTCTTGGAACAGGCGGGTCATCCCGACTTTCTTCGCGATCACGCCAGTGCGCATGATCCATACTCCCAATAGAGGCCCGCCATAGTCTCAAAAACGACTCCAGCGGGCGTATCCAACGAAAAAACCGCTCAGGATTTCTCCTTCGCGGCCAACCCTTTGCTTGTAGATCACCCCGTCTGGGTTGGGTGCCACCCCCTATTCGGGAACAGCGACGGGGGACCAGGGCCACGGCCTAAGCCGCGCGGTATCCCTTGTGTCGTTTGAGCTTCCGCCCTTCCCTGAAAGAAGGAGGGGGGCGGAATACCCGATACCCTGCTCACCTTTCGGTCAGCAGGGACTTGCTGGCTTGCCCACCCCGGCCTTCGCCGGGGCTAAAGGCAAACCCGCTTAAGCGAGTTTGATCTCGACGTTCACGCCGGCAGCCAGGTCCAGCTTCATCAGCGCGTCGACCGTCTGCGGCGTCGGCTGCACAATGTCAAGCATACGCTTGTAGGTGCGGACTTCGAACTGTTCGCGCGACTTCTTGTCGACGTGCGGGCCACGGTTGACCGTGAACTTTTCGATGCGCGTCGGCAAAGGAATGGGGCCGCGAATGAGGGCGCCGGTGCGGCGGGCGGTGTCGGCGATGTCGCCGGTCGCCTGATCGAGCACGCGATGATCGAACGCCTTGAGGCGAATGCGGATGTTGCTGTCCATGTCCTACTACCGATGCGAAAGAGCCAAAAAACAAACCGCCCCGTTTAGACCCTCTAGCGCAAAGCCGGCGAGGATCGGTCCGAGGCGGTTAAAATCCGAGCCGCGCGAATCAGGTGATCCGCGCGGCTCGCTGCCTATATTACTTGGTGACTGCCGAAACAACCCCCGAACCGACGGTCCGGCCGCCTTCGCGGATCGAGAAGCGCAGACCCTGCTCCATCGCGATCGGTGCGATGAGCTTGACGCCGAGCTTCACGTTGTCGCCAGGCATGACCATCTCGGTGCCTTCAGGCAGCACGACTTCGCCGGTCACGTCGGTGGTGCGGAAGTAGAACTGCGGACGGTAGTTGGCGAAGAACGGCGTGTGACGGCCACCCTCTTCCTTCGACAGAACATAGACTTCCGATTCGAACTCGGTGTGCGGCTTGATCGAGCCGGGCTTGCAGAGAACCTGGCCACGCTCAACGTCTTCACGGCCAACGCCACGAACCAGCGCGCCGATATTGTCGCCTGCACGACCTTCGTCGAGCAGCTTGCGGAACATTTCAACGCCGGTGACGACGGTCTTGCGGGTGTCCTTGATGCCGACGATCTCGACTTCTTCACCAACCTTGACGATGCCGGTTTCGACGCGGCCGGTCACGACCGTACCACGACCCGAAATCGAGAACACGTCCTCGATCGGCATCAGGAAGGGCTTGTCGATCGGACGGTCGGGCTGCGGGATCCAGCTGTCGACAGCCTGCATCAGCTTGAGCACGGCGTCATGGCCGATTTCGTTGTTGGTGCCGTTGAGGGCGCAAACCGCCGAACCCGGAATGATAGGGATGTTGTCGCCGTCGAAGTCGTAGGACGACAGCAGTTCGCGGATTTCCAGCTCAACCAGCTCAAGGATTTCAGCGTCGTCGACCAGGTCGACCTTGTTCATGAACACGACCATCTGCGGCACGCCAACCTGACGGGCGAGCAGGATGTGCTCGCGGGTCTGGGGCATCGGACCGTCGGTGGCGGACACGACCAGGATCGCGCCGTCCATCTGGGCGGCACCGGTGATCATGTTCTTCACATAGTCAGCGTGACCGGGGCAGTCGACGTGCGCATAGTGGCGCGCTTCGGTTTCATACTCGACGTGGGCGGTCGAAATGGTGATGCCGCGCTCGCGCTCTTCAGGCGCCTTGTCGATATTGTCATACGACGTGAAGGTCGCGCCGCCGGTTTCGGCCAGCACCTTCGTGATCGCTGCGGTCAGCGAGGTCTTGCCATGGTCGACGTGACCGATGGTGCCGATGTTGCAATGCGGCTTCGTCCGCTCAAACTTAGCTTTCGCCATTTTATCCTACCTTCTAATCAAATCCGATGGGTTTGACCGCTCGGCCGCGCCTTGCGAAGGCGCGTCCATAGCAGCAAATTCGCATAATGAAAGCCCTAACCGCCCCGTTTGCACGGGGCGGATCAGGATTTTCAGGCCATCTTGGCCTTCACCTCGTCAGCGACATTCTGCGGCACTTCATCATAGTGCGAGAACGACATGGAATAGCTGGCCCGACCCTGGGTGAAGGAACGCAGCGTATTCACATAACCGAACATGTTGGCCAGCGGGACCATGGCATCGACGGTCTGTGCGTTGCCGCGGCTGTCGGTGCCCTGGATCTGGCCACGACGGCTGTTCATGTCGCCGATGACGTCGCCCAGATAGTCTTCCGGGGTCACGACTTCGACCTTCATGATCGGTTCGAGCAGCTTGATGCCCGACTTCTGCGCCGCTTCGCGCATCGCGCCGCGGGCACAGATTTCGAACGCCAGAGCCGACGAGTCGACGTCATGATAGGCGCCGTCATAGAGATGGACTTCAAAGTCGATGATCGGGAAGCCAATCAGCTGACCGGTCAGCGCGGTTTCACGGAAGCCCTTTTCGACCGAGGGGATATATTCCTTGGGAATATTGCCGCCCTTGATCTCGTCAAAGAACTGATAGCCCGAACCACGCTCGCCAGGAATGACGGTCGCCTTGATGCGGCCGAACTGACCCGAACCACCCGACTGCTTCTTGTGGGTATAGTCGATGTCGACCTTCTTCGCGAGATATTCGCGATAGGCCACCTGTGGCGCACCGACATTCGCCTCGACCTTGAACTCGCGACGCATACGGTCGACCAGAATTTCCAGGTGAAGCTCGCCCATGCCCTTGATGATCGTCTGGCCCGATTCGTGATCGGTCGACACGCGGAAGCTGGGATCTTCGGCCGACAGGCGATTGAGCGCGATGCCCATCTTTTCCTGGTCCGCCTTGGTCTTGGGTTCCACCGACAGTTCAATCACCGGCTCAGGGAATTCCATCCGCTCCAGCACGATCGGCTGACGCTCGGCGCACAGCGTGTCGCCGGTGGTGGTTTCCTTCATGCCGGCCAGCGCGATGATGTCGCCGGCAAATGCCTCGTCAACATCCTTACGTTCGTTGGCGTGCATTTCGAGCATACGCCCGACCTTTTCCTTCTTGTCCTTCACCGAGTTCAGATAGGTGCCCTTGACGAGCGTACCTGAATAGATGCGGATGAAGGTGAGCGAGCCCACGAACGGATCGTTCATCACCTTGAACGCCAGCGCGCTGAACGGCGCGTCGTCGGTCGCGGGACGGCTGTCCGGCTCGTTGCTGTCCATCTTGACGCCCTGCACGTCCTCAATGTCGAGCGGGCTGGGCATATAGTCGACAACAGCGTCGAGCAGCGGCTGAACGCCCTTGTTCTTGAACGCCGAACCGCAAACGACTGGCACAAACGACTGGTTGAGCGCACCCTTGCGGATCAGCGCCTTGAGCGTCGCCGTGTCAGGCTCGGTGCCGTCAAGATAGGCTTCCATCGCGGCATCGTCCTGCTCGACGGCCAGCTCAATGAGGTCGCTGCGATATTTCGCGGCTTTTTCAGCCAGGTCGGCAGGGATTTCTTCGAAGAAGAACTCGGCACCCAGCGACTCATCCTTCCAGATGATCGCGCGGTTTTCGACCAGATCGACCAGACCCTTGAAATCGCTTTCCGTGCCGATCGGCAGATACAGAACGGCGGGACGCGCACCCAGACGATCGATGATCGACTGCACGCAATAATAGAAGTCGGCCCCGGTGCGATCGAGCTTGTTGATGAAGCACATGCGCGGGACTTTATACTTGTCCGCCTGACGCCACACGGTTTCGGACTGCGGTTCAACACCGGCAACACCGTCGAAGCAGGCAACCGCGCCGTCGAGCACGCGCAGCGAACGTTCGACTTCAATCGTGAAGTCGACGTGGCCGGGGGTGTCGATGATGTTGATGCGGTGGCCGTTCCAGAAACAGGTCGTAGCCGCCGAGGTGATCGTGATCCCGCGCTCCTGCTCCTGCTCCATCCAGTCCATCGTGGCGGCGCCGTCATGGACTTCGCCGATCTTGTAGGACTTGCCGGTATAATAAAGGATGCGCTCGGTCGTCGTCGTCTTACCGGCGTCGATATGGGCCATGATGCCGATATTGCGATACAGTTTGAGCGGATGGCTGCGGGCCATGATGCTTCTCCGTTGCCGGCGCACCGGCGGTTTGGGATTCGTGTTCTTGCGTGGCCCCTAAACCAATCCGTCCGCCATGGGTAGGCCCACGACGAACGGATGGATTTTTAAGAGCGATAAACGGGGCAACTGTCGATCGACCGCCGCCCCGCCAATCTTTTTACCAGCGATAGTGCGAGAAGGCGCGGTTCGCTTCCGCCATGCGGTGCGTGTCTTCGCGCTTCTTGACCGCGTTACCACGGTTGTTGGCAGCATCCATCAGCTCACCCGACAGGCGGGCGGCCATGGTGGTCTCACTGCGGTTGCGCGCAGCGGTGATCAGCCAGCGGATGGCCAGGGCCTGCGAACGCTCAGGACGCACTTCGACGGGAACCTGATAGGTCGCCCCGCCAACGCGGCGGCTGCGGACTTCGATGCCAGGCTTGATGTTGTTCAGCGCGTCATGGAACATGCCGATCGGATCCTTCTTGGCGCGAGCCTCGACGGTTTCCAGAGCGCCATAAACGATCGCTTCAGCAACGGCTTTCTTGCCGTCCTGCATGATCGAATTCATGAACTTCGACAGAACCTGATCACCATATTTGGGATCGGGCAGGATGATGCGCTTTTCGGGGCGACGACGACGTGACATATCTGTATCTCCCCTCTCTTACTTAGGACGCTTCGCGCCGTACTTGGAACGGCTCTGCTTGCGATCCTTGACGCCCTGGGTATCCAGAACGCCGCGAAGAACGTGGTAACGCACGCCCGGAAGATCTCGCACACGACCGCCACGGATCAGCACGACGCTATGTTCCTGCAGGTTGTGGCCTTCACCAGGAATATAGGTGATGACTTCGCGCTGGTTGACCAGGCGAACCTTGGCCACCTTGCGGAGCGCCGAGTTCGGCTTTTTCGGGGTCGTGGTATAGACGCGGGTGCAAACGCCACGCTTTTGCGGGTTTGCATCCATGGCAGGGACCTTCGACTTGGCCTTCTGCGGTTCGCGGCCCTTGCGGACCAGCTGGTTGATTGTTGGCATGAAGCCCTTCACCTTTTTTCAGTTACTTTACCGCAACGCCCCTGCGTTCAATGCCGCCGGGAAACATATCGCTTCCAAACAGCAAAGGCCCCGGCGGGTGCAATACCCCCCTGGAGCCGCAAGAGCATCCGGTAATGTTCAGCTCTGTGTTGCCCGCGTGGGATGATGCGAGGAGACGAGTCTCTACGCGGCAGACCGCTGGGCAGGCGGGCCTATAGCGATGCCGGGGCAAAGGGTCAAGCCAATCGCCGACAGGCTGGCCATGCCGCTGACCGGGAGGGGTCGAGGAGGGCTGGTTAGGGAATTACTAACCGTGCGTGCCCTATTTTGCGCCTGGCACCAGCAGGGTGCGTCAACTGGACAGGGCGTGAACGGGCTTTCGACCATCAGCGGCGAATTTCGCCTAGCCGAACGGGAAGCGGCGTTCCAGGCCGAACGCCTGCCCGAATCGCGGCGTCATGCCCGCAACCTGTTCATCCTCTCTGCCATCCTCAACGCATTGTTCCTGCTGAGCGACTGGCGCTTTGCCGGAACGACTCATTTCTGGGTCGCGGTGCCGGCACGGCTGACCGTGATCGTCTGGTCCCTCATATGCCTGTCGCTATGTCGCCGGATGACCAGCTTTCCGGCAGTCGAACGTATCTGTTTCGCCTGGCAGGTCGTGACCGCGATCAGCGTCGCCCTTCTCGTCAGTTCCCGCAGCGACATCGCCATCTTCGTCCTCGTCATGCTGCCGCTGGTATTCTACCTGGTCGTTCCCACCAGCTTTCGCGGCAATGTCGGCGGCGGGCTGGGCTGCGGCATCGCCCTGCTGATCGGCTATCTTGCCCCTGCTCCGCTTTCCTCCACCATGCCCGGCATGATCCTGGCCATGCTGATGCTCCATTGCGGGATGTGGATCGCGATCGCGCGCAGCAACCGACTCCAGCGACAGGAATGGACCGCCGGACAAGTCGCGCAGGCAGCGCAGGCGGCTTTGGCGAACAGCCGCGACACGCTGGAACGGATGTTCATGGCCGTGCCGCTGCCGTTGCTGGTCACCCGCTATGACGGCAAAGTCCTGCGGCTCAACCGCGCGGCCAGCGATGCCTATGCGGTGGGGCATGACGTCCGGCTCGACAATGTCGAGCAAACCTATGTCGACCTGCCGGTACGCGACGAACTGTTCGCGATGCTCCAGCGCGGCGAGGCAGTCGACAATTTCGAATGTCGCCTGCGCCGTGCCGACGGGGCGCTTCGCCACGCGCTGCTGTCCGCCCGCCCGATCGTGATCGACGGCGAGCCGTGCTTCATGACCAGCGTCGTCGACATTACCGAACGCAAGCAGACCGAACGACATCTGGAACGCCTGGCCATGACGGACGCGCTGACCGGCCTTGCCAATCGCGCGCATTTCATGGCGGCGGTGACACAGGCCACGGCAGCGTCGAACGACCGGGCGCAACTCGCCGTGCTGCTCATTGATCTGGACGAATTCAAGCGGGTCAACGACACCGCCGGGCATGATGCGGGCGATGCTCTTCTGTGCGCGGTTGCCGGACGGTTGCGTCACGCCCTGCGACCGGGTGATCTGGTTGCGCGCATGGGCGGCGATGAATTTGCCGTGCTGCTGACCCGCCTGCCCGATGCCGACGCGCTCCAACTGATCCTCGCGCGCATCGCCGATCATCTGCACGCGCCGCTCGACTATCGCGGTCGACCGATCGAATGCCGGGTCAGCATTGGTGTCGCGCTGTTTCCCGACCAAGGACAGGATGTAACGGCCCTGATCAAACATGCCGACATCGCCCTCTATCATGCCAAGAATAATGGCCGGGGCCGCGCCATGATATTCGGGCCTGACCTGCTCGACAGCTGGGAGCGGGAAGCGACCATGCTCGATCGCGCCCGCCATATTCTGGCGCAGGAACGCCCCTGCCCCTGGTATCAGCCCAAGATCGCGCTCGACACCGGCGCGATCGTCGGGTTTGAGGCTTTGTTCCGCTGCCCGACCGATAATGGCAAAGTCATCATGCCGGCCGATATTGCGGCCGCCTTCGAGCATCCCGAACTGGGGCCAGCGATCACCGGCCAGATGTTAGAGGGGGTCATTGCCGACTGCGTCCGCTGGCGCGACGCCGGGCTGTTGATCGGCCATGTCGCCCTCAACGTGTCCGGCGCGGACCTGAATGACGACAATTTCGTCGATCATTTGCTGGAACGACTGGCGCAGGCAGGCCTGCCCCCGGCGGTGATCGAGCTGGAAGTCACCGAATCGGTCTTTCTGGGCCGCAATGCCGACCGGGTCGGGCAAGTGCTGAACCGGCTGAGCGACGCTGGGGTTTCCATTGCCCTCGATGATTTCGGGACAGGCTACGCTTCCCTCTCCCATCTCAAGCAGTTTCCGATCGACATCATCAAGATCGACCAGCGCTTCGTGCGTGATCTGGAAACCGACCCGGACGACGCCGCGATTGTGCGGACGGTGCTGAACCTGGCCTATAGCCTTGGCATTCGCACGGTGGCGGAAGGGGTCGAGAACAGCCGCCAGGTCGATTATCTGCGTGCCGGCGGATGCCATTATGGCCAAGGCTATCATTTCGGCGCGGCCATGCCCGCCAATGCTGTAACGACGTTGATGCTCCAACAAGAGCCTGTCCGCCCGGCCATGAAGTAGATTGAAACAAGACAGTAAAAATTTTTCACTGGGCGGGAACAAATGGCCCCTTTGATCATTTCGCCGCGCTGAGGCTTCGACTCGTCACGACTCCGCAACGACAGATTCGCCTCTCCGGCAATGCTTTGCTATCGGCCCGACTCGAATAAGAGTGTGGGGTCGCAATTGTCGCAAAAAGCCAAGACGGGGGCAGCCGCTCTCCGCGCGCGGTTGAGCGCGCTTTGCCCCGAGCGGGAGATTTTTCTCCGCTCCGGGGGCCAGGTGAAGTTTCTGCGCGTCTCCCGCCGGGCGCAACTGACCGCTATCGCCATCGTCTCCACCGCGCTGATTGGCTGGGGCGGCGCAACCATCTCGATGCTTGCCGACAATGCCGCCGTTGCGCAGGAGCGCGCGTTGCTCGCGCAGCAGGGCAAGGCAGTCGCCAGCACAGCGAACAAGGTTGCCGACTATCGCAAGTCGGTCGAGGATCTGGCGCAGGATCTGGAAGCGCGCCAGGATTTCATGGACGACCTCTACAAGACGCATTTCGGTGCAGAGGATGGCAACGCCGCGGGCGCTGACCTGGTCGGTCCGGCCAAAGGTGGCGAGAAGGGCAAGCTGACCACCAAGATCAGCATGGCTCCCGAAGCCGCGCCGCTCGTCCGCCTCGCCCAACGTCAGCGCCAGTTCGCGATGATGCTGACCGGCGCGGTCGAACGGCGCGCTGACAAGGCCGCCGCCGCAATCCGCAGCTTTGGCCTGAACCCCGACAGCCTGACCCGCAGCGCCGCCCGCGCCCAGGGTGGCCCCTTCGTTCCGTGGAAGGGTGACAAGGGCGCGATGACCGGCGAGCTGGAAGAGCTGGCAAGCGCGCTCAACCGGATGGAATTGCTGGAACGCAGCCTGCTTGCGATTCCCTCAGGCCAGCCGACGACGGCGCCGATGCAGACCAGTTCCTATGGCTATCGCCGCGACCCGTTCAACGGCCATGCCGCTTTCCATGCGGGGATCGACTTTCCCGGCCGCTTTGGCCAGCCGATCAATGCTGCCGCCGGTGGCAAGATCGGCTTTGTCGGCCAGCGTCAGGGCTATGGCAATGTCGTCGAGGTCGAGCATGGCAATGGCCTGATGACCCGCTATGCGCACCTTTCCGGTTTTGCCGGCCGCGTCGGCCAGACGGTCGCGCGTGGCGACACGATCGGTCGCATGGGATCGACCGGCCGTTCGACCGGCACCCATCTGCATTTCGAGGTCCGGCTGAACGGCCAGGCCATCAACCCGCGCCGCTTTCTGGAGGCCCGCCAAGATGTTCTCCAAGTCCAGCAAATCGCAAAAGCGCGTTTCGCCGATGTCGGCAACCGGGGCTAAAAACACCCCCTTCTCGCTGATCGGCAGCGACGTGACGATCAGCGGCAACCTGACCGCCTCGGTCGATCTGCATGTCGATGGCGCGGTCGAGGGCGACATCAGCTGCGCCGCGCTGGTGCAGGGACCAGACAGCCGCATCGTCGGCCATGTCACCGCGCAAAGCGCGCGTCTGGCGGGACTGGTCGACGGGTCGATCACCGCGCAGGAACTGGTGGTCGAAAGCACCGCCCGGATCACCGGCGACGTGCGCTATGAACGGATCACGATCGAACCGGGCAGCCGGATCGAAGGGCATTTTGCGCATAAGGATCATAGCGCGGTGCCGGAACTCAAGCTGATCGCAGGCGACGGCGCGGCCTGACCGATACCCGCGACCCGACGCTCCTAACCATATTTGTCACTGGATGCGGTCGCATGGCCGCGATACCCGTCCCCCGTCACCGACATGAGGAGACGATAGCATGGACACGCCCGATTATTGGCCAGACATACGCCGCTTCCTGATCGGCTTCGCGATCGGCGGCATCGCCATCGGCCTGTTCACGCTGATCAGTGTTCAGCCGATCCCCTGACCCGTCAGCCTGCCAGCCAGTACAGGCAGGCACCCATTCCGACCGCCCATAGCATCAGCACCATGATGACCCCGGCACGGCTGGATGGCCGCTCGGCGCCATCCGCCGCCTCCGCCCGATAACGCGCCATCAGCCCAGGCGGGATAGACCGCACCGCCAGCATAATGCCCAGAGGCACGATCAGCAGATCATCGAGCAGACCCAGCACCGGGATGAAATCGGGAATCAGATCGATCGGACTGAGAGCATAAGCGGCCACCAGCAGCGCGATCAGACGCGCAAACCATGGCGTGTCGGCACTCCTCGCCGCGATCCACAGCGCCACGACCTCGCGCTTAAGCCGCCCTGCCCAGGCTTTGAGCGCGGCCAGCATCGCCGCCTCAGTTCACCGGCGCGCGACGGCGATAGCTCAGCGCTTCGGCGATATGGACGCGCCCGACCTTCTCCGCTCCGGCCAGATCGGCAATCGTCCGGGCGACGCGCAGCACGCGGGTATAGCCACGCGCCGACAGTTTCATCGCGGCGGCGGCCTGCGCCAATAATTGTCGGCCCGCCTCGTCCGGTCCGGCGACATCCTCCAGCGCTTCGCCATCAACTTCGGCATTGGTGCGTACCTTGCTGTCAGCATAGCGCGCCGTCTGGACCGCACGCGCCGCCGCGACCCGCGCGGCCACCTCGGATGATCCTTCGGCGGGCGGGGGCAGCACCAGATCGGCGGCAGTCACCGCCTGAACCTCGACATGCAGGTCGATCCGGTCGAGCAGCGGCCCGGACACCTTGGCCTGATAGTCCGCCGCACAACGCGGCGCGCGGGAGCAAGCCAGTGCCGGATCGCCCAGATGGCCACAGCGACAAGGATTCATCGCAGCAATCAACTGCACACGCGCCGGGAAGGTCACATGGGCGTTGGCGCGGGCCACCGTCACCTCGCCCGTTTCCAGCGGCTGACGCAGCGAATCCAGCACCGCGCGCTGAAATTCCGGCAGTTCGTCCAGAAAAAGCACGCCAAGATGCGCCATGCTGACCTCGCCCGGCCGCACCCGCAGCCCGCCGCCTACGAGCGCGGCCATCGACGCGCTGTGATGGGGGGTGCGGAAGGGTCGGGCGCGGCTGATCCGTCCGCCCTCCAGCGTCCCGGCCACACTGGCCACCATCGACGTTTCGAGCGCCTCGCCCGGCGTCAGTTCGGGCAATATGCCCGGCACGCAACTCGCCATCAGCGACTTGCCCGCGCCCGGCGGCCCGACCATCAGCAGATTATGCCCGCCCGCCGCCGCAATCTCGATCGCGCGCTTGGCGGTCTCCTGCCCCTTGACCTGTTTGAGGTCGGCGGTGCGCACGGGCGCTTCGACCGCGCCCGGTTGCGGCGGCGAGAGGGCCGACGTCCCCTTGAAATGGTTGAGCAGGCTGAGCAAATCGGGGGCAGCGACCACCTCCACCTGCCCCGCCCAGGCGGCTTCGGCCCCCTGCGCGACCGGACAGACCAGCCCCATATCCTGCTCGCCCGCGTGGAGCGCGGCCAGCAACACGCCGGGCGAAGGCGCGGTACGACCGTCCAGCCCCAGTTCGCCGACCACGACATAGCCAGACAGCGTCTCGGCATCGATCACGCCCATCGCGCCCAGGAGCGCAAGCGCGATCGGCAAGTCATAATGCGACCCTTCCTTGGGCAGGTCGGCAGGCGAGAGATTGACGGTGATCCGCTTGGGCGGCAGCGACAGGCCGATGGCGGCGATGGCGTTGCGCACCCGTTCACGGCTTTCGGCTACCGCCTTGTCCGGCAGGCCGACGACGATGAAATTGGGCAGGCCGGGGACCAGTTGGCACTGCACCTCGACGCCACGCGCCTCCAGACCCAGATAAGCGACCGTCGATACCGTTGCGACCAAATGCCCCCCGATCTTTCGTACACCGTGTTCCCGCGCAGGCGGGAACCCAGTTCCGACGTTTCAACTGGGTTCCCGCCTGCGCGGGAACACGCCATTCTTCACTTAATCTTCTATCGGCGCGCCCGTCCGGTCCCGCGCCGGTTCGTCGGGTCGCCCCTTGAACCCTTGCGCGACGACATACCATTCCACGCTGCCCTTGCGGCTGGCGGGGGGCTTTGCGTGCTTGATCGTCGTAAAATTCTTTTTGAGCAGCACCAGCAATTCGCCGTCGGTCCCGCCTGCAAACACCTTGGCAACGAACGTGCCGCCCTTGCGCAGATTTTCGACCGCGAACCAGGCCGCCGCCTCGACCAGGCCCATGGTACGCAGATGGTCGGTCTGGGCATGGCCGACCGTATTGGCCGCCATATCGGAAATCACCAGATCGGGCGCGTCGCCCAGCGCATCGCGCAGAAGCTGCGGCGCTTTGTCATCCATGAAGTCCATTTCGAACAGGGTGACGCCGCCGATCGGATCGACCGGCAACAGATCGATGCCGACCACCGCCGCTTTGGGTGCCAGCTTGCGCACCACCTGCGACCAGCCACCCGGCGCGACACCGAGGTCGACAACCGCACGCGATCCCTTCACGAAATGAAATTTCTCATCCAGTTCGATCAGCTTGAACGCCGCGCGGCTGCGCCAGCCCTCCGCCTTCGCCTTATGGACATAGGGGTCGTTCAGATGGCGTTCGAGCCAGCGCACCGACTGCGCCGTGCGGCCCTTCGCGCTCTTGACCCGCACCCTGCCTGCGCCAGCGCCTCTCACATCATTCTCCCGTCGCGGTCCATCAGCCCGCGCAATATGCCCTCGCGAATGCCGCGGTCAGCGACCCCCAGTCGCTCCGCAGGCCAGATGTCGAGGATCGATTCCAGTATCGCGCAGCCCGCCACCACCAGATCAGCGCGCTCGGTGCCAATGCAGGGCAGTTTCTGCCGCTCGCCCAGCGCCATGGCGGACAGCCGCTCCGAAATGGACCGCATGGAGGCGCAGGGCACGATCAGCCCGTCAATCGCCTGCCGATCATAGCGCGGGAGATTGAGATGCAGGCTCGCCAGCGTGGTCACCGTCCCCGACGTGCCGAGCAATCGTATATCCTGCGCGCCCTGCGGCAGGCGGCGGGCGAGAGGCGAGAAAGCCTCGCTCACTCGCGCGCGCATCCGGTCATAGGCGGCCAGTCGCGCGTCGGCATCGTCATGCTCGAACGCTTCGCTTTCGGTGAGCGACACGACACCCCAAGGCGCGCTGACCCAATCGACGATGCGCGGCGCGCCCGATGATCCCTGTGAATCGACCAGCACCAGTTCGGTCGATCCACCACCAATGTCGAAGATCAGGGCCGGGCCGTTGCCCGGTTCCAGCAAAGCGTGACAACCCAGCACCGCCAGTCGCGCTTCTTCCTCCGCGCTGATGATATCGAGCGCAATACCGGTTTCGCGATAGACGCGCTGGATGAATTCCGCGCCGTTGCTGGCGCGGCGACAGGCTTCGGTCGCAACCGACCGCGCCAGCGTCACATGGCGGCGGCGCAGCTTGTCGGCGCAGACGGAGAGAGCCGCAATTGCCCGGTCGATCGCGGCATCGCTGATCCGGCCGGTCGATGCCAGCCCCTCGCCCAACCGCACGATCCGCGAAAAGGCGTCGACGACGATGAATCCGTCAGCCGACGGCTTGGCGATCAACAGGCGGCAATTATTGGTGCCAAGGTCGATCGCGGCATAGGATCGCCGGTCTCGCGCGCCATAAGGCGCAAAGCCCCGCTGCGTCGACGGGGGAGGAATGGCCGCAGCCTTGCTCCCATCGCCCGGACCGGAAGCGGCGCGCTTGCCCGCATAACGGCCGGCCGGGCCGGAACTCTGCGGCGATGGGCGGCTCTGCTGCACCATGCCGTAACTCACTTCACATATCGCCAGCCCCAAAGTGGGACCGGAACTTGGGGACCATGCTTAAGCAGATCGGGGCAAATGCGCAAGGTGCGCGCTCTGATCGCAGGAAAGCAACATGGATCAATGATCAGATTTGCTGCACCGCAAGATGATGCATAGCAAGACTTGCTTAAGCTGAGGTCAAAATGGCGGATTTGTGAGGCGATCCTATCACAAATCGGACATGGATGGCCGACCTGTGTCCTTTATGGAACAAGGCGCAACTTTCTCTAAACAGCCGATTGTTTTGCACTATTGTCTCGATTAGCTTCCCACCTGGTCTTTGGGGAGTTCACATCATGCTCATTCGCAAGAATGGCGCGCGTCTGTTGGCGCGCGCCCGTCGCAATACCCTGTTGGCGTCGGCTGCCGTAGCGGCAATTGGCCTCGCACCTGCCGCCCACGCAGTTGTGCCGAGCGATGGCAAGTCGCCCAGCGACATTGTCGATGGCAGCGACGTTAATGGCGTCGGTATCATGTATCGCGCCGACGGCTTCGTCTGCACCGGTACATTGGTCAATCCACGCACCGTCATCTTTGCGGCGCATTGCGTCAACGATCTGACCTCCGCCGATTATGGCACGACCAATGATGGCGTGCCGGTCGCTTTCGCTTTCCAGAACAATGCCCGTCCCGGCCTCATCAACTGGCTGAGCAACGGATTTCAGACCAACACGGCGCTCAGCGTCTATAATGTCAACAATATCGCCTATCATCCCGACTCGCTTGATCCGCCCGCGCTCAGCTTCCTCTATGGCGACGTGGCGATGGCGACGCTGGACACGCCCGCGTCGGATGTGCCGACCTGGACGATGCTCTTTTCCGCCCTGCCCGCCCCTGCCGCCATCAGCGACACGACCGGCACCGGCTATCATGTCACCGTGACCGGCTATGGTCGCAGCGGCAGCGGTACGACAGGCCAGAGCAGCGGCATCGACTTCCGTCGCAAGACCGCCGAAAACTTCCTTGGAATGCTGGGATCGCTCGACGATATCGACGCCTTCCTGTTCGGCGCGCCCGGTGGCTATACGCAGAATCTCTACCAGACCGATTTCGACGATCCGACACGCGAAAACCCGTTCGACTTCAATGTTTTCAAGGACGACGCCCTGCCCAATGAAGGGAGCACAGCGCCGGGCGATTCCGGCGGCCCCCTGATCCTGGATCAGGCCTTTTCGGAAAAAACGATCCTGGGCGTCCTGTCGGGTGGCAGCCGCTATTTCCTGGAACAGCCGCGAAGTGCCTATGGCGGTTCGTCCTTCTACCAGCCGCTCTACCTGTTCTGGGACTGGATCGCGGCGAATAACCCCTATCGCTACGCCACCGCCAAGGCAGGCGACGGCAAGTGGAGCGACGCCAGCCACTGGCTGACCGCACTCGACCCCAATTACCGCATCATCGACAGCAATGGCGCGCTGGTAAACGGCATTCCAACGACTCCGGGGGCCGGTGCCTTTGGCGCTGACAGCGCGAGCAAATTCGGCCAGATTTGCTACCAGCCCAATTATGAGGCGGTCGACGCTTGCTATGATGTCGGCACCGACACGCTGATCATTGATGGCGAACCTGTTGCTGCCAGTACGGAAACGACGGGCAGCACGGGCGTATCGACCACCGTCGCCAATAATAAGGGCAAGGTGGAGATTGCCGAACGCAGCGCACAGGATGCATCTGTAACGCTCCTCGATTCTGCCCAGCATGATGCGCAGGCCGAAGGCGACAGCGACGCTGTCCTCCCTGCCCCGACTTTGGCCAATGGGCTGCCCGGCGCGACCAGCTTCGTTCCCAACAATATCGACCCGGTCGCATCGCAAGGTGTCATCGGTCGCTATTATGACGTGACGCTGAGCGCCAACGGCAAGACCACATTGGACACGACAGCAACGGTCGATCGCTTCACCATCTCCGGTACTGGCGCGGCACTGGACGTCACGTCGGCGGGATCGCTGACCAGCCTGATGGATATTTCGCATCTGGCCGGCGTGGTGAACGTCAATGGCAGCATCGAAACCCCCGGCGATTATTTCCTGCTGACCGGCCTGCTGTCGGGCAGCGGCACCCTGCGCACGCCCTTCTTCACCAACATTTTGGGCACGGTCGCGCCCGGCGGTGTGGGAACGATCGGTACACTCAGCATCGAGGGCAATGCACTGCTGACGTCAGGCAGCACGCTCCAGATCGATCTGGGTGCCAATGGCGTGTCAGACGTGCTGGCAGTCAAGGCGACCGAATTTGTCCCCGATGACAGCGACGAGGGCGGTGAATACCCGGACACTGGCGGTGGAGAAAGCAGTGGCGGCGATAATCAGGAAACATCAGCTGCCGCTGCGATCACCGCGGCGCAGGCCGATGGCGACGTGTCGCTGCTGGCGGCTGGCGATCCGATAAACGGCATCGCTGCGCTGGGCGGCAGGGTCGTGTTCGGCGCGGCAAGCGGCGGCCGGTTGCGCTTTGGCAACAGCTATACCTTCCTGACGGCAGAAGGCGGCATTGACGGCACCTTCACGACGCCGGGCAACATTTCGGCGGTGCTGAAGCCAGTACTGATCTATGGCACCAACTCGGTCAGCGTCCGGATTGATGCAGGTCTCTATGCCGATGTCGTCAATCGCGGATCGCAGGTGCAGACCGCCTATGCCCAGTTGCTCGACCAGAATCGCGGGCTCTACAGTCAGTTCTCCAACCTTTATGGCGAAGCAGACCTGCTGAGCATCGCCGGGGTTCAGGCCACGTTCGAAGCGATGGCCCCGCGCACCGAAACGCTCAAGACGTCGATGGGTGAAGTGCTCAACGACAATATGGCGCGCTTCTATCGCGATCGTCTGACCAAGCTGGACGGCGGCGCGATGGGCGGCACGTTGACCATGACCGGCCAGCCGCTGCAACTGGCCGCCGCCAGCCTCGACAATATCGATCTGGGCATGGACCAGAGCGGCGATGGCACGACGACGCGCGAAGGCGTGTTGCCCGAAGATATCAGCGCCTTCCTGGCGGGTGGCTATCTGGACGGCAAGAGCGCGCCGATGCGGTCCGCCCTGCCAATGGGCAAGGACAAGTTCGATGGCTGGTATATGGCGGCGGGCGTCGAAAAGGCCTTTGGCGACAATGGCGTCATCGGCCTGGCTGCGTCCTTCAGCGAATTGAAAGGCCAGACCGGCGTTGGCGACACCGGCCGCGCCCGCCTCTATCAGGGCACTGTCTATGGTGCCTTCGATCTGGGTGGCCTGAAGCTGGATGCGGTGGGCAGTGCTGGCACGCTCACCACCCGTTCGCGCCGTGCTTTCACCGTTGGCGTCACGCCCTACACTTTGTTCGGCAGCGATCAGGAACTGGCACTGTCGGGTGAAATCGGCCTCAGCAAGGCGCTAGGTGGCGATGCGTTCAGCATCGTGCCCCGCGCGGCGCTGCGCGGTGCCTATATCAGTTCGGGCAATCTGGCTGAAAATGGCGGCGACGCGGCACTGGTGATCCAGCGCCACGCGATCCGCAGCGCGCAGGGTCGTCTGGGTGCCACTGTCAAGGCGAATACAGGCGGGATCAAACCCTATGTCACCGCCAATTTCGTCCATGAATTCAACGACCAGCCGGCCTTCTTCCTCGCCAATCTGGTGGGCGGCACAGGCAGCGCCGTTCCCTTTGCCCTGGGCGGTTCGGACAAGAATTGGGGCGAAGTCGGCGGCGGCCTGACCGTCACCACCGGCAACATCGACTTGAGCCTGTCGGCCGACACCACCGCCTGGCGCAAGGACGTGCAATATCAGAGCTATCGCGCGGCAATCAAATTCCGCTTCTGATCTTTTACCCCCTGACATGATTGAGGGCCGTCCTGCGGGGCGGCCCTTTTTCGTGGCCGCTCCCTCTTCATCTTCCGGCCCGCCTGCGATTTTTTGATTTACGCGATTTCCGAGCCATCAGATGATTCCATCTGACTGGAAATCGCTCTATGGCCTCTCCCATATTGCCAAGAGGAAGCCGATTTGATCCTGGACCTTGCCGCTGCCGCTTCGGGTGCGATCCGTTTTGACGATCTGGGCGTCGGCCCGGTCGCTCTGGACCTGGGCTTCTTCACGCTGAAATGGTACAGCCTTGCCTATCTGGCGGGCATATTGATCGGCTACTGGTATCTGCTCAAGCTGATCGCCCAACCCGGATCACCCATGGGCCGCCGCCATGCCGACGACATGATCTTCTATGCGACGCTCGGCATCATCATCGGCGGGCGACTGGCCTATGTCATCTTCTACCAGCCCGAAATACTGAACAACCCGCTCGATGTCTTCAAGCTATGGAATGGTGGCATGTCCTTCCATGGCGGCGCAGCGGGCGTGTCGCTCGGCATCCTCTATATGGCGCGCAAGGAGAAACTCAGCTGGCTGCGCATCCATGATTATGTCGCCTGCACCGTCCCCTTCGGCCTGTTCTTTGGCCGCCTCGCCAATTTCGTGAATGGCGAATTGTGGGGCAAGGAAACCGATCTGCCATGGGGCATCATCTTTCCCACCGGCGGACCGTTCGCACGCCACCCCAGTCAGCTCTACGAAGCCGCGCTCGAAGGGCTTGTCCTTTTCGCCATCCTTGCTTTCGCCTTCTGGCGCACCCGCGCCCGTTATCAGCCGGGGATGCTCGTCGGGCTGTTCCTGCTGGGTTATGGCGTGTTTCGCTTTGGCGTCGAATATGTGCGGGAAGCGGACGCGCAACTGATGGAGTTCGCCGCCCGCACCGGCCTGCATATGGGCCAGTGGCTGTGTGTGCCGATGATCCTGGGTGGCCTCTATCTGATCGCCACGTCGAAGGGGCGTCGCGTGCGGGTGGAGCCAATCGCCGGAAGCGCGAGTGTCAGCTGAACCGCTGAGCCTCTCCGAACGGCTCGCGCGCCAGATCGCGGCGGGCGGGCCGATCTCGGTCGCCCATTATATGGCTGAGGCAAACCAGCATTATTATGCCACCCGCGACCCGCTGGGCGCGGATGGCGACTTCACGACTGCGCCGGAAATCAGCCAGATGTTCGGCGAACTGGTGGGGCTGTGCCTGGCGGACATCTGGATGCGATCGGGCCGGAAGCCGGGGCCGCTCTATGCAGAACTCGGGCCGGGGCGCGGCACGCTGGCGGCAGACGCCTTGCGGGCGATGGAGAGTGCCGCACTCGCGCCGCGGGTCCATTTTGTCGAAACCAGCCCCACCCTGCGCGAACGGCAGCGTGCGCTGCTGCCTCACGTCACCCATCATGACAATATCGACAGCCTGCCCACCGAAGGGCCGTTGCTGATCGTCGCAAATGAATTTTTCGACGCACTGCCGGTGCGCCAGTGCGTCCGGGTCGGCGAGGAATGGCGCGAGCGTGTCGTCATCCGGCGCGAACAGGAGGGGCGCTTCATCGCCGTCCCCGGCTATCGCCGCATCGAATCGGGCCTCCCGCCCATCGCCACGCAAGCGCAGGACGGGGCGATCATCGAGACGCCGATCGTGGGTGCGGGCATCGCCTATGCGCTGGCACAGCGGATCGCCAAACAGGGCGGCGCAGCGATCATCATCGATTATGGCTATGCCGGGCCGCTGCTGGGCGACACGCTGCAAGCGGTCAAGGCTCACGCCTTTGCCGATCCCTTTGCCGATCCGGGCGAGGTGGACCTCACCACCCATGTCGATTTCACCATGATCGGCAATATGGCGCGGCAGGCGGGGCTGCGTGTGTCAGGTCCGGTCGATCAGGGGGCATTTCTGCGCGAATTGGGCATTGATGCCCGCACCGATCAACTGGCCCGCACCAGCCCGGCCCGCGCCGCCGAAGTGGAGGCCGCCCGCGCCAGACTGACCGATGTTGACGCCATGGGCAGTCTGTTCAAGGCGATGGCCTGGGTCCATCCTGACTGGGCCGATCCAGCAGGCTTTTGAAGGCGGATCGCCCTCAATCTTCCTGGTGATAACGGCCCAGTTTGCGGATGAAACCAATGAGGCCGGTCTGGCGGCTGCGCTTCATCCGTTCTGCGTGAAGGATGGTCTGCACCCGGCTGAAACAATCGTCGGCATCGACATTGCACAGCACATAATCATACCCGTCCCAATGCGCGATCTCGCCCGCGGCGCGCGCCATGCGGCCGTCGATGACTTCGTCGCTGTCCGTCGCGCGGCCGCGCAGGCGGCGTTCCAGTTCCTCCATCGACGGCGGCAGGATGAACACCCGCACCACGTCGCCCCCGGCGATCTGGTGCAATTGCTGCGCGCCCTGCCAGTCAATGTCGAACAGCACATCCTGCCCGCTCTTGAGCATCGCTTCCACCGGTGCGCGGGGTGTGCCGTAGCGCTGGCCGAATACATGCGCCCATTCGAGGAATTCCTGGTCCGCGGTCATGCGGCGAAATTCCGGCAAGTCGACGAAATGATAGTCCTTGCCGTCGACTTCGCCTGGCCGCATCGGCCGGGTGGTCGCCGACACTGACATGGACATATCCGGCTCGGCCGCGAGCAGCTTGCGCGCGATGGTGGACTTTCCTGCGCCAGACGGCGAGGAAAGGACGAAGAGGACGCCGCGCCGTTTGAAGTCGGGCGTCTCGATCAGGGTGCTGTCGGCCATGGCCGCTAGTGCCGCTTGAAGCGGGCTTTTGCAAGAGGGGGATATGTGGGGATGCGGCACAGGCAGATGGTCCATCGCCGGGGTCTGATCGCCGCGGGGCTGATCGCGCTGTTGACCTGCGCCATCCTGCTGCTGATGGACCGGCCACCGATCTGCACCTGTGGCCGGGTCGATCTGTGGCACGGGGCGCTCGACAGCGGCAACAGCCAGCATGTCGCGGACTGGTATAGTCTGAGCCATGTCATCCATGGCCTGCTCTTTTACCCCGCCACCCTGTGGCTGCTGCGACGCCGGCCGGTCGGGGTGCGGCTGGCGCTGGCTGTGGCGGTGGAATCGGCTTGGGAGATATTGGAAAATTCACCGATCATCATCGACCGATACCGGACCGCGACGATCGCGCTGGGCTATAGTGGCGACTCTGTCCTCAATTCGATGAGCGACATCGGGATGATGACGCTGGGCTTCCTGTTCGCGTCGCGCGCGCCAGTCTGGCTGTCAGTGGCGGTCGCGGTCGGGTTCGAGTTGCTGGCGCTGGTGGTCATACGCGACAATCTGACGCTCAATGTCCTGATGCTGACCTTTCCGGTGGACGCCGTCCGCGACTGGCAGGCCGCGCTCTAAGCGTTGCGGGCCTTGCGCGTGGCGTCGATCGGGACTGGTTCCTTGCTCAGGTCCGGCAGCGCCTTGATCGCGCGCTTGCGATCGACCTCGCGCTTGGCCTCATACATTTTGCCCGCCATATAGGCACCCGTTACGAACAGCGCGCCAGCGGGGAAGCGCATGATGAGGCGCTTGACGCCCATGCCTGCGATCAGGCCGACGACGCCCTTCTTGCCGGTGTCCGCCGCGACGCGGGCGGCCACCACGGTCGCGCCGATACGGGCTGCCTTGCGCAGGAGGCTGGCCTTTTTGGGGGCCGTGACGGTGACGAGCGGGGCTTTGGGGGCGAAGGGCTTTTTCATATTGGGTTAATGTATCGAACGGCGCGCGGTTCCGCCATGCTGATGTGGATCATGTCATATTTTCCGGCCGCACCAGCGCGTCGAAGGTCGCCGCATCCACCAGCCCCAGTTCAAGGCCCGCAGCTTTGAGCGTCTGGCCGGTCTTGTGTGCGTGCTTGGCGATGGCGGCGGCGTTATCGTAACCGATTGCGGGGGCGAGCGCAGTGACGAGCATCAGCGAGCGATCGACCAGTTCGGCGATGCGCGGCGCGTTCGCCTCCAACCCCTCGACACAGCGTTCCGCGAAACTCTCCATGCCGACGCTGAGCAGATGGATCGAGCGCAGTAGCGCCGCGCCGATCATCGGCTTGAACACATTGAGTTCCAGATGGCCCTGCATCCCGCCGACCGTCACAGCCTGATGATTGCCGATGACCTGGGCGGCCACCATGGTCAGCATTTCGCACTGGGTCGGGTTGACCTTGCCCGGCATGATCGAGCTGCCCGGTTCGTTGGCGGGCAGGTCCAGTTCGCCAAGGCCAGAGCGCGGGCCGGAGCCAAGCAGGCGGATGTCGTTGGCGATCTTGGTGAGCGCGACGGCCAGCGTGGCCAGGGTCGAGGAGAGGTGGACCAGCGGATCGTTGGACGCCAGCGCCTCGAACTTATTGTCGGCAGTGCGGAAGGGCAGGCCGGTGATGGCAGCGATTTCCGCCGCGATCGCGACATCGAAGCCGGGCGGTGCGTTGAGACCGGTGCCGACCGCGGTGCCGCCCTGCGCCAGCGCCATCATGCCGTGCATGACGGCAGGCTCGATCCGCTTGCGGCTGCGGTAGACCTGATGCGCGTAACCGGAAAACTCCTGCCCCAGCGTCAGCGGGGTCGCGTCCTGCAAATGGGTGCGACCGATCTTGACGATATGGTCCCACGCTTTCGCCTTCGCGTCGAGCGCGGCATGGAGCCGGTCGAGCGCGGGAAACAGCGCGTTGGTAACCGCCAAGGCGGCGGCGACATGGAGCGCGGTGGGAAAGCTGTCGTTGGACGATTGGCCGAAGTTCACACCGTCATTGGGATGCACCGGATGCTTGCCGCCGCGCGTGCCGGTGAGCGCTTCATTGGCGATGCCGGCGATCACTTCATTGACGTTCATATTGGTCTGGGTGCCGCTGCCCGTTTGCCAGATGACGAGGGGGAACTGGTGGTCGTGCTGCCCTGCGGCCACGGCAGCGGCAGCGGTTTCGATCGCGTCGGCTTGGGTGGCATCCAGACCGTGATGCCGGTTCACCCGCGCGGCGGCCTGCTTCACGATGGCCAGCGCATGGACGATGCCGATCGGCATCCGCTCGTTCGAGTCGAACGGGAAATTCTCGATGCTCCGCTGCGTCTGCGCACCCCAATAGGCGTCTGCTGGCACCTCTATGGCGCCGATACTGTCGGTTTCGGTGCGGGTTGCGGGCATTGGGAGACGCCTTTCAGTTAAGAGTCATTCGCAAATCTGAGGCTGATTTAAGGTGAGGGGAGGGAAATCCAAGGGGTTACAGGCAAAGCGGTGACCGGGGCGGGTTGGTTGGAGGGGATGGCGTGTGAAACTTCGTTAAGTTCGCCCATGTCGCATATGGAGAGTTAGCGCCGGGGGGCGATGTAGGACAGCGGGAATTTGGGGTGACGGGGTTGCGCCATTTTTGGACGTTCGACTGCGATTACCTAGTGCTTGGGAGCAGACATCCCAAGACATGCTAGACCGGCTTCCATGAAAGAGGGGGTTTGGGCCAAAGCAGCCGGTCGATCCTGCAACCGGGATCAACCGTTTACGCCGAGATCAGTCATTTGTATTGACATTGTGGATACAAATGGGCATATTGCCAGGCATGCCGAAGGCTCACACATCTTCTTCTGAAAGCTCTGATCGGGCGGCTGTTATTGTCGTGGAGCGGTCTTCGGCTGCCGATACGAAGGGGAGTATCAACCTGCGGATCGAAACCAACACTCGCCAGCTCATAGACGATGCGGCAGCGGTATTGGGAAAGACGCGAACAGAGTTCATGGTCGAAAGTGCCCGGAGGCAAGCGATCGACGTCCTTCTCGACCAGCGACTGTTCGTGCTGGATTCCGAACGTTACGACGCCTTCATGCATGCGCTCGACAATCCTCCCGCACCGGGACCGAAGTTGCGTTCTCTGCTACGCCGAGTGCCGGCATGGCAGAAATAGGGGGCGCATCGGAACGCCCCGACACTGGTCTTTCGGCTCCCGTTCCACTAACCGCTGCACACGATTTGTCGGGTTTCGACTGCGGCGAACCAGCGTTGAATGACTGGCTACGTAACAGGGCTTGGAAAAACGAAAGCCGGTTCTCGCGTACCTATGTCGTTTGCGATCGAAATCGGGTAGTCGCTTACTTCTGCATTTCCGCTGGCGCGGTCGAGCGTGGATCTGCTCCCGGCAAGGTTCGGCGCAATGCGCCGGACACGATTCCGGTCTCAGTGATCGGGCGTTTGGCCGTCGATCACGATTATGCGGGGAAAGGTCTCGGAGCTGATATTCTGTCGGACGCATTGCGCCGGATCGCTATCGCCTCCCAGAGCATCGGCATTGGCGCCGTGCTGGTCCATGCAAAGGACGATGCCGCCAAGCGCTTTTACCTCCGCTCTGCTGAGTTCATCGAATATCCTGATGACAGCCGCACGCTGTTCCTCCCCATCGAGACAGTGATCGCGGCATTCAGCTAGATTTGGAGAGTTACAGGGTGGGCGAAGCAAAACGAAAGAGGCAGGAACGGGAGGCTTGGCCCCATACCGATAGCTACGGGGGCACGATCGATCTTCATGTGCTTCCCTCTGTCGCTGCGATCAATGGTGCGCGTATCCGCGAACTGACCGGCGATGAGAACATTCCAGATTCGACCCGGATCATTTTGCGGACATTCAAAGCCATCGTTGGGCCGCGAACTTTTCATGTTGGCTTCTGTCTTGGTGACGGAGACTCGTTCAGCGCGATTGGTATTGCTGTCATTGAGCGACTGGCGATGGAAGCACCGGGAGCGGCGCTCCATATTGTTCCGATCGTTTACGAAGATATCGCTTGGGACATCGTGATGCGGCATTTGCGCAGCTTCATAGGCCAGGTGCTGCTGTTCGCGTTTCCAAATTCAGACGTGTATGACGCCGGTACCGCACAGATCTCATATTCCAAACATATCCGGCAATTCGATCCAGAAGGTAAGCAGTTCGATCGACTGACCGACGTGCAACATCGTCGAATTCTTGAGCAGAAGGCGGCAATTCTCGATCGCCCGCCACCCCCTAAATTCTACGCCACGCAAGGGGTCGCGCAAGAGGATTCCCCTTGGATATTTCGGATCACGACGCCGATCGGTAAGACTATTCGGACGGCAGTTTGGGATGGGAGGCGCAACTATGCACATGAGATGCCTGCCGATGTCGTGCGATGGGTTGGTGGTGACAAGATCGCCATCGTGCAGGTCGAAAGTCCGGTCGGCGTAAACCGTCGCTCGTCGCTTAATCTCACGCATTTGCTGGCCAAAGATTTTGACGGAGTGATCCATTGGGCACGTGACTCCGAGACGTTCCAGTCGATCCTTAAATCGTTCATCCGTCTCGATCTGGATTCCGTTAGCCCGCCTGATCTTCCCGATGACTGGGAGCCTGAAATTATCATACTTGGGGCAAACAGTTCAGCCGAGGGGCACGATGATAAAAGCGGCTGACGTCGAACAGGCTATCTGCATAACCATCAGGGCGCACTGCCCCGGATTTGCAGGAGATTCCATCCATTGAGCCATTGATGAACAAGAGCCCGCTTTCAACGGTTCCAAATGAGGCTGTGAACGTCTACTTTGGCGGCGGCTCCGATGGTAAGGTTTGAGCGGTCCAGAACGGAAGATGTCGGCATGGGCTGACATTCCCGGCACCGCATCGGAACGGCTCACTTTGGTCGGGGGGGCGACGGCAAGGGAATGGCAGCTATCCAAGCATCCGAATCCCAAAAAAGTCAGTCGCCCATCGGCCATTATCAACCAAACCACACAGAAGCGGGATCCCGGATCAAGTCCGGGATGACGAAGGGGGGACGATCGTGATAGGCGCGCGCTAATCGCCGCCCGCGCTTACTTCTTCTTCCCAAAGTCCACCGTCACCACATTCGACCCATCTTCCGCCACGACCTGCGGGCCGTCATTCTCGGCTTCGTCATGGGGTTCGGGTAGGGCGTCGCCCGCGACCTGAAACTGGAGCGCGAAGTTGACGGCGGGGTCCACAAACGCGGTGATCGCGGCAAAGGGGATGTTGAGGTGGGCGGCGACCTGGTTGAAGGTCAGGCTGACTTCGAAATGATGGTCGCTGACTTTCAGGTCCCAATATTTATTCTGGAGGACGATGGTCATTTCGTCCGGGAAGCGCTCGATCAGCCGCTTGGGTATGTCGACGCCAGGCGCCTGGGTCTTGAAGGTGATGTAGAAATGGTGGCTGCCGGGCAGGCCGCCGCTGGCCTGCACCTCTCCCAACACGCGGCCGACGACGGCGCGCAGGGCTTCCTGCACGATTTCGTCATAGGGAATCAGGCTGTCGGGCAGGTCATCGCTCATGGGCCAATGTCCTAACGGCGCGAAACAGGGGGTCAACCCCCCCTCCCGGTTTGGATGGCCCGCATTGCAGGACCAGATTGCAAGATGGGCGGCACGCGCTATAGGGCCAGCATGCGCACGGCCGAGATTCACCGCAACACGGCGGAAACCCAGATCGACGTAACCGTCAACCTTGACGGCACGGGTCTTTATACGGTGTCAACGGGCATCGGCTTCCTCGACCATATGATCGAGCAATTGTCGCGGCACTCGCTGATCGACATGACCGTCAAGACGGTCGGCGACCTGCATATCGACCAGCATCACACGACCGAGGATACAGCGATCGCGATTGGCGAGGCGGTGGCCAAGGCGCTGGGCGACAAGCGGGGCATTTCGCGTTACGGCTCGGTCTATTCGCCGATGGACGAGACGCTGACACGGGTGGCGCTCGACATTTCCGGGCGGCCCTGGCTGGTGTGCAAATTGCCCTTCACGGTGCAGAAGATCGGCGAATGGGACGCGGAGATGGTGGAGCATTTCTTCCACAGCTTCGCGCAGGCCGCCGGCATCACGCTGCACATCGAATTTCTCTATGGCAGCAATAATCACCATATCGTCGAAAGCGCATTCAAGGGTCTGGCCCGCGCGCTGCGGCAGGCGGTGGAGATCGACCCGCGCAAGGCGGATGCGATCCCGTCGACCAAGGGGATGTTGTGAGCGGGGTCGCCCTGATCGACTATGGCGCGGGGAATCTGCATTCGGTCTATAATGCCCTGCGCAAGGCGGGGGCGGACGATGTCGTCATCACCGCTGACGCCGATGTGGTGGCACGGGCCGACCGGATCGTCTTGCCGGGCGTAGGCGCGTTCCGGGCATGCCGCGACGCACTGGTCGCGATTCCCGGCATGGTCGAGGCTATGGGCGCGGCCGTCCATGGGCGGGGCGTGCCTTTTCTGGGCGTGTGCGTGGGGATGCAGTTGCTGGCAGACGCTGGCGAGGAATTCGGGCGGCATGAGGGGCTGGGCTGGATTGGCGGCACGGTGCGGCTGATGCAGCCGGGCGACGCCAGCATCAAGGTGCCGCATATGGGGTGGAATGATGTCGTGCTGAATGGCGTGCCGCCTCTGCTCGAGCCGGGCGAGGCCTATTTCCTGCACAGCTATCATTTCGAGGCGACTGATCCGGCGCATGTCGCGGCGGTAACGGACCATGGCGGCCCGCTGGTCGCGGCGGTGGCGCGCGACACCATCATCGGTTGCCAGTTTCACCCGGAAAAGAGCCAGAGCTACGGCCTTTCCTTCCTGTCGCGCTTTCTGGAGTGGAAGCCGTGATGATGCCAACCCGTGTTCCCGCGAAGGCGGGAACCCAGTTGAAACGTCGGAGCTGGGTTCCCGCCTGCGCGGGAACACGTCATTCTGATTATCCTGTGGTGAGCCCATGTCTCTGATCGTCTTTCCCGCCATTGACCTGAAAAACGGGCAGGTCGTCCGCCTGGCCGAGGGGGATATGGACCGTGCGACCGTCTATGGCGACGATCCGGCGGCACAGGCGGCCTTGTTCGCGCAGGCGGGGGCGCAGCATCTGCATGTCGTCGATCTGGACGGCAGTTTTGCCGGCCATGCAGTCAATGCCGCGGCGATCGAGCGGATTGTCGAGACATTTCCGGGCCATGTCCAGCTGGGCGGCGGCATCCGCAATCGCGAGTCGGTGGAGCGCTGGTTTGACCTGGGCGTGTCGCGCATCGTCATCGGCACGGCGGCGCTGAAAGACCCGGCCTTCGTCAAGCTGGCGGCGCGCGATTTTCCCGGCGGGATTGTCGTGGCGGTCGATGCGCGGGACGGGTTCGTCGCGACCGACGGCTGGGCGGAGAAATCGGACATGCCGGTGATCGACCTGGCGCGGCGGTTCGAGGATGCGGGGGTGGCCAGCCTGCTCTTCACCGATGTGGGCCGCGACGGGATGCTGAAAGGTTGCAATGTCGAGGCAACGGTCGATCTGGCGCGGGCGACCGACATTCCCGTGATCGCCAGTGGCGGCGTGGCGGGGATTGCCGACATTCGCGTGCTGAGCCTGCACGCCGACGACGGGATTGAGGGCGTGATCACCGGGCGGGCGCTCTATGACGGGCGGCTGGACCTGAAAGTCGCGTTGGCCGTGGCGCAGGCGGCGGCGTGAAGCCATGACCGTCCGCACCCGCGTCATCCCCTGTCTGGACGTGGCCAACGGGCGCGTCGTCAAGGGCGTCAATTTCGTCGATCTGCGCGATGCGGGCGATCCGGTCGAGCAGGCAAAGCTTTATGACGCGGCGGGCGCGGACGAGCTGTGCTTTCTGGACATTACCGCGACGCATGAGGCGCGCGGGACGATCCTGGACGTGGTGCGGCGCACGGCCGAGGTCTGCTTCATGCCGGTGACGGTGGGCGGCGGGGTGCGGACGCCGGAGGATGCGCGTGCGCTGCTGCTGGCGGGGGCGGACAAGGTGGCGGTCAACAGCGCGGCGGTAGCGCGGCCCGAACTGGTGGCGGATATTGCCGATCGTTTTGGCAGCCAGTGTATCGTGGGATCGGTCGATGCCCGGCGGGTCGGCGAGGGTCGTTGGGAAATCTTCACCCATGGCGGGCGCAAGCCCACCGGAATCGACGCGCTGGACCATGCGCTGCGGTTGGCGGAGTTGGGCGCGGGCGAATTGCTGGTGACGTCGATGGATGGCGACGGGACCAGGGCGGGCTATGACCTGGCTCTGACGCGGGCCATTGCTGACGCAGTGTCCATCCCCGTCATCGCCAGCGGGGGCGTGGGGACGCTCGATCATCTGGTCGAAGGCGTGACGGTCGGCCATGCCAGCGCGGTGCTGGCGGCGTCGATCTTCCATTTCGGGCAGCATACGATCGCCGACGCGCATCGCGCGCTGGCGGCGGCGGGCGTGCCGGTGCGTGGCACCAATCTGGCTGAGGCGTGAGGACGGACATGCGCGAGACTCTGCACCAACTGGAACAGACGATCCGCCAGCGGCGATCGGCTGACCCGTCCACATCCTATGTCGCCAAGCTGACGGCGCGGGGGCGTGGCAAGATTGCGCAAAAGGTGGGCGAGGAAGCGGTCGAGACGGTGATCGCCGCGATGGCGGACGACCGTGCGGGCGTGGTTGGCGAAAGCGCGGACCTGCTGTTCCACCTGCTGCTGCTGCTCGCGGACCTCGACATTTCGCTCGACGATGTGTGCGACGAGCTGGAGCGGCGCGAGGGCGTGTCGGGGATTGCCGAAAAGGCATCGCGCCCCGCGGACTGACAATCATCGGATAGATATTGCGTCCGCTGCGTTCTGGCCTAGCCTCATGGGCGGGACAGGGAGTGGAGAGCATGATGATACGGACGGTAATCGGCGGCCTGCTGGGCGGCTTTGCGATGTTTATCACAGGCTTCATCTTCTGGGGTACGCCGCTGAGCGCGCTGGCGATGAGCCGCGCCGAGGGGCAGGCGAGCGCCAACTTGCAGGCGGCGCTGGCGCAGGCGCTCAACACCACCGGCACCGGCGTCTATACCATCCCCGATCCGGCGACGGCGGAGGGGACCATCCTGTATGGCAAAGGTCCGGTGGCGCAGATTTTCTACAATAGCAGCGGCTTTCCGGTGATGGACAGCGCCAGTCTGATCGGCGGGCTGATCCTGGCGCTGGTGGTGGGCGTGCTGATCGCGCTGGCGCTGCGGTTCGTCACGACCGGCTTTGCCGAGCGGGCGCGGGTCAGCCTGATCTTCGCGCTGGCGACGGTGCTGTGGATGGATATCGGGCAGGCCGTGTTCAACCATGCGCCCTGGGGCTATATTCTCTATCTGGGGTTCAGCGATTTCGTGGCGCTGGCGGTGGCAGGGCTAATCGCGGCCAAGCTGATGGACGGGGCGCAACCGACGGTCGGGACGGTGCATTAAACCGCCGCTTCCTGCGCCATGCGGATCATGCAGGCGGCATGGCGGTGGGCGATAGCCATGCGATCCTCGCCATAGCCGCCGCCCATGGTGCTGGCGACGGGGATGGCCCGCACCCGCGCCTGCCGCATGACATAGCGGTCGCGCGCGTCGAGGCCCGCATCGGTCAGGGCGAGGCGCCCCAGTCGATCGTCGCCATGCGGATCGACCCCGGCCTGATAGAGGATGAGGTCCGGAGCGAAATCGTCCAGCACGCCCGGCAGCGTGTCGTACAGGATGGCGAGATAGGCGGCGTCCTGCACCCCGTCAGGCAGGCCGATGTCGAGCGTGGAGCGCGCTTTTCGCACCGGGAAATTTTTTTCCGCGTGGATCGACAAGGTGAAGATGTCCGACCGGCCCGCTAGCAGCGACGCCGTGCCATCGCCCTGATGCACGTCCAGGTCGAGGATCAGGATGCGGTCCACCTCCCCCTCCGCGATCAGCCGGTTGGCGGCGATGGCCAGGTCGTTGAACACGCAATAGCCCGCCCCGCTATCGGCCAGCGCATGATGGCTGCCGCCTGCGGCATTGGCGGCAAAGCCATGGATGCGCGCCAGCCGCGCCGCCGCCCATGTGCCGCCGGGCGATAGAATGGAGCGACGCATCACCCGTTCCGTCACCGGAAAGCCGATCCGCCGTTCCTTGGGCGGCGGGACGGTGAGGGTCAGCACCTCCTCCACATAGGCGGGGTCATGCACCGCCTCTATCCAGGCGCGCGGCATCGGATCGGGGGTGTGGAGCGTCATGGGCGGCGCAATTTCGCGCAGCGCCTCCATTACCAGACCATATTTGTCGAAACGAAAGCGGCTGCCGGGTGTTGCGGGAGAGACATAGGCAGGATGGTGAACGACGTGCAGCATGATCTTTTCCGCTATCGTGATTTGAACGGTGGCCGCTTTGCGCTATCTGGTCCAGCATGAACCGTCCTGACATGATCCGTTTTTCGACGCTGGCCCTGCTGAGCGCCAGTGTCCTTAATGCCAGCACCCTGCCCGCTTACGCCCAGACGCCGGTAACGCAACCCCCGGCCACCGCGCCGACGCTGCCCCCGGCCATGGTGCAACCGGTGCCGCCAGCGCCATTGCCCGCGCCCATCCCGCCGCTGTCGGCGGCGCAGGAGGCGTGGGCGAATGGCTGGCTGCGCGGTGGCGCAGAACAGGGGCTGATGGCGCGCAGCAAGGCGACCGCCAGCCTGACCGGCGAAGCGCTGGTCAACGCACTGCTGGACCGGGCCAAGGCGCTGTCCACCGGGCGGGTCGATACTGCCGATTTCCTGGAGATATGGGCGCTGCGCCCCGAACGGTTCGATCCGCGCCCAGGACTGGCCAAGGCGGTGGCCGAGGATCGGCTGGCGCAATGGGCCAACGCCCTGACGCCGCCCTATGCGGGCTATGACGGCCTGCGCAAGGGGCTGGCCACCTATGAGGCGATCCGCGACAAGGGTGGCTGGCCAGTGCTGACCGCGACGTCCGCGCCGATGGTGGTGCGCGCACGCATCGCGCTGGAGGACAGGAGCGTCACGCCGACCGAGAAGCTGACCGACGTGCTGCAACGGGCGCAACGGCGCTATGGGCTTAATCCCACCGGGCTGCTCGACGCGCGGACGCTGGCGGCGCTCAATGTCAGCGTGGACGACCGGATCGCCGCGATCATGGCCAATATGGAGCGGTGGCGCTGGATGCCGCGCCGCCTGCCGGTCAACCGGGTGCAGGTGAACATCGCCGCCGCCGTGCTGACCGTGTTTCAGGGCGACCAGCCGGTCACGTCGATGCGCGCAGTCACCGGCAGCCCGCAAAATGCAACGCCGATGCTGACGTCGAGCATCCATTCGATCGTCGTCAATCCGCCGTGGAACGTACCGATGTCGATCGCCAAGCGGGAGCTGTTCCCCAAGGGACGGGCAACGCTGGCAAGGCAGGGCTACAAGATCATCAAGACGCCCGAAGGCGGCGAACGGATCGTCCAGCCCGCTGGCCCGAACAGCGCGCTGGGGCGGTTGAAGTTCGACTTCGCCAATCCGTTCGCGGTCTATCTGCACGACACGCCGTCGCGCGGCAAATTTGCGAGCTATGACCGGCTGGCCAGCCATGGCTGCATCCGGCTGGAAAAGCCGGTGTCGCTGGCCGAACTGATGGTGGCGAGCGACCCGGAATTGAACGGGCAGATCCAGACGCTGATCGACGCGGGCAAGACCCAGCGCGTGTCCCTGCCGCAGGAAGTGGCGGTCTATCTGCTCTACTGGACCGCCTTTGCCAGCAGCAACGGGACGATGAGTTTCCGCGCCGATCCCTATGGCTGGGACAAGTTGCTGGCCGCCAAGATCGAGGCGTCGAGCCGCCGGGCCGACCCCACCGCCCTCCCCTCCCCGACTATCGCATCGAAGGACTGACCACCCATGCGCAAAATTGCCCTGTTCGCCCTTGCCGGTGCGCTTGCCCTGTCAGCCTGCGGCAAGAAGGAGGAAGAGCCGACCGCGACCAATAATCTGGTCGAGCCGCCGGTCGAGAATGTCATCATTGAGGAGCCGGACGCGGTGCTGCCGCCGCCGTCCAACAATGCCGTCGCGACTCCGGCCGCGCCACCCCCGTCCGTGTCGGAACAGCAGCAGATTCAGGATGATGCCGACGCCACTGGCATGACCGCGCGCCTGCCCCAGGAAGGCGAAGAGAGCCAGCCCGTGGACGAAGCGAGCAGTTCCGCCCCATAAGGCGCATCGCCCCGCTCTTGGAGCGGGGCTGCGACTTTGCTATATTGGCGTCATGGATCGCCGCAATTTCACGAAGTTCGCCCTGAGCGGACTCGCCTTTTCGTTTCTAACCGACAGCATCGGCCGGGCGGCCGTGCCAGTGATGCCCGCCCCTGTGCCTGCGACGCCGGTCGTTCAGCCCGTGGCGGCCAAGCCCTATGCGTCGCTGCTGGAGCGGGCCAAGGCGGCGCTCGACCGGCATGGCGACGCCTTCACCCTGCGGGACCGGGTGGCGATCGCCGATTTCAATGCACCGTCCAAGGATTTGCGCTTCCACATCGTCGATCTGATCGGCGGGCAGAGCAGCAGCTATCTGGTCGCCCATGGCCGGGGGTCGGACCCGGCGCATAGCGGCTGGCTCCACAGTTTTTCCAATGAACCCAATTCGCTGGCCAGCAGTTCGGGCGCGTTCAAGACCGGCGAGCAATATATCGGCCAGCATGGCCGGGCGATGCGGCTGATCGGGCTGGACCCGCAGAACAACAATGCGGAACCCCGCGCCATCGTTGTCCATGGCGCGGACTATGTGGGCGAGGATCATATCGCAACCTGGGGCAAATGCGGGCGCAGCGAAGGCTGTTTCGCGGTCGCGCCGCACATGTTGCCGCAACTGCTGGGGCTGCTGGGCAGCGGGCGGTTGCTCTATGCGGACAAGATCGGGGTTGCGGGTTAAGCTTTTCCAGCGTCATCCCGGCGAAAGCCGGGATCTCTGTTCTTCCGGCGCGGCGTTGCGAAGAAAAGCGGGATGCCAGCTTTCGCTGGCATGACGGGAGATGGGGGCGGTTCGCTTCCAACTCCCGCCAGACATATTACCCCGCCTTCGCGCCGGTCAGCGCTTCGGCGGCAGGCTTGTTGGTCGCGTCAACCGAGCCGTCGGCCAGCATCGTCTTGCTGAGCGCAACCGCTTCGGCCTGAAGCGCGGTGTCGGTGCTGGTCTGGCTGGCGCCGATCAGGGCGGAAAGGAGGATGTTCTTCGTGACCTTGTCCGCCGCATTCTCAGACGCCGACTTGCGGGCCAAGCCTAGCGCTTCGGTGTAGAGCGGGGCGGAGCCTGTCTTGTCCTGGGCGGCGAGTTTCTGGTTGCCCATCTGGATCAATATGCCCGCCAATATGTTGCGGCTGGCGGCGTCGGTGGGCTTGGCTTCCACCACCTTGCGCCAGTGCGGCACCGATTCGCCGTACAGCGCGATCACCTTGTCCATCTGGCCGAGCGCGCCATAGGCAGCGGCGTCGGCATACAGGGCGTTGGCGAGGAAATTGACATTGTCGATCTTGGAGGGATCAACCTCCACCGCGGTGCGGATGGCGGGGAGCGCAGCGTCATATTTGGCGACGGCACCGGCATTGTCGCCCGCCTGCTGGGCGGCCTGTCCGGCAGTGAAGGCGGTGACCGCGCTGTTGAAAGCGGCGATCTGGGCCGGAGTCATTTGCGCGGCGGCAGGGGCGGCCTGAGCCGTCGCGGGGGCGTCCTGCGCCAGGGCGGGGGTGGCCAGCGCCAGCGGGGCGGCAAAGCTCATCAAAGCGATCAGGGCGGTCTTGGCCAATGTCAGGGTCTCCTTGGTCGTTGCGGTCAGCAGTCCAGGGGACAATGAACGAAGGCGCAGGCCGGTTCCCAGAGGGTCAGAGACGGCTCATCGCGCAAAAGGCTCCAGCTATGGCAAAATCGGCGGCGCGCCGCGCGTTGCGGGCAGCGGCCTGCGCGTCCTCGCCCCATTGTTCGATCTGCCAGGCTTCGTCGATTTCCGCCGCTTGCCAGATGGTGTCGAGGTTATGGCCACCATCGACAATGGCGAGGCCGCAGATGAGCGATCCGCTGAGGTTGACCAGCGTGGAGAGGCCAGCGAGCAGGAAGGGATCGAAGGCCGCGACTGCTGCGCCGAGCCGGGCGAGCGTCTGCGCGGGCTGATCGACCGGCCAGATGCCCTGCGTCACGACGAAGGCGACGTCATAGCGCGCCCGCGCCCAGTCGAGCAGCGGCTCCCAGGCTGCCGCCTGCCGCTCTACCAGCGTCTGCGGCGCTTCGGCACGGTAGCAGAGCAAATCGCTTTCGCCATAACGGGCGATCCCCGCGGCGAAGCTGGCATGATTGGGGACGATATGGTCGATCGCGGCATTGGCAAGGCCGGTAAGCGGCATGGTGGCGGGATCGACGCTCTCCCCCTGCGCGCGCCATTCGGCGGCGACCGCGTCGGCCAGCGCTGGCGTGGGCAGCGCCAGCAGCGCGCGGGCGGGGGTGCGGACCGGGCGGGTGTCGAGCTGAATGGCAAAGCCTTCGTCAGCGGGAACCACCGCGACGTCCTTGTAAAAGCGCTTCATGGCTTGGTGCGCTTGAACAGCGCCAGCATCAGGCGCGGGACGACCATGAACTGGAACAGGCCGACAATGACCATGATCGCGCCAAACGCCTTGGCCTTGTCCCCCTGCACCCAGGTGAAACGCTGCATGATGGCGAGGAAGCCGAACATGACGATGAAGGCGCCCGACAGGCGAAACAGGCCGATGGCAAAATGGCGCTGGCGGGCGATCTTTTCGGGATCGACGGGAGGTGGAGGCGGAAAGTCGGTCATGGCGCGCCGATATGGCCGCGCAATTGCGCGCTGTCCATGGCCACCGCCTGCGCGCCTGCTGCGATCAGTTCGTCCGGGGCGTGATAGCCCCAGGCGACACCGATGCTGCGCACGCCCGCGGCCATTCCCATGTCGATGTCGAAGCTGGTGTCGCCGATCATGACGGTGGTGGCGGGCGCGGCCCCGGCTTCGGCCATCGCAGTGAGCAGCATGGAGGGGTGCGGCTTGGACGGGTGGCGATCGGCGGTCTGGAGCGTGACGAAGCGGTCGATCAGGCCATGATGGGTGAGGCAGAGCGCCAGGCCGCGATCCGACTTGCCGGTGGCGACGCCCAGCAGCCAGCCGGCGCGATCCAGATCATGCACCAGATCGGCGATGCCGGGATAGAGCGGTTCGGACACCGCATTTTCGCGCCGCATCGCCCGAAACGCCAGCTTGTAGCGCTCCGAGAGATGATCGTGAAAATCCGCCTCCGCTTCGGGCAGCAGCCGGGCCATGGCGTGGGGCAGCGAGAGGCCCACGACCGAGAGGATGGCGAGGCGATCCGGCGCGGCGAGCTTTGCGTCCTCGAACGCGCGAACCATGGCGGCGCAGATATTATGCTGGCTATCGACCAAAGTGCCGTCACAATCGAACACGACCAGGGGGTTAGGCATCGACGCTGTCCCTATTCGCCCCCGCCGCGTGAGCGCCGTTCGCCCTTGCGGTCCTTGCGCACCTGCTTGGCGTGCTGGCGCGCGAACTTCTTTTCATCCTCGCGCGTGGGGCTGCGGTCGATCTCATCATCCAGCGGCATGTCGCCGAGGCTGAGGTCAAAGCCGAGATCGGCCAGGCTGGAGGCGAAATGGGCGGGCAGGTCGGCCATCACGTCCACCCGGCCACCATCGGGATGATCGACGCGGATGCGGCGGGCGTGGAGATGCATCTTGCGGCTGATCGTGCCGGTCAGGAAACTGTCCTTGCCGCCATATTTGCCGTCGCCGACGATGGGGTGGCCGATCGCGGCGAGATGGACGCGCAACTGGTGGGTGCGGCCGGTATAGGGTTGCAGCTCGACCCAGGCGGCGCGATTGCCTGCGCGTTCGATGACGCGATAACGGGTGCGGGCTGGCAGCCCTTCGGCTTCATCGACATGCATTTTTTCGCCGCCCGTGCCAGGTTGCTTGGCGAGCGGCAGTTCGATCATGCCGTCTGCGATGGCAGGCACGCCGATGACCAGCGCCCAATAGACTTTGCGCGCGGTGCGGCTGGAAAAAGCCTTGGCGAAATGGGCGGCGGCGCGGCTGGAGCGGGCCAGCAGCAACGCGCCCGACGTATCCTTGTCCAGCCGGTGAACCAGCTTGGGCCGCGATTCGGCGTTGAAGATCAGGCCGTCGAGCAGCTTGTCGACATGCTCGTCGGTCTTGGTCCCGCCCTGCGTGGCAAGGCCGGGCGGCTTGTTGATGACGATCGCCTGCGCGTCGCGATGGATCACCATCTCCTGCACATAGGCGATCTCGTCCGGGGTCAGGTCGATGACCATCGCGCGCTTGGCGGGACGTTCGGAGGGCGCGGCCTTGGCTTCGGCGGGGGGGACGCGGATCATCTGCCCCTCGGCGATGCGATCGCCCGGCGCGGCGCGTGCGCCGTCGATGCGCAACTGGCCGGTGCGCGACCAGCGCGACACGATGTTGAAGCCGACATCGGGCAGGTGCCGCTGGAACCAGCGGTCGAGGCGGATGCCGTCATCGTCGGGCTGGACCCGATATTGGCGCACGTCGAGCGAGACGCCCTTGGCCGCCGATGGCTTGGGCGCGGCGGCCTGCACCACGGGTGCTAGCTTGGCGGCGGCGGGCTTGGCGGCGGCGGGCTTTTTCGGGCCGGACTTGAAGGGCGGCTTGAAGGCGGGCTTGCCGCCCTCCCCCTTGCGCGCGGTGGCCGCTTTTGCGCCGCCACGGGCGCGGCCGGGCGCGCCGGTCGGCTTGCCGGGAGCCGCTTTACCGACGGCGGGCTTGCCGAAGGCTTTGCCGGGTGCCGCTTTGCCAGCGACAGGCTTGCCGGGGGCAGCGGGTTTGCGACCGCGCGGGGCGTCGCTCTTGCCGGGAGGACGACCCTTCATGCCACGACACTCCGCATCAGCGACAGGCCCAGCGCCAGCGCCCCGACGGCACCGATAACCGACGCCAGCACATAGGCCAGGGCGACGATGATCTGGCCGCGCTCGATCATCAGCAGCGTTTCCAGGCTGAAGGCGGAGAAGGTGGTGAAGCCGCCCAGCACGCCGACACCCAGCAGCAGCCGCATCGGTTCGCCCGACGCCATGCTGCCGCGCGCCAGCCAGCCAGCCAGCAGGCCCATGGCAAAACCGCCGATCAGATTGGCCGCGAACGTGCCCCACGGCCAAGTCGCGCCCGGCGTCATCGCGCCCAGGAAACGGCCCAGCTGGTAGCGCAGCGCAGCGCCCACCGCGCCACCGCCCATAACAAGGAAAATATTGGTCATGCCGCTGCCCCTACAGCGATTGCGTCAAAGGGGAAAGGTCGCATCTGCGCGCCATTGCCCCTCCACCACGCCCTGCGGGCGCGGTCCCCCTCCCCAAACCTGCGGCGCAGGGAGGATTTGGGGCTTATTTGCCGTTATCGGCGATGATGTCGACGCTGGTCTTGCCGCCCGGCGCGTCGGTAAAGAGGATGAAATAGGCGCTGCCATCGGCCTTGCGCGTGCCGCCCAGCACATGATCGCCGCCCAATATCTTATGTTCGCCATCATAACCGGCGCGGCGGGCGAGGGTGTAATAATAGTCCATCACGCCCTGCCGCGGCGCAGGCGTCACGAAACTGGCGGCGCGCAGGGTGCAGCCATTGCGTTCCGCGCCAGCCGCTTCGGTCAGTTGTGCGCCGGGATAGAGGGTGAAGGGGTCGGGCAGGCGCTGCGCCCATTCCATGCCATAGGCAAGCTGCTTGCTGCAATTAGCGTTGCCGCCGTTGCGGGCCGCCTGTTCGCGGGCGACCGCGCCCAAGGTGACCGTCGATGCCATGGCCTCGCCCTCGCTGGGCGCAGGCGCGGCGAGCAGCTTGCCGCCTGCCTGTTGCAAGGCCGCGGCCTGCGCCTTGCCTGCGTCGCCACTCAGCAACGGCACTGCGCCATTGGCGGGACGGTCGGCGGGGCGCACGGCGTTGCGGTTGGACTGGCCAACCAGCTGGGGATCGACCACGATCGGGTCGGCCAGCGCGCCTTTCAGCGCCGGATCGACCGCGTTGTTGGTGAGTTGCGCATCGAGCGCAGCGAGGCTGGCGTCCTTGTCCCCCTTGCCGCAGGCAGCGAGCGCCAGCGTCAGCGTCAGCGTGATGATGGAAACGGACCTGAAAAACGCCATGCTGCACTCCTTCGTAAACAAGGCATGAAGAGTGCGGGTTAATTTTTCGTTAGGACTTTTGGTGAATCGCAGGGAAATCCGCATCGCCGGGCCAATTTCTGGCCATTGGCCTGCCTGTTTGCCTTGTGGCCGCGCGGCGGAAAGGCCATTTAGGGCTTGTGGGGATTCATCGTGAATTGATGACGGCTGCGGCGAGGTAGATCATCGCTTCGAAGCTGCGGTCTGTTTTGCAGGCTCGCATGGCGATGCGCTTGAACTCCTTGAGTTTGCA
>NZ_QVRA01000050.1 GCF_003591655.1 Sphingobium terrigena
CCCCAAATCCGGCGACAACCAGGCTCCACCCAAATCCCCCTGACCACTTGAACGATGCATCGACCATCCCTCCCACAATCAAAACAGAATCACATCTGATCGGTTTTGCAAAGGTCTCCTCAAGGGAGAGGGGGCAACGGGAGGGCCGCAAGCGACCATGCAGGTCATTGCATGATCTTTCCGAAAACCCTGAAACCGGACATCTCAACGCTTAGAAATCATCGATTCAAACATGGCCGCTGGCATAAGTTTGACATGAACGGCTCCTTGATCCCCTATCCCATCCCGCACTACGTTTCGGGGAGCCTGGAGCGAAATGAGCATGTAGCCATCGGGTGCTTTTGAAACGAAAAGCATGTCAATGTCTGAGCCGGGGATGGTGTTTTCGTGGACAACCTGGAATCCACCAGCCTTCAAAAGTGCGGCAACCTTGGTGCGAACTTCCACCGTCTGCTTTGTGTTAGCCAACACGACATGACAGGCTCCCGGACTGTCCCCGACCCCTATAAAAACTTCGTCTGGCTGCGCCTTCAGTCGAAACCATGTGGGAACTCGATTGAAATGGGCCTTTACCGTTGGAGGGACTTCTGACGCACTCTCGAGGAGAAGGCTCGCCGCAGTCTCCTGTGTTGGCGGCTTCCCTCGTGCCGTTTGAAAGCAAATATCGGGAATAGCGTTAAAAAACCGCGTAGCAAGGTCGGCGGTACCTGCTGCCTGCGCCTGCGAAGGGCTAGCAACTAAGAGTCCCATAATACCCAGCAGTGCCATCTGGCGCATACACATATCTCCCTTACGGAAGCGCCTAACCAATTCTGCCTAATTTTCTTTGAAGATAAGGTTCTTCTTTTAGGCAAATTTGATCCAAAGCCGCCAGTCCGCTCCCCACCCCTCACGTCACCCCACCATCCTCAATGCTTCCCCGGCTTCCCCGAAGGTCCCGGCGCCGTCGGGTTCAGCAGCGCCGCGCCGCCGGGCAGGCCGGTGCCGCCCATGTCCAGACTCTGTGCCGCCTTTTTCGCCACGCGGGCCGGGTCGTCGCGTTCCTTGATCGCGGCCTTGGTTTCTTCGTCCATGTCCGCGTCATCGCCGCTGTTGCCGCCACGGGTCCAGCCCAGGATGATCGACATGCGCCGGTTGCGCGGATCATAGGCGTCGTTCTTGATGAAGGGTTCGCGGTCGGCGACCCCTTCGATCCGGGCGAAGCGGGCATTGCCGATGCCGCTGTCGGCTAGCGCCTTGCGCGTTGATTCGGCGCGGGTCGATGACAGCAGCCAGTTGTTCATGGTCCGGCCCGACGCATAGGGCAGCCCATCGGTATGGCCGCGCACGATCAGCGGGTTGGGCATGGTTTGCAGGACGGACGCAACTTCGCTGATCAGCGCGCGGGCCTGCGGCACCAGCCGGTCGGTGCCCATCGCGAACATCGCGAAATCCGCCTCGTCGATCAGGTCGATGCGCAGCCCTTCGCGGGTTTCGGTGAAGCGCACATTCTTGCGCAGCTTCGCCATCCCCTTCTGCCGCGCCATGCGCGCTTCCAGATCCTTCTTGATCGATTCGAACTTCTGCCGGTCGGCGGCGCGCATCGCCTTGCCGCCCTGATCCTTGGTGCCGGTCGCGTCGCGCGGGATGGTGATGGACAGATTGCCCTGACCACCAGTGGTCGGGTAATTTTCCTTGCCCATGATGCTGTCGCCACCCATCAGCCCGGTGGAGCCAGCCGACGCCATTTTCAGTTCGACCAGTGTCGGCGTGAAATAGTCGGCCAGCGCCTTACGCTGCTTTTCGGTGGTCGCGCCCAGCAGCCACATCAGCAGGAAAAACGCCATCATCGCCGTCACGAAATCGGCATAGGCGACCTTCCACGCGCCGCCATGATGACCGCCATGCCCTTCGACGATGATTTTCTTGACGATGATCGGCCGGGGTTCCGGCTCGTTCGCGCCGCGCTTTTTTTCCGCCATGGCTTATTTGCCCCGCATACCATCAAACACTTCGGCAAAGCCGGGCTGGTTGGCATGGGTCAGGCCGGAACGGGCGGCTTCGATCACCAGCGGCTGAGGATGACCATGAAGCGAGGCGACGATGATCTGCTTGACGACATGGTAGATCGCCCCGTCCGCCTCGATCACCGAGCGGCAGCGGTTGGCGAAGGGATTGACCATGCCATAGGCGAGCAGGATGCCAAGGAAGGTGCCGACCAGCGCCGACCCGATCATCGCGCCCAAAATCGCGGGCGGCTGGTCGATCGATCCCATCGTCTTGACCACGCCCAGCACCGCCGCGACGATGCCGAGCGCGGGCAGCGCGTCGGCCAGTCCCTGAAGATTGTCGGCGGGCTTGATCGCTTCGTGGTGATGAGTCTTGAGGCTGTTGTCCATCACTTCCTCCACCGCGTGCGGATCGAGCGTGCCGGATGAGATGACGACCAGACGCAGCGTATCGCTGATCAGGTGGATCAGCGCCTTGTCCTTCATCAGCTTGGGATATTCGGTGAAGATGGTGGAGGTCGAGGGGTCCTCGATATGCGGCTCCAGCGCCACCGGTCCTTCGACCCGCAGCGTTTTCATGAGCTTGCTCACCAGGAAGATGCAGTCCAGAAAATCCTGCTTCTTATATTTGGCGCCGGTGAACACCTTGCCCAGGCCACCGCCCAGCGCTTTCAGGTCCGATCCGCTATTGCCGATGATGAGCGCGCCGACGGCCGCGCCGCCGATGATCAGCATTTCGTGGGGCAGGGCATGAAGCACCGGGCCAAGATCGCCGCCGGTGAAGGCGAAGCCGCCAAACACCATGACGAGCAGGACGACCAGTCCAATGGCTGCGAACATGAAACTATCCCCGATATAAGCACCCGGAAGCGGTAAGCCCCGGCGGCGCCACCAGGGGCGCCTGTCATGTGGTTAATACGGACTGGTTAGCGTCCGGTTTAGGACGACGACTTATTTTCGTCGGATCAGCTGATCAGGTCGAACAAAGTCTGCTGGTTGATCCGGGCAAAGGCCGATTGTGCCGCCTCCAGCTGCAACAACTGCGCCTTCACATTGGATATGACTTCGGTGAGGTCGGTCGATTCGAGCGTGGAGCGCCGTTCGGTGAGATCGAGGTCAATGTCGGTCAGCCGTTCGCCCACGACATCCAGTCGGTTGCTGCGCACGCCCTGCCGCGCCAGTTCGACGGTAATATGGCTCTGTCCCACCTTGATCGCATCCAGGCCCGCCGCAATTGCGGTATCGTCGCCATTTTGCAGCGCATCGATGCTCTGGGCCAATATGCCGTCGATCGACATCGGCGTGCCATTGACGTCGATGCCTTCGGATACTTCCTGCCGGGTCGCGACCACCGCCAGATTGAGGCCACGGCTGACCGGCACCAGCACGCTTTGCTGATCGTCGAACACCGATACGCCCTGAAAATCCTTTTGGTTCAGCAGTTCGTTGATGGTCGTGCGGATGGTCGACATTTCCTCGACGATCGCGGCGCGGCTGGTGTCGTTCAAGGATCCGTTGCGCGCCGACGTCACCAGTTCCTGCGCGCGGGTCAACAGGTTGTTGACCTCCGACAGATTGGCTTCGGCATTGGCGGCGCGGGTCTTGCCATAGCTGATATTGGTCTGCCACGCCGACTGCTGCGCCTGCGCGCGGCCCACATCGGATACCTGCACCCAGGCAAGCGCGTCGTCCGACGGCTTGTTGAGCGTGATGCCGGTGGAAATGGCGGCCTGTCCGTCGACGATATTCTGCGACAATTGCTGTTGCCGGCGGATTTCGGCGAGCATGATCTTGTTGGTGATACCTACCATGGCTCAGCCCTTTCGCGGCTCAGAGTATCTGAAGGATGGAATCGACGGTTTCCTTGGCGACCTGCAAAATCTTGGCGCTGGCCGAATAGGCCTGCTGGATGCGCAGAAGGTCGGCGGCTTCCATGTCGAGATCGACCCCGCTCACCGCTTCGCGCGCGGCGACGGCCTGGTCGCTGCGGCCTTGCGCGGTGGTGTTTTCCGCCTTCACCCCCGCCAGCAAATTGCCATGCGCGGCGATCAGCGCGGTCCAGTCCTGCTCGACGCTGCCATTGCCGCGCAGGGTGGAGGTAACGGTCAGCAGATTGCCGTTGAGCGTGCCGTTGGCCGATCTGGTGGCCAGCTCCGCCGGATCGGTGATCAGCGCCGCAACGCTGGCCGCGCCGCCGCCATAGGACAGCAAGGGCGCGCCCGCACTGCCGCCGTCGGTCACGCCCTGCGCGTGCCAGGCGTTCATGTCGGTGACGAATTTCTCGGCAATCGTGTCGAGGCTCGCGCGGCGATCGGCCACCGTATCGGCGGCGGAAAACAGCCCGCCCAGCGTGCCATTGGCGGGCGTTGCCAGCGCGGTGCCATCGGCCAGCGTCAGCGCCAGCGTGCCGTCGGCATTGCTGCCCACCGCCAGGCTGGTGGCGACATTGCCCTGCACCAGCGTCTGCCCGTCAAAGCTGATCTGCGCACTGTCATGCGCGCCAAAGCTGATCGTGACATTGAGATTTTCCGTGAGATCCTGCAGCGCAGCGTCGCGGCTGTCGAGCAGCTGCGCATAGGCCGACGTGCCCGGCTGCGCGCGCAACAGGCTGTTGTTGATGTCGGCCAGCGATTCGAGCGCGCGGTTGATCGTGCTGACCGATGCATCCGCCTCGGTCGCGATCCCCTCCGACACCGCTTCCAGATCCGCTGCCGTCTGGGTAAAGGCCTGTGCCACCCGGCCGATGCTGTCGAGTGTCGTCACCCGCAAGGATGTGTCGGACGGGCTGGCGGCCAGCTTCTCCATATTCTGGAACATGCCGGTTATCAGCCCGCCAATGCCGGTGCCGGTGTCGTTGAGCGCATTTTCAGCATCGCTCAACCAGCGCAGCCGCGCGGTCGAGCTGCCCAGCGCCATGCCGGTCATGCGCACGGTCGCATCCAGATAGGGGTCGGTGCCGCGATTGATGCTCATCACCTGCGTGCCGCCGAAATTCCCCTTCGACACATACATCGCCATGGTGGCGGTGGATGCGCCGGATTCGGCGGTGGTCACGGACCGGCGGGCATAGCCGTCGGTGCTGGCATTGGCGATATTCTCGCCAATCGCCGCCATCGCGGTGCGATAGGCGCGGGTGCCGGACGCCCCGATGATGAACAGGTCGCTCATGGCGCGCCTGACCCGCCGGGCGTGCCAGCAGGCGCGTCAGGTGCCGGTTTCGCGCCGAACTGCTTGATCAGCAACTGGGCGATCCCCAGGCTGTTGCCGCTCGCCATCGCGTCGGCGGTGCGGGAATCGGCCATCGACTGAAATTGCTCGGTTGCGGAGGAATCGGAAATCCCCTCGGCGAGGCTCGCCGATCGCATCGCGCCGATCATCTGACGCAGGAAGATCGCCTCGAACTGCTGCGCGGTCTTTTCCAGACTGGCCTTGTTCGCGGGCGCTGCGCCGGACGGGACGGTTGCGGAGGATGTCGAGCCAATCTGCATCATAATACCACCAATTCGGCTTTCATCGCGCCCGCTTGCTTAAGGGCTTCAAGGATCGCGACCATATCGGCAGGAGAGGCTCCGATAGCGTTGACCGCCTTGACTATATCGGCCAGCGACGCCCCACCTTTAAAATTAACCATAGGTTTTTTCTGCTCGTCGATGCTGATGTTGCTCGACTCCTCCTGCGCCGTCTCGCCCCGGCTGAATGGCGCGGGCTGGACGATGCGCGGGCTTTCATTGACGCTGACGGTCAGCTTGCCATGGGCGACGGCGGCGGGATGGATGCGTACCGCGCCGTTGATGACGACCGTGCCGGTGCGCGCATTGACGATGACCTTGGCGGGCGCATCGGCTGGCGAAATCTCGATATTCTCGATCATGCCCATCATCAGGATGCGGTCCTCCGCCCCCGGAATGGCATCGATCGTCACCGATACCGCGTCCATGGCGCGGGCGCGGCGATCGCCAAAGGCACGATTGATACCGTCGGCGACGCGCAGCGCGGTGGTGAGGTCCGCTTCGGCGAGGTTGAAGGTCAGCGTCGGTGCGGTATCGAACCCGGTCGCGACGGCACGCTCCACCGTCGCGCCGCCGGGGATGCGCCCGGCCGAGGGAATATTGACCGACACCTGGCTACCATCGGCGCCGGATACGCCAAGGCCGCCAACGGCCAGATTACCCTGCGCCATGGCGTAGATTTCATTGTCCGCGCCGCGGAGCGGGGTCAGGATCAGCGTGCCGCCGCGCAGCGACTTGGCTTTGCCCAGCGCCGACACGGTGATGTCGAGCCGCTGACCGGGCTTGGAAAAAGCGGGCAGGTCAGCGGTGACCAGCACGGCGGCTGCGTTCTTGAGCGCAGGATTGATCCCCTGCGGCAGCGTCAGGCCAAAGCGCGATACGACGCCCTTCATGCCCTCGGTCGCATATTGCAGACTGTCGTCGCCGGTGCCGGCCAGACCCACGACGATGCCGTATCCCGTCAGCTGGTTGGGGCGCACGCCCTGGAACGTCCCCAAGTCCTTGACCCGCTCCGCTTGCGCTGGAACGGTGAAGGATGCCAGCACGGCTAGCGCCAGCAGCGTCAGGAAGCGGATCGGATGCAGGGCAAGGATCATGGCTGGGAAACGCTCCATCAAAACGGGCTGATCATCGAGAAGAAACTCTGCAACCAGCCCTGTTTGCTGGCGCGGGCGATTTCACCCTTGCCGGTGTAGATGATCTTGGCATCGGCCACGCGGGTTGATGCGATGCGGTTGTCCGGGCCGATATCGGCCTGACGGACAAGGCCGCTGATCTGGATGAACTCGTCGCCGCGATTGAGCGTCAGCGCCTTCTCTCCCCGCACCAGCATCGTGCCGTTGGGATAGGTCGCCGCGATCGTCACGGTGATCTCGCCCGACAGCGTGTTGGACTGGGTTGCCCCGCCCTTGCCGGTAAAGCCGTTCTGGCCGCCCATGGCGACGTCGCTGGCCGAAAACAGCTTGGACAGCAGGCCGGTGGACGGCGGGGTCAGGCCTATATTGCCGTCGCGGCTGGTGTCGGCGCTGTTGCTCTTGGTCGCCTGAGTCCGCTCGACCAGCACGATGGTGATGATGTCGCCCACCGCCGTGGCGCGCGCGCCGCTGGTGAGTGGCGTATAGCCCATGGATGCCTGAAAGATCGAACCGTTGGATGGCGGCGCGACCGGCTGCGCCAGCACGGTCGGCGCATAGAGCGCGCGCTCTGCCTCGCGTTTCTTGCCCGCATGAGCAGGTGAGGCGGCGAGGATGATGCCTGCCAGGCACAATATTGCCGTTCGCCCTGAGCGAAGTCGAAGGGTGTGGCTGAGCGAAGTCGAAGCCACTTCGCTGCGCTCAGTAGAAGGCTTCGACAAGCTCAGCCCGAACGGATTATGGGAGATTTGCATCAGTCCGATCACATATTCTGGTTGACGTACTGGAGCATCTCGTCGGTCGCCTTGATCATCTTGCTGTTGACCTCATAGGCGCGCTGGGTCTCGATCATGTCGACCAGTTCCTCGACGACATTGACGTTTGATGTTTCCAGACTGCCCGAGCGGATTGATCCGCGTCCTTCCAGACCGGCAACGCCGACCTGCGGCGTGCCGCTGGCAGCGCTTTCGACCAGCAGATTGCCGCCGATCGCGGAAAGCCCCGCTGCATTCATGAAGGTCGCCAGTTCGATCTGGCCCAGCTGCGTCGGCGTCGCTTCGCCCTGGAGCGTGGCGGACACCGTGCCGTCATTGCCGACCGTCACCGATGTCGCGCCTTCGGGCACGGTCACCTGCGGGATCAATGGCAGGCCGTCGCTGGTGACGACCGTGCCTTCGGCCGTGACGCTGAAATTGCCCGCGCGGGTATAGGCGATGGAGCCGTCGGGCCGCTGGACCTGAAAGAAGCCCGATCCCTCGATCGCCATGTCGAGCGAATTGCCGGTCTGGGTCAGCGTGCCCTGCGTATTGATCTTGCTGGTGCCTTGGAGCGAAACGCCCGAGCCAAGATTGAGACCGGTGGCGAACTTGTTTTCGCTGTCCGAATTGGCGCCCGCCGCGATCATCTGCTGATAGGCGAGCGTTTCGAAATCGGCGCGGTCGCGCTTGAAGCCGGTGGTGTTGACGTTCGCCAGGTTGTTGGCGATCACGCGCATCTTGGTGTTCTGCGCATCGAGGCCGGTGCGGGCGACATGAAGGGCGGCGTTGCTCATCGTCTCATCTCCGTAAAGCGTCGCCGTGAAGGGACGCCTGATGCCTCAATCAAAGCAATATTCGTGCCAGTTTAACTGTCGAGCCGCATCAGCGACGCGCCGCCATCGTCCAGCTGTTTGGCGGTGTCGATCAGCTTGACCTGGGTTTCAAACGCCCGGCTCGCCTCGATCATCTGGACCAGCGCGCTCGTCGCGTTGACGTTCGATCCTTCGATCGATCCGCTGGTCACGGTGGCGAGCGGGTCTTGCGGCAATGCGCCGCCATTGACTTCGCGGAACAGGCCGTCGGTGCCTTTGGCAATGCCGGACCCTGCCGCATTGACCAGTTTCAGCGCATCGATCCGCTGCGGATTGGCGGCGTCTCCGCCCTGCGGAACGCCCCAGATGCTGCCATCCTGCGCGATCGACACGCTGTCCAGCTGGGGCAGGGTGATCGGGCCGCCTTCGCCCAATACGGGCATACCGTCGCCGGTGGTCAAAAGGCCGCTGTCGCTGATTTTCAGGTCGCCGCGCCGCGTATAGGCTTCGCTGCCGTCGGCACCCTGAACGGCGAGCAGAGCATCGCCATTCAGGGCCACGTCGAGCGCATTGCCCGTCTGGGTGACCGCGCCTTGCGCCATGTCGGCGGCGATCACCTGTTCGGATGCCTGTGCGCGGGTGTCGAACGTATCGCCCTTGATCCAGCGCGTCTCGGCATTGGCGATTTCGGCGCGAAAGCCCACCGTATTGGCGTTCGCGAGATTGTTTGCGATCGACGCCTGCCGGGCCATTGCGCCGCGCATCGCGGTAAGTGCCGTATTGACGAGCCGGTCCATGGACAGTTCCTACGTTCGTTGGAAGGCTGCACCAGCCTCCACCCAGCGGGTGTAGGCCGGTGCGGTTCACCTATCAGGTGCGGATGTTGACGATGGTGGTGGTCAGCGTGTTGGCCGCCTCGATCGCCTTGCTGTTCGCCTGGAAATTGCGCTGGGCTGCGATCAGCGATACCAGTTCGTCGGTGATGTCGACATTGGAGCGTTCCAGCGACCCGCTATTGACCGCGCCGAACATGCCTTCATTGGCCAGGCCCAGGATCGGATTGCCGCTGGCGACAGTCGATGACCAGTGCGCATCGCCCTGCTGGCGCAGGCCTTCCAGGCTGTTGAAGGATGCCATCGCGACCTGACCCAGATAGACGGTGCTGCCATCGGCATAGATGGCCGATACCAGGCCATCCTTGGCCACGCCCACGCTGGTCAACTGCGCGCCATCGGCCAGACCCTGATAGGTGGTCGGCACCTGAAGATCGATCAGGTCGGCCGGGGTGCTGGCGGATGTGGGGGCGGTCGTCGGCACGCCTGTGTTGGGATCGACCGCAAACACCTGAATGCGCGATCCGGTGGTATCGACCGCAAAACGATCATCATCGACCGAGAAAGCACCGTTGCGGGTATAGCTGATCGTGCCATCTTCGGCCTTGACGGTGAAGAAGCCTTCGCCGGTGATCGCCATGTCCAGCGTCTTGTCGGTGGTTTCGATCGTCCCTTGCGTGAACTGCTGGGTAATGCCCTGCACGCGCACGCCCTGGCCAGCGACCTGATGGGTGGTCTGCATCGGCGCGGCGGCGAAAATATCGCCAAACTGCGCCTTGCTCTTCTTGAAGGCGGTCGAATTGACGTTGGCGACGTTGTTGGAAATGGCCGACAGGTCGGCCTGGGCGCCCTTGAGGCCGGACAGGGAAACATAGAAGGTCATGGCGTTACTCCCTAAGTGAACAGAAAATGGGGGTGAAAAGGAACTTTGGAATGGGGTGATTTAGCTCAGGCTGAGCGCGTCCGACGGGCTGTAGGTGCCGAGCGCGGTGATGAGTTTGGACGATGAACCGTCCGCCGGAGACTGGACGGCGGCGATGGTGGCCCAGGTCGCGACCTTGCTGGGCGTCGCGCCCTTGACCTTGACCTGAAGGGCGGCGGTGCTGATGGTGTTGCCCGCATCATCCTTGCCATCCCAGTAGAAGCTGACATCGCCTGCGGGCCGTGATCCCAGGTCGATCGACTTGACGACATTGCCGCTGGCATCGACCAGATCGACCGACGCGCCATCGACGGCGGCGGGCAGGGTGATCTGCCCGGCATAAAGGCCGGTGGCGTCGGGCGCTGCGATATTGCTCTGCACCAGCATCGATTTGCCGATCCAGCTTGCCGCATCGCCAAGACGCGTGCCGGTCAGCTGTTCCTTGATCGACGCCAAATTGGCGTTCATTTCGGCAATGCCGCTCGAATTGGTGATGGTCGCCATCTGCGACACCATTTCGGCGTTATCGACCGGCTCGAACGGGTCCTGGGTCTGCATCTGCGCGGTGAGCAGGCGCAGGAAATCCTCCTGCCCCATTTGCGACTTGCCGGTGCCGACCTTGGCAGTCGGATTATAGACCGAAAGCCCGGCGCTGTCGGTGACGGTAGAGGTCGTCATTTGCCGATCCTTATGGTTTCGAGCATCAGGGATTTGGCGGTGTTGAGCACCTGCACATTGTTCTGGTACATGCGCGCCGTCTCGATCATGTCGATCATCTCGGCATTGCTATCGACCGCCGCTTCCCACACATCGCCATTGGCGTCCGCCAGCGGATGGTTGGGGTCGTGCCGCTTGGTCGGCTGGGCATCGGTGGTGACCACTTGCGCTACCTTGACCGTCGATACGCCGGGGCTGTCGGTGACCGACGTGAACACCGGCTTGATTGCGCGATAGGCTTCGGCGGCGCTGCCGGTGACGTTGCCGGCATTCGCCATGTTGGAAGCCGTGGCGTTCAGACGCACCAGCTGTGCGCTCATGGCGCGACCGGCAATGTCGAATACGTTCATGGGACCCGAGCCACTCATGGTCATTCACCCTTCAGCGCGCGGTTGATGGTGTTGATGCGGCCCTCAAGGAAAGAGAGGGTCGTGCGATATTTGACGGCATTTTCCGCAAACAGCGTCTGTTCGGTGCTGAGTTCGACGGTGTTGCCGTCCAGGCTGGGCTGGAGCGGGACGCGATAACCCATGGAGTTTTCCGCGGCTTTCGAGACATCGGCCTGCGACGTCGCGCTTTTCAGCGCCGCGTCGAAATCAATGTCGCGCGCCTTGTATCCGGGGGTCGAGGCATTGGCGATGTTGGACGCGAGCAGGGACAGGCGCTGCGAACGAAGCGCCAGCGCCTTTCCATGGATCCCGAACAGACTTTCTTCCACCGACATGCCTTTTGCCCTTTGCCAGGCCTAAAAGTTGGTCGACCGCTGCCGTTCTCATGCCTGATGGCGTTCGATACGGGCGATCCAGCCTGTATATCCGCAAGAGCCGTGCCAATTTGCGTGGGTGACGCAGGGGCAGGGCGGAAATCCCGGTAATCCGGGGCTTTGGCGGCTATGGGCGGCAAGGACGGCAAGAAATTGCCGGTCGGCGGCACCGCCTTGCCGCTGTCCGGCCACGCCCGAAACGGGGGCCAAAACGGGGACGAATTTGCATGATCGCGACGATGGGCCATCTGTTCGACCCGCTCACCTTGCTGGCCATGGTCGTCGGCATCATGGCTGTGGCGCTGTTCCAGAATGGCGTGGCGGCGCTCGGTCGGGCGATCGCGGCGCTTGTGCCGCTGGTGACCGCCGATCCAACGCGGGATCGCGATGCGGCCCGCGCCGCGATGCTCAAGATTGATCAGGTGGCGCAGCTGCGCGGCCTGTCCTGCACCGACCGGGTCAAGACCGCCAATCCCTTCCTGACCGAGGCCGCGCGCAAACTCGCCAATAGCGAACGCACCGACCTGTTCGAGCTTTGGGCGGCGCAGACGCTGGCCGACCGGGCGCAGCGCCATGCCGGTGCGCGCAATGTCTGGCTGTCTGTCGCCGACGCCGCGCCCGCGCTGGGCATGGCCGGGACGATCATCGGCCTGGTTGGCATGTTCGCGGCGATGGACGATCCCGCAGCACTTGGCCCTGCCATGGCACTCGCCTTGCTCACCACCTTTTACGGCGTCGTCATCGCCAACATGATCGCCGCGCCCATTGCTGCGCGGCTGGCGGACCTGTCCGAACGCGAACTGGCCTGGCAGCAGGAGGCAGCAGCCCGAATGCTTGGCATAGCGCGGCGCGAAAATGCGCCGCGCCGCCGGGCCTCGATCCGCGAAGTCGCATGAGCGCCGCCACCCTCGCCACCGCGCGGCGCAACCGCTGGGCGGTCAGTTTCGCTGATCTGCTGCTGCTCCTGCTCGCCTTCTTCGTGCTGTTGCAGGCCAGCGGATCACGCCGCGACGCGATGCTGGCGCAGGTCGCGCAGCAATTTGGCGGCCGCGCGATGCGGCCGGGCATAGAGATTCGCGCGGTCGAACTGTTCGTGCCGGGCGAAGCGCTATTGAGCGATCAGGGCCGCGCCCGCCTGTCGGTCATCGCCCGCCAATATGCAAAGGAGCCGGGCGGCGTAGAGATTCGCAGCCATGGCAGCGACCGCGCGCAGCAGCGTTTCGACGACTGGGATCTCGCCGCCGCCCGCATCGGCGCAGTCGCCCGCGCGCTCAAGCTGGACGGCATAGCGCAGGACCGCCTGCTGATTCGCGGCCTCGATCAGGCCGACGGCAAGGGCGGGCAGGGCCAGATCATCCACATCGCGCCGGGTGTTAACGCCAGATTGTGATCTTGGCCCACAGTCTCCTCCCCCTTTGAGGAGACCTTTGCAAAACCGATCAGATGTGATTCTGTTTTGATTGTGGGAGGGATGGTCGATGCATCGTTCAAGTGGTCAGGGGGATTTGGGTGGAGCCTGGTTGTCGCC
>NZ_QVRA01000051.1 GCF_003591655.1 Sphingobium terrigena
TGGCGCCCGTGAGCGACAATCCCATCGTCATGCTGTCGGCTGTACCCGGCACATGATCGGCTCAAACCGATGCCGAAATCGGCGGTGGCTCCTATAAGCTACACCATCCCGTGGGACACGATCCTGTGCAGCGACCACGCCACCGGTAATTTCGAGCGCGCTCCGCTCGCCCGGATCCATTGCGCTCAGGCTCGCAAAAAGGTCATGCATCCCCGTCTTCCGCCGACGGGTTTCCGCCTTCCGCGCCGACCTGTAGGTGGCTTGGGCCTCCAGTGCCTTCACATGCGCGTCGCGGAATACGCGCTGGCCGACCGGGTGCCGCGACAGGGAAGCGGCGGCGGTCCCGGATTTACGGGCCGCGCAGGGAATATCGTGGCCTAGGCAATCGTCAACAGCTTGTATAAGGGCGGTTCTGGAGGTGTAGCGCGCGAGAACGCGCGGGTGCGGGAGTGAATCGCAGATCAGCTTGATCGGGGCGGGTGTTTGAGCCGGGCAACATGCGGAGCAGTGAGAAGGACGTGACGCGGTGGTCGAGCCGATCCACGAATAGATGTCTGGACGTCTTCTATCCTAAATTTTAAGGGCGGGAGACGAACATCGGGAAATGTAATTTCAGCGAAGAGTTTAGGCGTGATGCGGTGGCCGAGATCACCGGCCGTGGGTGTCCGGTAGCCGAGGTTTCCGGGTGGCTCGGCGTCACGGTCATTTGGGTTGGTTATTTAATATGGGACTGTTTGGGTGAAAGCGGGTAAACAAGATAGTTCTCAAAAAAAGTTTTGGCTTGGATGGTTTAAAAAAAGAAAGTCTCCCAAGACAATTGCTCCCTCTCCAAGTGAATATGGGCAAGTGGGTCAAGAAGCAATCGAGCGCCTTGCCATAGTCGAAGCGCTATATCGTGAGACATATGGTTTTGCGCTGGAGCAACGGGCCAGAGCGTCCTGGTTTCAGCAGGTGGCAATCGAACTCGCCCGGCCGCCATTAGGGTGGCGACGCTGGCTGCCCTATTGGAGGGTGCAGCGCCGCACCCTCAGGAGACTGGCGCGATTTGGCTTATTCGATGCCGCCGACTATCTGAGCCGCTATCCCGACGTCGCCGCGTCGCGCAACGATCCAGTCTATCATTTTCTTGAACACGGCTTGTCCGAGCAGCGAAATGGCGGTGTCGATTTTGCACCATTGCCGCATATCCAGCCCACGACCATCCTGCTGCCGGCAATTCTGTCCAGCGGACTGTTCGACCCGGACTGGTATGCCCGCCGATATAATGTGAGTGGCACGCCACTGGAATTGCTTGAAAACTATCTGGCGGCAGCTGTGAAGGACCCTCTGCGCGATCCAGGGCCGCTTTTTTCCGGAACATTCTATACGCTGGAACATCCTGACACGCGCAGCGTCCAGCCTCTGGAACATTATGTCGGATACGGCATGAGAGAGGGGCGCAGGGCATTCAGGGCATCGGCCGCCGACAGGTTTATGGCCGATGCACCCGACACGCCCCTGCCCGGAATGGCTGACTATCTGCCCTCCGGTCGCAAGGTGGTGGTGCTCCATTGGGACAAGGGCAATTTCTTCTTCACCGACATTGCCCGCTATGTCACCGAAGCGATCGCGGCACTGGGTTTCGAGGTGACCATGCTGACCGATCATGCCGGGCTTGACCTGGATGGCATGGAGATCGTCGTTGTCGCCCCGCATGAATATTGCGTCTATGGGCCGGGTACGCATTTCCCCGCCGAGGTGGCCGCGCGCGCAATCCATATCAATACCGAACAATGGCATACCTCCTGGTTCTCGCTCGCGCTGGACAAGATGCTTGTCTCCCGACGAGCGCTGGACATCAATCCGCTGTCGGCGCGCGGTCTGTCGCGCCTTGGCATCCATGCCGGCTTCCTGCCGCTATTGCCCCGCGCCAATGGCGTTTTCGATTTCAAACAGGCTCCATTATCACGTCAGGTCACGGACCTGCGCGCGGTCAAGCCGCTGACTTTCCCGGCCCGCTTCGTCGACCGGCCCTATGACATCCTGTTCGCCGGCGCGCTGAACAACCGGCGCGCGCGCGCTCTGGCGAAGCTTGCGCCTGTGCTGTCGGACTATAACTGTTTCCTGCATGCTCCCCGGCTGCATGGCCCGGTTACGCCCGACAATCCCAACATGATCGGCAGCGGCGACCTAGCCCAACTCGCGAAAAATGCAAAAATATTGCTGAACATCCATCAGGGCGACAGCCATTATTTCGAATGGCATCGCTTGGTGCTGACGGGCATTGCCCAAGGATGCGTGCCTGTGACCGAACCCTGTTCCGACATCGGCATGGTGCGGCCCGGCGACCATTATGTCGCGGTCCCAATCGACGAGATGGACGAGCGTATCGCTTGGCTACTGGACACGGCGGCGGGGCGGCACGAACTGGCACGACTGCATGACAATGGCCGCGCCCTGATGGCCAGACTGGGAAGGATGTAAGCGCGATGCAGACTCAGGGAAGCGACCATGTGTTCGAGCGTGGCGCGCGCGACAACCGCGTATCGATCATCGTCCCGCTTTTTAATTATGCCCATCATGTGGTCGAAACGCTCGACAGCGTTCTTGCTCAAAGTACGGATGATATCAGCCTGATCGTGGTGGATGATTGCAGCACCGATAATTCGGTCGATACCGTCCACGGATGGATGCAGCACCAGCGCAGGAGCCGTAAGGGCATGTTGCTGGTCCGCAACCGGGCAAACGCCAAGCTGTCGATCACTCGCAATACCGGCATAGCTTTGTCCCGTTCCGATTATTGTTTCATGCTGGACGCCGACAATATCCTGTATCCGCGTTGTATCGAAAAGCATGTCGAAGCGCTGACCGCTCGTCCCGATGCTGACGCGGCCTACAGCCTGCTCGAGGTGTTTGAAGGGCAGGCCGATGTGATCGGTGCGGGCGTTTTCACTAAGGATGGCCTCAAGCATGGCAATTTCATAGATGCCATGGCCCTGTTCCGCCGGTCGATGTTGCTGGCGATGGATGGCTATGAGAATATCCGCTATGGCTGGGAAGATTATGACCTGTGGCTGCGGATGGTGAATGAGGACAGGATCGCCCTTCATCTTCCCGAAATTCTGGCACGCTACCGTCAGCATAATAGTTCGATGTTGAGGACGGAAACCAACGTAAACAAGAATATCCATTTTCTGCATGATTTGATGAAGAAGCGCCACGATTGGCTGGAGCTTCGCTGAGAGCTTGTCTCAAAATGCGCCTTTGGCGCGCCCGCACCTGCCCTTACCCCCAACCCGGCCTCCCATTCAGGATGCATTCTGTACGAGGCCGGGCGGGGCAAGGGTGCTTGCCGCAACCGAAATGCGCCTTGTCGCGCATTCCGGGACAGGTGCCGGGGCCGTTTTACGGCATCGGCATGATGACGTCGCCGTTGTTATAGCGGGGTGGGCGGCCCGAAATGAATATCGCTTCTTCCAACGACCCCTGAACCCAGGGCGTCTGCCCTCCGCCGGTTTCCAGCACGACCGATTTGATGACGTCGGCCAGCGCATCGTCAAGTGATTTGGGCTGGGCCAGCGCCTTGACGAGGGAAAGGGTGAAAGGGCTGTTCCCGCTGTTTTTGGCTGCATCCATTGCGACATTGCCGGGGTCGGTCGAAAAAACGACCTTGATGCCCCGGCCCTGAAGGCGAAATTGCGCCAGACCGTTGGACGCCAGCAGACCGGGTGAATCGAGTGGCAGCGATTGCAGGCCGTCGTCGGGTTGGCCCGCCGATCCGGTGCGTTTGAGGCCGCGACTTTGCAGCCGTTGCACGTCGACGGCGCGTGCGCCCGCGACATGGGGTGTCTGGTTCAGGGCGAAGGGATTGTTGCGGCAGGCGTCCAGGAACAGCAGGACAAGCTTGGCCCGTTGCCGCGCCCGCAACACGATGTCGCCGATCGGGATCAGGCTCGCCCCATCGCCTGACACGATATAATTTACGCCGTCCACTTGCACGCCATGCCCGGCAAAATAGATGAAGGCGATCTCGCTGGACTGGAGGCTGTCGAGATAGCCGGTTAGCAGATGGGCCAGGACGGCCCGGTCGGGATCCTTGGCGAGTAGGATCTTGCGGGCGGGATCCTGATGCAGGAAGCGGGCGACTAGTTCGGCGTCGCGGACGGCATTGGCCAGATGGAAAGCGGCCGGGGCCGAGGCGTAGGATGCACCGATCACCAGCGCGTTGACCGGCACCTTGTCCGATTTTGCAGCGCGTGCCGGAGGCGGCAGGAAAAGACCCGCCGCATTGGCCAGGGGCAGTATAGTGGCGAGCGAAGACAACAGAAGGTGCCGCCGGGAAAAATCAGGGTTCACTACCGTCTCCATTTCATCAAGCCGACAACGATCATCCATGATGCTCCAGATCGATATTTTCCAGCATAGCCTGTGTGATTATCTGTTGCCACTATAGTAGGTTCATGCTCAACGAACAGTGGGTAACGAATTGGGGAAAAATCGATGAAATGCTTTTGTGGGGCTGCTGCTTTTGCTTTGTCCGTGATGCCATCTGTTGCGCTTGCCGATGATGTCACGCTGGCGGCGCGCAGCTGGTATCTGTTCGATTCGCTGTCGAGCGGGGACCAACTCGGGACTAATGGTGCGGGCGACACGGGCAGTTTCACCTCCGAAACCTTTACCGTCTTGATGAAGGGCGGCAGTATTTCCTACCGGTCGGACGATTTCCTGCCTGCAACAACATTTACCGCCACCGGCCTGTTCGGATCGGACACGAAGGAACTGACGATACGGGGCGGGTCGGTCATCAACTTTCCCGGCCAAACTTTCCAGCAGTTGATGTTCAGCGAGCAGCGCACGCCGCAAGATTTGCGCCGCCGCGATTTTGAGGTGACTGCCCAAACCCGGATCAACGATCTTCTCTCCTGGACGCTGGGAGTGCGCTATGAACGGGCGCGGGTTCGTTTCACGTCGCAGGTCACCAATTATTCGTCCAATCCCTTCACAAACAAGGTCGATGTGACCACCATCGTCTCCGCGCCTTTCAGCGGCGGCTATGATCTTTTCTCGCTGCGTGGTGGCGTTGCGCTCGCCGCACCACTTAACGAGAATCGCCGCACCCTGCTCTACGCCAACGCCATGGGCTTTGTCGGCAGACGGGAAAACAAGGACCGCATCGCCGCGCCGCAATATGACGACGCCAGCTTCATCGGTCCCGACCTGACCGTAGGTTTGAGCCACAGATTGGCCCCGAACATCGCGCTGGACATACGCTATCGTGCGCAATTCTTCTTCTCGATCAGCGGGTCGGGGTCATTTTCCGAACCCAAGACGACCCATGGTCCCAGTCTGGGCCTGTCCTACGGTTTTTAGAACCTGCTTTGAATATCTGTAGCTAGCGATGCACTGGAGGAGGAAGGGGCAACTTTGCCGCTGTAGTCCTGCCGACGGGACGCATTCCAATAGACGGCAAATTCCGGAATGTGACGCCTCGTAAAGATCGCCTGTCACTTGTAAGGGGCAAAGCCGTCAGCATCGCTCTGCACGTCCAATCGGACGGTCGTCTTATGCAGTGCACTCACGTTTCTACCGCTATCATTATTGGTCGGCATATGTCACGTCGATAAGTGATCAGTGGCGGCGGCCAGAAGGTTGTCGCATGACGACGCGCTGTTCGCGCTGGCCGAGGCGAATCTAAAGTTTACAAAGTTGCGAAAGGTCGGTTCTGTGGTGAGCCGATGTTCCAACATCGCACCGGAACGACGTCAGTTGGTCGCGAGCTGCCGGAAAAGCGGACGGGCCACAGCTGGGCATCGGAATTTCACGGCTAAACGGCAAGAATGGGTCGTTTGCGAAATGTCAGGGCAGTAATGCAAGGCACGAATAGCTTCCACTCGGCATCACTCTGTCGGCGTCACTTTACATCAACTCTATTGAACCCAGATAATCCAGCAGCGCCCGTATCCGCGTCGCCGCGCGGTCCTCCGCCGCGTAGAGGGCGTGGATGTCCTCGCCATCGCCAGGATTGAAATCGTCCAGTACCTCTACCAGCCGCCCGGCTTTAATGTCCGCCGCGACGTGGAAGACCCCATGCCTGGCGATGCCGCAACCTGCAACTGCCATTTGCCTGACGACCTCGCCCGAATTGCCGAAGAAGCGTCCTTCCACCGGCTTCTGGACAACGCGATCACCGACCTGGAATGGCCAGCTATCGATCGAACGGCGAAAGCTGAAACGCAGGCAGTCGTGTGCGTCGAGATCGTCGGGCTGCCGGGGAATGCCGCGACGCGCGAGATAGTCGGGGCTGGCGACCAGTGTCATGCGGCTATGCCCCAGCTTTTTTGCACGCAGCCGCGTGTCGCGAAGCGGACCGATGCGGATCGCAACGTCTGCTCGCCTCTCCACCAGATCGACGATGCTGTCGGTAAGCGTCAGTTCGATCTTCACGGCCGGATGGCGTTCGGCAAAGCCGGGGAGAGCCGGGATGAGGCAGTGGACTCCGAAGGATGGTGAGGCATTGACGCGCAGCAACCCGCGCGCGAGTTGATCCGCCTGACCCAGGCTCCTCTCAACGTCCGCCATGTCCGCAATCAGGGCACCCATCCGATCGCGATAGGACGCACCCTCCGCCGTCAACGCCAGGGCACGCGTGGTCCGCCGCAGAAGCGTGATTGCGAGCCTCTTCTCTAGGCGCGCGATGGAACGGCTCACCGCCGAGGGGGTGAGACGAAGCATGCGGGCTGCACCTGCAAAGCTGCCCTCCCCTGCAACGGTCAGGAATATCTCGATGTCGCCAAAACGATTATCCATGACTTCAATTCACTTCTGAAGTGATGAGGCGCATTCTAGGCATTAATGATGAGGATGTCTATTTTCCATTCAGTTGATCTTCACTGGCAGGAGTTAATCATGGACCTCAATCTCAACGGCAAGACCGCCATTGTCACCGGATCGACCGCCGGGATCGGCCTTGCGATAGCCAAACGCCTCTCCGCTGAGGGTGTCGCCGTTACCATCACCGGTCGTAATTCGGCGAAGATCGAAGCCGCCGCTTCCGAGATCGGTGGCAGCGTTAATCCCGTCCTTGCAGACCCCGCGACAGCCGAAGGCGCCGCGGTCCTGATCGCTGCCGTTCCCGATACCGACATCCTCGTCAACAATCTTGGCATCTACGAGGCCAAAGATTTTGCCGACATTCAGGACGAGGACTGGCATCATATATTTGAGGTCAACGTCGTGAGCGGTGCCCGCCTCGCCCGGCATTATTTCCCTCGGATGCTGCAGAAAGACTGGGGCCGTGTGTTGTTCATCGCTAGCGAGAGTGGACTTCTGCCGCCCGCCGAGATGATCCATTACGGCATGACAAAGTCAGCACAGCTTTCTATCTCGCGTGGCCTTGCCGAACATACGCGGGGAACTGGGGTCACGGTCAACAGCGTATTGCCCGGACCGACCCGCTCGGAAGGGATCGTCGATTTCATTCGCTCGGTCGTCGAACACAAGGATGCGCCGGAAGCCGAACGGGAAGTCGAATTCTTCACGAAGCTCCGTCCCCTCTCGCTCATCCAGCGACTTATCGAGGCGGACGAAGTTGGCGCGATGGTCGCCTATCTCGCAAGTCCGCTCGCTGCTGCGACCAACGGCGCGGCTCTCCGCGTCGAAGGGGGGATCATACCGACTATTGCCTGATGGGGCGGCCGATCCAAACTGCGGAAACAGTCCTGCTGCTGATCTGTGCTACCACTCAATGGAAAGGGATGAGCGGCCATGCATGCCCTCGTCACTGAACGGCAGGCGATGGTCGATTGCCCCCTCAACAACGGACGATCTGCACTAAGGCCGCAAAATTGGTCGCTGAGAGTCCGGTCAGGCTCAAAAGACGCGTGCCTGGCGTCAGCGCGCATGTCGGTTGCGCGCTGACGCCGTCATTTTTATTACGCAGCGTCGACGAGCACGATTTCGCTGTCTTCGATCGCTGTCACGCGGATCACGTCGAGATCGCTGATCGCAGCGCCATCGCGCGCATTGACACGAACGTCGTCGATGGTGATCGCGCCGGTGGCGGGCACCAGATAGGCTTTGCGATAGCGGCCCAACGGATATTCGGCGCTTTCACCGGCCTTCAATGTTGCCGCGACGATGCGGGCATCGGTGCGGATTGGCAGGGCATCGTTATCATTCTCATAGCCTGAAGCCAGCGTCACGAAATGGCCCGATCGCTCACCTCTGGGGAAGGGCTTGGCACCCCAGCTGGGCGCTTCGCCAGCGCGGGTGGGGACAATCCATATCTGGAAGATCCTGGTGGTCACATCCTCCAGATTATATTCGCTGTGGCGCACGCCCGTCCCCGCACTCATCACCTGCACGTCGCCAGCCTCGGTCCGGCCCTTGTTGCCGAGGCTGTCCTCATGGGTGATCGCCCCTTCGCGGACATAGGTGATGATTTCCATGTCGCGATGGGGGTGCGGCGGGAAGCCAGTGTGGGGCGCAATAGTGTCGTCATTCCACACGCGTAGATTGCCCCAGTGCATACGGGCAGGGTCGTGATAGCCAGCGAACGAGAAATGATGCTTGGCGTCCAGCCAGCCATGGTTGGCACCGCCGAGACTGTCATAGGGGCGAAGTTCGATCATGTCGGTATCTCCAGGGTAGGCGGCGATATGCCGCCCTGTTGGAGATGCTTTTATCGCTTGCGAGCCTGCCTTCTCAGAGGGATAAAAGCGGACGAAACGTTCGAGGAAATCGAAAAGTGAACAGGCCAGGCACGCCGACCTTCGACCAGCTGCGCATATTTCTGACGATCGTGGATACGGGCAGTTTTGCCGCCGCCGGACGCCGGCTCAACCGCGCCGTGTCAGTCATCAGCTATGGCATCGCCAATCTGGAGGCGCAGCTTGGCCTGATGCTGTTCGAGCGGGAGGGCACGCGCAAGCCCGTATTGACGGTCGCGGGCCGGGCGTTGCTGGCGGAAGCACGCAGCATATCGCATGGCATGGACGGGCTGCGCGCCAAGGTGAAGGGGCTGCTTGACGGGCTGGAGGCGGAGGTCGATTTCGCCGTCGATGTGATGCTGCCATCCGAACGGCTGGGCAAGGTGCTGCGCGCCTTCGCCGCTGAATTCCCGACGGTGCAGTTGCGCCTGCATGTCGAGGCACTCGGCGCGATCACGGCGATGGTGCTGGACCGGCAGGCGGTCGTCGGCATTTCGGGGCCTTTGGCGGCCGGTGTCGAAGGTGTG
>NZ_QVRA01000052.1 GCF_003591655.1 Sphingobium terrigena
TCTGTGGAGAATCGATAAGCTCATATGACGTTGACGGTTGCAGGCGGCGTCCGGCGACCGTCGAGAACCATTAATCTCATTCGCAGAATCGGTTCTCGATTCGCCGGTGGCCTCCGAGAATCGATAAGTGATTCTGCCCCGGATTACTCGATGGTGTAGCCGAGCGCGCGATATCCGGCCTGACGCTTGGCGGCCATGCGCGAGAGCATTGGAACCGCGTCGTCGACATAGTCATAGACGAGCACGTCAGTTTTCCCCGCGTGCCGCCGATGCAGGCGCCCGACATACTGCGCGAGCGTCCCTTTCCAGGAGATCGGCATGGTCAGGAACAGCGTGTCGAGACGGTCGTCATCGAACCCTTCGCCGATGTAGCGGCCCGTTGCGAGGATGAGCCGCTCCTCGCTGTCAGGCACACGCAGTGCGGCGTCCGCTACCTTGCGTTCCGCCGCACTCATTCCACCCCGCAACACCACGAGATTCCGCACGAACCGGGATAACCGGCCCTGCAGATATTCGAGATGGTCCTTGCGTTCTGTCAGGATTACTGGCGAGCGCTTCGCCTCCAGGGCACGCAGCACGTCATCGAAGATAAGATCGTTTCGGGCCTCGTCCTGCGCCAGCGCGGCATAAACCGCCGGCATCGGCGGTCTGTCCATGATCGCGAGCGGCTGCGGCAGCCGGAATGCCGTGCGCCGTTGCCGTGTGCGATGGGCGATCCCGCGGCGGGCAGCCTGGGTTCGCGCATCCACCCGATAGCGGATCGGGCCGCACTGCATGAAGATGATCGGCTGATGTCCATCCTTGCGCGCAACCGTTGCGGACAGGCCGAGCACGAACCTGGCCTTGGCGCGCCGGGCTACAAGTTCGAAGCTCGCCGCGGACAGGTGATGGCATTCGTCGACGATGAGGTGACCATAGTCGCCAACCAGATCCGAGACCTCGCCGCGCCTTACGAGGCTCTGTATCAGCGCCACGTCGATCACGCCTGTAGGCTTCCGCTTGCCACCGCCGATCGTCCCGATCAGCTTCGGATCGATATCGAGGAACGTTCGCAGCCGTTCGACCCATTGGCTGAGCAGTTCTTTGCGATGGACGAGCACGAGTGCATTGACCTGCCGCTTTGCGATGAGGTGTGCGGCTACCACCGTCTTGCCGAACGCCGTTGTCGCGGCCAGCACCCCATCGTCATGCGGATCGAGCGCGTCGACCGCCTTTTGCTGGGGTTCTTCGAGATCACCCTGGAACGACAGACCGTCCGGGAGCGGAGTCCCTGCCATTCGCTGGTCGTCGATCCTGACAGTGCTTCCATGAGCAGCTATAAGCGCGACCAGTTCGTCGAGGCATCCTCGCGGCAGCCCGATATGTTTCTGGTGAAGCTCCGCGCAGGAGATGATCCTCGGCTTGCCGAACGTCGGCAGGCGCATCGCCTGGGCCCGATAGAACTCGGGATTCTGGAACGCTGCGAGCCGGACTATCTGTGCGGTCAGCGACGCGGGCAACCCGGTCCGGTCCATATAAACTTGATCGCCCAGCACGATATCGAGTGTCTCAAGCAGCGGCTCGGCCACAGGCAACAAAGACGGCCGCCGCGACGGTGTCATCCGCCAGGGCTCGGCGGCATGCTCGTCCTCCACCGGCATCCGCACACCCAGCACCCGCCCGCGCATTTCCGCGTCGGCCACCATGCGCGCGGCGTCGTGCGCATCCAGTTGCGACAGCGAAGACAGGAACGCCCATTGATCGGGATAGGGGCGCAACTGCTCATCCACGAACAGGCTGTTTCCCCGCCTGCGGGCGTGCCCCTGCAGCGGCAGCGCGATCAGATTGCCGAACCCGCCGAGCGGCATGGTGTCCTGGCTCGGGAAGAAGCGATCATAGGAGCCGAACCCGATCTCCGGACGCCGCTCCATCGTGTCGGTCAATAGCGATGCGCCCAGCGCGCGGGCGGTTCGTGCCGGCACGGCGTCGGCGAAGAAGATCCAGACATGGCCGCCATTGCCGGATCGGGATCGCTCGAGCGCGGCGGGCACCCCTCGCAGGCGGCAGGTTTCCATCATGGCGAGCGCGTCCTCGGCCCAGCTCGCCTTGTCAAAGTCGGCCGCGAGGAACCGGCAGCTCTCGTCCGCAAGCAGCGGGTAAACGCCCGCCACAAAGTCGCCGGCATCCGATCGCGATAACGCCCGCCCACGCAGATGTTTGTCGATCACCTCGTCCGTCACGGGCAGGAACGCCTGGTGCGTACACTCGCCGCATTTGACCTGTGGCTTGTCGCAGAGTCCGCGTTTCCACTCGTTGCCGCAGGCGGGCGCATAGCCGCCGCGGCCGGTCTTGCGATTGTCCCAGCGCAGTGGGAAGACATCTTCACGACCGGCGAACAGCCTGCGGAACAACGCGACCTTCTCGCCTGTCGGCGATGTCGCGGTCACCGGCGCGTCGGAAAACAGCGAGACAGCATCGGCTTTTCGGTGCTCGGTCGACTGTTGCGCTGCGAGGGCATCCAGCGCCACGACCACTGCCGCCCGTTCATCATCCAGCGCCTTGAGCCGGGCCCGCAGCCGAACCGCTTCATCCATGCCGGCAGATCCGTTCACATCGCTGCAGTCGTTTCGGGCAACCGATCACGATAGACCCCACGGATCACTTTTTCGGCGCTCTCGCGGTGATAGAAGGGCTGCAGCTTTCGGCTTCCAGCGATCACCGGCACCAGACCGGCGCTCCGCAGATGTTGATGAACCCTGACGGCATGGGTAGCTTTGCCGGGGATACGCGCCAACTCGGCAGCACTGACGAAGCGCGCGCCGAACGCTTCGACCTCTGCTCGCCGTAAGGCGGGCATGATCCTGAGCGGTGTCTGTTTCCTGTCGATTGTCAGCCATCCCATTTGCTTGAGCCTTGCAACCGTCGGGATGGTCACGCCGAGGTGCCGCGCAGCTTGCGCGATGAGCATGAACATCGGATCGTCCTCATATTCGAGGCCAGTGATCACCGCGTCGGTATCAACCAGTATCTGCGCAATGCCTCGTTCGCCGCGCAAGCGGCCCGTAGCTTTAATCTGGCCACGCAGCAGCCCGCCGATAATCGCCTCCGAGGACCGATAACAGATGCGCACGGCCCGCAGGATCGTCTCGCTGCCTCGCGGCGGCGCTGTGACGAACGGCGCATCACTGTGCAAAGCAGTAAGGAAGCGGTCCAGATCTGCCAGACGATACTGCGCCGGGATCGACGCTCCACCAAGCGGGAAGGCGCGGGGAAGATAGTGTCGCGCTATGAGCGCCTTGAACAGCCCGAGACCGACGCCGAGATGACGCCGTGCGTCTTCGGGAGAACAGGACTCGCGGAAGAAGGCCGTCAACGGCTCCTCGAGGGATTTCGGTACGACCATACCCCGGGCGTTGCTGGGCAGCGAGTCGATCAACCTCAATGCGGCGGCTACGGTCGCGATCCGTTCAGCGGATACGCCGCAGAGCTTCGCCAGACCGCCTAGCGTGGTGAGATCGCCTTTTGTTGCGGGTTGGCGGAACAACATGGTGCCTGCTGTTATCGGCACATTCTTCACCACATGATTCTTGACGGTCTCCCGGATTGGGTCGAGAGCCGGACTGGTGGACAGGCCGAGCCAGTATTGCAGACGCCCATAGACACCCACGGGCGTCAGACGCTTGAGCGGACATGCCGCCAGCATCCCGTCCAGCATCTTTTCGAACTGGTCGGGGAAGTCCTCGCAGACAGCAAAGCCCGCCGCCATTGTGCGGGTACGCTCCGCAGGCTCCTGCCGCCGCCAGCTGACGATCGATCTGCCCCAGCGTGCGACCGAGCCCACCCATTGCATAATCTCGGCGGCGTCCGCGAACGTCAGGCTGTCGAGGAACGCGTGAGAGATACGGGGGCCATCACCAAGCCTGCCGATAAGATAGGCGTCGCCGATCGTGTCATCCGACGTGACCGCTTCGGTACATTCCTGCGTCAGATCGTGCCCACACGTGCAGCGCGCTGGTGACAGGTCCGAACGGCGGAACGTATGCCGACAGACAGGACAGATCGCCAGCAGTACCCGACCATGATTGGGACAGCTCGATACCTTCGCCAGATCCCACCAGGATCGCCGCCACGACCGACAGGCGACCGGCCCTTGACCCTGCTCGATATCCGATCGCATGCAGTCCGGGCAGATACGGGCGAAGTGACAACTATAGCTGATATTGCCGCTGCGGCTCACAAGCTCACCTGCAAGGACGCTCCCACCCTTGGTCTGCATTATCGAGTTGCGAAGCAATACTTCGAGCGGGACGCCGCTGAGCCGCGCGATATCGTGGAAGCGTCGCCCACGCTCCATATCGCGAACGAAGTCGGTCCGGTCGACCAGCGGCACTTGACGCGCAAATTCCAACTGGGTTTCACAGCCATGCCGCAGGGCAAGCCGGTTGAATAGTGCCCAGCCTGGCTCGAACGCTGCCGACCGCACCCGCAACGCAAGTCGAGTTGCCGGTGCTGTCATAATCCCTCGCGCACGAAGGGCCGCAGGGGTTGCGCGCCGCTTCCGCGCAGCTTTGTGACGCGGCTCATAGTCCTGGGCGACGGAGGTACTGTGTCGCGCAGCCAGATCTCGCGCAGGCGTTCGGCCGAACACAGGAAGGGGTTGTCGTGGTGAGCCGGGCCGCCGCTCGGAACTGACGGTTCATCCTCAAGGATCGCATCGAAGTCCAGCATATCCCTGACGTCGGGCTCATAAATCCGATGCCAGCCCGCATGAACCTCTCCCAACAGGTTCAGATCGATCGACCGCTGGCCGATCGCCAGTGCCACGCTCAGCGCCTGGCTCAGATATTTGGAGACGATCCCGATCTCGCCGCCCGTCGCGACGTAGATGCGTTTCGCCATCTCGTGCTTCGCGAGGCCGGACGCATCCGGCAACCCCATCATCTTTTCCATGACGCCGAGCACGCCAGAGAACATCGTGCGGCCGCTCCGGCTCGCCCAGTCATAGGGCTTGAGAATGATCGTCGGTTGCAGCCGACGGCGCAGTTGCATCGTCTTTTCGCCCGGCACGGAGATGTCGAGCAGCCGGGGAAGACCCGCGATCACGATCTGGACTTTCACACGGTTGAGCAAAGACTTGATGAACTCGGTCACTTCCGCCGTCATGTCGGGATTATTCTCGTTCACCATGTGATGCCCTTCATCGATGAAGATCATCTCGGTGCCCGTCTCCTCGGCATAGAAGGCGATCTTCTCGATCACCTCGCTGGTGTTCCAATGGTCCCGCGCACGATAGCCGTAGGCGCCGAGGATCGCCCCCACCAGCGCCCGTCGCGTCGTCCGCTCCGGTGCTTCGACGTAAACGATGCGGCGGATATCGGCATCCTCTGTCGCGCTGTCGGGATAGTCGGCCATATAGTCCTCGAGCGCCGTCGTCTTGCCGGACCCAGCAGAGCCGATAATGAGCAGGGCCCGGGCCTTGAAGCGTCGGCTGTCCCCGCGCGGGCGGTATCGGCCATGTAACTCGTGGATCGCCGCCTTCGCTTCCGTGTGACGCGTATGCGGGATCACCGTGGTCTCGAACGCAAGCACGGCGTCGGGCACCGCTGGCCGTGCCGATAACTTCGCGGCGCGACGATGTGTCATCGCTTCGGGTCCGCCCATTGTGCAACCAGAGCCTCGATGTCCGCGTCGAGATCTATGATGGGAGGCGACGGCGCCGGTATCTGTTTCGCCGCAGGTGGTGCGGTCTCTACCGCCGGTCCCTGCGTTCCTATTTTAGGCGGTCGTTTCTGGCCTTCGATCGGCGTAAAGTAGCGACCGTCGGTCTCGTACCGCGCCGCCCGCGTCTTGCTGCGGACTTTGCTCGCCTTGCTTTGCAGCTCTCCCGCCGTCTGTTCGGCAAGACCGCGCGCCGCTTCGAGATCGGCGACCGTCACCGGCGCATTTTTCGGCAGGCTTCGCTTTGCTATCGAACGATGGATCTTGTGCTGATATTTGGAGACGCCCCGCGATATGCTCTGGTCGATACACGGGATCATCAGCCATTCGCCGCGCTCGTCGTCGAGCAGCCAGACCTCACCCAGATCATAGGGATCGTAGCGTAACTCCCAGTCCTTCTCCAACCCGCTGCGGCGCGCCAGCAGGGGTTCGAGCTTCTCCCGATCAGCATAGAGCAGACCCTCATATTGGATGCCGATGTTGGAGATGCGCCGGAAGAAGGTCTCTCCGGTCAGCCGCACAATATGGTCGAAGTCGGGAACCGGGCGCACCGGGTAAAGCGCGCTGAGTTCTCGCCAGCGCTCATAGGGCGTGCATTTCAACGTATCGTGGACGCTTTGATGATAGTCGTCGACGATCCACTTGAGGATACGATTACGCACATCCTCGAGCGACAGCCTTGCCCGCGCCACCGGATCATAGAGATCCATGGTCCGCGACAATGTCGTCCCTTCCTCATGGCTGAACACCTGCACGCCGATGGTCTGGAACACGCGCTCGACCGCGCCCTTCAACCATGGCATTTTCACCGGCAGATTGACGATGCCGATGTCGAGCATCCTGGCGGCCGACTGCAGCGATTGCGACCGGAACTCCTTGCCGTTGTCGCAGATCAGCCATTCGGGCACGCCGTGGCACGGCCAGTCATGCTCAATATCGGCGAGCCCGGAGAGATCCTTCTTCCATAAGGAATGGGCAAGCGCTCTCTGAAGTGAGGCATAGGACGGCGCCTCGAAGCTCAGATGCACCCCTACGATCATGCGGGTGGCGCGATCGAGAAGCGCGGTGAGCCAGGGCCGCCCCAAGGCGCGGCCGCTCTCCGGATGCACCACCACCAGATCGATCAGGCAATGATCCACCTCCACTTCTTCGAGCGGCCGTTCGGGCGGGCTCCGCCGCTCGAAGATGCCGAACTTCAGCCAGGCTGCGCGCCGACCGAAGCGACGCTCATATTCCTGCCGCTCGGTATAATTGTCGCGGATAAACACGCGGAAGGTCCGGTCGCTGACCGCAGGAACATTCTGTTCGCGGCACAAATCGACATAGCGGCGATAGGCATAGTTCTTCCGCCGCCGCGGCATGCCCAAATACCAGACTTCGACGGCCTGCCGCATGAGCTTGTAGGTATCGGGATGATCGCCGTCCTCGCGCGCATAGCGGGGTTGGCGTGCCCCGCGCCGATGATAATGCGGGATCAGGAGCCGGATATCCCGGCCGTGTCGGCTCCATACGCCATACCACGCCCGCACTGTATAAGGATTGGGCCGAGCCGCTGCCTTGGTGCGGCGCGGTTCGCCGTTCCCTTTTCGCCGCTCCGCGGCCATCCGGGCCGCAAGCGCGGTATCCTCGCGTTCCCATTGTTCATGATGCGCGTCGAACACGACCTCAGCGGCAGCGGCATAGGCGCCCATAAGTGTCGGGTGCTCGCCGCGGATCGCGTCGACCATGCGTACATAGGTGTCCCTGCGCTCGGCCTCGCGGCGAATTTCTTCGGGCCAGAACTCCCAGGTTTTCTCCAGCGTCTCGGCGATCGCCTTGGGCAGGCCGTCCGCATTGCAAGGATGATGCGTCAGCCGCCGGGCGCCATAGACGATGTCGATTTCATCGTCGCTCCATGTTCGCGCATCGCTGCCGCTCTGCGGTCGTAACAGATAGCCACGGCGCTTGCGCTCGATCACCAACCAGAGCGCCACCTGACCTTGATCGTCCCGGATCGAGAGCGTGTCGCCTTGCTGGAAGCGCATCGGCGTTGCGTTCATTTCGCATTCCTTCCCCGCATGAGGACCGTGTCGTCATCGAGCGGTCGATCGAGATCCACCACAAGCTCGCCGACTGCCGCGAGGCCGAGCACAATGTTGACGTGCACGGGTCGGCCGCCGAGTGCCTCGGCGGCTACGCCCAGGTTCGACGGAAAGGGGAGGCGGGTGATTATGGTGTGGATCGCGTGGAGGTTTTCTGCCGCCAGCACCGCCACCGTTGCGCGCAGCCGTCGCGCATTCGACAAGCGTGGCTGTCGCCGGATATCGGTGTCGAGCCACATCTCGTGCCGGGCGCCACGCGCGGCGCACTCGGCTTCGATTGCTGGCAACCGTCCGCCCAAGGTCGGGTCAGCCGCCAATCGCGTGGCCAGTTTCACCTGCCGGTAGATGACCGCGCCGCCCACCGTCTCCAGCCGGATATCGGGGGTGTAACGCCGTTGTCGGCCCGCTTCCGTCCAAACGAACGTTTCCGGTTGCACCCCGAACTGTGCAACATCAGGATCGAAGTCGAGAAGCAACAGCGCATCGCGCTCGAGCAGGCTCTCATAAGGTAGCGCATCGCCAGCCTTGATCGACTGATACCAACCCGTGCACGATCTTTGCCCCGGCCGTCCTGCCGGATTTCGGGCGAACCGCACCGTTGCGCCAGAACGCAAACGGGCAGATTTGTCGGTCACGCCGGCATCCGCTATTCTCCTTACGGGAACGACTCGAATTACCGGTTCAGTATAACTGCTTCCGCAAAGGGCGTTAATCGGTTCCGCTCAGA
>NZ_QVRA01000053.1 GCF_003591655.1 Sphingobium terrigena
AAATTACCGTGATCTGACTCATCGCACCGTCCTTAGTATCGGTGCAAACACCGGCGCTTGCACCGGTGCCATGTCAAAATATCAGCCAATCACCGCAAGGCGGCCCTCACCGGAGCGATACGGGGAACCGGCGTGGTCACCATCTCAAACCTCATCGGCGCGGCAGCGCAGGCGGAGGGAAAATCGGTTCAGGCACTTGACCTCACCGGTCTCGCACAGAAGTTCGGCGCAGTGTATTGTCATCTCAAAGTCGCCGACAACGCTGATCAGTTGCGCGCAACCCGACTTTCGGTGGGCCAGTGTGACCTGTTGATCGGCGCCGACCTTGTGACAGCAGCGTCCGACGAGTCGCTCTCGCGTCTGCGTTCCGGTGCCACCGTTGCGGTCGTCAATGATCATGCCACTGTCACCGGTGCTTTCACACGGGACCGTGACTTCACTGTGCCGGTTTTCGCGCAACGTGCCGCAATCGAACGATTCTGCGGTGCTGGACGGGTTACCTTCATAGAGGCGACCGAACTAGCCGAACAACTGACAGGCAACACAATCGGTGCCAACATAATGCTGTTAGGCTTCACCTGCCAAATGGGCTGGCTTCCAGTTGGGCATGGATCGCTCGAGCAGGCCATCGAGTCCAACGGTGTCGCCGTGCCCGCCAATCTCCAGGCGTTCGCACTGGGACGCATGTTGGCTCACGATCCGGCCGCGGTCACGAAGTTGGCTGAGGCCGGCAAGCCGCGCCGCGATAGTTTGGCAATGTCAGAAACGGTCGATGAACTTGTCGAGCGGAGGCGAGTCGATCTTGTGGCCTATCAGGGCGAAGCCTTGGCGGCTCGCTTCCTGTCACTAGTAGAATCGGCACGGCAGGCCGAGAAATTAATTGCGCCTTTGTCGTCCAGCTTGACCGAGGCAGTCGCGCGCAATTTTTACAAACTGCTCGCCTATAAGGACGAATATGAGGTGGCCAGGCTGTTCAGCGACGGAACCTTCCTCGATACGCTAAAGCAAGGGTTCAGCGGTGACTACACGCTCCGCTTCCATATGGCGCCGCCAATCTTTTCGAAACTTGATCCGGCGACCAGTCGCCCCAGAAAGCGCGAATTCAAGCCATGGATGCTGTACGGGCTGCGCTTTTTGTCTAAGTTCAACGGCCTGCGCGGTACTGTTTTAGATCCGTTCGGTTACAGCGAAGAGCGCCGTGCTGAGCGTGCGTTAATCGAACGATATGAAATGTTCATGCGTGACATACTCGGTCAGTTGTCAGTCGTGAAATTCGATCATGCTCTCGCTCTGGCGCGCTGGCCACAAATGATCCGGGGGTATGGCCCGGTGAAGACCGAAAGTATGATCAAAGCAGACTTAGCGTTGCCCTCGCTACGGGCAGCTTTTGACGCCAATCCAAGTGATTATACGAGCCATCCCCCTAAAGTTGCGACCGCATAAGCGCAGCGCAACTCTTCAACGCCAAGATCTCGGGTGGGCATTCGCTGGGCAGCACCCTTTATCACGCGAAGGGTGGCAGCGGTCGGGCCATGGCCGACATGCCGCTGGTCATAGCGGGATTATGCACTCGTACGGCGCGCAAATGGCGACGATAAGTCGTGCGCCGCTTGCTCCCTAGACGGTAAAGATTTGGGCCTGGCGAGTCGCGGCAAATAGCAGCGCTAACTAACCTCCAAATCGTTCATCCAGCGTTGGGAATCTGGAAAACAGTCCGAGACAGTCGCCCGGGAGCCTGCGCCTGTCTCGGCAGAAGCAGCTTGCGGGCCTCTATTTTTTTGCATATAGTGCATCGCATTGCCTAAAATGATCGCCCTTGTTGTGCGAGCTTGATGAGCTTTGCGGAGAGAAGAATGACCGGAAATCCCAGCCTTGTCGACACTGTCGAATCGACCCAATCGCGCGAAATTTTCTGGGACAAAGACGTATACAATCTCGAACTGGAGCGGATTTTCGGACGGTCATGGCTGTTCCTGGGCCACGAATCTCTTCTGCCAAAACCCGGTGACTTCATCACTACGTATATGGCCGAAGACAAAGTCATCCTGTCGCATCAGCCCGATGGTTCATTCCGGGCGTTCATCAATTCATGTACCCATCGCGGCAACCAGATTTGCCACGCCGACAGCGGCAATGCGAAGGCTTTCGTCTGCAACTATCACGGTTGGGTTTACGGGCAGGACGGCAGCCTCGTGGATGTGCCGCTCGAATCGCGATGCTATCACGGCCAACTTGATAAAGCGCGACTTGGCGCCAAACATGTCCGGGTAGAAACCTACAAGGGTTTCATTTTCGGCTGCGGCGATGCTGACGCACCAAGCCTCGAGGAATATCTGGGCGAATTCTGCTGGTATCTTGATACGATTTGGGAAGGCGCCGGCGGCGGGCTGGAATTGCTCGGCCCTCCGATGAAAAGCATTCTGGCTTGTAACTGGAAGGTGCCGACCGAAAATTTCGTCGGTGACGGATATCATGTTGGCTGGACCCACGCCGGTGCCTTGCATGGGATTGGCGGAGAACTCGCCGGTTTGGCTGGCAATCGCGCTGAAATGCCGTTCGAAGATCTCGGTCTTCAATTCACGACTCGGCACGGCCACGGATTTGGCGTGATCGACAATGCCGCCCCCGCTATCCACGTCAAGCGAGATGGTTGGGCAAAATATCTGGCCGACACGCGCGGTGAAGTGCTGCGGAAATTCGGGCCAGAGCGTGAGCGTCTTTATGTCGGTCACTGGAATTGCTCGATCTTCCCGAGTTGTTCGTTCCTTTATGGCACCAACACATTCAAAGTCTGGCATCCGCGGGGACCGCATGAGATTGAAGTTTGGACCTATACGATGGTGCCGCGCGACGCAGACCGGGAAACCAAGAGCATCATTCAGCGCGAAGCGAGCCGGAGTTTCGGAACGGCCGGAACGCTGGAAAGCGACGATGGCGAGAACATGTCGTCAGCCACATTTGTCAATCGCGGAAACATCACTCGCGACGGGCGGATGGACTCCAGCATGGGCGTTGGCTTCGAAGGGCCGCATCCGGTCTATCCAGGGATCGTCGGTTCCAGCTTTATCGGGGAGACGTCCCATCGGGGTTTCTATCGCTTCTGGAAGGAATTGCTGGATGCACCCAATTGGGATGCCGTGAAAGCGAACGACAGCGTATGGGACTCAGTTTTCCTCAATCGCGACTACTGGACGGCAAAGCTCGACGCGGCCGAGTAGTCGGTCACGAGCCCTAAAGCTTTTTCATAACTTACCGAAACCGGAGTGTTTATGTCGGTTGAACGAGTTCTGGCGGGATTAGACGTCCAGTACGCCATAGATATGCACTACCGCGCCGAAGTTCGATTATGGCAGACCGGACAATATCGCGAGTGGTTGAATAATATGGTAGCCGAGGACATCCATTACTGGATGCCGATCTACGAACAGCGATTTCTTAGGGACCGTCGTCCTGACCCGACGCCTGACGACGCCGCGATATATAATGACGATTATGGCGAACTTGATCAACGCGTTCAGCGACTTTATACGGGTACCGTGTGGATGGAGGATCCGCCTTCCAAAATCCGTTACTTCGTCAGCAATATCGAAGCGTTCGACACGGGGAACGGAGAATTCGACGTCTATTCGAACGTGCTCGTTTATCGGAATCGCCGCCAGCTTGAGATGACTGTGCATACACTCGGGCGCGAAGACAAGCTGCGCCGCGTTGACGACGGGTTTAAGGTCTTCCGACGTAAGCTACTGCTCGATGCAAGGGTTACCCAAGACAAGAACCTGTATTTTTTCTGTTGAACGTGCGCCGCAGAGCGCTGGAGAGGGAGACTCGATATGGAAGCTTATGCCGCGATCATCGAACGCAAGGGGGGTGAGTTCGTTCTTGATGCGATCGACATCGAGGAACCCCGCGACAACGAAGTGCTTGTCAAGATCGCTGCGGCCGGGATGTGCCACACTGATCTGACTGTACGAGACCAATACTATCCAACGCCGCTTCCTGCCGTCTTGGGCCATGAAGGATCAGGAATTGTCGAAAAGGTCGGGCGCGGCGTCACCACAGTTAAAGCTGGCGACAAGGTAGTGTTGTCGTTTAGCTATTGCGGAACCTGCCCGTCATGCATGAAAGGTCACCAGGCTTATTGCCCAAGCCTTTTTCCACTCAATTTCATGGGGCGCCGGCTGGACGGATCGACCCCGATCCGGCGCAATGGAGAAGAGTTGAATGCATGCTTCTTCGGTCAGTCCTCGTTCGCAACCTACTCAATCGCGAATGAAAACAACTGCGTAAAGGTCGCCGAATCCGCCCAGATCGAGTTGCTTGGTCCATTGGGTTGCGGAATTCAAACCGGTGCAGGCGCTGTCCTAAACGCCCTGCAGCCCGCCCCGGGTTCGTCGATCGCAATCTTTGGCGTCGGCTCAGTCGGACTCAGTGCTGTGATGGCCGCTAAGGCTTCCGGTTGCCTTAAGATTATTGCAGTCGATCGCAATCCAACGCGGCTTCAATTGGCTCGTGAACTAGGCGCGACTGATGTTGTCGATGCAACGAGCACCAATGCCCAAGAGGCGATTATTGCCCGAACCAATGGCGGCGCGGACTATGCGATCGATACCACTGCCATACCTCAAGTTCTGCGAAGCGCAGTGGACAGTACGCATACGATGGGGGAAACAGCCGTCGTCGGCGGTGCGGCGTTGGGCACCGAATTCACGCTTGATATGAACAACATGCTTTTCGGTCGCAAGCTACGTGGGGTGGTCGAAGGCTCAAGCACTCCCCAAGTCTTTATTCCGCAACTAATTGCCATGCGTGAGGCCGGCCTTTTTCCGTTCGAGCGGCTATGTACGTTCTACGATTTTGACCAGATTAATCAGGCTGTCGAAGACACAGAAAAAACAGGTAATGCGATTAAGGCCATTCTCAAGATGTGATTTGGCGATACAGACGTGTTTGATCGATCTTGGCATCAGAGCGGGTGAGATTGATTATTTAACCGTATTTTAGATATACTACAAAGGCAGCCTATCCATTACAGGGATGATTGTAGTTATTGATGTAACTCATTAGGATATTTGCACCTATTGATGTGAAAACATACTCCGTCATTGGCCTGTTTCGAGAATTAGTCTATATCTCGTTAAATGTGGTCTGCGGTCGTCTAGAGAGGGGTATTGTGTTTATGTGACTGCCTCAGTGCCAACTGCATATCGTCCTATGCGCTTTTATGCGGGTGCCTGGTAAACTTTTGACGTACGCGCGGTGACCTTAATTGATTGGATTTCGTAACATGCCTTCAGTCAGTTCCGAAGCTAAAATTAAAGGCGGTTAGTCGGTCGAAATACACCGTGCCGATCTCGGGTTACGACCAAGTTGTTTAGTCCTATCTGTTTACGCAATGCGGCTTTCAATTGAAGACTTGGTAAAGTTTAAAATGAATCAGGATGATTACAAGTCACAAAGTAGCAGACGGATGAATTCGATCGATAAACGGGGCGCCAGCGTCTGGTCAAACTGTTCAGACACCTCTCCAGTTGGAAACGGACTTCGAGATGCCCGGCGATATTGGGCGGCTCTCTCGATCTGGTGTGCGATAATTCTAACCATTATTGACGCATCGATCGCTAGTGTTGCACTGCCCTTCATCTCCAAAGGGCTTCAACTGACCGCCGCGAAGTCGGTGTGGGTGATCAACGCCTATCAGATAGCAATCGTAATGGCCCTTTTGCCGATGGCAAAGGTGAGCGATATACTCGGCTACAAGAAAGTCTATCTGTCAGGCATTTTGCTTTTCATGATCGCCGCCTCTGGCAGTATCTTCGCTGGTAGCCTGACTATGCTCGCTGTCGCGCGTTTTGTGCAGGGAATTGGTGCGGCAGCGGTAATGGTAACCAGCGGAGCTTTGGTCCGGTCAATTTATCCTCCCGAACTCGTCCCGCGTGGAATTGGCTACAATACCATTGCCGTTTCCTTCGCCTCTGCATCGGGGCCAGCGGCATGCGCAGTGGTCCTCTCGTTTGCAAATTGGCATGCGGTGTTTGCCGTGGGCCTTCCGTTTGGTCTGCTTGCGCTAACGCTCGGATGGTGGGCTCTCCCTTCCACGGCGTCTGCGAAACGCTCTTTTGACACGATTTCGGCACTAATGTGCTGTCTGGGTTTCGCTGCAGGTTTTTCTATTCTCAGTGATTTGGCCCAAAACTCCTCCTCAGAATGGACATTCATTAAAATCGGCGTTGCGGTTTCTGCTATATTTTTCCTCCGGAAGCGTACTTCTATCAGCCATGAGTCGATGGTACCACTGGATTTGCTGAAGATGGGCTCTCTTCGTTTAGCATATGGCATGTCCGCTTCAGCTTATGCAGTTATGATACTGATAACACTATCATTTCCTTTCGTTCTACAACAACGGTTGCATTTCGGGCCTGAATTGATCGGCATGCTCATGGTTCCGCTGCCGATCGGCATCATGATTGCCGCATTCGTTGCCGGCCGCCTAGTTAATCGCTTTTCGTCGGCCGGGTTGTGTAGTTCGGGATTAATCTCACTTGCGGGAGGAGCAATTTGCCTTTCGTTTATACATCCGGGCAGCTCAGTGTTCTTGATAATTGCAGCGGTGGCCATTTGCGGTTTGGGTTTTGGAATTTTCCAGGTCCCGAACAACCATAGTATGTTGGCTACCGCACCCCATTCTCGCGCTGGAGCGGCTTCCGCAATGCTTTCCTTGTCACGGTTGATCGGCCAAACGCTAGGAGCATTACTGGCGGCGTCGCTCTTTCGCATGATCGGCGCGCAGAGTGATGCGCCAATTGTAGTTGCTGCTTTCATCGCTTTGACAGTGGCGAGCATAACGTTACTAATAAGATATCGAACAATAGTCTCGATAGGCTGAATAATAGAGGTTGAGGCGTGGTATGTCCGTGCCCGGGGGCATTTCCCCAACGATGATGCTGCCACCAAACTGCTATATCTGATCTTGAACCGATCGGAGAAAGAGTGGAAAATGCCCCCGCGTGAGTGGAACATGGCGAAGGCGCAATTTGCCGTGCTCTTCGGCGAACGTTTCATTAGGGCCATGACGGCCTGATGGTCAACCGCCTCGCCGCACACGAAATTCCTGACAGTCCCGCGGCCAGCGAAGCCCCGGCTGGGCGGCAACGCGCCGATCGCCCCCGCACGACCAACCGGGGCTCTCTGCCTGCGCATTTGGAACGGATCGAGCAGGTCATCGATATCGACGAGAAGGCCTGTCCCTGCTGCGGCGGCACTCTCCACCAGATCGGCGAGGATGTGGCCGAGCGGCTCGACGTCGTTCCTATTACTTTTCGTGTGCTGTTCACACGCCGCCCGCGCTACGGCGGCCGTTCCTGCGAGAGCGCTGTCGTTCAGGCGCCGGCACCGGCGCGCATCATTGAAGGCGGCATCCCGACCGAAGCGCTGATCGCGCAGGTGCTGGTCGCTAAATATGCCGACCATTTGCCGCTCTATCGACAGGCCCAGATCTACGCCCGGCAGGGTATCCACCTGGACCGCTCGACGCTGGCAGATTGGGTCGGCCGGGCTGCATGGTATCTGCGCCCTTTGCGAGAGCGTATTCTTGCCGAGTTGCGGCAAGCCGAGCGGCTGTTCGCTGATGAGACGACTGCCCCGGTGCTCGATCCGGGACGCGGACGAACCAAGACGGGTCAGCTATTGACCTGCCCCCACCGAGTGGACCGTGTTGATTGTTAGTGGATTATTCTCGCCGCCGCCATATCCGGATGGAGGTGGAGCGAAGCGGAACCGGAGGCCGGATATGGCGGTGAAGCCGTTTCCG
>NZ_QVRA01000054.1 GCF_003591655.1 Sphingobium terrigena
TTCGCTCGCGGCGGGATGCATCATGCAGGCCAGCGTTCCCGCGAGGACAAGGAAGCCAGCCAGCAGCAGCGGCAGGACGAGGCCGCCATGGGTGACAAACCACGCGCCGATGGCCGCGCCCAGAAAGATCGCTGCGATGCTGCCGACGCGCCGCGCCCAATTGGGGTTGGCTCCGCCCGCCAGACTGGAATCGGCGGCAAGGCCGGTGACCGTCAGCGTCAAGACGGTGGTGGTCAGGTCCGGCACCTTCAACTGGCGGATGGTTGCGTTGCGGAAACCCATGGCAAGGCCGGTCAGGGCAATGATCGCAAAGACCTTGTATCCCGGCGACTGGCCGGCGACATCGAAGCCGATAGCTACACCGGCTGCGATCCATAGCAGTCCCGCCTCAACCAGCGCGGCGACAAACAGCCAGCGGCGCAGCGGCAGTCCCGCATGATGCTTGCCAACTCTCCCGGCCACCAGCGCGCCGATCATGAAGAAAGCGATGGCGGCCAGATAGGGCGCGACGCGGAAGCCGGGCGTGCCTACCGCGGCGAAGCCGAGGAACACGATATTGCCGGTCATGTTGGCGGTGAAAACCTTGCCAAGGCCGAGCACCGAGATGGCATCGACAAGGCCCGTGGTGACGGAGAGCAACAGCAGCAGCCAGGGCAAGGGCGAGGCGGTGGATTTGGACGGGATCATGGCGGTCTCCTGCAACAGATGTTCGGTCGGTACGGGATTAACGAACCGGACGCTGCTCTCTCAGTCGAATAAGATCGTCGGACATGTTCGATAAATCAGAAAAGATCAGAAGCGAAAATTGCTTTCCAGCCAGATCATCAGAATAGAGCGGGCCGCGCCGCTCTGTCGGATGAAGGCGCCCGGCGCGAAGGCGGAGACGGACGTGGACAATTCCCATTCTTGGCTGGCTTGCCAAGCCAACGTCGCTTCGGCCTCCTTGCCGACGAAGCGCGCGTCGCTATCCCCTGCCGCGCGGATCAGGTGGCCGGGTATGTCGTAGACGCCGTCGCCCCGGCTGTAGCGCCAATAGGCCATGGCTGCGACACTGGCCGACGCCCCGCTCCCAAGATCGAACTCCATGCGTGGATTGACGCTGACGATGTTGGTCGGGCCGACTGGCGACAANTGAGGTGGTGCCTGTTTTCTGGACAGGATGCTAAGCTAATGCCGACCTGACGGATTGGTACGGGAATGAAGACGACGAGGAAGCGCTACAGCGCGGATTTCAAGGCGAAGGTGGCACTGGAGGCGATCCGGGGTGACCTGACGCTGGCAGAGCTGGCGGCCAAGCATGGCGTTCACCATACGATGATCGCATCGTGGAAACGCCAGGCCATCGATGGGATGGCGAGTACGTTCTCCGGCGCCAGCGATGCGACCAAGGCTGTCAGCGAGAGCGAGGTGGAAAAGCTGCACGCCAAGATCGGGCAGCTGGTGGTGGAGCGGGATTTTTTAGCGAAAGCCTTCGGTCGATGAGCGTGGACCGGAGGCGGGCGATGGTCGAACCTGCTCACCACCGCCTGTCGATCGCGGCGCAGTGCCGCCTGCTGCGGATCAGCCGTTCGTCCTATTACTACGCCCCGGTGCCGGAAACGGACGAGACGCTGGCACTGATGACGGTGATCGACGAGACCTTCATGGAATGCCCGTGGTATGGCAGCCGCCAGATGGCGCGGCATCTCCGGCGCAATGGCCGGGATATTGGTCGCCGTCGCGCGCGGCGGCTGATGGCGAAGATGGGCCTCACGCCGATCTACCAGCGGCCGCGCACCAGTGATCCCCACCCGCAGCACCGGGTCTATCCGTATCTGTTGCGCAAGCTGGCGATCGAGCGGCCCAATCACGTGTGGTGCGCTGACGTGACCTATATCCCGATGCGGCGCGGCTTCCTCTATCTGGTGGCGATCATGGACTGGGCGACCCGCAAAGTTCTGGCTTGGCGGTTGTCGAACACGATGGATGCCGGCTTTTGCGTCGCGGCGCTGGAGGAGGCACTGGTCCGCTACGGCAAGCCCGAGATCTTCAACACGGATCAGGGCAGCCAGTTCACCAGCTTTGCCTTCACCAGCGTGCTGCGCGACGCCGAGGTCCGCATCAGCATGGACGGTCGGGGCCGTTGGATGGACAATGTCTTCATCGAGCGCCTCTGGCGCTCCCTGAAGTACGAGTGCGTCTATCTCCATACCTTCGAAACCGGCTCCGAACTGAAGGCTGGCCTCGGCCGGTGGATCACCTATTATAATACCCAGCGTCCACACTCGGGCCTGGCCGGGCGAACCCCGGTTGAGGCCTATCGGCGGATCGGGCGATCAGATCATGGGGGGCATGCCCCCCATGATCTGATGATCAAACAGGCGGCATGAACGACAACCGGGATTAGCTTAACTCAGCCGCCAAACTGTCCAAGAAGGCGGGACCACCTCAAAGGAGCGGCAGCAATGTGCCGGCCAGCATCAGCACATACAGACCCGCTCCGGCCGTAATTCCCACTGCCGCCGCCATCCAGAGGCTGGCGGCCTTCGTCATGTTCCTGACGTCGCCGCCTTTAACGAAAATGAGACCGCCGGCGATGAAACCGACAGCCTGCGCCAAGCCTTGTACGACCCGCATAGGGTCCCCCTCACGGTGTTCTTCGACCAACTCAATGGCCGAAAGCGTGAGCGAAGGTCCGCATCGTGGCCTTGACGTTCTCGTTCGAAGCCGAGTGCCAGCCCCAGGACCGAAGCGGGTGAGGGTGATGGGCAGATCGTTTGCGAGCTTTGTACATCCCTTTCCGCTGCAACAAACGCGCGCCGTCTGGATGAGGTACACGTTTTGCACTCAGCGTGGTCTGTAGCCAATGCCCTGACCGTTTTGCAGACTCAAAGGTCTAGATTTGTGAGGCTCATATCGTCGAGGCGTTATGCGGATGAAACCCTGACCGCATCGAAAACTTACTGACCCAACTTAATCCGCATGTCTTTAAATGTCCTTCATAGGGAACAGGCCTCAATCAGGCTGGTTGTCGCTTACATTGCAAATTCCATTTTGATAAGAAGACTGATGAGAGAGATGCTTGAAACCGTGGCGATTCCAAGCACCCGCGCGGCCCAGCCGGACGCCGGCAATTTGCGCGGCCAAAGCGCATCGCTTGGTCTGTCGATAAGGACATTTTTTGAGCAGCCGATGATGGTGGGGTCGGCCTTTCCCGCCAGCCGCTGGCTCGTACGGCATATGTTGGCGCGCCTGAACTGGCAACGGATGAAGCTATTCGTTGAATTCGGGCCGGGTACGGGCGTCTTTACGCGCGCGGCGCTGGATCGCCTACCCGCTGACGCCACGTTGCTGGCCTTCGACACCAGTCCTGCTTTTATCGATCATCTTCGAGATTCAATACAGGACTCGCGATTGCAAGCAGTCTGCGCACCAGCCGCAAATGTGGCCACTTTGTTGAGGGATCGGGGCCTGCCGCTTGCCGACTGCATCCTGTCAGGCCTCCCATTCTCGACCCTAGACCCAATGGACGCAGAGCGAACAATGGCCGCCAGTCGCGCCATTCTCGAGCCTGAAGGCATTTTCTGCGCCTACCAAATGCGCCGCACCATCGAGCCTCTTTTAAAGAAGCATATCGGCGGCGTCCGCTCCGCCTATGAGTGGCGTAATATCCCCCCGTGCCATCTTTACTGGGCTGACGCCACCAACCCTCAAGCCAACTAGTGGAGAGGAGCGATGAGTGAAAGAACGCGCAAGCCGCCAAGCCCTCCGACATGTCGATGGTTGATAGTCCGCGCCAAAGCCCGATGGGTGAGCAATGATGGCTGACGATCGCGGCGGGAGACATTCCCGCCAGCGAACGAGGCCAATGGTCGGGCTGTTCTGGTCGTCCATGAAGCGGACGGTATTGGCAGCAAGTCAGGTGTCATTGTCGCCGGCTTGCGAAACTGGGTTATTTTACATTGGCAGCGGACATGCATGGCGACCGTAAGCCTGCATGGAGAGGCTATTGCCATCGCCTTGGCGCAGTTCCGGCGCGAGCCTGATCTTATCCGCAACCGCGCCGTAGCGGCCCACACGGCTTTACTGGGCGTGGCTGGTGTAGACATGCGTGATAGCGCCGCGATCGGTTTCAGTTTTGGTGGTTTTGCTGTGCTGGACCTGGCGCGCTCGGGTGCGCCTGTCACAGCTGTCGCAAACTTCCATGGCCTGCTGACGACTGCCATGCCTGCCAAGCGGGGGGAAGTAAACGTGCGTGGCGGTTACACCGGTAGCGGGGATCCTTTGGTGCCTGCCGCGGACGTCACCAGGTTTCAGGAAGAAATGTCGCAAGTCGATGTAGATTGGCAGATCTCCATTTATGGCTATGCGCTCCACAGCTTCACGAACAAAGACGTCGGCAAGCTGGGCGACCCGCGCACGGCGTATGATCCATTATCTCACAATGCGTCCTGGCAAGTCGCGATGGACTTTCTGCAGTTGAGCTTTGAGCAGGTCGGAAGCTCCAATCGGGACGAGGACCTTTGCATCCTAACGTGAAGAGCTAAGGACCCTTGCCGTCGCAGGTCGCCGGTTGATCCTGGTTAAGGTGTTTCCACGGAACGACAACGGCCCTTTCGGACTTTTTATGTCAACAGATCGGAAGGTAAGCTCGTGGCCACTCAGCTTGAACATGGTAGTTCGCAATTTTTGCGTCAGGATTTTCAGCAAGAACTTAGCCGATGGAACAGGCAAAGACTCGCGCCCGCCTTTCCATCAGAAGCGACGGCCGCTCAATTTAGTAATGATCGCAATATGCTCCGACTGGAACATGCATTTATCGAGGAATTGCGCGAGCATGTCGTAGATGAGGCAGCCGATGCGCCTACCACGCCTGATGCATTTATTGACTGGTTCGAGGGTTTGAAAGCGACCGGACCTGGGCAGCATGACCGCCTTTTTTCATGGCTGGCGGATCAGGCCGACAGAGACGAACTCCGTTGGTTCCTTTCGCAGGAAGCCGCCGGTGAGGCAGGATTTGATGATCTCGTAGCTCTCACGCAGGTCAAGCTGCCGACTCGAGCAAAACTGGAGCTCGCCCGCAACTATTGGGACGAAATGGGACGCGGAAATCCCAAGGGCATGCATGGCCCCATGCTCAATCGGCTCACCGACATTCTCGACCTTGATACGCAGATCGAACACACCGTTTGGGAGAGCCTGGCGCTCGCTAACGCCATGACAGCCATGGCTTCATCGCGAAACTATGCCTGGCATAGCGTCGGCGCTCTTGGTGTCATTGAGCTGACCGCGCCTGATCGCTCGGCGCACACAGCGAAAGGTTTGCGCCGGATCGGCTTGAGTGGTTCCGAGCGGCGTTATTTCGATCTCCACGCCGTCCTCGACATCAAGCACAGCCGGGATTGGAACGACGAGGCGATCCGCCCCTTGGTCGAGGAAGACCCGCGTCGGGCGACAGCAATGGCTGAAGGTGCGCTCATTCGGCTTTACTGCGGGGCCCGGTGCTTTGAGAGATATCGCGCTGATTTGGGGGTGGAGTGAGACCATGGCACGTTCCATTCTGCTCGTCGAAGACGACCCTAACGTCGCAGCTTTGATCTCCGATATGCTTGAGGGGGCCGACTATGTCGTCGATGGCCCCTATGCCACCTTGTCTGATGGAATGGAGGCACTTGCCAGATCAATGCCGGCAGCAGCCGTACTGGACATCCGTCTAAGGTGCGGAGATATCGACTTGTTGGCCGATGATCTGGACCTCTATGATATCCCGTACCTGTTTTGCTCCGGCGCTTTCGATCATCCGGCTGTCAGACGGCACCCCAACGCTCTTCTTGTGCCAAAACCCGCGCTGGGACGGAGCCTGATATCTACTCTGCAGTCGATGCTGCACTGACTAGATTAGGCTGGGCTTATCGAGAGTGGGATTTCAATGACAGTAGAGCTTCTCGAGAGATAGCCATCACGTTAGTATTTGACAAAATTCCTCGCACCTTCGCAGTCGATGTTATGCCCGTGAGATAGGGTGAACAATGGGTTAGGACCACCCTACACGGGTCGCCGATGGGCAGCTTTCTGATTTATTTCGACGCGAGAAGGGGGGCATTGTCAAACTCTGTCAGGCAACGGCACGACCGCCGCCGGCGTCGATGATCTCGCAGAAATGAACCTGCGCCTTTCCCTTGGCCTTGGATCGGTAAAGGGCGCTGTCAGCACATTTCATGAGTCCGTCCAGATCCAGACCATGCACCGGCGCGAGCGCAATGCCGATACTGACAGAGATGCGCATCTCCGTGCCGTTGATATGATATGTGTCGGAAAGCTGGCGAATGATGCGCCGGGCAAGGAGCTCCGCCTGGTCTTGATGTTCGACGCCTGGCTGGAGCACCACAAATTCGTCTCCGCCGACCCTGCCTACCACATCGTTGCCTCGCACCGTTGCAACGAGACGCTGTGCGACCTCAGCCAACATCACATCGCCGACAGGATGTCCGAACTGATCATTGATGGCCTTGAACCCATCCAGATCAAGATAGTGCAGGGCAATTTGTTGATCGGCGCGACAAGACGTTGTGCGGTTCAAGAAAGACTCGCGGATCAGCAGTCTGTTTGCAAGACCGGTAAGTGGGTCATACCGTGCCAGCTTTCCCAAGTCATGCTTGGTGGTGAGATGGTCGACCGCCGATCGGTAAAGATGTCGGACGGACTCGATACTCATCACCGCAACTACAAAGAGCAAAATCGCTTCCAGAATGAAAAAGTGAGCGTGCAGAAGGCTTGGCCCGACAAACGTCGCGTGTATCAACATTGCTAGCGAAACCGGCACTACGCAGATCGTTTGGCTGATCAGGCATAGCCTTGGCCTGCCTGCGTTGCGAGAGACTATGCCAGCTCCGAAGGTAAAGATGAGGCTGACTGTCGCAAGATGGATGATGGGCTGATGTGCTGAAAGCACCGACACATTCAGAGCTGCGATCAATGCTGCGCAACCATAGGTCAACCAAGCGTATCGCCTTTCCCATCTTCTGAGCGCCCCTACGTCCTGTGCTATGCCGCCCGCACGATGGTAGCCGTGGATGACCGCGAGGCGGAAAATCGTCACAGCGCTTGCGCAGCATATCAGTGCCAGAATGGCAGAGTCCCGCCAGCTCAGGAAGACGAGAGTTCCTACCAAAGCGTAAAGGATGCCGAACCCCAGAATTGGTGCGCTCATCGTGAAGAGCGTTGCGACCAGATCGCGATAGACCGCCTCGGGCAATAGCAAGTCTGCTCGCCAGCTGAATATAGCTGGCGTTGACCGCTGGCTGGTCACGAGTGCATGTCTCTCCATGATCTAATAATGCTATAATTGGGTTAACGATTCGCCACTGTCTCCGGCTCGCGCGGGTCAGATCGAACTGTCCATCGCGATGGCTAAGAAGGCAAAACTGTAGAATGTCGGATCCAGCGTATGCATCCGGTGAAATACGCAGATCAGGCCGCTTGGCGTTGATCGTCTGTGACGCGCCAGTTCCAGGGAAGCAGTTCGTGGAGCCGGCTCTGTGGGATGTCGGCGATGCGGCTGAGCAC
>NZ_QVRA01000055.1 GCF_003591655.1 Sphingobium terrigena
GTACAGCCGCTGCCCATCCGGGTACCGAAGCCGACCAGCAGCCCGCCGATCAGGACCACCGCCGGCGAGGATGGAAAACGGGCAATTACCGGACCTGAGATCAGGTTCACGATCCCCGCTCCGAACGGCAGGCCGACAATGAAAGCCGCAGCGATGCTCCAGGGCGGGCCAGTCTGTGAGAGGGCGAAGGCACGCGCGGCGAGGCCGCTCACGCCCGCTATCCGGCCGAGGCCGAGCAACATGATCGCGCACGCCAATCCGATCAATATTCCGCCCGTCAAGGCAGCGAGCGGCGTGGCGTTGGTCCAGTCCATCAGAGCATATCCAGCGGCAACCTCAATGGCGCCATTCAGGCTGTGGCGTCCATCGCCATCGCTTGAGCCTGGCGGTCGGCAGGGTTGATGCGTTGGTGTGCCGCCGTCGCAGCACTGGCCGTCGCGACAGTTACGTTCGCGTTGAAAAGCTGAGGGGCTTCAGGAACGCTCTGTCGGCCAAGGGCGGTCAGGTCGTGATGGACCAGTACGCTGGCCGGCTTGTACCGAATGGCTGGGACCGCCTCATTTTCTCCACGTTCACCCGCTGCGGCGGCTGCGGATGTTGCGCGACGGCTCTGGGCCATTTCCGGGTCTTGCCCTTCGCAAAGGCAGGCGCGTTCAGCACAAGGCTGGCTTCCCCGGTCGCCTCGCTCACGAAGTTGGTCCCGCCGTATTCCCACCAGCAAATGCTGATAATTCTCGACGAAGCGTCGGTGGATCAAGCGCGCCTCGGGGCAATTCGCCGCCGCTGCCTGTGACCGGTGGGCGCGCACGCGCCGTAGCAAGTAAGGAATATCGCACTCGTTCATGACCGCCTCCATGCATTGAAAGTCGCAATTGGGTCGCGCCGGGTCTCTACGGAAATATACGAATGCTTCTCGTGCTTATGCCGGCTCGGATGCGGCGCCCTATGAGTGCGGGACGGATATGCCAGATGCTGTTGCGCCAGAACGCAAAGCGCCGGGAAGTTGTTGCTGGCTCAGACGGGTGGCCTGGGGCCGGCAAACATGCGGTCCGCAGCGGAAATCTGGCACGATCGTGCCCGCGGCTGATTGGCCGGTCGCGTGGCTTGCGGAATGAACGTCGGGTGCGGATCCGGAGGCAAGCGGTGACCGGCCAGATCACATTCCCATACTGGCCATTTCCTTGCAGCTCGCCGCGCAATCCCTGCAGGTCTGGGCGCAGGCCTGCATGCGGGCGTCGCCGGAGATCTTCGCGCAATCGCGCGCGCAGGCTTCGCACATCCGGGCACAGGCGTCGCACAACAGGGCATGCTGCGGCGATCGGCGCAGCATGGAATTGGCGGTTGTCTGGCAGAGCTCCGCGCAGTCCAGAAGCAAAGCGATGTGCGTCGCCTCGATATGAGCCGGTGCGCCTTGCTCGGTGCAGTATCGCGCGGTTTCCAGGCACATGCGGTGCGATGCGATACAGCTGTCGACGCACTCGTCGAGCGTCATCATGCCGTCACCACGCTTCCTTGGCGCCGCGATGGCCGGGCCTGCCGCGGCGACAGCCCCGGTAAGCGCCGCGAAGGTGAGTCCCGAACCGATGACGGCGCGACGATCAAGCATGATTTGGTCCTTTCCAAAAAGTTTAGCCGCTGCGGTTCAGCGCGCGTCTCACCACCAGATCCGTAAGCCAGCCACAAACCGGTGTTCGGTGGGATTTTCGCCAGCAAGGCGACGAAAATCCGCCGTCTCACCAAAGGAGCGCTCCCATACAAAGCCGACATAGGGAGCGACTTTTCGGTGAATCTCGTAGCGCATCCGCAAGCCGAGCTCGAGGTTGCTCAGGCCTCCGCCGAGCCCGCGCTCGGGAGCCGCCTTGCTGTAGGCGTTCGATTCCAGCTGCGGTACGAGGATGAGGCGGTTGGTGAGCAGCACGTCATAGGATGCCTTCAGACGTGCCGCGAGACGGCCATCGTCTCCAACGTAGCCGGTCAGCTGGACATCGAACCAATAGGGGGCCAGGCCCTCGATCCCCCCGGCGATCCAGCGATGGGCTCCCGGGCCGATGTCCTGACGCACGCCAAGGATCGTTCCCCAAAACGGGCGCTGTCCGTGCCACCAGAACGCCTCGACCGAGGATTCCGGATCAAGCCGCTCACCGGATTGTTTCAGGCCCTGGCTCCGCAGCAAGAGTTTGTCGTTGTCCGGGCCATTGGTAATCTGACCCGACCAGCTGATGCCTTGGCCTTGCTTGTTCGTGAGGAACTCGAGCTCATCCACGAGCACCTTGGCCACCGAAATTTTGTCGGCCATCTCATAGCCGGGCAGCGTCGAATTCCTGTAGCCGTCGGAATAAGCGTCCGGGTCGCGCGCATCGGCGCCGGGCTTTCCGCCACTCATGTCCATGCCGGGCATGTTCATCGGGGGCGCGCTGCTGCCATCTTTTTGCTGGTCGCCCATCTGCATATCCGGCGGCATGGCCTGATCATTGGAGCTGGCGGCCTCGGCGTTGCCCGCGGGTTTCACCTGCTGGCTGAGCGCGGGTTCGGTGATGGTGGTCATCGCGAGCCCGGTGAGAGCCAGCAACCAAGTTGAGCGCGAGCTTGTCATGCCACGACCACCTCGCGGAACATGCCCGCCGCCATGTGGTAGAGAAGGTGGCAGTGAAAGGCCCACCGGCCCATCGCGTCGGCCGTCACGCGAAAGGCCACGCGCTGGGCCGGTTGCACCGAAATGGTGTGCTTGCGGACCTGGAACTGTCCGTCGGGCGATTCAAGATCGCTCCACATCCCGTGCAGGTGCATCGGGTGGGTCATCATCGTATCGTTGACGAGGATGATCCTGAGCCGTTCGTTCGGGGTGAAATGCAGGGGCTTCGAATCGTTGAGCTTCACGCCGTCGAATGCCCACACGAAGCGTTCCATGTTGCCGGTCAGATGGAGTTCGATCTCGCGCTGCGGTTCGCGGGGGTCTGCCGCCGGCCCTGCTGTCTTCAGATCCGCATAGGTCAGGGTCCGGCGCCCATTGCGCCGCAGCCCGACGCCGGGATCATCGAGATTGGTACGCGGAAAGTCGACGCGCATGTCGGTATTGGCACCATATTCGGTACGCGCATGGCGGGCTTTGGGTGTCGTCTCGACCATGCCATGGTCGTGACCGGCCGGTCCCATCCCCGCCATCCCGGCCATCCCACCCATCATGTCGATCGGATCGAGCCAGGAGCGCGGATCGACCGGGGGAATGTCCGCGCTCATGCCGTCACGCGGCGCGAGCACGCCGTGGACAAAGCCGGTGCGATCCATGGACTGGGCGAAGATCGCATAGGCCTTGTCGTCCGCGATGGTCGCGATGACGTCGTAGGTTTCACCGGGTCCGATCCGGAATTCATCCACGTCGACCGGCTCGACGGGTTGTCCGTCGGCGGCGACGACCGTGAGCATCAGGCCGGGAATCCGAACGTCGAAATAGGTGGCGGTTCCGGCGCCGATAAAGCGCAGGCGAACCCTTTCGCCCTTGCTCGCGATGCCCGTCCAGTGCCTGGCGGAGGGCGCGCCGTTCAGGAGATAGGTGTAGGTGGCGGCGGACACGTCGCTCAGATCGGTCGGATTCATGCGCGCCTTGTTCCACATCGCGCGCTTCGACAAAGCACCGCCCAGCCCGAGCTTGCCGGCATCGCGCGCAAAATCGCCGGCGGTCGGCTGCGCGAAATTATAATAGCTGCTCATCTTCTTCAGGTTCAGATAGACCTGAAGCGGAGCCTCGTCCGTCCAGTCGCTGAGCATGACCGTATAGTCGCGGTCGGCGGCGAGGGGCGTCTCGCTCTTCGATTCGATGATCATCGGGCCATAAAGGCCCGTCTGCTCCGCCAATGTATGAGCATGGTACCAGAAGGTGCCGCTCTGCTTCACGACAAAGCGGTAGGTAAAGGTTTCGCCCGGCGCTATTCCGCCAAAGCTGATCCCTGGCACGCCATCCATGTCCGTCGGCAGGATCAGGCCATGCCAATGGATGCTGGTCATTTCATCCAGACTGTTCTTGACCCTGATCGTTACAGCGTCGCCTTCGCGCAGCCTGATCAGCGGGCCCGGCACGCTCCCGTTGACGGCCGTGGCGACGCTCGCTTTTCCGGAATAGTTGACCGTGACCCGGCTGATGTCGAGATCGATCTCGGTGCCGCTCAGCACGTCCGGCGTCTTCACCGCCGGTGCCGCGAGCGCGTGCGCGGGCCAACCCAGCGTGGCAAGGGCTGTCGCGAGCAAAAGACCTTGCACGAAGCCTCGGCGACCGGTGGTCGTATCGGCAAGCGGGGGAAGTAGAGTCCGCATCAATTTGAACTTTCGGAACCAGACCTGAAGAGACGCCGCGGAGCCGATTGCCCCGCGGGGGCATGGTCGCAGAGACGGCCGACCGGGCAGGCGGGGTCAGGGGCGCATGAAACCCGGCCGAGGAAGTGAAAGGCGCGCAGGATCAGCGTCCGGTGGAGACATCCGTATCTGCCGGACCCTCGCATCTGTCTCGCCAACGCTGTCGGCCCTTCACTTCCGCGCTTCCTACATGTCGTCGCTCATCGGCGTGGCGGGCATGCTGGCGGCGGGCGGCGCCTGGTCCGGCTTCGCTTTGGGCGCCATCGGCATCTTGTCCTTGCACCCGGCCGCCCCGCCACATCCCATCTGCATGCCGCCCGACGCGTTCACGCCCATCTGATGGTCGTGCATCATCTCGTCATGCATCTGTCTCGCGCCATGCTTCATCCCTGCCTGATGGGCCTGATGCGCCTCGTGGTTCTGGTGCTTGACGACTTTTGCCGGCACCGGCGGGGCCTCATCCGCCCAAGCCTGCGTCGCCGAGAGCGCGACAAGCGCAGCGATGGCGGGGACGATCAGGCCAGCTTTGCTACGGAAAATATTCTGCATGACTTGGCTCCTCGAAGAATTGGACGTGGGGACCGCAAGATTTCGATCCGTTTGAAGATGCCAGCAGAAGTGCCGTTCGAGCCGTTCGGGAAATATACGTTTTGTTACGGATGCCTGCCGCCGGCGCAGCATGCGAACGATCATGCCGGGCAATGAGACCGCCTGTGCGGCGTCGATCGAACGGGGCGGTTTTCCAGAAGCAGGCAGGGCAGATTGGAAAACGACGCGGACGCTTATCACAGGATGCATCGCCGGACGCTTCTCGCCCGCGGCCTGTCCGCCGCGTCGCTCCTGGGCGCCTCGTCGGCTGGCTTCCCTCTGACGTCTCTCGCCCGCGCAGGCGATGGGTGGGGTTCCTTTGCCTGGACGTCAGCGGAGATCGCGATGGGCGATACGCTGATGGTCTCGGCAGAGGTGGCCGGCAGTCCCGTCCGCGCCATTCTAGACAGCGGAAGCGCCGCTTCGATCATCAATACGCGCCTGGTGGAGAGTCTGGATATCGCCCCATCCGGGAAACGGATCATTCGCGGCACCGGTGGCCGCGTCGAGGTCACCGAGATCAGCGACGTTGCCCTCACCGTCGCCGACGATCGCAGGCGCTTGCCGTTCGCCATCGTGAGCGACCTTGCGGCGATATCGTCCGCATTCGGGCGCCCGATCGATCTGGTCCTGGGGGAGGACATCTTGGCGGGGCGCTGTGTCGCCCTCGACTTCACGCAGGACCGGATCGGCTTCGCCCCGACGGGGAGTTTTGCCGGCGGGAGCGGCTGGCGTCGCCTTCCTCTGACGCACGGGACTCGCAGCGAACTGCTGGTCACAGCGTCGATCGGGGGCGGGAGCCCCGTGCAACTCATTTTCGATCTCGGGAGCGCAAATGCGCTCATGCTCTCTACCCCCTTTGTCGCTGCGCAGGACCTCCTCGCCGGCAAGGCCCGGTCGACCGCGGCGCTGGGAAGCCTTGATGGGGTCCAGATTGTGACCGCCTTTGTTCTGGACGACATTGTTATCGGCGAAGTGCACATTGCCGGGGTGCCGGTGGCGGGGCTGGATCATTGGCAATCCGACAGCGCGGTGGGGAGCATCGGATTGCCGCTCATCGCGCAATTCGATGTGATCATGGATATCACTGCGGAAAGCCTGTGGCTGCGTCCGGCGCCGCCAAAACACAGGCTCCCGATGCTGAAAGACCGTTCAGGCTTCGGCCTGGCGGTTTCGCCTTCCGCCCTGACCGTCGCCCATGTCGCGGTCCATAGTCCGGCCGAGAAGAGCGGCTGGTCGGTCGGCGATCGGATCGTCCGTATCGACGGGCGGCCAATCAATGCAAGCTACACGCGTGGGCAGCTTTGGCGCTGGCGCTTCCTTCCTGCCGGCACCCACTTCAGGCTCGTCGACGGATCCGGTATCGTGCGGCTGCTGACGCTCGCAGATTATTACTGACGTTGACGCCCGTGTCGGCGTTCGGTCGCGACGCACGGCTTCTTGTTGCCGATCGACACCGCATCCAACCGGCCCCGGATTGCTCTATCAGCCGCTACGTAACAATCCCAATACTTCGCAAAGTCGTCATCTCGCACATCCGCAACGCAGCCCTCCTGCGAGGGAGAATATTGAGTCCGCGGTGCCGCACACCTGGGCGCCGGGCCATGTATAGCGGAGATGTTTCATGTTCCAGCAAGCGATCGACACCGTCCGGGCGAAGGGTCACGCACCGTCGCGTTATGGCAACTTCATCGGTGGACGATGGGTGGAGCCGATACGCGGCGAATATTTTACGGACCATAGTCCGATCAACGGCCGGCAGCTCGCCGAGATCGCGAAGTCTTCGCCAGAGGATGTGGAGGCAGCGCTGGATGCTGCCCACCGGGCGAAGGAGGGCTGGGCGCGCATGTGCCCCGCCGAGCGCGCAAGGATCCTCAATCGCGTGGCTGACCGGCTCGAGGACAATCTCGAGCTGCTCGCGCTGGCCGAGACCATGGACAACGGGAAGCCGATCCGGGAGACCCGCGCCGCCGATGTG
>NZ_QVRA01000056.1 GCF_003591655.1 Sphingobium terrigena
GTACAGCCGCTGCCCATCCGGGTACCGAAGCCGACCAGCAGCCCGCCGATCAGGACCACCGCCGGCGAGGATGGAAAACGGGCAATTACCGGACCTGAGATCAGGTTCACGATCCCCGCTCCGGTCGGCAGGCCGACAATGAAAGCCGCAGCGATTCTCCAGGGCGGGCCAGTCTGTGAGAGGGCGAAGGCACGCGCGGCGAGGCCGCTCACGCCCGCTATCCGGCCGAGGCCGAGCAACAAGATCGCGCACGCCAATCCGATCAATATTCCGCCCGTCAAGGCAGCGAGCGGCGTGGCGTTGGTCCAGTCCATCAGAGCCTATCCAGCGGCAACCTCAATGGCGCCGTTCAAGCTGTGGCGTCAATCGCCATCGCTTGAGCCTGGCGGTCGGCAGGGTTGATGCGTTGGCGTGCCGCCGTCGCAGCACTGGCCGTCGCGACAGTTACGTTCGCGTTGAAAAGCTGAGGGGCTTCAGGAACGCTCTGTCGGCCAAGGGCGGTCAGGTCGTGATCGACCAGTACGCTGGCCGGCTTGTACCGAATGGCTGGGACCGCCCCGTTTTCTCCACGTTCGCCCGCTGCGGCGGTTGCGGATGTTGCGCGACGGCTCTGGGCCATTTCCGGGTCTTGCCCTTCGCAAAGGCAGGCGCGTTCAGCACAAGGCGGGCTTCCCCGGTCGCCTCGCTCACGAAGTTGGTCCCGCCGTATTCCCACCAGCAAATGCTGATAATTCTCGACGAAGCGTCGGTGGATCAAGCGCGCCTCGGGGCAATTCGCCGCCGCTGCCTGTGACCGGTGGGCGCGCACGCGCCGTAGCAAGTAAGGAATATCGCACTCGTTCATGACCGCCTCCATGCATTGAAAGTCGCAATTGGGTCGCGCCGGGTCTCTACGGAAATATACGAATGCTTCTCGTGCTTGTCCCGGCTCGGATGCGGCGCCCTATGAGTGCGGGACGGATATGCCAGATGCTGTTGGGCCAGGACGCAAAGCGCCGGGAAGTTGTTGCTGGCTCAGACGGGTGGCCTGGGGGCGGCAAACATGCGGTCCGCAGCGGGAATCTGGCACGACCGTGCCCGCGGCTGATTGGCCCGTCGCGTGGCTTGCGGAATGAACGTCGGGTGCGGATCCGGAGGCAAGTGGTGACCGGCCAGATCACATTCCCATACTGGCCATTTCCTTGCAGCTGGCCGCGCAGTCCCGGCAGGTCTGGGCACAAGTCTGCATGCGAGCGTCGCCGGCGATCTTCGCGCAATCGCGCGCGCAGGCTTCGCACATCCGGGCACAGGCGTCGCACAGCAGGGCATGCTGCGGCGACCGCCGAAGCATGGAATTGGCCGTCGTCTGGCAGAGCTCCGCACAGTCGAGAAGCAAAGCGATGTGCGACGCCTCGATATGAGCCGAACTGCCCTGCTCGGTGCAGTATCGCGCAGTTTCCAGGCACATGCGGTGCGATGCGACACAGCTATCGACGCACTCGTCGAGCGTCATCATCGCCCCGCTGCGTTTGGGAGCCGCCATCGCCGCGTTTGAAGCGACGATTCCGCCGACCGCCAGGGAGAGTCCGGAGCCGATGACGGCGCGACGATCAAGCATAACTAGGTCCTTTCGATAAGCCTTCAGAAGGTGTGTGTGAGCTCCGGCGTCACCACCAGATACGCAAGCCAGCCACAAACCGACGTTCGGTGGGATTTTCGCCAGCGAGCCGGCGAAAATCCGCCGTCTCACCAAAGGAGCGCTCCCATACAAAGCCGACATAGGGAGCGACTTTTCGGCGAATCTCGTAGCGCATCCGCAAGCCGAGCTCGAGGTTGCTCAGGCCTCCGCCGAGCCCGCGCTCGGGAGCCGCCTTGCTGTAGGCGTTCGATTCGAGCTGCGGTACGAGGATGAGGCGGTTGGTGAGCAGCACGTCATAGGATGCCTTCAGACGTGCCGCGAGACGGCCATCGTCTCCAACATAGCCCGTCAGCTGGACATCGAACCAGTAGGGGGCCAGGCCCTCGATACCCCCGGCGATCCAGCGATGGGCTCCCGGGCCTATGTCCTGACGCACGCCAAGGATCGTTCCCCAGAACGGGCGTTGTCCGTGCCACCAGAACGCCTCGACCGAGGATTCTGGATCAAGCCGCTCGCCGGACTGTTTCAGGCCCTGGCTACGCAGCAAGAGCTTGTCGTTGTCCGGGCCATTGGTAATCCGACCCGACCAGCTGATGCCTTGGCCTTGCTTGTTCGTGAGGAACTCGAGCTCATCCACGAGCACCTTGGCCACCGAAATTTTGTCGGCCATCTCATAGCCGGGCAGCGTCGAATTCCTGTAGCCGTCGGAATAAGCGTCCGGGTCGCGCGCATCGGCGCCGGGTTTTCCGCCACTCATGTCCATGCCAGGCATATTCATCGGGGGCGCGCTGCTGCCATCCTTTTGCTGGTCGCCCATCGGCATATCCGGCGACATGGCCTGATCGTTCGAGCCGGCCGCCTCGGCGTTGACCGCAGGCTTCACCTGCTGGCTGAGCGCCGGTCCGGCGACGGTGGTCATCGCGAGCCCGGTGAGGGCCAGCAACCATGTTGCGCGCGAGGTTGTCATGCCACGACCACCTCGCGGAACATGCCCGCGGCCATGTGGTAGAGGAGGTGGCAGTGAAAGGCCCACCGGCCCATTGCGTCGGCCGTCACGCGAAAAGCCACGCGCTGGGCTGGTTGCACCGAAATGGTGTGCTTGCGGACCTGGAACCGTCCGTCGGGCGATTCAAGATCGCTCCACATCCCGTGCAGGTGCATCGGGTGGGTCATCATCGTGTCGTTGACGAGAATGATCCTGAGCCGTTCGTTCGGCGTGAAATGAAGTGGTTTCGAGTCATTGAGCTTCACGCCGTCGAACGCCCACACGAAGCGTTCCATGTTGCCGGTCAAATGAAGTTCAATCTCCCGCTGCGGTTCGCGAGGGTCTGCTGCCGGCCCTGCTGTCCTCAGATCCGCATAGGTCAGGGTCCGGCGACCATTGCGCCGCAACCCGACGCCGGGATCATCGAGATTGGTGCGCGGAAAATCGACGCGCATATCTGTATTGGCCCCATATTCGGTACGCGCATGGCGGGCTTTTGGTGCCGTCTCGACCATGCCATGGTCCTGCCCAGCTGGTCCCATCCCGGCCATCCCAGCCATTCCACCCATCATGTCGATCGGATCGAGCCAGGAGCCGGGGTCGACCGGGGGAATGTCCGCGCTCATGTCGTCACGCGGCGCGAGTACGCCGTGGACAAAGCCGGTGCGGTCCATGGACTGGGCGAAGATCGCATAGGCCCTGTCGTCCGCGATGGTCGCGATGACGTCGTAGGTTTCACCGGGTCCGATCCGGAATTCGTCTACGTCGACCGGCTCGACCGGTTGCCCGTCGGCGGCGACGACCGTCAGCATCAGGCCGGGAACCCGAACGTCGAAATAGGTCGCGGTTCCGGCACCGATGAAGCGCAGGCGAACCCTTTCGCCCTTCCTCGCAATTCCCGTCCAGCGCCTGGCGGAGGGGGCGCCGTTCAGGAGATAGGTGTAGGTAGCGGCCGATACGTCGCTCAGATCGGTCGGATTCATGCGCGCCTTGTTCCACATCGCCCGCTTCGACAGAGCGCCGCTCAGCCCGAGCTTGCCGGCATCGCTCGCAAAATCGCCGACGGTCGGCTGCGCGAAATTATAATAGCCGCTCATCTTCTTGAGGTTCAGATAGACCTGAAGCGGAGCCTCGTCCGTCCAGTCGCTGAGCATGATCGTATAATCGCGGTCGGCTGCGAGAGGCGGTTCGCTCTTCGGTTCGATGATCATCGGGCCGTAGAGGCCCGTCTGCTCCGCCAATGTATGGGCATGATACCAGAAGGTGCCGCTCTGCTTCACGACGAAGCGGTAGGTAAAGGTTTCGCCCGGCGCTATTCCGCCAAAGCTGATCCCTGGCACCCCATCCATGTCCGTCGGCAGGATCAGGCCGTGCCAATGGATGCTGGTCATTTCGTCCAGGTTGTTCTTGACCCTGATCGTTACAGCGTCGCCTTCGCGCAGCCTGATCAGCGGCCCCGGCACGCTCCCGTTGACGGCGGTGGCGACACTGGCTTTTCCGGAATAATTGACCGTGACCCGGCCGATTTCGAGATCGACCTCAGTGCCGCTCAGCACGGTCGGCGTCGTCACCGCCGGCACTGCGAACGCATGGGCGGGCCAACCCAGCGTGGCAAGAGCTGTCGCGAGCAAGAGACCTTGCACGAAGCCTCTGCGACCAGTGGTCGTCTCGGCGAATGGGGGAAGTGGAGTCCGCATCAATTCGATCTTTCGGAAGCAGCCCTAAAGTGACGCCGCGGTGCCGATTGCCACGCGGGTGTATGTTCGCAGCAACGGCGGACCCGGTAGGCGGGGCCAGGCGTATGAAACCTGGCCGAAGAAGCGAAAGGCACGCAGGGTCAGGATCCAATGGGGCATCCGTATCCGGCGGACCCTCGCATCTGTCTCGCCAACGCTGTCGGCCCTTCGCTTCCGCGTTTCCTACATGTCGTCGCTCATGGGCGCGGAGGGCATGTTGGCGGCGGGCGGTGCCTGGTCCGGCTTTGCCTTGGGCGCCATCGGCATTTTGTCCTTGCACCCGGCCGTCCCGCCACATCCCATCTGCATGCCGCCCGACGCGTTCACGCCCATCTGATGGTCATGCATCATCTCGTCGTGCATCTGTCTCGCGCCATGCTTCATCCCTGCCTGATGGGTCTGATGCGCCTCGTGGTTTTGGTGCTTGACCACTTTGGCCGGCACGGGCGGGGCCTCGTCCGCCCAGGCCTGTGTCGCCGAGATAGCGACTAGCACAGCGATGGCGGGGACGATCAGGCCAGTTTTGCTACGAAACACGTTTTTCATGATAGGCTCCTCGGAGAATTCGATGGGTTGGACCGCAAGACTTCGGTCGGTCTCAAGATGTCGGCAGAAGTGCCGTTCGTGCCGCTCGGGGAATATACGTTTTGTTACGGATGCCCGCCGTCGGGCGCGGCATGCGAACTATCATACCGGGCGATGAGACCCCCGGTGCGGCTTTGATCGTCGTACGGGCTGTCTCCCAGAAGCAGGCAGGGCTGATTGGAAAACGACGGAGACGATTACGACGCGATGGATCGTCGAACGCTTCTCGCGCGCAGCCTGTCGGCTGCGTCGCTTGTGGGCGCCTCGTCCGTTGCCGGCCCTCTGGCGGCTCTCACCCGCACAGGCGAAGGGTGGGGTTCCTTTGCGTGGACGCCTGCGGAGATAGCGATGGGCGATACGCTGATGATCTCCGCAGACGTGGCCGGTAGTCCCGTCCGCGCCATTCTGGACAGCGGAAGCGCCGCTTCGATCATCAATACGCGCCTGGTGAAGAGGCTGGGCATCGCCCCATCCGGGAAACGTATCATTCGCGGCACCGGCGGCCGCGTCGAAGTCACCGAGATCAGCGACGTTGCCCTCACCGTCGCCGACGATCGTAGGCGCTTGCCGTTCGCCATCGTGAGCGACCTTGCGGCAATATCGTCGGCATTCGGCCGCCCGATCGATCTGGTCCTGGGTGAGGACATCCTCGCCGGGCGCTGTGTCGCCCTCGACTTCACGCAGGATCGGATCGGCTTCGCCCCGACGGGGAGTTTTGCCGGTGGGAGCGGCTGGCGTCGCCTCCCTCTGACGCATGGGACACGTCGCGAGCTCCTGGTCGCCGCGTCTATCGGGGGCGGAAGCCCCGTGCAGCTCATCTTCGATCTCGGGAGTGCAAATGCGCTCATGCTGTCCACCGCCTTTGTGGCCGCGCAGAATCTCCTCGCCGGCAAAGCCCGGTCGACCGCCGCGCTGGGAAGCCTGGATGGGGTTCAGACCGTCACCGCTTTCGTCCTCGACGATATCGATATCGGCGGAGTGCGCAGCGCCGCGGTTCCGGTGGCGGCCCTGGATCATTGGCAATCCGATAGCGCGGTGGGCAGCATCGGATTGCCACTCATCGCCCAATGCGATGTCATCATGGATATTACTGCGGGAAGGCTGTGGCTGCGCCCAGCTCCGCCAAAGCGCAGGCTTCCGATGTTGAAAGACCGCTCAGGCCTCGGCCTGGCGGTTTCGCCGTCTGGTCTGACCGTCGCCCATGTCGCGGCCCATAGTCCGGCCGAGAAGAGCGGCTGGTCGATCGGGGACAAGATTATCCGTGTCGACGGGCGGCCAATCGATGCCAGCTACGCCCGCGGCGAGCTTTGGCGCTGGCGTTTTCGTCCTGCCGGCACGCACGTTAGGCTCGTCGACGGATCCGGTATCGTGCGGCTGCTGACGCTCGCCGATTATTACTGACGTTGACGCCGGTGTCGGCGTTCGGCCCCGATACACTGCTTCTAGCGTCCGATCCGCGGCGCATCATCCCGCCCTCGGATTGGTCGCCCAGCAGCTACGTAACAATCCCAATACTTCGCAAAGTCGTCAGCTCGCACACCCCAACTCAGCCCTCCTGCGAGGGAGAATATCGGGTTCGCGGTGCCGCACACCTGGGGGCCCGGCCATGTATAGCGGAGACGTTTCATGTTCCAGCAAGCGATCGACACCGTCCGGGCGAAGGGTCACGCACCGTCACGCTACGGCAACTTCATTGGCGGCCGATGGGTGGAACCCATTCGCGGGGAATATTTTACGGACCATAGTCCGATCAACGGCCGGCAGCTGGCCGAGATCGCCAAGTCTTCGCCAGAGGATGTGGAGGCAGCGCTGGACGCTGCTCACCGGGCGAAGGAGGGCTGGGCGCGCATGGCCCCTGCCGAGCGCGCAAGGATCCTCAATCGCGTGGCTGACCGGCTCGAGGACAATCTCGAGCTGCTCGCGCTGGCCGAGACCATGGACAACGGGAAGCCGATCCGGGAGACCCGCGCCGCCGATGTG
>NZ_QVRA01000057.1 GCF_003591655.1 Sphingobium terrigena
GAAATTACCGTGATCTGACTCATCGCACCGTCCTTAGTATCGGTGCAAACACCGGCGCTTGCACCGGTGCCATGTCAAAATATCAGCCAATCACCGCAAGGCGGCCCTCACCGGAGCGATACGATCCAGCAGCCGGATTGGCGCTGATTTGGAAGGACGCAAAAGGGCTTCGCTCTTAGAGCCCATCTTAGGCTCGAGGGATGGCATGACTTCATTTTCAAAGCCGCCGCTCGATTACGAGCCGTGTCTCAGCCGAAGAACCGATGGCGCGCTATTGGAAGACCAATCGCTTCTGTCGATCAGGGACGGTGTCGGCAACAAGGTAGGTCGGGTCGAACTCACCTGCCTGCTTGAGATGGTCCCAGTCATGAATTTTGACGATGCCGCCTCTAACCGTAACCAGGCCTTCGTTTCGCAGGGTTCGGAGGCTCCTGTTCACATGAACGGACGTCAGGGCTGCTGCATCGCCTAGCTGCTCCTGAACCATCGGCAGGTTGAATTCGAGAAGCGGCGCTCCTCGCCCGCCTCCATATCGAATTGCCAGCTCGCAGAGAATGTGAGCGAGCCGTGACCGCGCGTCTTTCCGGCCGAGATTGACCGCCCACTGCATAAGAATGGCGGCATCAAAAATGCAGTCCCTCCAGAATGCCTCTGCGATCGCTGGAAAATCCCTCCCTAACGTCCGTACAGCGGCGTGGGGTACGCGCAGGATCTGTGTATCTGTCAATGCGGTAAGTCCGCCAATCCCGATAGGTCGAACTGCAGAATGGAGATCTGCCATGTCACCTGGGATATGAAGTGCGGTAGTTTGCCGGGTTCCATTTTTTACCTGACCAACCCGCGCGACAAGGCCAGACGCGATATAACAACAATAATCTGTCTCTTCGCCCAGCGGCACAAAATCCTGCCTGGCGCGCACCTCGAACTCGCGCGTTGGAAGGGCCAGAATAGCGCTCTGCTCTTCATGGGTCAGGCGCGAACGCGCCAGCAGACGCTGGACAAACTGACCAAGGTCTGATGGATGTGTGAGGTTGTTGATTTCCTCCTCCTGCCGCTCACTGTCTCTTTGTTGACACGCAACATGCCGATCCTTCCCTCGCCTGCTGGAGATACAGTGCGAGCCTGGTCGCTAGACTGCAGTTGCCCTGCTGTCGGTTATCGTGATGAGCTCCCGGAAATCGATGGTGGCCAAAACCTTCCCCTCGTCATCTGCGACCTCAATATAATGACCAAGGTCAATGGGTTCACCGGCTTTGACATGTTCGGCCATAAGATCGCGAGAGCTGCGTATCGCCTCATCTTTCGCGGCGGCCAGATCCTCGAACTCACGACCGTCCTCATCATAGGTGTCGGCGCTGTTGAACAAATTGAGATGATAGCGGGGCATGGCTCCACAATTCTTGAATTCGTTTCCCGTTCCAGTAGATGAGAGGCAAATTTGGCTAACTTGAATCAACGCATTGCTTCCTGAGGGATAATAGCGTTCGAAAAATGTGGGCTAGCCATGCACGCACGGTCCTCCAGACTATCGTCAATTAATGGCCTTACAATAGGATCTAGGTGCGCCGACCGTGCGGCGTCCGCTGGTAAGCGCCGCAGAGAAAACGTCCATCGACATATCGTAGGAACTGGAAGATGCCGAAAGGCATTGATCTGACCATGAATGATGATCGTCCGCCCTGGCCCTCGCACCTCTGGATTGTACGTCATGGACAAAGCGCCGGTAATGTCGCCCGCGACGCTGCCCATGACGCCGCACTTGATCGCATCGCATTGGAAGGGAGGGATGTCGATGTTCCGCTTAGTGACCTGGGCGTGGAACAGGCCAAGGCGCTTGGTCGATGGTTCGCCAGTGGCGCAATGGGTCCGCTCCCCGATGTGATCCTCTCATCACCCTATCGCCGGGCCGTTCAGACGGCCAAGCTATTTAGGGGCGCGGGCGGCGCTGCAATGCACGAGCCCGTCTGCAGCGACGAGCGGCTACGAGAGAAGGAGTTTGGTATCCTTGACGGCCTTACCACCGGCGGCGTGGCAAAGCTCGAGCCGCAGCAAGCCGCCTTTCGCCAAACGCTCGGGAAATTCTATCACCGTCCGCCCGGGGGCGAGAGTTGGTGTGATGTCATCTTTCGTCTCCGAGCCCTCATGGATACGGTATCTCTTCATTATCCGGGTCAAAGGGTCATGATCTTTGCGCACCAGGTGGTCGTCTTGTGCCTGCGCTACATTATCGAAAATATGGATGAAGCTCAGATTCTGAACATCGATAGCGAGGGGGACGTCGCTAACTGCTCAGTCACTGAATACCGCTTCGATCCACAAGCGGGGCGCCAGGGCAATCTTGTTCTCCAGCGCTATAACGTCGTGGTGCCTGATGATGTGCAGGTTGTGCCGGTGACTGATGCGCCTGATCTTCCCGCGGTTGCCAGGGGATGACCGAAATAGTTGCTCTTGATGGGGATTGGCGCGCCGCCCACCCCCTTCCCAACATCGAGAGCGGCGTCGACAAGAATAGCAGGGGACGCGTCCTTCTGGTCGGCGGGGCGCGCTTCGTTCCCGGGGCACTTGCCCTGACCGGCGAAGCAGTACTGCGCGCGGGTGCAGGCAAATTACAGATGGCCACTGTCGAGGCGGTCGCATTGACTCTGGGCGTATTGGTCCCCGAAGCTGCCATGGTTGGTCTGCCGATGCGCGATGACGGCGAGATTGCTCAGGAGGCCGTAGCGGTCCTGGCCGATCTTGTACCGCAGTGTGATGTGCTGCTGGTAGGACCCGGTATGAGTGCTACCAGCGAGACGGGCCAGTTGGTTCAAGGCCTTCTGGCTCTATCGCCACCGGCCCTTCTGCTTGATGCTGGGGCGCTCACCTGTGCTGATCCGGGCGAACTGGCGACAGCTGCTGCCAGGTTGCCGCTCGTTCTCACGCCGCATCATGGTGAGATGGCCCGACTCATTGGATGCGATCCGCAGGCCATCACTGACAATCCTGCAGCTATGCTAGCCGATCTCGTGCAAAGGACGGGCGCCTTTGTAGCGCTCAAGGGGCCGGAAACCTGGATCGCCGGCCCTGGGACCCCGATACTGCATTTCACCGGCGGCTGTCCCGGGCTCGGCATTGGCGGATCGGGCGATGTTCTTGCCGGCATCATCGGCGGCCTGATCGCCCGGGGGACATCACCCTTTGTGGCCATAGCTTGGGGTGTTTCGATACACGGAGCCGCTGGCCAACTTACGGCGAGTGAAATTGGCACCATTGGTTTCTTGGCCCGCGAGTTACTGCCACAGATACCTCGGCTGCTTGAAACATTCTGACAGCTGCGCACGAACCATGCCGAGCGCCCGAAATTTAATTCCGCTGGCCGATTTTGGGTGCAAGGAGCAGGCATCGACTGCCTGATCTTAATCGGCCCGAATGGATGCGCCCCACGAAGAGCGGACGAAACGCAGCTGGGATCTGAAAATCGGCCATCAAAGGTCGTGAGAGGGGCAGGTTTACGGGTTCATCCATTCACGATCGTCCCACCATTTGGATGCAACACCTGGCCTGACATGTAGCTGGCATCCTCGCAGGCGAGGAAAAGGAAGGCCGGGGCGACCTCATTAGGCTGGCCGGGGCGTCCCATCGGTGTCCCTTCGCCAAAATTCTCCAGTTTTTCCGGGCTTGCACCGCCGCAGGGATTGAGCGGGGTCCAGATTGGCCCAGGTGCGACGGCGTTTACGCGTATCCCATCACTTACCAGATTTTCGGACAGAGACCGGGTGAAGGCGGTGATGGCGCCCTTCGTTGCGCTATAATCCAACAGCTCTGAACTGCCCTGATACATGGTCACGCTGGTGCAATTTATGATGGCCGCGCCCGCCTTCAAATGGGGACGCGCGGCTTGTACCAGGAAAAACATGCCGAAAATGTTGGTCTGGAAGGTGCGACGTAGCTGATCTTCGCTAATGTCCGTTATGTCCTTGTCGGGATGCTGTTCACCCGCATTGTTGACAACAATGTCGATCCTGCCGAAGGCCTCCAGCGTACGAGCGACAATCTCATCTGCAAAGGCGGGCTCGCCAATATCGCCGCAGATCGTAATGGCCTTGCGCCCCTCCATTTCCACGATGCGCTTCGTTTCCGCCGCGTCATCATCTTCCAGCAGATAGACTATCGCTATGTCAGCACCTTCGCGCGCATAGAGCGCGGCGACCGCTCGTCCGATCCCGCTGTCGGCACCGGTGATGATGGCGACTTTTCCGGCAAGGCGATCCGAGCCGTTGAAGCGGGGCTGCCATTGCGGCTTGGGGTTCAGCCTGCTTTCGTGGCCGGGCAGCGCATCCTCATGGATCATTGGGGCGGTATCGCTCATTGCATTATCTCCTTCGCCTCAAGAACACATTGAGAGGTCAGGAGTTCTCTCCATGACAAACGGGCGGTCGCATTCGGCGGGCACCTAGACACGGTTCCCGATCCCAAGGAGATGATCGATGGCCCTCAAAGCCTTTGCGCTCAACCTGCACGCTGAAAGCAGACATTCACAAAGCTAGCGCATCCGATGCCATAATCGCGGTGCTAGCAAAAACCTTCAATCAGCATAACGTGAGAATCAGCGAATTCGTTAGCGTCGCGGCCTCCGATATCAAGGCTGGCGTCACGTCCGACGAAGTCCATGGCGACGCATGGCCGGCGCTTCGCGAGAAAATTCTCGCCCATGGCACATTGATCCTCGGTGGACCGATTTGGATGGGGCAAATCAGCAGCACCGCCAAGCGCGAACTGGAGCGGATGGATGCCTTTCATTCCGACCCCGACCATGAAGGGCGGAGGCTGAGCTACGGAAAGGTCGCGATCGCAGCGATCCCGGGCAATGGGGATGGCGCGCATTTCTCCTCGGCTCAGCCATTTCAGCCCCTGAGCGACGTCAGCTGGACGATTCCCGCCGTTGCCGCCTGCTATTAGGTAGGCTTAGCGATGATGCCTATCGACTTCAAGGATCTGGACAGGACACCGGACCTAGTGACGAAAACCGCCAAAATGGTCGCTGCAATACCGCCCATCTGGCTTGATTGCTCCAGTCCAGCCCTATCCTGGTCGAGCGCCCTGGCTGATCTGTCGGGCAGATCCCGTGAGAACATCGTTCTGCACGATGCACTGTTCGCCAATATCGGGATCGCCATCGCCAAATTCGTGGCGGCGGCCATCAATGCTTCGTCCTCCATGCTCACCGAAGGCGTCCACGCCGCCGAGGCGCGGCGGAAACAACTATGCCGTGACTAGTTTGACGACCGTTGGCTTAGCCGAAGGCAGTCCTGATGTCTTAGCCAGATTAAGCAGTTGCGTCTTTCGGCCGACCATTTGATCGCGCAGTGCGACTAAATCAACATCGGTTTTGCGACATTGGGCAAACATGCCCTCCGACGGCATTTCCTCTTCATGAACATGATGTTTGATTTCTTCAGAGAGAACTTTGACCTTGGCGTCATAGAAATCATCGTCGGGAGAGCCTGCCTCGATGTCGTTGATCAGGACCTTCGCACCATCATGCTCGACATAAGCTTCGTCGAGGGTATCATCCTCGATCAGACCGCGGAAGGCAGGATAGAAGATCTCCTCCTCGATCAACGTGTGGACCTTGAGCTCGACGCAGATTTCCTGTGCCAAGGCCTGCTTCCGCCCCGCGGAAGTCGATTTCTCGAATTTCTCGAACAGGTCTTCGACCTTTCGGTGGTCTGCCTTCAGCAAAGCGATCGCATCGGTGAACTGTGGCTCTGCCATCTTCGGCCTCCTTGGTTATAAAGTAAGAGTAAAATCTGCACGATACACGTTGGTTCCCAGCAAACGACTCGCAATAAAGGTTGTCGCCATCCATAGATTTAGCGCTTATGCCACCGATGGCGACGTACCAGCCCTCAAAAGCTTCGCCACAAGCCTCGTGCCGATCGTTACAGGCCATCTCAACATGGCCAGGGGTTTGAAAGAACTCAATCCTCCGCCGACCGAACGTAAGCGTCGCCAGCATGCAATGCCGATTGCGCGCCATTAAATTCTGACCATTTAGGTTCGCTTTCGTGACAGCGAATGATAAGCAAAGTGGTGTGCCCCGCGCTCGAGCACGCGGCTTCGGTTGCATTGCTTCTTATCTCCACCAAAGCATTCGTCGTAGAGTCGCAGAAGGATGATAAACCCACGCCTTCACCGGCCATGGACTATTGATCTGGAACGAGCGAACTCGCGAGCGGTCTCGCTTTGCTTTCTGCTGTTGCTGGATAATGCAGCATGAAATCCCAGACATGTTTGCTGAGGTGCGCTCGCTGTATCACATCGTCTGTTCGACCTAGACATAATGGCTCTGTTATTCGCGATGTGATACGAACGCGATCGAAAGCACGGCCCGCCCGCCAGGTTCTTGTTCAGATCGGAATGCTCTTGCCTGTCCAGACTATTAACGGATGCGACTACCACCATATGGCGTTTTTGTGAGCACACGAGATGACGGTGCCCTCTGATCAGATGACGGATCCTGCGCAATTCGCTTTGCAGGGACAACGGCTGCGAGACGAGTTGATACGGTCAAGCCGCCACTCGCCGCTCGCCACTATCGTGACGGATGCGAGAGCCGAAAACGCCATCATCGCTGTCAATGATGCCTTCGAACGGTTAAGCGGCTACGCTGAGTCCGATGTGATCGGCCAGAACTGTCGTTTGCTCTCTGGGGCGGCGACTTGTCCAACATCTCGGGCCATGATGCGCCAAGCTATCGAAAAGGGCCGACCGGCATTCGTTACCCTAAGGCCTGTGGACAATTAGGGGATTCCCTTTTCCGCGCAGATCGGATTCAAGACTGGCGAAGGGAGCGCCATCTTGGATCGACACGGATTAAGCGACGAGCAGTGGGAGCGGGTCCGTCCGT
>NZ_QVRA01000058.1 GCF_003591655.1 Sphingobium terrigena
CGACCGAGCAATTTGCTGTCCGGGTCCCGGGGATCAGGTCCGCCGCCACTCTTCGCGCCATCGCCGCGCGCCGGGCGGAAGACGTTGGAAAGATCGCTCCGTTCGCCCACGCTTGCCAGTAATCCAGACAGATTTTCGAGCCGTTGGGCAATGACGTGAATGACCTCGCCTTCTTTCTGGACCTGACCGCGCACGCCGAGCATGGATGCGCCAAGGACAGTGCCGCGATTGGCCTCGAACACTTTGGTCCACACTACAAGATTTGCGATCCCGGTCTCGTCCTCGATGGTGATGAACATGATACCCTTGGCAGAGCCGGGCCGCTGCCGCACCATGATGATCCCTGCAAGATTGACCCAGCGACCATCGCGGATGTCAGAAAGCGCCGCGCACGGGACCATCTTCCTCGCTGCCAAATCCTCCCTGAGAAAGGTTACCGGATGGGCGCGGAGCGATAGCGCGAAGCTGCGATAGTCTTCCACTACCTCCTGGCCTTCCGCCATCGGCGAGAGCGCGACCTCGGGTTCGACCGCTTCGGCGCGGAGCTTCCCCTCGCGCTCGTCTGCTGCGGCAAAAAGGGGCAGGGGGCTGTCGCGCAACCCTTTCACATCCCACAGGCCAGTGCGACGGCTGTGCCGGAGCGAGCCGAAGCCATCAGCATCGCCGATCCGATCGAGCGCACCAGCACCCACGCCGGCTCTGCGCTGGATTTCTTCCACTGAAGCATAGGGCTCTGCGCCGCGGGCCGAGACGATCGCCGCGCCGTCCGGATTGGCAAGATCGCGGACCATACGCAGCCCAAGGCGCACGGCCTTGTACCGCCGGTTCCCCACTTCAAGCGTGCAGTCCCAGCGACTATGGTTCACATCGACCGGGCGGACCTCAACGCCATGTTCGCGTGCGTCGCGGACGATTTGGGCTGGTGCATAAAAGCCCATGGGCTGGGCGTTCAACAACGCCGCACAGAAGACATCTGGATGATGGCATTTAAGCCAGGAGGAGGCATAGACGATGAGCGCGAAGCTTGCGGCATGGCTTTCGGGGAAGCCATAGGAGCCAAAGCCTTCGATCTGCTTGAAGGTCTGTTCGGCAAAAGCCTGCTCATAGCCGCGTTCGACCATGCCGCCGATGAGCTTGTCGCGAAAATGGCTGACCCCGCCGGTCAGCTTGAACGTCGCCATCGCCCGCCGCAAAAGGTCCGCCTCGCTGGCGGTGAACCCGGCACACTCAATGGCGACCCGCATCGCCTGCTCCTGAAAGAGCGGGACGCCGAGCGTCTTTTCAAGGACCCGGCGCAGCTCCGGCCTGGGATAGCTGACCTTTTCCTTGCCTTCGCGGCGCCTTAGATATGGGTGGACCATGTCGCCCTGGATGGGGCCGGGCCGAACGATGGCGACCTCGACGACCAGGTCATAGAATGTCCTTGGCTTGATACGGGGCAGCATCGCCATCTGCGCCCGGCTTTCGATCTGGAAGACGCCAAGCGTGTCAGCCTTGCGGATCATCGCATAGGTTGCCGGGTCTTCGGCCGGTATCGTGGCTAGGTCGAGGTGGATGTCCTTCTCCTCGCGCAGGAGATCGAAGCCGCGTCGCATGCAGCTGAGCATGCCTAATGCCAGCACATCGACCTTCATAAACCCCATAAGGTCGATATCATCCTTGTCCCATTCGATGATCTGGCGATCATCCATGCGGGCAGGTTCGATCGGCACCAACTCGTCGAGCCGGTCGCGGGTCAGCACGAAGCCGCCGGGATGCTGCGAGGAATGGCGCGGCGTATCCATGAGCAGACGCGACAGCTCCAGCGTGAGGGCAAGGCGGCGATCGGTCATATCAAGATTGAGCTCGGCGACATGGCGGTCTTGCACACCCTCGCGGCTCCAGCCCCAGACCTGTCCTGACAGCGCGTCGGTGACATCGGTCGACAGGCAAAGCGCCTTGCCGACCTCACGGATCGCGCCTTTGGTACGGAAGCGGGAGATCACGGCAGTCAACGCACTATGGTTGCGGCCATAGGTCTCGTAGATCCATTGGATCACCTCCTCGCGCCGCTCATGCTCGAAATCGACATCGATATCGGGCGGCTCGCGTCGCTCGGCGCTCACGAACCGTTCGAACAGCAGTTCGGTGCGCACCGGATCGATCGAGGTGATGCCAAGGCAGTAGCAGACCGCCGAGTTCGCGGCCGATCCCCGGCCCTGGCACAAAATGTCTTTCGAGCGCGCAAAATCGACGATCGCGTGGACCGTCAGAAAATAGGGTGCGTAATCAAGCTGGGCGATGAGACGCAGCTCATGCTCCAGCTGGGCCCTTGTCTTGTCGTCGATGCCGTCTGGATAGCGGGCAGGGGCTTTTGCCCAGGTAAGGCGCTCAAGTTCCTGCTGCGGTGTACGCCCGCTTTTACCGATTTCATCGGGATATTGATAGCGCAACTCTTCAAGGGAAAAGCGGCATTGCTCGGCGATAGCGACACTTCGCCGAACTGGCCCTGTGTCCCCAAGATAGCGCACGAACAGCCGGTCCAGCTCGTCGGCGTCCTTAAGGTGCCGGTCTGCGATCTGCTCGCGTCGCTCGCCCAGATCGTCGATCGTGCATTTCTCGCGGATGCAGGTCACCACATCCTGCAGCATCCGGCGCTCGGGCGTGTGGTAGAGGACATCGCCGGTGGCGACGGTCGCGACGCGCGCCTGCTGTGCCATCTGTGTCAGGCGCCGCAACCGCAACGCATCGCCGGGTTGCCGCTGTAGGGTCAGCGCGAGGTAGCTGCGTTCCTGAAAGATCGATGAGACGCTGACGAGGTCCGCCTGCGTTTTTGCGTCATCGCTATTGGGGATAAGGATGGCGATCAGCCCCTCGCTCCATGTCGCGACATCATCCCAATGGAGTTCGCAGCTTCCTTTGCCGGCGCGCGATTTGCCGAGCGTCAATAGCCGGCAAAGGCGACCATAGGCTGCGCGATCGGTGGGATAGATAAGCAGGCCGGTGCCACAGGAAAGATCCAGCCTGCAGCCGTTGATGACGCGCACGCCCGTCGAACGGCCAGCGTCCCAGGCGCGCACCAATCCCGCCAGACTATTGCGATCCACGATGCCGATGGCAGGCATGCCCAGCATGGCAGCTGCGGTCAGCAGTTCCTCAGGCGAGGATGCACCGCGCAGGAAGCTGAAATGGCTCGTCGCCTGCAACTCGACATAGCGCTGATCGGCAAGGCTCATGCGAAGGCGCCATGGATGAACCAGGCCATGGGTCCGGTCGACGACCATTGGCCGTCGCCCAAGCGGAACAGCCAGTAGCGCCCGCCACCTTCGACCTCGACCTGGAAATAGTCGCGCACGAGATAGGGGCTGTCGGCTTCCAGGCCCTTGGCGCGCCACCATTCGCCCTGGAGGCGTTCGGGACCATCGGCCTGAACTACCTTGCGCCGCTTGCCCCGCCAGACGAACTGGGCAGGCGGATGGTCCGGCATCATCGCGATCACCTGGACCGGCTCAGGCGGGTCGATCATGCGGCCCGGGCGCGGCAGGACAGCGTTCCAGCGCCGATCCGCACCCTCGCGCAGCGCCATTGTTCGCTTGACCGTGCGTTCGGGCATGGCGGACGAGCAGGGCGTCGTGCCGTACAGCCGGTCATAGCCGAAACGGTTCGCCAGCGCGTCGATAAGGGCACCAAGGTCCGGGCCGCGATGCGTATCGCCTGCAAGATCAGCCTGTGCGCTGCGGAGTGGTTCGACGATCGGCGCGATCAGGATCATGGTCTCGATCCCAAGGCCTGGATCTATCCGCTCGATCCTGGGAACCAGGAGCTTTGTCAGATGCCGGGCATCCCTTGTAGGAGATGCCATCCCGATCCTGACGGACTGATATTGGCCATCGACCCGTTCGCAATGGAGGTCGAGGCGCCGCGCGCCGGTACCGTCCCGCATCAACGCAGCGCAAATGTCGTCGGTGAGATCGCCGATGACCTTCGCGATGGCGTCGGCCGTACCGATGGGTTCAAGAAGCCCGCGGCGCGCCTGGGGCAGTGACGGCGGGAAGATCGGGGCCATCGCCTCTGGCGCATGGCCAAGGGCCTGGTCGAGGCGGCGGTAGAGTTCATGTCCGTAGCGGCGCGCAATGGGACCGCGCGGCTCGGCAATGAGTTGCTCGATCCGGGTGAAGCCCATCTTGTGCAGATCGCTTGCCACTTTTGCCGGGATGCGCAGGGCGGCAAGGGGTAGGAGGCCGACCGCCTTCTTCTGGTCTCCAGGAACAATGATAACCGGGCGACCGGCAGGGACATGGCGCGCGACCGCATGCGCGCAGCCTGCCGTGTCAGCAACAGCGATCTGTGCTGTAAGGCCCGAGCCGTTCACCCGGCGGAACAGGTCCTTGACCAGCGCTTCCTCGCCGCCGAACAGTTCGCTGCATCCGCTGATGTCGAGCCATAGGCCATCGGGGTAATCGACCGCGACGAAGGGGGCGTAGCGCTGCCCTGCCCACAAGGCGAGCCGCTCAAGCCCTTGCGCGTCGGCCGCTTCGTCTGCATCGAGCACGTCAAGATCGGGCACCAGGGTCCTTGCCTTGGTGACGCTCATGCTGGGCGTGATGCCAAGGCTGCGGCCAAGCACGTCCACCGCCGCGATCAGCTTGCGACCGTGCGATTCTATGGCCGTGACAAGCGGCGGCCGGGATGGCGCTGCGTTCGCCTCAGACGGCGATACGCCACGCTTCCTGCTGATCCGGTCTGTCGACCAGTATGGCAGGTAGAGCGAGACGACCCTGCGCATCGCAGGCCTCCACTATCCAGCTTTTAGGTTCTGCGCCGCGGACGCGCTCGAGCGCGACCGACCAGCGCGGGCGGGCAAGGGCAGGGATGCCCAGATCTGCGCTCGGTGATGCCGTAACACGCCATCGGGTCTGTGCTGCAGAGCCCTCGATCAGTGCGTCCGCCTTGGCGGCGCGACGCAGGATGAACGCAGTCACCCCGGACCCTTCGGCAGCAAGCTGAAGCCGTTTCGACGCGGTCGTCGAGAGCTTTGAGACCTCGCCCACAACGCCGGCGACGCCAGCCACGCGCAGGCAATCTTCCATCGCGATCAGCGCGCCCTTGTCATCGCCAGGCTCGACGATGGTCAGGCGGTCAGGATGAAGGCCTGCAAGGTCGAGGGCAGGGGTGAACAAATCGCGCCAGCGCAGACACCAGAAAACCGGGCCTTCCATGCGCGCCAATATGCCTGCGATGAATATCGTTGCGGCTGCGTCGTCGCAAATGTCGGGAGAGCCCAGAACCTCATGCAATGCGCCGGTTGCAAGACCATTTCCGGGCAGATGATCGTCGATATCGTCAAGGCCGAAAGGATGGACGCCATGACGGCGCCCATCGCCCGTCACATGGGCGATCGACGAACGCAAATCCTCGAGGATGGCATTGCGGGGCATTCCTTGGTCTCATCGGTCTAACAGTGTGTTCCCTTCCTGTTCTCCATGACTCCCCGGACTGTCAAGTTAGTCGAGCGCATGTTTCGGGGTGAACGAGGTCCTGCTTGGGGCATCCGACGGATCCAACGTCATGGATTCCCTGAATCGTTTCGCGACGCGATCGTGAGTTCACAAAATATCGAGCGCGAGAGAAAATCGAGGGGCGATGCCCGAATCGAAATCGCCAAATCATTCGGTCGCTGTTCGCCGTGTTCGCATTCCGAATCGGGGACCATCAAAGAGAAGCAGATGTCTGTTTACCAGCACTCGAAACAGGAGAGATCAGGCTGGTGACGTTCATCCGGCGTTCCGAAGCTAGGAACCAGGCGGGTTCACCCGGCAGTTTCGAAAATCGATATCGTTATCGAGTACCAAAGCGACCATCTCGCCATCTATGATCAGGGCAGCGCCTGTTGCTTCAAACCGTCGCCCAAGCGATGAGTCCCGTGGCCTGAGCGCGACCGTCCGTCTCCCGATCGTTACGAGCGCGCCATCCCGGCTGATCTTGGCAAGGAAGGTTCGACCGCCGTCGCAATATATGGTCAGCTGCTCGCTGTCCGATGCGCAGGCTGCGGTCGGAACAGCGGCGACAAGCAGGGCAGGGAGGAGAAGGCGTCCCATCGAAACAGATGCTCCATGGGAGGGTCCCACGCGAAGCTTAACCTTCCGGCTCCAGCGGCGTTCCGTGCGACAGCGCATCGACGATCATGGCGGCGAGTGTTTCTTCGGCCCGTCCACGGGCGTTGAGGTCCTTTGACGACAGGTCGTGGCGAAGCCATTGCGGCGCGCGCGCGATGACACGCATGATGAGCTCGGAAGTCTCTTGGTCCATTTGGACCCTATGGGTGGTCGCGT
>NZ_QVRA01000059.1:0-2500 GCF_003591655.1 Sphingobium terrigena
TATATGCGCGTGCTTCAATGCCTGGCGACGCCCTACTCTTCCAGTGCTTGAGCAATAGTACCATCGGCGCAGTCAGGTTTCACGGCCGAGTTCGGGATGGGATCGGGTGGGTCACAGACGCTATGGTCACCAAGCAATGAAGCAGGCGCATATAAGGGGTTTTCAATCGATACCGTGCACGTTTTAAGCATTTTACCTGGAAAATGCGCCAACAGACACATTTTGGGTGAGTGATATTTCTAGCTGGCTTAACAACCGACCATGTTTGAGGCTTCTGTTTCCAGAGCTGTCATTGATGGTGGGACTCTGCGGTTCATTGCTGAACCGTTTAAGCGCGAATAGGACAATTAGTATCGGTTAGCTCCATGCGTTACCGCACTTCCACATCCGATCTATCAACGTGGTGGTCTTCCACGGTCCTAAGAAATCTTATCTTGAGGGAGGCTTCCCGCTTAGATGCTTTCAGCGGTTATCCCGTCCATACATAGCTACCCTGCTGCGCCACTGGCGTGACGACAGGTACACCAGAGGTATGTTCAACCCGGTCCTCTCGTACTAGGGTCAACTCCTCTCAAATTTCGACGCCCACGGCAGATAGGGACCAAACTGTCTCGCGACGTTCTGAACCCAGCTCACGTACCACTTTAATTGGCGAACAGCCAAACCCTTGGGACCTGCTCCAGCCCCAGGATGTGATGAGCCGACATCGAGGTGCCAAACGATTCCGTCGATATGAGCTCTTGGGAATCATCAGCCTGTTATCCCCGGCGTACCTTTTATCCGTTGAGCGATGGCCCTTCCACGAGGGACCACCGGATCACTATGACCGACTTTCGTCTCTGCTCGACTTGTCAGTCTCGCAGTCAGGCGGGCTTATGCCATTGCACTCTAACAGACGGTTTCCAACCGTCCTGAGCCCACCATCGCGCGCCTCCGTTACTCTTTAGGAGGCGACCGCCCCAGTCAAACTACCCACCACAGAGGGTCCCTGCACCGGATAACGGTGCGAGGTTAGACATCAGAAAACAGCAGGGTGGTATTTCACCTATGGCTCCACATCAACTGGCGTCAATGCTTCAAAGCCTCCCACCTATGCTACACAGCTCTTTCCTAATGCCACTCTGAAGTTGCAGTAAAGGTGCACGGGGTCTTTCCGTCTAACCGCGGGTACTCCGCATCTTCACGGAGAATTCAATTTCGCTGAGCATATCCTGGAGACAGTGGGGAAGTCGTTACGCCATTCGTGCAGGTCGGAACTTACCCGACAAGGAATTTCGCTACCTTAGGACCGTTATAGTTACGGCCGCCGTTTACCTGGGCTTCAATTCAGTGCTTGCACACCTCCTCTTAACCTTCAGGCACCGGGCAGGCGTCAGGCCCTATACGTCGTCTTGAAGCCGACTTAGCAGAGCCCTGTGTTTTTGCTAAACAGTCGCTACCCCCTGGCCTGTGCCCCCCACAAGAGCTTGCGCTTATGTGGGGCCTCCTTCTTCCGAAGGTACGGAGGCAATTTGCCGAGTTCCTTCAGGATACTTCTCTCAAACGCCTTGGTATACTCTACCATTCCACCTGTGTCGGTTTAGGGTACGGTCTATACGGAGGGGCTATTTCCTGGGACGATTTCCCAGCCAGGAGCAATCCAATAAGCCCTGACCAGTTACACCATCCGTCACACACCTCCAGGCCCACGAATATTAACGTGGTTCCCATCGACTACCCCCTTCGGGCTCGTCTTAGGGGCCGGCTTACCCTGCTCAGATTAGCTTTAAGCAGGAACCCTTGGAATTTCGGCGACAGTGCATCTCACACTGTTAATCGCTACTCATGTCTGCATTCGCACTTCCGATACCTCCACGACCCATTACCAGATCGCTTCAACGGCCTACGGAACGCTCCGCTACCGCGTGCAGTAAACTGCACACCCTAAGCTTCGGTGCATCACTTTAGCCCCGTTACATCTTCGCCGCAGGATCTCTTGTTTAGACCAGTGAGCTGTTACGCTTTCTTTAAAGGATGGCTGCTTCTAAGCCAACCTCCTGGTTGTTTTGGAAATCCCACATGCTTTCCCACTTAGTGATGACTTGGGGACCTTAGCTGTAGGTTAGGGCTGTTTCCCTTTTGACGACGGACCTTAGCACCCGCCGTCTGTCTGCCGAACTAGACTCGTTGGTATTCGGAGTTTGGTTAGTGTTGGTAGATCTCGCGACCCCCGCAACCATCCAGTGCTCTACCCCCAACGGCAATCATTCGACGCTCTACCTCAATAGATTTCGCGGAGAACCAGCTATTTCCCGGCTTGATTGGCCTTTCACCCCTAAGCACAACTCATCCGACAATTTTTCAACATTGAACGGTTCGGTCCTCCAGTGCGTGTTACCGCACCTTCAACCTGGTCATGCATAGATCGCCGGGTTTCGGGTCTAATGCATCAAACTCTGTCGCCCTATTCAGACTCGCTTTCGCTGCGCCTACACCTAACGGCTTAAGCTTGCTTGATACA
>NZ_QVRA01000006.1 GCF_003591655.1 Sphingobium terrigena
GATCTCAACTTCACGCAGCTTGCCGATAATCTCTTCCGGCTTGTGTTTCTTGCTCGGCATTCGTCATCCCTTTCGTGGTCCAGACTATCACAGTCTCTGGGCCACTCAGCGGGGGGCAGATCACTCCAGCCAATCCGGCTTGCCCGCCTCGTCATCCAACCATGAAACGATTTGCGCTACCACGTCGCCGCCGTGGGCTTCGATGGTGCCGGGCTGATGAAAATGCGAACGGTAGCCGGTGCTGCTGATCGACAGCGGCGCGCCTCGCGGTTCCACGCTGCGGATTTCCAGATGATCGATCACGCCCCAGCGCAACGGTGTATAGGTCGCCTCGATCCCGATGCCCTGCCACGCGAAACGGTAGGTTTGCGGTTCCATGTCAGCACCCCGCGAACACATGCACAGCATCCCATGCGGTCTGCACGGTGAAAAGATCGCCGCTGATCTCGGCGTCGCGGGCCATGGCCTGATAGTCGATGTAGTAGCGCAGCGATTGCGGGATGGCGGTGGTTTCCTCCGTCAACTCCTGCACATAATCGGCAAGGCTGGCGTAGGTGCCAATGTGGCGGTCCTTCAACGCCTGGCGGGCTTCCTCAAGGTCGCCGTCGCAATGGTCGAGCAGCGCTGCGCCCAGCACACCATGCTCGGCGATGAAACTGGCCAATGCGGCAACCCTATCTAGGCCAGCATATTCGGCGACACGAACCCCGCCGAACCCTTCATAGTCATGGATGGCCCATTCCTCGGCCCCGGCGATGGGCGATGCGGCTAGGATCGTTGCCACCTCATCCCATAGCGCCCATGCCTCCTGCGCGGCGTCGATCCACGCCCCATGCAAGATGCCATTGTTATACGCAGCAAGGCAGGCGACATAGATACGAGGTTGTTCGGTCTGGCTGGCGGTGATGGTTGCTCCCATGTTTTCCTCCGTTTGGCTTGGGTTTCAGGTCCGATCTGAAACCCTGCCTTCCGGCGAGGACGGGTGTGCAAACGGAGGGGCGGTTTTGCGGGGAACCGGCTGCACGAAACATAGTGGAGGAAGCTGGGCGAAAACCGATCCGAAGTGCGCCGAGGGCTGGCCCTAAGCCGCGTTAGTGATCGCAACCGAAGGCGGAAACGCATAGCGGTTCCGGGAGCGTCAGCGAGTAGAGCGCGGGCCGAAGGCAACGTTACGTCTTGCTAACACCCGGCATAATGATGGAGGTGCTGGTCAAGGTACTAACTGCATGAATAAGAACAAAAACCTGATAGGTTTGCGTGAATGCCTCAGCGACGCATTCGTGGGTGTCACCGTTTCGATCTTTCAGTGAGATTGTCCGCTTGCCAGACATCTTTCGCCTATTAACTGGCACCATCGCACCGATGGGATGATCAGGCGTAAAAACCAGCGGCCAATTGATTTCGCCGAATATCTCGATAAAACGTGGCGATGAGCAATGCCGCCGAAGGGACGCTTGGAATCCGTCACCGGGGATGAGCTTGGGGGGATTAAGTACGACAACGGTGCAGGCCCGCCAGTTATGCGAAACGTACCGGCGCACCGACGAATAAATGGATGCACCATATTTGCCGCTGAGTTTGACCGGCACCAAAATGCTAAAGTCTTTTTCCTCCGCCTCGTTCGTGAATCCATCGAGTTGGAAAACCACTTCTGACGCAAAGACGTTTGCTTCGCGATCAAAAAGATCGGCTGTTGCCGGTTCGATGGTTTGGTCACAATCTTCAACCACCGCATAGAGATCGCGCTGCCACGCCATGAAAGCGTGACCTGTTTCGTGCAGCCTCACAAATGTCTGCTTTACGATATGCAGCGTGCGATCGATGAAAACTAGCCTCGCCTTCGCATCGAACAGGCCTATCACCTTGCTGAGCGCCGATTTTAGCGCGCCGCTGGCCTGCCTACGAAGTTTGAGAATAAAGCTTTCGTTGAGAACATCCTCCTTCACTTCCCGGACATTCGCAGCGGCCATGATGTCATCAATCGGTGTCGGAAAACGACCAAGCGCGCCTGCCAATGACAGCGCGCGCTCGGCTTCGGATCTTACCTTTGCATACTGAGCCGGTGTCAGGCGGCTATCATCTGGCTTGATCAAGATTTTGCTTTCTGTCGGACGAATGAAAGATATTGAAGTAACTCTTTTTCTTCATCCAGAGTAAGATTTTCAATAGAGAAAGTTGCCGCCCGCCCATGTTTTGCTGCATTGGAGCTTCTGGCATTCGGAGAAATATAACCAGCCCGTTCCATCAACTTCGCATAAGGCACTTTATAAACGCTGGCTAATGAATGCAGAACGTTAGGAGATGGCTTAGCTATATGTCCGTTTTCTAACTGACTTAAGTAAGCATTAGACACGTCCTTTCCTGTGGCATCCTCGACTTCTCGAAGGGTTAAGCCTGTCCCTGATCTGAGGCTCTTGAGATAAATTCCCAACGCCTCGCCTTTTCGCCCCACATCAATTTCATCGCTCATCGGTCCTCCTAGCTATGGGTTGAAGGCGGTATTCGCCGCAGAAAATCATAGACTTTTTGCTAAAAACGTCAAGCGCGCTAAATTACGCTTGACGAACTTAGCACGCTGCGTATTCTAAGCGAGTAGGCAGTAGCACCTGCAATAACTCACCAGCGTATGGAGATCATGATGGATAAAGAAGAAGTGGTGGATACCTCGACTGATGAGGTGACCGAGGCGATCCGCGAAGAAATCTTGGACGAAATTGCGGACTTAGAGGATTACGCCCGTCGTGGCGAAGCGCCGCCCCATTGCAGGGGATACAAGATCAAGGTGAATGGCGACCCGTTCGTCGTCCATGATCGCGACATCACCGGGCGCGAGGTTCTCGAACTTGCCGGTTTGACGCCGCCGAAAGACTACACGCTGCGCGTGAAGGTTGCTGGGCAGCGTCCACGAAAAGTCGATCTCGACGAGAAGGTCGATCTACGCCAAGCTGGTATCGAGAAATTCAAGGCGCTGCCGCGCGATCAGACCGAGGGCTAAGGGCTATGCGTCGGCAGTTCGATTTGTTGCCCGAAGATGAGCAACTCCTCAACGATTACGGCCTGCCTTGGGAAACAGTCGTGGATGGATCCCAATGGGTTCTCATCCACGACTTCCCCACGCATGAAGGCTATAATCACAAGACCGTCATCGCGGCCATCCGATTGGAAACGGGCTATCCCAACACGCCGTTAGATATGGTCTATTTTCATCCGGCGTTAGCCCGCACTGACGGCCGCCGTATTGGGGCAACACAAGTCGTGCAGCAAGTCGCGGGCATTTCTTACCAGCGGTGGTCGCGCCACCGCACGGCGCAGAATCCCTGGAGGCCCACTATTGACAGCCTTGGAACACACATCGTGCTGATCGAGGACTGGTTGCAGCGGGAGTTTGAGAAATGAAGCCGTCGATCACATTGAGCATGACAGACGATCAGCATCGCCGCCTGAACACTCATCTGTTTCCCGGCGACGGAAAAGAAGCGGTTGCTGTCCTTCTTTGCGCTCATCGGCGCGGTAATCGGCGGCATCGCCTGTTGGTGCGATACATCAACGAAATTCCGCACGCGCAATGTGAGCGAACAGCGGTGAGCGTGACGTGGCAAACGGATGTCATCGAAGATAGTCTCGCCCGTGCGGAGGCTGAAGGGCTGAGCTTCATCAAGATCCATAGCCATCCCAACGGCTATCCGGCATTTTCCGCAATAGACGACCAGAGCGACGGCTTGCTGTTACCTATGGTTCGCGACTCAACCGAAATTGGTGCCCCTCACGGGAGTGCTGTCATGCTGCCCTCTGGTGAGGTATTCGGGCGTGTCCTGACCCCAGATGGGTTGATACCCATTGAATGCATCAATGTCGTCGGCGATGATTTGCGTTTTTGGTATCCGGCAGGCGGCGATAAATCCGTTCCGAGCTTCGCCGCGTCGCACGCGCAGATTTTTGACGACGGCACTATTGAACGGCTGCGCCGCTTGTCGGTTGCCGTGGTCGGCTGTTCGGGAACCGGTAGCCCTGTCATCGAGCAACTTTTCCGTTTGGGTGTAGGCGAAATTGTGTTGGTTGATGACGACCATATCGAAGATCGTAACGTTAACCGCATTCTCAATTCAACAATGGATGATGCAGCGAAGAAACGCCCAAAACCTGATGTGATTGGCGATGCTATCGATCGCGCTGGACTTGGCACGCGGGTTATCCGCGTTACCGGCAATCTCTGGTCGCCTCACGTCGTCCGCGAGGTTGCGCAATGCGATGTCGTGTTCGGATGCATGGATACCATCGACGGGCGTTACCTGTTGAACACGCTCGCGACTTTCTACCTTCAACCCTATTTTGACATTGGCGTGCGTCTTGATGCGGTACGCGAAGGGGCGAACAAGGGCAAGATACGGGAAGTGTGCGGCACGATTCACTATTTGCTGCCCGGAAAGTCGAGCCTTATGATGCGTGGCCTTTTCACGATGAAGCAGGTCGCGGATGCTGGATTACGTCGCACCGATCCGGCTGCCCATGCGCAGCAAACGAAGGACGGCTACATTGCAGGGGTCCAAGGCCACCGCCCTGCCGTCATCAGCGTGAACATGTATGCGGCATCGCTTGCAGTGAACGAATTACTTGCCAGGCTCCATCCTTTCAGAGAGGAATCGAATGGTGAATATGGAGCGGTCACGTTTAGCTTGGCGAGCATGGAACTGATGTACGAGCGCCATAACGAACCGTGTGAAATGCTTGGACCGCACGTCGGCAAGGGCGATATGCGTCCCTTGCTGCGGCTCATCGAACTCTCTGAGAAGCAAAAACCATGAAGTGGTTTCAGACAGCCTGGCACTGGCTCCTCCGACTTTTTGTCGGACGGAAAGCAAAGCCATATCGAACAGTCATCGTCAATGAGGCGCTTCCGGCACAACTCGTTGCCAACACACTTTACGTCGTCGAAGACGATGGCTTTCTAGAACAGGCGGCGATGCTCTGTCCGTGCGGGTGCAAGCGTATATTGCATATGAATCTTCTGCCGGATGATCGGCCGTGCTGGCAACTCACGCAACATCCAGATGGAACGGCAACACTCCATCCCTCAGTATGGCGAAAAAAGGATTGCGGTTCCCATTTTTGGTTCCGGCGGGGCCAAGTCATCTGGTGCGAATGACGATCCCTGCGACTCCAATAGTAATGTAAACCCCATAATTCGAGATGCAGTCTCGAATTATGGGGTTTTGTCTTCTCTTGTAATGTGACTGGAAAATCCATTTCCGTCCACAAGCGACGCCATGGTGATACGATTGCCTACCCATGTCACAAGATCGCGCCCGTTCTCATCGGTAAATCCGTCCCAAGCGGTATCGTCGCCTTCATTGAGGTTGAATAGGCGGGAGCCGTTGAAATTGGCAGCGAACATATCGGTGCTGCCGCCTTTGGCTTCGCGTGATTGGAACAGGAATCGCGACGTGAGTGGATCAGGGCCAGACCATACCGGCTTCGCAGTGGCGGGATTGAGCCATACGTCGTCGGGATAGCGTATGCCCTTGCGGATCATCAGGCAATAAGGCGTGCGGTAGCGCGGTCGACGGTGGACATAGGCAACAGCGACCATGGCGACGACGCAGCCAAGGCCATTGCCCATCTCGCCAGCGGAGCGCGCGCGCAATGATCCGTCGCGGTTGACGAATGCGGCAATGCCGCCAACACCCAGCAGCGCCTCGCACTCGAATTGCTCAGGTTCATCGCCACAATCATCATTGTGGTAGGGCTGGTCGGTGCAGGCATAAAGACGGACCACGGCATCGCGGCGCTTGACGCCATGCACGACGATGCGGCGGGGAAAGTAGATTTGGTGCTCTGATGCCAACGCTTCCAAGCCATCCTGGTTGGCAGGAAAGAAGTCCGTCAACGACCGCCGCTCACCATGGGCATCGGTCATCAATTCGGCGGAAGGCAGCCAGAACAGGCTCTTGCCCGGTGCGGCAATTTTCTGCACGCCTTCGCCATAATGCACTTCGTCAAACCGCCAGTCGGGATCGACCGGCAGGGCGTCGATATCGCGGTAGGTCAGCACGGCGAAGTCGGCGGTGGGATCGCTGTAGATCACGGGCGCGACCAGCGCGGAACGGCTCTCCGGCAGGGGTGTTTTCTCGTCGCGCCGATAGCGGCAGCGCGTTACCACATCGCGCAGTTCGGCAATCTCAGCCTTGAACTGCTCCGGGTCGTTCCCAAATAGCAGCCGCTCGATGGTGGCGATGTCGCTCGGTATCCGCTCACCCTTCAACCACATGCGTACAATGCGCGCGGTCAGGCCGCAGGCACGGCCAAATGTCTCTGGCGTCCATTGCGGACGGGTGCGTTTGTCGCCGGGCGGCGGCACAGGCGGATGATCGAAATGGCGCTGGAGCAGTACACCTAATTCCAGGCCCGGTGTTGGTTTGGGTTGCTTTGCCATGGTTCCCCCGTTCCGCCGCAGCATCGGATGAACGGCGGTGCAAGGCAAGCCAACCTGATTGCAGCAGTGCCGCCACATCTCACGAAATTATAGTCCCTCCAACGCCGCCATGTTTGTCCCCTGATTGCGCGGGCGCATGGCGCGTGACCTTTAGGTATAGCAATGAGCAAAATCGGACATTTTGAAATAGCCGTGTTGATGAAGGTCAACGAACTGGCCCAGCGCCACGGTCTCGAGCTCTGGGAGTTTGATGCCGAGTACGACACCGAAACCGGCGAGCTGTCCTTCCCGTCCACGCCCGGCGGCGCTGATCGCTATGAGCGGTTTCGCAAGATGAAAGACGCCTTGGGCTGTGGCGAGGGCGGCAAGCTGCAACTCGACAGTGACGCAGCTCTGCTGGAGGCGCTGGACACGGCGCTCAGCACCGCGCCGCGCCCACGCCTACGGTAGCTGTTCCATCGGTGGTCTAGGCTGTTCCATGCCGTTCCTGTTTATGGGCAACAGGTCAACGGCAAGGAGAACGGCCCCCAGATAAGCAACAAGCATCTGACGATCGAGGCGATGCCTCACCAGCGGCAACGCCGCCCAATCCTATCATTCGAGCATCATTTTCACCGGCGCAATTTGCCGAGCGGGCAACTGCGTCCTGCGATCAGGAGAATACATCATGTTCATGCCCAAATGCCCCGAATGCGGCGGTGCCGCCAAGTCCATCGAACCCGATGGCATCGACGCGCTCAATAATGGCGTCGGCGGCGCGCTACGGTTCGAGAATATGCGCCACCACGCGCATCCGCACATGCAGCTTGCCCATCTGAGCATCAAGCTGGGCCGCGAAATCTACAAGCGCATACCGGGCGGCGGCCTCAAGCAATGCACCAAATGCGGCCACGAATTCCGCTGACCCCACCTATCAGGAGAAAACCCATGACTGTAGGATGTCCTCGTTGCGGCAGCACGGACTGCGCGTCCAACGCCTTTCCGAACATGCCCATCGCCACAATTGCCAACGGCGTCATTGCTGAACGCCAGCCCAACTGGCTGAAAGACCTGCTAAGCCGACTGACGTTATGGGCTGGAATAAGCGCAGCCAATTGGCTGCGCCCACCCTGCAAATGCAATCATTGCGGCTTCACCTACGGATGAGCCGCGATTGGTTTGCGGAAGCCTTCGGTGCGACTGTCGATGATGTGAGAGCCAAGCTCATTGATGAAGGCTGGTTCTCACGTCGGTCGCCCGAACCGTGGAGCCGGGGCGATCTGGGTTGGTCGCGCGACGACCAGCCCAGATCCTCCACACCTGATGATCCCACCATGGAACGCGGCATCGACCGCTAGAAGGAGGCAGTCATGGCCATGCGCGCCGGTGACCTCGATACCCCTTTGTTCAATCTCGATAGCGATAGCGCCTACACTGTCCGCGACGCCTGCCAAGGCACGTTGATCCTCGGCGGCGTCGGCAGCGGCAAGACTTCGGGCAGCGGTGCGACCATGGCCGCCGCTTTCCTCAAGGCGGGCATGGGCGGGCTGGTGCTGTGCGCCAAGCCCGAAGAAGCCGAGCTTTGGCGCGGCTATTGTGCCAAGTTTGACCGTAGCGGCTCGCTCATCGAATGCGACGGCACCAATATCCATCTCAACATGATGGCCTATGAGCTGGCCCGACAGGGCGGCGATGGCCTGAACTCGGTGGTGGAACTGCTAATGCGCGTGCTGGAAATCGCGCGCAACGCTAGCCCGTCGCCGGGCCGGGCGGGCGAACACTTCTGGGACGACACGCTCCGCCAGATATTGCGCAACTCTATTCCTATCCTGTTCGCGGCAACCGGCACGGTCAGAATCTCTGACCTGCTGCGTTTCGTGCGTAGTGCGCCCTCTAGCCCCAGCGAGATGGCCGATCCTGAATGGCAAAAGCAGAGCTATTTCTTCCATGTGTTCCTGTTGGCAGCAGAACGGCTGCGCACCGGGCCGATCGTTGGATTTGACGATCAGGCCGGAGAGCGCGCCACCAGCTATTGGCAAAATGACTATGCGAAGCTGGACCCCAAGACCCGCGCCTCCGTGCAGCTTTCACTGACGACAGCGCTTGACCGGTTCAATCACGGTTGGCTGGAACAGATGTTCTGCACGACTACGGATATCGTGCCGGAACTCTGCGCGCACGGCGTCATCCTGTTGCTCAATATGCCCGCCCTCACGAAGAATGAGGACGGCATCATTGCTCAGCAGATTGTCAAATATCTGTGGCAGCGGGCGATGCTGGCGCGCAATGCGCTGGAGCCGCCGCACCGGCAACGCCCTACCTTCCTGTGGGCGGATGAGGCGCAGTATTTCGTCAACAGCTATGATGCGGAGTTCCTCTCAACCTGCCGGGGATCGCGCATCTGCACCGTATTTTTGTCGCAGAGCTTGCCGACCTTCTATGCGAAAATCGGCGGCGAGAATGCCCATGACCGCACCCATCATTTGCTGGGTAATTTCGGCACCAAGGTATTCCACAATCCTGGTGGATGCAGCGAGACGGCGGATTGGGCAGCTCGGATCATCGGCAAGGGTATCCAATGGCGACGCAATGAAAGTCGCTCGCAAGGCACCAGTAGCCAGTTCGGGTTCAACATGGGTGAAAATAGCAGCTGGGGCACAAACAGCAGCAGCGGTGGCAGCAGCAGCCATAATAGCGGCGCAGGCGGCAGCAGCCATGGCGGTGGCAGTAACTGGAGCAGCGGGTCGTCGCGCGGTGGTGGCGACCAATGGGGGCGCAACCGCAGCAACGGCAGCAACCGTGGCCAGAGCTGGGGCGGCAGCGAAGTCAGCGACTGGCTTATCGAACCAGGCCAGTTCAGCCGGATGCTCAAAACCGGTGGCCCGCCCAATGGCAATATCGTCTCCGCCGTCTGGTATCAGGCCGGGCGCATCTTTCCGGCCAGTGGCGGCAACGCCCTTCTGTTGGAATTCCGTCAATGAAACAGCCATCCCTCAAAACCCGCATCATCGGCTCGCCGCCAGTCGTGCTGCCCACGGTCGGGTTCTTCCTGTGGTCGGGCTACATGCTCCTGACGCAGGGCGATGAGATGTGGCCCATGGCGATCACGGCAACGCTGCTCGTCACATGGGTCATGCGCGCTCATGAACAGCGCGACGCCTACCTGACATGGAAGCGCGCATGGAATGCCATGGCGGGGCAAACGCCACAACAGCGCAAGATCGCGAAGCCGATCACTGGCATTGTCGGCATCATCATGGTGTCGCTTTACCTTGTTGCCACCCTCGACCGGACGGACACGCAGACAGCCCTTGGCCTGTCAGTCGTGGGCATAATCGGCGCTTGCGCCATCTTCGCCGGTCGCAGCCTGTGGCGACGGCTGCGGAGACGTCGCGCCGCCAAGGCAGCGTTCGTGACGGTCTGCATACGCAGCCCGCTGTTGCCGGTGCCAACCCTGCAACAGGCTTACGCCGCCCTCCCAGCCCATTGCTGGGTCGTGCTGGGCGGACGCTGATATGGCCGCCCGCATCATGGTCGCCCATGGGGCAATCGGCTTCCGCAGGAACCATGGTGGCGTCGCCGCCATGCAACCGTCGATTGCCCTTTGCGGGTGGTTTGGTCGCTGTCCAGCCACCCGCAAGGCGACCGTCGCCACCGCCCCCATGCGCGCTGGAAACAGTCAGTTTCCACGGCATTTTAGGAAATCGTTAACCACCTTTTCCCCCATAATATCCTGCAAAAGGCCTCCCGCAGGGGTGCACGTTGTTCGCAACTTTAGCGGGCAACGTATCTGTGCACACTTAGGCCTTTTTACTGACTTCGGGGAACGGGGAGAGATGACGACGGGGGACAGGTAGATGGCGATCTTCTCCATGCGGATGCAGGTCATCAAGCGCAGCGCCGGGCGCAGTTCGGTCGCCGCCGCCGCCTACCGGGCGGGCGAGAAGCTGCACGATGAACGGCAGGACCTGATCCACGACTACCGCAACCGTGGCGGGGTCGAGCATAGCGAAATCCTCCTGCCTAAGGATGCCCCGGCATGGGTACAGGGCATCGACCGGCAGACCTTATGGAACGCGGTCGAATTCGGGGAAAAACGCAAGGACAGCCAAACTGCCCGCGAACTGCGCCTAACCCTGCCAAGGGAAATTCCGGCCGACCAGCGCGTCACGTTGGTGCGGGATTACGTCCTACGCAACTTCGTGTCCAAGGGCATGATTGCCGATGTCGCCTGGCACAACAAGGTCGCCAGCGACGGGCTGGAACAACCCCATGCCCATGTGATGCTCACTATGCGACCGGCAGTCGAGCCGGGCGGCTGGGGCCAGAAGGTGCGCCACGATTGGGTGCCATGTCCGCAGGGGCGCACCCATGACGACGGCAGGCCGGTCATGGTCGAGAGCAATGCCCAAAGCTGGAACTCGGCGGAATATTACGAGCGCTGCCGGGAGGACTGGGAGAACACGGCCAACGTCGCGCTGGCGCGGGTCGGGTCGGATCAGCGTATCGACCGGCGCAGTCTGTTGGAGCGCGGGCTGGCCCGGATGCCGGAGCCAGCTCTACGGCTGGCCTATTACCTTAAGGATTTGCGTGGGTCGCTGAAAGAGCGGTTCGGCCAGTTCCAGATGGCCAAACATTATCAAGCGGTAGAGAGACGCGCGAAAGCCGCATTCTCGCGGCTGGAGGAAGCGCCGACGCGGGCGGGTGACGCCGCCCGCAACTTCCAGCGCTTCTATGACTGGTTCGACCGGCAACTGGATCGCCTTGCCCCGACCCGCAACGGGCCGGAGCGCGAGCCGCCGCGAAACACCACCTTCGACATGGAGCGCTGACTATGACCGAGAACACCCCTTGGGAGCCAGACCGCCGGTTGGGCGGCAACTGGCGGTCACTATTCGACCAGCCGCGTAGCAACGGACCAACACCGCCCGGTGAGCCAGCGTCGATGCCGCAGATGTTGGATGACGGGCCGACGGGCGACGAGGCCCAGATCGATCCCAAACTATATCACCCGTGGATATTGCAGCGGGGCCGCTCTCGGCCATCCACAATGCTCGGTTTGCGCTGGTACGAAGCCAAGGCCGGTTTCTGGTCTGGCTGCGGGATGCCCTATTTCATGTTGCAAGCGGTGGAATATACTGGCGACCGGATGGTCAGCCTTGATTTCGGAACGCGGCAATTTGTGATCGAAGGGTGCGGTCTCGACGTGCTGGCGCGGCGGATCAAGGAAGGCAGCGCGCTGGCCGTGGTGGAATATGCGCCAGCAGTGTGGCCGCAGCGCCCGGAGAGGCCGATAGTCACGGCCATACGGCGGATGAACTCACGGGATATCCCCGGCTGATTATTTAGTTGCAAATGAAGAAATGAATTTGTAATATTATTCGCAGTGCAGCAAAAAACATCGCAGTGTGCCTTTTCCCTCATTGAACTCTCGATTGTTCTGGTCATCCTTGGTCTACTGACAGGTGGCATTCTGGCGGGACAGAGCCTTATTCGTGCAAGTGAACTGAGGAGCTTGAATACTGATTTAAACAAATACTTAGCAGCGACATTAGTCTTCAGAGATAAATATTTTGCGATTCCGGGCGACATGGCAAACGCGACTTCCTTCTGGGGAAGCCTTGGCAGCAACGGTGCCGATTCGGGTTGCCAGCTTTTAGCAGCAACCGCTGGTACGGCGACATGCAACGGCAATGGTAACGGTAGTCTTTTCCCCGCCTCCAATGTCGGTCCTTTAACAACATCCAGCCATGCAGAGATGGTAAGGTTCTGGCAGCATCTCGCCAATGCAGGACTGATCGAGGGACAATATACGGGCTACATCGCAGGCACTGCAAATACCGATAGGTTGCCGGGAGTTAATGTTCCTGCAGGAAAAATACCCAGCACCTACTTTTATGCCGAAATCGGATTTGGCGCAGTCTGCTGTGATGCAAGCAGTACCTACAGTGCGGGCAGCACGACACGATATGCTGGCGACTACGGTAGAGGTGAGTTTTGGTTCAATACGCTCTCAGCATCATGGACGGCGTCGGGTAGTTTTGCATTAAAACCGGAAGAACTATGGAATGTTGACACCAAAATGGATGATGGGAATCCGGCATATGGCAGGATTATTGCGATAAAAGGTAATGGAACAAATACGTTTTGTACTACTTCTGCTGGCATTTCACCTCCGGGAGACGCGAACTCATCTTACAAATTAGACAATTCTGCCAGAGACTGCGCCTTCTATTATACTAAGGCGTTCTGATCAATTTAATCCTGGACAATGCGTTCAAATAGAGCGCGATCTTTACCTTAATAGACACATCGGCTTTCACGCCTAACTCTGCAGACTCACCACATCCGCCTAGCCAGCGCTCGTTCCTCGTCGTCCCTGACCAAAGTATAGACGCGGGTGGAATTGGGGTTGGCGTGGCCCAGCAGTCGCCCCACCAACGATTCCGGCAGACCAGAACCGATGCCGTGGCAACCGAACCCATGCCGAAATCCCTTGGGCGTGGCTTGGGGGCCTTCGATCCCGGCGCGATCCATCAGTTTGCGGATGCGCCGCCAAGCGGTTTGCCTGCACCAGGGGAATAACGGGTCATCCGGCCCCAAACCCAGCGAGGCGGCGAAGGCCGTCAACTCGCGTAGGAACGGGCGTGGCACGCGGACGGCACGAAAAACCGTGTGTCGGCGTTTCAGGGTACGGAAGATGATGCGGCCGGTTTCAGGATCGAGCCGCCGGAGCGTGATCTGCAATCCCTCGCTGCACCGGCAGCCGGTATAATAAAGCAGGTGGCAAAACATCCGCGTTTGCCGACCATCCTTGGTTGATAAGGCGAGTAAGCATCGGGACTCGCTTTGCGTCAAATATTTCCGCTGTCCGTGGCCGTCGAACAGCGACCCTTCGTTATACGTAGTCTGCCTTCTCTCCTGCACTGCCCACTCCCGCAACATTATGGGCAATAGGGTTGCGCGAATAAATTTTCGATCGTGCTCCAGTACGCGCTATGATTAGCATGTGGGACACACGAGGGGGCTGCGAAGCCCGCGTGACGCGCTCTGAAAAATTATTACTCTTTGGTCGAGTAGGGAGTTCCTAGGCGAATGGGGGTAGTACGCGAAAAGTCGAAGTGGAATGGCGCGAAGCATTGGCCAATTCTCAACAATGCCCCCCGTTCGCTATTTTCGCGGTCTTCATAAGTGGAGAGACCACTGGAAAACTCTTCAACATTGATCTTTCTAAAATCATCAGAAGAAAATCCATCAAATTTATATAAATCCGAATAAAAATCGATATTACAGATATTCAAAGCTAATGATTTGTTAGCATATATATATAATAATGACTGATCAATATCACTCAAAGAAATACGATTACCTTTTGATGTAGTACTAATTTGCATGTGGAAATTAATATCTTTTGCATATCTTGAATGCAATATGAATCCAGAATCGCGCTTTATTACGTGATATTCATATTTGTTATAACATTCCGGATCTAAGTAGTATGGATTATCGGGCGTCATGTACAATTCTGCAGTTCTTAGCCAGAAAGAGCCACCTTGAGATAAATCTGAGGGTGGAGTTTCTTCGATCATTGAAAACTGATGGCCCACCAAATTACCTTTGGGGGTTTCATACAATAATCGAGCGTATAGTCTGATAGGTCTAACACTTGAAAGTGAGCAATCTTCTTTTATCTTTATTGATATTTTAAGCGATTTAATGGGAAGGCTGTATTCATGAAGGAATTGAATTCTCTTCAGGAGTCGGTGGGTCTCGCCAAAGCCGTCAGCGATGACGTCGTTGATTCTTTCACCCCACTTAGAAAAAAAGGCTGCTTGTTCGGCATCGGAAAGCGCGATTCCAAGATATTGAAATCGTATGGCGAGGCCATCCGGGCTATCCAGTGCCAGTCGCAATCTCTCACGGTCGAATATCTCACATACGTGAAAGCCGCTGGCATGCGCCGCTGAGATTGACCGCTCCCGCTCCATTCGCGTCAAGTTCACGTTCGTAAAAAAAACAAATACACTCGCACTCTTGAGAGACGCGGCGCGTTGTATATCATCAAGTAGCTTTTTTTTGATTTTTCTCTTGTCCTGCGCGTTGTCAGTTGCCTGGTTGAGAAAACCAACTGCACCTATAGCAGATTGACTCCCTTCGAACGTCGCAACAATGTCGGTACCTCCATCTGGACCGCCACGCGGATGCTGAGGCGTAACACTACGAAACCGCCCATCTATCGAAAGAATCGCTGCACACAATTGTTCACGGTGAAGTTGATTCGCGTCGAGAAAGCCTTTGAGCTTTTCATCTGTTTCGTATGGCATTTGACATTCGCCTTTCGACCATGGCGAACTTTGTGAGCCTCTAAGAATGGTTGCAAGGGGTTTGTTTATGTGTTCACAACCAAGAAGATCGGAGATTTAAAGGTAAGTAGCTGATTATAAAGGAATCAGGGCGCAACAAAATTGCCCATAATGTTGCAAACGGGCAAAATCCGAGTCTCTGGAGGGTCGGATCATGCGCGTTTGGGTCGGGGTCGTTGGCATCGCTTTTCTGGGCTTAGGTGGGGCCGCTCCCGCAAACCCTGGCAAGCTGGAAATCGACAGGGATATTTTGCTTCGTGATCTTTCGCGTGGTGAAGTCACCGAGCGGCGAATGGCCTGTGCCGCCGGCCAAGCGCCCGCTATGCGTGCGAGGATCAAATCGGTGGGGTGGGACACGCTTTCCGCAGGTCAATGGTGTGTGACGGTACTGACGCGCGCTGGACGCGATGGCACGCTGCGCTATGTGGCCTTGCGGGATGGGAAGGCAACGCCTGCCATCGCGTTCGATGCCGGATTTGTCACCGGCTACATAAAGCGCGAGGCGTTGCCAGCCGATGCGCCTGCCATGATCACATTGCTGCCGATCGCCGACCGGTGCCTGGATCAAAAAGAAGCCGACAAGGATTTATGCGGGGCGGTTGGGCATATGTTAGGTGCCCGTGCGGCTAGCGGAGAACTGATCCCTATAGGTTAGGGGTGCGCTACTCCAGGGGCAGGGGCGGATGCGTTTTGCAATGTCACCCCATGGGCGGGAGCGGCGTCGGCTACCTTACCCGCATCGGTGACGCCAGAAGCGCGAAGTTTCGCGACGACATCGGCCATTGCAGTCGAGTTTGTAGGCGATGCTAACCGGCTCTCGACAACATGCTCCGTGGATGCTGCTGCATTATCAATGCCTCGTTCCACCTTCGCTTTTATGGAATCCAATTCCCTGTCAGTGAAGGACGCACGATCCTGCTGTACAAAGGCTTTCACGGCATCCATCGGATTATCGGGATGCGCGGCCAGCAGGACGTCGATTTCGGCGTCTGATTTGCCCTTGGAGCGCATGATAGCGCGCAGATCGTCGCGCATGTTCTCATCGAATTTCGATACGTCCTTGCCGTCGCGAATCATCCCGGCGCGCAGAGCGGCGGTGCTGGCGGCGAGTTCGTCCACGCGACGCATTAGCGCGGGATCGGCGCTGCCGCCATGCACGGCCAGGTCCACGGCCTGCCCATAGGCCGCGCCGCTGGCTTTGAGCGCGCCTTCCGGCCCGCCCTCGGCGATCCCGGCATCATGCTGTTTGCGGCGATCTTCCTCGCGCTGGCGGTAGCCATCGCGATCGGCGTCGCTCTCGAATTGCAGCAGGCCGTCATACTGGCGCAGGTCGCGCATGAAGGCGGTTGCCTGCGATTGCGCCCGGCTGGCCAGTGCCGCGCCTTCGCCGTCCGCGCCGTGGGCGGCGGTGCGGGCTTCCTGCACGGCGCTCTGGCTTTGCGCAACGGCGGCGACAATCTCGTTGCGCAGGGCGGCAAGCGCGGTCGGGCTGGCCGTGCCGATCTGTTGGCGCAACTGCGTGATGTTGTGGAGTTGGGTTTGCGCGGTGACGGCGTCGCCGCCGCTGCGCATCAACGCGGCAATGGCCGTTTCCAGATCGAATTGCGCGACCACCAATTGCCCGACCATGGCAAGGCGCTCGCTAGCGAGCGGGTCATCCGAAGGCGGATGACCCGGCCCTGAAACTGTGATCTGGGCGTCTATAGTTTACCTGTATAGTGCTTCGCGTGTGCGTGAACCTGCCCACAGGATACACGCGAAACCGCTAAAAATTGGTTAATATATCCCTAACGGCCCAAGGCGCATGCCCTGGGCCGTTATCGCCGCTATTCGGGATTGCCCGCCAAGCGGCGGCGGGCGGTGTTGGCATGGGCGGTGTCCAGTTCGATACCAATGCCATGGCGGCCAAGGCTGCGCGCGGCCTCCAGTGTTGTGCCGGACCCGCAAAACGGATCGAGGACGGTGCCACCCATCGGACATAGACTGCCGATCAGCGGCAGCATGGCTTCGACCGGTTTCTGGGTGGGGTGCAGCACGTTGCCGGTATAGGGGAACGGAATGACATCCGGCACCGGCTGGCTGGGATGGACCGGACGGCCCTTGGTCAGCAGGTAGGCGCATTCGTGCTGGGCGCGCAGATGCCCGACATGCGACGCATAGCGTTTGGTGAAAACGATATGGCCCACGGGCCGGAAACCTGCCGCGCGCCACGCAGCGAGGAACAGGTCGGCATTCGCCCAGCCATAGAAGCTCACGCAGTAGCTGTTCGGTGTGAGCAACCGATACATCTGCGCGAAGGCTGGGACCAGCCAATCGGCATTGTTGTCGTTGGCGATCGTGCGCCCGGTTCGGTCGCGGTAGCGGCACAGATAGGGCGGATCGGTGAGGATGAAATCCACCGACGCATCGGGCATCGCCCGCATGACTGCGACGCAATCGCCGGTGATGATGCGATGGCGGGGAATCTCCCCGCCATCGGTACGTTGGGGATGCTGGCTCATTGCTGGCCTCCCTCGATGCGCTCTGTGATCGCGCGCATGACAATCCGGCCGGTGAGTGGCAGGGCGTCGTACTGGAGCGAAAAGCCCTCGCCGTCGCGGTTGGGCCACGCGGCCCCGATGGACGTCCAGTTGGCACTCTTGCCTTTGCCGGTGACGAGGAAAAGACGATGGGTCGGTTTGGCGGGGGTGGTGGATTGGTTGGTCATGGTTGGCTCCTTGGTTGTGCCCCCGGCCTACCCGGTGGCTTCGTGGGAGCCGTTCGCGGCAGGCCATCGAGCCGTCCGGTCAAGGTCGCGCCAGCGCCCGACAGGGGCGAACCTGCACAACCCCGGGCTTGATCCGGGGGCGGAAGGGAGCGCCTTGACCGGCGGCGGGACTGCCGCATCGCTCCTCCACAAGAAGCCCTCCGATAGGTTGGTGGTACGGCCATGGGGCGCGTGGCCTGCTGCCGCCTCCGCCAATCCGCATGGCGTACTGCGTCATTAAGGCTGGGCAGGATCGTCATGGTTGCCTCCGGCCATGCCCCTTCGTGAAAGGCGTGGGATGCGGGCGGTATCGCCGACCGCGCACCCCGGAAAAGGCTCCTCGCTTCCTGCGTGCAGCAGCGGCCCGCTGGCGCGGCTGGCGGCCTGTGTCCGTGGCGCTGGTCCGGTCGGCGGTTCTGCCCTCGTCCACGCGCAATCCCGCGCGGGGCGCAACCGGGGAGGAACCCATGACGACCACCATCATCCTGCTTACCATCAACAGCATCGCCCAACTGATGGCGGCAGTGGCGCAGTTGGTGACGGCGCTGGACCGGAGGCGATGAAGCCCCGGCGTAGCTATAGCAGGATTGCTTCGTTAGGAATCCGCGTAGGCAAGTGGAGATGCGGCTAGTTCTGCCGCCATGTGAAGCAAGTTGATTGACGATCCGGCTTTGCAGGCCAGATAGAGTTCCGTCCCGTGGCCATAGATGCTGGGACTGTCGATCTGCGCATATTCAAACTCATGCTTGGCGCACCATTCCGCCATCTCGCTTTTTCGGCGATCTGCACGCCCCGGATATGGCTCCGTGGAAAGCACAAATTTCTTGTTGGCAGGATGATACCAGCGCTGATCGTGATCGGCGATGGGTGGCCGGTTGTCATAATCGCTTCGCGGATAGCAACGATTCGAGCGTGACGGGCGTAGTCCGGTGATTTCCATAAATTGCAGGGCGCGCGCCGCTCTACGGAGGCGGCGCTGGGCATATTCCGGATTATCTTCCAGATAGCTGCCAATGTGAAGATTGATCGTTCCTTCGTCAGCCACATCGCAGCCGCCGAAATAGCCACGCAGGTAATGCGGCTTGAGCAACTGCGTTGCTGGCTGAGCAAGTGAAACGGTCAGCACTTCTGTACCGCTTTCGCCTGTTTTAGAGTTCCGCCACCATTGCCGCAACAAAACGGAAAATGAAGGGACGATAGGGTCGGACTGATTTGCAGCCTTGTGGACTGCGTCCTTGAAGTTGGCGAAGCCTCTTTTGGCGGCGACCAGGTCAAGAGCGATGTGCAACTTGCACCCTTGCTCACGGGCGAGCTGCTTGGCTCGCCGCTTCATATTGTCGAATGAAAGATTCTGCGATGCCATGTCCGTGCTCCTACGGCATCGGGATAACGTCGCCTGCTACCGTTGGCCCATGCCGTCAAAGTACGGGATGGTCGATCAACATAACGGTGTCGGTTACGACTTTGCTACAGCAGGCGGAAGGCCACCGTCTTTGGCCTTCGACGCATATGCCATGATCTGAATCTATCGGCAAGTGAGTGAATGTTATCTGGCGATGGCTGCGTCCCGTCCGGGTCGCTTATGGCCACCATGCCTGCGGTATCTTCGGCATTTCGTGCAGCGGAAAAGCAAGCCGTGTGGTTGCCGATTTTCCGCTGGATGCATGACCTCGCCCCTGTGCAGGGGGCTATGAGGATCATGCAAGAATTGGATGGTGCGGGCGGTCGGAATCGAACCGACACTCCTTGCGGAACTGGATTTTGAATCCAGCGCGTCTACCAGTTTCACCACGCCCGCGACGGGAGAAGCCTATAGCGGTTGCTTCGCAAGGTGCAACAAGAATGACGCCGGAAATCCGTGAAAATGGGGAGCAATCACTTCGCTTTACGACGCCCAGTTTGCTTAGGCTTTGCTCGCCGGACGTTGATGGCTGCGGCGTCGATGTTGTTTTTCAGGTGCCGTCCGTAGAACTTTTCGATCATCTCCACACTGGTCCGGCAATTTTTTGCGACCTGATAAATGTCGGCGTTTTCCAAGAGGCGAAGGCAGATATAGGTGTGGCGCAGGCTGTAGCAGGTGCGGATATGGCCATCCCGGTCGAACTTGAGGTTCAACTCGTCCAGCACCGTATTCATCAATTCGCGGGGAGTCTTCCCGAAAATCCGTTCGGTCGGCTTCAACTGCTTGCGCTTTCGCACCCGCTCGAACGGTAACACGGCACCGGGCATGGATTTGCAATAGCCCACCCCGCGCTTGCCGCGCACCTCTATCTCAAGAATGCGCTCACCGGTGGCTTCGTCTTTCACGACGGTCACGTCCCGCAGTTCCAGCCGGGCAGACTCATCGGGACGGAGGCCGGTATTGCCCATGAACAGCACGTAGTCGTGGAATGTCTCGCAGACTTCGCGCCAACGCTCCTTGGGCGGATTCTTCGCCCGCTCCCGCGTTGCCTCATAGAGCATCTTATACTCGTCCGGCGAAAACCACGCGCGATGCTCGACCTTGCCCGAACTTTTATAGGGGGCAGACATATCCGGCAACGCGGTGATCCATCCCTTGCGATTCGCCGTCTTTAGCACCTGCCGCAGCGTGACGATCTCGCCATGAAGCGTGGCGCGCGCGGGCCGCTTGGGCTTCCCTGTTTTTGGATCAAGGCGAGAGGTCTGCCGATGGACCCGGTATTCTTGCACCAGCCCCGCCGTGATTTCGGATACCGGACGGTCGGCAAAGAATGGCAGAAGATGTACCCGGATATGATCCGACTTCTGCGCGACGTAATCGACGTTGCGTTCGCCCTGCGTGATGATTTCATATTCAGCAAGGAACGCCTCGGTCGCCTGACGGAATGTCGGCGTAGATGGCGTTCGCGTTCGCCGCCTTACAGGCGGCGCGTCGGTGCCGACGACAGGTTGCTGGACAGGCCTGTCCAGCAATAGGGATTCTCCGCCGCGCCTGCGGCGTCGTTCTTCGACATAGCGTTCCAGATACCAGTCATGGGCAAACTGCTTGGCCAGTACCAAGCTTTCTTCCTTGGTCGTTTGCCGATGATTGCGGCTGCCCATGTAGGTGGAGCATTGCCAAAAGCGGCTGCCTTCACGTCGATAAACATGAAGCTTTCCATCCATTAAACTGTGCGTTTCCACGGGCATGTCCCACCTCCAAAGTGTGTAAGACATGTGTAAGGATAACTGGCGCGGCTAACTTTGTCAAAGTCATTGAATTAATTGCTATTTTTGCTTTGTTTTTCAGCACTAACCCGATTTTGAGTCCGGCGCGTCTACCAGTTTCACCACGCCCGCACGGCCTGGGTGCCGCCAAATGACAAAATCCTTGCCCCCCGTCCAGCCGAAAATCAGTCCGGGCGATAATCAGCGGCCATCCAACCCCGCCCGCCCGATTTTCGCTGCACCACAGCAGAGCCGTTGCAGCATCGCTGCCGGAACGATAGCCTCCTTGCGCTATCATCCGCGTGCGCTATAAGGGCGTCATCGTGCAGATATAGATATGTTCAACGGAAAAGGACCATCCTTTGACCGAATCGTCTGCTACGTTCCTGTTATTCGGCGCCACCGGTGATCTTGCGCGGCGCATGATCTTCCCATCGCTCTACAATCTCCTGTCCGACGGGCTGCTGCCCGACGACTTTCTGATTGTCGCCTCCGGCCGGTCGGAGATGGACGATGATGCCTTCCGCGATGATGTCGACGCGGCGTTGCATCAATTTCTCAGCCCCGACCGCTACGACCCGCAAGTTGCCGCCACCTTCCGCACGATCATCTGTTATCAGCCTGTCGAGGCGGGCAACGCCGCCCAGTTCGCGGCGCTCGCAGACCGGATCGACGGGCGGCTGGAACGCGGCCTGTCCGTCTATCTCTCCACCCCCCCGTCCCTGTTTGCACCGACCGCGCAAGGTCTGGCGGATGCTGGCCTCATCACGCCCAAAACCCGGATCGCCATGGAAAAGCCGATCGGCAAGGATCTCGCTTCCTCCAAACAGGTCAATGACGGCATCGGTGCGCTGTTCGCCGAGGATCAGATTTTCCGCGTCGACCATTATCTGGGCAAGGAAACCGTCCAGAACCTGCTGGCGCTGCGCTTTGGCAATCTGATGTTCGAGCCGTTGTGGAACGCCACCGGAATCGACCATGTCCAGATCACGGTGGGCGAAACCGTGGGCCTCGAAGGCCGCGTCTCTTATTATGACGGCGTCGGCGCGCTGCGCGACATGGTGCAGAACCATATGCTCCAGATCCTCTCGATCATCGCCATGGAACCCCCCGCCCGCATGGACCCGACATCGGTGCGCGATGAGAAGGTGAAGGCGCTGCGCTCGCTCCGCCCGATGACCGCCGAAACGGTCAAGACGCATAGCGTCCGCGGCCAATATACGCCGGGTGCAGTCGGCGGGCAGATCGTCACCGGCTATGCCGATGAACTGGGCCAGCCATCGACCACAGAAACCTTTGTCGCGATCAAGGCGCATATCGACAATTGGCGCTGGCAGGGCGTTCCGTTCTACCTGCGCACCGGCAAGCGGATGCCCGCCCGCCAGTCCGAAATCATGATCCAGTTCAAGCCGGTCCGCCACTCCATCTTCGGCCGCGACGGCCATGGATCGGGCCTTGAATCCAACACGCTCGTCATCCGCCTCCAGCCCGAAGAATATATCCGCCTGACCATCATGTCGAAGCGGCCGGGCCTGGAACGGCAGGTGCATCTGGAGGAGGTCGCGCTCGACGTCTCGCTCACCGCTGCCTTTGCCGGGCAGCGCCGCCGCATCGCCTATGAACGGCTGATCCTCGACCTGCTGGCAGGCGACGCCACCCTGTTCGTCCGCCGGGACGAGGTGGAGGCGCAATGGGCGTTTATCGACTCGATCATCGACGGGTGGAAAGAGGCGAACATGAAGCCCGCCCCCTATTCCTCCGGCAACTGGGGTCCATCCTCGGCCATTGCCCTTATCGAACGTGACGGAGCCAGCTGGCATGACTGACCTGCATCCCACCATCGCCAAGGTGACGGAGCGCATCGTCGCGCGCAGCGCCAAGAGCCGCCGCCACTATCTCGACCTTATCGAACGGGGCCGGGACGCAGGCACCAACCGTGATCAGCTGAGCTGCGGCAACCTCGCCCATGCCTTTGCCGCCAGTGGCGAGGATAAGCCGGTCATCCGCACCGGCGCGGCCATGAATATCGGCATCGTCACTGCCTATAACGACATGCTGTCCGCGCATCAGCCCTATGGCCGCTACCCAGAAGCGATCAAGCTGGCCGCCCGCGAAGTAGGTGCCACCGCCCAGGTAGCCGGCGGCGTCCCCGCCATGTGCGACGGCGTGACCCAGGGGCAGGCGGGCATGGATCTCTCGCTCTTCAGCCGCGACACGATCGCGCTCTCCACCGCCATCTCCCTGTCCCACGCCATGTTTGAAGGCGTCGCCCTGCTCGGCATCTGCGACAAGATCGTGCCCGGCCTGCTGATGGGCGCGCTGCGCTTTGGCCATCTGCCCACCATCCTGATCCCCGCCGGGCCGATGCCATCGGGCCTTGCCAACAAGGAAAAGGTCCGCATCCGCCAGCTTTATGCCGAGGGGAAAGTGGGCAAGGACGAGCTGCTCGAATCCGAAAGCGCCAGCTATCATGGCGCTGGCACCTGCACCTTCTACGGCACCGCCAACTCCAACCAGATGATGATGGAAGTGATGGGCCTCCACATGCCCGCCGCCGCCTTCGTCAACCCCGGCACGAAGCTGCGCCAGGAACTGACCCGCGCCGCCACCCACCGGCTGGCGTCGATAGGATGGGATGGCGACGATTACCGTCCACTCGGCCACTGCGTCGATGAAAAGGCGATCGTCAACGCCATCATCGGCCTCATGGCAACCGGCGGCTCCACCAATCACGCCATCCATCTGCCCGCCATCGCGCGGGCGGCGGGCATCCATATCGACTGGACCGATTTCGCCGAAATCTCCGATGCCGTGCCGCTGCTCGCCCGCGTCTATCCCAATGGCTCCGGCGACGTGAACCATTTTCACGCGGCTGGCGGCATGAGCTATATCATCCGCGAACTGCTCGACAGCGGCCTGCTCCACCGCGACATCATGACCGTCGCGCGCGGCGACCTCACCGATTATGGCAAGGAACCGGTGCTGGAAAATGACGCGCTGCAATGGCGCGACGTCCCCGCCTCACGCGACGACAATATGCTTCGCCCCGTCGCCAACCCGTTCAGCGCCGATGGCGGCATGAAGCTGCTCGCGGGCAATCTCGGCCGTTGCGTCATGAAGGTCAGCGCCGTCGATCCCGCCCTCTGGACGATCGAGGCACCGGCTGCCGTGTTCCACGATCAGGACGACGTCCTGCGCGCCTTCAAGGCGGGCGAACTGGAACGCGACGTCGTCGTCGTCGTCCGCTTCCAGGGACCAAAGGCCAACGGGATGCCCGAACTGCACAAGCTGACCCCCGCACTCGGCGTCCTCCAGGATCGCGGGTTCAAGGTCGCTTTGGTGACCGATGGCCGCATGTCCGGCGCATCCGGCAAAGTCCCCGCCGCCATCCACCTTTCGCCCGAAGCACTGGGCGGCGGCCCCATCGGCAAGCTGCGCGACGGCGATCTCGTCCGCGTCTGCGCCCGGAGCGGCACCATCGACGCGCTGGTCGATGCCGCAATCTGGGACGCCCGCGACATCCCCGCCGCCCCGCCCCCGCCCTATGATACCGGCCGCGAATTGTTTGCCCTGTTCCGCCATCATAGCGACCTGGCCGAACAGGGTGCCTCCCCCATCCTCGCCGCCATGGAAGCCGAGCTTTAACCCTAACCTCTATCATCCCCGCGAAAGCGGGGACCCATCTCCCGAGCTTGCGGTTTCAGCCGTTGGCGGAGACGACAATAAGAATATGTTTTGAGGCGCCTGACCATGACCAACATCATCGCCGCCGACATTGGCGGCACCAATGCCCGCTTCGCGCGCGCCTCGCTCGACGATCGCGGTGTGCCGACGCTCGGCACCGTGCGCAAATATAAGGTCGCCGACTATCCCAGCCTGCAAGCCTGCTGGGCCGCCTTCACGCAGGATGAAGCCGACAGCGGCGAAGGCGACCTGCCCGACGCCGTCTCGATAGCCTTTGCCACCGCCATCGGCCGCGAGGTCATCAAGCTCACCAACTCCAGCTGGGTCGTCCGTGCCGATACGCTGGCCGACGATCTGGGCGTCCGCACCGTCAAGCTGGTCAATGATTTCGAGGCGGTCGCCCACGCCGTCTCCCGCCTGCCGGACGAAAATCTCCCTTTGCTGTTCGGCGAGGACCGCCCCTTCCCCCGCGACGGCGGCGTCACCATCCTTGGCCCCGGCACCGGGCTTGGCGTCGCGATGATCGCCTATGACAATGGCCATCCCCATGTCATCGCAACCGAAGGCGGCCATCTCGACTTCGCCCCGCTCGACCAGTTGGAAGAAAAAATCCTCGCCTATCTGCGCGACAAATTCCTCCGCGTCTCGACCGAGCGGATCGTGTCCGGGCCGGGCCTCAACTATATCTACAAGGCGATGGCGACCATCGGTCATGACCGGGTCATGCTGATGGAGGACCCCGAATTGTGGCAGGCGGCGCTGGAGGATAGCGATCCTTTCGCCCGCGCCGCGCTCGAACGCTTCTGCCTCTGCTACGGATCGGTCGCGGGCGATCTCGCGCTCGCCCATGGTCCCCATGCCGTGGTGCTGGCCGGTGGTCTGACCCAGCGGATGCGCGACTTTCTGCCGCACAGCGGCTTCCACACCCGTTTCAAGGCCAAGGGCCGGTTCGAAAGCCTGATGGCCTCGGTCCCGATCCGTATGGCCATCCACGACGAAATCGGCCTGTTCGGGGCCGCCGCCGCCTTTAGGGAGCAATAAGCATGAGCAAATTGACCGTCGAAAAAGTGATGGGCCTCGCCCCGGTGATCCCGGTGCTGGTGGTCGACCGGGTCGAGGACGCCCTCACCATCGCCCGCGCCCTCGTCGCCGGTGGCCTGCCCGCGCTCGAAGTCACGCTGCGCACCCCCGCCGCGCTCGACGTGATCCGCGAAATGAGCCAGGTCGAAGGGGCCGTGGTCGGCGCAGGCACCGTCCTCAACCCCGAACAGCTCGACGCCGCGATGGAGGCAGGCGCCCGCTTCATCGTCAGCCCCGGCCTCACCAAGCCATTGGGCAAGGCCGCGATTGCCGCCAAAATCCCCTTCCTGCCCGGCACCGCCACGGCGGGCGACATCATGCGCGGCATGGATATGGGCCTCACCCATTTCAAATTCTTCCCCGCCGAAACATCGGGCGGCTTGCCAGCACTGAAAGCCCTCGCCGCGCCGCTCCACACCGCCCGCTTCTGCCCCACCGGCGGCATCACGCTCAAAAGCGCCCCGGAGTGGCTGGCCCAGCCCTTCATCAAATGCGTCGGCGGCAGCTGGGTCGTGCCCAAGGGTCCGGTCGATGGCGCAAAGATCGAGGAACTCGCCCGCGCCGCCGCCGCCCTGCCGCGCGGATAAAAGTGGGCGGATGACGTAGGGCGGGGCCATTGCGCCCCGCCACATCGCGCCCTAGATGGAACGCCATGATGACCCGTCGGCTGCTCCCCTATCTCGCCCTGCTCCTGTCCGGCTGCACCGGCGCGCAGCTGAGCTATCCCTCGCTCGCCAAGCGCCCGATCGAGAGCGCCCCGGTCGCCGAAGCCACCCCGCCCCCGGCCCCGATCGCCGCCGACGCCAAACTAGCGGCACAGATCAGCCGCTTCACCGCCCAGTCGGAAACCGGCCGCACCGGCTTCGACGCTGCCTACGCCACGGCGGAAAAAGCCGCCCGCGCTGCGTCAGGATCATCGGTATCCAGCGACGCCTGGGTCGCCGCGCAGGTCGCCATCAGCGCGCTGGAAACCGCGCGCAACGACAGCGTCTCCGCCCTCGCCAGCCTCGACACCCTCTATGTCGATCGCACCAGCGCCATCGCCGATGGCAAGGAAAATGGCGGCCTCGAAGCCCTCGACACCGCCCGCACCGCCGCCCTAGCCATCGTCGACAGCCAGAATGACCGCATCGACGCGCTCAAGGGGCAGTTGGCCCAGCCTTAATATTCATCCTCCCCTTTAAGGGGAGGTGGCAACGCGAAGCGTTGACGGAGGGGTGTCACCCTATCGATAGCGGGACACCCCTCCGTCTGGCCTTCGGCCCGACACCTCCCCTGCAAGGGGAGGAGCAGGAGCCGTGCAAAACTGATTGAATATAAGCCCTAAACCGCGTCCACCGCCGCCTTATGCGCCTGCGCATAATCGACATAGCGCGCCGCGCCACCGCCCAGCTTCGCCACCATCTCGTCCGACAGGTCACGCATATATTTGGCCGGTCGCCCCGCCCAAAGTTGCCGCGCCGGCAGCCGCTTGCCCGGCGACAGCAAAGCCCCCGCCGCCAGCATCCCGTCACTCTCGACCACGCAGCCATCCATGACGATCGCGCCCAGCCCCACAAAAGCCCGGTCCTCCAGCGTGCAGCCATGCACCATCGCCATATGGCCGATCAGCACATCATCCCCGATGATCGTCGGCCAGCCCTCGACCGGTCGGTCGATGCCGTCGCCGGGGCTGTCGCAATGGATCACCGTGCCGTCCTGCACATTGCTGCGCGCGCCGATCCGCACCCGGTTCACGTCCGCACGAATGACGCAATTATACCAGATGCTGGCGTCCTCACCGATCTCGACATCGCCGATGATCCGGCATCCGGGCGCAATGAAGGCGCTGGGGTGGATGACCGGCACCTTGCCCTTGAAGGGGATGATGGTGACGCCCGGATAATCGCTCATCTCACGCCCCCAGCAGCCGCGCCGCGTGCAACGCATGATAGGTCAGCACGCCCGAACACCCCGCCCGCTTGAACGCCATCAGCGTCTCCAGCACCAGCGCGTCGCGGTCCCCCGCGCCAGCCGCCGCCGCATGTTCGATCATCGCATATTCGCCCGACACCTGATAGGCGAACACCGGCACGGCAAACTGCTCCTTAACCCGGCGGATGATGTCGAGATAGGGCAGCCCCGGCTTCACCATCACGCTGTCCGCCCCCTCGGCCAGATCCAGCGCCACCTCGCGCAATGCTTCTTCCGCATTGGCCGGGTCCATCTGATAATTTTTCTTGTCGCCCTTCAGCAGCCCGCGCGATCCCACCGCGTCGCGGAACGGACCATAAAAAGCGCTCGCATATTTGGCGGCATAGGACATGATCTGGACATTCACATGGCCATCGGCCTCCAGCGCCGCGCGGATCGCGCCGACCCGACCGTCCATCATGTCGCTGGGCGCAATAATATCCGCCCCCGCCGCCGCCTGATTGAGCGACTGGCCGATCAGCACATCGACGGTCGCATCGTTAAGAACATAGCCCGTGTCGTCCAGCAACCCGTCCTGCCCATGCGCGGTATAGGGGTCCAGCGCCACGTCGGTCAGCACGCCAATGTCCGGCACCGCATCCTTGATCGCCCGGATCGCCCGGCACATCAGATTATCGGGATTAAGCGCCTCCGCCCCATCATCGCTGCGCCGGTCGGCCTGCGTGTTAGGGAACAGCGCCAGGCAGGGAATCCCGGCATCCTGCGCCTCCCGCGCCCGCGCGACGATGCCATCCACCGACCAGCGCGACACGCCGGGCAGCGCCGCAATCGGCTCCTCGACATGATCCCCCTCGGTCACGAACAAGGGCCAGATGAAATCGCTGGGCGACAGACGATTTTCCGCAAACATCGCCCGGCTCCACGCCGAAGCCCGCACGCGCCGCATCCGCAGCGCCGGATAGGAAGATTGGCTCATGGCGCGGGTCTAGGCGCGGGAGAGCGGGGGATCAAGCAGCAGCGGTCAAATCAAATCCTTTAGGCACTCATGTCTATAATCGACGGCGATAAGCCAATCAGAATAAGGGGACATGGATTTCCTACACCCCTCGCAACCCGGTCCTGCAGCTTTGCCCAGTGCGTTGTTGCTTGCCCGAATTTATCGGCGACAAATTTTCGCGACCATGCCGTTGCAAAGTCTGCACCTCTCGCAATATCAGCCTCAATTTGGCGACGTTGCGGCCCTGTAGGGGAGCCTGCACCAAATTCTTCAAGTCCGTCAAAGCTGTCGATCCCGCGATCGGTCGCGAATTTTTCGACCCTCGACCGCATCGTGGCCTGCATCTCGGAACCTCTCGTAATGATACCGCCGATGCTGATTGCCCCCTCAGCATGAAGTCGCTTGAAATTCTCCAAATCTCGATCAAAAAATGGATCCTTGTTATTCCATTCGATCTCAAGCGCCACAGTCCCGCTATCCGCGCGCCGAACATGATCAATTTCATGGCTCACGGATTCTTTGGGAACACCATCGACTATCTTTTTCATTTCGAAATTATGCTTCGACCATTGGAGTGCCGCCAATCCACGCCGCAACCGTTGGGTCATTTTTGCTTCACCGCCACCACCGCCGATTATCTCTGTCATCGGCAAAGAAATATTCAGCAACGCCCCTTCCAGTTCGTCGATCAAATCTGGAAAGTCATGCAACATAATCGCTTGTGCATGGTTGGTGAACTCAACCTCAAAGCCGCTATCGCGCAAACGATCGAGCATCATTCGGCAGCAATTGCACTATTATAACTGTAAGTATCCCATGTCGGACGGTAATTTTCGTCGGCCTGATTACCCCATACCGTCCAATTCTCCCGCGCGCCCCGACTAAACATTTCCAGGCGGGGACCCCAAGAACATGCCTCAATGACATCATATTGCTCATCGGGCTTACGGCTATGCTCACGCTTGCGAGTCTGAATCATATTGACCTGACTGCGTCCTGGCGAAAGCGTGCGTGCGTTCTTTCCACGCACTCCAAACAACAGCAATTCTGTCACGTTACGAAAATAAAACCCTACCCCGCGACCATCAGAACCGCCATCCTTACGGATTTTATGCCAAACAATATTGGAGATATATCGAAATCCCCATGCATTCATTACCTGTATTCCTTCAGGCAAAAGCGCATTCGGAACCCACAAATAAAGGTGCGACGGATCTGCAGCAATATTTGCAACCGGCAGATCGCAAATTTCATCTAATGTCATCGTACCATAGCGATTAAGTCGCTTATGCTCTGGGGCGACTTTACCAGTCCTGTTTTGGAACTGCCATGGCGGATCAGCCAGAATTGTGCCGAAACGTTGATCCTTAGCCAAAGCCAGCAGATCATCATGAGCGGAGAGGCCGGATGAGAACATAACAAGATCTTCCTTTGCGCCCGTCCAAATGTCAAGCGAATCACAGGGTGAATTTTGCTTATCCACCCAATCCCCGCCTTTCCCTCAAATCGCCCTACTTCGCAAACCGCCGAAAGAAACTGTCCCCATTCCAGGTCGGCCGCGCCGCGCCATTGGCCACCCTCAGCGTCACCGCCGTCACATAGTCGTTCAGCTTCGCGCTCTCGGCGGGCATCACCGGCTGGTTCAGATCGTCGAAGGGCGAGTGATAGATATTCGCCCGCCACGCCTTTTCGGTGGCGGCTTCAGGCGTCCCGGCCTTGAAGCCATATTTGAAGAACAGCGCCGGTATGCCCTCGCGGATGAAGGCATATTGGTCCGACCGGATGAACACGTTGCGGTCGGGGAAGGGATCGGGGGTGATGGGCAGGTTCATCGCCGCGCTCACGACTTCCGCATCCTTGCCCAGCGAGCTTTGGTCATAGCCGATCGGCGTCACGCTGGTCAGCGGGAAGATCGGCAGCGCCATGTCGAAATTCAGGTCCGCGACGATGCTCTTCTGCGGCACGGTCGGGCGACGCGCGAAATAGCGGGCGCCCAACAACCCCTTCTCCTCCGCAGTGACGATGGCGAACAGGATCGACCGTTTCGGCTTCACCTTGCTGGCTTTCAAGGCACGGCCAATCTCCAGCAGGCTGGCCACCCCCGACGCATTGTCGAACGCGCCATTATAGATCGCATCCCCCTTGATCGGCGTGCCGACGCCATAGCCGTCCAGATGCGCCGACAGCACGACATAGTCATGCCGCAACTTGGGATCGCTGCCCGGCAGCATAGCGATCAGATTGGGGGAGGACAATTCAGCCCGCGTCGCGCTCACCTGCGCCTTCAGCCGCACCGCCAGTGGAAAGGAGGCGACCGGCGCAGACGCATCCGCCGCCGCCGCGATCGCGGCAAAATCCTGTCCCGACCCGGTAAACAGCAGATCCGACTTGGCCGGGTCAAGCTGCGCGCCCAGGAACGGCGTCTGCGTATCCCGCAAACTGACATCGCTATAATAAAGCGCGGGCGCGCCGGACAGAGCGATCCGCCGGTCCCAGGGAATCTCCACTTGCTTGGGCGTCACCAGCGTGATCAGCCCCAGCGCGCCCTGCTCCGCCAGCCAGTGCGACCGTTCCGACCGCGCATGGGATTTGAGCGCGCCCGACAGGGTCGCCGGACCACCCGACAGCACGACGACGATCTTGCCCTTCAAATCCAGCCCGGCAAAATCATCATGCCCCGCTTCGGGCAGATGCAGGCCATAGCCCGCAAACACCAGGGGCGCGTCGATGCTTTCGGGCACCGGCCCGCCCCCGCCGCCAAAGATCAGGTCGCCCGGCACCGCAAGCGGCACCACCCCCTGCGGTCCCACCAGCGCCGCGCTGGACTTGTCCGACACGATCCGCTGCTCGACAAAGGCAACCAGCTGGCGAAAGCCCTGCGTGCCAGCGGGTTTCAGGCCCATCGCCTGAAACTGGCCGATCACATAGGCCGCCGCCTTGTCATAGCCGGGCGTCCCCGTGCCGCGCCCCTGCATCGCGTCGCTCGCCAGCATCTCGACATGCGCCCACCAGCGCGCGCCCCTGTCCCCCTCAGCCTCCCCTTCCGCCTCTGCCAGCGCGGTGCTGCCAACCATCAACGCGATCAGGGATATGCCGAAGGAAAGGCCGCGCATACTCATGCTACTCCACTCAAATCTGGTTGCTATCTTGCCCGATCCTGTCCGACGAACAAGGGGGCTTGGAACCACCACCGCGAACGTGTATTAACGTGGCAATACAGTATGGAGATGATGATGCCCCATTCCCCGACTTTGTCCGCCCTGCTCGTCGCCGGACTCGCTCTCTCGACCGCCGCCTGCTCGCGCGATGCCAATGACGCCGCCCCTGCATCCAATACCAGCGCGACGCAGGACTGGTCGACGCTCAAAAATTTCACCGCGATCGACGCCACCGGCCCGGACGATGTCGCCGTGATGATCGGCGACAGCTATTCCGTCAAGGCAGAGGGTGATCCCAAGGCGATCGAACAGCTCGACATCATGGTCAAGGGCGACCGGCTGGTCATCGGCCGCAAGTCGAACGGCAACTGGAGCTGGGGCCGCAAGGACGATAATGAAGGTGCGACCATCCGCGTCACCATGCCCACCATCCGCGCCGCTGCTTTGACCGGCGCAGGCGATTTCACCCTCGACCGGGCGGAGGGCGACGCGCTCGACCTGTCGCTCACCGGCGCGGGCGATTTCGACATCGGCGCGGTCAAATTGCGCAGCCTGAAAACCGACATTACCGGCGCCGGATCGATCAAGATTTCCGGCACCGCTGATGAAGGCAAACTCGCCATCACCGGCGCGGGCGATATCGAAGCCGACGGCCTCAAACTGGGCAAGGCGGACGTGTCGATCCTGGGTGCAGGCAACATCGCCTTTGCGTCGGACGGCGCGGTCGCTATCAGCATCATGGGGCCGGGCGACGTGACGGTAAAGGGCAAGGCGCAATGTACGACAAGTGGCACAGGACCGGGCGAGGCGCGCTGCGCGCCCTGATCGGCGCGACGATCCTGATCGCGACGCCCGCAGCGGCGGCGACGCGCGGCTATACCATCACCAGCTTCGACGCGATCCGGCTCGATGCGCCGGTCAGCGTCGTCATCACCACTGGTGCTGGCGCATCGGCCCGCGCGGAGGGGGATCAGGCGCTGCTCGACGGGCTGAACGTCAATGTCTCCGGCCGCCTGCTCACCATCACCATGATCCGCCCGCGGCCCGGCGAAAAAGGCGGCGGCGCAGCGACCCTGCGCCTCTCCACCGGCGACCTTTCCCGCATCGTCCTGACCGGGGGCGGATCGGTAACGGTCAGCCGGATGAAGGGGCTGCGCGGCGACATCGTGCTGGGCGGCAATGGCGACGTGACCGTGGCGGCGATCGACCTCGACCAGCTCGATCTGTCGCTGGCGGGCGGTGGCCGCGCGACGCTCAGCGGAAGAACAGGCGTCGCCAATATCCGCGTCTCCGGGCCGGGTGCGGTCGCGGGCGAAGCCCTGCGCGCGCGCCAGGCGACCCTTGCCAATGACGGGCCGGGCAGCATCGCCCTGACTGCCGAGGTCACGGCCAAGGTCACCGCGACTGGCTCCGGCGACGTCACCGTCAATGGCAAGGCCGCCTGCTCGGTCGACAATCGCGGCACCGGGCGCATCGCCTGCGGTGGCGAGCGCTATTGAACGATAATGACAAAGCGCCGCTGCTCTGGCATCGGCCACAGCAATTAAGTGTGAACGGGGCGATCATGACGACTATCGGGATTTTCGGGGCCGCTGGCCGCATGGGCCGCGCCATCGCGCAGGTCGCCGCTGACGCAGGCCTTGGCATAGCGGGCGGCACCGACCGCGACGGCAGCGGCGAGATCGCACCGGGCATCGCCATCACCACCGATCCGCTGGAACTGGCACAGCGCAGCGACGTGCTGATCGACTTCTCCGTACCCGGCGCCCTCTCTGTCCATCTCGATGCCTGCATTGCCGCCAACAAGCCGATCCTGATCGGCACCACTGGCCTGGAAGCCGTCCATCACGCCCTGATCGACGAAGCCTCGGCGATGATCCCCATCCTCCAGACCGGCAACACCTCGCTCGGCGTCAACCTGCTCGCCGCGCTGGTGGAACAGGCCGCAGCGGGGCTGGGCGACGACTGGGATATCGAGATTGTCGAGATGCACCACCGGCACAAGGTCGATGCCCCCTCCGGCACCGCCCTGCTGCTGGGCGAAGCCGCCGCGCGCGGACGCGGCATCACGCTGGCCGACCATAGCGAACGCGGCCGCGACGGCATTACCGGCGCGCGGGCACAGGGCGCGATCGGCTTTGCGGCGCTTCGCGGCGGATCGGTCGCGGGCGACCACCAAGTCATCTTCGCGGCCGAAGGCGAACGCATAGAAATTGGCCACCGCGCCGAAAACCGCAATATTTTCGCCCGCGGCGCGGTCAAGGGCGCGCAATGGCTGATCGGCCAGAGCGTCGGCCGTTACGACATGAAGGGCGTGCTGGGTCTCTGACGCCGATGAACAAGGCGCAGATCTTCGACTTTTTCAGCCGCCTGGCCGAAGCCAATCCCGCGCCGGTGACGGAGCTGGCCTATGGCAATCCCTATCAGCTGCTGGTCGCGGTCACGCTCTCGGCCCAAGCCACCGACGTCGGCGTCAACAAGGCGACCCGCGCCCTGTTCATGGACGTCACCACCCCGCAACAGATGGTGGACCTTGGCGAGGAAGGCCTCAAAACCCATATCCGCACCATCGGCCTGTTCAATACCAAGGCGAAGAATGTCATCGCCCTGTCGGACATATTGGTGCGCGACTTTGGCGGGGAAGTGCCGCAGGATCGCGACACGCTGACCACCCTGCCCGGCGTCGGGCGCAAGACCGCCAATGTCGTCGTCAACACCGCCTTCGGGCAGGAGACGTTCGCGGTCGACACCCACATCTTCCGCGTCGGCAACCGCACCGGGCTGGCCCCCGGCAAGACCGTACTGGCTGTGGAAACAAAACTCGACAAGCGCGTCCCGCAGCCCTTCCGCCGCGACGCCCATCACTGGCTGATCCTGCACGGCCGCTATATCTGCAAGGCGCGCAAACCCGAATGCTGGCGCTGCCCGGTCGCCGACCTGTGCCGCTTCAAGCCCAAAACCCCGCCGCCCGCCTGACGCCACACCGTTCTTCCTGGGTTCAGACCGGGCGCGCTAAAGACGGGTTTCACCGTCCTGCGACGTCGATTCGTTCAAACGCAATCGAAGGAGAGAAACCATGTCCGTCCGTCTCGCTTTGGGTCTCGCGCTGGCCTGCGCCGTCACCCCCGCCATCGCCAAGACCACGCCCGACCCCTATGTCCCGACCGGTGCCAAGGCGCTCGATTGCGTCCCGCTGACGTCGATCCGCTCGACCAATGTGCGTAATGACCGCACCATCGACTTCATCATGAACGGCAACAAAATCTACCGCAACACCCTGCCCAACAGCTGTCCCAGCCTGGGATTTGAGAAGCGCTTTTCCTACCGCACCAGCCTGTCGCAGCTTTGTTCGGTCGATATCATCACCGTGCTGTGGAACAATGGTCCCGGCCTGCAACCGGGTGCCAGCTGCGGCTTGGGCAAATTCCAGCCGATGCAGAAAGCGCCGAAATAAGATGGCCCGGTAGCGATTTTGCCGCTGGCGCGGACGAACGGCCTTTGCTAAGCGGCCTGTCTGACACGGCTTACCAGCCAGCGTCATGCACCCATAGCTCAGCTGGATAGAGCGTTGCCCTCCGAAGGCAAAGGCCAGTGGTTCGAATCCACTTGGGTGCACCAAAATACACAAATAAATCAGTGATTTGGTAGAAAGCAACCTTTCCCGCTATTGGCTTTGCGGAGACCGAAACTCGCGAATTTCGGCCGATATGATCGTCCAATCCCGTGGATTTCGGCCAGAAACGCCCTCAGCAAACCGCACCCGCATCAACAAGTCTGCACGGACTGATTGGCTGCGTGAATCCGTGAGGACTGGCTGGATGGTGAGCAGGCTGAACCTGCATCGCCCCATTCAATAAGGCGCATCCCCGTCCCGCGCGGGAATCGCGCCCCGCTGGCCGATATTCCATCCCGCCAGCCGATGCCCCGCCAGCGCCGCGTCCACCGGCGTCGCGCCTGCCAGCCGCGCATGGAGATAGCCACCGTTGAAGGCATCGCCAGCCCCGCTGGAATCGATTACCGGCACCCGCTGCGGGATCGGCACGATAGTGCCATCGACCAGAGCGCCATCGCCGCCCAGCTTCACCACCACCTCGCGCCCCTCACCCGCGCCCCAGCGGGCGGCGGCGTCCTGCGCGTCGTCGGCTGCGCCCATCTCCACCTCGTCCGCCAGCGTCGGCAGGCCCATGTCGCTCACGGCGATCGCCCGGTCGCGCCAGTGGCAGGCGGTCGCCGCGTCGCGCCACAGCCGGGCGCGATAATTGCCGTCGAAGGCGACCTTGCCACCCTTGGCCCGCACGCTTGCGCACAGGTCCAGCAATGCCTCCCGCCCCGCGTCCGGCAGGATGGCGAGCGTGATCAGCGAGAAATAGAGCAGGTCGGATTGCGCCGCCTGCGCCACCATCTCCGCGCTGCCGGGCAGGTCGAACATCCGCCGCGCCGCTGCCTCGCCCCGCCAATAATGGAAGCTGCGCTCGCCGGTCGCGTCGGTCTCGATCGCGTAAAGCCCCGGCAGCCGGTCCGCCGCGCGCAGCACCAGGCTGGTGTCGACCCCTTCCGCCTCCCACGCCGCGCACAGATCCGCGCTCATCGGGTCCGCGCCCAGAGCGCTGGCCAGCCGCACCGTGTCGCCCGACCGCGCCAGGTGGATCGCGGTGTTGATGACATCGCCGCCATAGCGCAGGTTCCAGCTGTCGCCGCTCCCCCGGCTCAGTTCCAGCATCGCTTCGCCGATGACCGTGACATTAGCCTTTGCTACGCTGTTCATGCTGCATCCCGCTCCTTATGACACCGGTTTCGTGCGGAGTGACCGCGCGCAAGTCAAGCCATCGGCCGGACAAAGTCCCGTTTTGCATCAATTCGGGAACGTTTGTGCGACAACAACGTTTTGCCTGTTGGCAAGGACACCTATACTCCATCCGACGTCCGCCTTCGGGGAATTGATGATTAGCGCTGCGCCTGGACGTCCCGACAACCGCTTTGAACTGCTGGTCCAGAGCATTACCGATTATGCCGTCTACATGCTCGATCCCACCGGCATCGTCGTCAGCTGGAACGCGGGCGCGCGCCGGTTCAAGGGCTATGAAGCGGACGAGATTATCGGCCAGCATTTTTCCCGTTTCTATACGGCGGAGGATCAGGCGAGCGGCGTGCCTGCGCTGGCCCTCTACACCGCCGACCATGATGGCCGGTTCGAGGCGGAGGGCTGGCGCGTGCGCAAGGATGATACGCATTTCTGGGCCAGCGTCGTCATCGACCCGATCCGTGATCCGCAGGGGCAATTGCTGGGTTTCGCCAAGATCACCCGCGACATGTCCGAACAGCGTGCCGCGCGCGAAGCGCTGCGCCACAGCGAGGAACGCTTCCGTCTGCTGGTGGAAAGCGTCACCGACTATGCCATCTATATACTGGACCCCATCGGCACGGTGACGAGCTGGAACCGGGGGGCCGAACGCTTCAAGGGCTATCGCGCGGACGAGATTGTCGGGCAGAATTTCGCCCGCTTCTACAGCGAGGAGGACCGCATCGCGGGCCTCCCCTCCCGCGCGCTCCACACCGCCGAAACCGAGGGCCGGTTCGAGGCCGAAGGCTGGCGCATCCGCAAGGACGGCACCCGTTTCTGGGCCAATGTCGTGATCGACCCGATCCGCGATTCCGACGGGCAGTTGCTGGGCTTTGCCAAGATCACCCGCGACCTGACCGAACGACGCGAATCGCAACGTGCGCTGGACGAGGCGCGTGACGCCATCGTCCAGACGCAGAAGATGGACGCGATCGGCAAGCTGACCGGCGGGGTCGCGCATGATTTCAACAATCTGCTGGCGGTGATCGTCGGCAGTCTCGATCTGGCGCGGCAACGCATGGGCAGCGGCGCGGACATCAGCCGCTATCTCGACAATGCGATGGCGGCGGCGGAACGCGGCGCGACGCTGACGCAGCGGATGCTGGCCTTTGCCCGCAAACAGGAACTAAAACTGCAAAGCGTCGATTGCATCGGGCTGGTGCGCGACATGGCCGATCTGCTCCAGACGACTTTGGGGTCGGGCATAGCCATCGAAACCCGCTTCCCGATCGCCCTGGCCGCCGCCCATGCCGATCCGGCGCAGCTGGAACTGGCGCTGCTGAACCTGGCGGTCAACGCCCGCGACGCGATGCCGGGCGGCGGGCTGATCATTGTCGAGGCAGCAGAAATCACGGTCGATTCAGGCGAGCGGCCCGATCTGGCACCGGGCGCCTATATCCGCCTGGCCGTCACCGATGCTGGCGAAGGGATGGACGAAGCGACGCTGCAACGCGCGCGCGAACCCTTTTTCACGACCAAGGGCGTGGGCAAGGGCACCGGGCTTGGCCTGTCGATGGTCCATGGCTTTGCCCAGCAATGCGGCGGATCGCTGACCCTGTCGAGCGAGGTCGGGGTAGGCACCAGCGTCGCCCTGTGGCTGCCCGTCGCCAGCGCCGATGCGGTCGAGGCCGCCCCGGCGCGCAGCGAGGCGGTGGACGGCCTCGACACGCCGATGGTCATATTGGCGGTCGATGATGATGATCTGGTGTTGATGAACACGGCGGGGATGCTGGAGGATCTGGGCCATACCGTGTTTCAGGCCAGCAATGCCGTCGACGCGCTGCGCCTGCTGGAACAGGGCGCGGTCGATCTGGTGGTGACGGATCATGCGATGCCCGGCATGACCGGCGCGCAACTGGCCGACGCGATAGAGGCCTGTTTTCCTGGCCTGCCCGTCATCATCATCACCGGCTTTGCCGAGCTGCCCCCCCACGCCAGCGCCCGCCCGCGCCTCGACAAGCCCTTCAAGCAGGCCGAACTGGCCCGCATCGTCCAGGCCAGCCGGGTGTCGCGCGCCGCCGATAGGGTTATCCATGCCACGGTCGCGCCGGGCAGCGATTGAGGCTTTTGGCGGATAGGGGCTTGCCAGCAGCCTGCACATCGCCAATGGAAAAATATTCCCACAAAATCGTAGGATTGCATGGACACGCCGATAGCGCCCACCCCGACATCGCATTTCTTCACGTCGCTGCGCACCCGCCTGCACTATCTCGACTGGGGCAATCCGTCGGCACCCACGCTGATCCTGATCCATGGCGGCTTCGACCATGCACGTAGCTGGGACTGGACGGCGCGGGCGCTGGCGAAGGATTATCATGTCGTCGCCCCCGACCTGCGCGGCCATGGCGACAGCGGCTGGTCGGCCGACGGCGCCTATATGATGACCAACTATGTCTATGATCTGGCGCAGCTGGTCGATTTGCTGGACCGATCGCCGGTGACGATCGTTGCCCATTCTCTCGGCGGGTCGATTGCGCTGCGCTATGCCGGGCTGTTCCCGGACAAGGTGCACAAGATCGTCGCGATCGAAGGGCTGGGCCTGTCCCCCGACCGGATCAGGGAAAAGGCGGAGGAGACCGCCCCGGACGCTTGGCGCGCCTGGATCGAAACCCGCCGCGCCAGCGCCCGCCGCACCCCCAAACGCTATCCCACGATCGAGGCGGCAGTCGGCCGGATGCGCGAACGCAATGAACAGCTATCGCTCGAACAGGCGCTGCACCTGACCATCCATGGCGTCAATCGCAATGAGGATGGCAGCTATAGCTGGAAATTTGACCCCTATCTCAACGGCATGGCGCCCCAGGCCGGGTCGGACGAGGGCCTGCCCGCCTTCTGGGCGCAGATCACCGCGCCGACTCTCCTGTGTCTGGGCCTCGACAGCTGGGCATCCAACCCGGTCAAGGACGGGCGCGCCGCCCATTTCACCAACGCCCGGCTGGTCGAATTTGCCGATGCGGGCCACTGGCTGCACCACGACCAGTTTGCGTGTTTCATTGCGGAATTGCGCGCGTTTTTGTGAATGTATCCTTTCCCCAGTGGTCAGGGAAATAGGATATGGTTTTTCGTAATCTCTCAACGTCATCCTGAACTTGTTTCAGGATCCATCGTGCGCCAAAAGCCGCCGCTCGTGACGAGAAATGGACCCTGAAGCAAGTTCAGGGTGACGAGCTAAGATGGGCGCGGTTCCATGTGCGATAGCTCTGGCTCACAGGACAGGATGCGATTACGCCACAAACCCCGACACCGCCGCGTCATATTCCGCCTTCAGCCCGGCGATAAACGCGCCAGCAGGCTGCACCTTCGTAACCGCCCCAATCCCCTGCCCGCATCCCCACACGTCGCGCCACGCTTTCTTGTCGGACATCGCACCGGCGAAATCCATGTCCGCCGCTTGTGGCAGCGCGTCCGGGTCCATGCCTGCCGCGACGATGCTGGGGCGCAGATAATTGCCGTGGACGCCGGTGAACACGTCGGAATAGACGATGTCGTCGGCGTGGCTGTCGACGATCATCTGCTTGTAGGCGGCGTCGGCATTGGCCTCGCTCGTGGCGATGAAGGGTGACCCCATATAGGCCAGGTCCGCCCCCATCATCCGCGCCGCCGCGATCGAACGGCCCGTCGCGATCGAGCCGGACAGGGCCAGCGGCCCGTCGAACCATTGGCGGATTTCCTGCACCAAAGCGAAGGGGGAAAGCGTCCCCGCATGACCGCCCGCTCCCGCAGCGACGGCGATCAGCCCGTCAGCGCCCTTCTCTATCGCCTTGCGCGCGAAACGGTCGTTGATGATATCGTGCAGCACGATCCCGCCATAGCTGTGGATCGCCTCATTCACCTTTTCCTGCGCGCCCAGCGACGTGATGATGATCGGCACGCGATATTTGATGCACAGCGCCAGATCCTCCTCCAGCCGGGGATTGGTTTTGTGGACGATCAGGTTGACGGCAAAGGGCGCATCCTTGTCGGTTAGTTCCGCCTGCAAATGTTGCAGCCAGCTTTCGAACACCCCCGAAGGCCGGGCATTGAGCGAGGGGAAAGCGCCGACGATGCCCGCGCGGCACTGGGCGATGACCAGTTCGGGCTGCGATATGATGAACATGGGCGATCCGATCAGCGGCAACGACAAACGGCCTTGAAGCGATGTCGGCAGGGTCATGATCGCGGCTCTCCATTGATGCTCTCAAAGCGCGCTATCACTGGCAGGCCCGCAGAAAAAGGCCAAATCTACTGTATTGATGATATAACACAGTTATGCTATGAAGGGACATAATCAACAGTCCTTTGGAGCTGGACGATGTATAGCGAGAGCGATCTACAGGATGCCGTAGCGGCCGGGGTCATCCCGGCGCAAAGTGCGCAGGCGCTGCGCGATCATGTCGCCCGGCTGCGGTCCAGCCCGGTGGTGGATGAAGAATCCTTCCGTCTGCTGACCGGCTTCAATGATATTTTCGTGTCGATCGCCGGCGTCATCCTGCTGGTCGCGGTCGGCTGGCTGGGCAACAGCGTGCGGCTGGGCGCGGCGGAACATCATCCCTCGCTGATGTCGGGCCTGCTGGTCGCCGCGACCAGCTGGGGGCTGGCCGAATATTTCACCCGTCAGCGGCGCATGGCGCTACCCTCCATCCTGCTGCTGGCCGGCTTTGTCGGCGGTGTCGCCTTTGCGCTGGGCGCACTTGCAGCCCAACTCTTCCCCGATGTCGGCGACCGGGTAGGCGCGCTGATCCTGTCTGGCGTAGCCGCGTTCAGCGCGCTGGCGGCCTTCGCGCACTGGCGGCGTTTCATGGTGCCGATCACCGTCGCGGCGGGCGCTGCTGCGGCGGCTGGCGTCGTCGCAGGCCTCGTTATCGCAGCGGTGCCCGACAATGATACCGTGCCCTTCCTGCTGCTGCTCGCCGGAGGCCTCGCCATCTTCGCCTTCGCCATGTGGTGGGACATGTCCGACCGCAGCCGCATCACCCGCCGGTCGGACGTCGCCTTCTGGCTGCACCTGACCGCCGCGCCGATGATCGCCCATTCGCTGTTCCATCTGCTGGGCGTGTTCGACGGCGACGACATCAGCGTTGCCAAGGCTGTGATGGTGATCGCCCTCTATGTTGCCTTTGGCCTTGTCGCCCTGGCGATCGACCGGCGCGCGCTGCTGGTGTCCAGCCTCGCCTATGTCCTCTTCGCCCTCTATGCCCTGTTCAAGCAGGCGGGTGCAGTAGAACTCTCCGCCGCCTTCACCGCGCTGGTGATCGGCTCCTCGCTTCTGCTGCTCTCCGCGCTGTGGCACCACGCCCGCACGCTGGTGGTCAGCGGCCTGCCCCCGGTCCTGACCGACAAGCTGCCCTATCTGGACCGCGCCCCGGCGTAAAAAATCCTCCCCAAGCTTGCTGGGGAGGAACAATGAAGATGTATGCGAAGCTTCAATGATCGCAACCTGTAAGGCCCCTCCCCCTTGAGGGGACGGGAATTGCATATGACTTTTCGTTATCCCTGCAACGTCATCCTGAATTTATTTCAGGATCCATCGTGCCCCAAAAGCCGCCGCTGGAGACGAGAAATGGATGCTGAAATGAATTCAGCATGACGATGAAGGAAGGGGCAGTTCCATATGCAATAGCCTGCCCTTGAGGGGGAGGCCGGGTGGGGGTGTACTGCCGCCAGCGTGGACGCTCGGCTTCGCCTCGCTCCCCCTCCCCTACCCCTCCCCGCCGGGGAGGGGAGATAAAGGCGCAATCATCGCGCCTCTGTTACTACCCCTCCACGATCCGCAACAACTTACGCTCGACCGGGGCCAGGATGTTCTGCAACTCCTGGCCCCGCTTCAATATATGGCCGCCCTCGCCCACCAGCGCCCACATGCCCTGCCGGTTGCGCAGCGCCGGACGCTTTTCGATGCGATATTCGGGGCGTTCGGCGGCGCGGCGGAAGGCGCTGAAAATCGCGGCCTCCCGCCCCATATCCATCGCATAGTCGCGCCAGTGCCCGGCCGACACCATCCGGCCATACAGGTCCATGATCCGTTGCAATTCCAGCCGGTCGAACCCGACCTGCCCCGCGTCACCCTTGGGAAACGGCGTCACATTGGACATCAGGCCCGGTCACGCGCCTTGAACAACGAAGCGTCCTCATCGGTCAGCTTTGGCCGCTGCTGCTCAGCGATCAGTTCAGCCAGCCGCTTCTGCAACTGCTCGACCTCGCACTGGAGCAGTTCCAGCTTCTGCTTTTCCGGGTCGAAACAATCGGTGCAGGGCGTGCCATAGGGCATGAAGTCGCGCTGATAGGCGGTCACATCGACCAGCATCGCGCGCGCGGGGATGCCCACCATCGTCGCGCCCTCGGCCACATCCTTGGTCACCACCGCATTGGCCCCGACCCGCGCCCGCGCGCCGACCGTCACCGGTCCCAGCACCTGCGCGCCCGATCCGACGATCACGCCATCCCGCAGTGTCGGGTGCCGCTTGCCTGCAATGCCATTGGCCGGGTCCGTCCCGCCCAGCGTCACATTCTGGTAGAGCGTCACGTCATCGCCAATCTCCGCCGTCTCGCCAACCACGGTAAAACCATGGTCGATGAAGAAACGCTTGCCGATCTTCGCACCCGGATGAATATCGTTCCCGGTCAGGAAGCGCGAGAAATGATTGACCGCCCGCGCCAGAAAATAGAGCCTCGCCCGGTAGAGCCGATGCGCGACCCGGTGAAAGGCCAGCGACCAGACGCCCGGATAGAGCAGGATTTCGGCCCGTGATCGCGGCGCGGGGTCACGCGACTTGACCGAATCAAGATAGGCAATGAGGTTGCGTACCATCCACATGTCCCTGAACGGGCGCGCATGGTTTCGCGCCGCTGTCACACTATTGAGCGCCAACATAGCAACACAGGTCCGATTTTTCCAGAGACAGCGCTAATTCGCCTTCGCGCCCTCAAACAGAAACTTGCTTGGCGGCCCCGGATAAACCAATCATTGCGGTAGACAATCAGACCAGAGGCCAACGGATGATCGACGCTTTCATCGCCCATTTCGGCGAAATCCTGCCCTTCATCCTCGTCGGATTTGGTGCCCAGATCGTCGATGGCGCGCTCGGCATGGCCTATGGCGTCATCTCCAGCACGCTGCTGCTCACGCTCGGCGTGCCGCCCAGCCGTGCCTCGGCCAGCGTCCATGTCGCTGAAACCTTTACCACCGCCGTCTCCGCAATCAGCCATATCCTGCACAAGAATGTCGACTGGAAGCTGTTTTCCAAACTCATCATTCCCGGTGTCATCGGTGGCGTGACCGGTGCCTATGTCCTGTCCAACATCGATGGCGCGGTCGTCAAACCCTATATCCAGGCCTATCTCGCCGCGATCGGCGTCTATCTCATCTGGCGCGGCTTTCACCTGCCGCCAAAGCAGAAGAACCCCAAATGGGTCGCCCCGCTCGGCCTGGCCGGTGGCTTCATGGATGCGACCGGTGGCGGCGGCTGGGGTCCGATCGTGACGTCCAACCTGCTGCTTCAGGGGTCCAGCCCGCGCCACACCATCGGCACGGTCAATACGGTCGAATTTTTCCTGACCCTCTCGATCAGCATCACCTTCCTCCTTCATCTGGGCTGGGAAGCCTTCACCACCTACACGCTCGGCCTGTTGATCGGCGGCGTATTGGCCGCCCCGATCGGCGCGATGCTCGCCCGCCATGTCGCGCCCCGCCTGCTGTTTACCGCGGTCGGCATCATCCTGACGCTGACCTCGATGATCGGCCTTGCCAAATATCTTGGATATATCGGCTAAGGCACTTATACTCGGCTTTCTGATCGAGGAAGCCGATAGATGTCCAACTACATGCCGACCCTCAAACAGCTGCAATATCTGGTTGCGCTGAAGGAACAGGGTCATTTCGGCAAGGCCGCCGACAGCTGCTACGTCACCCAGTCCACCCTGTCAGCGGGCATCCGCGAGCTGGAATCGCTGCTGGGCGTCACCCTGGTCGAGCGCACCCGCCGCGTCGTCCGCTTCACCGCGCTGGGCGACCGCATCGTGGAAAAGGCGCACCGGGTTCTGCGCGAGGCGGAGGAGCTTTCCGCCATCGCCGAAGCATCGGGCAAGCCGCTGTCGGGCGAATTGCGCATGAGCGTGATCCCGACCATCGCCCCCTTCCTGCTGCCGCGCCTCCTCCCCCGACTGCGCGCCGACCGCCCCGAACTCAAACTCTATCTGCGTGAGGAAACCACAACGGCGGGACTTGAATCGCTGCGCCACGGCAATGTCGATTGCGTCCTGCTCGCGCTCCCCTTCCCCACAGGCGAACTGGAAAGCGAGATCCTGTTTCAGGACCGCCTCTATGTCGCCTTCCCGCGCGACGATCCGCGCGACCCGCCCGACTGGATCGGACCGGAGATGATCGACGAGAGCAAATTATTGCTGCTGGAGGATGGTCATTGCCTCAAGGACCATGCGCTGGCCGCCTGCAACCGCCCCGAATTGCGCGCCAGCGCGATCATGATGGGGACGTCGCTTCACACGCTGATCCAGATGGTCGACAATGGCCTGGGCGTCACCATGCTGCCCGAAATGGCGATCACCAGCGGCATTCTGGAACATACCCAGATCGTCGCCCGCCCGCTCCGCTCCGACCGCGCCTGGCGCGACATCGCCCTGGTCTGGCGCAAGAACAGCCCCCGCGAAAAGGAATTTCACTTGCTCGCCGGGATATTGCGCGAGGCGTCCGACCCACCGGCGGTGATGGTGGAGGCGGCGTAGCATAAAACCCTCCCCCACAGGGCAGGGTTAACGCATATGAAACTGCCCCGTCCTTCATCGTCATCCTGAATTTATTTCAGGATCCATTTCTCGTCTCGAACTGCGGCTTTTGGGGCATGATGGATGCTGAAACGAGTTCAGCATGACGTTGGAGGGATAACGGAACGTCATGCACTGTAGCCGTCTTTGCAAAGGGACGATTTTCAGCAGTGTTCAGTCGTCGCTATTCCATCCCTTCGCCTTCACTTCATCCTCCGCCAGCGCCTCGACCCACCCGGTCGCGCCGTCCGCAAAATGCTCCTTCTTCCAGAAGGGTGCCTCCGATTTCAGCCAGTCGATCAGGAAGGCGCAGCTTTCCAGCGCCGCGGTGCGATGGCGCGATGCGGTGCCCACGAACACGATCCGCGCCCCCGGCTCCAGCCGCCCGAAGCGGTGAATGACGCTCAATCCCAGCAGCGGCCAGCGCGCCATCGCCTCGTCACAGATGCGATCGACCTGCGCCTGCGTCATCGCCGGATAATGTTCCAGTTCCAGCGCGATCAGCCCGCCGCCACCGCGCACCACGCCGGTAAAGCTCGCCACCCCGCCGCCGCCCAGCGCTTCGAGCGCGGCCAGTTCCGCCGCGACGTCGAAGTCGCCAGCCTGCACCGCAACCCGCTTCATCCCCCGGTCACCGGCGGAAACAGCGCCAGCTCGCGCGCATCGCCAATCAGCGTATCGAGCGGCACGAACCGTTGGTCGAGCGCCGCCCGCAGCCGCGCCGTATCCCCCAGCGCCTCGGCATGACCGCCGCCCCGCGCCGCCAACTCAGCCACCAGATCGGCAACGGTCGCGCCCGGCTCAGGCCGCGCCACCTGCTCCTCATCCAGCCCGATCCGCTCACGCACCCAGGCGAAATAGACGATCGTCAGAGCCGCCATCGCTCAATCCATATGCTTTATGCCGACGCGCAGATAATCCCAGCCGGTTATCAGCGTCAGCAGCGCAGCAGCCCACAGCGTCACGATGCCGACCGCCTGGACGAAGGGGAATTGCGGCACCGCCCCCGCCAGGATCAGCGCGCCCAGCGCAATGATCTGGAAGGTGGTTTTCCACTTGGCCAGTCGCGACACCGGCACCGACACCTGAATCCCCGCCAGAAATTCGCGCAGGCCCGACACCGCAATCTCGCGCAGCAGGATGATCATCGCGGCAACGATGTGGATGCCCGCAATGTCGCGCGTTGCGGTCAGCATCAGGATGACGGCGGCCACCATGATCTTGTCGGCGATGGGGTCCAGGAAAATGCCCAGCCGCGACACCGCGCCCTGCGCACGGGCCAGATAACCGTCGAAATAATCGGTGATGCCCATCAGGCAATAGAGCGCAAAGGCCAGCGCATAGCCGGTGATCCAGCGCGCGCCCATTTCCGCAGGCCACAGCAGGGCAACCAGCAACGGCACCGTGACGATGCGCGAAAGCGTGAGCAGATTGGGCAGCGTCAGCATCGCCGCCGACTGCCACAGTCCGGCCCGACGCACAAGGCGCGGCGAATGTTTGCGGTGACGCGATTGGACAGCGGCACCGGCAGCGGCTAGACCCCGCGCCGGTCGCTAACGGAAAAGAAGCCAGATTCATCCATGCAAGCCTCTCTCAGGCTCCTGAACAAGCGTCGTTTTCTGCCGCTTTTCATCACCCAGTTGCTGGGCGCGTTCAACGACAATCTGTTCAAGAACGCGATGGTGCTGTTCGTCGTCTATCAGGTCTATAATGACGAACGGTCCGAAACCTGGTTCAGCGCGCTGGCGACCGGCATCTTCATCCTGCCCTTCTTCCTGCTGTCGGCCCTGTCGGGGCAACTGGCCGACCAGCGCGACAAGGCGGTCATCATCCGCTGGGTCAAGGGCGCGGAAATCGCGATCATGCTGGTCGGCGCGACCGGCCTTGGCCTCATCTGGGGTGGCATCGCCATCCACACGCTGGCCATCCCGCTGCTGCTGCTCGCTTTGTTCGCCATGGGGGTCCACTCCACCTTCTTCGGCCCGATCAAATATGCCATCCTGCCCCAGCATCTTCACGATGAAGAAGTGCTGGGCGGCACCGGCCTGGTAGAGGCCGGCACCTACATCGCGATCCTCGCCGGCACGATCCTGGCAGGCCTGATCCCGGTGGAGATCGCCGCCATCGGCATCGTCATCACCGCCTTGATCGGCTATGTCGCGGGCCGTGAAGTGCCGCCCGCCCCGTCGCTGCTGGAACGCACGCCGATCGATTTCCACATCATCCGATCGTCCGTCACGCTGGTGCGCGGCACCATGCACATTCGCCGACTCTTTCTGGCCATCATGTCGATCAGCCTGTTCTGGGCGGTCGGCTCCATCCTGTTCATCCAGTTTCCGCCGCTGGTCAAAAATGTGCTGACCGCCGACAAATCGGTCGCCAGCCTGTTCCTTGGCATTTTCTCGATCGGCATCGCCATCGGATCGGTCGCGATCAACCGGCTGCTCTGCGGCCATGTGTCGGCCAAATATGCCCCGGCATCGGTCATCGGCATGGGCGCGTGCATCGTCGCCTTCCATGTCGTGTGCGCATTATGGACACCCGCGCCCGCCGGGCAGATGTTCTCGCTGACCGACTTCCTCGCCCATCCCATGGCGATCGCACTGTCCGCCTGCCTGCTGGGCGTCGCGACCTTTGGCGGCATGTTCGTGGTGCCGCTCTACGCTTTCCTGACCACCACGGTCGAAAAATGCGAAGCAGCCCGCACCGTCGCTGCCAATAATATCGTCAATAGCGGCATGATGGTCGTCGGCTCGGTCATCGCAATCGGCCTGACGGTCGCTGGGCTGTCCGTCGTAACGCAGCTATTGCTGGTCGCCCTGCTCTGCCTGCCCTGCGCCTGGCTGGCGTGGAAACTGCACAAAGCGTGCGACGGCCCTGTCTGCGCCTGATGCGCTCAGGAAATGAAGCTGTAGAACGCCGTGAAGAAGGCGCAGAAGCTCAATCCAAACAGCTTCCAGTCGCTATCGTCATCGACCATCTTTCGCTTGCGCGCAGGCACCTGCTCTACGACGCGCAACACATGCTGGGGCAAGCGCTGGCGAAAGGGGTGGCGGGCGGATTCGGTCGTCAGGACAAGGGGGCGTGTTCGCATAGCCACTGGTTAACGCATTATTTACCATTTGGGCCATCGCGAAAGATGGTTAACATTGGCCTGTCCCGGTGCGGGACAGACTTGACTGTATCAGGCGAATAATACAGCATGGCTGAACCGATGACCGATCCGTCCAGCACCGTCGATCCTGCCTCGCTGTCCCCGCGCGAATTTGGTGCCGGGCCGCCCAGCGCCTTCGCCCCGCCCACGCCTTGGCGACGCCGGTTGCAGATAGCGGGCTGGATCATCGCGGCGGGTCTGGCGCTGCTGATGCTGATGATCGGCTGGCTCGCCGTCACCGCCCCGCTCTCCCGCTCGCTGCGGCCGATCGCGCCGCCCAGCATCAGCCTGATGTCGGCGGACAGTCACCTCATCGCCCGGCGCGGCGCGGTGATCGACACGCCTGTCACCATCGCCCAGCTGCCCGCCCATGTGCCCCAAGCCTTCATGGCGATCGAGGATCGCCGCTTCTACAGCCATTGGGGCGTCGATCCGCGCGGCGTCGCCCGCGCCGCCTGGCACAATCTCTGGTCGGACGGATCGTCGCAGGGCGGCAGCACCATCACCCAGCAACTGGCCAAGGGCGTGTTCCTCTCCAGCGACCGCACCATGGGGCGCAAGGCGCGCGAGGCGATGATCGCCTTCTGGCTCGAAGCCTGGCTGACCAAGGACCAGATCCTCGAACGCTATCTCTCCAACGTCTATTTCGGCGACAATGTGTACGGGTTGCGCGCCGCCTCGCTCCATTATTTCAACCGCGCGCCCGAACGGCTGACCATCCCGCAGGCCGCGATGCTGGCCGGTTTGCTCAAGGCACCCTCGCGCCTCGCCCCCACCAGCAACCTGAAGGGCGCGCGCGCCCGCGCCGCGCTGGTGACGCAGGCGATGGTCGACGCTGGCTATATCAGCCAGGCCGAACGCAACGCCCTCTCGCCTGCCCGCCTCAATGTCCGCGAAACCCCCGATGCCACCACCGGGACCTATTTCGCCGACTGGGTCTTGCCCCAGGCGCGCGACCGGGCAGGCGCTGTCTATGGCGAGCAGAAGATCGACACCACGCTCGACTGGCGCATCCAGCGCCTCGCCGAAGCCGCGATCCGCCGTGCGCCGCTGGGCGGGGCGCAGGCGGCGCTTGTGGCGATGAAGCCCGACGGCAGCGTCGTCGCCATGGTCGGCGGGAAAAATTATACCAAGAGCAGCTTCAACCGCGCGGTGCAGGCCAAGCGCCAGCCCGGATCGACCTTCAAGCTGTTCGTCTATCTCGCCGCCTTCCGCGCGGGCATGACGCCGGAGGATATGATCGACGACACGCCGATCACCACCGGCAGCTATCGCCCGGCCAATCATGGCGGCAAATATCGCGGCCGCATCAGCCTGCGTCAGGCCTTCGCCGCCTCCAGCAATGTCGCCGCGGTTCGCCTGACGCAAAAGGTCGGCGTCGACAATGTCATCAAGGTCGCCCGCGATCTGGGCGTCACCGCGCCCCTGACCGAAGATCTCAGCCTCGCGCTCGGCACATCGGAAATTCCGCTGATTGAACTGGCCGAAGCCTATGCAGCTGTCGCGGCAGGTGCCTATCCCGTCCTCGCCCATGGCCTGCCCCCCGAAGAGCAAGGCTGGTTCGAGAAGTTGATGGCGCGCCAGCGCTCCTTTGGCGACGATGAACTGGCGATGATCCGCGACCTGCTTTCCTCCGCCGCCAATCGCGGCACCGGCAGCGCGGCGGCGCTGCGCACCAGCACCTTTGGCAAGACCGGCACGACCCAGGACAGCCGCGACGCCATCTTCGTGGGCTATGCCGGCGGCCTCGTCACCGCCGTCTGGATCGGCAATGACGACAATAGCCCGCTCCCCGGCGGCGCGGCGGGCGGCGGCATCCCCGCGCGCATCTGGCGCAATTTCATGAGCGGCGCGATCAACGAAACGGTCGAGGACGCCCCCGTCGAAACCCAGGACGCCGACCTCGTCAACGCCATCGCCAATATCAGCGTCGAAACCGGCATCGGCAATGTCCAGTTCGGTGTCGACGAAGGCGGCATGACGGTAAATATCGGCCCGGCCCAAATCCGCCTGCCCACCGATCAGCCCGCCCCGCCGGCCGACACAGCCCCACCCCGCATCGCGCCCACGCAACCGCCAGAGGGTGAGGATGGTGGGCCTTAACCCAACACCCGTCATCTCCGCGCAGGCGGAGACCCACCTTGCCACCGGCGATCTAGTCGTGTGACGAAACATGGGTTCCCGCCTGCGCGGGAATGACGAGTATATGTGCTAAACCGCCTGCCCAGCCGCCCAGCCACTGGCCCACGCCCATTGAAAATTATAGCCGCCCAGCCACCCGGTCACGTCCACCGCCTCACCAATCGCGTACAGCCCCGGCACCTTGGCCGCCTCCATCGTCCGCGATGACAGGCCCGCCGTCGCGATCCCGCCGACCGTCACCTCCGCCTTGGCGTAACCTTCAGTCCCTGTCGGCTCGAACGGCCAGTCATGCAGCCGCGCGCCCAACTGCCGCAGCGCCTTGTCGGACAGACTGCCCATCTCGCCCTGCACCCCGGCCCGCTCCAGCAGCGCATCGGCCAGCCGCTCGGTCAACGCCTGCGCCACCACCTTGCGCAAACTGGCCCGCGGCCGCTCCCGCTTCGCCTCGATCAGCCAGTCCGCCCCATGATCGGGCAGGAAATCGACATGGATCGGGGTGCGATGCTGCCAGTAGGAGGAAATCTGCAACATTGCCGGCCCCGACAACCCGCGATGCGTAAACAAAGCCGCCTCGCGAAAACGCACCTTGTTCCAGCGCACCGAGACATCGGCCGACACGCCCGACAGCGCCTGAAACAGCGCCTCCTCCGTCCCCAGCGTGAACGGCACCAGCGCAGGCCGGGGCTGGACAATCGACAGCCCAAATTGCCGCGCGACCTCATAGGCAAAGCCGGTCGCGCCCATCTTCGGGATGGACGGCCCGCCGGTCGCCAGCACCAGCGCGGGCGCGCGATGCTCCACCCCGCCCGTCGTCACCCGATACAGCCCATCACCATGTGCCACATCCGCCACCGGCTGCCCCAGCGCCAGCGTCACGCCGCCCTTGGCACATTCCTCCTCCAGCATCGCGACGATCTGTTTCGCGGACCCGTCGCAAAACAGCTGCCCCAGCGTCTTTTCATGCCAGGCGATGCCATAGTGATCGACCAACGCGATGAAATCCTGCGCGCTATAGCGCCCCAGCGCCGATTTGGCGAAATGCGGATTGGCCGACAGATAGCGATCCGCCGCCGTATCGACATTGGTGAAATTGCACCGCCCGCCGCCCGAAATCAGGATCTTCTTGCCCACTTGGTCGGCATGATCGACCAGCAGCACCCGCTTGCCCCGTTGCCCCGCTATCGCCGCGCACATCATCCCCGCCGCGCCTGCGCCCAGGACGATCGCGTCCCAATCGGCCATCAGCGGCCCCGCTTCAGACGCACCAGCGCCTCGTCCAGCGCCGACAGAAATCGCGACCGGTCATTCTTGCCGAACGGCGGCGGCCCGCCAATCTGCTCACCCCCGGCCCGCAAATCCGCCATGATCGCCCGCGTGGCAATCGCCGCGCCAATGGAACTCAATGTAAAAGGCTTGCCATTGGGCGCAATCACGACCGCACCGGCTTTCAGGCACCGGTCGGCCAGCAATATGTCGGCGGTGATGCACACCGAACCCGCATCCGCCCGCTCGGCGATCCAGTCGTCCGCCGCATCGAACCCATCGCTCACCACCACCCGGTCGAGCAATTCATGCGCCGGGATTCGGATCGGGCTGTTGCTGACGATCGTCACCGGCACGCCATGGCGAAAGGCGACCTTGTAAATCTCGTCCTTCACAGGACAGGCATCGGCATCGACCAGAATCTTCATGGATGGCGCGATAAGCGCGGGGGCGGCACTTCACAATGGCGAGTATGTACGCGGCGTGTTCCCGCGCAGGCGGGAACCCGGTTCAAACGGCGGGACTGGGTTCCCGCCTGCGCGGGAACACACCGCCCCATTATTTCCCCCTATGACCATTCGCCGCCTTCACCCCAGGGCGATCCTGCCCTACATGGGACGCAATGAGCGCCCCCCTGTACAACAAAGATATTTTGCGGCTCGCCGCCAGCATCCCGCATCACCACCGCCTGCCCGCCCCGCAGGCGAGCGTCGAGCGGCGGTCGCCAACCTGCGGATCGCGGGTGACGGTGGACGTGGCGATGGCCGACGGTCGCCTCGCCGACATCGGGTTGGACGTAAAGGCGTGCGCGCTGGGGCAGGCGTCCGCGTCCTTGATGGCGGCGCAGGCGATCGGCATGAGCGCTGATGAACTGGCCGACGCCCGCGACCGGCTCACCGCCTATCTTTCCGGTGCCAGCGACGATCTCGATTTCTGGCCCGGCCTTGCCGTGCTGGCCCCCGCGCGCGGCTACCCCGCCCGCCATGCCTCGATCCGCCTGGGCTTTGAAGCCATTGCCGAAGCCGCCCGGATGGCTGACGCCTGATGGCCACGCCAACCGCTCCCGCCAGCGGCCCAACCATCAGCGCAACCGAAATATTGCTGTCCGAAGGCGTCATCCTGCTGGGTGCCGCGCTGCTGTTCGTCATCCTGTTCCGCCGCTTCGGGCTTGGCGCGGTGCTGGGCTATCTCGTCGCGGGGGCGCTGGTCGGGCCGCAGGGGCTGGGGCTGGTTGGCGGGGGCGAATCGAAGCTCGCCATTGCCGAAATCGGCATCGTCCTGCTGCTCTTCCTCGTCGGGCTTGAACTGCATCCCGCCCGTCTCTGGCGGCTGAAGAAGGACATCTTCGCGCTCGGCATGGCGCAAGTCGTGCTGTGCGGCTGCGCCCTCACCGCGATCATCTTCTATTTCACCGGCTTCACCTGGGGCGCGGCGATTGCGCTCGGCCTGCCGCTCGCCCTCTCCTCCACCGCGCAGGTGTTGCCGGGCCTCAAATCCAGCGGCCGCATCAATTCGCCCTTTGGTGAAAAAATATTCTCGATCCTGCTGTTTCAGGATCTTTCGATCGTCCCACTGATCACCATCGTCGCGGCGCTTTCCCGCAATCCGGCTGACGCGGGCGGACCACCGGGATGGATGACGGCGGCCTACACCGTCGCCGCGATTGCAGGCCTCGTCCTTGCAGGCCGCTTCATCCTGCGCCCGCTCCTCTCCCTCGTCGGACGCTTCGGTGAGCGCGAACTGTTCGTCACCGTCGGCCTGTTCACCGTGCTGGCCGCCGCCGCGCTGATGCACAGCCTGCACTTGTCGACCGCTCTGGGTGCCTTCGTCGCGGGCGTCATGCTCGCCGATTCGCCCTATCGGCATGAAATTGAGGCCGACGTCGAGCCCTTCCGCTCGATCCTGCTCGGCCTCTTCTTCCTCGCCGTCGGCATGGTGCTGGACCTCGCCACCGTCGCGGCCAATCCAATATTCGTCATCGGCATGGCGCTGATCCTGGTCGCGACCAAGGCGGCGATCATCGCGGGCCTCGCGCGCCTGTTCGGCATGGACTGGCGACCCGCACTGGGTGCTGGCCTGTTGCTGAGCCAGGGCGGCGAATTCGGCTTCGTCCTGTTCGCCCAGGCGCAGGGCGCGCTGCTGATCGCACCCGAAGCCGCCAGCCTGTTCAGCGCCATCGTCACCTTCTCCATGGCGACGACGCCCTTCCTGATGCTGTTCGCCCGCCGTTTCGAATTCGCCGCGCCAAAGGATGGCGCGGACCTGCCCGGCCCGGACCAGGCACCACGCGGCACCGCCATTATCGTTGGCTATGGCCGTTTCGGCCAGACCGTCGCGCAAATGCTGATCGGCCATGGCTTTGCCGTCGTGTCGATCGACAAGAAGCCCGCCCAGATCGAAGTGTCGCAGCGGTTCGACACGAAGGTTTATTATGGCGACGGCACCCGCATCGACCTGCTCCACCGCGCAGGTGCCGACGAAGCCCGGCTGATCGCCTTCTGCATCGACGATCCCTCGCTCGACAGCCGCACGCTCCAGCCGATCGCCGAAGCCTTCCCGCAGGCGGCCCTCATGGTCCGCGCCTTCGACCGCAAGCAGTTGCTGGCCTTGCAGGACATGGATCTGGCCGGGGTCGTGCGCGAAGTCTATGAATCGGCCATCTGCATGGGTGTGCAGGCAATGGAAGCGCTGGGTGTCCCGCCGGAAGAGGTCGAGGAAGTCGAACGCCAATATCGCGCCAATGATCAGCAGCGCCTCGCGCTCCAGATAGAACATGGCACGCTGCTGGCAGCCAAGGATCTGGTGTATCGCCCTGGTCGGGGGATGCGGCTGCTCACCCGTGGCGATGGAGACAAGCCATGATCGCAATTCTTGCCGCCCTCTCCGCCGCCCTCGCCATCGGCGCGGGCGCGTTCGGCGCGCATGGCGTTACCGATCCCAAGGCGATGGAGTGGCTGCGCACCGGCGGCCTCTATCAACTGATCCACGCCGTCGCCGCGCTGGCGATCATGGGCGTGGCGCGCGGCGCGGCGGCGCTCCTGCTGGTCGGCGCGGCGATCTTTGCCTTCACCCTCTACGCGATGGCGCTGGGCGCTCCCAAATGGCTGGGCGCGATTACCCCGATCGGCGGGCTGCTGATGATCGCCGGATGGCTGTGGGCGGCATGGACCTTCGGGCAACGCTGACGCGCGCCCTTGCCCCCGCCACTGACCCGGCCTAGATTGACGTCATGGCCGACCATCACCATCATCATCACGAACCCACCGGCACCCGGCTGGCCGACGCCGCGCGCGTCACGCTGGAAGCGCAGAGCGAGCAATGGACGCCGATGCGCGCGGCCATTTTCGATGCGCTGGCGGCGGAGGAAAAGCCCGCTTCGGCCTATGACATCGCCGATACCGTGTCCAAGGCGCGCGGCAAGCGGGTCGCGCCCAACAGCGTCTATCGCATCCTTGACCTGTTCGTGACCAACAATATCGCGATGCGGGTCGAAAGCGCCAACGCCTATATCGCCAATGCCCATCCCGGCTGCCACCATGACTGCATCTTCCTGGTATGCCGCACCTGCAAGCAGGCCACGCACCTTGATGATGACAAGGTCACCAACCAGGTCCGCGCCGTCGCCGAGCAGGAAGGGTTCAGGCCCGAACGCCCGGTGATAGAGATTTTGGGGATATGCGCCAAATGCGCCGCATAAGTGGATCGTTGCGCTTCGTGACGGAACGGCCTAGCGCCCTGACGAGTCTATGTCTTTCATGAACGATCGCCCCGAAACCCCGTTGCTCGACCAGGTGATCTGGCCGTCCGACCTGCGCGCCCTCAAGCCGGAGCAGCTGCGGCAGCTCGCCGACGAACTGCGTCAGGAGGTGATCGCCGCCGTCGGCGTCACTGGTGGCCATCTGGGGTCCGGGCTGGGCGTCGTGGAACTCACCACCGCCATCCATTATGTGTTCGACACGCCCCGCGACAAGCTGATCTGGGACGTGGGGCATCAATGCTACCCGCACAAAATCCTGACCGGGCGGCGCGACCGCATCCGCACCCTGCGTCAGGGTGGCGGCCTGTCGGGCTTCACCAAGCGGTCCGAATCCGATTATGACCCGTTCGGCGCGGCGCACAGCTCCACATCGATCAGCGCGGCTCTGGGCTTTGCCATCGCCAACAAGATGCAGGATCAGCCAGGCAAGGGCATCGCCGTCATCGGCGATGGCGCCATGTCGGCGGGCATGGCCTATGAGGCGATGAACAATGCACAGGCGGCGGGCAATCGCCTGATCGTCATTCTGAACGACAATGACATGTCGATCGCCCCGCCCGTCGGTGGCCTGTCGGGCTATCTCGCGCGGCTCGTGTCCAGCCGCGAATTTCTGGGCCTGCGCGATCTTGCCAAGCGACTGGCGCGCAAGCTGCCCCGCCCGCTCCACAATGCCGCGCGCAAGACCGACGAATTTGCCCGCGGTATGGCGATGGGCGGCACCTTGTTCGAGGAATTGGGCTTCTATTATGTCGGCCCGGTCGATGGTCATAATCTCGACCAGCTGATCCCGGTGCTGGAAAATGTCCGCGACGCTGCCGAAGGGCCGTGCCTGATCCATGTCGTCACGCAAAAGGGCAAGGGCTATGGTCCCGCCGAAGCGGCCGACGACAAATATCATGGCGTCCAGAAATTCGACGTCATCACCGGCACCCAGGCCAAGGCTCCCCCCGGCCCGCCCAGCTACACCAATGTCTTTGCCCAGGCGCTGATCGCCGAGGCACAGCGCGATCCGACCGTCTGCGCCATCACCGCCGCCATGCCGTCCGGCACCGGTCTCGACAAATTCGCGACCGCCTTCCCCGACCGCTGCTTTGACGTCGGCATCGCCGAACAACATGCCGTCACCTTCGCCGCCGGCCTCGCCGCGCAAGGAATGCGGCCCTTCTGCGCGATCTATTCGACCTTCCTGCAACGCGCCTATGATCAGGTTGTCCATGACGTCGCGATCCAGAACCTGCCGGTGCGATTCGCGATCGACCGGGCGGGTCTCGTCGGCGCGGACGGATCGACCCATGCGGGCAGTTTCGACGTCACCTATCTCGCCACCCTGCCCAATATGGTGGTGATGGCGGCAGCGGACGAGGCGGAACTGGTCCACATGACCCATACCGCCGCCTGCCACGACAGCGGTCCGATCGCGTTACGCTACCCGCGCGGCAACGGCACCGGCGTCGATATGCCTGTCGTCCCTGAGCGCCTTGAAATCGGCAAGGGCCGCATCGTGCGCGACGGGCGGCAGGTCGCCATCCTCTCGCTCGGCACCCGGCTGGAGGAAGCGCTGAAAGCCGCCGAAGCGCTGGAAGCCCGTGGCCTGTCCACCACCGTCGCCGACCTGCGCTTCGCCAAGCCGCTCGACGAAGCCATGATCCGCCGCCTGCTCACCACCCACGAAGTCGCCGTGACGATAGAGGAAGGCGCGATCGGCGGCCTCGGCGCCCATGTGCTGACGCTGGCCAGCGACCTGGGCCTTATCGACAACGGCCTGAAACTACGCACCCTGCGCCTGCCGGACGTGTTTCAGGATCAGGACAAGCCCGAAAAACAATATGCCGACGCCCGTCTGGACGCGGATGCCATCATCGACACTGTGCTGACGGCATTGCGGCATAATAGCGTCGGGACGGAAGCGCGGGCGTAAAATCCTCCCAGTTGGGGGGGAGGGCTATCGCTTATAGAACAATGTCATCCTTCATCGTCATCCTGAACTTGTTTCAGGATCCATTTATCGTCGCGAACAGCCGCTTTTGGGGCACGATGGATGCTGAAACAAGTTCAGCATGACGTTGGATGCGAAGGATGTCCCGGTATCCACCACGCAAGAAAAAGGGGCCAATCGGCCCCTTTTCCATTCCTTACTGCTGCGGCGTCGCCGCCCTCGCGTCCTGCCCGTCGCCTTCGGGCGCTGCGATGATGTCGCGTGTCGTCGCACCCTTGTCGACCACTTCGGTGCCGGGATCACCCGCGGTCGAGCGGATGCCCGCCGCTGCATTGGCGCGACCGGCGGCGTTCAGCGTTGATGTTTCGGTCGCGCTGCGCTGGGCCGGGCCGCCGAACATCGCTTCCATCGCCGCCTTGCTCGAATCGACCGCATTGGAAGAAGGCGTGCCGGGCGCGGGCGGGACCAGCGCGAAATCGGGCGGGATCACCAAGGGCGCCTGCCGCGACACCGCGAATTCATCGGGGCGTTCACGGTTGAACAGGCCACCGCCGCCGCCACAGGCCGACAGGGTGGAGAGCAGACCGGCGGCAAGGATCAGTTTAAGCTTCACTTCAAAGTCTCCGTATTTGCGCCCTTGTCGCGCAGCAGCAACGCGCGCGCAAGCAGGATCAGCACGCCGATGGTGATGGCTGCGTCAGCCAGGTTGAAAATCAGGAAGGGCCGCCATTCGCCAAAATGCAGATCCGCATAATCAACGACATAGCCCAGCCTGATCCGGTCGACGATATTGCCGATCGCCCCGCCCAGCACCAGCCCCAGCGCCGCGACATCCTGCCGTGCCTTTTCGCGCCACATCCACACACCGACAAAGCCAGCGATCAAGATGGTCATCCCCACCAGCGCCCAGCGCATCAGGTCGGTATCGGCATGAAAAAAGCCCATCGACACCCCTCGATTTTCCAGCCAGCGCAGGCGAAAGATCGGCAAAATCTCGATACCCGTCTCCGCCCGGCTTTTCAGCGCCAGCGGATAGGTAACGGCATATTTGATCAGCTGGTCGAGCGCCAACGTCACGATCGCGACGGTCAGCCCCAGCGGGCGGTGGTTGATAGGGGTGGGCATGGTTCTGTTATCTCAGCCTTATAAGATGACGTCATCCTGAACTTGTTTCAGGATCCATTCGCCCAACGCTCCGAACGTCATCGCAACGGTTGCGCCAATGGATCCCGGATCAAGTCCGGGATGACGAGATTTTGCGACAGCCCTTATACCTTCACCACGTCATCGCACCGGTCGCACAATGCGCCATCCTCGGCAACTTCGGGCAGCAACCGCCAGCAGCGCCCGCATTTATGCCACTCGCTCGGGCGGACGCTGATGCCGTCGCCCTCGCCCATGGTCACCCGCGCGACGATTGCGACTTCGGCGAAATCCACGTCGCCCACGGCCAGCACCTGCCCCATGGTGACGTCGGCCTCCAGGCTGGAGCGAACGATCTTCTCGCGCCGCAACGGCTCGATCGCCTCGTTCACCTGTTCGCGCTGGCTGCGCAGCTCGGTCCATTTTTCGTCCAGATGCGCGTTGATCCAGTGACGGTCGATCTCCGGCCATTCCAGAAAATGCACGCTTTCCTCGTCACTTGGGAATCGGCTTTGCCATACTTCCTCGGCGGTGAAGGGGATGATCGGCGCGGCATAGCGGACCAGCGCGTGGAACAGCGTATCGAGCAAAGTGCGATAGGCGCGGCGCTTGGGGTCCGACGGCGCGTCGCAATAGAGGCAGTCCTTGCGGATGTCGAAGAAGAAGGCCGACAGGTCGCTATTGGCGAAATCGAACAGCGCGCGAGTGTAGCGGCTGAATTCCAGCCAATTGTCGCTGCCCGCCGCCTTGTCCACGACCGACCGCAACTCCGCATCCAGCACCGCCAGCCGGTGGAGCATATAGCGCTCCAGCTCCGGCATTTCGGCGTAAGACACCGCTTCTGCCTCTTCATCATAATCGGCAAGAGCGCCCAGCATGTAACGGAATGTATTGCGCAATTTGCGATAGGCATCGGACGATCCGGCCAGCACTTCCTTGCCGATGCGCACGTCATCGAAATAGTCGGTGCTGGCGACCCAGACGCGCAATATGTCCGCGCCGCTTTCGCCCATGATCTTGAGCGGATCGACCACATTGCCCAGCGACTTGGACATTTTCCGGCCCGTCCCGTCGAGCGCGAAGCCATGGGTCAGCACCGCGTCATAGGGCGCACGCCCGCGCGTGCCGCTGGATTCGAGCAAAGATGACTGGAACCAGCCGCGATGCTGGTCCGACCCTTCCAGATAGAGGTCCGCGCGCACGCCCTCGCCATAGCGGGCCTCCACCACGAAACTGTGGGTCGACCCTGAATCGAACCACACGTCGAGAATGTCGGTCACGACCTCATAGTCGTTGAGGTCGTAATCCGGCCCCAGCAACGCCTGATGATCCGCCGCGAACCAGGCATCCGCCCCCGCGCCCTTGAACGCGTCGATGATCCGGGCATTGACTGCCGGATCAACCAGATATTGCCCACTCTTGCGATGGACATAGAGCGCGATCGGCACGCCCCAGGCCCGCTGGCGGCTGATCACCCAGTCAGGGCGATCGCTAACCATCGCATTGATCCGGTTCCGCGACCGCTCCGGCACCCAGCGGGTGTTGGCGATAGCATCGAGCGCCACGCCGCGCAGCGTCGGGCCGTTGCCCTTAATGCCCTCCCCCTCCAGGGGGAGGGTTGGGTGAGGGTGTGCCACGTCGATAGCGGGACGCTCGGCTCCGCCTCGCTCCCTCTCTCCCCAACCCTCTCCCCGCCGGGGAGAGGGAGCAGTGGGCTTGTCCATGGGGATGAACCATTGCGGGGTGCAGCGATAGATGATCCGCGCCTTGGACCGCCAGCTATGGGGATAGCTATGCTTGAACTCGCTGGCCGACAGCAGCGCGCCAGCCGCGCGCAGGTCGCTACAGATCGGGCCGTCCGCGCCGTTGAACTTGGTGTTGATGACGCTGCCCTGCCCCGGCAGCCATTCCCAATCATCGCGATAGAAACCCGCATCATTGACCGCAAACACCGGATCGATCCCCAGCGCCTTGCACGCAATGAAATCCTCCTCGCCATGGTCGGGCGCCATATGGACGAGACCGGTGCCCGCGTCGGTCGTGACATGGTCGGCGGGAAGGAAAGGACGGGGACGATCGAAGAAGCCCAGAACTTCGTCACCCCGGACTTGATCCGGGGTCCCGCTGCCTTCGCCGCGTTCGGAAGAAGAAGCGGGATCCCGGCTTTCGCCGGGATGACGGAGGGATTTGGCCATAGGATGACGCGCGATGGCTCCAGCAAGGTCTTTTCCAGTGCCACGCCAAAGCGGCTTAAACAAATCGTCCGGTACAAAAGCGGCGCGCGCGCGAACATCGTCAAAGAGCTTAGCCGCAACCAAAATGACGCCATCCCAAACGCGACGGAGGTTCTCAGTCGTAGATGGCAGCGTCTTGTCTATCAGTTCAAACTGCTGAACTCGATGAGCGACATACTCAATCCCCTCCCCAAACGCGATCGCCTGGTTCACCGGGATCGTCCAGGGCGTCGTCGTCCAGATCACCGCATAAGCGCCAACCAGCTCCGGCGCGTTCGGCGCGTCCACAATCTCAAACGCCACGTCGATCTGCGTCGACGTCACATCCTCATATTCCACCTCAGCCTCGGCCAGCGCGGTTTTTTCGACCGGGGACCACATCACCGGCTTGGCCCCGCGATACAGCTGGCCGCTCTCCGCGAATTTGAGCAATTCGCCGACGATCGTCGCCTCGGCATCGAACTTCATCGTGAGGTACGGATCGGCCCAGTCGCCCATCACGCCCAGACGCTTGAACTGCTCCTTCTGCACGCCCACCCATTTGTCGGCATAGGCGCGGCACTGGGCGCGGAATTCGGCGGCGGGCACCTCGTCCTTGTTCAGCTTCTTCTTGCGATATTCCTCCTCGATCTTCCATTCGATCGGCAGGCCGTGGCAATCCCAGCCCGGCACATAGGGCGCATCCTTGCCCAGCAGGGATTGCGACCGGACGATGATGTCCTTGAGCACCTTGTTCATCGCATGGCCCATATGGATGTCGCCATTGGCGTAGGGCGGGCCGTCATGCAGGATGAAGCGCTCGCGCCCCTTGCGCCGCTCGCGCAGCCGGTCATACAGACCCATCGCCTCCCACTTCGCCGCGATCGCGGGTTCCTTGCTCGACAGGCCGGCCTTCATCGGAAAGTCGGTGACGGGCAGGAAAACGGTGGACTTATAGTCAGGTGCGTCGGTCATATTGGGTCCGGTATCTGCTAATGACCGTTCGCCCTGAGCGAAGTCGAAGGGCTCGACCGACCGATAGGGAGGTCACTTCGCTCCGCTCAGTGGAAGGCTTCGACTTCGCTCAGCCCGAACGGGTGAGAAAACAAGCCGCCATTAGGCGACGTAAGGCGTTCCCGCAAGGATTTGCCGCGCATCGTCACAGTCTCGCGCGATCCCCGCCATCAACGCATCCAGCCCATCATATTTCAGCTCGCCATGCAGAAACGCGATCAGCTGCACGGCAATGCACTGGTCATACAGGCTCTCGGCAAAGTCGAAGAAATGCGGCTCCAGCAATTCCTTGGGCGGGTCGAAGGTCGGGCGGATACCCAGATTCGCCGCGCCGTCAAGCACCCGCCCGTCGGGCAAAATCCCGCGCACCGCATAAATGCCATAGGCCGGGCGCAAATAGCTGCCCATATCGACATTAGCGGTGGGGAAACCGATCGTCCGACCCAATTTGTCGCCATGCTGCACTGCGCCTTCGATCGTGAAGGGCCGGGTCAGCAGCCGGGTCGCGGTCGCGCAATCGCCCGCCTGCAACGCCGCGCGAATGCGGCTGGATGAAATCACTGCCCCGTCGGCATCGGTCACGGGCGCCACCGCCTGCGCCCACATGCCCCATGGCGCGCCCAGTTCGGACAAAAGCGCCACCGATCCGGCCCGCCCCTTGCCAAAGGTGAAGTCCTGCCCCGTCACCACCCCGGCCACGGCCATATCGACGGCCAGCAGGCGCACGAACGCCGCCGGATCGAGCGCGGCCAGTTCCGGGGTAAAGGCAAACACCATCATCGCGTCCGCCCCGGCGGCGGCGAACAAAGCCTGCCGCTGGTCGAGCGTGGTGAGGCGAAAATGCGGCGTATCGGGCCGGAACAGCCGCATCGGATGGGGATCGAATGTCGCGACGATGACGGGACGCCCCTCCGCACTGGCGCGGTCTATCGCATGGCCGACCACGGCCTGATGCCCGGCGTGAAACCCGTCAAAATTGCCCAGCGCCATGATGGCCCCGCGCAAATGCGCCGGGACCGGGGCGCCGCTTGTCAGCCGCTCCATGGCGCGGCCTATAGGGGGGTGGCGACGGCGTGGCAATGCGGCATGACTACTCCTCCGTTCGCCCTGAGCGAAGTCGAAGGGCCATGCCGAGCGGAGGCGAGGCACTTCGGCTTCGCTCAGTGGAGGGCTTCGACTTCGCTCAGCCCGAACGGATAATTATTCACGCTTGAGCGTCACAAAACTATAGGCGGGTCGTCCGTCCAGCGCGCCATGGTCCTCCCGCGCCACTTCCACCCAGTCTGCCGGATCAGGATAGGCAATGCTGGCATCCCCCACCGCGTCCAGATGCACTTCGGTCAGCTCGATCCGGTGCGCCTGGCCCAGGAACAGCCGATAGATTTCCGCCCCGCCAATCACCATCACGGTCGGCGCATCGGCCAGCGCCAGCGCGCCCGCGACATCATGCGCCACCTCCGCCCCTGCCCCGCTCCACTTGCCGTCACGGGTCAGCACGATATGGCGACGCCCCGGCAGCAAGCCCGGCAGGCTGTCGAACGTCTTGCGCCCCATGATCATCGGATGCCCCAGCGTCAGCGCCTTGAACCGCTTGAGGTCCGCCGGCAGCCGCCAGGGCAGATCGCCATCCCGCCCGATCACGCCATTATCGGCGCGGGCCAGGATCAAGACGATTTCCGCTTGGCTACTCACAACATCGCTCCATCACCCAATCGTCATTCCCGCGTAGGCGGGAACCCATCTCCCAACCCAACCACCGGCGCAATGGCAGGAGATGGATCCCCGCCTGCGCGGGGATGACGAAGATGTGAAAGGCAACCTTGCCTGAAAACTCACAGCACCAGCCGCGTCACATGCCCCATCTTGCGCCCCGGCCGCGCTTCATGCTTGCCATAGAGGTGCAGATGGTTGGCCGGGTCGGACAGGATCGCCAGCCAGTCATGCGCGGCATCGCCGATCAGGTTGCGCATCTCCACCCGCCGCGCCGCCAGCGCAGTGTCGCCCAGCGGCAGGCCGCAAATCGCGCGGACATGATTTTCAAACTGGCTCGTCAGCGCGCCCTCGATCGTGCCGTGACCGCTATTATGGACGCGCGGCGCCATTTCGTTGAACACCGGTCCGTCGGCGCTGGCGAAAAATTCGCAGGTCAGCACGCCGACATAGTCCAGCGCATCGGCAATCTTGCGCGCCAATGCGCGCGCGGCTGGCACCTGCCCCTCGATCAGCGGCCCGGCGGGCGCGATCGACGTGTCGAGGATACCGTCGACATGGACATTGGCAGAACTGTCCCAGAAGCGCACCTCGCCGTCCGCGCCGCGCACCAAAATGACCGAAAATTCCTCGGCAAAGGTCACAAAGCCTTCCAGGATCGCGCTCTGCCGCCCGATCGCATTCCATGCGCCGACCGCGTCGCCCGGCTCATTGAGCCGCGCCTGCCCCTTGCCGTCATAGCCCATGCGGTTGGTTTTCAGGATCGCCCGGCTGCCGACCTGGGCAATGGCAGCCTCCAGATCGTCCAGATTCTCGACCGGCGCGAACGGCGCGGTCAGCCCGCCCAGATCGCAGACGAAGCGCTTTTCCGCCAGCCGGTCCTGCGCCACCCGCAACGCCTGCGCACCGGGGCGGACCAGACCGTGGGTCGCCAACACCTCGACCGCCGCCGGGTCGATATTCTCAAATTCATAGGTGACGACATCGACGCCATCGGCAAAGGCCGCCAGCGCCACCGCGTCGTCATAGCTGCCCCGCGTCCAGCGCGGTGACACATCGGCTGCGGGGCCGCTCTCCTCCGGCGCATAGATGGCGGTGCGATAGCCCAGCTGCGCGGCGGCAATGGCGATCATCCGGCCCAGCTGTCCGCCGCCAAGGATGCCGATGGTCGAACCGGGCGCAATGGTCGTCATGGGGCCGCTCAGTCCTCGACCGTTTCGGCGACCGCATCGGTCTGCTTCGCGCGCCAGGCGTCCAGCCGCTCGGCGAGCGCGGGATCGTTGGTCGCCAGGATCGCCGCAGCCAGCAGCCCGGCATTGATCGCGCCGGGCTTGCCAATCGCCAGCGTCGCTACGGGAATGCCGCCCGGCATCTGGACGATCGACAGCAGCGAATCCATGCCCTTCAGCGCCTTCGATTCGACCGGCACGCCCAGCACCGGCAGCCGCGTCATCGACGCGCACATGCCCGGCAGATGCGCCGCGCCGCCCGCGCCCGCGATGACGACTTTGAGGCCACGACCGACCGCGCTGGAGGCATAATCATACAGCCGCTGCGGGGTGCGGTGCGCCGACACCACCTTGCATTCATGGGCCACGCCCAGCGCGTCCAGCGTTTCGGCGGCATGGCGCATCGTGTCCCAGTCGGACCGCGACCCCATGATGATGCCGACCTCGATTGCCCCGCTCATGCCCCTGCTTCCCCTCATGGCGCGGCCGCTACGGTGCCGCCCGGAAAGCAAAGCCCCTTAGCGGCCAGCCCGTCGGGGGGCAATGCTATTCCGCCCCGAAACCACCGTGCTCCCGCGCAGGCGGGAGCCCAGTCACGCCGTCTCAACTGGACTCCCGCCTGCGCGGGAGCACGCAGCCTTTACCGCTCCGACAGATAATAGCGCTCGATCGCGCTCAGATCGTCGGCCAGTTCATAGACGATCGGCTGGCCGGTCGGGATTTCCAGTTCGGTAATTTCATCGTCGGGAATGTTCGACAGATGCTTGACCAGCGCGCGCAGCGAATTGCCATGGGCGGAGATCAACACCCGCTTGCCCGCCTTCAGGTCCGGCGCAATCGTCGCCTCCCAATAGGGCAGCACGCGCGCGATCGTGTCCTTCAGGCTCTCGGTCGAGGGGATAGCGATCCCCGCATAGCGGCGGTCCTTGCTCAGGTCGAACTCGCTCCCTGCCTCCAGCACCGGCGGCGGAATGTCGAAGCTGCGGCGCCAGATCTTGACCTGCGCGTCGCCATGCTTGGCCGCCGTCTCCGCCTTGTCCAGGCCCGTCAGCCCGCCATAATGGCGCTCATTCAAGCGCCAGTCCTTCTCCACCGGCAGCCACAGCCGCCCCATTTCCTCCAGCGCCAGATTGAGCGTCTTGATCGCGCGGGTCTGGAGCGAGGTATAGCATTGGTCGAAATCCAGCCCCTTGGCCTTCATCAACTGCCCCGCCGCCCGCGCTTCGCCCGCACCCTTCTCGGTCACGTCCACATCCCACCAGCCGGTGAAGCGGTTTTCCAGATTCCATGACGACTGGCCATGGCGGATTAGGACGAGGGTGGGCATCGGGCATGTCTCCTGCACGTCTGGGAAAAGTCTGCCGCCTCCCATAACGCGCGAAACGCGGCGCGCAAGGTTGCAGCGGCGCGCGCCGCCCCCACATTGCAGTCGATAGGGCGATGGGCTAGCCATGGCGGACCGGGCAGAAGGAACACCCACTTGGCATTTGTGAAGGGCGCGTGGCGCATATTGGTCGCGATCAAGGACGGGCTGGTCCTGCTGTTCCTGCTACTCTTCTTCGGCGCGCTCTACGCCGCCCTCTCCTTCTCACCCAAGCCCGCCGCCAGCATCAGCGCGGGTGCGCTGCTGCTCGACCTGGACGGCACGATCGTCGAACAACCGGCCGAGGCTGATCCCTTCGCATTGCTGTCCGGCTCCGGCCCGGACATGAAGGAATATCGCCTGTCCGACATCGTCACCGCGCTGGAGGCGGCAAAGACGGATACGAAGGTCAAGGCGGTCGTGCTGAACCTGGATGGCTTCATGGGCGGCGGTCAGGTCGCCATCGCCCGCGTCGGTCAGGCGCTCGACGCCTTGCGCGCCGCGAAGAAACCAGTGCTGGCCTACGCCACCCTCTACACCGACGATAGCTATCAGCTTGCCGCCCATGCCAGCGAAGCGTGGAGCGATCCGCTGGGCGGCGTCGCGATCATGGGCCGGGGCGGGTCGGGCCTCTATTACAAAGGGCTGATCGATAAACTCGGCGTCAACACCCATGTCTATCGCGTCGGCACATACAAGAGCTTCGTCGAACCCTATATCCGCGCCGACCAGTCACCCGAAGCCAAGCAGGCCAATCAGGCTTTGGCGGACGTGTTGTGGCAGAACTGGCAGGATGATGTCGCCAAGGCCCGGCCCAGGGCGAAGATCGCCGCCTATGCCGCCGACCCGGTCGCCGCCGCCACCGCCGCCAACGGCAATATGGCGCAGGCCGCCTTGTCCGCAGGCCTGATCGACAAGCTTGGCGACGCCACCGCGTTCGGCGCACGGGTCGCAGAGATTGCGGGCGAAGCATCCGATGCCAAGGCTGGCGGCTTCGCGAAAATCGACCTCGCCGCCTATGTCAAGGCGCGCAAGCCCGCCAATGACGGCCAGATCGGCGTGCTGACGATCGCGGGCAATATCGTCGATGGCGAAGCCGGTCCCGGCACGGCGGCAGGCGACACGATTTCGGACCTGCTGCTGACCGCGCTCAACGAAAAGGATTTGAAAGCCCTGGTCGTCCGCGTCGATTCGCCGGGCGGTTCGGTCATGGCCTCGGAAAAAATCCGGTCCGCGATCCTCAAGGCGAAGGCAGACGGCCTGCCCGTGGTCGTCTCCATGGGCAATGTCGCGGCTAGTGGCGGCTATTGGGTTTCCACCCCCGCCGACATGATCTTTGCGCAGCCGGACACCATCACTGGCTCGATCGGCGTGTTCGGCATCCTCCCCAGCTTTGAAGGCACGCTGGCCAAGATGGGCGTCACCACCGACGGCGTCGCCACCACGCCCCTGTCGGGCCAGCCGGACCTTGCCGGTGGCACCTCCCCGCAATTCGACGCGATCATGCAGATGGGGGTGGAGGACATATACCGCCGTTTCGTCGGCCTGGTCGCAGAAGCGCGCCGCAAGACCCCGGCGCAGATCGACGCCATCGCGCAGGGCCGCGTCTGGGACGGCGGCACCGCGCGGCAAATCGGGCTGGTCGACCGCTTCGGCGGGCTGGAGGACGCCATCGCCGAAGCCGCCCGCCGCGCGAAAATCGACCCCAAAACCGCCCGCGCCTACAATATCGAAAAGACGCCCGACAAATGGGCCGCCTGGATCGAGGCGATGGCCGAGCGCGACACGGACGACGCAGGCGCGCCCCGCGACATGCTGGCGCGCCAGGCGATGGTCCAGCGCGGCTGGGCGATGCAGGCGGTCGCCGACGTCAAGGCGCTCGTCACCGGCGCAGGCATCCGCGCCGACTGCCTGGAATGCCGCAGCTACGGCGCGCCGAAGATGCAAAGCGCAGCGGAAGAACGCGGCGTGATGGCGCTAATCACAAGCCTATGGCGCTAACCCCCTTCTCCCCGGCGGGGAGAAGGATACGAAGCCTTACCCGCGCAGCGGGTTAGGCGAAGTTGGAAGAGGGGGTTCGACGCTAATACCGTGCGCAGCCGTCAGGTCAGCACACCCTCTCCCAGCTACGACTAGGCAGCAAGCTGCCAAGTCTGCGCAACCCTCTCCCTTGAGGGAGAGGGATAAAGAGACACTATCCTCCCTCATCCCGATACACCGGCAACCCCAGCCCGCGCCAAATCGCCACCGCGCGCAGCACGAACCCCACCAGCGCCGCAATGACGCCAGCCACCGGCACGTCCAGCCCGGCCAGCCGCAACCCCACGAACAGCCCCGCTGCCACCGCCGCCGCCGTCACATAAAGTTCGGGCCGCAACAGGATCGACGGCTCACCCGCCAGCAGATCGCGCATGATGCCGCCGACGCAGCCGGTCACCACGCCCATCATCCCGGCGACAAAGGGCGGCACGCCGAAACTCATCGCCTTGGCCGCGCCGAACACCGCAAACGCCGCCAGCCCGATCGCATCCAGCCAGTCGAGCGCCCGCTCGCTCCAGAAGCGGCGCGGCGTACACCAGACGATCACCGCCGCGCACATGCAGGTGATGGCAGGCGCGGCATCCACCACCCAGAAAACCGGCGCACCGATCAGCAAATCCCGCAACGTGCCGCCGCCCACCCCCGTCACCAGCGCGAAAAAGGCAAAGGTCACCAACGTCTGCCTGAGCCGCGCCGCCGCCAGCGCCCCAGACGCGGCAAACACGAACGTGCCGACGATGCTAAGCGTCTCCAGCACCGGGCCGATGGAGGTGGCAAGAAGGGGCGCGGGAGGGAGCATGACTATACACTTACGTTCGTTTCGAGCGAAGTCGAGAAACGTTGCGCACCCCAAACCCGTTCGGGCTGAGCGAAGTCGAAGCCTTGAAACGAGTCACGTGCCTCGTTTCAACCTGAGCGGAGGCGAAGGCACCTCGCTTCGCTCGGTAGAACCCTTCGACTTCGCTCAGGGCGAACGGCGGTAGAGTACCCCTATTTCCGCCCCTTCTCCCCCGCCAGCCGGCTCATCAATATCGCCGCGCGCTTGGCCTGGCGCTTCATGCTCGACAGGTCGGCCTGTTCCGCCGGGCTATGGTCGCCACTCGACGTCACGCCCAGCCCGACCAGCCCGTCCGTATCCTGCGCCACGAAGCTGATATCGCCCGCCCCGCGCTTCAGCGGGTCCAGCTCCGGCATCACCGCCAGCCCCAGATCGGCATTGACCCCGTTCAGCTTCACGAGCAGCGCGCGATTGCCCGCCGTCGGCGCCATCGACGGATAGCCCATATCGAACGCGATCGTCGCCGACGTGCCGGGCAGATGCCCTGCGCCAACGATCGCCTGCATCTTCGCCCGCACCCGCGCCGTCTGCTCCTCGCTCAGCGTGCGAAAATCACCCTTGGCCACGGCGATCGGCGGGATGATATTGGTCTTGCCCGTCACCGCAATGCGCACGCCGTCCTTGTCCACGTCCGCGCTCTGCCCGCCACCGATCAGCCCGACATTGAAGGTCAGATTGGGTTCGGGCAGCTCCTTGCGAAACGCCACGATGATCCGCGCCAGCTCATAGACCGCGCCGTCGCCCGCATTGGCGGAAAAAATCCCCGAACTATGCCCCGACTTGCCCGTCGCGGTCAGCGTCCAGCTATTGGAGGATCGCCGCGCGATCGACCCCATATCCTTGCCATTTTCCTGGCTCAGCCCTTCAAAATCCAGCGCCACATCGGCGCGTTTGCCTGCCGCAATCAGGTCGGCCCGCGCTATGCTGATCGGATCGCCCGAATCCTCCTCGTCCCCGGTCAGCACCACCTCGATATTCGCAGCTTTCAGCGTGCCTGCCGCCTGCATCGCCTTCAATGCCAGCAGCATCGTGACGACCCCGCCCTTGTCGTCCGCCACGCCCGGCCCGCGCGCCCAATCTCCACCGGAAGCGCCGCCCTTGCGCTCGAACTTTTGAAACGGCGAATCCGGCTCGAACACCGTATCCAGATGTCCGATCAGCAGCATCTTGGTGGTCCCGGCCTTCCCCTTATGCACCGCGATCAGATGCCCGGCGCGCTTGGCCGCATCCATCGGCTGCCATGTCACGACAAAGCCCAACCTCTCAAATTCAGGCCGCAGCATGTCGGCCACCGCCTTCACCCCCGCCAGATTCATCGATCCGCTATTCTGGTTCACCAGCCTTTCGAGCAGGCCGATCGCGGGTTCATAGCCCGCCTCGACGCTGGTGGTGATCGTGCGTTCGGCGGGCGACAGCGCCGCCCCGGCGGGCGTCCCCGCCATCAGCATCACGCCCGCGATCAAGCCTGCCCGCATCCTCACTTGGCCAGTTCCGCCTCGATCGCCGCGACCAGTGCCGCGTCGTCAGGCGCGGTCGTCGGCGCAAAGCGCGCCGCCACGCTGCCATCCTTGGCGATCAGGAACTTCTCGAAATTCCACAACACTTCGGGCACCGGATTGGGGGTCATGCCATAGCCTTTCAGCTTCTCGCGAAACACGTCACCCTCACCCTGCGCTTCCGGCACGGCGCTGGTCAGCGCGGCATAGAGCGGATGCTTGTCCGGCCCGGTCACCACGATTTTCTCGAACATCGGGAAATCGACGCCGAAATTGGTGGTGCAGAAAGTCGCGATCTCGTCGTTCGTCCCCGGTTCCTGCGCGCCGAAATCATTGGCCGGGAAGCCCGCGACCACCAGCCCCTTGTCCTTATAATCGGCGTAGAGCTTTTCCAGCCCTTCATATTGCGGGGTCAGGCCACATTTGGACGCGACATTGACCGCCAGCACCACCTTGCCCGCATAATCGGCGAGGGACGTGTCCGCGCCCTTGATCGTCTTGAGCGGGATCGCTTGAATATCGGTCATCTTGTCGTCTCCTGTGAAAATGTGCGTGTAGCCTGCCACTATATCGCCGCGCCGAACAGATGCCCCGCACCCGCCGTCACCGCCATCGCCAAAGCGCCCCAGAACAGGGTCCGGCTGATCGATCGCACCACCCGCGCCCCGCCCAGCCGCGCGCCGACATAGCCCAACAGCACCAGGCATAGCAGGCACAGGCCAACGATCGCGATAATCGCGCTGCCCGCCGGCACGATCGCCGCGACAAGCACCGGCGGCGCGGCCCCCACGGCAAAGCTCGCCGCCGACGCCATCGCCGCCTGCACCGGCCGGGCCGTGGCAATATCCGAAATCCCCAGTTCGTCGCGGGCATGCGCGCCCAGCGCATCGGCGGCCATCAACTGCTGCGCCACCTGCCCCGCCAGATCGGGCGTCAGGCCGCGCTCGACATAGATGTCGCGCAACTCCGCCCATTCCTCATCGGGCTGCGCAGCCAGCGCATGACGCTCCTTGGCCAGGTCTGCGCGCTCCGTATCCGACTGCGCACTGACGGACACATATTCCCCCGCCGCCATCGACATCGCGCCCGCCACCAGCGCCGCAATCCCGGTCAGCAATATCGTCTGTCCATCCGCCCCGGACGCGGCGATGCCGGTCATCAGACTGGCGGTCGACACAATCCCGTCATTGGCCCCCAGCACCGTCGCGCGTAGCCAGCCAACGCGGTTCACATAATGAACGGCATGGTGCGGCTGGTCGGTTACGGTGTCCATCAGTCAGCCCCTGTTACGATCCTGCCCCACCCTGCCGTCGGTTTGGCGCGAAGTCGAGTGTCCCATGATACGTGCTCCCGCGCAGGCGGGAGCCCAGTTGATAGCGTGGGACTAGGCTCCCGCCTACGCGGGAGCACAACAGCTTACCCCGCCAACCCTTCCGCCTTCTCCGCCAGTTCCAGCCAGCGCATTTCCGCTGCCTCTTTCTCCGCCCGCGCCTTCTCGATCGCGCCGGTCAGCGCATCGAACCGCTTGCGATCGCGCGTATAGAGCGCCGGGTCCGCCAGCACATCCTCGTCGCGCGCAATCGCTGCTTCCAGTTCCTCGACCCGCTTGGGCAGCAGTTCCAGGTCGCGCTGATCCTTATAGGTCAGTTTCGCCGACACAGGCTTTGGCGGCGCGGGTGCGGCAACCGCCTTCTTCTCGGCTTTCACCGCCTTGCGCGGATCGCGCTTGGCAATCCAGTCGGCATAGCCGCCCACGATCACATCGACCACGCCGGTGCCGTCCAGCCCCAGCGTGACAGTCACCGTCCGGTCCAGAAAGTCGCGGTCATGGCTGACGATCAGCACCGTGCCGTCATAATCGGCAATCACTTCCTGCAACAGGTCCAGCGTTTCGAGGTCCAGATCGTTGGTCGGCTCGTCCAGCACCAGCAGATTGGATTCACGCGCAAATTCCCGCGCGAACAGCAAGCGCGAGCGCTCCCCACCCGATAGCGTCGCCACCTTCGCCTCCGCCAGCGACGGGTCGAACAGAAAATCCTTGAGGTAACCATGGACATGCTTGCGCACCCCGCGCACGTCGATCCAGTCGCCCCCCTCGGCCAGCACTTCGCGCACCGTCTTGTCACCCTGCATCAGGCTGCGCTGCTGGTCGATGAAGATCATGTCCAGCGTCTTGGCCTGGCTCACCGTCCCGCTATCGGGCTGCAATTCGCCGGTCAGCAGCTTCAGCAACGTCGTCTTGCCCGCGCCATTGCCCCCGACGATGCCGATCCGGTCGCCTCGCTGGACCCGCAGCGACAGATTGTCGATGATCGTGCGGTCTCCGAACATCTTGGTGGCATGTTCGACCTTGATCACGCTCTTGGTCTTGCTGTCGTCGCTGGCCACGGCGATCTTGGCCACGCCCTGCGGCCCGCTCATCGCCGCGCGAGTCTCGCGCATTTCCCACAGCTTGGCCAGCCGCCCCTGGTTGCGCTTGCGCCGCGCGGTGACGCCCCGCTCCAGCCAGTGCGCCTCGATCTTCAGCTTCGCGTCCAGCTTCTCCGCCGCCCGCGCCTCTTCGGCATAGACCGCTTCCATCCACTGCTCGAACCCGCCAAAGCCGATCTCGTTGCGCCGCATCTGTCCCCGGTCCAGCCACAGCGTCTGCCGCGTCAGCCGGGTCAGGAAGGCGCGGTCATGGCTGATGACGATGAAACCGCCATTATAGCGCGCCAGCCAGTTTTCCAGCCAGTCGATCGCGGCAATATCCAGATGGTTGGTCGGCTCGTCCAGCAACAGCAGGTCCGGCTCGCTCGCCAATGCCCGCGCGATCGCCGCCCGCCGCCGCTCGCCGCCACTCGCCGTCTTGGCCTCACGGCTCAGGTCGATGCCCAGCTGGTCGGCAATCGCCTCCACCTCATGCGCGGGTGGCGCAAATTCGCCCGCCAGCGCGAAATCATGCAGCGTCGCGAACGCACTGACGTCCGGGTCCTGCTCCAGCGTGATGATCCGCGCGCCCGGCTGCACCGACCGCACGCCCTCATCCGCCTCAAGTCTACCGCCCAGCAGCTTGAGCAAGGTCGTCTTGCCCACGCCGTTGCGCCCGATCAGCGCCAGCCGGTCGCGCGCGCCGACATGAATGTCCATCCCGCGAAACAGCCAGTGACTGCCCTGCGAGAGGCCGAGATTTTCAAACGAAAGAAGAGGTGCTGCCATGCGCGTGCAGCTAGTCGCAAGATCGCAACGGGGCAAGCATATCCTCCCCGACACGGGGAGGAATGGAACCGCAACCTGTCTGACGGCTTTCAACGCATGTCAGCGTCCATTCATCGCAGCCGTCACAAACAGGCGGCATCCCAACAGGAGAATTCCCCCCATGAAATCCGCCCTCGCCATCATGGCGCTTGCCGCTTCGTCGCTGCCGGTGGCCGCCATCGCCCAGACCAATGTGACCATCGCCGAAACCGCGCCGGTCGTGACGCTCAACGTCACCGAAAGCGTCGAGGGTTCGCCCGACATCGCCACCGTCGGCACCGGCGTCCAGACCCGCGCGCCCACCGCGCAGGCCGCGATGCAGGACAATGCGGCCAAGACCGAAAAACTGATTGCCGCCCTCGCCAAGGCCGGGATCGCGAAAAAAGACATCCAGACCAGCGGCATCAACCTGTCGGCCCAATATGACTATAACCAGCGTGAGGGCGAACCCGCCGGCCCGCGCTTCATCGGCTATGAGGCGTCAAACCAGCTGACCGTCAAACTGCGCGACATCAAGAAGGTCGGCCCCCTGCTTGACGCCATGGTGGCGGCAGGCGCGACAAACATCAATGGCCCGACCTTCGCGATCGACAATCCCGCGCCGATGCTGGTGCAGGCGCGCGGCGCCGCGCTCAAGAGCGCCAAGGCCCAGGCCGATTTCTACGCCCAGGCCGCAGGCTACCGCTCCGCCCGCCTCCTCTCCATCGCCGAAAGCAATAGCGGCGGCCAGCCCCCCATGGCGATGCTGCAAAGCGCCCGCTTCAAGGCCGACGCCGCCCCCACCACCCCGGTAGAACCCGGCCAGGTCAGCGCATCGGTCACGCTTACGGTGCAATACGCACTGGAGAAGTAAGGCCCCACACCCCGTCATCCCGGCGAACGCCGGGATCCCGCTTCCTTCTTCCAACCAGGCGCAAGAAAGCGGGATGCCAGCGTGCGCTGGCATGACGGAGAGGGACAATCCATTCCCCCTCCCCCATTCACCACCTGTTCAATGCCTTCCGCCTATGCCATGCCCATGACAATGATGCGCAAAAGCCTGATCGCCGGAATCATCGCCATGGGGGCCGCACTCGCGCTGGTCCCCGTTGCCGACGCTGGCGGACGACGCGATGAACAGGACGCCGCCCGTCGCGCCATGCTCGACGGACAGGTCATGCCCTTCGCCATGATCAAGCGCCGCGTCGATTCGCAGATGAACGGGGCCAGCTATGTCGGCAGCGAATTCAACCCCTCCTCCAACCGTTACCGCCTGAAATATGTGAAGGACGGCAAGGTGATGTGGGTTGATGCAGACGGCCGGACAGGCGATATCATCGGCTGGGCGCGCTGACCGCGCCTGACACAGAATTAGAAACGGAACAGCCCATGCGTCTGCTGATCGTCGAGGATGAACCAAGTCTGGGCCAGCAGCTCAGGAACACGCTGGAGGGCGCAGGCTATGCCGTCGACCTCGCCACCGATGGCGAGGATGGGCATTTTCTTGGCTCGACCGAAAATTACGACGCGGTCGTGCTGGACCTTGGCCTCCCCACCATCGACGGCCTGACCGTTCTGGACCGCTGGCGCAAGGAAGGCCGCGCCTTCCCGGTGCTGGTGCTGACCGCGCGTGACAGCTGGTCGGACAAGGTGGCGGGGCTGGACGCCGGCGCTGACGACTATCTCGCCAAGCCCTTCCAGTCCGAAGAACTCATCGCCCGCCTGCGCGCCCTTATCCGCCGTGCGTCGGGCAATGCGTCGAGCGAACTGACGGCCGGCGACGTCCGCCTCGACACGCGATCCGGCAAGGTGACGCTCAGCGGCGATCCGGTGAAACTCACCGCGCAGGAATATAAACTCCTGTCCTACCTGCTCCACCACAAGGGCAAGGTGGTCAGCCGCACCGAATTGATCGAGCACATCTACGACCAGGATTTCGACCGCGATTCCAACACCATCGAAGTGTTCGTCACCCGCATCCGCAAGAAACTGGGCGCCGACGTCATCACCACCATCCGCGGCCTGGGCTACAGCCTGGACGAGCCGGGGCGCTGACACCAAACCCAGCATCCGTTCGGGCTGAGCGAAGTCGAAGCCTTCACCTGAACGCTGTGAAGGCACTTCGCTCCGCTCAGTGGACCCCTTCGACTTCGCTCAGGGCGAACGGTAAAGGGGGATGCGAATGACTGACACCACCGCCCCTCCCCCCGTCCGCTCCACCGGCTCCATCAGCCGCCGGATGATCGGCATCGCTGCGCTGTGGATCAGCGTGCTGCTGGTCGGCGGCGGCGTGGCGCTGGACCGGGTGCTGGCCGACGCCATCACCCGCAATTTCGACGACGGCATGAATTATGTGCTGACCGCGATGATCGCCGCGTCGGAAATCGGCCCCGACGGCGAAGTCCTGTTCAACCGCGAACTCGCCGACCAGCGCTTCCTCGAACCCAATAGCGGCCTCTATTATCAGGTCAGCGCAAAAGGGCATGAGGACTGGCGCTCCCGCTCGCTTTGGGACCGCGCGATCAAGGTGCCCGCTGACCATCATGACCGCCACCTCCATGTCTATGACAGCAAGCAATTTCCCGGCGAAGATCTGCGCATCATGGAGCGCACCGTCGTCCTGCCCGGATCGAACACCCGCTGGATGTTCATCGTTGGCCAGGCGCGCGAGGGACTGAACGCCCAGATCCGGACCCTGCGCACCACCCTGTTCCAGAGCTTCGCCCTGCTCGCGCTCGGCCTGTTCGTGCTGGCCACGCTCCAGACCCTCTATGGCCTGCGTCCCCTGCGCAAGGTGCGGCTGGAAATCATCCGTATGCGCGACGGCCTCAAAAGCCGCGTCACCGAACCCATGCCCGCCGAAGTGCTGCCCATGGTCGAGGAGTTGAACGCGCTGCTCGCCCACAACGAACGCCAGGCGGAGGAAGCACGCACCCATGCGGGCAATCTCGCCCATGCGCTCAAGACCCCGCTGACCGTCATCATGAACGCCGCCACCGCGAAGGCACCCGACCTTGGCGAAACCGTGATCCGCGAAGCCACCACGATGCGGCGGCAGGTCGATCATCACCTCGCCCGCGCCCGCGCCGTCGGCAGGCGCGGCGCTGCGCAAAGCCGCGCCGACGTCTGGGCCAGCCTGACCGCCGTCGAGCGCGCCGTCGCCCGCCTCTACGCCCACGCCCGCGTCGACATGGATGGCGACAAGGACGCCGCCGTCCGCGTCGAGCGGCAGGATCTTGACGAAATGCTCGGCAACCTCGTCGAAAACGCCGCGAAATATGGCGGCGGCAGCGTATTCGCCACGGTCCAGCGCGCAGGCGACATGATCGAGATATTGGTCGAGGATGACGGCACCGGCATCCCGCCCGCCGACCGCACCCGCATCTTCGACCGCGGCGTCCGCCTCGATTCCGGCAAACCCGGCACCGGCCTTGGCCTGGCCATCGTCCGCGACGTCGCCGAAATCTACGGCGGCACCGTCACCCTGGAAGAAAGCGAGGATTTGGGCGGCCTCCTAGTCCGCCTAAAACTCCCCGCCGCCTGACCTACCTTCTCCCCACGGGGGAGAAGGATACGAAGCCTTTGCCGCGAAGCGGCTTAGGCGAAGTTGGATGAGGGGGACCAACGCCAACGTCACCCTCCACCCTTGCCATCCACCCCCGCACCTGCGAAGCAATAGCATCGCACCCCGCGTACCACCCCACCCCGGCCAGAACAGGAACCCCATGCGGCGGCACCTCTACCTCATCGCCGGTTTCGCCTCGCTCGGCCTCGGTGCCATCGGCGCGTTCCTGCCGCTGCTGCCCACCGTCCCCTTCATGATCCTCGCCGCCTTCTGCTTCGCCCGCTCCAGCCCCGCGCTGGAGGCAAAGCTGCTCGACCACAGACATTTCGGCCCCCACATCCGCCGCTGGCGGGAACGCGGCGCGATCAGCCGCCGCGGCAAGAAAGCGGCGCTGGCCGCCTTCGCCTTCAGCGCCACCCTCGCCCTCTTCCTCTCCCCCTGGCCCTGGTATCTCCTCCCCCTCACCGCCGCCCTGATCGGCGGCACCTGGATCTGGACCCGTCCAGAGGCGTGAGGGCGATTGGCAAAAGAAGGCAGGACACCCCTCCCCCCGTCATCCCGGACTTGATCCGGGATCCATTCCCGCAAGGCTAGCGATTGAGCGCAAACGTAGAGCCAATGGATCCTGACTTCCGTCAGGATGACGACGCTATTTAATCATAAGCCCCCCTGCCTTCTCCCCACGGGGGAGAAGGATACGCAGCCTTACCGAACGCTATAAGGTTAGGCGAAGTTGGATGAGGGGGATCAACGCTGGCGGCGCGCACTACCGAGAGGCCGCCACACCCACCTTCGTCACCGTGGCAATGAAGCGACCACTTTTTACCGTTGGCGATAGCGATTGGGTTGCTCCATTGCGGACATAACGATCATGCGGCTAAATCATACGAATGAATGTGAAAGGCTCATTTGCGATCTGGTGGAAGCCGCTCCCCCTGTGGTTAAAACTTGCCACGGTTTTGATCGCTTATCCCGCTTGGGCCTTGATCGTGTATTGCATAGTATCAGGCACAGCGAAGGGTGCGTTGTCGCTCTGGGCGGTCGGCGCTTTCGGGCTAGTCGTTCTCCTCCATATTATGTTCGACAGCCGCAATCGCAAAAAAGGCATAGAGCATCTCGGCGGGTTAGAACTGCACGGTGGCGATGATTGATTCCGTGGAAGCTGCCTAGCCGCAAACGACCATTCGCAGTTTTACTCGGTTAAAGTCGCGTCATCTGAAACCGGACTTAAGTTGATTACCTTATCGACGATTATCTCATAGTCGAAGGCGCTCAAGTGCCCGTAGCTTCCCTTGCGAGCCGTCTGCCGTCCCACAAACTCAACTTCGTAGAGGCCTTCGTCGCTAGCCGAAGAGGTCAGAGCCTTCCCCGACAACCAGACGCGGTCGCCAGCAGTTTGATAGGAGCAGGAACCAGCGGGCGATGGACAAAAGCGGGAATTCTCGAATTCTCTTCTCCATAGGCCTTTCCACTGACGGGCTGGTGTCATTTCGAAGCACTCATCTGTGCTCGACGGCATCGCTTCGATACCACCATATTTAATCTTGTTAAGGCATCCCTCGGTGATGCCCGGCAATCCTTCTCGAAACTCTTGAATATCGTTATCCGAGAACCGCTGTGGTTGCTGTTCACACCCTTGCGTCACCAACAGTATAAAAGGAGCGAGGTTCATAAAACGGCATTGCATGTTGCGATGATGGCCAGATCGACCCCTCTCTGCAACGTCTGACTTGAGTGATGCTGATCCAATATCAGCCCGTCCGCTAACCACCCCAGCCAGACCCACACCTGTCCTACACCCGCCCCACCTGCTACACTCGCGCCCGGCTCTTTCCCATCGTCCACCCCAGCACAACCGCGCAAATCCCCCACGCGCAACATGGGCGAAGTTTGCGAACTTCCGCGCCACCCACAACCACCGGTCCGCGTAACATCCTGTCCGCACCACGCACGAAAATATCACAATCACCGGGAAATATGCGAAGTTAAGCCCCGCAAATCCTATTTATCGGTCGCGCCCCACACGTCCTGCGCCTTCACATAACCGCGCTGGCCCTTCACGTCGAAGCTGCACCAGCCACCCGAACAGTCGGACAGGCGCCCCACCACCCCTTTTTGCGCACGAAACAGCGTCCGCGCACCATCGCTGGCCGATTCGCGCAACGGCGCCTCCGCCGCCCGCACCACGCCAGTCGGGGTATCGCTGAGCAACCGGACATGCATCCACCCCTGCGCGCCGTCCGGGTCCTCGACCTTGCGCCACAGGCCCAGCACCTGCACCACCTTCACCGGCAGGTCGCGGCGGCGATAGATCCAGTTGGACGGGTAATCCAGGCTTGGCCCGACCCGCATCCGCGCCTCATTCTGCGCGATCGACGCCCAGTAAGGCACGGGCTTGCCCGCCGCGATCGCCGCGCCACCCGCTGCGCCCAGCGCCATGACGACGCCCGCGCCCAGCCAGATGCGCTTCATGCCAGACCTGTTTTTCCTGTCACCCATGGCCTTCCCATAGCCGCTGCGCCGCCCCCGCGACAACTGCTGACTTGCCCGATCCGCCATAAGCGCTTGACCGATGGCGCGGGCGGGCATAGCGGCGGGACATGGCCAAAAAACCGCGCCCCGCCAAGCCGCGCGTCATCGTCACGCGACGCCTGCCCCCCAATGTGGAGGCGCGCATGGCCGAACTGTTCGACGCCAGCTTCAATGTCGGTGATCAGCCGATGAGCCGCACCGAACTCGCCCGCGCCATGGCCCAGTGCGACGTGCTGGTCCCCTGCATCAGCGACCAGATCGACGCCACGCTGATCGCCGCCGCACCCGACCGGCTGCAACTCCTCGCCAGCTTCGGCAGCGGCGTCGATCATATCGACCTGACCGCCGCCCGCGCCAAGGGCATCATCGTCACCAACACGCCGGGCGTCCTGACCGAAGATACCGCCGACATGACGATGGCGCTGATCCTGTCGGTCCCCCGCCGCCTGGCCGAGGGGGAGAAGCTGGTGCGCAGCGGGCAGTGGCGCGGCTGGAGCCCGTCGGGGATGCTCGGCCACCGCATCGGCGGCAAGAAGCTGGGCATCATCGGCATGGGGCGTATTGGCCGGGCCGTCGCCCGCCGCGCCCGCGCCTTTGGCCTCACCATCGCCTATCACAACCGCCACCGCCTGCCGTTCGAGGTGGAGCAGGAACTGGAGGCCGAATGGATCGGCGACGTGGACGGCCTGCTCGCCGCCTGCGACATCGTGTCGATCCACTGCCCGCTCAATGCCGACACGCGCGGCCTGATCGACGCCCGGCGGATCGCGCTGATGCGCCCCGACGCCTATCTCATCAACACCTCCCGCGCGGAAATCACCGACGAAGCCGCGCTGATCGCCGCGCTGGACGAAGGCCGGATCGCGGGCGCAGGCCTCGACGTTTACACCCACGAGCCAGCCGTCGATCCCCGCCTCTTCGCCCTCGCCAACGTCGTGCTGCTCCCGCACATGGGGTCCGCCACCTTCGAAGGCCGCGACGCCACCGGCGCGCGCGTCATCGCCAATATCCGCAGCTGGGTCGATGGCCACCGCCCGCCCAATCAGGTGCTGGAAGGCTGGGTCTGACCGCGTGACAGAGGTTGGTGCAGCGGTGGACGAAACCGGGCGACTGGTCCGCGACGCCGCCGGTTTCCTGCTCCGGCGCGATTTGGGCGGCACCTACCGGCTGGTGCTGCTGCGCGTCCCTGTCGATCTGGTCGAAAAGCGGGTCCGGGTCCGCGGTTTTCACGCTGGCGACGGTATCGTCGAAGCGGACGGCGTCGCACCGGCCTGATCCCCTCCCCCGATCCCCTTGCCAAACGCGCCGGGACGGGCGATCCCTTGGCCCATGCGCACAATCATCGCCCTCCTCCTCGCCCCCCTCATCGCCACCGCCACCCCCGCCCTGGCGCAGGCGCAAACGCCCCATGACATGCTGGCCAAAGTCCTGGACTATCATTGGGCCTGGTGGCTTTCGGTCCACCCCGTCGATGCCACCGCGCGCGGCGTCCGCAGCTATGACGACCGCATCTATGATATTTCGCTGGCTGGCCGCGCCCAGCAGATCAAAGCCGAACAAGCCTTTGTCGCACGGCTGGACGCAATCGCCGACACCGACCTCAATGCCACCGACCGCGTCAACCGCGCCGTCCTGCTCTGGATGCTGCGCGACGACATTGCCGGCGAAGCGCATCCCGCCGAACGGCTGATGCTGTTCACAACCTATTATGGCTGGCATCAGGGCTTTGCCAGCATGGGCGACGGCCTGCCCTTCTACAATCGCGCCGACTATGACAGCTATCTGAAGCGCCTCTCGCTCTACCCCCGGCAAAATGGCGATGCGCTGGCCATCACGCGGCAGGCGATCAAGGGCGGCTATGTTCAGCCCTGCTCGGTGCTGGGCAAATATGCCGCCACGATCAGCGGCATCGTCGCGGGCAAGCCGCAGGACACCCGCTTCTACGAACCCTTCACCCGCGCCAAACCCCGCGACATCAGCGAAGCGGACTGGGCCGCGATGCAGGCCCGCGCCACCACGTTGATCCGCGATGTGATCGCGCCCGAATATGGCAAATGGCACGACCTGTTCGTGAAGGACTATCTGCCCGCCTGCCGCAAGAGCGACAGCGCCTCCACCCTGCCGGGCGGCGCAGGCTGGTATGCCAGCCGGGTCCGCGCCCACACCACCACCGACCTGACGCCCGACCAGATCCACGCCATCGGCCTGTCCGAAGTCGCCCGCATCCGCGCCCGCATGGATGAGGTCGCGGCCAAGGCAGGCTATCCCAGCCGCGCCGCCTTCATCGCCCATCTGCGCACTGATCCGCGCTATTACGCCAAAACGCCGGAAGAATTGCTGCAAGTCGCCGCGCGTCAGGCCAAGGCGATTGACGGCCTGCTGCCCCGCTATTTCGGCACCCTGCCCCGCCTGCCCTATGGTCTCAAACCCATCCCCGCCGCCGAAGCCGAAGGGACGACGACGGCCTATTATATGCCCGGCTCCCCCGAAAGCGGCATTGCGGGCACGTACTACGTCAACACCTCGAAACTCGACCAGCGCCCCTTTTGGGAACTGCCCGCGCTGACCGCCCATGAAGCGGTGCCGGGCCATCACAACCAGATCGCGCTGCAACAGGAATTGCCGCTGCCCCCGTTCCGCAAATATCTCGCGGGCTTCACCGCCTATGTCGAAGGCTGGGCGCTCTACACCGAATATCTGGGCGAGGAGATGGGCCTTTACGACACGCCCGAAAAGATGATGGGCCGCCTGTCCTACGAAATGTGGCGCGCCTGCCGTCTGGTGGTCGACACCGGCATCCATGCCAAGGGCTGGGACAAGGCGCGCGCCGTCGCCTTCATGAAGGAGAACAGCGCGCTGTCCGACGCCAATATCGATGCGGAGGTCAACCGCTATATCAGCTGGCCGGGTCAGGCGCTGGGCTACAAGCTGGGCGAGATCAAAATCCGCGAATTGCGGGCCAAGGCGGAAGGCACGCTCGGCCCGAAATTCGACCTGCGCGCCTTCCACGACGCGGTGCTGGCGCAGGGCGCGGTGCCGCTGACGGTGCTGGACAGCCAGATCGACGCCTGGATCGCGACGCAGAAGGCGCGCTGACCGGCCAAAAACCCGGTGCTGCAATAATCCTCCCCTGCAAGGGGAGGGGGACCGCCGAAGGTGGTGGAGGGGTGTCGCCCTATCGATAGCAGAACACCCCTCCGTCTGACCTACGGTCAGCCACCGCCTTGCAGGCAGGGCTATCGCATATGCGCTGCCCCCTCCTTCATCGTCATGCTGAACTTGTTTCAGCATCCATTTCTCGTCTCCAGCCGCGGCTTCTGGGGCACGATGGATCCTGAAATAAATTCAGGATGACGTTTTAGGGATAACGAAAAGTCATCTGCCTCAAGCCTATTTTGCTGCGCTGCGGCGGCTTGCCAATTGGTGTCGGTTCAACTACCGGGGGCCGACAGCTCCCCAGACCGGGCATAAAGATCGGCAAGTGGCGCTGCGCGTCGAATCCGTGCACTTTATGACGTTGGGGAAAAGATGAGCATTTACCTGGATTATCTGGCCGAAATCGACAGCCGAAAGACTCAGGGACTTGCGCCCAAGCCGATCGACGACGGTGTCCTGCTCAGCGAAATCATCACCCTCATCCAGGATGCGGCCAGCGAGCATCGCGCCGACGCGCTCAAATTCTTCATCTACAACACGCTGCCCGGCACGACGAGCGCAGCCGCTGCCAAGGCCGCGTTCCTCAAGCAGATCATCCTGGGCGACGTGACCGTCCCGGAAATCAGCCCGGCCTTCGCGCTCGAACTGCTCAGCCATATGAAGGGCGGCCCCTCGATCGGCGTGCTGCTCGACATCGCGCTGGGCGATGACGCCGCGATCGCGGTTCAGGCGGGCGACGTCCTCAAGACCCAGTTCTTCCTCTATGACGCCGACATGTTCCGCCTGCGCGACGCCTATCTGGCGGGCAATCCGGTCGCGAAGGACGTGCTGGAAAGCTACGCCCAGGCCGAATTTTTCACCAAGCTCCCCGATGTCGAGGATGAGATCAAGGTCGTCACCTACATCGCTGGCGAAGGCGATATCTCGACCGACCTGCTCTCGCCGGGCAATCAGGCGCACTCGCGCTCCGACCGTGAACTGCACGGCCTGTGCATGATGACGCCGCAGGCGCAGCAGGAGATTGTGGCATTGAAGGCCCAGCATCCCGACAAGCGCGTCATGCTGATCGCTGAAAAGGGCACGATGGGCGTGGGCAGCTCGCGCATGTCCGGCGTCAACAATGTGGCGCTGTGGACCGGCAAGCAGTCCAGCCCCTATGTGCCCTTCGTCAACTATGCCCCCGTCGTCGGCGGCACCAACGGCATCTCGCCCATCTTCGCGACCACCGTGGACGTGACCGGCGGCATCGGCATCAACCTCAAAAACTGGGTCAAGATGACCGGCCCGGATGGCAAGGCCATCCTCAACAATGATGGCAATCCGGTGCTGGAGGAAACATTCTCCGTCGCGACCGGCACGGTCCTCAAGATCGACGTCAAGAACAAGAAGCTGACCGACGAAGCGGGCAATGAACTGGTCGATGTCGCCTCTGCCTTCACCCCGCAAAAGATGGAATTCATGAAGGCGGGCAGCAGCTACGCCATCGTGTTCGGCAAGAAGCTCCAGACCTTCGCCGCCGAAACGCTGGGCGTCGAAGCGCCCTTGGTGTTCGCGCCGAACAAGGAAATTTCGGTCGAGGGTCAGGGTCTCACCGCGGTCGAAAAAATCTTCAACCGCAACGCCGTTGGCGTCACGCCGGGCAAGGTGCTGCACGCAGGGTCAGATGTCCGCGTCACCGTGAACATCGTGGGTTCGCAGGACACGACCGGCCTGATGACCGCGCAGGAACTCGAAGCGATGGCGGCCACCGTCATCTCGCCGCTGGTCGACGGTGCCTATCAGTCGGGCTGTCACACCGCATCGGTCTGGGACAAGAAGGCGCAGGCCAATATCCCCAAGCTCATGTCCTTCATGAACAATTTTGGCCTCATCACCGCGCGCGACCCCAAGGGCCGCTATCATGCGATGACCGACGTCATTCACAAGGTGCTGAACGACATCACCGTGGACGACTGGGCGATCATCATCGGCGGCGACAGCCACACCCGCATGTCAAAGGGCGTTGCCTTCGGCGCGGACTCCGGCACGGTTGCACTGGCGCTGGCGACGGGCGAAGCGACCATGCCCATCCCGCAGTCGGTCAAGGTCAGCTTCAAGGGCCAGATGCTGCCCTATATGGACTTCCGCGACGTCGTCCACGCAACCCAGGCGCAGATGCTCGCCCAGTTCGGCGAAAATGTGTTCCAGGGCCGCATCATCGAAGTCCATATCGGCACGCTGCTCGCCGATCAGGCCTTCACCTTCACCGACTGGACGGCCGAAATGAAGGCCAAGGCGTCGATCTGCATCTCACAGGACGAAACGCTGATCGAATCGCTGGAAATCGCCAAGTCGCGCATCCAGATCATGATCGACAAGGGCATGGAAAATGCCGCCGGCACGCTGCAAGGCCTGATCAACAAGGCCGACGCGCGGATCGCGGAAATCCGTTCGGGCGTGAAGCCCGCGCTGGCGCCCGACCCCAACGCCAAATATTTTGCCGAGGTCGTGGTCGATCTCGACCTGATCAACGAACCGATGATCGCCGACCCGGACGTCAACAATGCCGACGTCTCCAAGCGCTACACCCACGACACCATCCGCCCCGTTTCCTATTATGGCGGCACCAAGAAGGTCGATCTGGGCTTCATCGGTTCGTGCATGGTGCATAAGGGCGACATGAAAATCCTGGCCCAGATGCTCAAAAATATCGAAGCCAGCGAAGGCAAGGTCGAGTTCAAGGCACCGCTGGTCGTCGCCCCGCCCACCTACAACATCGTCGATGAGCTGAAGGCCGAAGGCGACTGGGACGTGCTGAAAAAATATGCCGGCTTCGAATTTGACGATGTCGCCCCCAAGAGCGCGGCCCGCACCAGCTATGAGAATATGCTGTATCTCGAACGTCCCGGCTGCAACCTGTGCATGGGCAATCAGGAAAAGGCCGCCAAGGGCGACACGGTCATGGCCACCTCGACCCGCCTGTTCCAGGGCCGCGTGGTGGAAGATACGGACGAGAAAAAGGGTGAATCGCTGCTCGCCTCGACCCCGGTCGTCGTTCTGTCGACCATCCTTGGCCGCACGCCCAGCATGGATGAATATAAGAGCGCCGTCGTCGGCATCGACCTGACCAAGTTCGCGCCGCCCGTGGCGCACTGATCCGGGGGCTGACAGACAATCCTCCCCTGCAGGGGGAGGTGTCGGCACGAAGTGCTGACACCTCCCCTTAAAGACAGGGGAACCGCCCCCTCCTTCATCGTCACCCTGAACTTGTTTCAGGGTCCATTTCTCCAGCTCAAGCGGCTGTTCGTGACGAGAAATGGATGCTGAAATAAATTCAGCATGACGAAGTAAAATGATGTCCGGCTCATATGCGATAGCCCTACCCACAAGGGGGAGGATCGGCTTTGTTGAGCACGCCAATGATGCGGCACTCGGCAATCCTCTGGCGACGGGCGACGCCCGATCTCACCTGCCGCGCAAACATGCCCCTTGGCCGACCGACCAATTGATTTGCCGCCCGCAATGCCTATCTCCCTGCTACATCGGGACATAGCTGCTTCGACCCATGGTCCATGCGTTACCCGCTCGACCGGGGGAAGCTACCGCGAGGAGACGCACTTTCATGACCGCCATCGGACAGGACACACTCGGCACGCGCGACATATTGCAAGTCGACGGCAAGGACATCGCCTTTTACTCGCTCAAAAAAGCCGCGGCGAAGCTGGGCGATGTGTCGCGCCTGCCCTTCTCGATGAAGGTGCTGCTCGAAAACCTGCTCCGCTTTGAAGATGGCGTCACCGTCACGGTCGAGGACATAAAGGCGATCATCGATTGGCAGAAGGACAGGGGCAAAGCAGAGCGCGAAATCCAATATCGCCCCGCCCGCGTGCTGTTGCAGGACTTCACCGGCGTCCCCTGCGTCGTCGATCTCGCCGCGATGCGCGACGCGATGAACGCGCTGGGTGCCGACGCCAGCAAGATCAACCCGCAAGTCCCCGTCCACCTCGTCATCGACCATAGCGTCATGGTCGATGAATTCGGCACGCCCAAGGCGTTCGAGCAGAATGTGGAAATCGAATATCAGCGCAATATGGAGCGCTACGACTTTCTGAAATGGGGCAGCAAGTCCCTCGCCAATTTCTACGCCGTCCCGCCCGGCACCGGCATCTGCCATCAGGTCAATCTGGAAAATATCGCGCAGGCCGTCTGGTCGTCGGTCGATGCCGACGGCAAGCTGGTTGCCTATCCCGACACCTGCGTCGGCACCGACAGCCACACCACCATGATCAATGGCCTCGGCGTCCTTGGCTGGGGCGTGGGCGGCATTGAGGCGGAAGCCGCGATGCTCGGCCAGCCCGTTTCCATGCTCATCCCCGAAGTCGTGGGCTTCAAATTCACTGGCGAGTTGCAGGAAGGCGTGACCGCCACCGACCTCGTCCTCACCGCGACCCAGATGCTGCGCGCGCGCGGCGTAGTCGGTCGCTTCGTCGAATATTTCGGCCCCGGCCTCGCCAGCCTGTCGCTCGCAGACCGCGCGACGCTCGCCAATATGGCCCCTGAATATGGCGCGACCTGCGGCTTCTTCGGCATTGACGACAAGACGCTCGACTATATGCGCCTGACCGGCCGCAGCGACGATAACATCGCGCTGGTCGAAGCCTATGCGAAGGAACAGGGCTTCTGGATCGACCCGTTGGCCGACCTGGTATTCACGGACACGCTGGAACTGGACCTTGCCACCGTCGTCCCCAGCCTGGCCGGTCCCAAGCGCCCGCAAGACCGCGTCTCGCTGCCGCAGGTCGATGACGTATTCAACGCCGACCTCATCAACACCTACAAGAAGGCGCAGCAGCGCGTGCCGGTAGAGGGCAAGGATTTCGACATTGGCGATGGCGACGTCACCATCGCCGCGATCACCAGTTGCACCAACACGTCCAACCCCGGCGTCATGGTCGCCGCGGGCCTCGTCGCCAAGAAAGCCAACGAACTCGGCCTCAAGCCCAAGCCCTGGGTCAAGACATCGCTCGCCCCCGGCAGTCAGGTCGTCACCGACTATCTGGAGCGCGCGGGTCTGCAATCGCATCTCGACGCCATCGGCTTCAACCTGGTCGGCTATGGCTGCACCACCTGCATCGGCAATAGCGGCCCGCTGGCCCCGCCGATCAGCGCGGCGATCAACGACAACGGCCTGGTCGCTGCCGCCGTCATCTCCGGTAACCGCAACTTCGAAGGCCGCGTCTCGCCCGACGTGCGCGCCAATTTCCTCGCCAGCCCGCCGCTGGTCGTCGCCTATGCGCTCAAAGGCACGGTGATCGAGGATTTCATCACCACGCCCATCGGCGTCAGCAACGCAGGCAACGACGTCTATCTCAAAGACATCTGGCCCACCAATGACGAGGTCGCATCGACCATGGCGGGCTGCATGGACCGCGCCATGTTCCAGGCGCGCTACGCCAATGTCTATAAGGGCGACGCCCACTGGCAGGCGATCGACGTCACCGGCAGCGACACCTATAGCTGGCGCGCAGGCTCCACCTATGTCGCCAACCCGCCCTATTTCGAAGGGCTGAGCATGACTCCGGCACCGGTCACCGACATCATCGAGGCCAAACCCCTGGCCATCTTCGGCGACTCGATCACCACCGACCACATCTCGCCCGCAGGCTCGATCAAGGCGTCCAGCCCCGCAGGCAAGTGGCTGTCCGAGCATCAGGTCGCGCAGGCCGATTATAACAGCTATGGCGCGCGGCGCGGCCATCATGAAGTCATGATGCGCGGCACCTTCGCCAATATCCGCATCAAAAATCTCATGCTGGACGGCGTCGAAGGCGGCATGACCCGCTACAAGGGCGAAACCCTGCCCATCTATGACGCGGCGATGAAGCATAAGGCCGACGGCACCCCGCTGGTCGTGATCGGGGGCAAGGAATATGGCACCGGCTCCTCACGCGACTGGGCGGCCAAGGGCACCAACCTGCTCGGCGTCCGTTCGGTCATCGTCGAAAGTTTCGAGCGTATCCACCGCTCCAACCTTGTCGGCATGGGCGTGCTGCCGCTCCAGTTCAAAAATGGCGACACGCGCGATACGCTGGGCCTGACCGGCGATGAAAGCTTCACCATCACCGGTGTCGCGGACCTGAAGCCGCGTCAGGATGTCGAGGTCGCCGTGACCCGCGCCGACGGATCGACCTTCACCTTCACCGCGCTCTGCCGGATCGATACGATCAACGAGCTGGAATATTTTCTGAACGGCGGCATCCTCCAATATGTGCTGCGCAAGCTGGCCGCTTGATCGCGCCATAGGCTAGGCTAAGGCAGAAGGGCGCTTCCCACTGGGCGGCGCCCTTTTTCCTGTCAGGGGCAGCGATGAACATCTTGGTTGAAATCGTCGGCTGGACCGGCGCGCTGCTCGTTCTCGGCGCGTATCTGGGCGTATCGAGCGGGCGTCTGACTGGAGAGTCGGCGGCGTTCCAATGGCTCAACGCACTGGGCGCGGCCTTCTTCGTCCTCAACACATGGTGGCACGGCGCGATTCCGTCCATGGTCCTCAACATCATCTGGAGCGGAATCGGCTTCGTCGCGCTGTGGCGGATCGCCCGGCGGGATCGGGGCGTACGCGAATAGGTCCGTTTTCCCGCCCCCAAGAAAGGCTGGGCTGGCGGGCGTTCTTCACCTTGGCTAGCATCCCCGCACAATGAAAAGAGCGCTCATCGTCCGCCATGTTCCCCGCGAAGGGGCCGCGGGATATCTCCAGCCGATCGAAGCGGCGGGCTATCATATCGACCGGGTCGATGTGGCCAGCCCGGATTTTGCCGGCGTCGACCTATGCGAACCGGACCTGCTGATCATGATGGGCGGGCCGATGGGCGTCTATGAGGCCGACATCCACCCCTGGATTCCGTTGCAGATCGACAAGCTCGCAGCGCGGCTGGACCGCGACCGGCCGACGCTGGGCGTGTGCCTGGGCAGCCAGATGATTGCCGCGGCGCTCGGCGCACCGGTCTATCCGGGCGGGCGGATGGAACTGGGCTTTGCGCCAGTCTCGGTCAATCCCACCGGCGCGCAGTCCCCGCTCCGCCATGTCGATGGCGTCCCGGTGCTGCACTGGCACAGCGACACGTTCGACCTGCCCGATGGCGTCGATCTGCTCGCCTCCACCGATCTCTACGCCCATCAGGCCTTCTGCCGCGGCCCCAATCTGCTGGCGCTGCAATTCCACGCCGAAATGGGTGAGGATGCGCGCTTCGACGAATGGCTGACCCATTTCTGGGCCGATCTGGACGTGGCGGGCCAGTGCGGCATCGCCCTGCGGCAGGACCATGACGATCACGGCCCCGGCGCTGTGGCGGCGGGCCGGGCGATGATCGGCGAATGGCTGGCAGGTGTGGAGGCTTAGATTGCGATGCCTTTAGGTTGACCCACCACCTCCGTTCGTTTCGAGCGAAGTCGAGAAACCTGCGCGCTACTGTTTCTCGACTTCGCTCGAAACGAACGGATCAAGGTAAAGGCATTCCGCTTTAGGGTCGCGCCGCCGCGCTTGCGTCCCGCACCGCCTTGAACTCCGACCCCGGCTTCCATTGCGGCCAGCGGGTCGACGTCGCAAGGTCGCGGCCGATGTCGAGCATCAGCTCCACGTCCTGCGCTGCCCCATCGAGCTTCCATGTCGCGTCGATCGCGTCGCAGGCCTGATGATAACATTGGCCGGTATAGGCATCGACCCAGGCCTGTCCGGCGACGCGCCCGCCCTCGACCAGATCGGACGCGCCCGCAATCCCCATCAGCAGCAGCACCGGCACACCCCGCTTGGCCATGGAAAAATGATCAGCGCGGTAGAACAGCCCGCGCTCAGGCAGGCTTTCGGGCGTCACGACGCGGCCCTGCGCAGCGGCGGCTTTTGCCAGATCATCCTCTAGCGTCCCCTGCCATTTGCCGACCAGGATGACATCCTTCGCCTTGCCAGCGGTCTGGAGAATGTCGAGGGTCAGGTTGGCGACGGTCTGGTCGAGCGGCCAGACCGGGTTCTGCGCATAATGTTCGGACCCCAGCAATCCCCGCTCCTCGGCGGTCCATGCGGCGAAAAGCACGGACCGGTCGGGTGCCGGACCAGCCTTGAAGGCGCGGGCAATCTCGAACAGGCCAGCAATCCCCAGCGCGTCGTCATTCGCCCCGGCGCGATAGACACGCCCCTGCGCATCGGGCGCGCCCTTGCCATAGGCGTCCCAATGCGCGCCAAACATCACCGTTTCGTCAGGCCGCTTGGTGCCGGGGATGCGGGCGAGGACGTTGGCGCTTTTGACGATGTCCTGCGTCACGGGGAAAGTGGCCGAGAAGCTGGCCCCCTTCAACTCAACGGCACGAAAGCGCTTCGACCGCGCCTGTTTGAGTAGCACCGCCAAATCCAGACCTGCGCCCGAAAACAGCTTTGCCGCCGCGCTGCCTTCGATCCAGCCCTGCAATTGAAGGCTGGTCACCTTGTCGGGCGCGCGGACCAGATCATAATTCTCGCCGCCCGGACTGATCACCACATTCCAGCCATAGCCAGCGCCAGCCGTATCATGGACGATCAGCGCCCCGATCGCCCCGCGTCGCGCCGCTTCCTCGAACTTGTAGGTCCAGCGGCCATAATAGGTCATCGTCCGACCGCCGAATTTGCCAACTGCATCGTCGCCCTTCACCGCCTCGAAATCCGGGTCGTTGATCAGAAAGACCGCGATCTTGCCCTTGAGGTCCACGCCCTTGAAATCATCCCAGCCGCGTTCGGGGGCGGAGACGCCATAGCCGACGAACACCAGTGGCGCGGCGCTGATTGCGACCTTGTCCTTGGGCTGGAGGGTGGAGAGATAGACGTCCTTCCCCGCGTTCCACGGCGTCGCGGCATCGCCCTGTGTCACGCCCAGCGTCTCGGCCTTGCCCAGCCTGGTGTGGAGCAGCGGCACGCTCTGCACCCACTGCCCATCCGGCCCGCCCGGCTCCAGTCCCAGCGCCTGAAACCGGCCGACCAGATAGCCGATCGTCCGCTCCTCCCCGACCGTGCCGGGGGCGCGGCCTTCGAACAGGTCGGACGCCAGAACCCGGACTGATTGTTCGAGCTGCTGCGGCGCGACCGTCTGGGCGTGAGCAGGAAGGGCGAGGAGGCTCAGGGCCAGGAAAGCACGGGTCATGACAGGGGCTTAGCCCCTGCCCGGCATCAGGGAAAGCGTAGTCAGAATTCGATGTCGAGTTCTTCCACCTCGTCCGGCTCGACCCGCGCCTCGTCAATCCATTCGCGCATGATGTCCCAGCTGTTGATCGTCCGGCAATAGGCCGCCGCCATCGCCGACACCGGCACGGCATAGGTCAGGAAGCGTTCGGCCACCGGCGCGAACATGGCGTCGGCGACGGTCGGCTTTTCACCAAACAGCCATGGCCCGCCATAGCTGTCCAGACATTCGGCCCAGATCGTTTCGATCCGTTCGATGTCGGGCTTGGCCCCGGAAAAGATCGGAAATTTGGCGTGCCGGACCTTCAGGTTCATCGGCAAGGCGGAGCGGAGATTGGCAAAGCCTGAATGAATTTCCCCCGACACCGAGCGGCAATGCGCGCGGGCGATGCGGTCAGCGGGATACATGCCCGCGTCGGGATACAGCTCATGCAGATATTCGGCAATCGCCAGCGTGTCCCAGACGCTTGCCCCTTCATGCGTCAGGCGCGGCACCAGCACGGAGGGCGAGAGCAGCAACAGCTCAGCGCGATTTTCCGCGTCGTCCAGCGCGATCAGCTTTTCTTCGACCTTCAGCCCCGCGATGCGACACAGCAACCAACCACGCAGCGACCAGGACGAATAATTTTTACTGGATAGAGTGAGTTGTGCGACAGCCATGACATTCCCTCCGGTCAGCCTTAACCTACATTTATGATGATGCGGTGCAACATATAATCCGTGTATAGCGTTGCATAGGTAAACCGATTCGGATGGACGGATTGAACAAGGCGCGCTTATAATCATGCGAATGCTGTACAGTGGTTATCAGGCGTGGAACGATATGCTGGCGCCGGCACGCTTCGGGGCGCAGATTGCGCTCGGAATGCGCGACAAGATGGGGCCGATGGCCGACTGGGCCATGCCGCGGCGCATGTTCGCGCTGATGGATGTGTTCCAGGGCGCGCGTGTCACGCACAAGCGCCCGGCCTATGCGATCGACACTGTGCGCAGCGGCAATGCCGATGTCACGGTGCGCGAGGAGATTGTCGCCGACCTGCCCTTTGGCGACCTGCTGCATTTCGTGAAGGATGAGGTAGAGACCGCCCAGCCGCGCGTGCTGGTGGTGGCGCCGATGTCGGGTCATTTCTCCACCTTGCTGCGCAGCACGGTGATGACCCTGCTCCAGGACCATGACGTCTATATTACCGACTGGAAAAATGCCCGCGACGTGCCGCTGGAGGCCGGGCGCTTCGGGTTCGAAGATTATGTCGATTATATCATCCAGTTTTTCCAGACGATGGGGCCGGGCGCGCATCTGCTGTCCGTGTGCCAGCCCTGCGTCCCTGCGCTCGCAGCCGTGGCGGTCATGGCCGAGGATAAAGACCCGGCAACGCCCAAGTCGATGACGCTGATGGGCGGGCCGATCGACACGCGGGTCGCGCCGACCGTTGTGAACGACCTGGCCAATGACAAGCCGATCGACTGGTTCGAGAAGAATCTGATCTCCACCGTACCATTCCGCTATGCCGGGCGCGGGCGCGAAGTCTATCCGGGCTTCCTGCAACTCTCCGCCTTCATGGCGATGAACATGGAACGGCACGGGTCGCAGCATCGCGAACTTTACCAGTTGCTCGCCGACGGCAAGACGGTCGAGGCGGACAAGATCAAGACCTTCTACGAGGAATATTTCGCGGTCCTGGACATGACCAAGGAATTTTACCTCGAAACCGTCGACCTGGTGTTCCAGCGGACCCTGCTGGCCAAGGGCGAACTGATGCACCGCGGCCGCCCGGTCAATCCGGGCGCGATCCGCAAGACTGCGCTGCTAACGGTCGAGGGCGAAAAGGACGATGTCTGCGCCGTGGGCCAGACGGCGGCGGCGCATACGCTCTGCACCGGCCTTCGCCCGCATCTCAAACGCCACCATTTGCAGCCGGGCGTGGGCCATTATGGTGTATTTTCGGGTAGCAAATGGGAAAAGCAGGTCTATCCGCAGGTGCGGAACATGATCCTGTCGATGAACTGACCATCCCGGTTACGGGGCGGCGGCTGCGCCTTACCCCTTGTCCTCCGCGCCGATCGTGTCGAGATGCATCAGCCGCTTGATCATGGGCGACACCAGCAGCACCAGCACGCCCACACCCATCGAAAACCAGCCGATGCGGGTATAGACGCCCAGCACCTGGGCCACACCGTCCGCGTCCCCGCTACCGGTCGCGCGGGCGATCAGGCCAGCGATGAAATTGCCCGCTGCCATCGCCAGGAACCATGTCCCCATCACCAGCCCGACCATGTTAGGCACCGACAGCCGCGTCATCGCCGACAGGCCAACCGGGGAGAAGCACAGCTCCGCCATGGTGTGGAACAGGTAGATGAGGATGACGAACAGCAACGGCGTCAAATCCTCCCCCGCCATCGCCGCGCCCGCGACCAGCACCAGAAAGCCAGCCCCGCACAGGATCAGACCGATGCCGAATTTGGCAGGCGAGGACGGCTCCAGGCGGCGCTTGTCAAGGAAGGTCCAAAGGATAGCGAACATCGGCGCCAGCAGGATGATGAAGATGGAATTGACCGACTGGAACATGGAAGCGGGAACATCCCAGCCCAGCACGGTGCGGTCGACATTGCGGTCGGTGAAGATGTTGAGCGACGATCCGGTCTGTTCAAACAGGCCCCAGAACAGTGGGTTGAGCGCGATCAGGAAAAGGGCGGCGAACATACGGTCGCGGTCAACCTTGGCCAGCGTGCCGAGCGTGCGCCATACGATGTAAATCACCGTCAGCGCCGCGAAGGCCAGCAAGGCATAGCCCAGCAATTCGGCATAGCGAATGACGAACCAGATCGCGACGACGCCCAAAATCGCGCCCAGATAGATGGTCCATTCCTGACTGACGCCCGCCACGGCTGGCGCGCGCAGCTGTTGCGGCGCGGGCGGCTCGCCCTTCCCCAGCAGCCAGGGGGTCAGCCAGACGAACATCACAAGGCCCAGCAACATGCCGACCCCCGCCGCGCCAAAGCCCCAGCCCCAGCCCATCGTCTCGCCCAGCAGGCCGCAGACCAGCGGACCGATCGCCCCGCCCGCATTGATCCCCATGTAGAAGATGGAGAAGGCCGGATCGCGCCGCGCATCATCACGCGGATACAGCTCGCCCACCAGCACCGAGATATTGGCTTTCAGGAACCCCGTGCCAACGATAATGCTGGCCAGCGCCAGATAGAAACCGTTGAGATAGACGGGGTCCTGCCCCCCCGGCCCCTCCGTCACCGCGATCAGGAAATGGCCGAACGCAATGAACAGCCCGCCCGCCAGCACCGCCTTGCGCGGACCCAGGAACCGGTCGGCCAGATAGCCGCCGATGACCGGGGTGATATAGACCAGCGAGGTATAGGCTCCGTAGAGCAGATAGGCCTTGTCCTCGCCAAACAGGAAATGTTTGGTGAGGTAGAAGATCAGGATCGCGCGCATCCCATAATAGGAAAAACGCTCCCACATCTCTGCGAAAAACAGCAGGAACAGCCCGCGCGGATGGCCAAGCCAGGTCTTGCCCGCTGCCGCCGCGCCAGAAATTGAGGTCGCCATCAGCTACCCTTGTCTTTTATGTGTGCCGGTCCGCCGAACGGGGACCAGAGGATAGCGCGAGACTAGAGGCAAAATCGCATCTGTCAAAAGCGCAGGCAGCCCTTGCGTCAAAGCGGGTGCCGCGCCATCTGGACGCGATGTTCAATGATCGCTCTTCCCCGCTCGCCCTGCTCCAGACCCGCCGTTCGGGCAAACCGCGCGACCTGATCGCGCCCGGCCCGGATGACGCGCAATTGCGCCAGATATTGGAGGTAGCGATCCGCACGCCCGACCATGGCAAGCTGGCCCCGTGGCGCTTCGTGGTCGTGCCGCTGGAGAAGCGCGCAGCCTTCGCCGATCTCCTCGAAACCGCCTATCGCGCCGAAAAGCCCGATGCAGGACGGTTGGAGATTGAGGCGATGCACCAGTTTGCGCATCAGGCACCGACATTGGTGGTGGCCCTGTCCGCGCCGGTCACGGGCAGCAAGATACCGGTCTGGGAACAGATATTATCGGTTGGCGCGGCGATCATGAATTTGCTCAACGCGACCCATGCGCTGGGCTTTGCCGGGGGCTGGCTGACCGGGTGGCCGACCTATAACCAGGATGTGCGCGCGGCCTTTGGCGCGGAAGGCGAAAGCATCGCCGGCTTCGTCTTTATCGGCACGCCGGGCAAGCCGCAGGAGGAGCGCCCCCGGCCAGATTATGACGCCGTCATATCCGTTTGGGACAGATAGTTACGCAATCGACCCGATCCAGCGCAAGCAACTGCCTTGCGCGCATCGCTGTGTTATGGCACTGATGCAGTCATGGCCGACGATTCCAAACCCGTCTATCTCCGCCTGCGAGAGATTATTGCTGCGTCCATTTTGGACGGTGCGTTTAGCGATGGCGACATGCTGCCATCGGTGCGCGCCTTTGCCGCGCAACAGGGCGCCAACCCGCTGACGGTGGCCAAGGCCTATCAAAGCTTTCAGGATGACGGGCTGGTCGTGGTGAAACGCGGCGTCGGCATGTTCGTCGCCGATGGCGCAACCCGCCGCCTGCGTGTGGCGGAACGGGAGCATTTTCTGGAAACCGTCTGGCCCCCGGTCGCGGCGCAGATCCGGCGGCTGGGCCTGCGGGTCGAGGAACTGGACGCGCAGAAGGCCTGAGTGACGCACCCGGCATGGCCTTCATGACCAAAGCCCGCTGATGGACTGGATGGGCTTTGCCCTGACCGTGCTGGTCATCGAACTGACGCCGGGACCGAACATGGCGTGGCTCGCCATGCTGGCCGCGACGCGGGGACGGCGAATGGGGCTGGCGGCTGCGCTGGGCACGACGCTGGGTCTGGCGATCAACGGGCTGCTGGCGGCAGCGGGGCTGGCCGTCATCCTGTCCACGACACCCTGGTTATGGACGATGCTGCGCTGGGCCGGGGCAGCATTGATGCTCTGGCTGGCGGCCGATGCGTGGCGAGACGCTGCGCCCTCCAGCCCGACCGCGCGGCAACAGGCCGGTCTCGCTCGTCAGTTCGCAACCGGCGCAATGATCAACCTTTTGAATCCAAAGGCATTTCTCTTTTATGTACTGATCGCCCCGCCCTTCCTGCCCGATGGCAAGCTGACTTTCCCGATCGCCATGATGTTGACCATGATCAGTGTCAGCATTGCCACGGCTATCCACATCGTCATCATCCTGCTGGGCGCGGGCGCGCATCGCTGGCTGGGCGATCCTGCGCGGACCCGGCTGGTCCGCAGGATTATGGCTGTGGGATTGGTCGGCGTGGCAGGCTGGTTCCTGCTGTCCACGGGCCTATAGCGCCGCCAGCGCGTCCACCGCTTCCTGCCGTCCGGTAAAATTCATCGCCGCGGCCCGACCCAGCGCCAGCTTCGCCTCGCCCTTGCGCCCGGCGGCGGCATAGGCCTGCCCCAGATGGAGTTGCAGCACGGGATGCCCCGGTGCAAGCGCCACCGCCTTTTCCAGCAGATTGACCGCTGCCGGTCCCTTCTCTCCGGTCCGCAATAGCGTCCAGCCATAGATGTCGGCTGTCATCGGGTTGGCGGGCATCAGGCGATAGGCGTGGGCGGCATAGGCGCGCGCGGCAGCGGGATCGCCGGTTTCCAGCGCGGCACGGGCGAGGTCGGCCATCAGCACCGCGTCGCCATCCCCGGTCTGCGCCCGCACCGCCTGCAACAGGCGCAGCGCGGCGCGCCAGTCCTGCCGCTGCATCGCGATCGCGGCGGCCAGGCGCTGGGCTTCGGCGTCATTGGGGTGCTGGGTCAGGAACAATTGCACGACCTGTGCCGCCCGCACGGCATTGCCTGCCTGCCCCCAGGCGGCCGCAAGGCGCATGGCAGCGGCGCGATCGAAACGGATATTGGCGGCGGCCTCATAAGCGCGCGCGGCGTCGGCGGGGCGACCCGCAGCGCCAAGCGCATCGCCCGCAATCAGCCAGGCATCGGGCGCACCCGGATTGGCGCGGCGGAGCGCCTCAGCGCGGGTGAGGGCGTCACCGGTACGGCCACTGCTGAGCAGGGCGCGGATATAGGGAATATTGTCGCGCGCGGTCGCGGCATTGGCGGGCGGCGGCCCATCGGCCAGCATCGCATCGCGCGGACTGGCGAAGGGATCGGCAGCGGCACGCACCGGCCAGGCGGCACGGGCGAGCATGTCGGCGGCCATCGCCCGATTGCCCAACCCCTCCTGCGCGCGGGCGGCCAGCGTCAGCACATAGGGATCGGCGTCGCGCTGGGCGACGACCGGGGCCAGCAGCGTCGCCGCACCGGCATAATCGCCGGTCAGATATTGCGCCCGCGCCAGCAGGGTGCGGGCGGTGCGATTGTCGGGCTGGGCCGCGACCAGCGGGGCCAGCGCTTGCGCGGCCAAAACGGCATTGCCCTCCTGCAAATTCAGCACGCCGCGCAGCAGCCGAGTCGCCGGTTCATCGTCCAGCCGCCCCTGCGTGCGATCGAGCAACGTGCGGGCCAGATCAGCCTTGCCCGCGCGGGCCGCCATCACTGCCTGCATCATCCACGCCCGCGCATTGGCGGGTTCTAGCGCCAATATGCGGCGAGTGAGGCTCAGCATCGCGCCCGCCGATCCGGCATCGGCCAGCGTCGCGGCATATTGCTCCATCGTCGGGATCGAATCGGGGCGAACCGCCAGCGCACGGTCGAACCAGGGCAGCGATGCGGTCAGGCCATATTGGGCGCGGGTCAGTTCACCGCGCAGCGTCAGCGCCTTGGCATCGGCAGGGTTCAAAGCAACGGCCCGGTCAGCCGCAGCAATCGCCCCCGCCTGATCACCGGTCGTCAGCCGGAAGCGGCCAAGCTCAACCCAATTTTCCGCATCATTCGGCGCGATCGACAGAGCGCTGGCCAGCGCATTTTGCGCCGCGCGCATATCCCCCTGCGCCATGGCAGCCCGCGCTGCAACCCGCGCAACTATGTCCATGTCAGTGTCGGGAACATCAGACGCGCGCGCTTCCCTGAGCGCAGCAACGGCATCCCCCTGCAACAACAGCGCCTGCGCCATGACCGCGCGGGTCTGCGACGGCGGCGCGCCCAAAGCCCGCGCGCGCTCCGCTTCTGCCTGCGCCCCCGCGCCATCGCCCAGTTCCACCAGCGCCCGCGCCTGCGCCTCCCGCGCCACCACGGATCGCGGCGCGCCCTTGATCGCGTTCATCAGCTCGATCCGCGCCGTGCGGGCGTCCCCCTTATCGAGCGCTGCCAACCCGCGTGCCAGCGCAGCGCTGCCATCGCGCTCATGCGCGCGCCATTGCCACAGGCCCGCCACGCCCAGCAGCAGGACGACGATTCCAGCGATCAGAAGGATGCGGGTCCGGCTCATGCCTGCATCTGATATTGTTTGAGCAAGTCGTAGAGGGTCGGGCGGCTGATCCCCAATATCTTGGCCGCGCCCGATATATTGCCGTCGGTGCGGGCGATGGCGCGGCGGATGGCGCGACGGTCGGCCATTTCACGCGCAGCCTTCAGGTTCACGACTTCGCCGCCCGCCGCTCGCTCCTCGTCCAGATCAAGATCGGCGGCGGTCACCAGCTTGCCATCGGCCATGATGACTGCGCGCTTCATGCGATTTTCCAGTTCGCGCACATTGCCCGGCCAGGTCCAGGCGTCGAGCGCCGCGAGTGCATCGGGGGCCAGCCCCTTGACCCCAGGGTTCATATCCCGCGCGAAACGGGTCAGGAAATGGCGCGCCAGCAGCGCCGGGTCGCCAGGCCTATCCTTCAGCGTAGGGATGCGGATGACGATTTCGGCCAGGCGATAGTAAAGATCCTCGCGGAAGCTGCCGGCTGCGATCATCTCCTCCAGATTCTGGTGGGTGGCGCAGACGATGCGGGTATCGACGGCAATCGAGGCGCGACCGCCGACCCGCTCGATCGAGCGCTCCTGCAAAAAGCGCAGCAATTTGACCTGAAGCGCCAGCGGAATGTCGCCCACTTCATCGAGGAACAGGGTGCCGCCCTGCGCCTGTTCGATCTTGCCCGGCGTCATCTTGATCGCGCCGGTGAACGCGCCCTTTTCATGGCCGAACAGTTCGGATTCCAGCAGCGTCTCAGGGATCGCCGCGCAATTGATCGCGACGAAGGCCCCGTTCCGGCGCGGGCTGGCATCGTGCAGCCCCTGCGCCAGCAACTCCTTGCCGGTGCCGCTGGCGCCCAGCAGCAGGACCGAGACCTGCGCACTGGCGACCCGTTCGATGGTGCGGGCGACCTTCATCATTTCCGGCGCGGCGCTGATCAGGCGGCCCAGCACCCGGCCATCTTCCGGCGCGGTGTCGGCAAGCCGCGCATTTTCCTGCTCCAGCGCATGAACATGGAAAGCGCGGCGGACGATCATGCCCAGTTCGTCGATGTCGACCGGCTTCTGGTAAAAATCATAGGCCCCGCCAGCGATCGCATCGAGCGCACTTTCACGCGCGCCATGGCCCGACGCGACGATGACTTTGGTATCGGGCTTGATCCGCAATATCTCGGCCAGCGTGGCAAAGCCCTCGCTGGTGCCGTCCGGGTCTGGCGGCAGGCCAAGGTCCAGCGTTACGACATCGGGCGTTTCCGCGCGCAGCATCTCGATCGCCTCGTCCCGGTCGCCCGCGATGAACAGCTGATAATCCTCATAGGCCCAGCGCAACTGGCGCTGGAGACCCGGATCATCCTCGACGATCAGCAATTTGGGGCGCGTGTCGCTCATCAGGCGGCTTTCTCTTTTTGGTCGATCCGGGGGGCCAGCGGCAGGCGCAGGGTGAAGCGGCTGCCGACGCCGATCTTGCTTTCAACGTCGATCCGCCCGCCCATGGCCTGGGCCAGCGCGCGCGCCTCGAACGCGCCAATGCCAAAGCCGCCCGCCTTGCTGGAGGAAAAGGGCTTGAACAGGTCGCGGCGGATATATTCCGCGCTCATGCCCCGGCCATGATCGATAATCTCCACCAGCACGTCGCTGGCATCGGCGGACAGGCGCAGTTCGACCGGGCTGTCTGGCGCGCTGGCGTCGATGGCGTTCTGGAGCAGGTGAGTGAGGATTTGTTCGACCCGCGCCGGATCGGCCAGCGCCAGCGGGGCGGTGCCGCGCACCTCGACGGGATGCTGACGGGCGCGGGTACGGGCGACCTGATCGGCCATGTCGCGCAACGACAGCGGGCGCGGCTCCTCCGCCCGCCCCTTATTATGCTGCGACAGGCGAGCGAGCATATCGTTCATCTTGCCGACCGATTCCTGGAGCGTCAGGATCATGTCGGCACGAAAATCCGGGTTGTCGGCATGGCGCTGCGCATTGCGGGCGAGCAGCGAGAGCTGGCTCACCAGATTTTTGACGTCATGGATGATGAATGCGAAGCGGCGGTTGAATTCCTCGAACCGCTGCGCATCGTCCAGCGCCTGCTGACCCTGCGCCTCGCTGATATAGGTCGCCGCCTGCCGTCCGGCGGCGCGCAGCATGTCGAAATCCTCCCAGTCGAGCCGCCGGTCGATCGGCGGGCGGGCAAGCAGGATCGCGGCGATCAGGCGGCCATAATGAACGAGCGGCACCAGCGCCCAACCGCGCCTGTCCTGCACCATCCAGTCAGGCAGATGCAGCGCCGTCTCCCCGGTCCTGGGCTTGCCAAGGTCGATGATCCAGCCGCTCTGTTCCCATGCGGCCGCCGTTTCGGAGGCCAGCGCAGCACTATCAGGCAGGTCTCCGTCCCAGTTCCAGTGGGTCTCGAACGTCAGCCCACCCTGTTCGTCGCGCAGCAACAGCATGGCGGCGGGGGAATCGGTGATGTCGGCCACGGCCTTGGCCACCCGCTCGCCCAAGGGCGCGGCATCCTCGCCGGGGCGACCGATCGTATCGCCAAAGCGCATCCATTCGGTGCGATAATCATAGCGGTGCTGGAAGAAATGCTTGGCGACCTGCACCTTCCACAGCGCGCGCATCTGCGGCGATGGCAGCAGCACCAGCGCGGTGACCGCGGTGAAGAACACCGCGCCAATCTCCACCACGCGGGCGTAGGGGCCTGCGATGAGTTCGACCAATATGGCGGCCGCAGTCAGGACGATGACGTAGAGCGCAACGGCAAAGAGCGAGAGCGACTGAAAGGTCAGGGTGCGCGAGAGTTGCAGCCGCCCGGCCATATCCTTGCGCATACCCACCGCGATGACCGGGGCGAGCAGCGCCATCAGCAGGCCGCGCAGGGCGTAGAGTTCGCTCACGCGGGTCGGCGCGAAATAGCAGAGCAAGTAGAGATTAAGGTCATAGGTCCACATCGCCGCCAGCGCGCCGAGCAGCAGCGCCACCCCGCCCCGCTCACGCGAGGGCCAGGCGGTGTAGAGATGATGGACCAGCAGCAGGCTGCCGATCGCGGTCATCATCCGCAGCACCAGCGACACATTGACCAGCGCGCGATGCAGGTCACTGTCGGGCGACAATTGCCGCCAGACCAGGTCGGTCGATGTCTGCAGCAGGATCAGCCCGGCAACCGCGGCATAAAGCGCGCTGATCGCCAGGATCGGCCCGGCCCGGCCCACCGGCCCGCGCCGCAGCATGACGAACATGGTCAGCAGCCAGGCGGCATTGCGGATACTTTCGCCGATACCGGTCAGCGGTTTGGAAACGCCGCCAAAGGACACGTAAAGCGCCCAACAGCTGGTGAGCAGCAGCGCGACCGCCAGCATCCGGGGTTCGGCCGCCTCGTCCCGCCGCCGCAGGATGAAGATGCCCAGCGCCGCGAACAGCACGGCGGCCAGCGCATGGCCCCAGTCGCCGACAAATTGAAGCAGCGTGCCCATAGAGTGCGCCTCAGCGCGCGCCGTCGGGCCAGAGGACGACCCGCACCGTCTGGATCAGGATCAGCAGGTCCAGGAAAGGCGTGTAATTTTTTGCGTAATACAGATCATATTCCAGCTTGTGCCGGGCATCCTCGATCGACGCGCCATAGGGGTAGTTGATCTGCGCCCAGCCGGTGATGCCGGGCTTCACCATATGACGTTCGGCATAATAGCGCAGATGCTGTTCCAGATCCTCGACGAACTGGCGGCGTTCGGGGCGCGGGCCGACAAAGCTCATTTCACCTTTCAGCACGGTCCAGGTCTGCGGCAATTCATCGATCCGCAACTTGCGCAGCCAATAGCCAAGGCGGGTGATGCGCGGATCATCCTTTTCAGCCCAGACCGCCTGACCATCGACTTCCGCGTCGGTCCGCATGGTACGCAGCTTCACGATCCAGAATTCCTGGCCGAACAGGCCGACACGCTGCTGCCGGTAGAAAGCCGGTCCCTTGCTGTCGAGCTTCACCAATATCGCCGCGATCAGGATGACGGGGCCGGTCAGCGCCAGCAGCAGGGCGCTGGCGACGATGTCGAACAGCCGCTTGGCAAAACTCGATATGCGGCGACCTGCGGAAAAGCCGTCGGAAAAGATCAGCCAGCTGGGATTGACGCTGGCCAGGTCGACACGGCCCGTCTCCCGCTCCAGAAAGGTCGACAGGTCGTTGACATGGACGCCGGTGGTCTTGATCCGCAGCAGATCGGACATGGGGACAGCGTTGCGCCGCTCCTCCAGCGCCAGCACCACTTCGCTGGCATTCAGGCGGACAACGAAATCGGACAGATTATAAATGGCGCTGCGGTTGATCGCTTCCTGCACCACCTGCGGCCCGTCATTCATGGCGATATAGCCGACGACCAGATAGCCAGCGCCCTTCTTCTTTTCCAGTTCGCGTATACGGTCGGCGCGATTGCCCGCGCCCAGCACGACCAGCCGCCGCTTGAACGCTTCGCCACCCAGCATCGAACCGAGCAGCAGACGGACCGCCAGCAGTAAGGCCATGGCCAGCCCCATCGCGTAGAGCGAATTGGAACGCCACAATGTCATGCCGGGCAACAGGAAATAGAGGACGGAGAGAAAGATGACGCCGAGCGACACGGCGACCAGCAGCCGGGCAAAGGCGAATCGGATCGATTGCAGCGCTTCAGTGCCATAGACGCCGACCGCGATCATGCCGGTCTGGATCGCGAAAGCGAAGCTGAGCAGTGGCCCCATGCGGGTCATGACATGTTCGATATCCATGCCGATCTGGCGCGCGCGCAAGATCCAGCCCCCTTCCGCCGCGCAAAGCAGTAGCACGAAATCGAGCAGCCCCAGCAGCAGCACGGCGTGCGGCACATAATGTTTGAACAGCCTGATCATGGTCGCACTATCGGTCCTGGTGGTGTCGGACCCGCCCTTACAATGGCTGTAAGAAAATCCGACAGGGCTATACCCTGCCCGAAAATGGCAAAGAAATCCTGAATCTGCGCGCCAATCGACGTCAACGGGTGATTAGCCATGGCAATTATCGGCTCTTAAAGCGTCCTGCGCCAGACTGGCGGTCATGCGCCCGCTTCTGCTTTCCATCGCCGCCTTTGCCCTGATCGGCGCGGCCCCCTCCCCCGATGTCCCGCTGGTAGCGATCGGCCTGCCCTTCGCGCCGGAAAAGCCCATCCCGGTGGCGCGCGACCATCCGCTCTATCATCGCGTGGCGATGGCGGATGTCGAAGGGATCACGGCGATCGTCCGGTTCAAGGCCGCGCCACCCGGCCGCCTGCACAAGGGGCTGCGCGAAACGCTGGAGCAGATGAACCTGCTGGCACCCAGCGACGGAGAGGCGCGGGTGCGGCTGGTGGCGACATGGCAAGGGCTTGATTCGCCCGCAAGCTTTCTGGTCGCGAGCAAGGAAACAACCGCGACGCTGCGTTATCAATTGATCCGCATCGACAATCAGCAAATCTTGTTGGACCGGACGATCGCGACGACGGTGAAAGGCGAAGGATCGGCGCTGGATGGCGGTATGGGCATGGCGCGGGCCGCAATCGCGGCAAATTTCGCGTCGGCGGCGGCCTGCATGGACAAGGCCGCCTATGGTCGCGCGCCCGACGATTGCGCGCTCCAGCCGCTCTATGGCGTCAGCGTATCGCGCCGCTATTGATCATTTTGTGTCGCGCAGCTTGTCGGCGGCGTCCTTGGCCGCGTCGCCAACCATTTTGGCCGCATCGTCGACCGACTGCGCAGCCCCGGTGATGGCTTCCGCCTGACGGTCGTCGCGGCGATCGTTGGTCAGGTAGAAAAAGCCGATGGCCAGGATCAGTGCCAGCGCAACCAGCGCAAACACCACGCCGCTGCCACGCGATCGCTCGACGATGGTGACATGAACCGGCGGATCGTCCCGCCCTGTGGGGTCATTGCCCATATTGCGTCTCCTTGATGGAGCAATAACGGGCAAAGCGGGCCAATCGTTCCGGTTAGAGTCTGTTTGAAAATGCGCCTTAGGTACATCCGCACCGGCCCACACCGCGATCCGACCGCCCACAGAGTGTATCCTGAATGGGCGGTGGGGTGGGGTGTGGGCCGGTGCGGTAACCGAAATGCGCTCTTTCGCGCATTTCGAAAACAAACTCTTAATCCTCCAGCGGGCCATGATCACGGCCACGGCTGAGCCGGTCGACATCGTCCATAATCTCGTCCAGCACGGCTGTTTCGGTCGTCACCTGGCTGCGGCGCGACGGCAGGTCGCCGCTTTCGAGTATTTGTTCGAGCGCCGCGCGACCGCGGGCCACCCGGCTCTTGATCGTGCCGACGGCCACGCCGCAAATCTCGGCAGCTTCCTCATAGGCAAAGCCCCCCGCGCCGACCAGGATCAGCGCCTCGCGCTGGGGCTGGGGCAGTTGCAGCAGGGCGCGTTGCATGTCGCTGAGTTCGACATGCTTGTCCTGCGATGCAGGTGCCGCGAGGATGCGATCTGCGGTCAGGTCGTCCCAATCGCCGCGAAAGCGCGAACGGCGCATTTGCGAGAGATAATGATTGCGCAGGATGATGAAGGTCCAGGCACGCATGTTAGTGCCGGCCTGAAAGCGCTGCCGCGCGGCCCAGGCCTTGAGCAGGGTTTCCTGCACCAGATCGTCCGCGGTATCGCGGTTGCCCGACAGCGAACGGCCAAAGGCGCGAAGGTGCGGGATCACCGCTGCCAGTTCGCGCTTGAAATCCGTATCCGAAAGCGGCGCACGCTCTTCCGCCGGCACAATCTCGGTCAGGTCATCGCTGTCGCCAACGTCATCAGACATGGGCAGGTCCCCCTTGGTGGTTGCCGTCCTCATCCCATGAACCGACATCGTCAAAGCCATAAATGCGCCCGCATCCTAAATCATGTGCCGTCAAAAACCAGTTCCCGCAATCCGTGCCGTCAGCGCCAGAGAACGAAGAGCATCGCGATCACGGCCAGCGTGAGCGAAATGCCCAGCACATAGCGCACGACATGCTCCGTCGATCCGCCACGCGCGTCATCGGTCGTGATATGCTGTTCAGGATCAACCATGGCCCATCTCCCGATCGTTACGCATCATTAACGCCAGCGACGATCGGGAGTTCCACCAGTTGGTTATTAACGCCCTGCCGGTCAGGCAGGCGCAGTTGCCTCGTCAAAGAACAGCGCCTGCGAAATCGCCGCCTTGACGGTCGACCGCTGGAACGGCTTGGTGATCAGGAAGGTCGGCTCTGGCCGTTCGCCGGTCAGCAGGCGTTCGGGGAAGGCGGTGATGAAGATCACCGGCACCGAAAATTCAGCCAGGATATCTTTCACCGCGTCGATGCCGCTGCTGTCGTCGGCCAGCTGAATGTCGGCCAGTACCAGCCCCGGACGGTCGGCGAGCGCTTCACGCACCGCATCCTCCGCCGTCACGGCGATGGCGGTCACATCATGGCCCAGATCACGGACGATGGTTTCAATGTCCATCGCGATGATCGGCTCATCCTCGATAATCAGCACCTTGGCGCGGGTCTGCGCCTCAATTTCGCCCAGCGCTTCCTCGACCAGCGCTTCAACATCGGCGCTGTCCATGTCGATCAGATAGGCGACATCATCAACCGTGAAGCCTTCCAGCGCGGTCAGGAGCAGAGCCTGACGCGGCAGCGGGGTCAGGCGCGCAAGCCGCGCCTGCGCGATCGCTTCGCGGCTGCCGCCCGACGTCACCGGAATATCCTCCAGATGGGAGGAGGACCAGATGGCATGGAAGGTGCGATAGAGGCCCAGACGAGGATCGACGTCGGATGGAAACTCCTCCGGCGCGGCGACGATCGCCTCCAGCGCGGCGCGGACATAGGCGTCGCCATGCGCCTGGCTGCCGGTCAACGCGCGGGCATAGCGCCGCAGGAACGGAAGATGGGGGTGCAATTGCTGTCCAAGCGACATCGTCAAATCTTCTCCCTGCCCATAAGGGGCGTAATGTTCCGAAGCATCGGTGCCGGCATAGAGGTGTGGCATGTGAAAGGATGGAATGTCCCTGCCGTCATGGCAACCCCTGTCCCCCAAACATCGCCAAAAGCGCGGCTGCATAAAAAATGCTTCATTCGCCGGAACCATCAATGACGAGATTTGTTTCGCAGCCATATGGATTTTTCGATTTTATCGTGAATTTTGTATCAATCGCGCGGGACGACGAATTGACGTCCTGCAAGAATCCCGCAAATACGGGCAGGCTGGCGTGTCAGATATTGCTTCAGAGGGGCTGATTTTGGTTTCTTCATCGACGGAACGTAATGCGGCGGGAGGGGGTAAGCCGGATGGCGTTGCCAGCCCGGACAGCGGCCCTCATGCCGCTTCGTCACCCCGCAAGCGCCGTGCCGCCCCCAAAGAAGATGGCCATGTGTCCCAGGCGCTGCGCACCGTCTACCAACGCGCTGTGGATGAAGATATCCCCTCCGAAATGCTCGATCTGCTGAGCAAGCTGGACTGATACAGTCATGAACGGGGGCAGCCTTCCTCCGGCCGCCCGCACCGGGACCGCCCGATCGCCGGGCGTGCCGCTTGCTGGATTTTTCCGGTCAACCGGTGTCAAGATGTTCCTCATCCTGACGCTGGCACTCCTGCCGTTGGGGCTGATCGCGCTCGTCGCCTCGCTCCAGGCCATCCGCACCGCCGACCTTGAAAAGGAAGCCCTGCTGCGCGTTGCGGTGACGCAGAGCGCGCGCAAGCTGACCGCCGATCTGCAATCGGACCGGACGGCGTTGGAACTGACCGTCAACGCCCTTGCCAGCCCCGGCGGCGAGACGGGCATCTGCCAGCGGCTGGAGCTTTTCCTGACCTCGCATGACCGCGATGGCGGGCATTTTTACATTTACGACCGGCGCGGCGAGCGCCTGTGCGGATCGCCGGTCCCGGAACCCGCGGGCATCGCCATCGCCGAGCGTTTCGAAGGCAAGGACGCGCAGCTGCTGCCTGCGTCGCAATTTCTGGTGAGCCGGGTGCGCAGCCGTAACGGCGCGCTGGTAGGCTTTGCCTATTATTCGCGCGCCCATCTCGAAAGCGTCGCCGATCCCGCCACCGCGCTGCAAAACCGGCAACTGACCCTGCGGCAGGGTGACGCGCGGATGGTGATCAGCCGTCCCGGCGGCCCGCCGATCAGCGGCCATAGCAGCAGCCTGTCGGCCCGCCTCGACCCGCCTGACATCGTGCTGACCATGAGCGTGCGTGATCCGCCAGCGACCATCGCCCGTATGCTCTCGCTCTTCCTGCCGCTGGTCATGTGGTTTGCGGCGGCGGCGGTCGGCTGGTTTGTCGTCAATCGCCTGTTGATCCGCCCGCTGGTGCTACTGCGCCGGTCGGTTGCGGCCTATCATCCGGGCGAAGTGCTGGAGCCGCTGCAAAAAGTCCGGACGCCAGCGCAGGAGATCGTCGCGCTGGGCGAAACCTTCCGCGAGATCAGCGAAGATGTCGCCACCCATGAAGCGGAAATGGCACAGGGGCTGGAAACCCAGCGCAAACTGACCCGTGAAGTGCATCACCGGGTCAAGAATAACCTCCAGATTATCGCCAGCCTCATCAACCTGCACGCCCGGTCCGCGCATGATCCCGAAGCGGTGGAGGCCTATGCCTCGATCCAGCGGCGGGTCGATGCGCTATCCGTCGTCCATCGCAATCATTTCGCCGAGCTGGAGGATAATCGCGGCGTCGGCGTGCGTCCGCTGATCAGCGAATTGTCCGCCAGCCTGCGCGCTACGGCCCCGACACAGGCCCGGCGCTTTGGCATTCAGATCGACGCGGACGACCTGCACATCAGTCAGGATGTCGCCGTGCCGATCGCCTTTCTGCTGACTGAACTGGTAGAACTGGCGATGATGCTCGACCCTCATGGCGCGATGCGGATTGCGGTGCGGGGCGTGGCGGATCGCGACAATCGCGCGCTGCTGAGCGTGCGGTCGAGCGGCCTGCGCGCGTCGGAGGCGATGACCATCCATCTGGCCGAACGCTATGGCCGGGTATTGACCGGCCTGTCGCGCCAGCTACGCGCGCCGCTGGACCATGATGCGGAAGCGGGCGGCTACACCATCGAGATCAGCGTCATTCCCTGAGGCACGACCCTCACTTCCCCCCGTTCGTTTCGAGCGAAGTCGAGAAACGGTAGCGCGCAGTTTCTCGACTTCGCTCGAAACGAACGGAGGTTGGGGCTTTCACGCCAAAATCATCAGGCTCAAGCGCGCTGATAATCCCGGCGGAAATCGGAGGCGAATGTAGCGAATTGCCCGGCAGCGATGCTGTCGCGGATCGCCTGCATCAGCGATTGGTAGAAATGGATATTATGCTGGGTCATCAGCATCGCGCCCAGCATCTCTCCGGCTTTCACCAGATGATGCAGATAGGCCCGCCCCCAGGTCGCGCAGACCGGGCAGGTGCAGCGCGGATCGAGCGGGCCGGTATCTTCGGCAAAGCGCGCATTGCGGATGTTGAGCGGTCCGGCCCAGGTGAAGGCCTGCCCGTTGCGCCCCGACCGGGTGGGCAGCACGCAATCGAACATGTCGATGCCGCGTTCGACCGCGCCGACAATATCGTCGGGCTTGCCCACGCCCATCAGGTAGCGCGGCTTGTCCTGCGGCAGCATGTCCGGCGCGAAATCGAGGGTAGCGAACATCGCCTCCTGCCCCTCCCCCACGGCCAGACCGCCGACGGCATAGCCATCAAAGCCGATGTCGATCAGTTGCTGCGCGGATTGCTGCCTTAAACCTTTGTCCAGCGATCCCTGCTGGATGCCGAACAAGGCCGCGCGTTCCGCATGGTCGCCGCCTGCATCAAAACCGTCGCGCGAGCGCCTGGCCCAGCGCATCGATCGCTCCATCGACCGCGCCGCCTCATCATGGGTGCAGCCATTTTTGGTGCATTCGTCGAACGCCATCACAATGTCGCTGTCCAGCAGCCGCTGGATTTCCATCGACCGTTCGGGGGTCAGCATATGCTTGGACCCGTCGATATGACTGGAAAAAGCGACGCCCTGTTCGCTCATCTTGGTCAGTTCCGACAGGCTCATCACCTGATAGCCGCCACTGTCGGTCAGGATCGGCCGGTCCCAGCCCATGAAACCATGCAGGCCGCCCAGCCGCGCCATGCGCTCCGCGCCGGGACGCAGCATCAGATGATAGGTATTGCCCAATATGATGTCGGCCCCGGTCGCGCGCACTTCGGCCGGGCGCATCGCCTTGACCGTGGCGGCGGTGCCGACCGGCATGAAGGCGGGCGTGCGGATCTCGCCGCGCTGCATCTGGATCGCGCCGGTGCGCGCCTTGCCGTCAGTCGCGGCGATCGAGAAGGAAAAACGGGTCTGGGTCACGCGCGCCGTTTATGATCGAACGGGCGCAGGCACAAGGGTTCACCCCGCCTTGCGCACGCCTTCAAACAGCATCAGCGCGTCGATGTTGAAGCCTTCGACGCGGCGATAGGGACCGATGAAGCGCAGGCAGTCCGCCGACAGGCGCAATGGCCATGCCGTGCCCGCTGAATCATGGAGGGCCAGCGTGACAAATTTGGAGTCCTGATCGCGGTCGTTCATCTGCCTATGGCTAATTAATAAAGGTTAACAAAGCCCTGAGCGACGATCGAGAATAGCCAAGGACGGGCGTTTTGTTGCATATCCGCAACAAGGAGTCTCATTTGGGCCAATTTGTGACGACGCGTTTGCAACAGTTCCCTACAAAAATAGTTAACGGGCTGTTCACCGGCGGGGGGTTGATTGCATCCTCCATGCGAGCCTGTTCTGTTCAGTCGGAATAGAAAAACGGGGACGCAGATGATTGATTCAGGACGGTTTAATCCGACAAGAGACGTGGTCGAGACGGCTGGTGAGGAGCATTTTGCGCCTGACACCGATCAACCAGCCTTTTCCGTAGCGGAAATCGCGGTTCCGACGGACCGCTCCACCCTTTTCGACCTGGGCCAGATCGATGTGCGCTGGGACGAGGAACTGGCAACCCTGTGGGCCTTCATGACCCCGCATGACCGGCCCAATTCCAATCTGGGCCTGATTCGCGATACGATGGCATGGCAGAGGGAGAGCAAGCGCGTCTATGGCGGCGCCGACGGCAGCGGTCGCGATGGCGCGCTCAAATTCATGGTGCTGGGGTCGCGCTTCCCCGGCGTATTCAATCTGGGCGGCGATCTGGAAATGTTCGCCGAGTGCATCCAGCGCCGCGACCGCGCTACCCTGCTCAGCTATGGCGTCGCCTGCTGCGAGATTGTCGACCGCATCTGGCACTGCAACGACATGAACATCATCAATATCGGACTGGCACAGGGCGACGCGCTGGGCGGCGGGCTGGAGGCGCTAATGTGCTTCGACGTCATCATCGCCGAGCGGCAGGCCAAGTTCGGCCTGCCCGAAGTCCTGTTCGGCCTCTTCCCCGGCATGGGCGCCTATTCGGTGCTGTCACGGCGGGTCGGCCCCGTGCTGGCGCGCGAGATGATTACCGAGGGGCGAATCTACAGCGCGGACGAAATGTGCGAAATGGGCATTGTCGCGCAGGTCGTCGATCCGGGCGAGGGTGAAGCCGCGACCGCCAGATGGATTGCCGACCATAGCGCCCATCATGCCGGTTATGTCGGCATCAACCGGGCCGGGCGGCGGGTCAATCCGCTGACGCTGGCCGAACTGACCGACATTGTCGAGACATGGACCGATACAGCCCTGTCCCTTTCCGACCGCGACCTCCGGATGATGCGGCGGCTGGCGGCGGCGCAAACCCGCTTGCGCTGAAACGCAGCGAGGGTGGGCAGGTCAGGCCTGCCGCCGACGCCGTTTGTGGATGACGGGATCGGGGCGTTCGCCCCCTTCCAATGGGCCGTCGGCGATCATTTCGGCGATCCGCTCGCTCGTCACCGGACGGCTGAACAAATAGCCCTGCACATTGGTAAAGCCGGCGTCGCGGGCGTGGCGTAGCTGGTCCGTCGTCTCGATCCCCTCCGCCACCGTGTCCATCGCCAGATCACGGGCAAGGTTGCCGATGGCGCGCACGATCGCGCGATCCTCCGCATTGGAGCTGACCCCGGCCATGAAGCTCTGGTCCACCTTGAGCGTGTCGAACCGGTAGGAGCGCAGATAGGATAGCGAGCTGTAGCCGGTGCCGAAATCATCGAGCGCCAGCCGCAACCCGATCCGCTGCAATTCACGCAGGATCGCATTGGTCTGGCCGCTATCGTCCAGGAAAATGGATTCGGTGACTTCCAGCTCCAGCCGCCGCGCGGGCAGGCCCGTTTCGAGCAGCGCGGCGATGACGTTGCCGGGCAGGTCGTGCGACTTCAATGAGGCAGGTGACACGTTGATGGCGATGCGGACTTCGCCAGGCCAGGAGGCCGCGGCGATGCAGGCTTCGCGCAGCACCCAGCCGGTCATCGCCTCGATCATGCCCATGCCTTCGGCGATCGGGATAAATTCGCCGGGCGAAATCGGTCCCAGCACCGGATGATCCCAGCGCAGCAGCGCCTCGCACGCGTCGATATGGCCGCTTTCCAGATCGACGATCGGCTGGAACAGCAATTTGAGTTCATTCGTCTCCAGCGCCCGGCGCAGCCCGGTTTCGATCTCATGGACGCGATTGAAGCGTTCCTTGAGCGACCAGTTGAAGCTGGACGCGCGGTTACGCCCTTCCCGCTTGGCTTCGTAGAGCGCCAGATCGGCATGTTGCATCAGCTCGTCCATGTCGCGCCCGTCCTGCGGCGCAACGGCAAAGCCGATGGACGCGGTCACCTGGAGATGATTGTCCGACAGGTCGAAGCCATGGGCAAAATAGCTGATGATTTCCTGCGCGATCGCCGCCGCCGTCACCCGGTCCGTATCGGCGCAGATGATGACAAATTCATCGCCGCCAAAGCGCGCGATCCGGCCGCGCCCCTGCACGACCTCGTCCAGCCGCTCCGCCACCGCGCGCAGCAACTGGTCACCGACCATATGGCCCAGCGAATCATTGATTTCCTTGAACCGGTCAATGTCCATCCACAGGATGGCGACGGCATCGTTGCGCTTCTGACTATTTTCAAAAATCTCGCGCAGCCGCATCTGCATCGCCATGCGGTTTTCAAGGCCTGTCAGACTGTCGAAGCGGGCGAGTCGCTCGAATTTTTCCGCGAGCAGCGACTTGTCACGCTTGCCGATCAACGCCTGGACGACGATGCGATGGGTGGTCGAGCTGATTTCCGCCAGACCCAGCACCATGGCGACCATAGCGACCGACAGGACACGATAGCCGGTCGATCCTTCCATCCATAGCCCGGTCGCGGTTGGCAGCAGGGCCAGGCACACCTGCCCGATGGCGATCTGGACGCGCCCTGCATTGCGGCCGGAGATGCCGCCTGCATAGCCCGTCGCCATCGACACGCTGAGCATGTGGATGACCGGATTGGCCGATCCGATCAGGGTCACGAAACCCATCAAACCCAGCAGCCCGGCATAGGCCCAGGCGCCCAGTTCATAGGCCAGTTCCCAGTTGCGCGAGGCAACAGCAGTGCCGCGTACAAGCTGGCGATGGAAGAAAATAGCGGAAATAACACGGAGAGTGGCAACCACGCAGATTGCGATCACGACCGCGTGGATCGCCGGAAAGTCGCTCATGCTGCTGATGACGATGCCCACGGCAGTGCCGGTGGCAGCGCCAATGGTCAGAGATGCAGGAGACGCATAAAGGGATTCGACAAGGCTGCGCCGCACGTCGGCGTCCTGCCCCGTTTGCTGCGCCCTGCGCTTTTCCAACAATGTCCTCAAAGCGCGCAAATTGGCGGGTCTCCGGTTCCCAGACCCGGTGTCGCATTTTCCCTTTATTTTTTGGTTAATTTTACAACAGCGCAAGCCGAAGGGCTGCCCGGCTTGAACCGACCGGTCGGGCTGATATGGCAGCCCCATCCTGCCCCATAGCCTGGAGTTTGCCCGATGCACCCGCTTGATCGTCCCGTCTGGCATACGCTGCGCAGCGGCTGGGCGGCGTTGGCGCAGGGGGATAGCCAGGCGATGCGGCTCGATCCCGCCTATGGTCCTTTTGCAGCGACCAGAGATGACGGCCCGGACAGCCTGATCGCGCTGGCATCGCTGGCAACCGACGATAGCGAAATGTGGCTGGTCGGGCAGGATGTGGCGGTCGCCCCGCCGGGCATGACGATCGCGCGCGCCGCGACGTTGGCGCAGATGGTCGCAACAACGGTCAGCCATGCCCCGGCACCGCCATATGAGTGGATCGTCCTGGGCGAAGCGGACGCGGAAGAAATGCGCGCGCTGGCGCTATTGACCCGGCCCGGCCCGTTCCATCCCCTCACCCATCGGCTCGGCCGCTTCATCGGCGTGCGCGACCATGGGCAACTGGTCGCGATGGCCGGCGAACGGATGTGCCTGCCCGGCTTTACCGAGGTCAGCGGCGTCTGCACCCATCCCGATTTTCGCGGGCGAGGCCTCGCGGCCGCTCTGATGCGGATCGTCATGCAGGCGATGCTGGAGCGGGGCGAGACGCCTTTCCTGCACGCCTATGCCGCCCATGACCGGACGATCGCGCTCTACGAGACGCTGGGCTTTGCGGTGCGGGCAGAGTTGCCGATGGCCGTGCTGGTGCGGCGATCCGGCTAACGCCTGACCGGCTCGCAGGCTATGCCGTCCAGATCGCCATCCATGCTGACATCATAGCCGGGCTGCCCGCGATAGATCGGCGCAGCGCCAGCCGCCCATGCCGCGCGGCAATCCCGAAAGACGGTGGCCGTCGCCTGACTACGGACGATCCCACGTTCGACCCGCGCGATAGCATGACCGCCCCCAGCCGAGGGCTGTTGCGCGTCCAGTTCCGCGGCACTCATCGGCCGTTCGCGCACGACCGGTTCCGGCATCCCGATCGGTGCCTCAATCATGGCTGGCTCTGGCGGCAGCGGGGCGGCAGGTTCGCTACGCAACCAATGGAGCGATAGCGCGGCTACCAGCCCGACCGCGAAAACAGCGAGCAGAAGCAGCGCCGATGCCTTACGAGACTCACGCTGCTGCTGGGCGCGGTAGGCGGGGCTGAGCTGCACCGGGACGGCACGGAAAGGCTTTTTGAAACTCATGACCATTGGTTAGCGGCAATCGGTAAACAGCCGGTTGCTTCGCGTTGCTCATAAGAAAAAGGCCGGTGGATCGCTCCACCGGCCTCTTCTTTTCGTAACAAGAGCGTTGGACTTAGAAGTCCATGCCGCCCATGCCGCCCATGCCGCCGCCGGGCATACCCATTGGCGACTTGTCGTCGGCGGGCATTTCCGAAATGGCAGCTTCGGTGGTGATCAGCAGGCCGGCGACCGAGGCCGCGTCCTGCAGAGCCGCACGAACGACCTTGGTCGGGTCGATCACGCCGGCTTCCACCAGGTTTTCATAGACGTCGGTCGCGGCGTTGAAGCCACGGGTCTCGTCATTTTCGCGCAGCAGGTTGCCGGCAACCACGGCACCGTCAACGCCCGCATTCTGGGCGATCTGGCGCAGCGGCGCTTCGATCGCCTTGCGGATGATGTCGATACCACGGGTCTGGTCGTCATTCGCGCCCTTCATGCCGGCCAAAGCCTTGGTGGCATAGAGGAGAGCGGTGCCGCCGCCAGGGACGATGCCTTCTTCAACGGCCGCACGGGTGGCGTGCAGCGCGTCGTCGACGCGGTCCTTGCGTTCCTTGACTTCGACTTCCGAAGCGCCGCCAACCTTGATGACGGCCACGCCGCCAGCGAGCTTGGCCAGACGTTCCTGCAGCTTTTCCTTATCATAGTCCGAGGTGGTGTTCTCGATCTGCTGACGGATCTGCTCGGTACGGCCCTTGATCGAGTCATGGTCGCCAGCGCCATCGACGATGACGGTGTTGTCCTTGTCGATGGTGACGCGCTTGGCGGTGCCGAGCATCGCCAGCGTGACGTTCTCCAGCTTGATGCCCAGATCTTCGGAAATCACTTCGCCCTTGGTCAGGACAGCGATATCTTCCAGCATCGCCTTGCGACGATCGCCAAAGCCGGGCGCCTTGACCGCTGCGACCTTCAGGCCACCGCGCAGCTTGTTGACGACCAGGGTCGCCAGCGCTTCGCCTTCGATATCTTCAGCGATGATCAGCAGGGGACGACCCGACTGAACGACTGCTTCGAGGATCGGCAGGATCGACTGGAGGTTGCTGAGCTTCTTTTCGTGGATCAGAATGTACGGATCAGCCAGCTCTACAGCCATCTTTTCCGGGTTCGTCACGAAATAGGGCGACAGATAGCCGCGGTCGAACTGCATACCTTCGACGACGTCCAGCTCGAATTCGAGACCCTTGGCTTCTTCAACCGTGATCACGCCTTCCTTGCCCACGCGCTCCATGGCTTCGGCGATCTTTTCGCCAACCACGGTGTCGCCATTGGCCGAGATGATGCCGACCTGGGCGATTTCCTTGGTCCCAGCGACGGGCTTGGAACGGGCCTTGAGATCCTCGACAACCTTGATAACGGCCAGATCGATGCCGCGCTTCAGATCCATCGGGTTCATGCCGGCGGCAACCGACTTCATGCCTTCACGAACGATCGCCTGCGCCAATACGGTCGCAGTGGTCGTGCCGTCGCCAGCAATGTCGTTGGTCTTGGAAGCGACTTCGCGCACCATCTGGGCGCCCATATTCTCGAACTTGTCCTTGAGTTCGATTTCCTTGGCGACGCTGACGCCGTCCTTGGTGATACGGGGGGCGCCGAAGCTCTTGTCGATGACGACGTTGCGGCCCTTTGGCCCCAGAGTCACCTTGACCGCGTCGGCCAGGATATCAACACCGCGCAGAATGCGCTCACGAGCGTCGCGGGAAAATTTTACGTCTTTTGCAGCCATGGGAAAAACCCTCTTTCTTGCAAATGGGAATAGTCAGGAAAACGAACGACTTAGGCGACGACGCCCAGAATGTCCGATTCCTTCATGATCAGCAGGTCTTCACCGTCGACCTTGACTTCGGTGCCGGACCATTTGCCGAACAGGATGCGGTCGCCAGCCTTGACGTCGAGCGGGGTCACCTTGCCATCTTCGGCCTTCGAGCCGGTGCCGACGGAGACGATTTCGCCTTCCTGCGGCTTTTCCTTGGCGGTGTCGGGGATGATGATGCCACCGGCGGTCTTTGCTTCCGCTTCGATGCGGCGGACGAGAACACGGTCGTGCAATGGACGAAATGCCATGTTGATTGCCTTTCCCTTCTGTTTGGGATGGGTCCGGCGCGCGATCCGGGGATGAATCCCCCGAAAACCGCCCTCGCCTTATCCTTCTCCCGATAAACTGCGTCGCTGTTAGCACTCATTGAAGGAGAGTGCTAGCGCGGCTTGATATGGCGCAACCGAAAGATCGGTCAAGACCTTCCATGCGCATTTTTTCGCGACCGATGATTTTCCGTGCGACATCCCTCAGCGCCGTTGCGGTGCGGCGGGGCGCTTCCTACCTGACGCGGATCAGCATCCACGAGAGGCCTCTCCCCCAATGAGCGATCCAACCTATACCCCGCCTGCCGTCTGGACATGGGACAAGGCCAATGGCGGCCAGTTCGCCAATATCAATCGGCCGATCGCGGGTGCCACCCATGAAAAGGATCTGCCGGTGGGGCAGCATCCGCTCCAGCTCTACTCGCTGGCCACGCCCAATGGGCAGAAGGTCACGATCCTGCTGGAGGAATTGCTGGAGGCGGGGTTCAGCGCGGCCGAATATGACGCCTGGCTGATCAGGATCGGCGATGGCGACCAGTTTTCCAGCGGCTTCGTGGCGGTCAATCCCAACAGCAAGATCCCCGCATTGATGGACCATAGCGTGTCCCCGCCGCAGCGCGTGTTCGAATCCGGCGCGATCCTGCTGTATCTGGCCGAAAAGTTCGGCGCCTTCCTGCCGACCGATCCCGCCAAGCTGACAGCCGCGCTCAGCTGGCTGTTCTGGCAGATGGGCAGCGCCCCTTTGCTGGGCGGCGGCTTTGGCCATTTCTACGCTTATGCCCCGGAAAAATATGAATATCCGATCAACCGCTACACGATGGAAGTGAAGCGCCAGCTCGACGTGCTGGACCGGCATCTGGCGGACAATGACTATGTCGCGGGCGACGAATATAGCATCGCCGACATCGCCATCTGGCCCTGGTATGGCGGCGTCGTGCTGGGCCGCGCCTATGACGCGGCGGAATTTCTGAACGCGGGCAGCTACACCAACCTGTTGCGTTGGGCGCGGCAGATCGACGCCCGCCCGGCGGTGACGCGCGGGCGCAAGGTCAACAAGGTCAACGGCCCGCTCGACGGCCAATTGCATGAGCGCCACGATGCCGGCGACTTTGCCGCAAAGACGCAGGACAAGGTCGAGGGGGCGGTTTGACGCCCCCTCCCCGCATCAGTAGCCGACGGTGAAGCGCTGGCGGCTGTGGCACGGCGTTTCGATTTCATCGACCAGCGCGATGGCATAGTCGGCATAGGATATGCTGCTCTTGCCATCGGCATCGACCAGCAACTGGTCGGTGCCGAGCCGGAAACTGCCGGTGCGCGGGCCGACGAAGAAGAAGAGCGAGGGCGACACATAGGTCCAGTCGATGTCATCGACGCCGCGCAGATAGTCCAGAAACGCCTTGCCCCGGCTGGCTTCGGGCAGATATTCCTTCGGGAAATCTGGCGTGCTGATCAGTGGCACGCCCGGTGCCACCTCCAGACTCGCCGCCCCGCCCACGACCAGATAGCGCGGTACGCCCGACTGGCGCACGACATCGACCAGCGACGCCGGGTCGGTATCGGAAAACATCACCGCACTGACGACGACATCATGGCCCACAGTCGCCTGCGCCAGCGCTTCGGGATGGTTGACGTCGCCCGCAACCGCAGTGATCGCGGCATCCTGCACCGCATTTTCGGGATGACGGGCAATGGCTGTCACCTGATGCCCACGCCGTGCCAGTTCCGCGCTGATTTCCTGCCCCGCACGACCCGTGCCGCCGATGATCGCTACTTTCATGTTCATCTCCATACGTGGTTACCAATGGAAACCAGATAGAGATTCGGCTATCAGGGGTACAAGAAGGCACTTTGCCTTCACCTGGTTACGCCGAGGATACTGCCTATGAGTTCCACTCCGCCGCCCCGCGTCGGCGACGCCTATAATCCCGATTGCCCGACCCGGCATATTCTCGACCGGATCGGCGACAAATGGGCGGTGCTGGTGCTGCTGAGCCTGAAGGACGGGCCAGTGCGCTTCAACCTGCTGCGCCGCCGGATCGGCGCGATTTCGCAAAAGATGCTGTCGCAGACGTTGAAAAGTCTGGAACGCGACGGCCTGGTCAGCCGCGCCGCCTTTGCCACGGTGCCGGTGACAGTGGAATATCGCCTGACCCCGCTGGCAGGCGGGCTGATCGGCATATTGGACCAGATCACCAACTGGGCCGAAACCCATGTCGGCGACATCATGGCCGCCCGGCGCGCGCATGATGCGGGGGTGGAGGCGATGGCAGCTTAGGATTGGCGTGTCGAGTACCAAGCTGAAAATCTCTTGACCCTTAAGACCCCTCCCCCTTGAGGGGGAGGTTGGGAGGGGGTGTGCTGCCGCCAATGTGGACGCTCGGCTTCGCCTCACTCCCCCTCCCCTTGATTGGAGGCACGTGACTCCAATCAACCCTCCCCGTCGGGGAGGGGAGACGAACACACAATCCTTAAGCCCCAATATTATCCCGCCGCCTTCACAATCTCCGCCCATTCCTCTTCGCTGATCACCTTGATCCCCAGCGCGGCAGCCTGTTTGAGCTTGCTCCCAGCCCCCGGCCCGGCGACCACCAGATCCGTCTTGGCACTGACCGATCCTGCCGCTTTGGCTCCCAGCCGTTCGGCCTGTGCCTTAGCCTCGTCGCGGCTCATCGTTTCCAGCTTGCCGGTGAACACGACGGTCTTGCCGGTGACGACGCTGGCGGTGGTTTCCACGACATAATCGGGCGGCGATACTTCGGACAGTAGGTCGTCCCATGCCGTCACATTATGGGGTTCGTGGAAGAAATCGGCGAGCGCATGGCCCACCGCTGCGCCGACATTCTCCACCCCGATATGGTCGGCAATCGCCTTGTCGCGCTTGGCCTGCGTTTCGCCTTCCGGGGCGGCGGCGCGCAGGGCTATGATCTCTTCCGCCAGCGCGCGCACGCCCGGCAGCGTGGTGTAGCGTTTGAGCAGATCACGCGCCGTCACCGCACCCACATGGCGGATGCCCAGCCCAAACAGCAGCCGCGCCGCGTCCGGCGACCGCTTCGCCTCAATCGCGGCGAGCAGATTATCGACCGACTTTTCCTTCCACCCTTCCCGGCCGATCAGGTCGGGGCGGTGGCGTTTCAGGCGGAAAATATCGGCCGGTTCGGTGATCCAGCCCAGATCCAGAAACTCCTGAATCGACTTTTCCCCCAGCCCTTCGATATCCAGCGCAACCCGGCTGACGAAATGGCGCAGCCGCTCGAAGCGTTGCGCGGGGCAGATCAGGCCACCGGTGCAGCGATAATCGACCTCCCCTTCCTCACGCACCGCCTCGCTCTGGCAGATCGGGCATTCGGGCTTGAAGATATAGGGCGCACCGGGATGGTCGCGGTCGAGATTATCCACCACCTGCGGGATGACGTCGCCCGCGCGCTGGACGATGACGCGGTCGCCGGGGCGCACGCCCAGCCGCGCAATCTCGTCGGCATTGTGGAGTGTCACGTTGGAGACGACCACGCCGCCCACCGTCACCGGGGTCAGGCGACCCACCGGGGTCAGCTTGCCGGTGCGGCCGACCTGAATGTCGATCGCCTCCAGCGTCGTCTGCGCCCGTTCGGCGGGGAATTTATGCGCGATCGCCCAGCGCGGCGCTTTGGCGACAAAGCCCAGCCGCTGCTGCCAGTCGAGCCGGTCGACCTTATACACCACCCCGTCAATGTCGAAGGGCAGGTCGGCACGCGCGCTTTCGATGCTGCGATAATGGTCTAACGCCTGCTCCAGATTTTCTACCCTTGCCAGCAAGCTCGAAACTTTCAGTCCCATCGCGGCAATCGCGGTCATCGCTTCGTATTGAGTATCGGCTGGCATCGTAGATATTTCGCCCCAGCCATGCGCAAAAAAGCCGAGGGGACGTTCCTTGGTAATCTCAGCATTTAACTGGCGTAAAGATCCGGCGGCAGCGTTACGCGGATTCGCGAAAATTTTTCCACCAGCCTCGCTTTGCCGAACATTCAGATCAGCAAATGCCGACTTGGACATGTAAACTTCGCCGCGAACCTCAAACACATCGGGAGGGGTCGGAAACAAGTTTCCTCCAGTTCGGAGAGTCGGAACAATGTCGTCTATAGTACGAACGTTTTCAGTTACATCTTCACCAACAGTACCGTCACCTCTCGTCAATGCACGAATTAAAAGACCTTTTTCAAATCTCAAAGAACATGAAAGTCCATCAATTTTTGGCTCCGCAGTTAACGCTACTGGAGCATCCTTTGCCAAATTCAAAAACTTCCGCACTCGCGCCACAAAGTCGGAAATATCTTCGTCTTTGAAGCCATTATCGAGGCTCATCATGCGCTGTGCGTGAGCGATTTTCTTGAGCGCTGATGTCGGCGCGGCCCCGACCTGGGCATTGGGCGAATCGGCGCGGACCAAGTGCGGGAATTGCGCTTCGAGTGCGTTGTTCTCACGGATCAGCGCATCATAGGCTGCGTCCGTAATCTCAGGCTGGTCCTGATCATGATAGAGCCGGTTATGCTTGGCCACTTCGCGCGCCAAACGCATCAGACGGTTGGCGGCTTCGGCTTCGGAGAGGGAGGCGGGGTCGGTCATGGGGATGCCATAACCGCTGTTATGCTCCGGCGAAAGCCGGAGCCTAGGGTCAGATGGAGCGAGCGCCGCCCTAGGCTCCCGCCTGCGCGGGAGCACGTTGCTTTATACCCCCGCCACCGGCACCGTCTCGAACCGTTGCCCGAAACCGGCGATGATCGGGCGGGCCTTGGCGATGGCGGCCTGCACGGCGGGCAGTTTGAGCGAGGCCATGTGGTTGTCGCGACTGTCCCACACTTCGGTGATCCACAGCGCGTCGGGGTTGGCGGTGTCGAGCGCGATGACATAGGACAGGCAGCCGGGCATCCCGGTCGTGCCTTCGCGCAGATAGGTGAGCAGTTCGTCGCGCTTGCCGGGTTTCGCGATCATCTGGCCGATCAACCCGTAGCGTGGCTGGGTCGATTGCGCGGTGGCGGGGATGGCGCTGGCGGCCATCGCAGCGGCGGTCAGGCCGATCATGTCTCTGCGGTTATGGGTCATCGCGTCACTTCACTCCCTCCGTTCGTTTCGAGCGTAGTCGAGAAACGATAGCGCGGTTCTCGCCGTTTCTCGACTACGCTCGAAACGAACGGGTGTTGGTGGCTAAACTCGCTCCAGCAACCGTTCCGCCTGTGCGCGCGCCTCTGCGGTAATCTCCGCGCCCGACAGCATCCGCGCGATTTCCTCGCGGCGTTCGCCCTCATCCAGCGCATGAACGCCCGTTCGCGTGACCGTGCCATCGCTCGACTTGGCGATCAGCAGATGCCCCGCCCCGCGCGCGGCCACCTGCGGGCTGTGGGTGACGACCAAAATCTGGTTGCTGCGGGCGAGGCGCGACAGCCTTTCGCCGATCGCAGACGCCACCGCGCCGCCCACGCCCCGGTCGATTTCGTCGAAGATCAGCGTATCCGCCCCGCCCTGCTCCGCCAGCGCGACCTTCAGCGCCAGGATGAAGCGCGACAATTCGCCCCCGCTAGCGATCTTGGTCAGCGGGGCGAAGGGCGCGCCGGGGTTGGTCGAAATCTCAAACTCCACCCGGTCCATCCCCTGCCCGGTCCATTGCCCTTCATCGAGCGGGGCAACAACGGTGCGGAAGCGCGCGGCGTCGAGTTTAAGCGGTGCCAGTTCCGCCGCGACCGCCGCGTCCAGCTTGCCCGCCGCCAATTGTCGCTCGCTCGACAGCGCCTGCGCCGCGGCGCGATAGGCCGCCGCCTTCTGCGCGACATCGGCCTCCAGCGCAGCGATATGCTCCTCCCCGCCCTCGATCGCGGTCAGGCGGGCGGCCATGTCGGCGCACAGGTCCGCCAGATCATCGGGCTGCACCTGATGCTTGCGCGCCAACCCGCGCAGGTCGAACAGCCGGGTTTCGATATCGTCCAGCCGGGCGGGATCGAAGCTCAAGGCCTCGGCCACCTCGGCCAGCCGGTCCTCCGCCTCGCCCGCCTCCACCACCGCACGGTCCAGCGCCTCCAGCACGGCGGCCAAACGCTCATCCTCCGCCGCGATCCGGTCCAGTCGCCGTGCCGCCTGCCGCAATTGGGCAAGGCCACCGTCGGACCCCGTCAGGCAATCGGCAATCGCCGACAGATCGTCGGTCAGGCGCGCGCCCTTCTGCATCGACGCCCGTTCTTCCGCCAGCGTCGCCTCCTCGCCCGGCTGCGCCCCGAAGCGGGTGAGTTCATCGACGGCATGGGCCAGATAATCGCGGTCGCGCGCCGCCATATCCACGGTCTCCCGCGCTTCGGCCAATGCACTCGCCGCCTTGCGCCAAGCACCATATGCCGCGCCGACCGCGCCCGCATCGCAGCGGCCATAGGCGTCGAGCAACGCGCGATGCCCCCGCGCATTGAGCAGCCCGCGATCATCATGCTGGCCGTGAATTTCAACGAGACACCCGCCCAGTTCGCGCAACAACGCCGCCGAACAGGCCGAATCATTGACGAAGGCGCGGCTGCCGCCATCGGCCTTGACCGTGCGGCGAATGAGCAGCGGTTCGCCCGGCTCCATGTCGATGCCATTGTCCGCCAGCAGCATCGCGGCGCGATGGTCGGCGGGCGGCGGGTCGAAGGTCGCGGTGACGCTGGCCTGCGCCTCGCCATTGCGGACGAGGCCACTATCGGCGCGGGCGCCCAGCGCCAGCCCCAGCGAATCGAGCAGGATCGATTTGCCCGCGCCCGTCTCCCCGGTCAGCACGGACAGGCCCGCCCCGAAATCCAGGTCCAGCGCCTCGATCAACACGACATTGCGGATGGACAAAGCGCTCAGCATGACGCGCTTCTACCCGTCAATGCACAAAAGGGGAACAGGCAAGAAAGGCGATTACGCCTTGCTGCCATGTTCCTGCATCAGCTTGTAGCTGCGCTCATACCATTTGGTGCCGGGATAGTTGGCGCCCAGCACGGCGGCGGCCTTGCGCGCTTCGTCGGGGATGCCGAGCGAGAGATAGGATTCGACCAGCCGCTCCAGTGCTTCGGGCGTATGCGTGGTGGTCTGATATTTGTCGATCACGACACGGAAACGCAGCGTGGCAGCCAGCCACTGGCCGCGCCGCTGGTAGAAGCGGCCAACTTCCATTTCCTTGCCGGCCAGATGGTCGTTGACCAGATCGACCTTCAACCGCGCATCGGCGGCATAGCGGGTGCCGGGATAGCGGCGGATCAGTTCGCCCAGCGAATCCAGCGCCTGCTGCGTAATCTTCTGGTCGCGGCTGACATCGGCAATCTGCTCATAATAGCAGAGCGCGATCAGATAATAGGCGTAGGGCGCATCCTTGTTGCCGGTGTGGATCGACAGGAAACGCTGCGAGGCCGAGATGGATTCGGCATAGTCGCTGTTCATATAGTAGCTGAACGCCGACATCAGCTGCGCCCGGCGCGCCCAGGGTGAATAGGGATGCTGGCGCTCCACCTCGTCAAACAAAGCGGCGGCGAGCTTGTATTGGCCGCGATTGAGCCGCTCCTTGCCGCTATTATAGAGGGTCGACACGTCGCGGGCGACATATTGGGTGTCGGCCTTGTTCTTGGACGTCGCGCAGCCTGCAAGCAGGGCGGCAAGCAGAAGCGGGGCGGTGGCCGCGCCGATGCGCGTTACAGTTTTCATCAGCATGGGGCGGGTCATAGCCGAGGGACACGCCGCCGCCAAGCGGCAGAATGGAGTCACGCTCAACAGGCCGTTCGCGCCGGCAGATCGAGCCGCGCGACCGCGCCGCCATTGCTCCCCGGCGTCAGCGAAAAGCGCCCGCCCAACTGCACCGCCAGCGCATTGGCGATGCGCAGACCCAGCGATTCGCTGGTGCCATGTTCAAAGTCCGGGGCGACGCCATGGCCGTCATCGACGATGCGCAGCGCCAGCGCGCCCTGCGCCTCCTCCAGCGTCACGACCACCTTGCCGGGCCGGTCTGGCAAGCCATGTTCGATCGCGTTGCTGACCGATTCCGCCACGATCAGCGCCAGCGGCACCGTGATGGCAGGCTCGATCGTCAGCCCGTCGGGCGCGGTCACCGCGACATCTATGTCCGTGCGGCCACTGGCCTCCAGCACATCGGCCGATAGCGTGGTCAGGAAGGCGCGGATATCCTGCCCCTGCCCCGACGGATCATAGAGCGCGCGGCTGATCCGGCCGACCAGCCCCAGCCGGGCCGAGGCATCGTCCAGCGCCTTGCGCGCCACATCATGATCCACATGGCGACGCTGAAGCGCCAGCATGGCGGCCACGACCTGCAGATTGTTGGATACGCGATGCTGGAGTTCGTGGAACAGAAGCTCGCGATTTTCCGCCAGCGCCCGGCTGCGTTCGCGCTCCACCGCCAGATGGAAATTGGCGCGCTGCATGAAGTGGATCAGCAAGATATCGACCACCACCACGCCGGTGTAGAAGAGCATCGCCACCGCCACCGCCGGGTTCATCACCAACGTGTGGAAGGGCGGGATGAAAACATACCAGGACAGCAGGCCGCAGAAAAGCGCGGTGAAAATCCCCGGCCTGACCCCGAACAGGAAGGAGGAGAGGATGACCGCCGGAAAGAAAGTGACGAAGGGATAGCCGTTGGGCAGCAGGGGTTCAGCCGCGATGCGCAGCATGAAAGCCCCGCCGCAAAAGAGCAGCGACAGAATGTAGGCATAAGCTGGCCGATCAAGGACGAGCGGCAGGCGTTCGACAAAGCGCGCGTTGCTCCGCTGCATGATGTTCCCCAAATGGTCCATCGTTACAGTAGCAGAACCTTAGTGGGATGCATTGATCGAAATCAGTCCATTGCGCACCCGGCATAAAAAAGGGCGCCCGGTTGAACCGGACGCCCCATTTTTTATTCAGTTCGTCGGATCGACGATCAATCCTGGGTCAGGAAGTCGGGCAAACCGCCCGGTGCCGGGCCGTCGTCGTTGCCGCCTTCGCTGCGTTCGCGACGCGGACCACGATCACCGCCGTCACGGCGCGGGCCACGACCCCGATCACCGCCTTCGCGACGCGGGCCACGGCCTTCGCCGCCGCCACCGTCACGGCGTGGGCCACGATCGCCACGGGGTTCGCGCGCTTCGCGGGCAGGACGGGTGTCCTCCAGCTCTGCGCCGGTTTCCTGATCGACGACGCGCATCGACAGGCGAACCTTGCCGCGCGGATCGATTTCGAGAACCTTGACCTTCACTTCCTGGCCTTCCGACACGACGTCGGTCGGCTTTTCCACGCGCTCATTCTTCATTTCGGAAACGTGGACGAGGCCGTCCTTGCCACCCATGAAATTCACGAAAGCCCCGAAGTCGACAATGTTGACGACCTTGCCGTCATAGATTTTGCCAACTTCCGCTTCCTGCGTGATGCCCAGGATCCACTTGCGGGCCGCTTCGATCTGCGCCGGGTCGGACGAGCTGATCTTGATCAGGCCTTCATCGTCAATGTCGACCTTCGCGCCGGTTTCAGCGACGATTTCGCGGATGACCTTGCCGCCGGTGCCGATGACTTCACGGATCTTCGACTTGTCGATCTGCAACGTCTCGATGCGCGGGGCATGAGCCGACAGTTCGGTGCGGGTCGAGGACAGCGACTTGGCCATCTCGCCAAGGATGTGCGCGCGGCCTTCCTTCGCCTGGGTCAGTGCGGCTTCAAAGATTTCGCGCGTGATGCCCGCAATCTTGATGTCCATCTGCATCGTGGTGATGCCTTCGGACGTTCCCGCAACCTTGAAGTCCATGTCGCCCAGATGATCCTCATCACCCAGGATGTCGGACAGGACGGCAAAGTCCTTGCCTTCCAGGATCAGGCCCATGGCGATGCCGGACACGGGGCGCTTCAATGGCACACCGGCGTCCATCATCGAAAGCGAACCGCCGCAGACGGTCGCCATCGAGGACGAGCCGTTCGACTCGGTAATGTCGGAGAGAACGCGGATCGTATAGGGGAACTCATCCTTGCTCGGCAGCACGGGGTGCAGCGCACGCCAGGCCAGCTTGCCATGACCCACTTCACGACGACCCGGCGCACCGAAGCGGCCGACTTCACCGACCGAATAGGGCGGGAAGTTATAGTGCAGCATGAAGTTTTCATAATGTAGGCCGGTCAGGCCGTCGATCATCTGCTCGGCGTCCTTGGTGCCCAGCGTGGTGGTGCAGATGGACTGCGTTTCACCGCGCGTGAACAGGGCCGAACCATGGGTGCGGGGCAGGAAGCCGACCATCGCTTCGATCGGGCGGATCTGCGTGGTGGTGCGGCCGTCGATACGCTTGCCGTCCTTCAGGATGGCGCCGCGCACGATTTCCGCTTCCAGCTTCTTGGTCAGCTTGATGCCGGCCATCACGGTCTGGGCGTCCAGGCCGTCGGCGGTGAACTTCGCCTTCGCCTTGGCACGGGCTTCGTTCAGCGCGTTGGAACGGGCCGACTTGTCGGTCAGCTTGTAGGCGGCGGCAATGTCCTTGCCGATCAGCTTCTTGAGCTTCGCCTTCAGGTCGACCAGGTCATCGCTCTTGGCCATGTCCCAGGGATCCTTGGCCGCCTTTTCAGCCAGGCTGATGATGGCGTCGACAATCTTCTTGCTCGCTTCATGCGCAAACAGAACGGCACCCAGCATGATTTCTTCCGACAGCTCTTTCGCTTCGGATTCAACCATCATGACCGCGTCGTAGGTCGCGGCAACGACCAGATCGAGTTCGCCGGTCTTTACCTCGTCCAGCGACGGGTTGAGCTGATATTCGCCATCCTTGTAGCCGACGCGCGCCGCGCCGATCGGACCCATGAAGGGGACGCCCGACAGGGTCAGCGCAGCCGACGCCGCGATCATCGCCACCATGTCCGGCTCGCTTTCGCCATCGAACGACAGCACCTGGGCGATGACGTTGATTTCGTTGTAGAAGCCTTCGGGGAACAGCGGGCGGATCGGACGGTCGATCAGGCGGGAAACCAGCGTTTCCTTTTCGGTCGCGCCGCGCTCACGCTTGAAAAAGCCGCCGGGGATGCGGCCGGCGGCGGAATATTTTTCCTGATAGTGAACGGTCAGCGGGAAGAAATCCTGGCCTTCCTTCACGCTCTTGGCGGCGGTCACGGCGCACAGCACCACGGTTTCGCCATAGGTGGCCAGCACGGCGGCGTCGGCCTGGCGTGCGATACGGCCGGTTTCGAGGGTCAGCGTCTTGCCGGCCAGCTCGATCGATACTTTCTTGACATCAAACATAGTTTTTTCCTTCGCCCGCGTCGGCCCTATTGCCGGGCGGGGCCTTTGGCGGAGCCTGTTAGGCTCCATGATTGGAGAGCTTCACGCTCTCCTCCGTCGCGGGTGCGACGGTGCGGGAAAGTGTCCCCTTTATCATGCCGCCGTGCCGGATTGCCCGGCGTCATGTCATCTTTCACATCGTCATTCCGGACCTGATCCGGGATGACGGGCCATTCAATTAGCCCGGAATCAGAAACGGCCCCGCATGGGGGCCGTCCCGTTGAAGGTCTGCGTTACTTGCGCAGGCCCAGCTTGGCGATCAGGTCGGTGTAGCGCGCCTGATCCTTCTTCTTGAGATAGTCCAGCAGCGAACGACGCTTGTTGACCATCATCAGCAGACCACGACGGCTATGATTATCCTTGTGGTGACCCTTGAAATGCTCGGTCAGGTTGGTGATCCGCTCGGTCAGGATCGAAACCTGAACCTCTGGCGAACCCGTGTCACCCTCAGCGCGGGCATATTCCTTGATCAGCGCTTCCTTGCGCTCGGCAGTAATCGTCATTTAGTCGTCATCCTTCGACATCAGGTTGAAACCGCGCACCACGATGATCTCGCGATCATCCGACCGGACCAGCGCGACAGGGATATCCCTGTCCATCGCCAGATACAGGCCGGTGGTGGCAGTGATCCCGGTCAGAACCTTCCCCTGTCGGAGCATCAGGGCCTGATCGGGAGAGACGGGGAGAGCCGGGATGTCGTCCAGCCCCGCCGTCAGCGGCAGCATAAGGCTACCGATGGCGCGCTCGTTAGCAGCATGGCGCAATTTGTCCAGCGAAATCGCGGAATCCAGCGTGAACGGCCCGGCCTTGATACGGCGAAGCATGGTGACATGACCGACCGTGCCGAGCGCCAGCGCAATGTCGCGGGCAAGCGAGCGGATATAGGTGCCCTTGGAGACATGGGCGGTGAGGGTGATGGCCTCAATCCTCTCCCCCTGGGGCGAGGAGATTTGCAGGCCATGCACCGTCACCGCGCGCGTCTTCATCTCCACATCCGCCCCCGACCGCGCCAGATCATAAGCACGCTGGCCGTCGATCAGGATGGCGCTATAGGCGGGCGGCACCTGCTCGATCGGGCCGGTAAAGCGCGGCAGCACCGCCTCCGCCTCCGCCCATGTCGGCCGCACATCGCTGGTCGCGATCACTGCGCCTTCCAGGTCGAGCGTGTCGGTCTGCGCCCCGAACGCGATCGTAAAATCATAAATCTTGTCGCTGTCGAGCATCCGCCCGGCGAGCTTCGTCGCCTCCCCCACCGCGATCGGCAGCACCCCTGTCGCCAGCGGATCGAGCGTGCCGCCATGGCCAACCTTGCACTTGCCCGCCCCGCTGTCGCGCAGCGCGCGCTTGACCGCGCTGACCGCCTGGGTCGAGCCAAGGCCATGGGGTTTGTCGAGGATGATCCAACCGTGCATAGACGCGCGCCTACACCGCAGCAGGGGTCTTGTCAGCCGCCCATCTGCGCCACGAAATGGCGGCGGCACAGGGCAACATAGCGATCATTGCCACCAATCTCCGTTTGCTCGCCCAGCCGGATCGCCCGCCCTTCTTCATCGACACGCAGATTCATCGTCGCCTTGCGCCCGCAATCGCATACCGTCTTGATCTCGCTCAGACTGTCCGCCAGCCCCAGCAGGTGGGCGCTGCCTTCAAATAATTCGCCCTGGAAATCGGTGCGCAAGCCATAACATAACACGGGCACGCCCAGTTCATCACACACGCGGCCCAGCGCCCATACCTGCGCTCGCGTCAGAAATTGCGCCTCGTCCACCAGCACGCAGGACAGGCGCGTGCCGTGATGGCAGGCGGCGATGGCGGTGAATATATCGGTATCAGCCTCGAACAGATGGGCCTGCGCCTCCAGCCCGATCCGCGACACGATCCGCCCGCGGCCATAACGATCGTCCACGGCGGCAGTCCACAGCATCGTGTCCATGCCGCGCTCGCGATAGTTGAAGTCCGATTGCAGCAGGGTGGTCGATTTCCCCGCATTCATCGAGCTATAATAGAAATAGAGTTTTGCCATAGGTCAGCGGCCCAAACCTATCGAACCATGGGCGCGACGCCAGACAGGAAACGCACCAACGCATCGGCGAGCGCGATCCTTTTGTCCGAAAAACTATGATCGGTCGGCCAGACCATCAACCGCGAATTGGGATTGGCCCCTTGCGCGTCGGCAGCGACCTTGCGCGCCTCTGCCCCCAGTCCCTTTTCCGCGCCAAGAATCGTGAGCGGGCGACGGCCATAGCCCGCCAGCCGTCGGCCAAGGTCGAACTTGTCGCCATTGCCCTTTATCTCGGCGGTCAGGCTGTCATAGGTCGCGCCGTGCAGCGGCGGCAGGTCGCTCTCCACCTCTGCCTTCCACGCCGCCTCGCCCTGCGCCGTGGCCAGCGCCGCGACGGTCTGGGCCGGATCCCACGGGTCGATCAGGAACAGCCCGGCAACGCGCGGTTCGGCGGCGGCGATATCGGCCGCCATGAAGCCGCCCATGCTATGCCCCGCGACCACGATGGCGCTGGTGTCGATGTGATATTTGGCAACCGTCGATGCCTGCTGGAGAAATTGCAGCGCCGCAAAAGCATCGTCGGACGCATTGCCGAAGGAGAAATTCCCCGGACTGCCCCACGAACCGCGATAATGGAGCGTCAGCACATTCCATCCCGCCCGGCGGACGGCCTGGGCCAGGTCCAGATTCTGCTCATTCCCCGGAAAGCCGTGGAGCAACAGCAACGTGGGATGCAGCCCGGCTCCGGCGGCCGTGTACATGACGGCATTCATCGCCCCATCGCCCGACGGCAAGACAAAGGCGCGGATGCCTGCGGGATAGGCTGCGTCCGGGGCGGGATCGCTGATGACGGCGGGGTGGATCGCGGGGTCTTTGGCGTTCAAAGGTCCGGCGAGCAACAAGGCCAGCCCGACTATCCCAATTCCGCGTCCGATCCGATTCATCGCCTGCCCCCGTTTAACCGCAAATGAGACGCTACCGACGATCCGTCGCCGTGCCACCGAAGCGCGGAGTTTGGTTCAATCCTCGCCGTCGTCATCCTTGACCAGATCCTGCGCCACCTTGGGATCGCGCAGCAGCTTGTCGATATGGCTGCCCTCGTCGAAACTGTCGTCGGCCAGGAACTTGATCTTGGCCGCATATTTCAACCGCGTGCGCGATGCGACCTCGCGCTGGAAATAGGCCGTGTTGGTCCGCAGCGCCTTCAGCACCGCTTCCTCATCCTGCCCCAGCAGCGGCTTGATGAAGGCGGTGGCGTGGCGCAGGTCGGACGACATGCGCACTTCGGTCACGCTCACGACATGCTTGGCCAGCACATCATCATGCACGTCGCCGCGCTGGAGAATGCCGGACAGGATATGACGCACCTGTTCCCCCACGCGGAGCGCACGGACGGACGGGCCTTGAGTTTGACTGGACATATATAAACCTCATGGCCCCGGCCGAAGCCGGAGCCACGTCTTTCCTATCACAGCGTGCGGATGCGTTCCTCGACCTCGAACAGTTCGAGCGTATCGCCTGCCTTGATGTCGTTGGTGTCCTGCAGCACAGCGCCACATTCCATGCCGGCGCGCACTTCGGACACATCGTCCTTGAAGCGACGCAGCGAGTGGATGACCGTCTTGGACACGATGACATCGTCGCGGGTGAGGCGCGCGTTGAGCCCCTTGCGAATGACGCCTTCCTTGACCAGAAGCCCGGCGGCCTTGTCCTTCTTGCCCGCAGGGAAGACCTGAAGCACTTCGGCGCGACCGACGATCGTTTCGATCCGTTCGGGGGCCAGCTGGCCCGCCATTTCGTTGCGCACTTCTTCGAGCAGGTCGTAGATCACGTCATAATAGCGCAGCGAGATTTTCTCGCGGATCGCCAGCGGACGTGCCTTGGCATTGGGACGGACGTTGAAGCCGATCAGCGGCGCGCGGCTGGCCGAAGCCAGCGTAACGTCGCTCTCGGTGATCGCGCCGACGCCGGAGCTCAAGATACGCACCTTGATCTCGTCTGTCGAAATGCGGTTCAGCGCACTGACGATCGCTTCGACCGAACCCTGCACGTCGCCACGGATGACCACCGGATATTCGATGACCTTGGTGCTCAATGCCGAGAACATATTCTCGAAATTGGTCGGCACTGACGCCGTCCGCTTGCGGGTGATCTGTTCCTGGCGATAGGCGGCGACCTCACGGGCGCGCGCCTCATTCTCCACGACCGTCATCTGGTCACCGGCCATCGGCACGCCCGACAGGCCCAGCACTTCGACCGGGACCGAAGGACCGGCAGACTTGACCTGCTGCCCCTTGTCATTGACGAGCGCGCGCACCTTGCCGCTTTCCGCGCCGATGACGAAGGTGTCGCCAACCTTGAGCGTACCCTTGCGCACCAGCACGGTGGCGACCGCGCCACGGCCCTTGTCCAGCTGCGCCTCGATCACATTGCCTTCGGCGGCGCGATCGGGGTTGGCGGTCAGTTCCATGACTTCGGCCTGGAGCAGTATCTTTTCGATCAGCTCGTCCAGACCGGTTTTCTTGAGCGCGGACACCTGCACATCCTGCACGTCGCCGCCCATATCCTCGACCACGATTTCATGTTCGAGCAGGCGTTCACGGACCTTTTGCGGGTTGGCTTCCGGCTTGTCGCACTTGTTGATCGCCACGATCATCGGCACGCCAGCGGCCTTGGTATGGTTGATCGCCTCAATCGTCTGCGGCATCAGCCCGTCATCGGCGGCCACCACCAGAATGACGATGTCGGTCACGTTCGCACCGCGTGCGCGCATTTCCGAAAAAGCCTCATGGCCCGGCGTGTCCAGGAAAGTGATGATGTCGCCACCCTTGGTCGTCACCTGATAGGCGCCGATATGCTGGGTGATGCCACCGCTTTCGCCCGCGACCACATCGGTCCCGCGCAGCGCGTCGAGCAGGCTGGTCTTGCCATGATCGACATGGCCCATGATCGTGACGACAGGCGCACGCACCTTGAGCGATTCGACCGGATCGAGATCCCCCTCGATGCCGATTTCGACGTCGGCTTCGGACACGCGCTGGATGCGGTGGCCAAATTCTTCGACCAGCAGTTCGGCGGTGTCCTGATCGATCGACTGGTTGAGCGTGACCGCCTGCCCCATCTTGAACAGCGACTTGACCAGATCCGCGCCCTTTTCGGCCATACGGTTGGCCAGTTCCTGCACGGTGATGACTTCTGGCACGACCACGTCGCGCGACTGTTTTTCGCGCGTCTTGGAGCCGCCGGCATAATGGGCGCGGCGTTCCTTTTCACGGGCGCGCTTCAATGCAGCAAGGCTGCGCGCACGGGCGCTGTCATCATCGGCCAGCGCCTTGGTGACGGTCAGCTTGCCAGCCTGGCGACGATGATCCTCGCCCTTCTTCGCCCGTTCGGGCTTGGTCGGTTCGGGACGCTTGACCGGTGTGACCGGGGTAAAGCGGCGCGGCGGTGGCGGCGCGGCAGTGGTCGCTGCGGGCTGCTCGTCCGTCGCAGCGGGTGCCGCCGCGTCAGGCGCAGCTACAGATTCCTGCGGCGCAACGGCAGGCGCGTCGGCGACCGGCGCGGCTTCGGGTGCCTTGGCTTCCTCGACAGCGGGCGCGGATGCCGCGGTTTCGGCAGCCTGGCGACTTTCCTCGGCCCGGCGCTTTTCATTCTCGGCCGCAGCGATACGCTCGGCCGCCTCGCGACGGCGCGCATCCTCCAGCGCGTTCATGCGCGCTTCCTCGGCCTCGCGCAGCAGCTTGGCCTGCAATTCCTGACGCGACATCAGGCTTTGCGGCGGCGACTGGCGCGCGGGGGCAGGCTGCGGCGCACGCTGCTGAGGCGGCGGCGGGGCAGCGGGGCGGGGCGCTGCGGGTGCTGCTGTGGTCGCCACTGGCACCGGATCAGCCTGCGGCGCAGCAGCAGCCGGGGAAGCTTCGCCCGGCTTGCCCAGGACGCGGCGCCGCTTCACCTCAACCACGACCGTATTCTTGCGGCCATGGCTGAACTGCTGCTGCACCTGACCGGATTCCACGGTCCGCTTGATGCCCAGCGGCTTGCGGCCCAGAACCGGCTTGTCTTCCTTGCTGTCACTCATACGACTGAACTTAACCCTTCACTTCATCACCGGCCGGTGCAGGCACCGACGCATCATTCCATGCAATCTCGGCACCCTGCGCAGCGGAGGATTGCTCCTCCTCCTGCGCGGGCGCCTCGATAACGCAACCCAGATAGCTTTCCAAGCGGCCCAGGGCCGCACGCAGGCGTAGCGCCGCGCGCGAGTCGGTCACCGCAACATGGACGACATTATCGCGCCCCATTGCCATAGATAGGGCCTCGCGGTCCACAGGCAAGACGGTGCCTGCAAGATCGCTGCCTTCCGCTTCCTGTCCGACGCGCAGCGCCTGGTCCAGTTTGCGGTTGCCATCGGCCGCCGCATCGCTGGCGTGGAGCAGCAATTTGACCAGCCCCTTGCGGCAGGCAGTATCGATTTTTTCCGAGCCGGTGAGCAGCATGGACGCGCGCGCCTCCAGCCCCAGACGGCTGAGCAGATCCTGACGCAGCGCCGTCTCGATCCGTTCGGGCAGGTCCGCCTCGATCTGGAGCGCGCCATCCTTGAAAGAGCGCGCGATCGCCCCCTTGAGCTTGCCCTTGGCCAGCGCCGTTTCCAGCTCGGCGCGGCTGACGCCGATCCAGGCACCCCGCCCCGGCGCCTTGGCGCGGACGTCGGGCAGCACCTGCCCCTCCGGCCCGATCGCCAGGCGGATCAGCGTTTCAGGGTCGGCGCGGTCGCCGGTCAATATGCATTTGCGTTCGGTCATGCGTGCCCCTCCGCCAAAACGGATGGACTGGCAACCCCAACGCTATCGGATAGGCCTAAACGCTCATCGGGGAGTGTCCGCAGCAATGGCGTCCTCCCTATGAGAAGAGTTGGGCCTAACAGAGGGCGCAGGTGCGCGGTCGGCCAAAAGCTGCCCGCCCGCCGCATAATTTTCCAGGCTCAGTTCGGTGATATTGATCTGGACGGCAGCCGCCGGCTTTCCCAGCCGCTCCACGAGCGACTGGGTGATGTCGGCAACCAGCGCGGCTTTCTGCTCGCGCGTTACGGCTCCGGCCAGACGGATATCAACGAACGGCATGGCGGATCAGGCTTCCTCGTCTTCAAACCAGTGGGCGCGCGCGGCCATGATGATCTCATTGCCCTGCTCGTCCGACAGGCCATAGGCCGCCAAAATGCCGCCCTTGTCCTCGGTGGTTTCGGTCTTGCGGCGGCGCTGGTCGATGCGCTTCTTTTGCACCAGCTCGTCGGTGGCCAGGTCCGCCAGATCGTCGAGCGTCTTGATGCCCGCCTTGCCCAGCGTCACCAGCATCGCTTCGGTCAGATGCGGCATGTCCGCCAGGGCATCCTCGACGCCCAGCGCCTGCCGTTCTTCCCGCGAAGCCGCCTCGCGACGCTCCAGCGCTTCAAGCGCGCGGTTCTGCAACTCGCCCGCCAGATCATCGTCAAAGCCTTCGATCGAGGCCAGCTCGTCGATGCTGACATAGGCGACCTCTTCCAGCTCGCCAAAGCCCTCGGCCACCAGCAGCTGCGACAGCGTCTCGTCCACGTCCAGTTCGTTCTGGAACAGTTCGGACCGGGTCACAAATTCCTTCTGGCGCTTCTCGCTGGCATCAGCTTCGGTCATGATGTCGATCGCCTTGCCGGTCAGCTGGCTGGCGAGACGGACATTCTGGCCGCGACGACCAATGGCAAGGCTCAGCTGATCGTCGGGGACGACGACTTCGATCCGCTCTTCTTCCTCGTCGATCAGCACGCGGCTAACCTGGGCGGGCTGAAGCGCGTTGACCACGAAGGTCGCGGTATCTTCCGACCAGGGGATGATGTCGATCTTTTCGCCCTGCATTTCCTGCACGACGGCCTGCACGCGGCTGCCCTTCATGCCGACGCAGGCGCCGACCGGATCGATGCTCGAATCGCGGCTGATCACGCCGATCTTGGCGCGGCTGCCCGGATCGCGGGCGGCGGCCATAATGGTGATGACGCCGTCATAGATTTCGGGGACTTCCTGCGCGAACAGCTTTTTCATGAATTCAGGATGCGCGCGGCTCAGGAAAATCTGCGGCCCGCGATTTTCACGGCGCACGTTCAGCACGACCGAACGGATGCGGTCGCCGACGCGGACGACTTCGCGCGGGATCTGCTGGTCGCGGCGGATGACGCCCTCGGCCCGGCCAAGGTTCACGACGACATGGCCGAACTCAACCGACTTGACGACGCCGGTGATGATCTCGCCCACGCGGTCCTTGAATTCCTCATGCTGGCGCTCGCGCTCGGCGTCGCGGACCTTCTGGAAAATCACCTGCTTGGCCGACTGGGCGTCGATGCGGCCCAGGTCGATGGGGGGCAGCGGATCGACGATGAAGTCGCCGACGACGGCGCCCTTCTGGAGCTTTTGCGCCGCCTTGATGTCGACCTGCTTGAAATAATCCTCGACCACATCGACCACTTCGACGACGCGCCACAGGCGCAGGTCGCCGCTGTCGGGGTCCAGCTTGGCGCGAATGTCATTCTCTGCGCCATAGCGTGCGCGTGCGGCGCGCTGGATCGCGTCCTCCATCGCCTCGATGACGATCGCCTTGTCGATCATCTTTTCGCTGGCCACCGAATTGGCGATGGCGATCAGTTCGGCCCGGTTGGCGGAAATGGCGTTGGCCATGGAAAGAACCCTTATCCTTCGGTTTCGATATCGTCCGCACCCTCGGCAGAGAGCGGCATGGTAGCATTAATCAACGCGTCCGTCAGCACCAGCTTGGCGGTGTCGATCAGGGCAAAGGGAATGACGACATTCCCGACCTTGGTATCCTTGAAGGCGATATCCTCGCCTTCGACCGTGCCCAGCACGCCCTTGAACGTCTTGCGGTTGTCGATCGGCTCGGTCACCGTGATCCGCGCCTCGAACCCGCCCCATTCGACAAAGTCGTGCAGGCGGGTGAGCGGACGGTCGATCCCCGGAGAGCTGACCTCCAGCCGATAGGCTTCCTCGATCGGGTCGGTCTCGTCGAGCAGGTCCGACAGGCGGCGCGAGATCGTCATGCAATCCTCGATCACCAACTGCCGCGTTTCCCGACGCTCGGCCATGATCTGAAGCGTGCGCTCATCGCCCGACCCAAACAGCTTCACCCGCACAAGGTCAAAGCCCAAAGCCTTCACCTCCGGTTCGATCAGCGCAGTCAGTGCGGCGATGTCCGCCATGCAATCTCCAGAACAATATAAGTTTGCCGCCGCCGCAGGCGGTGTGCCTGCGACCCTGACATGTTTGACGATGTAAGGAAGCAAGGGCGATATAGGCAGGACGCAGTTAATCTGCAACATTATTCGTTCTGCTGTATTCTAACCGTTCGGGCTGAGCGAAGTCGAAGCCCTCCACCGAACGAAGAGAGGTGCTTCGCCATGCTCAGCATAGCCCTTCGACTTCGCTCAGAGCCTGCCCTCGGCTTGATCGGGGGGCGAACGGAGAAAATCGTGACCCGAACCTTTATCGCTGCCCTGCCCCTCATCCTCATCGCCTGTTCGGCCGACAATGCCACCGGCCAGAACGCCGCCGACGCCCCGGCCAAGCCGTTCAAGACTGCGACCATCGCCGATTTCGATTCGCCCTGGGCCATGACCTTCCTGCCGGACGGGCGCGCGCTGGTGACGGAGAAAGCCGGCGAGATGATCCTGTTCGATCCGAAAAACGTGGATCAGTCTTGGGGCGGCAAGATCAGGGTGCAGATCCAAGGACGGCCGAAAGTGGATAGTGAGGGTCAGGGCGCTCTCATGGATGTAGTTTTACACCCGCAATTTACACAAAATAGGATTGTCTACCTCAGTTGGTCCGAACAAGGTCCAGGAGGCAAGGGCGTTGCACTTGGGAAGGGCGAATTTTCCGAGGCTCCTTCGGTATGCACAGGTCAGCCCTGTCCAAAACAACCCATATTGAAAAATTTCCAGATCATCTTCCGCGCCAGCCCCTATGTCGAGGGTGACGGCCATTATTCGGGCCGCATCGCCTTCTCACCCGATGGCAAATATCTCTTCTTCACCAATGGCGAACGGCAGAAGTTCGATCCCGCCCAAGACCCCAAGGCGACGTTAGGCAAGGTGCTGCGCCTCAATCTGGATGGCACACCCGCAGCGGGCAATCCGCTCGCGGCGCAGGGCTTCCACCCGGCGGTCTGGTCCTATGGCCACCGCAACCTGCTCGGCATCGCCTTCGACGCGGACGGTCGCCTGTGGGAACAGGAAATGGGACCAAAGGGCGGGGACGAGGTGAACCTCATCAAGCCCGGTCTCAACTATGGCTATCCCAAAGTGTCCAACGGCAGCCATTATGACGGCCGCGACATTCCCGATCACGCCCCCGGCGACGGCTTTGAAGCCCCCAAGGTCAGCTGGAACCCGGTCATCTCGCCCGGCGGCCTCCTCTATTACTCCGGCAATCTCTTCCCGGCGTGGAAAGGTTCACTCTTCATCGGCGGCCTGTCCAGTAAGGCGCTGGTCCGGGTCAAACTGGATGGCGACAAGGCCAGCAAGGCCGACCAATGGGACATGGGCGCCCGCATCCGCGAGGTCGAACAAGGCCCGGACGGCGCGCTCTGGGTGCTGGAAGATGGCGACGACGGATCGCAGGGACGGCTGCTGAAGCTGACGCCTGCGGGGTAATGTAACACAAGTTCGTCATGCTGACGAAAGTCAGCATCCAGGGCGGCACAAACCCGCCCTGGATGCCGGGTCAGGCCCGGCATGACGACGTATAATTACACCAACCGGCTCTGCTTGACCGCCGCTTCGATGAAGCTGGCGAACAGCGGATGCGGATCGAACGGCTTGGATTTCAGCTCCGGGTGGAACTGTACGCCGACAAACCAGGGATGGTCGGGCCGCTCGACGATTTCTGGCAAGGTGCCGTCGGGCGACATGCCGGAAAAGATCAGGCCGCCTTTTTCCAGTGGCTCGCGATAGCCCGCATTGACTTCATAGCGATGGCGATGCCGTTCGCTTATCTCGTCGGTGCCGTAAATGCCCGCGACCACGCTGTTGCCGGTCAGTTTCGCCGGATAAGCCCCCAGCCGCATCGTGCCGCCCAGATCGGTCTCGGCGGTGCGCTTCTGCAGGCCTTCCGCGCTCATCCATTCGGTGATCAGGCCCACGACCGGCTCGGACGTCTCGCCAAATTCGGTGGTGGAGGCAGCCGCGATACCCGCCGTATTCCGTGCGCCCTCAATGCAGGCCATCTGCATCCCCAGGCAAATGCCGAAGAATGGCACATTGCGTTCACGTGCAAATTTGACGCTGGCGATCTTGCCTTCCGACCCGCGCACGCCAAAGCCGCCGGGGACCAATATGCCGTGCATCGGCTCCAGGAAAGCGGCGACATCGTCGCCCTTCTCGAACAGTTCGGCATCGATCCACTTGATCTTCACCTTCACCCGATTGGCAAAACCGCCATGGGTCAGCGCCTCGTGCAGCGATTTATAGGCGTCGGGCAGGCCTACATATTTGCCGACCACGCCGATCGTGACTTCGCCTTCCGGGTTCTGCTGCCGGTCCATAATGTCGTCCCACCGCTCCAGCGACGGCACGGGCGCGCCCTCGATACCAAAGGCGCGCAGCACTTCGGCGTCCAGACCTTCGGCATGATATTGGGCGGGAACGCCATAGATGCTGCTGGCGTCCAGCGCAGGAATGACCGCTTCGGGCCGCACATTGCAGAAGAGCGCAATCTTGCGCCGTTCGCTTTCCGGCAGCGGATGTTCGCAGCGGCACAGCAATATGTCGGGCTGGATACCCAGCGACGTCAGTTCGCGCACGCTATGCTGGGTCGGCTTGGTCTTAAGCTCCCCCGCCGCAGCAATATAGGGCACCAAAGTCACATGGACGAAGATCGACTGGCCGCGATCCAGATCATTATGCAGTTGGCGAATCGCCTCCATGAAAGGCAGCGATTCGATGTCGCCCACGGTGCCGCCAATCTCGCACAGCACGAAATCAATATCGTCGGTGTCGGCCAGCGCGAACGCCTTGATCTCGTCGGTGACGTGCGGGATGACCTGCACCGTCGCGCCCAGATAGTCGCCGCGCCGTTCCTTGGTGATGATCGTCTGATAGACGCGGCCTTGGGTCACATTGTCGCTCTGGCGCGCGGAAACGCCGGTAAAGCGCTCATAATGGCCCAGGTCCAGATCGGTCTCCGCCCCGTCGTCGGTCACATAGACTTCGCCATGCTGATAGGGCGACATCGTGCCGGGATCGACGTTCAGATAGGGATCGAATTTGCGGATTCGCACGCGATAGCCCCGCGCCTGCAACAGCGCTGCCAGGGATGCGGCCATCAGGCCTTTACCAAGCGAGGAGACCACGCCGCCGGTGATGAAAATATACCGCGTCATGGGAGAAGAGGCCTAGCCTTTCAGAACAACAAAGAGCAAGCGCGCGAATCCACGCACGCTTAAAAAATATTCGAAATGTCGATGAACGGTTTAGTTGGCGAGCGGGACCGCGCCGTTGCTGGCCGCATTCGCCGCACCCGCCAGCGGATCAGCGCTGGTCGCCGGCGCGTTCTGCGTCACCGGTGCCTGCTTGACCAGCGACGTGTCGATGTCGCTGGGCGCATGACGCACCGACGCGATCACCGCCATGACGATGGACAGAGTGACGAAGATCGTCGCCAGCACCGTGGTCGACCGCGTCAGGAAATCCGCCGCGCCGCGCGCCGACATGAAGCCCGCCGGGCTGCCGCCCACGCCCAGCCCGCCGCCTTCCGACTTCTGCATCAGGATGACGGTAACCAGCAGGGCGGCGATGATCGCCTGCACGACGAGAAGGAAAGTGAACATGCGACGGGTTCTGTCCGGAAATGGGGTGCGTTGCCGCGCACATAGCGATGAAGCGACGCGGGGGCAACCGGGCAGCCTGCCTATCGCAGCAGATGCGCGCTCTTATCGTTCAATCAGCGCGATTTCCCGGCTTTTGGTGATCCAGAATGTGGAAAACACCCACACACCTGCCAGTTCGACCAGCAGCACCACATAATTTTTCTCCGGGCTGCCGGACAGAAAATGGATCAACAATACGGCCACCGGACAGGCAATCATCAAAATGCCCAGCACGGAGTATATCCGCTTGAAGCGACGCCGGACGTCGCCATCCTCCATGATCGACAGCGTATCGCCGGACCGGAACACGCAGACATAGGCGATCGCGACAAAGAAGATGACTGCGCTGCTGTAGTGAATCTTGGCCGTCGTGGTGGCGGCGTGCTCAGGCCAGTCCATCGGGAAGAGTGCGATGCCAATTGCGGCGATTCCCGCAATGTTGAGGGCAACATCCTCCTGCCATGAATAGCCTTTGTAAAAATATAGGAACGCACCCACCATCCAGAGTACGCCGACGAATATGTTGCGCGCCGCGCCCGCGCCATAAGCCGACATGCCATCTGCAACATGGGAAAAATGATAATAGGCGCTGATCGAGGTCTGCAGATATTCCGGCCCTGCCACTATCCACAATGCAATCGGCAGCAGGAATGCGACCACCGCCAATCCCCGGCGCAACATGAAATAGCTGGACGAAATGCTCTCAAACAGATCGTCCACAGTCGACAATGCAGGCGGAACCGCCGGTGGGGCGGCGATGCTCTTGGAGCCTTCGCCGCCGCCCAATTGTCCGCCCTGCATCTTGACCCGTGCATGACGCCAGGCCAGTTGATCGCGCATATCGTCCGGCTGCATGGCTATTCCCCTTTGCACCGATCCTACGCGCTTGCCGATGCAGGGCAATCGGAACTATTACCGTAATGGAATGATCTAGCCAGCCGCCGCGATAATCGGCGCGAACTTGCCCGCCGTCAGGCTTGCGCCGCCGACCAGCCCGCCATCAACATCAGCAATCGCCATCAATTCCGCCGCATTGTCGCCATTCATCGACCCGCCATAAAGAATACGCATCCCGTGGGCTTGCCCGCCGATCCGGCTGGCCAGCGCATCGCGCAGCGCCCGGTGCATCGCGTCGACCGCCTCCATCGTCGGAATCCGCCCGGTGCCGATCGCCCAAATGGGTTCATACGCAATCGCCAGCCAATCCGCCGCCGCGCCCTCCGGCAAGGACGCCAGCAACTGCGCGGACACCACCGCTTCGGCATCACCCGCGTCGCGCACGTCCAGGCTTTCGCCCACGCACAAGATGACGTTCAGGCCTGCAGCCTTCGCCGCCAGCGCCTTGGCCGCAACGTCGCCATCGCTCTCGCGCTGGTCCTGCCGCCGTTCGCTATGGCCAACGATCGTCCAGCTGGCCCCCGCTTCGGCCAGCATCGCGCCCGACAGGCAACCGGTATGCGCGCCACTGGCGTTCATGTGGCAATCCTGCGCCCCGATAAAGGCGCCGCCCCGAACCTGCGCCGCCGCCGCGATCAATGTCGCGGGTACGCATAGTCCTACATCCACCCCCGGATGATCGGCCGCGATGCCGCCTATCGCTTCGACTTCGCCCAGATGGGCCTTCAGGCCATTCATCTTCCAGTTGCCCACGACGAGTTTACGCCTGTTCATGGATTATATTTCCCCATATTTGTTTTTGCTGCACGCCCAGTGGCGATGAACGGGGCGGGTGCATTTGTCCAGACCGGCTACGCCAGACCTTGCATGACCGTGGGCGCTTGCCGCCGCGCCTATACCGCCTTAAAGCGACCGCCATCACGCCCGCAGTTCGGACATTTTCATGCTTGCTGTCTTTCGCCGCTTCATTCGCTCCAGGTTCGGCGCTGTCTTTGCGATCCTCTTCCTGGCGGTCATCGCCGGTGCCTTCGTTCTGGGCGATCTGTCCAGCGGCCAGTTCGGCAGCAGCCTGACCGGCGGTGGCGGCACGGCGGCCAAGGCGGGCAGCCACAAGCTGTCGCAGAATGAAGTGCAGGACCGTATCCAGCGCGTCTATGAAAATGCCCGCAAATCCAATCCCGGCCTGCTGATCAGCGATTTCTTCGCGCAGGGCGGCGCGACACAGGTGTTCGACCAGCTGGTCGCATCCCTCACCCTGCGCGCCTTTGCCGACGATCAGGACGTGCATATCTCCAAGCGGCTGGTCGATGCACAGATCGCGCAGATCCCCGCTTTTCAGGACGCTGCGGGCAATTTCAGCCAGGATAATTTCCGGTCGCTGCTGATCCGCGAACGCATCACCGAACAGGCGCTGCGCGACGATATCAGCCGCGAAATCCTCCAGCGCCAATTGCTGGGTCCGGTGGGTCTGGGTGTCAAGCTCTCCGACTCTCTGGTGCTGCCCTATGCCTCGCTGCTGCTCGAAGCGCGTCAGGGTACGATCGCCGCGATTCCGGCGGTCGCCTTCCTTGACGACAAGGCACCGACAGACGCGCAACTGGCCGATTATTACAAGCGCAACGCCGACCGCTTCACCATCCCCGAACAGCGCCGCATCCGCTATGCCGTGATCGACGCGCAGCGTTTCGCGCAGGCCTCACAGCCGAGCGACGCGGAAATCGCTGCCGCCTATAATCAGAACAAGGCCGCCTATGCCGCCAGACAAAGCCGCAGCGTCGAGCAACTGGTGTTGCCGACGCAGGCAGCGGCCAAGGCAATTGCCGATCAGGTCAAGGGCGGCACATCGCTGTCCGCCGCGGCAAAGGGCGCTGGCCTTGAAGCACTGGCGCTGGCCGACCAGAGCCAGGCCGCCCTCACCGCATCGGCGGGCAAGGCGATTGCCGACGCCGCCTTTGCCGCCAGGCAGGGCGATCTGGTCGGTCCCGTGCGCGGATCGCTGGGCTGGGTCGTGCTGCGCGTCACCGCGATCACCGAAACGCCCGCCCGCCCGCTCGCCTCTGTGCGTGGCGAACTGGTCGAGACGCTGCGCGCGCAAAAGGAAAAGACGCTGCTGACCGAATTGACCGGCAAGCTGGAAGACCAGATTGCCGATGGCGGCACGTTCGAGGAAGTGGTCAAAGATAATGGCCTGAAACTCGAAACCAGCCCGCTGCTGCTCGCCACCGGCAAGCAGGTCGAGGATTCGGCCTATGTCCCCTCCGCTGACCTGCAACCCCTGGTCGCCCCCGCCTTCGCGATGAACGCGGACGATGATGCGCAGCTGGTGCCGATCACCCCGGACAAGCGCTATGCGCTGATCGCCCCCACTGACATCGTCGCCGCCGCCCCGCCGCCGCTGGCCAAGGTCAAGCCGCTGGTTCAGGCGCAGTACAAGCTCAATCAGGGTAATGAAAAAGCCAAGAAGGTCGCGGAGGATATCCGGGCCAAGGTCGCCAAGGGCATGAAGCTGGCCGATGCCGTCGCGGCTGTCGGCGTCAAGCTGCCCGCGCCGCAGGTGCTGGGCGGCCGCCGCGCCGACATCATGCGTGGCGAGCAGCGTCCCCCCGCCGAAGTCGCCATCCTCTTTTCGATGGCGGCGAACACGGTCAAGACGCTCCCCATAGGGCAGGATCGCGGCACCTTCGTGGTGCAATTGAACGCCATCCAACGCGGCGATGCCAAGGGTCAGCCCGAACTGTTGAAGCAGGTGCGCGACCAGCTCGGCGAGGTTGTCGGCCAGGAATATGGCCAGCAATTTGAGCGCGCGGTCGAAAAGGAACTGGGCGTGACCCGCAATGCCAAGGCCGTGGCAGACGCCCGCTCGGCGCTGACCGCCACCAACAGCGGCGGGCAGTAATATGGGCGCGACGGGCGGGGACGGCATCGCTTCGGCGCGCGCGGCGCTGGCGCGGGGCGAATCGGCATTGGTATGGCGGCGGCAGATTGCCGACACCGACACGCCGATATCCGCCGCGCTCAAATTGTTCGAGCCAGATCGCGGCGACTTCCTGCTGGAATCGGTGGAGGGCGGCGCGGTGCGTGGCCGCCACAGCCTGATCGGCCTGGCCCCCGACCTCCTGTTCCGCGCCGATGGCAACATGGCCCAGATCAACCGCCAATGGGCAACCGACCGCAATGCGTTCGAGCCGCTGGAAGCCGACGCGCTGACCGCGCTGCGGTCGCTGGTGGCCGAATGTCGCGCAGAACTCGATCCCGCTCTGCCCGCAGCGCTCGCCTGCCTGGTCGGCTATTTCGGCTATGAGACGGTCGGGTTGGTCGAAAAACTGCCCCGTCCTGCCCCCAATCCCATCGCCCTGCCCGACATGCTGTTCGTTCGCCCGACCGTGATCCTGGTGTTCGACCGGCTGGCCGATGCCCTCTATCTGGTCGCGCCGGTGTGGAAGGGCAGCTTTGCCGACCCCGAAAAGGCAATCGACGAAGCGCTCGAACGCATCGACGCCACCGCCGCGCGCCTCGCCGCCCCGCTGCCCGCCACGCCCCCACCGGCGGACATGGCCGACATCGCGGTCACCCCGGTGCTGGAGCCGGGCCGCTATGCCGCCATGGTGACCAAGGCCAAGGATTATATCGTCGCGGGCGACATTTTTCAGGTCGTGCTGGCGCAGCGTTTCACCAGCCCCTTCACATTGCCACCCATTGCGCTTTATCGCGCGCTGCGGCGGATCAATCCCTCGCCCTTCCTCTATTATCTCGACCTGCCCGGCTTCGCGCTGATCGGCTCGTCGCCTGAGATATTGGTCCGCGCCCGCGACGGCGAAGTCACGATCCGCCCGATCGCTGGCACCCGCCCACGTGGGCGTAATGCGGTGGAGGACGCCGCCAACCGCGTAAGCCTGCTGTCCGACCCCAAGGAACGCGCCGAACATCTGATGCTGCTGGACCTTGGCCGCAACGATGTCGGCCGCGTTGCGACCGCTGGCAGCGTGACCGTGACCGACAGCTACAGCGTCGAATTTTACAGCCATGTCATGCACATCGTCTCCAACGTCGTCGGCCAGCTATCGCCGGACAAGGACGCGATCGACGCGCTGTTCGCAGGCTTCCCAGCGGGGACGGTATCAGGCGCACCCAAGGTCCGCGCGTGCGAGATCATCGCCGAACTGGAACCCGAAACCCGCGGCGCCTATGCGGGCGGGGTCGGCTATTTCGGCCCGGACGGCAATATGGACAGTTGCATTGTGCTCCGCACCGCCGTCCTGAAAGACGGCGTCATGCACGTACAGGCAGGCGCAGGCATCGTCGCCGATTCCACCCCCGAATATGAACAGCGCGAATGCGAAGCCAAAAGCGGCGCGCTACTGGCAGCCGCACGCGAAGCCGTAGCGCTGGCGCGCGAAAGCGGCTTCGGCCAGTAAATTCCTCCCCAAGCTCGTCTTGGGGAGGTGGCAGCGCGCAGCGCTGACGGAGGGGCAATGGCGCAACGTCGCGCCACTGCCCCTCCGTCTGGCCTTCGGCCATCCACCTCCCCATCGCTACGCGACAGGGAGGATCACTCTACCGACACGCCCGCCACCCGGTCGCACCGCGTGCCGCCTGATCCAGATGGAAATGATCGCGGTGCGCCTTGTTATAATCGGGCGACAGCGCGGTCGAAAACAGGTCGCACGCCCCATCCCGCACCGCGCGCAGAAATTCGGCATCGCTTGCCTTGCCATCCCAGTCGTTCAGCACGCTCACCTGCCGCCCGTCCGCCAATATGAAGGCGGAAATGTCGATCGCATCCGCAGTCGCATGTTCGCTGAAGTCGCCAGCGCTGCGCCCGTACATGCGCCGACAGCTATAGCTGCAAAGTGCCGCAGTGACGCAACCGGCTGGCCATAGATGCGCTGCGCGGCAGGCTGCACCACCTGCCACTCCCACAGCTTGAGCGCCGCGACCACCGGGCAGGAAGGCGCCACCGCCGCCGGGGACAGGGCCACCGCCCCGCGCTCCGCCTTCAGCCGCACCGCATCGTCATAAACGCACTGTCCCGTCCCGCCCGGCTGCATCGCACTATAGGCCACCCCCGCCCGCTCCAGCAGCGCCAGGCATTGCGCCCGCTCCCCCGTTAGCGCCGCCAGCTTGCGCCCGGTGAACAGCCCGATCGGCTGATCCAGGTCGATATCGGTCCAGGGCAAATCCTGCGGCCTTTGCCGCATCACGGCATAGCCCAGAAGAGTCAGACACAACAGGCCGCCCCATAACAGGCAGCGGCGCAATATCAGGTGAAGGCGTCGCATCCCCTAACCACGCCGGGCCTGCCGTAAAGGTTCCGACGTAACGGGATAACCCAGATGATCGGGGATGCACAAATGCCGCTCCCCATCGCGATCCTCCAGCCATGGCCGCACCTTCTCCACCGGATGGGCGGCGGCATGGGCGACCAGATCGGCATGACTTCCCGCCAGCGCCAGCCGCTCCAGATTACGCCGGGTGGGGAAGATGACATGCCCCTCCCCCGCATCGCACCGCGCCAGCGTCGCTGCCGCACTGCTCCAGAACAGATGCACATTCTCGGTCGCGTCGGCGATCGCCTCCTGCCCGTCAGGCGCGCGGGCGAGGTAGAAGCGCGTATCATAGACCCGGATCGCCTTCTCGAACGGCGCGGGGTGCCAGCGGGCAAAGGGCGTCAATGCGTCAAGCGCCAGCCCCAGCCCATGCGCCTCAAGCAGATCCCCCAGCATCGTCCCATCCAGCAAGCCCTGCCGGATCGAGACCACCACCGCGCCATCGACCGCGCCCGCATGTCCCCCATTCAGGCCCACCCCCAGCCCGCTTTCCTCGATCGTCTCGCGAATCGCCGCGATCCGCGCCGCCGCCTCGTCAATCTCCAGACCATGGTCGATCCGCGCCGCAAGCTGCCGGTCATGCGCATCCACGCCCCCGCCGGGAAACACCAGCGCGCCCGCAGCAAAGGCCATGGTCGACGCCCGCTCCATCATCAAAATGTCGGGCGGCCCATCGGGTCGGTCCCGCACGATCACCACCGTCGCGGCGGGGCGACCTGCATCATCCTCTATCGTCATGTCCTTGCTCTAGGCGCAGCTGCGCCCACCGGTAAAGCCCGCCGCAGCGATCCCATCACCCCGCCTGCGCCAGTTCCAGAAACTGGCGCAATGTCGGCGTCTCATCGTCCCGCCGCCACGCCAGCCCGGTTTCCAGCATGGGCGCGTCGCCCAGATCGGCATAAACCACCCCCGCCCGCGCCAGATTGCGCAGCGACGCCGGGACCAGCGCAATCCCCAGCCCCGCCGACACCAGGCTGATGATCGTCTGCATCTGGATCGCCTGCTGCACGATATTGGCCTGCCCGCCCCGCGCCGCATAATAGCCAGTGACCAGATCGTGGAAGGCAGGTGCCACCGCGCGCGGGAACAGGATCAGCGGCAGCGACACGATGGCCTCCGCGTCGATCGTTCCCGCCTCCACCCATTGCTCCGGCAGCGCCGCAACCAGCGGTTCGCGGATCAACCGGCGGTAACAAAGCTCCGGCGGCAGGGGTGTGTCGGCAGGCGGGATCAATATGCCCGCATGGGCCTGCCCCGCCAGCAAGGCGGGTATCTGCACATCGCTGGTCGCTTCGGTCAGGCGGATTTCGACCTGCGGGAACAGCGCCGCATAGCGCCGCACCAGCGCGGGCAGGACGCTATAATCGGCGGTGCTGACGAAGGACAAGGCCAGATGCCCGGCCCGCCCTTCCCGCAACTGCCGCGCGGCTTCGGGCAGCGCGTCGATCGCCGCGATAGCAGGCCGCACCTGCTCCAGCCATTGCGCCCCGAACGGCGTCAGCGCCACCCGTCGCTTGGTCCGCGCAAACAGCGCCGCGCCCAGTTCGCGCTCCAGCATCAGGATCGACTGGCTCAGCGGCGGCTGGGTCATGTGCAGCCGTTCCGCCGCCTGCCCGAAATGCAGCGTGTCGGCGACCGTGACAAAATGCCGCAACTGGCGAATATCCATCTTTCATATGTCCTGCGACCTAATAGGCCATCAATAATATATTTCACACCCAATCCCAACGGGTATAGAGCGGACCCAAGAGGATTATCTTTTCAGGGACACTGACCATGCCGGCCTATCGCTCCAGAACCACCACCCACGGCCGCAACATGGCGGGGGCGCGCGGCCTGTGGCGCGCGACGGGCATGAAGGATGAAGATTTCGGCAAGCCGATCATCGCCGTCGTCAACAGCTTCACCCAGTTCGTGCCGGGCCATGTTCACCTGAAAGACCTGGGCCAGCTCGTCGCGCGCGAGATCGAGGCGGCAGGCGGCGTCGCCAAGGAATTCAACACCATCGCGGTCGATGACGGCATCGCCATGGGCCATGGCGGGATGCTCTATTCCTTGCCAAGCCGGGATCTGATCGCCGACAGCGTCGAATATATGGTCAACGCCCATTGCGCCGACGCGATGGTCTGCATCTCCAACTGCGACAAGATCACGCCGGGCATGTTGATGGCCGCGATGCGCCTCAACATCCCCGCCGTGTTCGTGTCCGGCGGGCCGATGGAGGCGGGCAAGGTCGTGATGCGCGGCAAGGAAGTGGCGCTCGATCTGGTCGATGCCATGGTCGTCGCCGCCGACGAAAGCTATACCGACGAAGAAGTCAAAACCATCGAACGCTCCGCCTGCCCGACCTGTGGCAGTTGCTCCGGCATGTTCACCGCCAATTCGATGAACTGCCTGACCGAAGCATTGGGCCTCTCGCTGCCCGGCAACGGATCGACGCTGGCCACCCATTCGGACCGCGAGCGCCTGTTCCGCGAAGCCGGCCATGTCATCGTCGATCTCGCCAAGCGCTGGTATGAACAGGATGACGCCACCGCCCTGCCGCGCACCATCGCCAGCTTCTCCGCGTTCGAAAACGCCATGAGCCTGGACATCGCCATGGGCGGCTCCACCAACACCGTCCTCCATCTGCTCGCCGCCGCGTATGAAGGCGGGGTCGATTTCACCATGGCCGATATCGACCGCCTGTCGCGCCGCGTCCCCTGCCTGTGCAAGGTCGCACCCGCCAAGCAGGACGTGCATATGGAGGATGTCCACCGCGCCGGTGGCATCATGGCGATATTGGGCGAACTGGAGCGCGCAGGCCTCGTCGATACCTCGCTCCCCACCGTCCACGCCCCCACCATGGCCGCTGCGCTGGCCCGTTGGGACATTGGCCGCACCAACAGCGATGAAGTCCGCAACTTCTTCCGCGCCGCCCCCGGCGGTGTCCCGACCCAGACCGCGTTCAGCCAGTCCGCCCGCTGGGAGGAGCTGGACATCGACCGCGAAAAGGGCGTGATCCGCTCGGCCGAACACCCCTTCTCCAAGGATGGCGGCCTCGCCGTCCTCTACGGCAACCTCGCCCCCGAAGGCTGCATCGTCAAGACGGCGGGCGTCGATGATTCGATCCTGACCTTCCACGGCACCGCGCGCGTCTATGAAAGCCAGGACGCCTCGGTCGCGGGCATTTTGGGCAATGAGGTCAAGGCCGGCGACGTCGTCGTCATCCGCTATGAAGGGCCAAAGGGCGGGCCGGGTATGCAGGAAATGCTCTACCCGACCAGCTATCTGAAATCCAAGGGGCTGGGCAAGGAATGCGCGCTGATCACCGACGGGCGCTTTTCCGGTGGCACGTCGGGCCTGTCGATCGGCCATGTCTCGCCCGAAGCGGCCGAAGGCGGCCTCATCGCCCTCGTCCAGACCGGCGACCCGATCGTCATCGACATCCCCAACCGTGTCATCAAGCTGGACATTGATGACGCCGTGCTGGCCGAACGCCGCGCGGAAATGGAGAAAATGGGCGTCAAGGCGTGGAAGCCCTTTGGCCGCAAACGCGAAGTCTCCCCCGCGCTCCGCGCCTACGCCGCGATGACAACCAACGCCGCCAAGGGCGCTGTGCGCGACGTCAGCCAGATCGAGAAATGATCAATCAAAGCCCCTCCCCTTTAGGGGAGGGGTTGGGGTGGGGGCGTGCCACAGGCACAACGTCAACCACCCACCTGCGCCAGCCAGTCCGCCAGATTATAATGATTGCTCACCCGCGCGATCTTCCCCTCGCGCAGTTCGAAAAACGCGCCCACCCGCAGCCGGTAACGCTGCCCTGATGCCGCGGGCAGATCACCATCGGTCACCAGATATTCGCCCTCCAGCATGAACTCCGCCGCCGCCCGCGCGCCATCAGCCGACGTCAGGAACACCGGCCCGATGACCGCCTCCTTGTAGCAGCGGTTCATATGGTCCAGAAAGTCTGCGAACGCCGCCTTCCCCTCGCGCACCGCGCCCTGGCTCGGCTCATGCACCACATCGTCGGTCAGCAGCGCCAGCATCGCCGCACTCTCTCCCCGATTGAACGCCGCATAATAGTCCCGCAACAACGCCTCGCTCATGCCCGTTACCCCAACCTGTCGGCGTGCCAGCGCAGATGATCCGCCATGAAGGTGGAGATGAAATAATAGCTATGGTCATAGCCCGCGCGCATATTCAGCGTCAGGTCGATCCCCGCTGCCTCACACGCCGCGCGCAATAGGTCCGGCTGCAATTCCTTCTCCAGAAACGCATCCGCCCCGCCCTGATCGACCAGCAGCGCTTCAACCCGCGCACCATCCTCGATCAGCGCGACCGCATCATGCTTGCGCCACGCCGCCTTGTCCGCGCCCAGATAGCCGCCCAGCGCCTTGCGCCCCCACGGTACCTGGCTTGGCGCAACGATCGGCGCGAAGGCCGACACCGCACTGAAACGCTCAGGATAAGTCAGCCCGATGGTCAGCGCCCCATGCCCGCCCATCGAATGGCCCATGATCGACTGCCGCCCCATATCCGCCGGAAATGCCGCCGCGATCAGCGCAGGCAGTTCCTCGGTCACATAGGACCACATCTTGTAATGATCCGCGAAGGGCGCTTCCGTCGCATCGACGTAAAAACCAGCGCCCAGTCCGAAATCATAAGCCCCGTCCACATCATCCGCCACACCCTCACCGCGCGGCGACGTATCGGGCGCAACGAAGATCAGCCCCAGTTCGGCGCAGAGCGCCCGAAACTCGCCCTTCTCGGTCACATTGGCATGGGTGCAGGTCAGCCCGGACAGATACCAGACCACGGGCAGCTTCGCCCCCGCCTCATGCGGCGGCACGAACACGGAAAAAACCATGTCCGTCCCCGTGCTGGCGGACGCATGGCGATACACGCCCTGCACCCCGCCAAAGGCGCGATTTTCCGAAACCGTCTCCATTAAAACACCACGACCGAACGGATGCTCTCACCCGCGTGCATCAGGTCGAACCCCTTGTTGATCTCCTCCAGGCTCAGCACATGGGTGATCATCGGGTCGATCTCGATCTTGCCGTTCATATACCAGTCGACGATCTTGGGCACGTCGGTCCGGCCCTTGGCCCCGCCAAAAGCGCTGCCCTTCCACACCCGGCCGGTGACCAGCTGGAACGGACGGGTGCTGATTTCCTTGCCCGCTTCAGCGACGCCGATGATGATGCTCTCCCCCCAGCCGCGATGGCACGCCTCCAGCGCGGTGCGCATCACCCCGGTATTGCCGGTGCAATCGAACGTATAGTCCGCCCCGCCATCGGTCAGCGCGACCAGATGCTGGACGATGTCGCCCTCCACCTTGTTGGGATTGACGAAGTGGGTCATGCCGAACCGGCGGCCCCATTCTTCCTTGCTGTCATTGATGTCGACGCCGATGATCATGTCCGCGCCGACCAGCTTCGCGCCCTGAATGACGTTCAGGCCAATGCCGCCAAGGCCAAAGATGATGACGTTGGACCCCGGCGTCACCTTGGCGCTGTTCACCACCGCGCCGACGCCCGTGGTCACGCCGCAGCCGATATAACAGCTCTTGTCGAACGGCGCGTCCTCGCGGATCTTTGCGACCGCGATTTCGGGCAAAACCGTGAAGTTGGAGAAGGTCGAACAGCCCATATAGTGAAAGATCGGCTGGCCCTTGTAGGAAAAGCGGGTCGTGCCGTCGGGCATCAGCCCCTTGCCCTGCGTCGCGCGGATCGCGGTGCACAGGTTCGTCTTGCCGCTCAGGCAGCTTTTGCACTGGCGACATTCGGGGGTGTAGAGCGGGATGACATGATCACCGGGCTTCACGCTGGTGACGCCCGGCCCGACTTCCCGCACGATCCCCGCGCCTTCATGCCCCAGGATCGACGGAAAGATACCTTCGCTGTCGAACCCGTCGAGCGTATAGGCGTCGGTATGGCAGATACCGGTCGCCATGATCTCGACCAGCACTTCGCCCGCTTTCGGCCCTTCCAGATCGACTTCGACAATCTCCAGCGGCTTCTTGGCTTCAAAGGCGACGGCGGCGCGGGATTTCATGGGAAAAGCTCCTGATATGATGCTGCCCCGCCCTAGCAATATCCCACCCGCGCGATAAGGAAGGATTTTTGCAATTCATTATTTCATATGAGGGATAATTATGCGCGGCTGGGATGGGATCGACGAATTTGTCGCCGTGGCGACCACCGGCAGCTTCAAGGGCGGGGCCGACGCGCTCGGCCTGTCCACCACCCATATGAGCCGCGCCATCGCCGCGCTGGAAAACCGGGTGCAGCGCCCGCTGTTCCACCGCACCACCCGCACCGTCCGGCTGACCGACACTGGCCGCCTCTTCTACGATCATTGCAGCCGCATCGTCACCGAACGGGACGAAGCCATTGCCCTCATCAGCGAAGGCGCAGAGCCGCAGGGCGACCTGCGCATCACCTGCTCGACCGCGATGGGCGAACGCTTCATCGCCCCCATCGTCCGGCAATTTGCCACGCGCTATGTCAAGCTCACTGTCACGATCGATCTGACCAACCGGCTCGTGGACCTGATCGGCGAGGGCTATGACATGGCGATCCGCACCGGCACGCTGGCCGACAGCCGCCTGATCGGCACCCGCATCGCGTCGCGTACCCTCTATACCTGCGCAGCCCCTGCCTATCTCGCCGCGCACGGCACGCCCAACGCCATCGCCGATCTGGGAAACCATGACTGCCTGATCGGCACCGCGACCAGCTGGCAGTTCCGCTCCTGGGGCCGGATCGAAACCATCCGCCCGCGCGGCCGCTGGCGCTGCAACAGCGGAGAGGCGGTGGCGCAAGCCGCCGTCGCGGGCATGGGCATATGCCAGCTGCCGGAATTTTACGTCCTGCCCCATATCGCGTCCGGCGCGCTGGTGCCTTTGCTCACCGATTTCGCGATGGAGGACGAACCCATCTGGGCCGTCTATCCCCAGCGCCGCCACTTGCTGCCCAAGATTACCGGCCTGCTCGACCTGTTGCGCAGCGAATTGCCCGTGGCGTTGGCGCGGCGGGACTAACCCTCGTGCCGGAACAGCCGCGCGACTTGCTCGGCAATCTCGCGCGGGGTCAGGCGACCGGGCCGGAACCAGTCCGCCGCCGCATTAAGCTGCGACAGGAGGAGGTTGCGATAGATCGACCGGTCGATCGCCGCGGGCAAAGGCAGGTCATCCACGATCGCCCGGAACAACTGCTCGAACCGGTCGCGCCGCGCCACCAGTTGCGCGCGCACCTCATCGGGCACTTCGCGAAAATCATTCATCATCGGCATCGTCAGCGAATCGGGCGCCAACTGCACCTCCAGCAGCGCCACGCAACCCGCCTCCAGCCTGTCCCAGGGACCGGCCGCAGCCGCCACCGCCGCCGCGATCCGCGCTTCCGCCGCGTCCAGCGCGCCATTATGCAATTCGACGAACAGCGCGTCCTTGGACTTGATATGGTGGTAGAGCGACCCGCCCAGCACCCCCGACGCCTCGCCAATGTCGCGCATCGACGTGCCGCGATAGCCCTTGCGCGCGAACAGCTGCGCCGCGACCGCGAGTATCTCGTCGCGCCGCGATCGCACCCCGTCTTCGCTTCCCGCCTGCTTGCTCATGCGCCTTGGCCTAGCACAGAAATGCGCGCCGGATCATCCGGGCAACAGCAGCGAACTGTCGCCATAGCTGTAAAAACGATAGCCCGACCCGATCGCATGATCATAGGCCGCCCGCATCCGCTCCGTCCCCATCAGCGCCGACACCAGCATGAACAGCGTGGATTTGGGCAAATGGAAATTGGTCATCAGGCCGTCAATCGCCCGGAACTGATAGCCCGGTGTGATGAAAATACGGGTTTCATCGGCAAAGGCGCGGAGAATCCCGTCCTCTCCCACCGCGCTTTCCAGCAGGCGCAGGCTGGTCGTGCCGACCGCAATCAGCCGCCCGCCAGCCGCCCGCGCGGCATTCAGCCGATCCGCCGTCGCCGCCTCGATCCGCCCCCATTCGGCGTGCATCCGGTGATCGTCGGTATCGTCCGCCTTGACCGGCAGGAATGTCCCCGCGCCGACATGCAGCGTCAGCGTCTCGGTCGCGATTCCGCGCTCCGCCAGCGCCGCCATCAATTCCGGGGTAAAATGCAGCGCAGCCGTGGGCGCTGCCACCGCGCCATCTTCCCGCGCGAACATGGTCTGATAATCGGCCCGGTCGCGTTCGTCGGTCGGGCGCTTGCTGGCGATATAGGGCGGCAGCGGCATCCGTCCCGCCCGCTCCAGCAGAACCTCCACCGGCTCCTCACCCTCAAAGCTCAGCGTTACCCCGCCATCATCGTCGCGCGGCCCGGCAATCGCCGTGACGCCCGCGCCAAAATCGATCCGCTCGCCGTCACGCACCCGCTTGGCATTGCGCAAAAAAGCCTGCCACTGGCGCAGCCCCAATCGCTTGTGCAGCGTCGCCCCGATCCGTGCATTGCCGCGCATCCCCTCCAGCTGCGCGGGAATGACGCGCGTGTCGTTGAACACCAGCACATCGCCCGCCCGCATCAGCGAGGGCAGATCACGCACGCTCAGGTCAGCAAAATCACCCTCCCCCGGCACCAGCAACAAGCGCGCGCTATCCCGCGGAGACGCGGGCCGCAGCGCGATATTCTCCGGCGGCAGGTCAAAATCGAAAAGGTCTACGCGCATGGTCTAAAGCTACCCTGTTCAGCCTTAATCGGTGTTCCCGCGAAGGCGGGAATCCAGTCCCGCCCTCTGGACTGGATTCCCGCCTTCGCGGGAACACCCGGTGCTTTAATCATGATAGAGCGAACAGATGGAGGCCGGACGAACCAGCCCCTTTTCTCACTTACTGCGTCGGCGCGGCAATGATCGACGGCGCGACTGGCGCAACCGGCGCGGTCACCGGCGGCTTGCCGTCGCTCTCGATCGACGCCTGCAAAATCACGGTCGGGTTGGCGGGCGGCTCGCCCTGCGCGATCGCGTCGACATAATTCATGCCTTCGATCACCCGGCCGAACACCGTATATTTCTTGTCCAGCTGCATCCGCGGCAGCAGCACGATGAAGAACTGGCTGTTCGCGCTATCCTCGCCCTGCGCACGCGCCATCGACACGGTGCCGCGCAAATGGGGCATCGGGTTGAACTCGGCCTTCAGGTCCGGCTGGGTCGAACCGCCGGTGCCGTCGCCCTTGGGATCGCCGCCCTGCGCCATGAAACCGGGGATGACGCGATGGAATTTAAGGCCATTGTAAAAGCCCTGCCGCGTCAGCTCCTTGATCCGCTCGACATGGCCGGGCGCGATGTCGGGGCGCAGCTGGATGCGCACCCGCCCGCCGCTCGACAGGTCCAGGTCCCAGATATTCTGCGGATCGGCCGGCACCACCGCTGGCGGCAGCTTGGGGGTCAGGTCGCCGCCCAACGACTTGGCATTTTCCGCCGCCCGCGCCGCGGCCTCCGCTTTCTTCATATCATCGCCCTTGCTGCCGCCGCCCTGGGCATAGGCCAGGCCGGACGCGGTAAGGGCGATACCGATCGCCACGGTCTTGAGCGCGCAGGTGAAACGCATGGGACTTACTTTCCTCAATATCTTGGCCGTCCTGATAGCGCGCTGATCGCGATTGGCAACTGAACGCAGGCTGAGCGGTATTAAACGCTGCCTTTGCGCCCCAGTTTTTCAACCCGCGCCACCACTTCGTCGCGCACCACCGGCCCGACGAACTTATGGATCGGCCCGCCATAAAGCGCGATTTCCTTGACCAGCCGGGAAGCGATCGGTTGCAGGCACACGTCCGCCATCAGGAACACGGTTTCGACGCGGGCATTAATCTGCTGGTTCATGCCCGCCATCTGATATTCATATTCAAAGTCGGCGACCGCGCGCAGCCCGCGAATGATGACGCTGGCCCCCTGCGATTCGGCAAAATCCATCAGCAGCGAATTGAAACCGACGACCACGATGTCCGCGTCGATCCCGGCACATTCGCGCCGCACCATTTCCAGCCGCTCTTCATCGCTGAACATGGGCGATTTGCTGATATTGGTCGTCACCCCGATGACCAGCCGGTCGACCAGTTTCGCGCCGCGCCGGATGATGTCCATATGCCCCAATGTTATGGGATCGAATGTGCCGGGATAGACACCGATGCGCTGCTTGCTCATGGTCTTTAGCGATCCCTCTCCACGATATAGTCGGCAATGGCGCGCAGCAGGTCCGCCTCGACGCCATAACCATGCAGATGCGCCTTGGCCTGATCGACCAGCATATGCGCCTGCGCCCGCGCCCGATCAACGCCCAGCAGCGACACGAACGTCTCCTTGCCCGCCGCCGCATCCTTGCCCAGCGCCTTGCCCGCCAGCGCCGCGTCGCCCTCTACGTCCAGCAGATCGTCGGCAATCTGGAACGCCAGGCCGATGTCGCGCGCATAGCCGTGCAGCCCCTTGCGTGCGTCCTCAGGAATCCGCGCCATGATCGCGGCAGCGTCAACGCAAAAGGCGATCAGCGCCCCGGTCTTGAGATTTTGCAGTCGGGTGACGGTGGCCAGGTCAAAGCGGGCATGTTCCGCTTCCAGGTCCATCATCTGCCCGCCCGCCATGCCAGCCGGGCCGCTCGCCAGCGCCAGCGCGCGCACCAGTTCAATCCGCACGAACGGGTCGGGATGGGTGTCCTCGTCGGACAATATCTGGAACGCCAGATCGTGCAGGCAATCGCCCGCCAGTATCGCCGTCGCCTCGTCAAACGCCTTGTGGACGGTCGGCTTGCCCCGGCGCATGTCATCATCGTCCATCGCGGGCAGATCGTCATGCACCAGCGAATAGACATGGATGCACTCGATCGCCAGGCCGACCCGCAACGCCGATTCGCGCGACAGATGGAACAGGTCGCTGGTCGCCTGCACCAGCAATGGCCGCAACCTTTTGCCTCCGCCGATCGCGGCATGGCGCATCGCCTCATAAAGCCGCGCCCGTGGATCGTCCGGCACGCTCAGCAGATGGTCGAAGGCGCTGTCGATCGCCGCCGCGACGTCCGCCGCGCGTGCCTTTACCAACGCCCCTGCGGAGGCCGCCTCTCCCCCGACCATGCCGCTCACTCCGCGCCGAACGGCTGCGCGCCGGTCACAGCGCCATTGGCGTCGATCGTCAGCTTGGCGATCCGCGCTTCCGCCGCCGCCAGCCGCTCGGTGCAGCGCTTGCGCAATTCTTCGCCCTGCGCATAGAGCGAGATCGACTCGTCGAGCGGCACGTCCCCGCTTTCCAGCCGCCGCACGATCGTTTCGAGCGCGCGCAGCGCATCCTCGAAAGAGAGGGTTGCTGGATCGGGGGGCGCTATGCTGCTATCGTCTGCCATGTCCCTGCATTGACCGCCACCGCCGCCCCGGTCAAGCCATCACACCGGCTTTCGTGCCGGCTTTCATGACTGTCATCGTGCCGTCATGACGTCATATGATAGCGATGGTGGATTATGGGCAGTTTTGCGTTGACGCAGCATGTTGCAGGTGCACATAGAAGGACCGCTATGAAATTTCATCTCCCCCTTATCGCCGTTGCCTCGCTCAGCCTGCTGAGCGCCTGCAACAAGAGTGACGAACCCGAAGTCGTGGGCGGCCCTGCCGATCCGATGGCTGCCGAACTGGCCAACGCCGCGCCGGTCGAGCTGCCGCCGTCGGTCAAGGCCAACAAGCAGTTCCGCTGCAAGGATAACAGCCTGATCTTCGTCGATTATATGAGCGACGACAAGACGGCCCAGCTGCGCACCGAAAAGGGCGGCACCGCCACGACGCTGAAGGCCGCCGAAGTCGGCAAGCCCTTCACCGCCGAAGGCTTTGAAGTCAGCGGCGCAGGCGACGACGTCACCATCACCGTGCCCGGCAAGGGCGCCCAGGCCTGCCACGTCTAAGACGCGCGCGGCCTCATCCTCTTCCCAGGCCGGACCTTCTCAAAGGTCCGGCCTTTTTCTTGTCCCACTCACCTTCTCCCCGCTGGGGAGAAGGATAGTAAGCCTTGCCGAACGCAGTGAGGTTAGGCGCACTTGGAAGAGGGGGTTCGACGCGGGTGCTGCGCGCACCCCCCACACCCACCATTGTGAATCCCGCTTGGCCCCGCTAAAGGCGCGCACATGTCCAGCACCGCTCCCCACATCACCCCGGAAATCGTCGCCGAACATGGCCTCAGCCCGGAAGAATATGACCGCGTCCTGAAGGCCATCGGCCGCGAGCCGAACCTCACCGAACTGGGCATATTCTCGGTCATGTGGTCGGAGCATTGCTCCTATAAATCCTCCAAAATCCACCTGATGAAGCTGCCGACCACCGGCCCGCAGGTGATTTGCGGCCCCGGCGAAAATGCCGGCGTGGTCGACATTGGCGATGGTCAGGCGGCGATCTTCAAGATGGAGAGCCACAACCACCCCAGCTATATCGAACCCTATCAGGGCGCGGCAACGGGCGTTGGCGGCATCCTGCGCGACGTGTTCACCATGGGCGCGCGTCCCATCGCCAATATGAACGCGCTGCGCTTCGGGCGACCCGACCACCCCAAGATGCGCCACCTGATCAGCGGCGTGGTGCGCGGCATCGGTGGTTACGGCAATTGCGTCGGCGTCCCCACCGTGGGCGGCGAAGTCAACTTCCACCCCGCCTATGACGGCAATATTCTGGTCAACGCGATGACCGTGGGCATCGCCGACACCGACAAGATTTTCTATTCGGCAGCATCGGGCGTTGGCAACTCCATCGTCTATGTCGGCTCCAAGACCGGCCGCGACGGCATCCATGGCGCGACCATGGCCAGCGCCGATTTCGGCGACGACGCCGATGCCAAGCGCCCCACCGTGCAGGTCGGCGACCCCTTCACCGAAAAGCTGCTGATCGAGGCGTGCCTGGAACTCATGGCCTCCGATGCGATCGTCGCGATTCAGGATATGGGCGCGGCGGGCCTCACCTCCTCCAGCGTCGAAATGGCGTCCAAGGGCGGCGTCGGTCTGCTCCTCAACATGGACGCCGTGCCGCAGCGCGAAACCGGCATGACCGCCTATGAAATGATGCTCTCCGAATCGCAGGAGCGCATGTTGATGGTCCTGAAACCCGGCCGCGAAGCCTTTGCCGAAGCCATTTTCCACAAATGGGAACTGGATTTCGCAGTGATCGGGGAAGTCACCGACACGGGCCGCATGGTCCTGATCCACCATGGCGAAACCGTCTGCGACATTCCGCTCGCCCCGCTGGCCGACGACGCCCCGCTCTATGATCGCCCCTCCATGCCGGTGGACGACTATAAAGTCTGGTCGGGCGTCCAGCCGCTCGGCGACATCCCCGAATCCACCGACATCGGCGCGGACCTGCTCAAGCTGATGGGCAGCCCCGACATCGCCAGCCGCCGCTGGATCTGGGAACAATATGATCATATGGTCGGTGCCGACACCGTCCAGCGCCCCGGCGGCGACGCCGCGGTGGTCCGTGTCCACGGCAGTAACAAGGGCATCGCGATCAGCACCGATTGCACCCCGCGCTATTGCTATGCAGACCCCTATGAAGGCGGCAAGCAGGCGATCGCCGAATGCTATCGCAACCTGTCCGCCGTCGGCGCAACCCCGCTGGCCGTCACCAACTGCCTCAACTTCGCCAACCCCCAGCGCCCCGAAATCATGGCCCAGCTGACCGGCTGCCTCGACGGCATGGGCGACGCCTGCCGCGCGTTGGACTTCCCGATCGTGAGCGGCAACGTCTCGCTTTACAATGAGAGCAAGGCCACCGGCGGCGGCAGTGCGATCCTGCCGACCCCCGCGATCGGCGGGATTGGCTTGCTGGCGGATGTCGATGTGATGGCGACGGTCGCGTTCAAGGGCAAAGGGCATACGATCTGGCTGGTGGGGAGCACCACGCTCGGTTCGCACCTTGGGCAATCACTGTGGTTGCGCGAAATTCATGGTCGCGAAGATGGCCCTCCGCCACCCGTTGATCTTACGGCGGAGCGAAAGACGGCCGATTTTATTCGTTCCTTAGTGAAGCAAGGCATCGTGAATGCCGTCCATGACGTCTCAGATGGCGGCTTGCTCGTCGCTCTTGCCGAGATGGCGTTGGCCAGCGGAATCGGTGTTGAATTGTCCCCTGATGATGCGGACCCAAGCAATTTCTCTCTTGCTGCCCAGCTCTTCGGCGAAGACCAAGGCTTGTATGTCGTGACGACATCTCGGCCAATTAACCTGCGCGAGATGGCGGGCGAAGCGGGAACTAAAGCAACGATTATCGGATCTACCGGCTTCCTATCATCCGTAGAAAATTGCGAAGGCATCTGGAATGAGGCTGGAGGTGATTTCATCCCCCTCACCGACCTGCGCGCCGCGCATGAAGGCTTCTTCCCCAAGCTGATGGACAGCGAACTCTAACCCCAAGCCCACAATCCCCGTCATCCCCGCGGATGCGGGGACCCAACTTTCCCCAAGCGCCTTCTATGCGATCGCAGTGTTCGTTGATGCAGGCGCTGCTTCATGGGCCCCCAAGCGCCGCGCTTCGGGAGAATATCCGGTCACCAAAACCAAAGGCGCATGGCCCACCATAGGTCCCCGCCTCCGCGGGGATGACGAGGGGTGTTACACCAATTGGACATGGGTTAAACCAAGCATATGCCCCGCCCCCTCCAGCCTTGCGTCTATATCCTGGCGAGCCAGCGCAACGGCACTCTCTATATCGGCGTCACATCAGACCTCATCACCCGCCTCCATCAGCATCGCACCGGTGCCGTCCCCGGCTTCACCCACGATTACAACGTCAACCGCCTCATGTGGTTCGAGCAACATGGCACGATGGATGAAGCCATCCTGCGCGAGAAGCGCCTGAAGAAATGGAACCGCTCCTGGAAAATTGCGCTGATCCAGGACCTCAACCCCACTGGGACGACCTGGCGATCGGTCTAGGGTTCGAGCGCCTGCCTGATTAAACCTGTCCCCGTCATCCCCGCGGACGCGGGGACCCAACTATCGGCCCGCACATTGGTATCGTTGGCGCGGCTTGGTCGCACCAAGCGCCAATCCAGTCGCGCAACGAAAGCTGGATTCCCGCCTTCGCGGGAATGACGAAGCTGGTTATACAGGCGGAGACAAATCCCTAAAGGGACCAAGCCTCATGACCACCGGCTACTCCACCACCCCTCTGCCCAAGAAACTCAGCCTCAAACCCGGCCAGCGCGCCTGGTGGGACGCCATGCCCGCATCCGTTGAGGCCGAACTCGCCGACTCCGGCGTCATCAGCCTGCCCGGTCCGCAAGCGCCGATCGACGCCGCCCATATCTTCGTCACCGATCGCGCTGACATGACTGCGAAAATCGCCGCGCTCCGTCCACTGCTCGCGCCCTCCGGCTTCCTGTGGATCAGCTGGCCCAAAAAGGCGTCCAAAGTTCCGACCGACATCACCGAGGACGTGATCCGCGCCGTCATCCTGACAGCGACCGATCTGGTCGACGTCAAGGTCTGCGCCATTGACGCCATCTGGTCCGGCCTCAAACTCATGATCCGCAAATCAGCCCGCTGACCGCGTCACCCGCCCAAACAGTATCTGATAGCCGTCCCCGCCGCCCTCGGCCTCAAACGCCGCCATCACCCGCCGCAAATCGCCCGGCGACAGCGGTGCGCGCCCTGCGCCCGGCACGACCGCGCCAATCCCCCGCAAATGCGCGATCAGCCCGCGCGCCCCGCCGCACTCCAGCGCATAATCCTCGTCAAAGGCGAAGGCGTCGTCAAACCCCGCCAGCATCGCGCGCAACTCGTCCAGCGTCGGATAGTCCGGCACCCCCGCCACCAGCCCGCATCGCGCGTGCGCTGTGCGCCAGCGCGCAAAACTCCCCTGCCCCATGGTTGAGAAGATCAGGCTCCCGCCCGGTCGCAACAGCCCCGCCAGCCGCGATATCCCGCTGCCCAGATCATCGAACCATTGAAACGCCAGGCTGGACACGATCAGATCGAACCATGGCCCGTCAAAGATCGGCGCTTCCCCGTCCATCGTCAGAAATCGGCCCGCGACATGGCCGTGCGATGCCGCCTGTTCCAGCATCCCCGGCGACAGGTCGGTCACCACCATCTCCGCACCCGGCCAGCGCCCCTGCACGTCGCGCGTCAGGAATCCGGTGCCGCAGCCAATCTCCAATATGCGCTCGACCCCGTCGGGCTTCTGCCGCTGCGCCAGCTCCGCCACCAGCGCCGCCGCCTGCCGCTGTGGCCCGGCAAAGTCATCATAATGCGCCGCCGCCGCGCCGAAGGCGTCGCTGATCCGCTGCTTGCGCCCTTGCCTGGAGCCATCCGTCATGGCTACGCGCCTTGGCAGAGGCTTGCGCCGCTGACCAGTCCCCTTCATGGGTAAGTCCATGATCGCCTCCCCCCGCATTCCCGCCATGGACGTGCTGCGCGGCTGCGCGGTGATGGGCATCCTGTGGATGAACATCACCGCCTTCGCCCTGCCGCAATCGGCCTATTTCAACCCGGCCGCATCGGGATCGCTCGGCACCGGGGATATCGCCTTCTGGCTCAGCAGCCTGATCCTGTTCGACGGCAAGATGCGCGGCCTGTTCGCCATGCTGTTCGGCGCGTCGATGCTGCTGCTGATCGACCGGGAAGAAATGGCCGGGCGCGACGGTCGCCGCAGCCAGATGATCCGCGCGGGCTGGCTATTCGTCATCGGCATGGCCCATTATCTGCTGCTCTGGTGGGGCGACATATTGGCGATCTATGCGCTGGTCAGCCTCGTCGCGCTCCGCTTCGTGCGACAGGAGCCGATGGCGCTGGTCAAGAGCGCCTTTCTGATCTTCCTTCTCCACTTCCTGCTCTGCGCCGCCTTCATCGCCACCCTCTACGCCTGGGGCCATGCCGCCGCGCTCCCCGACGCCAGTGCCGCCACGCGCGATGGCTTTGCGACCTTCATGGCGACGATGGCCGACCCCGCCAGCCCCGGCGTCCAGGCGGATCTCGCCACCTATCGTAGCGGCTATGGCGCAATCCTGGCGCACAAGCTCGCTGCCTTCCCCGGCGAATGGCTGTGGGGCTTCCTATTCACCGGCCTCGACGTGCTGGGCTTCATGCTGCTCGGTATGGCGATGCTCAAGGGCGGCTTCCTCACCGGGCGCTGGCCCGCCGATCAATATTGGCGCACCGCGCGCCATTGCTTCCTCATCGGCCTGCCGCCGATGATCGGCCTGGCCATCTGGATCATCGCCAGCGGCTTTGCCCCGCTGCCCGCTTTCGGCACCGTCCTGCTCTGGTCCTTCCCCTTCCGCATCCCGCTTTCCGTGGGCTGGGCGGCGCTCATCCTGTGGCTGCTTGCGCGCCATCGCGATCATGCGCTGGTCGCGCGCCTGTCCGCCACCGGACGGATGGCGCTCAGCAATTATCTGGGGTCCAGCCTGTTGATGACCGCGCTCTTCTACGGCTGGGGGCTGGGCCTGTTCGGCCATGTCCGCCCCGCCCTGTTGCTACCCTTCGTCCTGGGGGCGTGGGGGTTGATGCTGCTCTGGTCGCCGCTGTGGCTGTCGCGATTCGCGCTTGGCCCGGCGGAATGGCTCTGGCGCAGTCTGATCCGCGGCCAACCGCAAAAGATTCGCAAGAGCAGCTGATTACTATTGCGACCTATTATCATCTGCGCTATCTCTCTCCCAACAGGAGAGTGTCTCGATGGTCGTCTGTATCTGCAATGCCATTCGTGAGAAGGACTTGAAGGAAGCCGTGCGCGACGGCGCGGATACGCCGTGCAGCGCCTATGCGCGCTTTGGCCGTCGCCCCAAATGCGGCCAGTGCGTCCCCTTCGCCCGCACGATCATCGCCGCAGAGCGCGCCTCTGCCTGACACGATTGCAAATCATCCGCATGAAAGACTCGCGAAGCCGACGCAATAGCGTGCGATAAAATGGCGGAATATCAAGGCTTTTCAGCTTAACAGCAGCGACCCAAAAGCCTATAGTCCGGCGGTATTTTCCCCCAGCCGGAGTATCCGCCATGAAAGGCGACCCGAAGGTCATCGACTATCTGAACGAGGTGCTCAAAAATGAGCTGACCGCGATCAACCAATATTTCCTCCACTATCGCATCCTCAATCACTGGGGCGTCGAAAAGCTGGCCAAGTTCGAATATGAGGAATCGATCGACGAGATGAAGCACGCCGACAAGCTGGCGGAGCGCATCCTCTTCCTCGACGGCCTGCCCAATTTCCAACTGCTGGGTCGCCTCAAGATCGGCGAGACGGTCGAGGAAATCCTGAAAGCCGACCTCGCGCTCGAATATGAAGCCCTGCCCCCGCTCAAGGACGGCATCGCCTATTGCGAATCGATTCGCGACTATGTGACCCGCGACCTGTTCCAGTACATCCTCGAAAGCGAGGAAGAGCATATCGACACGCTGGAAACCCAGTTCGAGATGATCGAGCGCATGGGCATCCAGAATTATATCCAGCTCCAGAGCAAGCCGGCCGAGGGCTGACACGAAATTATTGCGACTCCTCCGCTTTATGGGCGGGGCTATCGTATATAAAAACCATCCCTTCCTTCATCGTCACCCTGAACTTGTTTCAGGGTCCATTTCGCCAGATCAAGCAGTTGTTTGCGACGGGAAATGGATGCTGAAATAAATTCAGCATGACGGTGGCGGATGATGAAATGTCGTATGCAGTTGCCGACGCGGCATAATCACAGCATGCGCCGCCTACAGCAAAGCTTCCAATATCCCGATCAGCGGCAGGTCGGCGGGCGGCATGTCCAGCGCATACATCTGCGCCGGGCGCACCCATTGCAGCGCCGTGGCATGGCGCGCCTGCGCCACCCCTTCCCATTTCCGGCAGACATAGAGCAGCAGCAGCAGATGCTTGTCGCCCAGCGGTTCGCTGGCAAAGGTTGCAGGGGCCAGGCAACTCGCATGGGTGCGAATGCCCAGTTCCTCTTCCAACTCGCGGATCAGCGCCGCTTCGGGCGTCTCGCCCGGCTCCAGCTTGCCGCCGGGAAACTCCCACAATCCCGCCATCGATCCGCCCGGCGGCCGTTGCTGCACCAGAACGCGGCCATCCGCGTCGATCAGGGCGGCGGCCACCACCAGCAAAGGCGAAAAACTGTCCATAAAGGTCCGATGAAAGGGCTTTGTTAACCGTGCGTCTTTTACAGGTCTATCCGGGACTGTCTGTAGTGAACTGGGGACCGTATGCGCGGGATCATCGAAATCATCGCCCGCCTGGGCCTTACGCGATGCGAACGCGGCGCAACGGCTGTCGAATATGGTCTCATTATCGCGATGGTCGTTCTGGCCATGATCACGGCGCTCACCAGCGTGGCCGACAAGACCACGGGCATGTGGAACAACGTGTCCAATGAAGTAACGTCGCGTTAACCATCAATATCTGACAGCGACCTGATCCACATTAACCGTTTTTCAACCGACCTCCTCTAATCCAATCCTTGCTGACCACATTTATCCAAGCGGGGCGGCCGGGTAGTTAAACGCAGTTTCAAGACAAGGAGACATCACATGCAGTTCATTCGTAAGATGCTGAAGAACGACAAGGGCGCGACCGCCATTGAATATGGCCTGATCGCGGCTCTGATCGCTGTCGCCGCCATCGGCGCGATGACCAGCCTGGGCACGAAGCTCGGCAGCACCTTCAACAATGTTTCGGGCAACCTCAAGTAAGCCCGACACACTGTCGAACCAGGGGGCGGCGAAGGCAACTTCGCCGCCCCTTTTCGTTTGGCGTTACCAGGTCACGATCTTCACCCGCTGCCCCGGCCGCAGAGAGGCATTGGCGGCCAGCGCGTTGATCGTCAGGAAGCGCTCCAGCTGATAGTCGCTATAGGCCATGCGGCGGCTGAGCGACTGGACCGTATCCCCCGCCTTCACCGTCACCACATCCACCCGGCGCGGCTTGATCGCGGCGGCTTCCTGGGGCGAGAGGCGCTGGACCGACTGCACCATCGCATTGAACGGGCCGATGCCCTGGCCCGCCGCGGTCAACAGCAGGAAATGAAAGGCTTTGCCGCCACCAAAATCATAAGCAAACACAGTCGCATCCACCGCGCCCGACTGGCTGTTCGCGCGCACCGTGCGCCACGCAGCAGGCAGCCCGTTGATGGTCGTCCGCCGCACCTCGCCCTCCGGCACGCCACCATTCGCCCCGCCCAGCTTGGCAAAGACGCTGTCGATATAGGCCGGCAGATTGCCGGAATAGGGGGCTGCGCCAAATTGCGCCTGCCCGCCCGATCCAGTCACCGACACCGCGTCCGCGCCATTTTCCATGCCAAAGCCGGTCGGCGCGGTGAAGGTGAGGCGCAGGTCGGGATGACGAAAGCGATTACCCTCGATCACGCCCTGCCGGGGATCATCGCCATAGAGCAGCCCGTCGAGCGCATTGAGGAAGGCGTCGCGGTTGCGCACCACGCTCTTCGATCCGCTGCCCGCTGCGCCCTTGGCGGCGCGCGCGACCCGGGACGCGGGGTCAGGATGGGTGCTGGCCCATTCGGGCATCGTCCGCGCGCTGCCCGCGACTCGCGCATCGAGATTGCTCTGCGCCGCCAGCGACGCCAGCATCCCCGACAACGCACGCGGATCATAACCGCCCGATGCCAGATAACGGATGCCCAGATCGTCCGCCTCATATTCCTGCGTGCGGGAAAATCGCAGCGTCAGCAACTGGCTGCCCGTGCCAATCCCTTTCTGGATCAGCCCGGCAAAGCCCGAATCGCCCAGCAATGCGCCCGTCAACACGCCCAGCAGCGCGCCGCCAATCGCATTGCGCTGCGCCGCCTGTTGCCGCCGCTGGCCATGGCGCGCCGCGACATGCCCCACTTCATGCCCCAGCACCCCGGCCAGTTCCGCCTCATCATTCATCAGCGCCATCAACTGGCGTGTGACATAGATATAGCCGCCCGGAATCGCGAAAGCGTTGTTGACCGGCGAATTGAGCAGGCTGACGGTAAAATCGCTCTGCGCGTTGGACAGGCCGGACTGCACCGCGATGCGACGTCCGACACTCTCGACATAGCGCGCTTGCGGCCCGGCATAGGGACCGCCAAATTCCTTGAGCAGTTCAGGATGCTGCTTGGCCCCGCTCGCCTTGTCCTGCTGGCTGATCGACGACACGGTCCGTATCGCACGCTGCTGGCCGATGACGGCAGGCGCAGCCACCAGCGCCGCCATACCCACACCGGCGCACGCCAGCGACAATTTCCAGTTCATCCCCTAATCTCCACCTCTGTTACCCCATCGTAACGAGAAGAGGGGCCGAAGCGTTCCCCGTCAAGCGCCTCTCAGGCACCGATGGCGAGAAATTTGTCCGCCCGGTCGGTGCGCAGCGCCTGCGCATCCATGCCGTCCATCGCCGCCAGTTCCGCCTCGATCGCCGCGCCCAGGCTGGCAATCGCCTCGACGGGATCGCGGTGCGCCCCGCCCACCGGCTCCGGCACGATCGTGTCGATCACGCCCAGATTCTTCAGATGCTGGGCCGTCACCTGCATCGCCGTCGCCGCGTCGCTGGCCTTGTCGGCGGTGCGCCACAGGATCGACGCACAGCCTTCGGGCGAAATCACCGAATAGACTGCATGTTCGAACATCAGCACGCGGTTCGCTGCCGCCAGCGCGATCGCGCCGCCCGACCCGCCTTCGCCAACCACCGCCGCGACCATCGGCACGCCCAGCTTCAGGCACGCCTCGGTCGACCGCGCAATCGCTTCGGCCTGGCCCCGTTCCTCGGCCTGCACGCCCGGAAAAGCGCCCGACGTATCCACCAGCGTCACCACCGGCAGGCCGAACCGGTCGGCCAATTCCATCAGGCGGATCGCCTTGCGATAGCCTTCGGGCTTGGCCATGCCGAAATTATGCCGCACCCGGCTGGCGGTGTCGTCGCCCTTTTCATGGCCAATCACCATCACCCGCCGCTCGCCCAGCGTCGCAAAGCCGCCCAATATCGCCTGATCGTCGGCGAAGGCACGGTCGCCCGCCAGCGGCAGGAAGTTATCGAACATGCCCGCGACATAATCCTTGAAGTGCGGACGTTCGGGGTGGCGCGCCACCTGCGTCTTTTGCCAGGGCGTCAGCTTGGCGTAAGTGTCACCCAGCATTTTCGCCGCGCGCGCTTCCAGCGTCGCAATCTCGCCGTCAATATTGATGTCACCAACGCTGGCAGTGGCGCGCAGTTCGACAATGCGCGCTTCCAGTTCGGCAACGGGCTTTTCAAATTCCAGAAAGCTGACCATGGCGCATGGCGTTAGGGCGATGACGCGTCGTCGTCAACGCGCGGCTGCGGCATTTTCGGCACCATCTGCCCCAATGGATGGCGGCTATTGACCAGTTCGACCAATCGCCGACTATCGACATGGGTATAGATTTGCGTCGTGCCAATGTCCGCATGGCCCAGCATCGACTGGAGCGCGCGCAGATCCGCGCCGCCCTCCAGCAAATGGGTAGCGAAAGCGTGGCGCAGCACATGCGGGCTAACCCTTTCGGGCGCGATGCCAGCCGCCCCTGCCAGCGCCTTGACGATCTGGTAAAGCCGAATGCGGCTGAGGTAACTTTTCCCCGACGGAAACAGCCAAGCGCTATCCGACGGCACATGCGCCAGCCAGGTGGCGACCGCAGCGCGCGCCCGGTCGGAAATCGGCACCAGCCGCTCGCGCCCGCCCTTGCCCTTCAGGATCAGGAAGGGCCGGTCCGCCGCCAATGCCCGGCGCGGCAGCGACACCAGCTCGGTCGCGCGCAGCCCGGAGCCGTACAACAACTCGATCAGTGCCGAGAGCCGCAGGTCGCCGGGCGCGGGATGCGCCACCGCCAGCCGCTCGGCGATCAGCGCGAACAGCATATCCACCTCGGCACCCGACAATATCTTGGGCAGTGGCCGCCGCATCACCGGGCGCGGCAGCGCACTGGCGGGATTGTCCGCCCGCAGCCCTTCTTCCTCCAGAAAGCCATAAAAGGCCCGGAGCGCCGACGCCTTGCGCGCCACGGACGATGCCGCCAGTGCCGCCCATTCGCCCGCTAGCCTGCCCAGCGCCTCCTTGCTAGCCCCGGCCAGCCCGCCGATCAGCGTGGCGGCACCGTTCAGGTCGGCGCGATAGGCCAGCAACGTATTGCGCGACGCGCCCCGCTCCGCCGCCATCATTTCCAGAAAGCGGTCGATCAGGGCATCATCATCACCCATCAGAGCCGCGTGATCGCCTCCGCCGCGATCATCCGCGCTTCGGGGTCCAGCCCGACACGATGCAGCGCGGCGACGACATGATAGAGATGCCCCGGCGGCAGGCGGTTCCAGTCGCCCCCCTGCATCCCCACCGCCGCCAGCAGGGCGACCGTACCCTTTTCGCCCCGCTGCGCCGCCGCGCCGATCGCGCGCGCCCAACGGCTGTTGGCGGCAAGGTTCACCCCATTATCCTGCGCCAGGCTGGCCGCATCATCAGCCGACAGCCGCGCCAGACCGGCCAGCGCCGCGATCAGCATCCGGCCCTTCTCCGGCCCGGCCTCGCCGACATAGGTCGATACCCGGCCTTCGTTGATGTCCACCACGCGGCTTGGCGCGCCGACCGCCAGCAGGCCCCAAAATTGCGCCGCGCCATCGCCGTTCAGCTGCCCCAGCGCCCGCGCCCAGCGCGCCGCGTTGCGATCATAACCAGCGGTCATCATCGCCGCGACCAGATTGGCCGCATCGCGCGCATCGGCCTGCGCCACGGGCAGGGCCGCCGCCGCCCGCGCCGTCGCGATCAGCCCGACATAGTCGGGCCGCGCGCCATCCTGCCACCATGTCTGCATCGCGCCGATCCGCTCACCCACGGTCGCCCCGGCATAAGCGGTGCGCAGCGCGTCGATCCGGTCGGCGACCTCCACCGGGGCATCGCCATCGGCCGCCAGCTGGCTGTAGAAACCGACCAGCGCCGCGTTGGAAAACACCCCCAGCCGCGCCGCAATCTCCACCGCAGGCCGCCGCCGCACCGCTGCCAGCGCGGGCGCGCGCGCTTCCCACGCCCGCACATGCGACCCGACCGTGCCATAGAGCGTATCGGGAATTTCGACATTCAGCGCCGTTGCCAGACCAAAGCGCCAGGCGGTCAGCCGGTCCACTCCGTCCCACTCAATCTTCACCGACCGGCGCGCATTGAACCCGGTGCCGACCACCTTTTCCGCCAGCCGATAATCGATGCCGCGCACCACACCGCGCCGCTGCGCCTGGTTGAGCGCGCCGCTGGCTGACCCCTGATCGCCCGACAGTGCCGGACAGATCGCCCGCGTCATGTCCCAGCCCGGTTCCTTGCTGAAACGCAGCGCACCCGCCGACAGCGGACACAGCCCGGCGGGGTCGGCGCTCGCCAGATAGGTCTGCATCGCAATGGCATAGAGGCGCGGGGAATAGCGGTCGGGATCGACGCTCTGCACCATCATCCGCGCGCTATCCGCCTCACCCATGCGCAGCAACAACCATGCGCGCTCGGCCGCCCAGTCCGCTCCGTCAATGTCGCGCGGCGTATCCACCGCCGACAGCAACGTCCGCCGCAACAGGATCGCGGCCCAGCGCGACATGATCGGCGCATGGGTCTGCTGCATCAGCGTGGCCAGAAACTTGCCCGACTGCCCGCCAAAAGCGTTCGGCTCCATCCCGCGTGTCGCGGGCGTCAGCGGCCCGATGCGATCCAGCGACCGGCGCGCCGTTTCGGGCAGATCATATTTCGCCTTCTGCGCCGCCAGCTCTTCGGGCGTCAATTCGTCTTCGGCCGCATTGGCCGCCGTCGGTGGCAACAGCGACAGATCGGGCGGGGTCGCCGGATTGAGCGACGGGGCAGGCACGACACCCGGCGTCGATCCCGGCGCGGGGCGCGCGGGCGTTGGCGCAGGCGCTTCTGGCGCATCGCCAAAACCGGGCGGCAACAGCGATTCGGGCGCCTGTTGCGCCACGACCGGCAGCGCCAGTGCCAGCGCAAAGCTGCCCAGCGCCCATTTCGCCTTACCCCCGGACCTGCGCATGGGCTTTACTGGCCCAGCTTCTCGGCGGGGATGGCTTTCTCGACACGCTGCTGCGGCTGCTCGCCGCCGCGCGACCACAGGAAGGCCAGCAGCGCGACGACCAGAACCACCAGGACGATGGGCAGGATCGGCAGGCGCGTGCTACGACGGCGGCCAGCGCCCTCAAAACTGCTGAAATTGCGGTTGTTCTTCATGAGTCCTTGCTACGGCTGGTCCCGCCATCGCGCGAAACGACAGGGAAAGATGCGATTTGCCTCTGTGACGGGTCGCTGTATAGCCCCGGTCGCCATGCAGCGAAACAGCAAATTCCCGGCAACCAACGCCAAGCGCGGTCCCATCGTCCTGGTGGGCATGATGGGCGTGGGCAAATCCACCGTCGGACGGCGGCTCGCCGCGCGGCTGGGCGTGACTTTCGTCGATGCCGATGAGGAAATCGAGAAAGCCGCCGGGCTTTCCATCACCGAAATTTTCGCCCGCTATGGCGAACCCCATTTCCGCGACGGCGAACGCCGCGTCATCGCCCGGCTGATGGACGGCGCGCCCAAGGTGATCGCAACCGGCGGCGGTGCCTTCATGCAGGATGATACCCGCGCGCTGATCCTGGATCAGGCGACCGCCATCTGGCTGGACGCGGACATTGACGTGCTGGTCGATCGCGTCTCCCGCCGCGAAGGCCGCCCTCTGCTCAAGGATCGCGATCCCCGCACGGTGCTGACCGAACTGGCCGCGATCCGCAATCCGGTTTACGCGCTCGCCCCCATTCATGTGAAGAGCATCGCGGCCCCGCATGACATCACGGTCGACCGCATCATGGAGCATCTGACGGCATGGCAATAGTCCCGGTCGCGCTCGGCGCGCGCAGCTATGATATCATCGTTGAGCAGGGCGCGCTCGACCGCGCTGGCGACATCCTGGCCCCCTATGCGCGCAAGGGACGGCTGGTCGTCGTCACCGACGCCCATGTCGCCGCAGCCCAGCTTCCCCGCCTCGACGCCAGCCTGCGCGCCGCCAATGTGACGCTCGAACCGATCATCCTGCCGCCGGGCGAACAGACCAAAAGCTGGCGGCATCTGGAACAGCTGCTCGACGCGCTGCTGGTGCTGGAGATTGAGCGCGGCGACCATGTCGTGGCCCTTGGCGGCGGCGTGATCGGCGATCTCGTTGGCTTTGCCGCCTCCATCCTCAAGCGCGGCTGCCACTTCATTCAGGTGCCGACCACCCTGCTGGCCCAGGTCGATTCGTCGGTCGGCGGCAAGACCGCGATCAACACCGCGGCGGGCAAGAATCTCATCGGCAGCTTCTACCAGCCCGCCCTCGTCCTTATCGACCCATCGACCCTCGACAGCCTGCCCGCGCGCGAAACCCGCGCCGGCTATGCCGAAGTCGTCAAATATGGCCTGATCGACGATCCCGATTTCTTCGACTGGTGCGAAGCCAATGCGCAGGCGCTGCTGGCGGGCGACCCCGACGCCCGCACCATCGCCATCGAACGCAGCGTCCGTGCGAAGGCCGCCATCGTCGCCGATGACGAGCGCGAAACATCGGGCCGCCGCGCCCTGCTCAACCTTGGCCACACATTCGGCCATGCGCTGGAGGCCGACACAGGCTTTTGCGACACGCTGCTCCATGGCGAAGGCGTCGCGGCAGGCATGGCCCTCGCCTTCCGCTACTCCGCGCGCCTCGGCCTTTGCCCGCAATCGGATGCAGACCGCGTCACCGCGCACCTCAAAGCCGTCGGCCTGCCCCACAACCTCGCCACCGCCCATGTCACCGCCGATGGCGCAGCGCTGGTCGGCCATATGCTCCACGACAAGAAGATGGCGGCCGGCACCCTCCCCTTCCTGCTGGCGCGCGGCATCGGCCAGACTTTCCTGTCGAAAGACGTCGTGCTGGACGATGTGGCTGCGTTTCTGGACGCGGATCGGGCGGCCTGAATCGCCTGCATCGCTCGGCGGTATGAAGGGATAATGTCCGGAACTACGCATTTCTTACACCGTCATGCCAGCGTAGGCTGGCATCTCTCTTTTCTTTCAACGCCTTCGCCACAAAAAGTGAGATCCCAGCGTTCGCTGGGATGACGGAAGTGGGTGACCGCAACAGTCCCGACAACAAACAAAAAGGGCGCCACATCGGGCGCCCTTTTCTTCAAACCTTTAAGGCCGATTACTTCTTCAGCGTCAGGCCGCCAAAGCGCTTGTTGAAGCGCGCAACCTGGCCGCCCTGATCCAGCTGACGCTGGCCACCGATCCATGCGGGATGCGACTTGGGGTCGATGTCGAGCGCCATCTTGTCGCCTTCCTTGCCCCAGGTCGAACGGGTCTGGAACGTCGTGCCATCCGTCATCTGGACGGTGATCATGTGGTAGTCGGGGTGAATCTCGGCCTTCATGGCGTCATGCTCCGTAGTGCGCCGGTTCCGACCGGCTGTGGATGCGGGAAAAGTGCGAAGGCGCGCCGTTAGCGGGTTTGACGCGCCATGGCAATAGTCCGTCATCCCGGCGAAAGCCGGGATCTCCCTTTTCTTCGGATGCGACAGAGGAAGCGAGACCCCAGCTTTCGCGGGGGTGACGGGAATAGTTCAATCCTTGGGCGGATCGCTGATCATCGCGACGAACTGCGCCTCGGCCGCCAGCTTGTCGCCCAGCATCGCCTTGCCCGCAAATTTGCAGATCGCGCCGCGATTCTGGGTCACTTCGACATGCAGGTCGAGCAGGCAGCCCGGCTCCACCGGCGATCGGAACTTCGCGCCGTCGATGCTCATAAAATAGACGAGCTTGCCCGAATCGGCCAAATTCATCGATTCCACCGCCAGCACGCCCGCCGCCTGCGCCATCGCTTCGACGATCAGCACGCCCGGCATGATCGGCCGGGTCGGGAAATGCCCCTGGAAAAAAGGTTCGTTCACCGACACCGCCTTGATCGCGTGGATCGACTGGTTCGGCACCAGCGACACCACACGGTCGATCAGCAGCATCGGGTAACGATGCGGCAGCGCGGCCATGACCCGACGGATATCCATCGGGCCACGCGCGCCTTCATTTTCGACTGCCCCCGTCATGCTGGATCAGCGCGACTTGGGCGCCTGCGCCGGGTTCGCCGGTGCGGGCTGGCCTGCGGCCTGACCCTGACGGCCCGGCTGCCAGCCGGCGGGCGGCGTGATCGAAACGCTGGGGACGAGCGCGTTAATTTCGGTCACGACGGCAGCCGTAATGTCCACGGTCGGCTGGTAGGACACGGTCGCGTCGGGGGCCAGCACCAGGTCAACCTTGGCCTTGGCCATCGCCGCCTTCAGCGCGTCCGACAGCTTGGCGGTGATCTGCTCCTCGACATAGGCGTTGGCGAGCGCGATCGGCTGGCCCATGCGCTGGAGTTCGGCCTGCGCGCTCTGCTGCGACTGCTGGAACGCCTGATACTGGGTTTCGATCGCCGGGGTGGGCTTGTTGCCAGCGGCGGTCAGCGCCTTCTGGATCGCATCGCCCTTGGTCTTGAGGTCGGCGTCGATCGCCGTCTTGCGCGCGTTGAACGCATCGATCTGCGGCTTGTAGGTCGTCTGCATCTGGGTGCGGGCGACGGTATAGGCCGCACTCGTGCCGACCGCGCGTTGCAGGTCGGCGACGGCGATGCCCGCCTTCGACTGGGCAGCGGCGGGAACGGCGGTCAATGCAATGGCAGTCATCGGCGCGAGAACGAGCGCCGCAGCCTTGAAAATGGTCTTCATCAGAATTGAGTCCCTACGTTGAAGGTGATGAGCTTGGTGTCGTCCCCTGGTTCTTTCAGCAGCGCCTTGGCGATGTCGATGCGGAACGGGCCGAAGGGCGAGTTCCAGTTGACGCCGAAGCCAACCGACAGGCGGGGCTTCAGCGTATCGCCGAGATATTCTTCCTCGAAATTGCTGCCCGCAAAGTTGTAACCGCTTCCGCATACCGGTGCCCGCGCCGTGCCGGTGGCGCGCTGGCGGGTCGCGCCGGGCGGCACTGCGCCGCTGACAGGATCGGGAGTCGGGTCACAATAGCCAGCGAAGCTGCCATTGCCATTGATCAGCACCGGATCCTTGATTCCAGCGACCGCGCCTGCATCGACAAAGATCGACGGCCGCAGCCCCATTTCACGCGCACCCGATCCCAGCGGTATCTCCACTTCGGCCCGCGCTTGATAATAGATGCGGCCGCCCAGCGCGTCGTCGGTGATGTTGTTGCGACCTGCAGCCCGGTCATAACCGGTGATGTTGTTGTTCGCATCAGTCGTCGCCTGGAGGAAGTAGCGCTTCACCCGTGGACCGACACCGCGGATGTTGAAGCCCCGAAACTGTGGTTCGCCAAGGAAGAATCGATCAACCAGCCGGACACGCTCAGTCGGGTTGCCGTCAGGGTCGAGCCGTTCGCTTTCCAGCGAATGTATGTAGCCGCCTTCACCTGACAGAGAGAAGATGAAGCCCGCGCCCAACGGCCAGAATTTGGCGGCATTGAGACGCGTGCGGACATATTTGACGCTGCCGCCCAGACCCGCGAAATCCTGGCTGAGCACCGCATTATGGCCCCGCGTCGGACGGATGCGGTTGTCACGCGTGTCATAAATAAGCGAGTAGCCCAAGGACGAGGTCGTACGCTTGCCGATCGCGTCGCACAGATAGCGCCCGGCGAGCAACGGATCGCAGCGCTCCGCCAGCGGGCCTGCGCCATCGGGATCGGAATAATAGGTCGCCCGATCGAGCGTCACATCGTCGAAATTGAGGCTGTAACGCAGCGCCAGCGACATGAACTCGGTGATCGGAACACCGGCGCGAATCTGGAAGCCCGTGGTCGTCTGTTCGTAGGTCGTATCGCGACTGTTGGTCCCGTTACCTAGAAACCGGAAGCTGTTCATGTCGCGGCGATAAATGTCGCCGCCCAGCGCGATATTCTTGTCCATGAAATAGGGTTCGGTGAACCCGACTTCCACCGACTTGCTATAGGCCGAATAATTGACCGAGGTGCGCAGTTCCTGGCCCTTGCCGCGGAAGTTGCGCTGGGTGATCGACGCCGACACGATGAAGCGTTCCAGTGACGAGAAACCGGCCGACAGCGACAATTCGCCGGTCGATTTTTCCTGCACATTGGTTTCCAGGATGATACGATCAGGCGCAGAACCCGGCTTCTGCTCCACGTCCAGCTTTTCCTGGAAAAAGCCGAGCGAATTGATCCGGTCCTTCGACCGCTTGACCAGGAAGCTGTTGAACGCATCCCCTTCGGCCAGACGGAACTCCCGGCGCACCACCTTGTCCTGCGTCAGCGTATTGCCGTTGATATCGACCCGCTCGACATAGACGCGCGGCGCATTGGCGATGCGGAAATTGATCCCCATCGTCAGCGTATCCTTGTCGCGCTGGAAATCGGGCGACACATCGGCAAAGGCGTAACCGAAAAGGCCCGCCGTCTCGCTCAGCGTGTCGACCGTATCCTCGACCTGCTTGGCGTTATACCAGTCGCCCTTCTTCATCGGCAGACGCTTGGTCAGGCCATCGCCTGACAGGTCGCGAATGTCCGATTCGACCTTCACATCGCCAAATTTATAGCGGTCGCCTTCTTCCACCACATAGGTGATGATGAAGTCCTGCTTGTCAGGCGTCAGTTCCGCCACGGCGGAAATCACGCGGAAATCGGCATAGCCTTCGGTCAGATAATATTGGCGCAGCTTCTGCTGATCATAGGCCAGACGATCGGGATCGTAACTGGTGCCGGACGAAAACAGGCGGAACCAGCGCGACTGCTTGGTCACCATCTGGCTGCGCAGCGCGCCGTCCTTGAACTTCTCGTTGCCGATGATGTTGATCTGGCGGACCTTGGACTTTGGCCCTTCGGTAATTTCGAACACGATATCGACGCGATTCTGGTCGAGCTGCACCATCTTCGGCTCGACGCTGGCGGCGAAACGGCCCTGACGGCGATACAGTTCGATGATCCGCGCCACGTCGGCACGGACCTTCGACCGGGTGTAGATCTGGCGCGGGGCCAGCTTGATTTCCGGCCGGATCTTGTCCTCTTTCAGCCGCTTATTGCCTTCCAGCACGATGCGGTTGATGACCGGATTTTCCTTCACCTCGACCGTCAGCGCGCCATTGTCGTTGCGGATCTGGACGTCGGCGAACAGCTCGGTCTCATACAGGTCGCGCAAACCCTGATCGAGCGTTTCCTGGGTGAAGGGCTGGCCAACGCGCAGCTTGGTGTAGGACAGGATCGTGTCCGGCTCCAGCCGCTGGGTGCCGGTCACCGTGATCGCGCTGATCGTGCCGACCGGCGCGGGCGCGACGGGCGGGGCCAGCGTCGGCGCGGGCGCACGGGCTGGCGTTGCCGCCTGCTGCGCCATTGCCGGAGCCGTCGACAGCCCGGCGATCATCGTCGTCGCCAACAGGGCCGTGACGACCGGGCGCTGCCTCTTGCTGCTCATCATCGCTGTCACCCGCATCACCTCAAACAGTATAAAATTGTTTCCGCCGACACAGACGACGCCAAACCGCGTCTCCCTGCCCCATGCGCGTCAGCCGATCAAGCCGGACAGGCTTTTCCACAGTCCGAAAGACGACAAATCGTTGAAAGTCACCAGCACCATCATGGTCAGCAGCACCGCCAGGCCCGATTTATAGGCCCATTCCTGCACCCGTTCGCTGACCGGCTTACGCTGAACCGCCTCTATCCCGTAAAAGAGCAGATGCCCGCCATCCAGCATCGGGATTGGCAACAAGTTGATGAACCCCAAGTTAATCGAGATAAGCGCGGCAAAGAAGATGAAGCCTTCAATCCCCAGAGACGCCATCTGGCCGGAGATCTGCGCAATCTTGAGCGGTCCACCCAATTCTTTGACCGAGCGCATTCCCAAGACGATCTGCTTGAGCGTCTCGACCATGTCCCGGATAATTCTGCCAATCTGCCTTACGGCAACGGCAGGCGCTCTCCAAAAATCGACTGAAACCACGATCGGATTGGCATTATATAACCCCAGCACACCAAGATGATGGGTGTTACCGAACCGATCTTTCAGAGGCATGACACCAAGCGTGATCTGGCGCTCAAACCGTGCGCCGTTGCGTTCTATAACAGCGCTAATCTGACGGTTAGGCCGGATGCTGGTAAAATCCTTGATCTGGTCAAACGTCGCGATCTCGCGCCCATCAAGGGAAATGATCCGATCCTTGGGCAGGATACCCGCAGCAGCAGCCGCGCTACCCGCCTCGACCTTACCGGCCACCGGCGGCGTACGGCTCTCGCCATATGCAATCGCAAAACCCGCCAATATCAGAATCGCGAACAGAAAATTGATCGCCGGTCCCGCCGCGACGATTGCCGCGCGCTGCCATAGCGGCTTGGACGGAAAGCTCTGCGCCCGTTCGGCGGCGGGCAGTTCCAGCCAGGCCGGATCGGTCATGCTCGCTGCATTCATGTCACCTTTGAAGCGGACATAGCCGCCCAAGGGGAGCGTCGCGACGCGCCAGCGTGTGCCGCGCTTGTCCACCCAGGCGAACAATTCCGGGCCAAAGCCGATCGAAAACGCCTCCGCCTTCACCCCGCACCAGCGGCCGACCAGATAATGGCCCAGCTCATGCACGAAAACGAGCGGCCCGATGACCGCCACAAATGCCAGAACAGTCAGCAGAAAACCGGGATTGTGGATCAAACCGTCAATCTTTCCATCACATCGCCCGCCATGGCACGCGCCCCGGCGTCGGCCGCCAGCACATCGTCAATCGTGGAGGGCATTGGCGCGCTATAGCGGGTCAACACTTCCTCCACAATCATGGCGATATCAAGGAAGCCGATCGCCCCGCTCAGAAACGCCGCGACCGCCACTTCATTGGCCGCATTCAGGATCGCCGGCACCGCCCCGCCCGCCGCCGCCGCCTCGCGCGTCAGGCGCAAAGCGGGGAAGCGATCCTCATCGGGTGCCTCGAAATCCAGTCGGCCAATCCGCGCCAGATCGAGCGGCAGGCAGGGCGTGGCGATCCGCTGCGGCCAGGCCAGCGCATGGGCGATCGGGATGCGCATGTCGGGCGACCCCAACTGTGCCAGCGTCGACCGGTCGCGATATTCGACCATCGAATGGATCACCGATTGCGGGTGAACGAGTATCTCGATCCGGTCGAGGCCGACCGGGAACAGATGCGCCGCCTCGATCAGTTCCAGCCCCTTGTTCATCATCGTCGCGCTATCGACGCTGATCTTGGCCCCCATCGACCAGTTGGGATGCGCCACCGCCTGCGCGGGCGTGATGTTGGCCATCTCCGCGCGGCTGCGCGTGCGAAACGGCCCGCCGCTGGCGGTCAGGGTAATTCTTGCGACATCTTCCAAACGACTGCCAGCAAGGCATTGGAAAATGGCATTATGCTCGCTGTCCACCGGCAATAATGTCGTGCCGGCAACCCCCGCCGCCGCCATCATCAGCCCGCCAGCCGACACCAGCGACTCCTTGTTGGCCAGCGCCACGGTGCCACCAGCCTTCAGCGCCGCCATCGTCGGCCGCAGACCGGCACAGCCGACAATCGCCGCCATGGTCCAGTCCGCGCCAGCCCCCGCGACATCGACCAACGCCTGCTCGCCCGCCGCCGCCTCGATCCCCGTTCCAGCCAGCGCCTCCTTCAGCGCGCCATAGAGCCGTTCCTGACCGATCACCGCCACCTTGGCCCCGGTCTCCCGCGCCAGTGCCGCCAGACTGTCCAGCTCACTGTTCGCCGTCAGCGCCACCACGTCATAGGCGTCACGATCCCGCCGGATCAGGTCCAGCGTCGACTGCCCGACCGACCCGGTCGCGCCAAAGATGGAAACCTTCCGCGTCATCGCAGCACCAGCATCAGATAGAGCAGGGCCGCCAACGGCGCGGCGGTCGCCACCCCGTCCAGCCGGTCCATCACCCCGCCATGGCCGGGCAGCAGCGATCCGCTATCCTTGACGCCCGCCCGCCGCTTCATCGCACTTTCCAGCAAGTCGCCCCCCTGCGCCGCCACCGCCAGCAGGCCACTGGCCGCCGCCAGCTCGATCGGCAGCCCGGCAAAACGGTGCAGCGCAAAGCCGACCAGCAACGCCGCCAGCACGCCCCCGCCCAGCCCCGACCAGGTCTTGGACGGGCTGATCCGTGGTGCCAGCTTCGGCCCGCCGATCGAGCGGCCCGCAAAATAGGCGCCGATGTCGGTCGCCCACACCAAAGCCAGCGCCCACAGCGCCAGCGTCAGCCCAAAGATATTCGGCGCCTGCCCGCGCAGGAACAGCAGCGCCATCACCGGCAGGCAGACATAGAGGACGCCCAGCGCCAGCCGGACCGATCGCGTTGCCACAATCACGAACAGGATTGCCGCAACCAGCAGCCCGATCGCAAACCAGGACAGGCCCGCCGCCAGCGGGCATAATATCGCCAGCGGCACCGACACTGCATACATCGACAATTTCTTGTGATCCGCCGATACGCCGCTCAAATCAGCCCATTCGGCCTGCATCAGCACGCCTGCCACCGACAGCAGCACCCAGAAGAGCAGCCCGCCCGACAGCAGTGCGCCCAGCGCCACCGCAATCAGCACGACGCCCACAATAGCGCGGGTGCGCAATTCACCTGCCATGCCGCTCACAGCCCGCCGAAACGGCGGTCCCTCAAACGGAAAGCATCCAACGCCTGGCCCAGCGCATGGGCGTCGAAATCAGGCCACAACATGTCGGTGAAATAGAGTTCGGCATAGGCCGCCTGCCACAGCATGAAATTGCTCAAGCGCTGCTCACCCGACGTGCGGATCAACAGGTCGAGCGGCGGCAGGTCAGCGGTGTCGAGCGCTGCATCAATATCCCCCACGCCAATCGCGTCAGCGGTCATCTCGCCCGCCACGACCCGCTGCGCCAGCGCCTGCGCCGCACGGACCATCTCATCCTGCGCGCCGTAGTTGAGCGCGATCGCGATGATCGGCCCGCTATTGCCCGCCGTCCGAGCCACCGCATCCTCGATCAACGCGACCAGCGAAGGCTCCAGCGCCTTGTAATTGCCGATGATCCGCAACCGCACGCCATTGGCATGGAATTCGTCCAGATCCGCCTGGATGAAGTGGCGCAGCAACCCCATCAGGTCCGCAACTTCGCTCGCCGGGCGTTTCCAGTTCTCGGACGAGAAAGCGTAAAGCGTCAAGCACTCCAGCCCCATCTCCCGCGCCGCGCGCGCCACGCGGCGCACCGCCTCCACCCCGGCACGATGCCCGGCGATCCGCGGCAGCAAGCGCTTCTTCGCCCAGCGGCCATTGCCGTCCATGATGATGGCAACGTGGCGCGCACCATGGGCGGGCGCAGGCTGAGGCAGGGCTTGCGTGGCCATCAGGATTTGGGTGTCGCGCGGATCATGGGCGGAACAGTCCCGGCTTACTGGCCGAGAATTTCCTTTTCCTTGGCCGCAAAGGTCGCATCCAGCTCCGCAATGACGCCATCGGTCAGCTTCTGGACCTCGGTTTCCTTGCGCTTGCGCTCATCCTCGCTGATTTCGCCCTTCTTCTCGTCGGCCTTCAGGCTGTCCATGCCATCGCGCCGCACGTTGCGCACGGCAATGCGCGCGGCTTCGGCATATTTGCTGGCGAGCTTGGCCAGTTCCTTGCGACGGTCCTCGGTCAGGTCGGGGATCGGCAGGCGCAGCGTCTGCCCGTCGACGATGGGGTTCAGGCCCAGACCCGCCGACCGGATCGCCTTGTCCACCGGACCCACATTGGTCTTGTCCCACACCTGCACCGACAACATGCGCGGCTCAGGAGCGGAGACGGTCGCCACCTGATTGAGCGGCATCGACGCGCCATAGACGGTCACCGTCACCGGATCGAGCAGCATCACATTGGCGCGCCCGGTGCGCAGACCCGAAAGGTCGCCCTTGAGCGATTCGACCGCGCCCGCCATGCGGCGTTCCAGGTCCGATTTGTCATATTGGGCCATGTGTCAGCTCTCCTGATTTTGGACGATCGTCGCCACGCCCTGCCCGGCCAGCACAGTCGCCAGATTACCGGTTTCGCGGATGTTGAACACGACGATGGGAATATGATTGTCACGGCACAGCGCAATCGCGCTGGCGTCCATGACCTTTAGGTTATCTGTCAGCACCCGGTCGAAGCTAATCTCGTCATAACGGGTCGCACTGGCCACCTTCTTGGGATCGGCATCATAGACGCCGTCCACGCTGGTGCCCTTGAAGATCGCGTCGCAATTCATCTCGGCCGCGCGCAGCGCAGCGGTCGTATCGGTCGTGAAGAAGGGATTGCCGGTGCCCGCCGCGAATATGACGATCCGGCCCTTCTCCATATGCCGCACCGCCTTGCGCCTTATATAGGGTTCGCACACCGACGCCATCGGGATCGCCGACTGGACGCGCGTGTCGCAGCCCATTTTCTCCAGCGCATTCTGCACCGCCAGCGCGTTCATGACCGTCGCCAGCATCCCCATATAGTCAGCGCTGGTGCGGTCAAAGCCCTGCGCCGCCCCGGCAAGACCACGGAAGATATTGCCGCCGCCAACCACGACGCACAGCTCGAACCCGGCATCCTTGGCCGCCGCAATCTCGCCCGCGACGCGATCGACGGTTTCCGGGTCGATGCCGAACTGGCCGGAACCCATCAGCACCTCGCCCGACAATTTCAGCAGGATACGCTTGAACGAAGGCCGGGTCATGCGGGGCAAAATTCCATCTGGTCTAGGCCCATGCGTTCTGGGCAAGGAAATGGCGCGCACCTTAGCAGTGCGCGCCATTCTGTGAAGCAGCTTTTCCTCCCCGGCAAGGGGAGAAAAATGATCAGATGCCAGCAGCCGCCGCGACTTCGGCGGCAAAGTCGCTGACTTCCTTCTCGATGCCTTCGCCCAACTGGAAGCGGACATAGCTGGTCAGGGTGATCGACGCGCCGGCTTCCTTGGCGGCCTTGGCCACCACGTCGGCGATCGGGGTCTTGTTGTCCATCACGAACAGCTGCGACAGAAGCGCATTTTCCTTGGCGTACTTGGCCACTGCGCCATCGACCATCTTGGCGATGATTTCAGCGGGCTTGCCCGATTCGGCGGCCTTTTCGGTCGCGATCGCGCGCTCACGCTCCAGCTGGACCGGATCAATGTCGGCAGCCGACAGCGCCAGCGGGAAGGCCGCAGCGATATGCATCGCAATCTGCTTGCCCAGCGGTTCCAGAACGTCGGCAGGCGCATCGCCTTCCAGCGCGACCAGCACGCCGATCTTGCCCAGGCCCGGTGCGGCAGCGTTGTGGACGTAGGGGACGACGATGCCCTGGTTCACCGACACATGGCCCACGCGGCGGACATTCTGGTTTTCGCCGATGGTCGCGATGTTGGCGACCAGCTTTTCGGACACGGTGCCGCCCGACGGATAGGCCGACGCCAGCAGCGCTTCAGCGTCCGCCACGCCGCTGTCCAGCGCGATGGTGGACACGGTGCGGACGAAATCCTGGAACTGGTCGTTCTTGGCGACGAAGTCGGTTTCGCTGTTCACTTCGACGGCAACGCCCTTGGTGCCCGAAACGGCCACGCCGACCAGACCCTCGGCCGCGGTGCGGCTCGACTTCTTCTGCGCAGCGGCCAGACCCTTGGCGCGCAGCCAGTCGGTTGCCGCTTCGATGTCGCCGTTGGTTTCGGTCAGCGCCTTCTTGCAATCCATCATGCCGGCGCCCGAACGGTCGCGCAGTTCCTTGACGGTGGCGGCAGTAATATCGGCCATGTTTCGGCTCCTAATATATCTGTGGTTCAAATAAGCGGGTCTTGAACAAGCACTAGGGCGCGTCTCCAAAGAGCGCGCCCTAGCCTGTCATTCTTGCAGTTGTGCGACGCCTTTTAGGCTTCGGCGACAACCTCTTCAGCCAGCGGCTCGTCCATCGCGCCCAGGTCGACGCCCGAAGCCTGCTGCGCACCACGGTTGCCCTTGGTGGCGGCGGCCGCAATGGCGTCGCAATAGAGGCGGATGGCGCGGCTGGCGTCATCGTTCGCGGGAACCGGGAAGGCGATGCCGTCGGGCGAGACGTTGGAATCGAGGATCGCAACGACCGGGATGCCGAGCGTGTTGGCTTCCTTGATCGCCAGCTCTTCCTTGTTGGCGTCGATCACGAACATGACATCGGGGATGCCGTTCATGTCGCGAATGCCGCCCAGCGACATTTCCAGCTTCTCGCGTTCGCGAGTCATCTGGAGGACTTCCTTCTTGGTAAAGCCATGGGTGTCACCCGACAGCTTTTCCTCAAGGGTCTTGAGACGCTTGATCGAACCCGAAATCGTTTTCCAGTTGGTGAGCATCCCGCCCAGCCAGCGATGGTTGACGAAATGCTGGCCGGACTTGCGCGCCGCGTCGGCGATCGGGTCCTGCGCCTGGCGCTTGGTGCCAACGAACAGCACCTTGCCGCCAGCGGCAACGGTCGACGACACGAAGTCGAGCGCGCGGCCAAACAGCGGCACGGTCTGCGACAGGTCAAGGATGTGGATGCCGTTGCGCTCGCCGAAAATATACGGCTTCATGCGCGGATTCCAGCGATGCGTCTGGTGGCCAAAATGCGCGCCAGCGTCGATCAATTGGTGCATGGTGACGACAGGTGCCGCCATAAGATAATCTCCTTCCGGTTGTGCCTCTGGGAATCAGGAACCGGGAAGAAGCCTGAAAGACCCCGCCGGCACCGGATATGTCGATTCCCATGTGGAATAGGGCGCGCCTTTAACGACCCGCGAAACATTGCGCAAGGGGTTGACTCGCGCTAAAGATAGGAACATATAGTGAACAGACGGAACAAACACGGTTAACCGCTGTTTACACCATCATAGTGGGACTAGCCGTGCAAATGGCAAGATAGAAAGTGATCTCCATGTTCACATTCGTTGCAGTGACCCTGTTTTCTCTGGCCTTCATGATGGCTATCGGCACGATCGCGTGGATGTTTCTCCACTATCATGACAAGATGGTCGCCGCTTTGCTGTTCCAGCCAATCCCGCAGGACGCGCCGGTCTACCATGTCCGCATCCGTCGCCCGCGCGTCGCGCCGGTTTCACGCCCTGTATCCATGTCGGCTCTGGCCGCCTGACAGGATCAGGGTGCCGGATCAGGCACAGTCTCGCGCTGACGCAGCACCTTGGCGTAGGACAGGATGCCGAACGGGATCAGCGCCACATAGATGCCGCAGATCAGCAGCAGCGTCAGCCAGGGATCGGTTACCAGCAACGCCGCCAGCAACCCGGCCAGAGCAATCGCCTCCAGCCTGATCCGCTTGCGCAGCCGCAGCGCCGACCAGGTATAGGTCGCGATGTTGGAGATCATCAGGAAGGCGACAAACGCAGCCCAGGGTGCCACGACATACCAGGCGCGGAAAATCTCCTCCCCCGTCACCAGCCACAGATAGAGCGGCACGAAGGCGAGGCCCGCACCAGCGGGCGCAGGCACGCCGGTCAGGAAGCCCGCCGACTTGTGCGGCTGCACATCGACATCGATATTGGCGTTGAACCGCGCCAGTCGCAGCGCGCAGGACAGGGCATGGGCCAGAGCGAAGATCCAGCCGAATTTGGGCATCGCATGAAGCGACCAGAGATACAGGATCAGCGCCGGGGCGACCCCGAACGCAATCGAATCGGACAGCGAATCCAGTTCCGCGCCAAACCGACTCTCGCCGCGCAGCAGCCGGGCGATTCGCCCGTCCAGGCCATCCAGCACACCGGCAAACAGGATGGACAGCACCGCCCGCTCCCATTCGCCCGATATGCCATAACGCACGCCGGTCAGGCCAAAGCACAGCGCCATCGCCGTCACCGCATTGGGCGCAACCATCCGCAGGGTGATCCCCCGGCGCAAACCCCGTGGCACGGCGCGGCGCTGCCTCACTGCTGGATACCCGCGATCACGCGACGATCGCCAATCTGGCCCAGGATCGTTTCACCCGCCACCGTCCGCTGGCCCAATATCACGCGCGGCGCAGTCCCGGCGGGCAGATAGACGTCCACCCGGCTGCCAAAGCGGATAAGGCCTATGCGCTGCCCCGCCGCGACCATATCGCCGGGCTTGACGAACGGCACGATCCGCCGCGCAACCAGACCCGCAATCTGGGTGAAGCCAACCCGCAGGCCATCATGCCGCTCGACCAATATATGCTGGCGCTCATTATCCTCGCTCGCCTTATCGAGGTCCGCGTTCAGGAATTTGCCCGAAATATAGACGACCGACTTGATCGTCCCGCCGATCGGGGTGCGATTGATATGGACGTCGAACACACTCATGAAGATCGACACACGGATCAGCGGCTGATCGCCCAGCCCCGCGGCACCCGCCATTTCGCGCGGCGGCGGCACCTTCTGGATCAACGTCACCAGCCCGTCGGCGGGCGCGATAATCGCGCCTTCATCCTGCGGCACGGCGCGCACCGGATCGCGGAAGAAGGCCAGCACCCACATCGTCACGATCAGCATCAGCCAGCCGATCACGTCCCAGCCCAGCAGGAAAAATATCCCGGTAATGGCCGCTGCAATCAGGCCGAATTTCACCCCTTCCGGGTGAACCGGGGGAAAGCGCCATTTGATATTACCGCCAGTGGCGATCGTGATGTCGTCATGTTCCATAGTCACCGTCTTTAGGGAGAGACCCTCGCCCTGACAACGACCGATGCCGCCCATGTGTCCCTCGCCCCGCTCGCATCGCCAAAATCCCGCCTGCACGGTTGAACATTGGCCGCGCTTTGCCTAGGGCGTTTCGCAAATCCACCCAAAATGAAGAAGGCGAACAGGCGCATGGCGAAGATCAAGGTGAAAAACCCCGTCGTGGAGATTGACGGCGACGAAATGACCCGGATCATCTGGCAGTGGATTCGTGAACGCCTGATCCTCCCCTATCTCGACATTGACCTCAAATATTATGACCTCAGCGTCGAAAAGCGCGACGAGACCAACGACCAGATCACCATCGATTCCGCCAACGCGATCAAGCAATATGGCGTCGGCGTGAAATGCGCCACCATCACCCCCGACGAACAGCGGGTCGAGGAATTCAACCTCAAGCAGATGTGGAAGTCGCCCAACGGCACCATCCGCAACATCCTGGGCGGCGTCGTGTTCCGCGAACCCATCGTCATCAAGAATGTCCCCCGTCTCGTCCCCGGCTGGACCGACCCGATCGTCATCGGCCGTCACGCCTTTGGCGACCAGTATAAGGCGACCGACTTTCTGGTCCCCAGCGCTGGCAAGCTGACCATGGTGTGGGACGGCGACAATGGCGAAAAGATCGAAAAGGAAGTGTTCAACTTCCCGGCCGCCGGCGTCGCCATGGGCATGTATAACCTTGACCAGTCGATCATCGACTTTGCCAGGGCGAGCATGAACTATGCGCTCGACCGCAAATGGCCGCTATACCTCTCGACCAAGAACACCATCCTCAAGGCTTATGACGGCCGCTTCAAGGATCTGTTCCAGCAGGTGTTCGACGAAGAATTTGCCGACAAGTTCAAGGCGGCAGGCATCGTCTACGAACATCGCCTGATCGACGACATGGTCGCCTCCGCGCTCAAGTGGAGCGGCAAGTTCGTCTGGGCCTGCAAAAATTATGACGGCGACGTCCAGTCCGACACGGTCGCGCAGGGCTTCGGTTCGCTCGGCCTCATGACCTCCGTGCTCCTCTCGCCCGATGGCAAGACGGTCGAGGCCGAAGCCGCCCACGGCACCGTCACCCGCCACTATCGCCAGCATCAGCAGGGCAAGGCAACCTCGACCAACCCGATCGCGTCGATCTTCGCCTGGACGCAAGGGTTGGCCTTCCGCGGCAAGTTCGACGGCACCCCCGACGTCACCAAATTCGCCGAAACGCTGGAGCGCGTCTGCATCAAGACCGTCGAGGATGGCGCCATGACGAAGGATCTGGCGCTGCTGATCGGCCCGGAACAGGCCTGGATGACCACGGAACAGTTTTTCGAAACGATCCGCGTCAATCTGGAAGCCGAAATGGCGAAATGGAACTGATAGCCGCCTGAGGCTTTCAATACGCAAACGGAACGAGGCGGCGCCGTATGACGGGGCCGCCTTTTTCATGACTGGCCAACCAACCGGAAGAACGCCTCTCTCCGTTCGTTTCGAGCGAAGTCGAGAAACCTCATGCGCAGCGTTTCTCGACTTCGCTCGAAACGAACGGAGGTTATGATCCATTCGGGACGGCCCTCACAGGAGACGCGCAGATGACAACGACAGCCCGCAAACGCCTGGAAGTTCGCACCGCCGTCCCGTCCGACGTGCGCGCCATCCTGCGGCTGATAGCCCGCGTCTATCCGGGCCTGCCCAATTACTCCCCCGCCACCGTCCGGGGCCAGATCAACAATTTCCCCGATGGCTGTTTCGTCGCGCTCTACGACAACAAGGTGGTGGGTTATTGCGCCACCATGCGTGTCAGCAAGTCGATGGCCTTCTCGCCCCATGACTGGGACGAAATCACCGCCAACGGCTTTGGCACCCGCCACAGCGCGGCCGGCGAATGGCTCTACGGCTATGAAATGGCGGTCGATCCCAAGCTGCGCGGACTGCGCATCGGCCAGCGCATCTATGACGCGCGCAAGGAACTGGTCGAGGAACTGGACCTGCACGGCATCGTCATCGCCGGACGGATGCCGGGCTATCTGCGCACCAAACGCAAGGTCGAAGGGCCAAAGGATTATCTGGACAAGGTCGTCACCGGCAAAATCCGCGATCAGGTCGTCAGCTTCCAGCTCAAAAACGGCTTCGAGCCGCTCGGCGTCCTGGAAAATTACCTGCCGGAGGACAAGCAGTCGGACGGCCACGCCGCCCATCTGGTCTGGCGCAACCCCTATGTCGACCCCGACGAAGCGCCCGAAATGCGGGTGCCGCGCGGCGTCGAAAGCGTCCGCCTCGCCACCTGCCAGCTCCAGGCGCGCGCGGTGCAGGATTTCGACGAATTCATCCGCAACATCGAATATTTCGTCGATGTCGCCGCCGATTACCGCTCCGACTTCATCGTCTTTCCCGAACTTTTCACCCTCCCCCTGCTATCGTTCGAGGCCAAGAAGCTGACGCCGATGGAGGCGATCGACAAGCTCACCAACTACACACCGCGCCTGACCAAGGAACTGGGGAGGATGGCGCTGGAATATAATATCAACATCATCGGCGGCTCCCACCCGACCCGCGCTGACGATGGCGACATCCAGAATATCGCCTATGTGGCGCTGCGCGACGGATCGCTCCACACCCAGGAAAAAATCCACCCGACCCCCAACGAAGCCTTTTGGTGGAATATCAAGGGCGGCGACGCGCTCGACGTGATCCAGACCGACTGCGGGCCGATCGGCGTATTGATCTGCTACGACAGCGAATTTCCCGAACTCGCCCGCCGCCTGGTCGATCAGGGCGCGCGCATCATCTTCGTCCCCTTCTGCACCGACTCCCGCTCCGGCTATATGCGCGTGCGCTACTGCGCACAGGCCCGCGCGATCGAAAATCAATGCTATGTCGTCATGTCAGGCAATGTCGGCAATCTGCCCAATGTCGACAATATGGACATCCAATATGCCCAGAGCGCCATCCTAACCCCCTGCGACCTCCCCTTCGCCCGCGACGGCATCGCGGCGGAATCGACCGAAAATGTCGAAACCCTGACCATGGCCGACGTCAACCTCGCCGACCTCAGCTGGGCACGCGCCGAAGGCACCGTCCGCAACCTGCGCGACCGCCGCTTCGATCTCTATCATATCGAATGGGACAACAACCCCGACCACGCTCACGCTCAAAGCGGCGGCCCGGTCCCGGCAGGCGGCCATAATTCGCCGGGGGGTGGGTGATTGCTGCGCGGACAGTTTTTCCGCTATTGCAGTGGGCAGGGACTGGGCCACTAAGGGGGAATGACGATCGTGGCCAATCGTAAGGACATGACAGCCGCCTACTATAAGGCACTAGACCTACCAAAATCCGCGGTCGCAACAGACGCTTATGTCACCGCCAAAATGGCAGCGCTCGACCGGGCGCACGAAATGCGAAAATTCGAGATTGAAAATTACTGGAAACGCGCAACCTACTTCTGGTCGTTCCAGGCAATAGCTTTCGCCCTGCTAGGCTTCATGTTCGGCGGCGAAAACGGCGCTCCATCGTTAATGGCCATTCAACTCCCTGCGGCGATAGGCGCAATTTCCGGCTTTGTTGGCTGGCTCTCAGCAAAGGGCTCCAAATATTGGCAGGAAAACTGGGAATCTCATGTTGATGCACTGGAAGGCGATGTTGAGGGAAAACTGACCCAGACAATTTGGAACGATGGAAAGGTGAACCACTCCGTCAGTCGCCTTAACCAACGCTTCATGGGCCTTGTCACTGGAGGCTGGATCGCGGCTATGACCGCACCGTTTATCGCTGGCCACATCCCCGACTGGATTGTTCAGGCGTCACCAGAGGGGTTCTTTTGCCTACTGATGGCCATTTTGATCTACATCTGGATCGGCACAAAGCAGACGATGACTGGTTATGTCCTGCATCAGGATTCGTGGATCGAAGTAAAACCAGGCTGGCGCTGGATTTGGAAAAGACAGGGCGACGGAAAAGAGGAACGCCAGCTATTGCTTCGCCACACCAAAGCCAAAGATGCGGTCATCCCTGACGAAGGATAGCAATATTGCTCCCGTCTGGTCGTTGTGAGCCATCATCGTAATTTGATGTTAACCGGCTTTACCGACACTCTCCGCCAGCACATTCGCCACATAGGCGTTCAGCGACACGCCCTCCCGCGCAGCCACGAATTTCAGCTTTTCATGCAGGGACCGTGGCACGCGCTGCCGCCATTGGCCCAGCGCGCCGGGACCGGGAACATCACGCCCCAATGCCTTGGCTGCATCGTGCCATTCGGCAATAGCCGCCGCCGCGTCAGCCAGCGCCGCCTCCGGCGTATCACCATCACCCATGCAACCGGGCAGCGCAGGAACAGTCGCCAGCCAGCCGCCGCCGTCCGCGTCCGACAACGGCTCGACCATGATCGCATAATCGGCCTGCCGCGCCTTTGTTTTAGCCATGCTTGCTGTCCTTCACAAATGCCATCAGCTTACGCACATAGACCGGCTTGATCGGGCGCTTGGCCGGAATGGTCAGGATCGTATCACTGCCCGGCACCGCCACTTTCCAGTGCGACCCGCCCCCTGTCGGCGGCAGGCAAGCCCAACCCAGTTGCGCGCACAGCGTCTGGATATCCGATATCGTCCAATCCCCGGCGGGATTGCGCAGCATCCGGTCCAGCAGCTTGTCCGCCTTGGTCATGACGGCATGATACCGTATATGGTGTCAAATAACAACTATTCTGCGATCACTCCACCGTAACACTCTTCGCCAGATTCCTCGGCTGGTCCACATCGGTCCCCTTGGCCACCGCGACATGATAGGCCAGCAACTGCACCGGCACCGCATAGACAAGCGGCGCGATCAGCGGATGCACCTTGGGCATCTCGATCGTCGCCATGCAGCCCTCGCCCGCCAGCGCGATGCCTTCCGCGTCGGAAATCAGCACCACCTTGCCGCCACGCGCCTGCACTTCCTGCATGTTGCTTACGGTTTTCTCGAACAGCGGACCTGACGGCGCGATCACGATCACCGGCACCGCCTCGTCGATCAGCGCGATCGGCCCGTGCTTCATCTCGCCCGCGGCATAGCCCTCGGCATGGATATAGCTGATTTCCTTCAGTTTCAGCGCCCCTTCCAGCGCCATCGGATAATCCGGCCCGCGCCCCAGATACAGCACGTCGCGCGCCGGCGCGATCAGATGCGCCATCGCCTCGATCTCACCGTCATGGCCCAGCGCCTCGTTCATCGCGGCAGGGGCTTCGGACAGGTGCCAGACGATCTCGGCCTCTTCCGCCGGGGTGAGCAACCCCTTGGCCCGCGCCAGATTGGCGGCCAGCGCGGCCAGCACGGCGAGTTGGCAGGTAAAGGCCTTAGTCGATGCAACGCCGATTTCCGGCCCGGCATGGGTCGGCAGCAACAGGTCGGCCTCCCGTGCCATCGAGCTGGTCGGCACATTGACCACCACCGCGATGATCTGGTCCGCCGCCCTGGCATGGCGCAGCGCCGCCAGCGTATCCGCCGTCTCGCCCGACTGGCTGATGAAGAGCGCCAGCCCGCCCTTTTCCAGCACCGGGTCGCGATAACGGAACTCGCTCGCAACATCGATGTCGACCGGCACGCGCGCGAATTTCTCGAACCAATATTTGGCGACCATCCCGGCATAGAAGCTGGTGCCGCAGGCGACGATCGTGATGCGCCTCACCGCCCCCAGATCGAAATCCATGTCCGGCATGGCGACCTCATTCTCCATCCGGCGCAGATAGGCGCGCAGCGTCTGGGCGACGACGACCGGCTGCTCGTAAATTTCCTTCTGCATGAAGTGGCGATGATTGCCCTTGTCGATCATCGCCCCCGACACGCCGGACAGGGTCACCGGCCGCTCGACCGGCGCGTTATCCTTGTCAAAAATCTCGGCACCATCCTTGGTGATGACCACCCAGTCGCCCTCTTCCAGATAGGCGATCTTCTGCGTCAGCGGTGCCAGCGCCAAAGCATCCGACCCCAAATAGGTCTCGCCATCGCCATAGCCCACCACCAGCGGCGACCCCAGCCGCGCGCCGATCAGCATGTCGGGATGGCTGCGGAACAGGATTGCCAGCGCAAACGCCCCGTGCAGGCGCGGCAGCACCTGGCGCACCGCCTCCTTGGGCGACGCCCCCCGTTCCACCAGCTCGCTTACCAGATGCGCGACCACCTCGGTATCGGTCTGGCTGTCGAAGATGCGCCCCCGCGCCATCAGTTCGGCGCGCAGCGGCTTGAAATTTTCGATAATGCCATTGTGGACCAGCGCCACTTCGCGCGTCGCATGGGGATGCGCATTGCTTGTCGTCGGCGCGCCGTGGGTGGCCCATCTTGTATGGGCGATGCCAGTGGTGCCGGGCAGCGGCTCGTCGCGCAATTCGGTCACCAGATTGGCGAGTTTCCCCTCCGCCCGCCGCCGCTCGATCGCCCCGTCATGGACGGTCGCGACCCCCGCGCTGTCATAGCCGCGATATTCCAGCCGCTTGAGCCCATCGACCAGCCGCTCCGCCACGTCGCTATTGCTGATGATGCCAATGATGCCGCACATGTGCCGGGGGAGCCTTTCAGATGTGATAGGGAACGCGGATGCCCGGCATCTCTGCCGGAAAATCCTTAGTATTGCGTGTCACGAGAATGCGGCCGCGCAATTGTGCAGTGGCCAATATGATCGCGTCGGGTGACTTCAGCCGCGCGCGTTCACGGCGAAGTGCGGCCGCCCGGTGCGATATCTCGTCATCGATTTCGTCCAGGCCGAACTGCCCCAGAAACATCAGCACCTCGCGCACGGCCGATTCATTACCTTTGGACAATATCTCGATCCACGCCATGCGGCTGATCCACATGCGCGCGCCGCTGCCCGCTATGCGGGAAATTTCGCGATGGGCCGGTTCATGATTCAAAAGGGCGTCGATGACGATATTGGCGTCCAGACTATAACCGCTCATGGGCGATTCTTTTGGAGCGTCTCGGCTGCCTTTTTCGTCAGCGCCACATAATGCGCCCGCTCCTTGTCATCCTCTTCCGTGAAATATTCCGGGGATGCGGCGCGGACTTCGTCATAGTCATCGTCCCACGGACGGGTCCATTCCGCCCGCCGCGCACGATCATATTCGTGGGGATCGACCGACACGCCATGCCGCGCCCACGCGCCAAAGCCCTGTTCCAGTGAATCTTTCGACGTTTGCGGACGATAGGCCGACACAGCCTCCCGCAACACAGCCGCCCGCGACTTGCCCTGTTCGCGGGCCAGCTGGTCCAGCCATTTGACGTCATCGTCGGGTATGTCAGCCAGAAAGCGCATGATGATATTTTGATATCATATCATGATATCAAGTCAAGATGCCGCAGAGTCGCTCACATATGTACGGCTCACTGTCGGCTTTATCGTGATCAGCCAGATATCCGGCGGCGCCAGCATCCGGATCGGCAATCCGCTGGTGCCGACCCCGGCCGCCACGATCATCGCCTTGGCCCCGTCGCGATACAGGCCGCAGGCATAGCGCGTGCCATATTTCGACGGCACATAGACGATCCCGGCAAAGGGCAGCGCCACCTGCCCGCAATGGGTGTGGCCCACCAGCGTCAGCGACGGCACGTCGGGCAAAGCCGGAAACACATCCGGCCCATGCGACAGGATCAGCGGCGCGCCGCCCAGCCGCGCCATCGCCGCCAGCGTATCGGGCAGGTCGGGTCTGCGCGTATAAATATCCTGCAACCCGCCAATCGCCAGCGGCCCGCGCCGCACCACGCCATCCTGCAACAGGGTGATGCCCAGCCGCGCAAAAGCGGCTGCCCAGTCCGGGCCACTCAGCGCAACCCGGTTCTTCTTGCTCCGGCTGTCATGATTGCCCAGCACCGCCACCACGCCCAGCGGCGCGCGCAACTTGCCAAACGGCGCAATACTCGCCCGCGCATCATAGGTCGCCCCGCCCTTGGCATCGCCGATATAGTCCCCGCCCAGCAGGATCAGGTCAGGCCGCAGCGCATTGATCTGCGCCACGATCCGCGCCATCCGCGCCGGGCTATTATCCGGCCCGGACAAATGGGTATCAGTCAGTAGCGCAACGGTGACCGGATCACGCGGCGCATCCACCGGGAAAGGCAGCGCAATCTCCGCCCGCCGCACCACCGGCATGGCGCTGGCGTTCATCACTAACCAAAGCGCAAAGCCCGCCACCAGCAAGATCAGCGCCAGCGCCACCCGACCGATGCGGCGCCTCATCCCGCCGCGCGCTCCCGCGCAGGCGGGAGCCCAGTCCCACGCTCCGGCCTAGACTCCCGCCTGCGCGGGAGCACGCGGCCTTTTCTCACTTCGCAGCCTTCCGCGCCATCATCCGCGCCCGAAACCGCGCCGCCCAGCCCGGCTTGCTCTCTTGCGCAGGCCGCACCAGGCACAGCGCATCGGCCTCGACCGCCTTCGTCACCACGCTCCCCGCCGCGACGATCGCGCCCGCGCCGATCGACACCGGCGCAACCAGCGCGCTGTTCGACCCGACAAAGGCCCCCGCGCCAATGTCAGTCCTATATTTGAAGAAGCCGTCATAATTGCAGGTGATCGTCCCCGCGCCGATATTGGCCCCCGCCCCCACACTGGCGTCGCCGATATAGGACAGGTGATTGACCTTGGCCCCTTCGCCCAGCACCGCCTTCTTGATCTCGACGAAATTGCCGACCTTGGCCTTCACCCCGATCTGCGCGCCGGGCCGCAGCCGCGCATAGGGACCGATCGCCGCGCCGCTTTCCACGCTGGCCCCTTCCAGATGGGAAAAGGCGTGAATGATCACATCGTCCGCCACGCTGACGCCCGGCCCGAACACGACGTTCGGCTCCACCACCACGTCGCGACCCAGCACCGTGTCATGCGCAAAGAGCACCGTCTCCGGCGCGACCAAAGTCACCCCCTCGCGCATCGCCTCTACCCGGCGGCGGGCCTGCCACATCGCCTCCACGCCCGCCAGTTCGACCCGGCTGTTGACTCCCGCCACTTCCCAGGCTTCGGTCTCGATGACGGCGCTCGGCGCACCGGGCAGCATGATGATGTCGGGCAGATAATATTCGCCAGCGGCATTGTCGTTGCCAATCTGGTCGAGCAGCACGAACAGATCGGTCGATCGCACCGCCATCAGCCCGCTATTGCAAAGCGTCACCGCTCGCTCAGCCTCGCTGGCATCCTTATATTCGACCATCTTCTCGATGATCCCCTGCCCGTCAGCGATGATCCGGCCATAGGCGGCGGCGTCATCAGGGCGGAAGCCCAGCACCACCGCGCGCGGATCATCCCCCCGGTTCAGCCGGTCGAGCATCGCCCGCATCGTCGCCCCGCTCACCAGCGGCACGTCGCCATAGAGGATCAACACATCACCCGCAAAACCCGCCAGCGCGTCATGCGCCTGCGCAACCGCATGGCCGGTGCCAAGCTGCCTGTCCTGCACCGCAATCACTGCGCCGGTCCCCGCCACCGCTGCCTCGACCTGTTCCCGGCCCGCGCCGACCACGACCACCTGCCGCTCCGGCTCCAGCCCGGAAACGCTTGCCAGCAGGTGCAGCAGCATCGGCCGCCCCGCGACCGGATGCAGCACCTTGTGCAGCGACGATTTCATGCGCGTACCCTGCCCGGCGGCAAGGATGATGACGGCAAGAGGACGGCTGGCGGTCACGATAAGGATGTCCCTCATAAATGGGTCTATGGCCCATGGCTCTGCCATGTTTGGCTTGCCTTTGCCACCGCGGTCGCGGCATGGCGCGGCCATGGCAAAAATTCCTTTCGATATCGTTGGCTTCGACCTCGACGGCACACTGATCGACACCAGCGGAGACCTTGCCGCCGCGGTCAATCACGCCATCGCCACGATCGACCGTCCGCCCTTTCCGGTCGAAGCCATCAGGCCTTTCGTCGGCAAGGGTGCCAAGGTCATGCTCGAACGCGCGCTCGATGCGTCGGGTGGCTATGACGATGCGACACTGGCGCAATTGCTCCCAGTCCTGCTCGACTATTATCAGGCCAACCTCAGCGCCCATTCCGTCCCCTATCCCGGCCTGGTCGCGGCGATGGACGCGCTGGCAGCGGCTGGTGTCAAACTCGCCATCTGCACCAACAAGGCGGAACGCTTCACCCTCCCGCTGATGGATCAACTTGGCCTGACGTCCCGTTTCGCCAGCATCGTCGGCGGCGACACGGTCGGCATCGCCAAGCCCGATCCAGCCCCGATCCACGCCATGATCGCGCGCGCAGGCGGTGGCCGGACGATCTTCATCGGCGATACCATCAACGACATAGCGGGCGCGCGCAATGCCGGCATCCCCAGCATCGCCGTCAGCTTCGGCTTTCTCGACGGCCCGGTCGAAAATCTCGCCGCAGATGCCGTCATCGACCATTTCGATGCACTGCTGCCCTTGCTCGAAAGCTGGCCGCAATGACACTGCGGCTGGAGCTGGACGGCGCAATCGCCCGCCTGCTGATCGACCGCCCGACCCGCCGGAACGCGATGACGCAGGCGATGTGGGAAAGCCTGCCCCTGCTGGTGGGCCAGGCAATGGCGGACGATCAGGTCCGCGTTCTGATCCTCGCCTCCGCCACACCCGGCCTCTTCTGCGCGGGAGCCGACATCGGCGAATTTGCCGATCACAGCGGCGAGGAAAGCTGGCGCATAGCCAATCAGGCCGCGATCCGCGCCAGCCAATATTCCCTCGCTCATGCGCCCAAGCCGGTCATCGCCGCGATCGACGGCGATTGCGTCGGCGGCGGCTGCGGCCTCGCCATCGCCTGCGACCTGCGCATTGCGTCGCCCACCGCGCGGCTGGGGATCACGCCTGCAAAGCTCGGCATCGTCTATTCGCTGTTCGACACCAAATTGCTGGTCGATCTGGTCGGTCCGGCTCGCGCTAAACGCATCCTCTTCACCGGCGCGTTACACAATGCGGACGATGCCCTCGCCATCGGCCTGATCGACGAAATCGCCGCCGATCCCCTCGTCGCCGCGACCGCCCTGGCCCACACCATCGCCACCAACGCGCAGCATAGCGTCCGCGCATCCAAAGCGATCATCCGCCGCATACTGGACGGTCAGGCCGATGATGACGACACGACTCTCGCCATGTTCCGCGACGCCTTCACCCTGCCCGATTTTGCCGAGGGCGTAGCCGCATTTCAGGCGAAGCGGCGGCCTGACTTTTAAGCCTGTCATGCTCGCCAAAAAAGGCGATTATATACTTTGCAAACAAATTTGTGACAGACGAGAATACCCAATTCGATAGATTCAAAGAAACAGCCCGCGAACACGGCGGGGACGAGGACGAGGCCCGTTGAGATGACAGGCACAAGAAGGTGGCAAAGGGGAAGCCCGAGCCGGAGCAGCTAAATCAACGTGGACTCCAATCTGCCGCAATGATACCCTTTCTTTGCCTCTGATAGAAAGGAGGTGGTTGAGATGAAGTTTAATCTCCTCTTGCCTGGCCCTTTGCTTAATAGCCAAGCCTTTCCCTTTTGGGATTGAAGTCCGGGAGAACAAAATCCAGTTCGCGATATCGTAGGGCCGAGGCAGTTCATTGAAGCGCGCGGGGTTGGATTTTGAGGTCATCACCGTCGACAAGTCCGGGTAACCGGATCAGGCTATAGCCTATCTTAATGGTTAGGCCGGTGTCTCCCGGAGAGAACTCCGGGAGACACGTTCCACAGATAGCCGAGCTTTTTTCGGATTGGTTGTCAGACATATAATCCCAAAGAAAAGGCCTCCGCAATGCGAAGGCCTTTTTTTGTTGTCGCTCGCTGACTGACCCAATCACATATGGATCGGCTTGCCAGTCACCGCCATCGCCGCTTCCTTGATCGCCTCGCTATGCGTCGGGTGCGCGTGGCAGGTATAGGCGATGTCCTCGCTCGACGCGCCAAATTCCATGGCCTGCACCACCTGCGCGATCATCGTGCCTGCCGGGACCGCGATGATCCAAACGCCCAGCACCTTGTCGGTTTCGGCGTCGGCGATGACTTTCACAAAGCCGTCCGGCTCATGATTGGTCTTGGCGCGGCTGTTGGCCATCATCGGGAATTTGCCGACCTTGATCGGCCCCTTCTCCTTGGCCTGTTCCTCGGTCAGCCCCACGCCCGCAATTTCGGGCTTGGTATAGACGACGCCGGGGATCAGGTCATGGTTCACGATACCGGTCAGGCCCGCGATATTTTCCGCAACGGCAATGCCTTCATCCTCGGCCTTGTGCGCCAGCATCGGGCCGGGGATCACATCGCCGATCGCCCAGACGCCCGGCACCTTGGTGCCGAACTCATGATCCGTTTCGATCTGGCCGCGCTTGTTCAGCTCCAGCCCGATCTTGTCGAGGCCGAGGCCATCGGTATTGGCACGACGGCCGATCGACACCAGCACAACATCCGCCTCGATGGTTTCGGGGGCACCACCAGCGGCAGGCTCGACCGTCAGGGTCACGCCCTTCTTGCCCGCCTTCGCGCCGGTCACCTTGGTGCTGAGCTTATATTCAAAGCCCTGCTTCTTGAAGATCTTGTTGGCTTCCTTGCGGATTTCGCCATCCATGCCAGGCAGGATCTGGTCGAGATATTCCACGACCGTCACCTTGGACCCCAGCCGACGCCATACGCTGCCCAGTTCCAGGCCGATGACGCCGCCGCCGACGACCACCAGATGCCCCGGCACCTTGTCCAGCTCCAGCGCACCGGTCGAATCGACGATCTGGCCGCCCGCATTATCAACCTCGACACCGGGCAGCGGCATGACCGACGATCCGGTGGCGATGACGATATTCTTGGCCGTCACCGTCTCGCCACCAACCACGACCGTGTTAGCGCCGGTGAAGCTGGCCAGGCCCTTGAGCCAGGTCACTTTGTTTTTCTTGAACAGGAACTCGATGCCGCCGGTCAGCCCCTTGACCGCGTCAACCCGCTGCCCCTGCATGGTGGGCAGGTCCAGGCTCATCTTGTCGATCTTGACGCCGAGCTTCGCCAGCGTGCCATTGGCCGCTTCGTCATACAGTTCGGACGCATGGAGCAGCGCCTTGGACGGGATGCAACCGACGTTCAGGCATGTGCCGCCCAGCGTCTCGCGGCTTTCTGCACACGCCACTTTCAGGCCCAGCTGCGCCGCCCGGATCGCGGCGACATAGCCGCCGGGGCCAGCGCCGATCACCAGAACGTCATAATCGAAATCGGACATGGGACTTCCCTTCACCCGTCATGCCAGCGAAGGCTGGCATCTCTCTTTTTCGTTGCAAGAACAAGCGAGACCCCGGCTTTCGCCGGGGTGACGATAAATATTATTTGTTACAGGTCGATCAGCAGACGGGTCGGATCCTCGATCGCATTCTTCACCGCGACCAGGAAGGTCACCGCCTCACGACCATCGATTAGGCGATGGTCGTAGGACAGCGCCAGATACATCATCGGACGCACCACGACCTGCCCGTCACGCACGACCGGACGGTCCTCGATGCGGTGGAGGCCCAGCACCGCCGACTGGGGCGGGTTGATGATCGGGGTGGACATCAGGCTGCCGAACACGCCGCCGTTGGAGATGGTGAAGGTGCCGCCCTTCATATCTTCCATCGTCAACTTGCCTTCCTTGGCCTTGCGGCCAAAGTCGCCAATCGTCTTTTCGATCGTCGCAACGCTCATGCTTTCGGCATTGCGGATGACCGGGACGACCAGACCGGTCGGGGCCGACACCGCGACCGAAATGTCGCAAAAGTCGTTATAGACGATCTCGTCGCCCTCGATCTGGCCGTTGACGCCGGGAATGTCCTTCAGCGCCATGCAGACAGCCTTGGTGAAGAAGCCCATGAAGCCCAGACGGACGCCATGCTTCTTCTCGAACAGGTCCTTATATTTGGCCCGCGCCTCGATGACCGCGGTCATGTCGACATCGTTGAAGGTGGTCAGCAGCGCGGCGTTGTTCTGCGCTTCCTTCAGCCGCTTTGCGACAGTCTGGCGCAGGCGGGTCATCTTGACCCGCTCTTGCGCGCGACTCGGACCGGAAGCCGGGGCAGCAGCGGCAGGAGCCGCCGCCACAGCCGTTGCAGCCGCAGCCTTGGCCGTGCCAGCCGCGACAGCCGCCGTCACGTCATCCTTGGTCAGGCGACCGTCCTTGCCGGTGCCCTTGATCTTGCTGGGGTCCAGCCCATGTTCCAGCACCAGGCGGCGCACGGCGGGCGACAGGGTCAGGTTACCACCATCATCTTCGTCCGACGCCACAGGCGCAGCCGCCGAAGCGGCGGGAGCCGGCGCAGCAGCCTCCGCCTTCGCAGCGGGCGCAGCGGCAGGCGCGGCAGCAGCCGCAGCGCCCTCGTTGATCAGCGCCAACAATGCGCCGACATTCACCGTCTCGCCTTCCTTGGCGATGATGTCGCCCAGCGTGCCTGCGACCGGCGCTGGCACGTCAACCGCGACCTTGTCGGTTTCCAGGCTGACGATGGGCTCGTCGAGCGCGACAGCTTCACCGGGCTTTTTGAGCCACTGGCCCACAGTTGCTTCGGTAACGGATTCGCCCAGGGTAGGGACTTTGACTTCAGTGGCCATGAGCTTGTTCAGCCTTTCTTCTGGCGACGGATTTCTTCACGAACGCTGTGACCCAGCGCATCGGCGACGAGGGCGCCCTGTTCGGCGACATGGCGTTTGGCGAGCCCCGTAGCGGGCGACGCCGATGCCTTGCGACCGGCATAGCGGGCGCGCATCGGCGCCTTGCCGGCACTCGCCAGCGCTTCCTCGATATAGGGTTCGACATGGAACCACGCGCCATTATTGCGTGGCTCCTCCTGGCACCAGATCACTTCGGTCAGGTTGGTCATCCGCTTCAGACGGACGGCCAATGCGTCGGTCGGGAAGGGATAGAGCTGCTCGATACGGACGATCTGGGTGTTCTTGTCCCCCGCTGCATCGCGCGCCTCGATCAGGTCATAGGCGACCTTGCCCGAACATAGGACCAGCCGCTTGGTTTCCGCGTCCGGCGCCGGATTGCTATCCGACAGGATGCGCATGAAATGCGTGTCGCCCTGGAAATCCTTGGCACTGCTCACCGCCAGCTTGTGCCGCAGCAGCGACTTGGGCGTCATGATGATCAACGGCTTGCGGAACGGCCGCAGCATCTGGCGGCGCAGGACGTGGAAATAATTGGCCGGCGTGGTGATGTTGGCGATCTGGATATTGCCTTCCGCGCAGAGTTGCAGGAAGCGTTCCAGACGCGCCGAGCTATGTTCCGGCCCCTGCCCTTCATAGCCATGCGGCAACAGGCAGACTAGGCCGTTGGAGCGCAGCCACTTGGTTTCCGACGACGCGATATACTGGTCGAAGATGATCTGCGCGCCATTGGCGAAATCGCCAAACTGCGCCTCCCACAGTACCAGGCTCTTGGGGTCGGCCAGCGCATAGCCATATTCAAAGCCGAGCACGCCATATTCGGACAAGGGGCTGTCCAGCACCTCGAACCGGCCATGCGGCACGGTCGACAGCGGAACATATTTCTTTTCCGTATTCTGGTCGACCCAGACCGAATGCCGCTGGCTGAACGTGCCGCGCCCCGAATCCTGGCCCGACAGTCGCACGCCATAGCCTTCCGACAGGAGCGAACCGAAGGCCAGCGCCTCGCCGGTCGCCCAATCGAAATTAGCGCCAGACTTGAACATCTCGGCCTTCGCATCCAGCACGCGCTGGAGCGTCTTGTGGACGACATGGCCCTTCGGCACGGTGGTCAGCGTCTTGCCTAGGCTGTCGAACAGCTTGGGCGCAATCGCCGACTCTACGCTCTGGCGCGTCGTTTCGGCGTCAGCAGGCTTGTGCAGCCCCGACCAGCGACCCGCAAACCAGTCGGCCTTGTTGGCCTTGTAGCTTTTGGACGCCTCAAACTCTTCTTCCAGATGGTTGACGAAGTCGCCCGTCGCCTTGGTCACATAATCGTCGTCGATCACGCCCTGCGCCTTCAGGCGCGTGGCATAGACGTCGCTGACCGGGGGATGCTGGCGAATTTTCGCATACATCAGCGGCTGGGTGAACGAAGGCTCGTCCCCCTCATTGTGACCGAAGCGGCGATAGCACCACATGTCGATCACGATGTCGCGATGGAAGGTCTGGCGATATTCCACCGCCAGCTTGCAGGCGAAGGTCACCGCTTCGGGATCGTCGCCATTCACATGCAGGATCGGCGCCTGCACGCCCTTCGCCACGTCCGACGGATAGGGCGAGCCGCGCGAAAATTGCGGGCTGGTGGTGAAACCGACCTGGTTGTTGACGATGAAATGGATGCAGCCGCCGGTATTGTAACCCGCGACGCCGGAAAAGCCGAGGCATTCCCAAACGATACCCTGGCCCGCAAAGGCCGCGTCGCCATGGATGAGCACCGGCAAAACCTGCTCATGCTTGGCCAGGTCGTCGCGGAACGTCTGCTGCGCACGCACCTTGCCCAGCACCACCGGATCGACGGTTTCAAGGTGCGATGGGTTGGGGACCAGCGACATATGGACCTTGATCCCGTCAAATTCGCGGTCGGTCGAAGTGCCGAGGTGATATTTGACGTCGCCGGACCCGCCGACATCTTCCGGGTTGGCGGTGCCACCAGAAAATTCGTGGAAAATGACGCGGAAGCCCTTGGCCATCACATTGGCCAGCACGTTCAGGCGGCCACGATGGGCCATGCCATAGACGATTTCGCGGATGCCCGACTGGCCGCCATATTTGATGACCGCTTCGAGCGCCGGGATCATGGACTCGCCACCATCCAGACCAAAACGCTTGGTGCCGACATATTTGCGGCCCAGGAATTTCTCATATTGCTCGCCCTGGATGACCTTGGCCAGGATCGCCTTCTTGCCTTCGGGCGTGAAGATGATTTCCTTGTCCTTGCCCTCCAGCCGGTCCTGCAGAAAGCGGCGCTCCTCCACATCGGCGATGTGCATATATTCCAGGCCAACATTGCCGCAATAATTGGCGCGCAGGATGGCGACGATCTCGCTGACGCTGGCGAACTGGAGCCCCAGCGTCCCGCCCAGGAAGATCTTTTTATTGAGGTCGGTCAGGCCATGATATTCGGGCGTCAGATCGGCCGGCAGATCGCGCTGGGTCAGGCCAAGCGGATCGAGATTGGCTGCCAGATGCCCGCGCACGCGATAGGTACGGATCAGCATCTGCGCGCGGATGGCGTCCTCGGCCGCCTGCGCGATATCGGCGTCCGACACCGTCTTACCTGCCGACTTGGCGGCGGCCTTCACGGCGACCTGCATCTGCGTTGGGTCCAGCGCCCCGGTCAGGTCATCGGTATCTGACAAAGGCCAGTTCGGGCGTGCCCAGCTTGGGCCTTGCTCGACTTCAAAATCCTGGTTTTCGTAACCCATCATCTTATCCCATCCGTGCCGCGTGCAGTCGCGGTCGGGCAAAGGACGGCCGGGGTGCAGCCCGGCCGCCTTACCAGGCTCGTTCAGCCCTTCAGCACTTCCAGCAGGGTCGTGCCCAGCTCGGACGGGCTGGCAGCAACCTTGATGCCCGCAGCTTCCATCGCGGCGATCTTGCTTTCCGCATCACCCTTGCCACCCGACACGATCGCGCCGGCATGGCCCATGCGACGGCCCGGAGGCGCCGTGCGACCGGCGATGAAGCCGGCCATCGGCTTCTTGCGGCCGCGCTTGGCCTCGTCGATCAGGAACTGTGCCGCCTGCTCTTCCGCGTCGCCGCCGATTTCGCCGATCATGATGATCGATTCGGTGGCGTCGTCGGCCAGGAACAGCTCCAGCACGTCGATGAAGTTGGTGCCATTGACCGGATCGCCGCCGATGCCGACCGCCGTGGTCTGGCCCAGGCCAGCATTCGACGTCTGGAACACCGCTTCATAGGTCAAAGTGCCCGAACGCGAAACGACGCCGACGCTGCCCGCCTTGAAGATGGAACCGGGCATGATGCCGATCTTGCATTCATTGGGGGTCAGCACACCGGGGCAGTTCGGACCGATCAGGCGCGACTTGCTGCCCGACAGCGCGCGCTTGACGCGGACCATGTCCAGCACCGGGATGCCTTCGGTGATGCAGATGATCAGCGGGATTTCCGCGTCGATCGCTTCCAGAATCGAATCGGCGGCAAATGGTGGCGGCACATAGACGACCGACGCATCCGCACCGGTCTTGGTCTTGGCTTCCAGAACCGTGTCGAACATGGGCAGGCCGATATGGGTCGAACCGCCCTTGCCCGGCGTGACGCCCGCAACCATCTGGGTGCCATAGGCGAGCGCCTGCTCGGTGTGGAACGTGCCGGTGGCACCGGTCATACCCTGGGTGATGACCTTGGTGTTCTTGTTCACCAATATGGACATATGTGTCCCTTTATATCCCGTGGAAGTGGCACTTGGGGTCTAAAGCGTCCCGTTCCAGGCTGCGCACTTACCTGGAACGAAACGGTGCAGCTCGTAAATCTCAGGCGAGCGAAGGATCGATCGCCTTGCAGGCGTCCAGCAGTTCCTTGACCGCGTCGACCGACACATTGAGGTTCGCCTTGGCTTCGTCGTTCAGCGCGATCTCGATGACCTGCTCGACGCCATCCTTGCCGATGATGACAGGCACGCCGACATAGAGATTGTCGATGCCATATTGGCCGGTCAGGTTCGCGGCGCAGGGCAGCAGGCGCTTCTTGTCGCCCAGATAGGATTCGGCCATCGCGATCGCGCTGGTGGCGGGCGCATAGAAGGCCGAACCGGTCTTGAGCAGCGCAACGATCTCGCCGCCGCCCGAACGGGTACGAGCGACGATGGCGTCGATACGCTCCTGGGTCGAACGACCCTGCTTGATGAGGTCGGGGACCGGGATGCCCGCGACGGTCGAATATTCGATGACGGGCACCATCGTGTCGCCATGGCCACCCAGAACGAAGCTGGTGACATCCTTGGCCGACACGTTGAATTCTTCGGCCAGAAAATGGTTGAAGCGCGAGCTGTCCAGCACACCGGCCATGCCGACGACCTTGTTGTGGGGCAGGCCCGAAAATTCACGCAGCGCCCACACCATCGCGTCGAGCGGGTTGGTGATGCAGATGACGAAGGCGTCGGGCGCGTTGGCGGCAATGCCCTCGCCCACGGCCTTCATGACCTTCAGGTTGATGCCCAGCAGGTCGTCGCGGCTCATGCCCGGCTTGCGGGCGACACCGGCGGTGACGATGATGACGTCCGCGCCCGCAATATCGGCATAATCATTGGAACCGGTGATCTTGGCGTCGAAGCCTTCGACCGACGCGCATTGCGACAGGTCCAGCGCCTTGCCCTGGGGCACACCTTCCACGACGTCGAACAGGACGATGTCGCCCAGACCCTTCAGAGCCGCGAGATGCGCGAGCGTGCCGCCAATATTACCAGCGCCAATGAGCGCGATCTTGTTACGGGCCATATGTCTGTCATCCTCCAAGACGTGAATTCTGGAATTGATGGCCCGCTTAAGCCGATAAGTCGGGGGTTTCAACTAACAAAGACCGTAGAAACAAATTATCTTTGCAATTCATTCGCAATTGCGATAAGCGGCCGCAACACCCTGTCGCTCCCGGCTCCTACCCTGGCCGCCGAGCTGTCCCTGCAGCGGTATCCTGCCGGATGCTTTCCCCATGGAAAGCATCCGGCCTGTTTTTCCCGGTTTTCAGCAAGAAGATTGCGCCATGATGACGGCGCCGCACGGTAGGATAGGCCTTGGAGCGCGGCTTATTTAGGACCGTGACCCAGCGCGAGATAGTCGTCCGACTGCATTTCCATCAGCCGCGATACGGTCCGCTCAAATTCGAACGCACCATCGCCCTCCGGGTAGAGCCGGGCCGGTTCAGCATCGGCGGATGCCAGCAATTTGACCTTATATTCGTAGAGCGAGTCGATCAGCGTCACGAAGCGCGCCGCCTCGTTGCGGTTTTCCGGTCCCAGCACCGGGATGCCGACGATGATGATCGTATGATATTTGCGCGCGATCGCCAGATAGTCGGGCGCGCCCCGCGCTTCGGCACAAAGGCGCTTGAAGGAAAAGACCGCCACGCCCTTCAGGCTCTTGGGGACATGCAACGTGCGGCCGCCCTGCACCGGGATATCCTCCGACGGCACATGGGCGCGATCGGACGGGGGGTAATCGGTCAGGCGGAAGAAAGCAGTGCTGAGCGCTTGTGTCGCCGCGTCGCCATTGGGGCAATGCCACAGCGTCGCGTCGCCCAGACGATCGCGGCGATAATCGGTCGGGCCATTCAGGGTCAGCACGTCCAGCCGATCCTTGATCAAATCGATGAAAGGCAGGAAAAGCTGGCGATTAAGGCCGTTCTTGTAGAGTTCGTCGGGTTCGCGGTTGGACGTGGTGACGATCGTCACCCGCTTTTCCAGCAGCCCGGTGAACAGCCGCGACATGATCGCCGCGTCCGCCATATTATTGACGACCATCTCGTCAAAACAGAGCAGCCGCGCTTCGTCGGCCAGCGAATCCACCACCGGCGGGATCGGATCGCCCTTCTCCGACTTGCGCGCTTCGGCGAGCCGGGCATGGACGTCGAGCATAAATTCATGGAAATGCGCGCGCTTCTTGCGCTGGATCTTCACCGTGTCGAAGAACAGGTCCATCAGCATCGACTTGCCGCGCCCGACCCCGCCCCACATATAGAGACCGCGCGGCGGCTCAGGTACCTTGCGCAACAATTTCCACAGCGTCGAACCACGCGCAGGTACCGCTTCCAGCTCCTGCTGCAAGGCATCGAGCCGCAGCGCCGCGGCGCGCTGATCAGGATCGGCGCGCAATTCGCCCGCGGCGATCAGCGCATCATATCGGGCAATCACCCCTGTCACTTGGGCGCAGGCACCTTGCGGAGCGTCGCTGTCGAGGCCGCGATCAGGCCACCGCCCTGCGCGATAGTCATGCGCAGGAACATCATCTTGCCGGTTTCCTTGAGCAGTTCGACATCGGCGATCATCGGCACGCCAACCTTGCCCAGACCCATATATTGCATCGACAGGTCGATCGTCAGCGCCTCCCTCTGGTCCTTGCGCCCCATTGCCCACAGCGCGACGAAATAGGCGTGGTCGGCAAAGCCTGCCGCAAAGCCACCGTGCAGATTGCCATAGCGGTTCATGTGCAGCGGCTGCACCTCCAGCGCGACCTGCGCCCGGCCCGGCGCATCGCTGCGCGCATAGCCGCTGCCGATGACGGACAGGAAATCGTCCACGTCAGGCTCGCCCCAACGCCGCCAGCCGCTCCAGTCCTCCGCCAGTGCGGCGGAGGCAATCGCCCCTGTTCCACTCACAGCAATCAGAGCTGCCGCTCGACCATCATCTTCTTGGTTTCGGCAATCGCCTTGGCCGGGGACAGACCCTTGGGGCAAACATTCGCGCAGTTCATGATGGTGTGGCAGCGATAGAGGCGGAAGGGATCTTCCAGCTCGTCGAGGCGATCGCCGGTATATTCGTCTCGGCTGTCCGCCAGCCAGCGATAGGCCTGCAACAGGATCGCCGGGCCAAGGAACTTGTCCGAGTTCCACCAATAGGACGGGCAGCTGGTCGAACAGCAGGCGCACAGAATGCACTCATAGAGGCCGTCCAGCTTCTCGCGGTCGGCGGGCGACTGGAGCCGCTCCTTGCCCGACGGCGGCGGCGACACGGTCTTAAGCCAGGGCTGGATCGAATTATACTGCGCGTAGAAATGGGTGAAGTCAGGGACCAGATCCTTGATCACGTCCATATGCGGCAGCGGGGTGATCCGCACATCCTTGCCCGAACATTCCTCGATCGCGGTGGTGCAGGCCAGACCATTCTTGCCGTTCATGTTCATCGAACAGCTACCGCAAATGCCTTCACGGCACGAGCGGCGGAAGGTCAGCGTCGGATCATATTCATTCTTGATCTTGATCAGCGCGTCCAGAACCATCGGGCCGCAATTGTCGAGATCAATCTCATAGGTGTCGTAACGCGGATTCTGCCCGGAGTCGGGATCATAGCGATAGACCTTGAAGCTGCGCACTTTCGTCGCACCTGCGGGCGCAGGGTGGGTTACCCCCTTACCGCTGATCTTGCTGTTCTTGGGCAACGCAAATTCGGCCATCGCTCGTCGAGCCTCTTTCAGAGTGTCGTTCGGTCGCGGCCCGCATAACAAAAAATAAGCAAAGGTCCAGCACCTACAAAAGGGAAAGACGCCACCGCCCTTGCATCTGCCCCGACATCGCCGCTAGGCGACTGGTCCTGTGGGAGCGTTTGTGACCTGATGGATATAGCCTTTCTCGCCATTGCCGAAGCGCAACAGCTCTACCACTGGCTGCCCGCCGCGCTGGAGCTGGCACGCCGCCCCGGCGTGGGGGTCAGCATCCTCTCTCCCTCCGACCAGATATTGGCGTTGGTCGCCAGCTATGACCCGGAAAAACGGCTGATCCCGGTGCGTTTGCGCCGTCCGCCCGGCCGCGCCGACTCGCTGTTCCGTCAGCCCTCGCGGCTCGCTACGCTGCTGCTCAACTATCCCACCATCGCCCGTTTCCCTGTGCTGGTGACGACCGAGATTTCCACCGCCTGGGCGCGCCGCGTCCCCGGTTTTTCAACCCGCCTCATCCTCATCAAACATGGCGCGGGCGACCGCGAAGGCGGCTATAAGAAACGCCATGCCGATTTCGACCTGACGCTTGTCGCAGGCGAAAAGGACCGCCGCCGCCTGATCGAGCGCGGCCTTTGCACCCCCGATACAGTCGCCGTCGGCGGCTATCCCAAATTCGAGCTGAAAGCGCCCCGCCAGCGATTCTTCGATAATGACCGCCCGGTGCTGCTCTATAATCCCCATTTCGACCCAAAGCTCTCGTCATGGGTCACTCATGGCCCGGCGGTGATGGCGGCACTGGAGGCGCTGACCGGCTGGAACGTCATCATCGCCCCCCACACCAAGCTGGCGCGCGCCGTCGCTCCCATTGTCAGCGCCGCGCCGCATATCCGCGTCGACATGGGCAGCCGCCACTCGATCGACATGAGCTATACGATGAGCGCCGACGTCTATCTCGGCGACGTGTCCAGCCAGGTCTATGAGTTCCTGATCCAGCCGCGCCCCTGCATCTTCCTCAATCTCGACCGGCGCGATGCCAGCAGCGAAGCCTTCGCCCACTGGAAACTCGGCCAGCTGATCGATAGCACCGACGCCCTGCCCGCCACCCTCGCCCGCGCCGCAGACTTGCAACCGGGCTTCGTTGCTGCTCAGGAAGCGGCCATGCGCGATTCCATCGACCTTTCCCCCATCCCCGCGTCCCAGCGGCAGGCCGACCTCATCCTGAACTTCGCGAAGGCGCATATATGAGCCAGACCCTTACAACCACCCTTGGTCCCGTCCGCCTGATTGGTGAGAATGTAACGCCGATCTGGGGCATGACCAATGCCGAACGCAGCCGCCGCATGGCGGAAAGTGCCGCGAAGAATGGCAGCACGCTGGCGGCGGGCCACGAACTGCTGTTCAACCTCACCTACGCCTTCGATCCGCTGCTGCTGCGCCTCGCGATCGAGACGCCGGGCACCCTGTTCGTCTGGGGCGATACGCCGATCGTGGGCCAGGTGCCGTTGGGCAGCGATCCGCTGACCGCACCCCATATCATCGACCTGTCGGACGGCCGCACCCTCTACAACCGCCAGCTGCGCAAGCTGGAACAGCCGATGGTGCGCGAATTGACCCCCACGACCCGGCGGGCGATCGAGCGGCAAAGCTATTTCGGCGCCTATAAGGGCGTGACCGATGTCCTGACCAAATATCTCTGGCCCGAACTGGCGCTGGTCCTGACCCGCATCGCCGCGCAGCTGCGCATGACCCCGAACATGGTGTCGGTGATCGGTGTCACCCTCTGCCTTCTCGCAACCTGGCTGTTCGCGCAGGGCATGTATTGGACCGGCTTCCTCTCCGGCTTCATCTTCATGGTGCTGGATACGGTGGACGGCAAACTCGCCCGCTGCACCATCACCTCGTCCAAATGGGGCAATGTGATCGACCATGGCGTCGATCTGGTCCACCCGCCCTTCTGGTGGTATTTCTGGGGGACGGGGCTGGTCTATTGGGGGCTGGCATTGTCGACCCAGACCTTCGCGCTGGTCATGGCGGCGGTGATCGCGGGCTATGTGCTGCAACGACTGATCGAGGGGATGTTCCTAAAGGATTTCGGCATGGACATCCATGTCTGGCAGCGCTTCGACAGCCAGTTCCGCCTGATCACCGCGCGGCGCAATCCCAATATGGTCATCCTGTTCGTGTCGCTGCTCTTCGCCCGCCCCGACATCGGCCTGATCGCGCTCGCCTGGTGGACGATGATCTCGCTGGTCGTCCACGCCGTGCGGCTGGCGCAGGCCTATGCCGTCAAGCGGTCGGGCCAGCCGATCGTCAGCTGGATGGAGCAGGCCCGGCCATGAACCCCACGATCGAGAAATTCGGCTGGCCCGCCACGCTGATCGCGGAGTTCACCCACTGGGTCGTGCTGCTCCGCCCGGCCCAGCCGACGCTGGGGTCGCTGATCCTGGCGGCGAAAAGCGACGCGACGGCGTTCGGTGATCTGCCCGCGCAAGCCCATGCCGAACTCAAGACCGTCACCGCGACGATCGAAGCCGCGCTGACCAGGGCAGTCGACTATGCGAAGATCAACTATCTGATGCTGATGATGGTCGACCCCCATGTCCATTTCCACGTCATCCCCCGCTATGAGGGGACACGCAGCGCGGCGGGTGTGAGTGTGGCGGATTCAGGCTGGCCGGGCCAACCGGACCTTGGTGCCGCGGTCAAGCTGGACAGTGAGCTGGACAATGTGAAAGCGTGGCTGAAGGGGTGTTTCGATAGCGAAATGATATAGCCGCGCGTTTGTTTAACCCTCGCTTCGCCTACTGCCCGTAGCGCCCTTCGGCGACCCACTTCGCCGTCAGCGCCGTCGCCGCCTCGACATCCTGATGGAAATCGACCTCCTGCCATTCCAGCCCCTCAATGGAGGCGGTGCCGACGCGGTTGCCCTTGGCGATGATGTCGATGGCGCGCAGATACCAGCGTTCGACGCCTTCGGGGGTGCGCATCATCTGGTCGATCTGGTTGCGGAAGATCGCCGGGCCTTCGCCGGTGAAAGCCAGCATCCCGATCGATTCGGCATTGGTGTCGGGCGGCAGCAGCCGCTTGCCGATATGGTGCAGGCGGCCGCTGTCATCGCGGTTCACCTTCATATCATCATCGTCATAGTCGCCGTCCGCCTTCACATCGACGGTCACGGTGATGGCGTCCCTGGCTCCCGCAATGAGTTTCGCGACGATCTCGTCCGACACGATGGTATCGCCGTTCAGGATGATGAAGTCCCGGTCCATCTCCTCCCGCACGATCCAGCAGGTGCCAAGGTTATCGGCCACCTGAAAGAAGGGATTGAACACGCAGCGGATGCGCGCGCCGGTCTCGCGATACAATTGCAGCGCATGATCCTCGACCCGTTCGGTGCGGAAACCCGTTACCACCACGATATCGGTCACGCCATTGGCGACCAGCGCGGCGATCTGCCAGCTGATCAGGGTGCGGCCGTTGAAGTCGATCATGCATTTGGGCACGTCGCGGGTCAGCGGCAACAGGCGCGATCCTTGCCCCGCGGACAGGATGATGGCTTTGGTGATGGTCATGGCGCGGGTCTTTAGAGGGGAAATTGGCCGAAAAAAAGGCGGCTTCAAACTGACGTTCGCAACGCCTAGAGCGGATCGACTTCAACTTTATCCGTTCATTTCGAGCGAAGTCGAGAAACCGCGCGCAACGTTTCTCGACTTCGCTCGAAACGAACGGGAATTACAATGCGGCGAGGGCTGGAAAGCAGAATGATGGCGAAACCCAAGCCCGGCGCAGCACAGGACGGCTTTTCCCGCATCTTGGCCAATACCGGCTGGCTGCTGGGGGGCAAGGGCGTGGGCGCGGTGTTGAGCCTTGCCTATCTCGCCATCGTTACCCGGACGCTGGGCGTTGCCGATTTCGGGCGGTTCGCGCTGGTGCTGAGCGCCGCGACGGTCATCAAGACCATCACCAGTTTCGACAGCTGGCAGATCGTCGTGCGTTATGGCCAGACCCATCTGGCCACCGGCAACGCCGACGCGCTGAACCGGGTTTTGCGCTTCTGTATCCTCATTGATCTTGCCTCCGCCGTGGTGGGCGGGGCGATTGCCGCCTTCATCATCCTGGCCTTTGGCGGGCTGCTCGAACTGCCGCCGGGCATGGGGTGGCAGGCCTGGATCTTCTGCATGGTGATGATGATCACCATCCGGTCCAGCCCCACCGGCATATTGCGCCTGTTCGACCGGTTCGATTCCGCCGCGCTCGCCGAAACCATGATTCCCGTGGGCCGGATGATCGGCGCGGTCGCGGCGCTATGGCTGATGCCGACGATCACCGGCTTCCTGATCGCCTGGGGCGCGGCCGAACTGCTCTGCGCCATCGCCTATTGGTGGCTGGCACTGCGCGAAGGGCGCGGGCGGATCGGCCAGTGGCGCGCGGGCCGGGCGATGTACGCACGGGCGGAAAATCCCGGCATCATCGGCTTCCTGACCGCCACCAACCTCCAGACCAGCCTGTCGTCCATGGGGCAGCAGGTCGCGGTGCTGGTGGTGGGCCTGTTCGTGGGGCCAGTCGGCGCGGGCCTCTATCGCCTCGCCAACCAGCTCGCCAATTCGCTGACCAAGATTTCGGGGCTATTGTCGCGCAGCATCTTCGTCGAACTGTCGCGCAGCGGCAGTCAGGGCGGCGAAGCGCTGGGCGCGCTGTTCCGCCGCACCAACCGGCTGGCGCTGGTCGCGGGCGCGGTCATCATCGCGCTGATCCTGATCATCGGCCATCCGCTGCTGGGGCTGATCGCCGGGCGCGACTTCCTGCCCGCCTATCCGCTGCTGCTGCTGCTGGGCATTGCCGCCTGCATCGACCTGATCGGGGTCAGCTATCGCCCGCTGCTGATGGCGACCGACCGGGCGGGCCTGTCACTGCGCATCACCTTCATCTCGACCGCGCTGCTGCTGGGGATGCAGGCCGCGCTGCTGCCGCTCTACGGCACGATCGGTGCAGCCAGCGCCAATATCGTCGCGGCCATTGCCGGCTTCGTGATGATGGGCCTGGCCAGCCGCAACGCGGTGCGCGCGGAGGGTTAGAGGAGATGGCAAGATTTTAGGGTACACCACACCCGTTCGTCCTGAGTAGCCATTGAGCAAAGTCGGAGTCGCAGACGACCGTAGGTCAAATGGCGTATCGAAGGATCAAACGCTGTGCATGATGCTTCGATACGAGCCTTCGACAGGCTCAGTCTCTACTCAGCACGAACGGATATGGACACAGTCATCATGTTGTAAACTCAGCGCGCCCAACGAAAAAGGGGCCGGAAAACCGGCCCCTTCTCGATAGTCTGACAGTGCCTGAAACGCTTAGCGCTTCGAGAACTGGAAGCTCTTGCGGGCCTTCGCCTTGCCGTACTTCTTACGTTCGACAACGCGGCTGTCGCGGGTCAGGAAGCCTTCGGCCTTGACCGCGCTGCGCAGCGCCGGTTCATACTTGGTCAGCGCCTGGGCGATGCCATGCTTAACCGCACCGGCCTGACCCGACAGACCGCCGCCCTTGACGGTGCAGATCACGTCATACTGGCCATTGCGATCGGTCACGCCGAACGGCTGGTTGATCACCAGACGCAGGGTGGGACGGGCGAAGTAGATTTCCTGGTCGCGGCCATTGACCGTGATCTTGCCGGTGCCGGGCTTCACCCAGACGCGGGCAACGGCATCCTTGCGGCGGCCGGTCGCATAAGCGCGGCCAAGATTGTCGATCTCCTGCTGGCGCAGCGGCATGGTCGAAACCGGCGGCGCGATCGGCGCATCGGCAACGATGTCGGCTTCAGCAACAGGCGCTTGCGCAGCGGCAGGCGCGGCAACCGGAGCCGCAGCGGCTTCGGCAGCGATCTGTGCGAGATCGGACAGGGACTGGCGGTTATCGGACATTATGCACCCACCTTGTTCTTGCGGTTGCGCGACGCGAAGTCGAGCACTTGCGGGTTCTGGGCTTCATGCGGATGCTCGGCGCCGCCGAACACGCGCAGGTTGCGCATCTGCTGGCGACCCAGCGGGCCACGCGGGATCATGCGTTCGATCGCCTTTTCCAGCACGCGCTCAGGGAAACGGCCTTCCAAAATCTTGGCAGGGGTGGTTTCCTTGATGCCGCCGGCATAACCGGTGTGCTTGTAATAGACTTTGTCGGTCAGCTTCTTGCCGGTGAACTTCACCTTGCCCGCGTTGATGATGATGACATTGTCACCACAATCGACATGGGGCGTGAAGCTGGTCTTGTGCTTGCCGCGCAGGATATTCGCCACGGTCGAAGCGAGACGGCCAACAACAAGGCCTTCCGCGTCGATCAGGACCCATTTTTTTTCGACCGTCGCCGGCGAGGCCGACTTGGTGGTCTTCATCAGCGCCTTCATGGTGCCAATTCTCCAGAATGAAAAAGGAAACCGGACGCCGTTGCCGACGCCCGGAAGTGGGGCGCTAATGACCGGTGGCAGGTCACAAGTCAAGAGATTCGGCGGCTTTGCTGACGGGTAAAATAATACCCGTCACTATTGGGCCGGGGTCAACTCGCGCTTTTCCGACACCGCGCGCGTCCCCAGCATGAGATTGCGCTGCTGTTTTTCGATCAGGCCGGTGCGCCGCGACAGGTGGTAGGTGATGCCGACATTGATCCCGTTGCCCGCCAGTTGCTCGTCCAGATCGAGCGCCTTGTCCGACTGCGCCGTCACCCGCAGCACGCCCTCGACCGGGACCGGACGGCCCAGCGGCGCGCCCGCCACGGTCCGCACACCCCGCCCCGCGCCATCCTCCACCTTGCCGCCTGCGAACAGAAAGAGCGGCCGCAATTCGCCAGCCAGCAGCGCCAGCCGACCGTCGGGCGACAGGCCCGACAGCAAGGCTTGGACCGACAGCAGCGCCCGGTGGCGCGGCGTGTCCGGCGCGAACGCCGCCAGCATCTTGGCGAGGCCAGCCTGCACCGCGCTCCAGACCGCATCCATATTGTCGAGCGCGACGATCTGCCCCGCGGCATCGACATGAAAATGATGCTCCACCCCGATCAGCGGCGTCAGCGCGGCGGCATAGGGTTCAGCGCCAGATGCAGGCGCATCGCTGTCGATGGCTTGCAGTGTGGCGTGGAGAATATAGCCCTCCCCTGCCTTCTCGAACCGCAGGTCGCGGGTTGCGCTGAACCGGCTGACCTTGCCTTCGACGGGGCGGTGCTGCTCGATCTGATAGGTGAGACGCTGATCGACCGGCGGCGCAAAGGGGATGGCGATGGTTTCGGCCTGCGCGATCCCCGGCACCAGCAGCGCCAGGCAGAGCGCCGCCGCGCGTATCGTCCTCATAAGCGACGCACGCCGATGGCATGGGCACCCCAGGCCGCCGACGCCACCACCAGCGCGCCAACCGCCTGATGCAGCACGGCGAGCGGCAGGGCGATGCCGCTGACGACGGTGGCGATACCCAGAACGATCTGCGTCCCCACCGTCGCATTGATCGCGATCGAAGGGGCGCGCTGCCCGGCCCGCCTGGCCTGTCGCGCCAGCAGGATCAGCGCCAGCGCAGCGCCCCAGGCCCACCAGCGATGCAGGAAATGGACGAGATAGGGGTCGCTCGACACGGTGACCCAGAGCGAACCCAGCCAGCTAATCCCTTCCGGCACCAGATGATCGTTCATCAGCGGCCAGGTGTTCGACACATAGCCCGCATCCAGCCCGGCGGTGAAGGCACCCAGCATCAACTGCACGAACAGCGCCACCAATGCGATCAGCGCCAGCGGCCGCAATCGTGCGGGGCGCGCGCGACTGTTGCGGGACAGCGCCAGCAGATCGAGCGCGGTCCAGGCCAGCCCGCCGATGATGAAAAGCGCCGTCAGCAAATGCACCGCCAGCCGGTAATGGCTGACATCGGTGCGCAGCGACAGGCCGGACTTGACCATCCACCAGCCGATCGCGCCCTGCAATCCGCCGAGCGCCAGCAGCGCGACCAGACGGGGGCCATAGCCTGCCGGGATCGCGCGTTTCCATGCAAACCACAGCAGCGGCAGGGCGAAGGCGACGCCGATCAGCCGTCCAAGCAGCCGATGCAGCCATTCCCAGAAGAAGATGAACTGGAAATCGGCAAGGCTCATGCCCCGGTTGATCTGCTGATATTCGGGGATTTGCTGATAGAGGCGAAAGGCCTCCATCCACTGGTCGTGGGTCAGCGGCGGAATGGCGCCGGTGATCGGCTTCCACTGGGTGATCGACAGGCCCGATTCGGTCAGGCGGGTGATGCCGCCAACCACGACCATGACGAACACCAAAGCGGCGACAAACAGCAACCAGCGGGCGATCGCCACCGGGCGGGGAAAGGGATTGGCCATGACCGGTCCATGCCCCCAAGCCTGCATCGTTTCAAGCAGGACGATCGGGACAAATCGTCCAAGCCCTTAAAGCGTCGCCTTCCAGGCCGCGACCAGTTCGCGCCCCCGCGCGCCGACCAGCGCCGCGTCGTCACCGGGGCGGTAGAGCGCGCCGCCCACGCCAATGCCTTCGCAGCCACCCGCCAGCCATTCACCGATCGTGTCAGCACCAGTGCCGCCCACGGCCCAGACGCCGACATGCCTGGGCAGCACATCCTTGACCGCCTTCACATAGGCCGGGCCAAGCCGGGCGGCAGGGAAGAGTTTGATCCGGCGTGCGCCGGCGGCGATGGCGGCAAAGGCTTCGCTGGGGGTCATAAAGCCGGGCAGCAGATCAAGGCCCAGTTCCGCGCCGCGGGCGATGACGGCGGGGTTGGTGTTGGGCGTCACCATGATCCGTCCGCCCGCGCCATGCAGTTGCTCGACTGCCTCGACGCTCAGCACCGTGCCGCCGCCGATGATCGCGCGGTCGCCAAAGGCCTGTTGCATCGCGCCGATGCTGGCCAGCGGGTCGGGCGAGTTGAACGGGACTTCGAGGATACGGATGCCCGCCTCGACCAGCGCGGCGGCGACGTCCAGCGCCTCGTCCGGGCGGATGCCGCGCAGGATGGCGGCGATCGGCGGCGCGCCATCGGCCAGCAATTCGTCCATCGTCATAGTGTCATCTCTCCACCATAGCCCAGCCCTGCCAGCGCGCAGGCGTCGCCCTCCAGACGCTGCGACTCAAGCCCTTGTGCCGCCAGTGCGCGGGCATAGCGATCCGCCAGCCGCGCGTCGCCGATCAGCGTCACGCCATCGTCCGCCTGCAACAGCGCACGGGCCTCAGCAATCTCGCTGCCGATCAGCAGCCCGGACAGATAGCCCAGCGCCCAGTCGGCCGATCGCCCGGCGCGCAGCCGCATCGCCCGTGCCGCGAACAACTGTGCCAGCACAGCGCCCTCGCCCGCCCGCGCCAGCCCTTCGGCAAAGCCAGCCGCTTCCTGTGCCGCATCGCCCACCGCATCCTTTGGCCCCAGCGTCGATCGGTCCCGCAGCAGGGCAAACAGCTCGCCGGTCGGCACGGTGCGGAACGCCAGCACGCGGCCATCCTGAACCAGCGCCCATTTGCTGTGGGTGCCGGGCAGGACGATCAGGCGGCGACCCTGCGCCAGCGCCGGATCGCGCGCGCAGGCACCGAAAATCTGCGTTTCCTCGCCGCGCATCACGTCTGGGATGCCATCCGCGCCGGTGCAGGCCAGTCCCGCCATGATCGCGATCGGCGCGCCGCGCCAGTCGAAGCCTATGGCGGCTGCGCGCCAGCTTGCTGCGTCCGCCGGGCAATCGGCATAGGGTGCCTCGACCCAGCCGTCGCGCGCGCCGACCATGCCGCACAGGGTGATGGACAGCGGTGTCCCGTCGGCCAGCCAGGGCGCTACCGTATCGGCAAAAGCGGCTTCGGCTGCCCGTCCGACAGCGCCGATGCCCGGTCCGTCGCGGCGTGCGACGATCCGCCCCTCCTCGACCCGGAACAGGCGCAAATTGCTGGTCCCCCAGTCGCCGATGACCGTGTAGCCGCTCATCGCCGATCGGCTTCCACAAAAATCTCGATACGCTTCACACATCCTCGATACAGCTTCTTGAATTTCTATTTGTCTGAGTATATCAGGAGGCCAAGCGCGTCAACGTGCCACAGATTTTCCAGCGTCAGGATGCCCCAATGAGCGATTCGTCCAAGCCCGCCCCCAAGCTGCGCAGTCGCGCCTGGTTCGACAACCCAGACAATATCGATATGACCGCGCTCTATCTGGAACGCTATCTGAATTTCGGCCTCAGCCTGGACGAACTGCGCAGCGGCAAGCCGATCATCGGCATCGCCCAAACCGGCAGCGACCTTTCGCCCTGCAACCGCCATCATATGGTGCTGGCGGAGCGGATGCGTGATGGCATCCGCGAAATGGGCGGCATCGCGCTGGAATTTCCGGTCCACCCGATTCAGGAAACCGGCAAGCGCCCGACTGCCGGGCTTGACCGCAACCTGGCCTATCTGGGGCTGGTGGAGGCGATCTATGGCTATCCGCTTGACGGCGTGATCCTAACCACCGGTTGCGACAAGACCACGCCTGCGCTGCTGATGGCGGCGGCGACCGTCAACATCCCGGCCATCGCTTTGTCGGTCGGCCCGATGCTCAATGGCTGGCACAAGGGCGAGCGGACCGGGTCCGGCACCATCGTGTGGAAGGCGCGCCAGTTGCTGGCCGCGGGCAAGATTGACGATGAAGGCTTCATCAAGCTGGTGGCGTCGTCGGCTCCCTCCACCGGTTATTGCAACACGATGGGTACGGCATCGACCATGAACAGCCTGGCCGAAGCGCTGGGCATGATGCTGCCCGGATCGGCAGCGATCCCCGCCCCCTATCGCGATCGGCAGGAGGTCGCCTATCTGACCGGCAAGCGCATCGTCGAGATGGTGCATGAGGATTTGAAACCCTCCGACATTCTGACCAAGGACGCTTTCCACAATGCGATCATGGTCAATTCGGCGATTGGCGGATCGACCAATGCGCCCATCCATCTGGCCGCGATCGCCCGCCATATCGGCGTCGATCTGCCGCTCAAGGATTGGGAGACGGTGGGTCACAAGATCCCGCTGCTCGTCAACCTTCAGCCTGCGGGCGAATATCTGGGCGAGGATTATTATCGCGCCGGTGGCGTCCCCGCCGTGGTGGCGCAGCTGATCGCGCAGGGGCTGATCCACGAAGGCGCGATGACCGTCAATGGCAGGACCATGGGCGACAATTGCCGGGGCGTGGAAATTGAGGATGAGAAGGTCATCCGTCCGTTTGACCAGCCGCTGGTCGAGGATGCGGGCTTCCTGGTGCTGTCGGGCAATCTGTTCAACGCGGCGGTCATGAAAACCAGCGTCATCAGCGCCGAATTTCGCGACCGTTATCTGTCCAACCCCGACGATCCCAACGCCTTTGAAGGCCCGGCGGTCGTGTTCGACGGGCCGGAAGATTATCACCACCGCATCGACGATCCGTCGGTCGGCATCACCGACCAGACCCTTCTGTTCATGCGCGGCGCGGGGCCGATCGGCTATCCCGGTGCCGCCGAAGTCGTCAACATGCGCCCGCCCGCTTATCTGATTACCGAGGGCGTGTCCGCCCTGCCCTGCATCGGCGATGGGCGCCAGTCCGGCACATCGGGCAGCCCCTCGATCCTGAACGCCTCGCCCGAAGCGGCGGCTATGGGTGGCCTCGCGCTGCTGGAAACCGGGGACCGGGTGCGGATGGACCTCAATACCGGCACCGTGAACGTGCTGATTTCCGAGGAGGAACTGGAAGCACGGCGTGCCGCGCTGGTGGCAGCTGGCGGGTATCAATATCCCGCCTCGCAAACCCCCTGGCAGGAAATCCAGCGCTCGGTCGTGGGTCAGATGGACACGGGCGCGATCCTGGAAGGGGCGGAGAAATATCAGCGTATTGCCCAGACCATGGGTCTGCCACGCGACAATCATTAAGGAGCAGGGACGGACTGGTCCCTGATCCATCCATTTTTTGCATCACTTGTGCCGGAAAACGATCAGCGCGTCCGCGCCCGATCGGCTAGCCAGCAGTCCGGTCATTTTCAGGAGACGTCCCATGTCCAGCGAAGTCCTATTCAACGGAGCCATTCTCATCGGCGCAAGCGAGCGCCAGGGCGGCGATCCTTTTTACGCCATTCATCCGGCGACCGGCGAAAAGGGCAAAGTCGCCTTTTCCAGCGCCATGCCAGCCGAGGTCACGGAAGCCGCAGCCCTGGCCGATGCGGCGTTCGACAGTTTTTCGACGCTGACGCCTGACGCCCGCGCCACCTTCCTGGAAACGGTTGCCGACAATATCATCGCCATTGGCGACCTGCTGATCGAAACCGCGATGGCCGAATCCGGCCTGCCGCGTGCCCGGCTGGAGGGCGAGCGTGGCCGCACCGTCGGCCAGTTGCGTCTGTTCGCCAGCTATGTCCGGCTCGGTGACTGGCTTGATGCCACGATCGACCCGGCCCTGCCCGACCGTGCGCCGCTACCGCGCGCGGACCTGCGCCGCGTCAACCATTCGGTCGGCCCGGTCGCCGTGTTTGGCGCGTCCAACTTCCCGCTCGCCTTCTCGGTCGCGGGCGGTGACACCGCGTCGGCCTTTGCCGCCGGATCGCCCGTCATCGTCAAGGGCCATAGCGCCCACCCCGGCACGGGCGAACTGGTCGCCCGCGCCATTCAGGCGGCGGTCAAGGCGTGCGGCCTGCATGAAGGCGTGTTTTCCTACCTGCCCGGCGCCAACCGCGCACTGGGCGGCGCGCTGGTCGCCGATCCGCGCGTCAAGGCGGTGGGCTTTACCGGATCGCGCGGCGGTGGCGTCGCACTGATGAAGATCGCCGCCGACCGGGCCGAACCGATCCCGGTCTATGCTGAAATGTCATCGATCAACCCCGTCGTCCTGTTGCCCGGCGCGCTGGCCGACCGCGCCGCTGCCATGGGCGCAGCATTCGTCGGGTCGCTGACCATGGGGTCGGGCCAGTTCTGCACCAACCCCGGTCTGGTCATCGCGCTCGACGGACCGGACCTCGACACGTTCGTGGCCGCAGCAGCGGAAGCCTTGTCCGGCGCAGCGCCGCAGGTCATGCTGACGCCGGGCATCCACGAAGCCTATGAAAAGGGCGTCGCGGCGCTGGAGGGCGCAGATGGCGTCACCACCATCGCGCGCGGTATAGAGGCGGAAGGCTGCAACCGGGGCAAGGCCGCTTTCTTTGCGACCGATTCGGCGACCTTCGGTGCCAATCCGCTGCTGGCGGAGGAAGTGTTCGGATCATCGTCCGTCCTCATCCGGTGCAGCAGCATCGAGGAAGTGATCGCCACCATCGCGGGCCTCGAAGGCCAGCTGACCGCGACGCTGCAATTGACCGATGCCGATAGTGCAGACGCCGCCAAGCTGCTGCCTGTGCTGTCGCGCAAGGTTGGCCGTATCCTGACCAATGGCTGGCCCACCGGCGTCGAAGTGACCCATGCCATGGTCCATGGCGGTCCCTTCCCCTCGACCGCTGATGGCCGCTCCACCTCGGTCGGCACGCTGGCGATGATGCGCTTCCTGCGGCCCGTCTGCTATCAGGACGTGCCCGACGCGCTGCTGCCTGCCGCGTTGCAGGCATCCAATCCGCTCGGCCTCAATCGCCGGATCGACGGCAAGCTGGTCGTCGCGGCATGAGCATCAGGGCAGGTCTGGTAGGGCTGGGTAAAATCGCGCGCGACCAGCATCTGCCCGCGATGGCCAGGACGGACGGCATTGATCTGGTCGCTATCGCCAGCCGCAACGCGCAGGGGGAAGGGGTGAATAATTACCCCGACCTCGGCGCGATGCTGGCGGGTGAGCCGGACCTGGACGCCGTCATCCTGTGCCAGCCGCCCCAGGCCCGCTATCATGCGGCGCGGCAGGCGCTGCTGGCGGGCAAGCATGTGTTTCTGGAAAAACCGCCGGGCGCGACCGTGTCCGAAGTGGAGGCGCTGATCGCGCTGGCCAAGGCGCAGAATGTCACCCTCTATGCCAGCTGGCACAGCCGCTATGCCGCCGCCGTGGCGCAGGCCAAGGGGTGGATCGCGCAGCGCAGGATCGAGCGCATCTCGATCCAGTGGCGCGAGGATGTCCGCCACTGGCATCCCGGCCAGCCGTGGATATGGGAAGCGGGCGGCTTCGGCGTGTTCGATCCGGGTATCAATGCGCTGTCGATCCTGACCGAAATCGTGCCGGAACCCGTCACCCTGCTATCGGCCAATCTGGAAGTGCCGTCCAACAAGGACGCCCCGATCGGCGCGACGCTGGCGATGGCGACCGCGTCGGGCGCACCGATCGATACCGTGTTCGACTGGCGGCAGACCGGGCCGCAGACATGGGATATTGCCGTCGATACCGACAATGGCGCGCTGCTCCTGTCCGAAGGCGGCAACACATTGCGGCTGGACGGCGAAGTGCAACTGAAAGCGCCGGACGAAGAATATCCGGCCATGTATCGCCGTTTCGTCGATCTGGTCGCGGCCCGCGCGATCGACGCCGATACTGCGCCGCTCCGGCTGGTAGCGGATGCCTTCCTTTGCGGGCGGCATTGCCCTACGGCTATATTCGAGGACTGAAACGGGAGCGGGAATAGTGGCTAGCGGGCGCAAGGTCGGATCGGAAGAGAGCGGGCTGCGCATCCACCAGACGATCGCGCGCGATCTGGGCACCGCTATCCTGACCGGCCGTCACCAGCCCGGCGAATTGTTCGAAGGCGAGATTGAGGCGTCCGACCGCCTGGGCGTATCGCGCACCGCCTATCGTGAGGCGGTGCGTATCCTGATCGCCAAGGGGATGCTGGAAAGTCGCCCCAAGGCTGGCACCCGCGTCCTGCCGCGCAATCGCTGGAACGTGTTGGACCCCGAAATGCTCGCCTGGATGTTTGCGGGTGAGCCGGACGCCAATTTCATCCGCGACCTGTTCGAGCTGCGCGGCGTCATAGAGCCTGCCGCAGCGGAGTTTGCCGCGCGCCGCCGCACCGATGAGCAACTGGCGGTGATGGAGGCGGCGCTCGCCGAAATGGGCCGCTATGGGCTTTCCACCCCCGAAGGCCGCGCCGCCGATCAGCGTTTCCACAATATGATCCTGGCCGCGACCCGCAACGACGCGCTGGAGGCGCTGGCCAGTTCGGTCGGCGCGGCGGTCAGCTGGACGACCACCTTCAAGCATCGCAAGAAGCTGTTGCCACGCGATCCCCTGCCCGATCATCGCGCCGTATTTCAGGCGATCGCCGCGCGTGACACGGCAGCGGCGCGGGCGACCATGGCGGAGCTGCTGCGGCTGGCATTGGCGGACATGGACATCGCGCTGGCGGAGCCGAACAGCGACGACTGACCGGTCCTTTGCCGACCCATACATTTTGATACAAATTTCTTCCTGCGACTCGTTTGCAATTGCGAATCGTTCGCGGTATGCGATCGACACCCATTCTCGCAGGACCAGTCCCCCTTCCGATGCACGGAACCGCCCGCATTCAGCAGCAGAAGAAAAAGAGCGCCAAATCCTTCTGGCTCAAGCAGCTGCATAGCTGGCACTGGATCAGCTCGGCCGTCAGCCTGATCGGCCTGCTGCTGTTCGCCTTCACCGGCATTACGCTCAACCATGCCGCCGATGTCGAAGGATCGCCCCAGACGATCGAGAAGAGCGCGACCCTGCCCGCCGACCTGCGCAGGCTGGTTACGCCTGACGATGCGCCCGACGCCAAAAAGCCGCTGCCTGCGCCGGTCGCGGCCTGGGTTGAAAAGGCGGTCGGCCAGCGCGGGACGGGAGAGGCGGAATGGACTGCTGACGAAATCTATCTGGCCCTGCCCCGCCCCGGCGGCGATGGCTGGGTCTCGATCGACCGGAATGACGGCGCGGTGACCAGCGAGGCGACCAGCCGGGGCTGGGTCAGCTACCTCAACGATCTGCACAAGGGCCGCAATACCGGCACGGTGTGGAAGTGGTTTATCGACATCTTCTCGGTCGCCTGTTTCCTGTTCGCGCTGACCGGGCTGCTCCTGCTCCAGTTGCACGCCAAGAAGCGCCCCAGCACCTGGCCACTGGTCGCCATCGGCCTGGCCCTGCCAGCGGTGCTGGCCATCATCTTCATCCATTAAGGGGAATTTTCCATGCAGATCAGCTATCGCCTGCTGCTGACCGGCACCGCCGCGCTGGGGACGATGGCGGCACCCGCCGTCGCGCAGACGCTCAACCTGTCAGTCGGCATCCCGCGCCTGTCGGTCGCCGAATATCACCGCCCCTATGTGGCGATCTGGGTCGAGAAGGAGGGGGCGACCCCGCGCACCCTGTCGGTCTGGTATGATTATGACATGAAGAAGGGCGAAGGCACCAAATGGCTGCGCGACGTGCGGCAATGGTGGCGCGCGTCAGGGCGGACGATGAGCTTTCCGGCCGATGGCGTGACGGGTGCGACCCGCGCACCGGGTGACAACAAGATTGCCTTCGTGGCGGGCAAGGGACCGCTCGGTACGCTCAGCCCCGGTAATTACACGCTGATCGTGGAAGCCGCGCGCGAAGTCGGTGGTCGCGAAGTCGTCCGCCTGCCCTTCGCCTGGCCGCCAAAGCCCGGCGCGAGCGTCAAGGCGCAGGGCAGCGCAGAATTGGGCGCCGTCGCCCTGAATTTCGGCAAATAAGGGGATAGGATGATGAAAGCCAGACTGATGATCGCGGGCGCCTTGGCCGCCCTGATGCTGCCCGCCACCGCGCAGGCGCACCGCCAGTGGATGATGCCTTCCTCCACCACCCTGTCCGGCACCGAAAGCTGGATCACGGTCGATGCGGCGGTGTCCAACGACCTTTTCTATTTCGAGCATGTGCCGATGCGGACTGACGGCATCGTCGTGACCCAGCCGGACGGCAGCACAGGCAAGATCGAAAATGCCGCGACCGGCAAATATCGCTCCACCTTCGACGTGCATCTGACCCAGCCCGGCACCTACCGTATCGGCAGCGCATCAACGAATGTGATGGGCAGCTATATGCTGAACGGCAAGCAGGAGCGGTTGCCGCGCGGCACGACCAAGGACAGACTGGCCAGTGTCATCCCCGCAGGCGCGACCGATGTGCAGGTGGCTGAAGCGTCCAACCGCAACGAGATTTTCGTGACGCTGGGCGCGCCCAGCACCGGCATATTCAAGCCGACCGGATCGGGCATCGAGCTGGTCCCGGTGACCCACCCCAATGATCTGGTATCGGGCGAAGCCGCGACCTTCCAGTTCCTGCTGGACGGCAAGCCTGCGGCGGGCCTGAAGGTCACCGTCATTCCCGGCGGCATCCGTTATCGCGATGCGCTGGGCCAGATGGATCTGGTTGCCGATCAGGATGGCAAGGTCGCGATCACCTGGCCGCAGCCGGGCATGTACTGGCTGAACGCCAGTGTCGGCGGCGGTCGTGAGGGCGGCGGAGGCGGTGGTGCTGGTGGTCCCGGTGCAGCGCCGGGCGCAGCGCCCGGACCACGCCCTGCCCGCCCGGCTGGTCCGCCGCAGCGGCGCGCGGCCTATGTCAGCACATTGGAAGTGCTGGCACCCTGACCGCCGCCATCCGCATCGCGATCCCGCCCGACCTGTCGCCCGACCAGTTTGCCGGGCGGGCGCGGGCGGGTCGCGTTGTGACGCTGGGCGGGCCGACCATGGGGACCAGTTGGTCCGCGCATCTGGTCGATCCACCCGCCCATTGCCTCGCCGCGATCGAGGATGTGCTGGCCCGCATCATCGACCAGATGAGCAATTGGGAGGCGCAGTCCGCCATCAGCCGCTTCAACCGCGCACCGGTAGGGGAATGGATGACCCTGCCGCCGGACATGCTGACGGTGTTGCGGGCGGGGCTGGAGATGGCGCGACTGTCGGACGGCGCATTTGATCCGGCGATTGGCCATCTGGTCGATCAATGGGGTTTTGGTCCCGCCACCCTGCCCCGCCCTGCCCAGCTGCTTGACCGTTCACCATGGCAGACGATTGCGCTGGAGGGTGACAAGGCCTGCCGTCTCGCCGATGTCGCGCTTGATTTTTCGGGCATTGCCAAGGGGTTTGCGGTCGATGCCGTTGCGGCGGAGCTACGCACACTGGGCGTTGCCAACTTCCTGATCGAAATCGGCGGCGAATTACGTGGCGAAGGGGTGAAGCCCGACATGCAGCCATGGTGGGTCGATGTCGAGCCGCCCCCCGGCCTTGCCATTCCCATGCTGCGGATCGCATTATGTGGCCTGTCGGTCGCGACATCTGGCGACTATCGCCGCTTCCGCATGGAGGGCGAGGCCAGGCTGTCGCACAGCATAGACCCGGCGCGTGGCACGCCGATCGCGGCGGGGGTCGCGTCGGTCACCGTGTTGCATGACAGCGCGATGCAGGCCGACGCATGGGCGACCACGATCACTGTGCTGGGGGCGGACCAAGGCATGACGCTAGCTACCCGCCACGCCCTACCCGCCCGGCTGGTGCTGCGCACGGGGGATGGCGCGCAGGAATATATGACCCCCGTGCTGGCCGCGATGCTGGAATGAAGGGGTGGTGTGCGGGCGCAAGGCTGCTATGCGAGCCTGATGCAGAATCTGGCCGGGACCGTCTCCGTCGATGGGGACATATATGAATGGGAACTCCGGCGCGAGCCGCAATGGAGTGATGCCGAAGGCTGGAAGGGCATGACTGTCGCCCTGTCGCAGCAGGATTGCCAGCGCGGCGCGGTGCTGGAATTTCCGCCGCCCAAGCGTCTGCTCAAAGGCTTGCAGCGGGGCCGCCTCCAGATCAACGATGCCATTATCGCGAGAGGCATCCGCGCCGCCTTGCTGGCCGGATGGGAACCGGCATCGCGCGGCAAGCCGATGGTGTTCACGGTTGATGCCGACGGCAATTAGGCGTCAGCTTTCGGCCCAGCGGCGGAGCAGGTTGTGGTAGATGCCGGTCAGGCGGATGACTTCGCCATGCTGCTGCCCCAGCGTACCTCCCAGTTCCTGCACGCTGCGATCCAGGTCGAACAGTATCTGCCGGGCGGCATCGTCGCGGACCATCGACTGGAGCCAGAAGAAGCTAGCCACCCGCCGCCCGCGCGTGACCGGTTCGACCCGGTGGAGGGAGGATGACGGGTAGAGGACCGCATGGCCCGCGGGCAGCTTGACGCTTTGCACCCCAAAATTGGTTTCGATCGTCAGTTCGCCGCCATCATAGGCGTCCGGCTGTTCCAGAAAGACGGTGATCGACAGGTCGGACCGGACGCGAAAGCCCGTCCCCGCCTGAATCCGCACCGCATTATCGACATGGACGCCGAATGCCTGCCCGCCCGCATAGCTGTTGAACAAGGGCGGGAATATTTTGAGCGGAAGCGCGGCGGCGATGAACAGGGGCGATCGGCCCAGCGCGTCCAGCACCATCTGCCCGGCCTGTTTGGCGGCTTGTGCCTCCTCCGGCAATTGCAGGTTGCGTTTGGCGAGCGCGGATTGCGGGCCGGAGGTGACATTTCCGTCGACCCATTCCGCGCCGTCGATCAGGGCGCGGATCGCGGCGACACCGGCAGCGTCGATCAGGTCGGGAATGGCAATGAGCATGATTGGCGCCGCGTTTCAGGCCGCGTCGCTGCGCAGGACGAAGGGGATTTCGACCACGCCCTTGACCCGCATCGGCTGACCATTGCGGATGACGGGCGACCAGCGCCACTTACGCACCGCGTCGCGCGCTGCCTCGTCCAGCCGGGCAAAGCCGCTGCTCTGGGACACGGTGATGCTGTCGACCGCGCCATCGACGCCCAGTGTCAGCGTCAGCACGACTGTCCCCTGCTCCCGCTTGCGGCGGCTTTCGATGGGGTAGCGCGGCGGTTTGCCCGCAATCATCTGGGCGCTAAGGTCGCCGCCCTGGATCAGGCTGGGCGGGGCTGGCGACACAGCGGCGGGTGACGGGGTGGGCGTTGCCGCGACAGCGCGCTGCGGCGTTGGCACCGGCACCGGATCGGGCGTCGTCTGCACGGTCTGGACCGGCGGCACCGGCGTCTGGACGATCGGCGGCGGGGCGACGATTTCGGGGGTCGAGGGCGGCGGTGGCGGGGTTTCTGCCGATGGCGGTGGCGGGGGTGGCGAGAGGTTAACCACCGTCAACTTGGCCTCCTGCACGCGCTGGGCATGGCTGCGCATCTGGATCAGCGCGCCGATCAGCAGGATATGCAGGATCAGGATGGCTGCGATGACGGGGATGTTGGGACGTGATCGTGCGCCGTAGCGGCCGGGTGCGGGCTGTTGCGGCTGCGATCTGGCAATGTCGATGACGGACGGGCGAACATGATCATGCGTCAGGTCGGGCAGGAAATCGTCGGCTGGCCGACTTGCAGCATGGAGCATGGCAGCGCCTTCCTTCCCTTGACCCGATCACCGCCTCGATAACGCGAACCATAATGCGAATCAATTGCGTTATTTACTTAAGGGTGGGACGGGCGGCGATCCGAGGAGGATGGAGTGTATCGCCGCCCGTCCGCTACCCCCGGCAAGGGACAAATGCCGGGGGAAAGGGATTTGCAGGTTACAGCTTGTAGCCCAGGGTCAGCACCCAGGAGCGCCCCTCGCCGGGATTGGCCCAGCCATTGTTGCGGACGCTGGTATAATATTTTTCGTTGGTGAAGTTCTGGACGTTCAACTGGGCGCTGAACTTTTCCGTGATCGGGTAGGACAGCATGGCGCGGTGGACCAGATAATCGTCCGCCTTGTACATCGGTGCGCCGGTGACGTTGGCGAGATACCAGCTGCCCTGATAGGTCAGGCCGTAACCCAGCTCCAGACCGAAGGGGAGCTTGTAGGTGGTGAACAGGCTGCCCGAATGTTTCGGATTGTTCGTCATCGGGTTGCCCGCCTGAGTATCCACCACGCCCGCCGCCTTCTGGACGTTGGAAATGCTCTGGATCACCTTAGTATCCAGATAGGTATAGTTGGCAAACACAGTCCAGCTATCCGTGATATTTCCCGATGCGCCCAGCGTAATGCCATCCACCCGGTTGCGCCCGTCATTGACCGGCAGCGTCCCGACGAGAATGTCGTTGGTGGCGACGCGGTAATTGGTGCGCTCGTTACGGAACAGGGCAGCCGTCAGTTGCAACTTCGCATCGAACAGGTCGATTTTGCCGCCAATCTCGTAATTGACGGCCTGTTCGGGCTTCGCCTCGCACGGGTCGTTGAACATATTTGCTGCGGTTGCCAGGCCGCAGCCTGCACGGACGGTCGTGGCGGTCGGGTTCTTGCTGTTGCCATAGGCCACATAAAGGCTGGCATTCTCTGCTGGCTTGTAGACCAGACCGATACGGTAGGAGAAGAGATTGTCGGTTGCGTTCTGCGACACCCCGGTCGTGTAGGCACCGCCCGTTGCCGGGGTTGCGATCGTATCGGTGCGGAAGCGGGCGCGATTATGTTCGTAGCGGACGCCGCCATTGATTTCCAGCTGATCGACGATCTTGACCGCGGCGAAGGCATAAGCCGCGATGTTGAACAGGTCGCCATCCTGATGGCCGGAACGGATCGCGTTGACCGGGCCGGTATAGATGCCGTTGGGGTTGCTGATGCTGATCGGGTCCAGCACAGGGTTGGGCAGCGCGCCGCCCGCATTGCGCAGGACATTGCCATTATCCAGCGCATAATCTTCCTGCAACATCGACGTGCCGAGGACCAGCGAGTGGCCACCGGGAATCGTGAAGGTCAGGTCGAGCTGGTTATAGAGCGTGTCGTTGACCGAATTGCGGAAGCCACCGCGCGGTCCGCTGGGATAATAGGTGCCGGGGACCTGCCCGGCCGCGCAAGCGAGCCCCGTGGGGGTCTGGCCATTGGCAAGGCAGAAGGCGCCCTGCGGCGGATTGACGATCAGCTTCTGTTCGACCCGCTGCCAGCGCGACAGGTTGCGAACAGCCAGCAGGTCGCTGAAACGATGATCGAAAATGGCGGTGGCCTGATCGATCGTCTGATCCTGACGATCCAGATTTTTATAGCCATAATAGCCGCTGTAGATCGCACCGGGCAGCGGGCCGTCATAGAGCGCGTTCTTATAATAAGGCACGCCATAGAGCGGCGTATTCTTGTCCTCCTGATGCGTGTAAAGCAATGTCAGCGAGGTCGGGCCATCCACGCCGAACTTGACCGACGGGGCGACGCCCCAGCGCTCGTAGCGATCGACGTCGCGGGCCGGCACGTCATTTTCATGATACATGGCGTTGAGGCGCACGGCGATGAAGTCGGAGACGCGGACATTGCTGTCGATGGTCGCGCGATAATAGTCGGACGTGCCGACGCCTGCCTGGACCAATGTTTCGTCATAGCCCTTGGGCCGCTTGGTCACGATGTTGATATTGCCGCCGATCGAACCGGAGCCGCCGAACACGGAGTTGGAGCCGTTGGTGACTTCGATCTGTTCGACATTGAAAGGATCGGTGCGGCTATATTGCGCGCTGTCGCGGACGCCGTCGATGCTGATGTCGGTATTGGCGCTCTGGCCGCGCAGGTTGATGCTGTCGCCATAGCCGCCGCCACCTTCGCCCGCGCCGAAGGTGATGCCCGGAATGGTGGACAGCACATCGCGCAGGGTGAGCAGATTCTGCTTGCTGATAGTCTGGTTGCCGATGACCGTGATCGTCTGGGGCGTGTTCAGCAGGTCGCGGACATATTTGGGCGATTCCGCCTTCTCGACCTTGACGGTCGGCTCGTCGATCGCGGTGTCGGTGACGGTCATGCCGCCCAGCTTGGGTGCAGGGGCTTCCTGCTGGGCATGGGCCCCGGTCGCAAAGGCCATGGCGCCGACGCAGCCGAGAGCGAGGAAAGACGAACGCGACAGTGAGTTGGACATATGCAGCAAATCCCCTTTGATGTTGGGGAAGCTGCTATTGCGAACCCTTCTCAGAGTCAACGCTATTGCGAATAATTATTATCTTTGTCGCAACCTGCCTGCGCAAAAAAGCCAGCAGCGGATCGCGCTGGCCAGATTGGGCGGATCGGGAGCGCCCATGCGGGCAAGGTCGATGCGGGCGATGAGGGCGTTGATCGGCAGGCCGTCACGCTGGGCGTGGTCGCGCAGCGCGTCCCAGAAAATCGGTTCCAGGCTGATCGCGGTCTGATGGCCCGCAATGGTCACGCTGCGCTTGACCGGCGGGGCGAAGGGCGACGCCAGGGGGCCGCCTTCCGGCCCGTCCATGGCGTCGCCCTTCATCATCAATACATATGCTGGCCGCCGTTGATCGACAGCGTGCTGCCGGTCACGAAGCCGCCATCCTCGCTACAGAAAAAGGCGACGCCGCGCGCGATTTCATGCGCCTGGCCCAGACGGCCGACAGGAATCTTGGCGACGATCTTTTCCAGCACCGCGGGCGGTACGGCGGCCACCATGTCGGTGTCGATATAGCCGGGTGCGATGGCATTGACGGTGACGCCGACCTTGGCGCCTTCCTGCGCCAGTGCCTTGGTAAAGCCATGGATGCCGGATTTGGCGGCGGCATAATTGACCTGGCCATATTGCCCCGCCTGGCCGTTGATCGAACCGATATTGACGATCCGGCCCCAGCCACGCTCGCGCATCCCGCCAAAGGTCGCCTTGGCCATGTTGAAGCAACCGCCCAGATTGATGCGCATGACTTCGTTCCAGTCGTCAAAGCTCATCTTGGCCAGCACGCCGTCGCGGGTGATGCCCGCATTGTTGACGACGATATCGACCGGACCAAGAGCGTCGGCGACCGCCGCGCAGCCATCCAGACAGGCCTGATGATCGCCCACATCCCATTTGAAGGCTGCGATGCCGGTGGCTTCGGTAAAGGCCTGCGCCTTGGCATCATTGCCGCCATAATTGGCCGCCACGGTATAACCCATGTCGCGCAACGCCAGGCTGATCGCCTCGCCGATGCCGCGTGTCCCGCCCGTCACGATCGCTACTCTCGACATATGCGCATCCTTCCCTGACTAACCGGGCTGGTTGATCCAGCCCGCAAGCTGACGGTCCAACAGCCTCTGGTACAGAGTGATAGCCGCCGCAGAGGCGTTTAGACAGGGCAAATAGGCAAAATTTTCACCCCCTTCGGACAAAAAAACCTCTTTCGCGCGCAGGGCGATTTCCTCTAGTGTCTCAAGGCAATCGGCCGAGAATCCGGGCGTTGCTACGGCAATGTTTCGGACGCCCTGTTGTACCAGTTTGGCGAGGGTTGCCTCGGTTTCCGGCTCCAGCCATTTGGCCCGGCCGAAACGCGACTGGAAGCTCATATGCACCGGTAGCGAGAGCGCATCGCGCAGCAAGCGCACCGTCTTGACCGACTGGCAATGATAGGGATCGCCCAGATGCAGGGTGCGTTCGGGCATACCGTGGAAACTGGCGAGCAGGGCGTCAGGGGTGAAGTCCAGCGCGGCGATGCTGCCCTCGATCGAGACTTTGAGCGCCGCGATATAGGCCGGATCGTCATGATAGGGCGGCAGGGTGCGGATGGCCGGTTGCCAGCGCATCGCCCTGAGCGCGGCGAAGGCGGCGTCATTGGCGGTGGCGGTGGTCGCGCCGCTATATTGCGGATAGAGCGGCGCGAGGAGGATGCGGTCGCAGCCTGCCGCTTTCATCACGGCAAGGCGCGAGGCGATCGAGGGATTGCCGTAGCGCATCGCCCAGTCGATCACCACGCCATCGCCCATCGCCGCCTGCATCGCATGGGCGGTATCGCGTGTGTGGAAGGCGAGCGGCGATCCCTGATCGGTCCACACCTGTTGATAGGCATGGGCGGATTTTTTGGGTCGGGTGGTCAGGATGACGCCGCGCAGGATCGGCTGCCACAGCAAGGGCGGGATTTCCACCACGCGGCGGTCGGACAGAAATTCGGCGAGATAGCGCCGCACCGATTTGGCGTCGGGCGCATCGGGCGTGCCAAGGTTGATGAGGAGCACGCCGACTTTGGGCGCGGGGATGGCGGGATGGTCTGGTGGCAGGGTCATGAGCTTCCCAGTAGCGGCAGGCTGCGCAAACGCTGACCTGTCCATGTGTACAGGGCGTTGGCGATGGCAGGCGCGACCAGCGGCGCGGCAAGATCGGTCACGCCAGCGGGCGGCGCGGTGCTGCGGATCAGTTCCACTGTCACTTCGCCAATATCGGCCAGACGCGGCAGGTTCATACGGCCCAATATGGCGCGGGTCGGCAGGCCGCGCTCATAGGGGACGGATGCGCCCATGGCATAGGCGAGGCCATAGATCAGGCCGCCCTCTATCTGTTGCCGGGCGATGTCGGGATTGACCTGATCGCCGACATCGACGGCAGCGATGATCCGGCCGACGCTCAGACGGTTGCCGCGCATGGCGGCTTCGACCATCACGGCAGCATAGGCGCCGTTCATCATATGGGTGGCGATCCCCTGCCCGCTGCCCGCTATCCCGCCCTGCCAGCCGCCCATGGCGGCAGCAGTCGACAGGCAATGGGCGAGGCGCGGATTGCCGCCGAGCATCTGGATGCGGAAGGACATGGCCTCGATCTCCGCCAGATGGGCAAGTTCGTCGACGAAGCTTTCAGTGAAGAAAGTGCCGTGGAGATGGGCGTTGCCGCGGGTGAAGCCGAGCGGGAGGCCGACATCGCAAGGATAATGATCCACTGCCCAGTTGGGAATCGCATAGGGGGGCACCATGCCCGCTATCGCCAGCCGGGTCGCCTTGTCCGCTGAGGCGGCCGCCGCTTCATGGGGAAGCGCGCCGTCGGCGATGCGTGCCCATGTCTGCGTCATGGCGCAGGGGGCGGCGACCTTGGCCAGCCAGCCTTCGATCGCGCCGTTGCGGCCGAGTTTTGCCGCCATGCGGGCATGGGCTGGCGCGGACGGGCGGTCCTGAATGACGTCCTCCAGCCGCGACCAGAGCAGTTGCACCGGGCGGCCCATGCCGCGGGCGATCAATGCCGCCTGCACACCGACGTCCCAATCCATTTTGCGGCCAAAGGAGCCACCGGCGTGGAGCGGATAGAGGGTGACGGCGCTTTCCGGCAGGTCCAGCGCATCGGCAATGGCGGCGATGGCAAAGCCGGGTGCCTGCGTCGCCATCCAGACTTCCGCGCCCTCATCAGTCACGCGGGCGGTGGCGCAGAGCGGTTCGAGGGCGAGGTGCAGCCCGGCATCGACCTGATATTCGCTGGCCAGGATGGTCGCGCCCTCGAACACCGGCAACAGATCGCCCTGGGCATAGAGGCGGCGGCCCGATGAACTGGAGAAAGCTGCCTCCAGCGTATCGTCTATGGTCGCGCTGCTGACGGGGGTGCCGCGCAGGGTGAAGATCGGGTCGGCAAGGTCGAGCGCCTTGTTCGCCGCCCACCAGTTGGTCGCGACGGCGGCGAGCCAGCGGTCCTGCCGGATCAGCTTGAGGAAACCGGTGACGCTGCTGGCGGACCGCTCGTCCAGTCCGGCGAGGGTCGCGTCGCCAATCGGTCCCTGCCGGATCGAGGCATAGACCATGTCGGGCAGGCGGATATCGGCGGCGAAATTATGGCTGCCGTCAATCTTGGACGGCGTGTCGAGCCGGGGCAGATCCTGCCCCGACAGGCGCCCGTCCTGCCCCTGCCGCAACGGCAAGATGGCGGGCAGGTCGAATCCTACCGCGTCCGCTACCACATCGCCGATCTTCATCCTCCGGTCGCCACCGTCGGTGATGAGGCCATTCTGGATGTCGCAGCTTTCCCAAGGGATGTCCCAGTTCGCCGCCGCCGCCTTGCACAGCAATATGCGGGCCGCTGCCCCGGCGTCACGGCAGGCGTCATGGAACATGGGGACCGACGTGCCACCACCAGTCAGCATCAGCGCATTGCGGGTAGCATATTGGCCGAGCGCCCAGTCGCCTGCATCGCCCAGCAGCCGGGTCCAGTCGCTCGCCAGCCAATCGCGAGCCAGCAATGTGTTGGCGTAGAGCGGGCTGATCGGCGCGCTCTGCACCGCGACGGTGCGCCAGTCTGCACCCAGTTCGTCGGCGACGATCTGGGGCAATATGGTGGTGACCCCCTGCCCGCTCTCGGTCTGCGGCACGATGACGATGATCTGGCCGGAGCGGTCAATCTTGAGGAAGGCGTTGACGATGGTTTCGCCGGGCGCGGCGTTGAGGTTGGGCGCGTAGCGGCGGGGCCATGCGCCCCAGGCTATCAGCAGGCCTGCCGCAGCGCCGCCGCCAACCAGCAGCGTGCGTCGGTCGATGCCCTTGATCCGGTCTGTTTTCTTTCGCGGGAAGCGGGCCATAGCCGCCTGATAGAGAGGCAGGCGCGGGCTGGAAAGCGTTATTCCGCGGCGATCGGCGCGATGCCGAGACGGGGGATTTCGATCGCCGGGCAATGGTCCATCACGACCTTGAGGCCTGCGGCTTCCGCGCGGGCGGCGGCGGTTTCGTTGATGACGCCGAGCTGCATCCAGACCGCTTTGGCCCCGGCGGCGATGGCTTCGTCCACGACTTCGCCAGCAGCCGCGCTGTTGCGGAAGATGTCGACCATGTCGATGGGGACACCGATGTCGGACAGGCGGCCCCAGACAAATTCGCCATGGACATGCTCGCCCGCTATCTGCGGGTTGACCGGCAGGACGCGATAGCCATGGGCCTGAAGGACTTGCATGACATGATTGCTGGCGCGGTCGGGCCGGTCGGATATGCCGACCAAAGCGATGGTGCGGGTTTCGTTGAGCAGGGAGGCAATGTCCTGCGGGGCGGTCAGCGGCATGGGTTTTCTCCTTTGCGGCTAGGACGAAGCAGGCGGCAGCGGCGTTCCCGGCGATAGGGGAATTATCGCTTAACTTCGCATATTTCCCGGCAAATGCGACATAATGTTACGTGGCGCTGATCCTATCGCAATGTCAGTCAGATTATACAGCGCCGTCCGCCTGTAGGACAGTCAAACCGTGCGACCGAGCCAGTCGGCGACCTTTTGCGCGATGGCGCGGAAGGCATCGGCATGGATGCCTTCGCCAGCAGCGGGAGGATCGCCAGCGTCTGACTGGCGGCGGATGTCGATGGCGAGCGGGACGCGGCCGAGGAACGGCATCGCCATCTCGCCCGCTGCGGTTTCCGCCCCGCCAGTCCCGAACGGATCGGAGATTTCGCCGCAATGGGGGCAGGCATAGCCCGCCATATTTTCAACCAGCCCAATCATCGGCACGCCGACCTGCGTAAAGAGGCTGACCGCGCGGGTCGCGTCGATCAAGGCCAGATCCTGCGGGGTGGAGACGATCACCGCGCCCGCCGGCTTATGCTTCTGCACCATGGTCAGCTGAATGTCGCCGGTGCCGGGCGGCATGTCCACGACCAGCAATTCGGTTTCGCCCCAGTCGGCGTCGATCAGTTGCGACAGGGCATTGCCAACCATAGGCCCGCGCCACGCCAGCGCTTTGCCCGGTTCGACCAGATGCGCCATCGACAGCATCGGGATGCCGGCCACGCCGGTGACGGGGATCAGTTTCTTTTCGCGCGCCTGGGGCTTCTGGTCCTCGCTGCCCATCAGCCGGGCTTGCGAGGGACCGTAAATGTCGGCGTCGACCAGGCCGACCTTGTGGCCAAGGCGGTGGAGCGCGACTGCCAGATTGGCCGAGAGGGTGGATTTGCCCACCCCGCCCTTGCCCGACGCGACCGCGATGATGCGCAGCGGGCGGCGTTCAGCCGTCTGGGCGATGCGGACATCGGTGACGCCCGGCACGGTCATCCCGCCGTCGCGGATCGCGGCGAGGATCGCGTCACGCTGGTCGGGACCAAGCCCGCCCACGTCGAGCGCGAGGGTCATGATGCCGTCCTTGACGCGCGGCGCGCTGGCGCGGCCATTGGTCAGAGCGGTCAGGCGGGCGGTAAAATCGGCGATATCGGTCATGGCGACGCCCTGTAGGAAATAATCGCAGCCATTGGCACTGTTTTTCGTGGATAAGCCTTCCTATAGAAGAGCGATGAAAAGAATTTTCGGGTGGATGCCCGGCATCATGAGCATGGCTCAAGGGCCTTGGGGCGGAAAAAGCGACGGGCCGGATGGCAATGACGGGAAAGGTCCGGGCGGCGATGGCGGCCCGCGCAACCCATGGACCCAGCCCAGCCGGCCCACCGGCCAGAAAGGTCCGTCGGCGATCGACGAACTGCTGCGGCGGGGGCGCGAAAGCTTTGGCCAGGGCGGCGGCGGTGGCGGCTTTGGCGGCCTGCCCCCGCGCGCCAATGGCAAGGCGTTGTGGCCTGCGGCGGTCGCGCTGCTGGTGGTATTGTGGCTGGTGCTGACCAGTTTCCATCGGGTCGGCCCGCAGGAACGCGGCGTTGTGACCTTCCTTGGTAAATATAGCCGCACGCTGTCGCCGGGTATCAGCCTGACCATGCCCGCCCCGTTCGAGACGGTGTCGACGGTGGACGTGGAAGAAATCCGCACCATCGACGTCGGATCGACTAATGCGGAAAGCGAAAATCTGGTGCTGACCGGCGACCAGAATATCATCGACCTCGCTTATTCGGTGCGCTGGAATATCCGCAACCCGGAGCTGTATCTGTTCCAGTTGTCGGACCCGGACGCCGCCGTGCGTGAAGTCGCCGAAAGCGCGATGCGGTCCGTGCTGGCAAGCGTCAGCCTGGACGATGCGCTCGGCGCGGGCCGCACCGCAATCGAACAGCAGGTCGAGCAGCGGATGCAAGAGATACTCGACGGCTACCGTTCGGGCATCCGTATTCAGGGTGTCGCGATCAAGCAGGCCGATCCGCCAAGCGCGGTCAATGATGCGTTCAAGGCCGTGTCGGCGGCGCAGCAGACCGCGCAAACCTATCTGAACGAAGCGCGCGCTGCGGCCCAGCAGGTGACGGCCAAGGCGCAGGGCGAGGCTGCGTCGTTCGACAAGGTCTATGAGCAATATCGCCTGTCGCCCGACGTGACCCGCCGCCGCATGTATTATGAAACCATGGAGGGCGTGTTGTCGAACGTCGACAAGACGATTGTGGAAGGCGGCAATGTAACGCCCTATCTGCCGCTGCCCGAAATCAAACGCCGCGCGGAGGCGACGCCTGCCCCCGGCGCGACGACCGTTACGGGAGGCCAGTGATGCCAGTCCTATTTCGCCAGCCCATAGCGCTTGCGCTGATCGCCCTGTTCCTGCTGATCGTGGTCGGCAGCACGGTGACGATCGTGCCGGAAACCCGGCAGGGCGTGATCGTGCGCTTTGGCGATCCCAAGGCGATCATCAACCGCTATCGCCAGAATGAGACGTTCGGCAATACCGGTGCCGGCATCATCCTGCGCTGGCCGTTTATCGACCAGATCGTGTGGATCGACAAGCGGGTGCTGTCGGTCGAGATGGAGCGGCAGCAGGTGCTGTCCACCGACCAGCTGCGTTTGCAGGTCGATGCCTTCGCCCGTTATCGCATCGTCGACCCGCTGCGCATGTATATTGCCGCGGGCAATGAGGAACGGGTGTCGGACGCGCTGCGCCCGATCCTGGGGTCGGCGCTGCGCAACGAACTGGGCAAGCGGCCCTTTGCCGCGCTGCTCAGCCCCGAACGGGGCCAGGTGATGCAGAATATCGAGGCCGGGCTGGACCGGGTCGCGCGCCAATATGGGGCGGAGATTGTCGATGTGCGGATCAAGCGCGCCGACCTGCCCGATGGCACGCCGCTGGAAAGCGCCTTCACCCGGATGCGGACGGCGCGTGAGCAGGAAGCGCTGACGATCCGCGCGCAGGGGGCCAAGCAGGCGCAGATCATCCGCGCCGAAGCGGACGCCAACGCCGCGCGCATCTATGCCGAAAGTTTCGGGAAAGACCCGTCCTTCTATGATTTCTATCGGGCGATGCAGAGCTATCGCTATACCTTCTCGCCCGATCGCACCGGGCAGACCAACATCATCCTGTCGCCGAACAACGAGTTTCTGCAACAATTTCAGGGACGTAAGTGACAGGGGCTGATCTGCCCGAAATCATCCTCCCCTTTAAGGGGAGGTGGATGGCCGCAGGCCATACGGAGGGGTGTCAAGCTATCGAGAGGGTGACACCCCTCCACCATCGGCTACGCCGACGGTCCCCCTCCCCTTGCAGGGGAGGATTGATAATGTCGCGCGAAACTAATCATGCCGGATCATTTCGGAACCAGCATCATTCAATGAGGGTTAAGGCAAGGCGGCGCATGTCCGGCTCTCCATCGAGAGTCCCGCCTTCCATTTCCTGAAGATCATGAGAGGACCGTCACGAGTGCGTTACGCTTATGCCATTACCGGCGCCCTGTTGCTGGGCGGCACCGCCATAGCCATCACATCCCCCATCGTCGGCGCGCAGACTGCGCAGAATGAAGGATTGCAGGCCGCCGCCCCGGCGGGCGCGCCCGCAAGCCTGGCCGACATGGTCGAAAAGCTGCAACCCGCGGTCGTCAACATTTCCACCAAGCAGCGGGTGGCGGTTCCACAAAACCCCTTTGCCGGCACCCCCTTTGGCGACCTATTCGGCCAGGGCCAGGCGCCGGGCGGACGGCCTCAGACGCGGCAGGCCCAGTCGCTGGGATCAGGCTTCCTGATTTCGGCTGATGGCTATATCGTCACCAACAACCATGTCGTGTCGGCAGGCGCGGAAGGCGCCAGCGTCGATTCGATCACGGTGACGCTGACCAACAAGGAAGAATATAGCGCCAAGCTGGTGGGCCGCGATCCCGCGACCGATCTGGCGGTGCTGAAGATCGACGCGAAAAAGCCCCTGCCCTTCGTGAAGTTCGGCGACAGCAGCAAGGCGCGCGTGGGCGACTGGGTCGTCGCTATCGGCAATCCCTTCGCCCTGTCCGGCACGGTGACGGCGGGCATCATCTCCGCCCTGCATCGCGGCACTGGCGGCACTTATGACAAGTTTATCCAGACCGATGCGTCGATCAATCAGGGCAACAGCGGTGGCCCGATGTTCGACATGCGCGGCAATGTGATCGGCATCAACAGCCAGATTTTGTCGCCGTCGGGCGGCAATGTCGGCATCGGCTTTGCCATTCCGTCCGAACAGGCTGCGCCGATCGTCGCGACCCTGCGTCAGGGGCAGAGCGTCAAGCGCGGCTATCTGGGCGTGCAGATCAGCCCGCTGGGCGAGGATCTGGCCGACTCGCTGGGTCTGGCCAAGAATCGCGGCGAATTCGTCCAGGGCGTCGAGCCGGGCAAGGGTGCGGACAAGGCCGGGATCAAGGCTGGCGACGTGATCGTCGCGGTCAATGGTCAGGAAGTGAACCCGGACCAGAATCTGTCCTCGATCGTCGCCAGCCAGCCGATCGGCAGCAAGGTGCCGATCGTCCTGATCCGTAGCGGTCAGCGCCAGACGGTGACCGCGATCGTCGGTGAGCGTCCAACCGAAGATGAACTGAACAACTTCGCCCCGCAACAGGATGAGGATTTCAGCCAGCAGGACCAGAATCCGGGTCAGGCAGCGCAGCAATCGCTGGGCATTTCGGCGATCCCGCTGACGCCGAGCATCATCCGCCAGCTGGGCGTGGCCGCCGATACGCGCGGCGTGGTGATCACTGCCGTTGACGGTTCGACCGATGCCGGGGCCAAGGGGCTGCGGCGTGGCGATGTCATCATCAGCGCCAACAACCGCCCGGTCACCAGCCAGGCGGAGCTGGACGCGCAGGTCAAGGCGGTGGCGGCACAGAACCGCAACGCCATCCTGCTCCAGGTGCTGCGTCGCGGCCAGCAGCCGATTTTCCTGCCGGTGCGTTTGCGCGATAAATAAGCGCCGCGCTTGCCGGAACGTGCTTCCGCTCTGTAGGGTGGATGCAGCCATATCAGACCCGTTCGGGCTGAGCTTGTCGAAGCCTTGTCTTTCTTCTCAAGAAGAACGGCCCTTCGACAGGCTCAGGGCGAACGGGTGTTTTTTGTCAGGGGATTGGGCGGATGAGCGACGGCATTTTCATTGGTCTGGGCGCGCCGGACAAGGATGGCGGGGTCCGCCAGTTGCTCAACCTGCGCCGGGCCAATCGCCACGGGCTGATCGCTGGGGCGACCGGCACGGGCAAGACCGTGACGTTGCAGGGCATTGCCGAGAGTTTTTCCGCGCTGGGCGTGCCGGTGTTCCTGTCCGACGTGAAGGGCGACCTGTCCGGCATTGCCATGGCAGGCTCCCCGACTTTCAAAAATGCCGACAAGCTGGTTGCGCGGGCAGCGGAGATTGGCCTTTCCGACTATAGCTATGCCGATAATCCGGCGATCTTCTGGGATCTGTACGGGGAGCAGGGTCACCCCATTCGCACCACCGTCAGCGAGATGGGACCGCTGCTGCTGGCGCGGTTGATGGGCCTCAACGAAACGCAGGAAGGCGTGCTGACCATCGCCTTCAAATATGCCGATGAGGAGGGGTTGCTGCTGCTCGACCTTGGCGATTTGCAGTCGATGTTGGCCTATTGCGCGGAGAATGCCGATACGCTGTCTGCCCGCTACGGCAATGTCACCAAGGCGAGCGTCGGCGCGATCCAGCGGCAGTTGCTGCAACTTGATTCGCAGGGCGGCGACCATTTCTTTGGCGAACCGGCGCTCGACATTCATGATTTTCTGAAAGTGGACGATCAGGGGCGCGGCTATATCAATGTGCTGGCCGCCGATAAGTTGATGCAGAGTCCCAAGCTCTATGCGACCTTCCTGCTGTGGCTCTTGTCCGAACTGTTCGAGACGCTGCCCGAAGTGGGCGATCCCGACAAGCCGGTGCTGATCTTCTTCTTTGACGAGGCGCATCTGCTGTTCGACGAGGCGCCCAAGGCGCTGACCGACAAGATCGAGCAGGTGGTGCGGCTGATCCGGTCGAAGGGGGTGGGCGTCTATTTCGTGACCCAGAACCCGATAGACATACCAGAGGAAGTCGCCGGGCAATTGGGCAACCGGGTACAGCACGCGCTGCGCGCCTTCACCCCGCGCGACCAGCGCGCGATCAAGGCGGCGGCGGAGACGTTCCGCATCAATCCCGACCTGGATGTCGAGACGGCGATCACGCAATTGAAGGTCGGCGAGGCGCTGGTGTCGCTGTTGCAGGAGGATGGATCGCCCGGCATCGTCCAGCGCACGCTGATCGCGCCGCCGCGATCAAGACTGGGGCCGGTCTCGCCCAAAGAGCGGGCGATCATCCAGTCGATTTCGCCAGTGACAGGCAAATATGACGAGGCGATCGACCGGGAATCGGCGGAGGAGATATTAGCTGCGCGCGGCAATGCCGCAGCGGCGGCCGCGGAGGCGAAGAAGGCGCAGGATGAGGCCGAGCGGACCGCCGCCGTGCAGGCCAAGGCCGAAGCCAAGCAACGCGAACAGCAGATCAAGGAACAGGCGCGCGCGGACGCTGCCGCTGCGCGCGAGGCCGCCAAGCCATCGGCGATTGACAAGGCGATCCAGTCCGCCACCCGCGCCGCCGGTTCCTCGGTCGGACGGCAGGTCGCCAACGAACTGGGCCGCGCGGTGTTCGGCGGATCAAGCCGCAAATCGTCGGGCGGCGGGATTGCGGGGAAGCTGGTGCGGGGGATTTTGGGCAGCTTGTTCAGGTAAAGCCATGGCATCGCACCGCCAAGAAAAGCTGCGTCCTTTGCCTGGCGCCATGGTTGCCTGTTTGCGGGGACAGCGGCTAAAGCCTTTGGCATGACAGCCCCCTCCCCGCATCGCCATCCTCTGCATTTCAGCGATTTTCGGGCCTATCTGATCGGGCGGATGACGGCGGTGCTGGCGCAGTACAGCATGATGATCGTGCTGGGCTGGCAAGCCTATAATATCGCGCGGGAAACGATGACGACGGCGGGCGCGTCGGCGCAGCTGGGGCTGATCGGTCTGGCGCAATTTTTGCCGCTGTTTTTCCTGACGCCGCTGACCGGATGGGTCGCGGATCATTATGACCGGCGGATCATCACCCGGCTGACGCTGACATTGCTGACCGCTGCGGCGGCAGTGCTGGCTTTTGCGACCTTTGAGGGCTGGGTTGGCCTGCCGCTGATCTTTGGCATTGCGGTCATCGTCGGCATAGCCCGTGCTTTCAATGGCCCGGCCTATGGCGCGCTGGCCCCCAATCTGGTGCCGCGCGAGGTGCTGCCCAATGCCATCGCCATATCGGGCGTAGTGTGGCAGGCCGGGTCGATCGTAGGACCAGCGCTGGGCGGATACGCCTATGCGGCGACGCCCTGGGGCGCCTATGCGCTGGCGGCGATCCTCTATGCCGTGGCGCTGGGCGCGATGATGCTGATCGGCCCCGTGCCGCAGCCCGAACGCGACATCACCCGCCACCCGATCCGCCAGATGATCGACGGGCTGACCTATGTGCGAACCAACCGGCTGGTGCTGGCGACGATCACGCTGGACCTGTTCGCGGTGCTGCTGGCGGGGGCGACCGCGCTGTTGCCGGTTTATGCCCGCGACATATTGCATGTGGGATCGGCGGGACTGGGGCATCTGGCCGCGGCGCCGGGAATTGGCGCGGGGCTGGTGGCGTTGTGGTTCTCGTTTCGGCCATTGAAGAATGACGTCGGCGTCAAGATGCTGGGGGCAGTCATCCTGTTCGGCATGGCCACCATAGCGTTCGGTTGCACCGCCTTCCTGCCGCGCAGCATCGCGATGGAATTTGGCATCGGCGCGCTGGTCGTGCTGGGCGCGGCGGACATGATTTCAGTGTTCGTGCGCCAGTCGCTGGTCCAGCTCCATACCCCCGACGCCATGCGCGGGCGGGTGTCGAGCCTGTCGCAGCTGACGATTTCGGCCTCCAACGAGCTGGGCGAGGCGGAAAGTGGCTTCCTTGCCGCGCTGGTCGGGCCGGTTGCCGCTGTCATTGGCGGCGGCATCGGTGCTATCGTCATCACCCTGTTCTGGGCGCGGCTCTTTCCCGAATTGCGCCTTGCACGCACCTTCGACCCACCCGACATAAGGGCGGCGGACCTCAGCCAGGAGAAAGCCCCATGAAAGCTGCCACGATACTCGAAACCATCGGCAATACCCCCCATGTCCGGGTGAACCGGCTGTTTGGCGATGCGCCTGAGGGCACAGAAGTCTGGATCAAGTCGGAACGCTCCAATCCGGGCGGGTCGATCAAGGACCGGATCGCGCTGGCCATGATCGAGGCGGCGGAGGCTTCGGGCGATCTGCAACCGGGCGGCACTATCATCGAGCCGACTTCGGGCAATACCGGCGTGGGACTGGCCATGGTCGCGGCGGTCAAGGGTTATAAGCTGGTGCTGGTCATGCCCGAAAGCATGTCGATCGAGCGGCGGCGGCTGATGCTGGCCTATGGCGCCAGTTTCGACCTGACCCCGCGCGAAAAGGGGATGAAGGGCGCGATCGAGCGCGCGCTGGAGCTGGTGGCGCAGACCCCCAATAGCTGGATGCCGCAGCAGTTCGAGAATCCCGCCAATATCGCGATCCATGCCCGCACCACCGCGCAGGAGATATTGGCCGACTTTGCCGACGCGCCGATCGACGTGCTGATTACCGGCGTCGGCACTGGCGGGCATATTACCGGCACGGCGGAGGTGCTGAAAAAGGCCTGGCCGGGGATCAAGGTCTATGCGGTCGAACCGACCCTGTCACATGTCATCAGCGGCGGCCAGCCCGGCCCGCACCCGATCCAGGGGATTGGCGCGGGATTCATTCCGGCCAACCTGCATACCCAGTTGCTCGACGGGGTGATCCAGGTCGATCCGGCCGATGCGAAGGACTATGCGCGGCGGTCGGCCAGCGAGGAGGGTATCCTTGTGGGCATTTCTTCGGGCGCGACGCTGGCGGCGATTGCGCAGAAGCTGAAGGAACTGCCTGCGGGCAGCCGGGTGCTGGGCTTCAACTATGATACGGGCGAACGCTATCTGTCCGTGCCCGATTTCCTGCCGGAATGATCATCACATTATGACGAATGGATCCGTTTCCAACGAGCCGCATCCCTGGGTGTGGCTCGTCTGGCTGGCGCTGTTCGTCGGCCTGCCGGCCGCTGTGGCGGGATGGGAACCGCGTGCGCCGCGCGAGGGGACGGCGGCGCGTTTTGCCCATGCGGCCTCATCCCGCGCGATCAGGCCGTCTACCCCGCCCCCGACCGTCGAACCGGTTGCCGTCTATGCGCTGCCTGCCGATCGCGCGCGGGCGCTCAATGCCACCATCCCCTTTTCCCGACTGTCCAACCCGGCGGCGCGACCATTCCGGTTTGAAGGGTCTGCCACCGACCTGGCCCGCGCCGTGGATTGCCTGGCCGCCGCGCAAATCTATGAAGCGGGTGATGATGCCGTCGGGCAGCGGGCTGTCGCGCAGGTCGTGCTCAATCGCGTACGCCATCCCGCCTTCCCCAAAACAGTGTGCGGCGTCGTCTTTCAGGGGCAGGAACGGGCCACTGGTTGCCAGTTCACCTTCAGTTGCGACGGCGCACTGGCCCGCACGCCCTCCCCCGCTGTCTGGGATCGGGCGCGGGCCATTGCGCGCGGCGCGCTGGCGGGCGACGTGTTCGCGCCGGTGGGCTATGCTACCCATTATCATACCGACTGGGTCGTTCCCTATTGGAGCGGCAGCCTGGACAAGCTGGCACGCGTCGGCACGCATCTCTTCTTCCGCTGGCGCGGCTGGTGGGGGACGGCGCCTGCCTTTCGCGCTTATGGCACCAGCGGTGGCGAACCGCTGATCGAGCGGATTGCGCGCCTGTCTCCTGCGCACGGCATTGCGGGCCTGCCGCTGCCCAGCGCCATCACGCCGATGGCCGACAGCGCCGACGCGATCGCCGCGCAGGCGCGGCAGGCGATCGGTCTTGACCAGATCGGCAAGAGCGTGGGCGGCGTCAGGCTGATCGCTTTGGCTGACATCCGCAGTTTTTTGGTCGAATTACCACGCGGCAGCAGACCCGACAGCTGGCCCGAAAGCGCCCGCACCTTCTGCGCGGGGCGATCACAATGCCGGATCATGGGGTGGACGGCACATGACGCGCCGAAGGAATTGCCGTTGACGCTGGCCAATCTGGCCGCAATGCGGTTTTCCTACATTCACGATACGCAGAATGGATTGCAGCGGGCCTTGTGGAACTGCGACAAGATCCCGCGCACCGACAAAGGCGACTGTATGCGTCGGCGGGTGCCGGTCGCCATGCCGGTGCCGCCAGCGCCAACCGGACTGGCCGGGGTGCGGCGCATGGACCGTTTTGAAACGGTAAAGATTGCGCCAATGCCGGAAACGTCGACAAGCGACGCCGGCCAGCCCTGAAAACCAATGATTATTTCGTCGCGAACTGGCCGGCTTCGGCCTTGAACATGTCGCGCGCGAAGGCGCGGACGGCGGTCGCGGTCTTGAATTTCTCGTCCTGGAGCAGTGACGAGGTCAGCGGATAGCCCTGCGAATTATAGCGGGTTTCCCGCACGGTCAGGCGGAAATGGCCTTCTTCATCTTTGCTGATCAGGAAGGGTCGGATTGCTGCGCGGCTCATAATGCCTCCTTGTAAATGACAGAAAAAAGGGGAGCGCCAACCGGCGCTCCCCCGACATGATCGATATTTAGCCCACCATATCCGCAACGATCTGCTTGAGCTGGTTAGCGGACAGGGTGCCGCCCGGCGTCAGGCCGGGATGATAAGGGCGCTTCCTGTCGAACAGCGAGAGCGTGGGACGTGGGCTTCTGGGTGAATGGTTATGCAAAATTATTCCTCGCGGCCAATGCCGCGTAACAAGTGATTTGGGTCCATGGCGGCACCATGCCGGCCATGCGACCATAAGTATGTCAGCCGCGCGCCATCGGGCGCGACCTGGGGCGCTGTCAGCGCCCGCCTTTGCGGCTCTTGCGGGCCAGGTAGCGCGCGTCGCGCGCAGCCTTGCGTTCTTCGTCGGTCAGTTCCGGCTTGATCGCAGCAGCGGCAGCTTCCGCCTCCAGACGCGCGCGTTCCACCTTGGCGGCGCGTTCTTCTTCGCGGGCGAGCTTGGCCAGCCGACGCTTTTCCTGTTCGGCAGCGGCCTTCGCCTCTGCAGCGGCGGCGCGTTCGGCCGCCAGCACCGGATCAACCGGGGGCTTGGCCCGCAGCTTGGCAAGCGCCTTGTCACGCGCCTGGGTGGCGAGCGCCCTGCGTTCCTGAAAATCGGGTTCCTTATATTTCAGCATTCGTTCTAATCTGTCCTGCATTGCGCATGATATGAGAGGGATGCGCGACTATTCGCACATCCCGGCTTTATGAGGCGCGATGGGGGACAAGAGGAGAAGCCTTGAGGCAGTCCGATATCCGTCAAAAGGCGACGTAAGCAAATTCCATATAGCAGCTGTTGCAGCAAAAGGGAAGGTGCGGGCAAAAACGGGGCCATGACTCTGGCGCAGCGGCGGCGCTTACCCCCTTCACAAAGGGTGGAGCCTGTCCTATATGCGCCCTTCGAAATCCGGTTCAGGCAGCTTTACGGCATGGCAGGAACCGTCTCCCGAATCGTCCGGGGTACAGGGTCGCATTGCGCACGATCACTGGCAGTATGGGGCGAATTTGGCGGGTTACAAGACGCTGACAGTGCGGTTCGGACAGTCCCGACCCGCACTTTTTTGCGTGGATGCAGGGGTGCGAATCACCCCTTCCCATTCGCGTTCAGGCTGAATTTTCGCTGCGATGCGAAAAATACGCGACGAACGAAGGCAAGGACAACGCATGGCGACCAAGGCTCCCTCCATCAGCAACACCGGCGCGAAGAAGCGCATCAGAAAGGTGTTCGGCGACATCCACGAAGTGGTGCAGATGCCGAACCTGATCGAGGTTCAGCGCGAAAGCTATGAACAGTTCCTGCGGTCGGACCCGTCGATCGGCTATGTGTCGGGCCTGGAAAAGACGCTGCGCAGCGTGTTCCCGATCCGCGATTTCGCCGGCACCGCCGAAATGGATTTCGTCCATTACGAGCTGGAAGACCCGAAATACGACACCGAGGAATGCCGTCAGCGCGGCATCACCTATGCAGCGCCGATGCGCGTTACCCTGCGCCTGATCGTGTTCGAGGTGGACCAGGACACCGAAACCCGTTCGGTTTTGGACATCAAGGAGCAGGACGTCTATATGGGCGACATGCCCCTGATGACGGGCAACGGCACCTTCATCGTCAACGGCACCGAGCGCGTCATCGTCAGCCAGATGCACCGTTCGCCGGGCGTCCTGTTCGACCATGACCGGGGCAAGACCCATTCGTCGGGCAAATATCTGTTCGCAGCGCGCGTCATCCCCTATCGCGGTTCGTGGCTGGACTTCGAGTTCGACGCCAAGGACATCGTCAACGTCCGTATCGACCGCAAGCGCAAGCTGCCGGTCACGGCTTTGCTCTATGCGCTGGGCCTGACCGCCGAGGAAATCCTGGGTCACTTCTACAATAAGGTGACCTTCGTGCGCAGCGAAGGCGGCTGGCAGATTCCCTATCTGGCCGAAGCCTGGCGCGGCCTGAAGCCTGCCTTTGACATTGTCGATGGCAATTCGGGCGAAGTCGTGTTCGCCGCCGGTCACAAGATCAGCCCCCGCGCCGCCAACAAGGCGGAAAAGGACGGCCTTACCACGCTGCTGATCCCGACCGAGGAAGTCTATGGCCGCTACAGCGCCTACGACCTGATCAACGAAACCACTGGCGAGATTTACATCGAAGCCGGTGACGAAGTGACGCCCGAAAATCTGGAGAAGCTGGACAAGGCGGGCATCGACCGTCTCGAACTGCTCGACATCGACCATGTCGGCACCGGTCCGTGGATCCGTAATACGCTCAAGGCCGACAAGGCCGAAGAGCGCGACCAGGCCTTGAGCGATATCTATCGCGTCATGCGCCCCGGCGAACCGCCGACGAAGGAAACCGCCGAATCGCTGTTCGCGGGCCTCTTCTTCGATCCTGAGCGCTACGACCTGTCGGCGGTTGGCCGCGTGAAGCTGAACATGCGTCTCGACCTGGACGCAGAGGACACCGTCACCACGCTGCGGACCGAGGATATCCTGGCCGTCGTCAAGGAACTGGTGAACCTGAAGGACGGCAAGGGCGAAATCGACGATATCGATAACCTCGGCAACCGTCGCGTCCGTTCGGTCGGCGAGCTGCTGGAAAACCAGTATCGCGTCGGGCTGCTGCGCATGGAGCGCGCCGTCAAGGAGCGTATGTCGAGCGTCGATGTATCGACCGTGATGCCCAACGACCTGATCAACGCCAAGCCCGCCGTGGCTGCGGTGCGTGAATTCTTCGGCTCCTCGCAGCTGTCGCAGTTCATGGATCAGACCAATCCGCTGTCGGAAGTCACCCACAAGCGCCGCGTGTCGGCGCTTGGGCCGGGTGGTCTGACGCGCGAGCGTGCGGGCTTTGAAGTCCGCGACGTTCACCCGACCCATTATGGCCGTATCTGCCCGATCGAAACGCCCGAAGGCCCGAACATCGGTCTGATCAACTCGCTGGCCACGTTCAGCCGGGTGAACAAGTACGGCTTTATCGAAACGCCCTACCGCAAGGTCATCGACCATAAGGTGACGGACGAGGTCGTGTACCTGTCCGCCATGGAAGAGGCCAAGCACACGATCGCGCAGGCCAACGCCGAAGTCGATGCCGAGGGCCATTTCGTCGAGGATCTCATCTCCAGCCGCGAAGCTGGCGAGTTCCTGATGGCGCCGCGCGACCATATCACCCTGATGGACGTCAGCCCCAAGCAGCTGGTGTCGGTTGCCGCGTCGCTCATTCCGTTCCTGGAAAACGATGACGCCAACCGCGCGCTGATGGGATCGAACATGCAGCGTCAGGCGGTGCCTCTGGTCCGCGCCGAAGCGCCGTTCGTTGGCACCGGCATGGAAGGCACGGTTGCCCGTGACTCCGGCGCGGCGGTCGCGTCCAAGCGCGCGGGTATCGTCGATCAGGTCGATGCGACCCGTATCGTCATCCGCGCCACCGGCGACATCGCGCCGGGCCAGTCGGGCGTGGACATCTACACGCTCCAGAAGTTCCAGCGTTCCAACCAGGACACCTGCATCAACCAGCGTCCGCTGGTGAAGGTCGGCGACCTGATCGAGGCTGGCGACGTCATTGCCGATGGTCCCTCGACCGAGTTCGGTGAGCTGGCGCTGGGCCGCAACACGCTGGTCGCGTTCATGCCCTGGAACGGCTACAACTATGAAGACTCCATCCTGATCTCCGAGCGGATCGTGAAGGATGACGTGTTCACCTCGATCCATATCGAGGAGTTTGAGGTCATGGCCCGCGACACCAAGCTGGGGCCAGAGGATATCACCCGCGACATCCCCAATGTCGGTGAAGAAGCGCTGCGCAACCTCGACGAGGCGGGCATCGTTTACATCGGCGCGGAAGTCGAGCCGGGCGATATCCTGGTCGGCAAGATCACCCCCAAGGGTGAATCACCGATGACCCCGGAAGAAAAGCTGCTCCGCGCGATCTTCGGTGAAAAGGCGTCCGACGTGCGTGACACGTCGCTGCGTCTGCCGCCGGGCGTTGCCGGGACGGTCGTTGAAGTGCGCGTGTTCAACCGCCACGGCATCGACAAGGACGAGCGCGCCATGGCGATCGAGCGGGAGGAAATCGACCGCCTGGCCAAGGATCGCGAGGACGAACGCGCCATCCTGAACCGTGCGACCTTCAACCGCCTCCAGGAAATGCTGATCGGCCAGACCGCCACCGCCGCGCCCAAGGGCGTGCGCAAGGGCGTCGAGATCGACGAGATTCTGCTGGGCGAAGTCGAGCGTCATGAATGGTGGAAATTCGCGGTGGCGGACGATGTCCGTCAGGCGGGCATCGAAGCCGTCAAGGCGCAATATGACGAAGCGGTGAAGATCATCGTCGACAAGTTCGAGGATCGCGTCGACAAGCTGCAGCGTGGCGACGAGCTGCCGCCGGGCGTGCTCAAGATGGTCAAGGTGTTCGTCGCGGTGAAGCGCAAGCTGCAACCGGGCGACAAGATGGCCGGTCGTCACGGGAACAAGGGTGTGATTTCGCGCATCCTGCCGGTCGAGGACATGCCGTTCCTGGAAGATGGCACACATGTCGACATCGTGCTCAATCCGCTGGGCGTGCCGTCGCGCATGAATGTCGGGCAGATCTTCGAAACGCATCTGGGCTGGGCTGCCCGTGGCCTTGGCCAGCAGCTCAAGCACGCGCTGGAAGAATGGCGCGAGGCCAATCCGAACCCGTCGGCGGGCGACATGCCCGACGCGGTCAAGGACCGGCTGCTGACCGCTTATGGCCCGCAATATGCCGCCGAGATCGAAGCGCGGACGCCCGAACAGATCATCGATCTGGCCGAGCATCTGGAACGCGGTGTGCCGATGGCAACGCCGGTGTTCGACGGCGCGCGCGAAGCGGACGTGTCGACCATGCTGGAGCTGGCAGGGTTGCACACGTCGGGTCAGAGCGACCTGTTCGACGGCCGCACCGGCGACAAGTTCGACCGCAAGGTCACGGTCGGCATCATCTACATGTTGAAGCTGCATCACCTTGTCGACGACAAGATCCATGCCCGTTCGATCGGCCCCTACTCGCTCGTCACCCAGCAGCCGCTGGGTGGTAAGGCGCAGTTCGGTGGCCAGCGCTTCGGGGAAATGGAGGTCTGGGCGCTCCAGGCCTATGGCGCCGCCTATACGTTGCAGGAAATGCTGACGGTGAAGTCCGATGACGTTGTCGGCCGCACCAAGGTCTATGAAGCGATCGTCAAGGGCGACGATACGTTCGAAGCGGGCATCCCCGAAAGCTTCAACGTGCTCGTCAAGGAAATGCGCTCGCTGGGTCTGAACGTGGAGCTGAACACGCTCGACGAGATCCCAGAGGACGAAGGCGGCTTCGCGGCAGCGGCGGAATAAGGGTTTTGCGGGCGTCGCTTGCGAGCGACGCCCCTGCCCCCTTCCGCACCAGAATTTTGCCCTCATGAGGGAATGAAAAATGAACGAACTGACCAACTTCGCCAATCCGGTCGCCAAGACCGAGACTTTCGACCAGATCCAGATCGGCCTTGCCTCGCCAGAGCGCATCCGCAGCTGGTCCTTCGGCGAGATCAAGAAGCCCGAAACCATCAACTATCGCACGTTCAAGCCGGAACGTGACGGCCTGTTCTGCGCGCGCATCTTTGGCCCGATCAAGGATTATGAATGCCTGTGCGGCAAGTACAAGCGCATGAAATATAAGGGCATCGTCTGCGAGAAGTGCGGTGTCGAAGTCACGGTGAGCAAGGTGCGCCGCGAGCGCATGGGCCATATCGAACTGGCAGCCCCAGTTGCGCATATCTGGTTCCTGAAATCGCTGCCTTCGCGCATCGGCCTGCTGCTCGACATGCAGCTCAAGCAGCTGGAGCGCGTCCTCTATTTCGAGAGCTATATCGTTATCGAGCCGGGCCTGACCCCGCTGGAGAAATATCAGCTTCTGAACGAGGACGAACTGCTCGACGCGCAGGACGAATATGGCGAGGACGCTTTCTCCGCCGGGATCGGCGCCGAAGCGGTCAAGCAGATGCTGATGGACCTCGACCTTGAGGGCGAGAAGCAGGTATTGCTGGAAGAGCTGGCGACGACCAAGTCGGAGCTGAAGCCCAAGAAGATCATCAAGCGTCTGAAGGTCGTCGAAAGCTTCATCGATTCGGGCAACCGCCCCGAATGGATGATCCTGGACGTCGTTCCCGTGATCCCGCCAGAACTGCGCCCGCTGGTGCCGCTGGACGGTGGCCGCTTTGCGACGTCGGATCTCAACGATCTCTATCGCCGCGTCATCAACCGTAACAACCGTTTGAAGCGGCTGATGGAACTGCGTGCGCCAGACATCATCGTCCGCAACGAAAAGCGCATGTTGCAGGAAGCGGTCGACGCCCTGTTCGACAATGGTCGTCGTGGCCGCGTCATTACCGGCGCGAACAAGCGTCCGCTGAAGTCGCTGTCCGACATGCTCAAGGGCAAGCAGGGCCGCTTCCGCCAGAACCTGCTCGGCAAGCGCGTCGATTATTCTGGTCGTTCGGTCATCGTGACCGGTCCTGAGCTGAAGCTGCACCAGTGCGGCCTGCCCAAGAAGATGGCGCTCGAACTGTTCAAGCCGTTCATCTACGCCCGTCTGGATGCCAAGGGTCTGTCCATGACCCTGAAGCAGGCCAAGAAGTGGGTCGAGAAGGAGCGCAAGGAAGTCTGGGATATCCTGGACGAGGTGATCCGCGAGCATCCCGTGATGCTGAACCGCGCGCCGACGCTTCACCGTCTGGGCATCCAGGCGTTCGAGCCTGTGCTGATCGAGGGCAAGGCGATCCAGCTGCACCCGCTGGTCTGCTCGGCCTTCAACGCCGACTTTGACGGTGACCAGATGGCCGTCCACGTTCCGCTGAGCCTGGAAGCCCAGCTGGAAGCGCGCGTGCTGATGATGTCGACCAACAACATCCTGAGCCCTGCGAACGGCAAGCCGATCATCGTGCCGTCGCAGGACATGGTGCTGGGCATCTATTATCTGTCGATGGAACGCGAAGGCGAGCCGGGCGAAGGCATGTTGCTGAGCGACATGCAGGAAGTGCATCAGGCGCTGTTCACCAAGTCGGTGACGCTGCACAGCAAGATCATCAGCCGCGTGCCGCAGACCGATGAGGCGGGCAACAGCTACCTCAAGCGCTATGAAACCACGCCGGGCCGCATGTTGCTGGGCGAATGTCTGCCGCAGAACCACAAGGTGCCGTTCGACGTCGTCAACCGCCTGCTGACCAAGAAGGACGTCGGCGACGTGATCGACGAGGTCTATCGTCACACCGGCCAGAAGGACACGGTGCTGTTTGCCGACGCCATCATGGCGCTGGGCTTCAAGCACGCGTTCCAGGCGGGCATTTCGTTCGGCAAGGACGACATGGTCATCCCCGACAGCAAGGTGACTTTGGTTGACGAGACCAAGGCGCTGGTGGCCGACTATGAACAGCAATATCAGGACGGCCTGATTACCCAGCAGGAAAAGTACAATAAGGTGATCGACGCCTGGTCGGGTTGCGGCGATCGCGTCGCCAACGCGATGATGGACGAGATCCGCGCCCAGCCCAAGGACCCGCAGACCGGTCGCCTGGCGCAGATCAACTCGATCTACATGATGGCGCACTCCGGTGCGCGTGGTAGCCAGGCGCAGATGAAGCAGCTCGCTGGGATGCGCGGCCTGATGGCCAAGCCTTCGGGCGAGATCATCGAAACGCCGATCATCTCCAACTTCAAGGAAGGCCTGACCGTCCTTGAATATTTCAACTCCACCCACGGCGCCCGCAAGGGTCTGGCCGATACCGCGCTCAAGACGGCAAATTCGGGTTACCTGACCCGCCGTCTGGTCGACGTCAGCCAAGATTGCACCATCGTCGAGGAAGATTGCGGCACCGACCGCGCGCTGGAGATGAAGGCGATCGTCCAGGGCGGTTCGACCATCGCTTCGCTGGGCGAACGCATCCTGGGCCGCACCACGGCGCAGGACATTGTCGACAGCAAGGATGGCACCGTCATCATCCCGATCGGCACGCTGCTCGACGAGCCGATGATCGCCAAGATCGAGGCGATCGGCACGCAGGCGGTGAAGATCCGCTCACCCCTGATCTGCGAAAGCAAGATGGGCGTGTGCGGCAAATGCTACGGCCGTGACCTGGCCCGTGGTACGCCGGTCAATATCGGTGAAGCGGTCGGCGTCATCGCGGCGCAGTCGATCGGTGAGCCTGGCACCCAGCTGACGATGCGGACCTTCCACATCGGCGGCGCGGCGCAGCTCAATGAAACATCGAACCTGGAAGCGATTGCCGACGGGACGCTGGAACTGCGTGACATGCCGACGATCACGGACAGCCGTGGCCGCCGCCTGTCGCTCGCCCGCAACGGCGAACTGGCGATCATCGACAATGAGGGCCGCGAGCGCGCAGTGCATCGCCTGCCTTATGGTGCGACCATTCTCTTCGAGAATAATGCGCCGGTGAAGCAGGGTGACCGGATCGCCGAATGGGATCCCTTCACCATGCCGGTGATCACCGAACGTCCGGGCATCGTCAAATATGTCGACCTGATCGACAGCAAGACGCTGACCGAGCAGACCGACGAAGCGACGGGCATTTCCCAGAAGGTCGTCACCGAGCATCGTGGCTCCAGCCGCACCAAGGAGGATCTGCGTCCGCGCCTGACCCTGCTGGACGATGGTTCGGGCGAAGCAGCCCGCTACATGCTGGCCGTGGGCGCGATGCTTTCGGTCGAGGATGGCCAGACGGTGCAGGCCGGTGACGTGCTGGCGCGTGTCAGCCGCGAAGCCGCCAAGACCCGCGACATTACGGGCGGTCTGCCGCGCGTGGCCGAGCTGTTCGAGGCGCGCAAGCCCAAGGACAACGCGATCATCGCCAAGGTTTCCGGCCGCGTCCAGTTCCTCAAGGACTATAAGGCGAAGCGCAAGATCGCCATCAACCCTGAGGATGGCGGCGAGCCGGTCGAATATCTGATCCCCAAGAGCAAGGTGATCGACGTTCAGGAAGGCGACTATGTCAAGCGTGGCGACAATCTGATCGGCGGTTCGCCCGATCCGCACGACATTCTGGAAGTTCTCGGCATCGAGCCGCTGGCCGAATATCTGGTCGCGGAAATCCAGGAAGTCTATCGCTTGCAGGGCGTGAAGATCAACGACAAGCATATCGAGACGATCGTTCGTCAGATGTTGCAGAAGGTCGAGATCATCGAGTCCGGCGACACCACCTTGCTGGTGGGCGAGCAGGTCGATCGCGAGGAAATGGACGAGATCAACGCCAAGCTGGCGCCGGGCTTCCTGCCTGCTGCCGGCAAGCCGGTGCTGCTGGGCATCACCAAGGCCTCGCTCCAGACGCGCTCCTTCATCTCGGCGGCGTCTTTCCAGGAAACCACCCGCGTCCTCACGGAAGCGGCGGTTCAGGGCAAGAAAGACACGCTGGTTGGCCTGAAGGAAAACGTCATCGTCGGCCGTCTGATCCCGGCAGGCACGGGCGCGGGGATGAACCGCCTGCGCGTCGCCGCCTCCTCGCGGGACGCAGCGATGCGCGCCGCGCTGCGGGCGTCGAGCCAGGTCGACCTGATCGCGCCCGCCAGCGCGGCGGCCGAACATGCCGCCGAACTGCGCCAGGGACCGGAAGCCGCGATCGGCGACGATCCGCTGGGTGCCGTGCAGGGTGAAGATTTCACCACGCAGGACATGGACTGACATTTTGAAAGCGCGGGGGCCGTTTCCTGTACATGGACCGGCTCCCAAGCGCGTTGCCCCTGACCGGGCGATGCAAATGCCCGCCGGATGCGTTTGACGCGCCGGCGGGCTTTTCTTTTTGCGGCATCTTTTGGGCTAAAATGCTCTTGACCTGCCCCCTGCCCCCGCCTATCTGCGGCCTCCCAAGCGCATGGCGCTAAGGATTGATGCCCGATCCTCTAATGGTAAGAGAGCGGACTCTGACTCCGTCAATCAAGGTTCGAGTCCTTGTCGGGCATCCATTTTCCATACCGATGTTATCTCCAGCGCCGATTATTCGGCAGCCGCCTCACGCATCGTCGTGCGGGGAATGATCTTCCATGCGGCGTTGGGCGTCGGCCAATTCGATTTCGCCAATGAGCAGGGCCGCATCGCTGGTGGTGAAGCCACTTATGGGGTCGATGATCCCGCTCTGACTGAAACGGCCGGTAAAACTCTCGAACCGATCAAGGGCTGCGCGAACGTCATTGGTCATGCCTGTCTCTCCCATTATGCGATGTCGGGGTAGAGCATATACTGCGCACCAGGCTTTGCCAGCCTATCGCATCATCCCCAGCGCCACCGCCTCCGCCACCTTGATCCCGTCGATCGCAGCGGACAGGATGCCGCCCGCATAGCCCGCGCCTTCGCCTGCCGGATAGAGACCCGCGACGTTGAGGCTCTGAAAATCCTTGCCGCGGGTGGTGCGGATGGGGGAGGATGTGCGGGTTTCCACGCCGGTCATGACCGCGTCCGGGTGGTCATAATGGCTGATCTGGCGACCGAAGGCGGGCAGTGCCTCACGGATGGCGTCCACCACATAATCGGGTAGGCAAAGCGACAGGTCGGTCGGGGTGACGCCGGGCTTGTAGGAGGGGACGACCTCTCCCAGCGCGGTGGAGGGACGACCGGCCATGAAATCGCCCACGGTCTGGCCCGGCGCGAAATAGGAGGCGCCGCCCGCGACAAAGGCGGCAGATTCCCAGCGGCGTTGCAACTCGATGCCCGCCAATGGTCCGTCGGGATAATCCCGTGCCGGGTCGATGCCGACGACCAGCCCTGAATTGGCGTTGAATTCGGCGCGGCTATATTGGCTCATGCCGTTGGTGACGACGCGGCCTTCCTCCGACGTGGCGGCGACGACGCGGCCGCCGGGGCACATGCAGAAGCTGTAGACGGTGCGGCCATTGGCGCAGTGATGGGCAAGGCTGTAGGAGGCGGCACCCAGATCCGGGTGGCCCGCACATTGGCCATAGCGGGCGCGATCGACCCAGCTTTGCGGATGTTCGATCCGCACGCCGATCGAGAAAGGCTTGGCTTCGATATGGACGCCGCGGGCGTGCAGCATCTCGAAGGTCGGGCGGGCGCTGTGGCCGACAGCGAGGACGACATGGTCGGCTTCGAGGAAGCTGCCATCTTGTAAATGTAGGCCGCGCAGCTTTTGCGTGCCGTCGCCCGCTGGCTCCAGCGCAATGTCATCAACGCGGGTTTGCCAGCGATATTCGCCGCCCAGCGCCTCGATCTGGCGGCGCATGGATTCGACCATGGTGACGAGGCGGAAGGTGCCGATATGGGGGTGGGCTTCCCATAATATGTCGTCGGGCGCGCCCGCCGCGACAAATTCCTCCAGCACCTTGCGGCCCAGAAAGCGGGGGTCCTTGACGCGGCAATAGAGTTTGCCGTCGGAGAAGGTGCCTGCCCCGCCCTCGCCAAACTGGACGTTGGAGTCGGGGTTCAACTCGGCGCGGCGCCACAGCCCCCATGTGTCCTTGGTGCGTTCGCGGACGACCTTGCCGCGATCGAGGATGATCGGGCGGAAACCCATTTGCGCAAGGATGAGGCCCGCGAACAGGCCGCAGGGGCCTGCGCCAATGACCACGGGACGCAGCGCCGGGCCGCCTTCAGGGGCATGGGTGACGAATGTGTAGCTGGTGTCGGGCGTCGGGCGCACATCCTTGTCACCGGCGAAGCGGGTAAGGATGGCGGGTTCATCCGTGGCGGCAATGTCGAACGTATAGACTAGCTGGATCGCGCTGCGACGGCGTGCGTCATTGCCGCGCCGGATGAGGCTGTGGGACAGAAGGTCGGACGCGGCGATGCCCAGCCGGGCACAAATGGCGGCGGGGATCGCTTCGGCAGGGTGGTCGAGCGGGAGTTGCAGGCCGGAGAGACGGATCATGGTCGGGCTGTAGTCCCTCTCCCCGGCAAACGGAAGCTGTGTCAGGCCGTCCGGCGCTGGCCGATGATCCATTCGCCCAGCAATGCGGCGACCATGCTGAGGCCGGTCAACGGAAACAGCAGGCCAATCAGCAACATCAGTCCTGCCACCATCCGGCGCGCCGCCGGAGTGGCGGCGGGCGGTGCAGTCAGCCGCCCTTCCTTCCGTCGCTTCCACCACAGCAGCGGCGCGGTCAGGCAGAGCAGCAGCAGGCACAGACAGCCCGCCAGCATCAGCAGCCGGTTGGCCTCTCCATATTGCTGGCCCTGATGGGTGGCGATGCCCCATTCGACTGCTTTTGCGCCGGGACCGAACATGCGCCAGTCCATGTCCTGCACCACCGCGCCGGACGCTGCGTCGATGGTGATGGCGCGGGCGTCCTGCGCCTGTGTGACGATGGAGGCGGCCAGATAGGGCGCGCCGGAGGTGGCGGGGCGGATCAGCTGGACGCCACCCATGCCGCGCGTAGTGGCGATGCGGAGCGCTTCACCGACGCCGATGTCGCCTGCCCTGCCCGCTGTCGCGCCGCCTTCGCGTAGCGTCCAAGGCAGCGCGTCCTTAGCCGGAGCGCTCCAGGGGGTCACCGCCATTTTCGGGCGGCCCCAGTCATTGGCCGCGACCACCGCGCGTAACCCGCCACCCCATACGTCCGTCCATGGCATCCCGGTGACGGCCAGGAACAGGATGACAGCAGCGGACAGGAAGCCCAGCGTGCCGTGCAGGTCGCGCCAGAAGAGGCGACCCGATGCCCGGCCGCGAATCGCCAGGGCGGGCTGGCCGCGCCGGGGCCAGCGCAGATAGAGGCCGGTGATGCAGAGCAGGATCGCCCAGCCCGCGACCACCTCCACCAGACGGTTGCCGACCGGACCGGTGAGCGCGAGGCTGTGCAGGTCCTTGATGACCTTCATGACGCCGCCGCCGCGCATCTCACCCAATATCCGGCCATTGCGGGGATCGACGAAATGGACCGTGGACGGGCCAGCGTCCGCCTTCGTCATCACCCGCCAGCTTTCCGACGGGTTGGCAGGGCGGACGATCTGGGTCACACTTTCCCCCACCGCCATTTCAACCGTCGCGATCAGACGTGAAGGCGGGAGAGACGAGGCCGATGGCGCGCCCGACATATGCACCGGATAGAGCATCGCCTCTATCTCCGGCTTGTAGAGATAGAGCGCGCCTGTCACCGCCATGAGTGCCAGCACCGGCAGGACGATGAGACCGGCATAGAAATGCCAGCGCCACATCGCCCGGTAGAAGCCTGTTTCATTCATCGTCCTGCCCCCCGGTTCAGAAACGCGCGCGCACGCCGCCATAGATGGCGCGGCGTTCGAGCGGGTAGAAGGCAACGCTGCCTTCGTCTGCTGCCGTTGCCGCGACGTCGGGCGTGTAGCGAACCAGCGCGCTGATGTCGCCGACCGCGCGCTTCTGCGTCAGGTTGCGCGCATCGAGGAACAGGGTGATGCCATCGCGCAGCTGCGCCTGTGCGCCCAGGTTGAGCAGGGCATAGTTGCCGACCCGCTTGCTGTTGACATAATCGACCCACGTACCCTGCGGCAACAATTCGACCGAGGGGGAGATGCTGAGCCGGTCAGTGCCGAGCCTGAGTTGCGCGCGATAGAAGTGGCGCGGCACCACCGGCAGGCGATTGTCGCCATAGATGGCGTCATTGCGGAAGCGGAAATCGCTATACTGATAGACCTGGCGGAGCGATGCCCAGGGGGTGAGGCTGAGGTCCAGACCGGCTTCGACGCCCTGATGGCGGGTTCTGTCCGCGTTGAAGGTCGCAGCGGGAATGACGCCGGGGACCACACTATATTGCAGCATTTCGCCCCGGATATCGGCGCGGTAGAGGCTGACGTCCCAGGATGCGATGCCGATGCGGCCACGGGTGCCGATTTCGGCGGTCCACGCCTTTTGCGCGCCGACCGGGGTGAAGCCGGGCGCGCCGCCTGCGGGCGTTTGGCTCAGTTCACTATAGCCGGGCAGTTCGACCGATCGGTTATAATTGGCGTAGAATTGGAGCGTGTCGTCGGGTTGGTAGAGCAGGCCGATCTTGGGCGAGAAGGCGTCGAAGCTGGCGTCGCCGCTGCGTTGCGGGGCGAAGCGATTGTCGATCCGCCGTTCGCCATGGGTGTAGAGGCCTCCTGCGATCAGCCACAGGACGGGCGTGGGGGCGACGCGGACTTCGCCATAGCTGTTGATCGTCTGCGCGCGCACCCTGGCATAAGCAGTGGGTGCGCCGGATTGGCCCGCGACATTGACGAACTGGCGCGCCGTCCCCTTGCCGAAGCGCGCCTGACTGCCCAGCGTCACCTCCACCGGCAGTCCGCCCAGATCGCCCGCCAGATCGAGGCTGGCGAAAGCGCCGCGATCTTCCGATTTCTGGTCGATGACCTGAAAGATGGGGTGGAAGAGCTGCTTGGCGCTGTAATGGACGCCGACCGCCAGTTGGCCGCTGCCGAGTTGGATCGTGGTGCGGTTTTGCAGGCGGATCGAATCGATATCGCGCGCCTGATCGCCGATGAAATTGCCCCTGGTCGGATCGGTCAGGACGGATTTTTCGCTGAGCGAGCCGGACAGTTTCTGGCGGATCGTCTGGGCGCTGGCGTAGAAGCGGGTTTCGATGCGGTCGCTGATCTTGAGGCCCACATTGGTGTTGAAACGATAGGATCTGCGCTTGCCATGGTCGCGGTCGCCATCCGACCGGTCGCTGGTGATCGCGGCGAAAGCATCGCCGGTTTCGTCGGCATAGCCATAGGCGGCCTTGGTGCGAAGGGTGTCGAAGCTGCCGCCATCGACGCGCAGTTCGACGCCCGGCGCACTGCGTCCGGTCGGGGTCACGGCATTGATCGCGCCGCCCAGCGTCGATCCGCCAAAGCGCAGCGCATTGCCGCCGCGATAGACTTCGAGATGCTGAAAGACTTGCGGGTCAAATTCCTGAAAATCGCCATTGTCGTCGGCCATGTTGATCGGGATGCCATCCTGCAACAGGGTCAGGCCGCGCATATGGAAGCCACGCGACAGGCCGGACCCGCGGATCGAGATGCGGACCTCCTGCCCGAAACGGGGCTGGGTATAGACGCCGGGGGAGAAGGTCAGCGCGTCGCGCAGGGAGACGGCGAGTTTGTTTTCATAATCGTCGGCAGTCACGACATCGACACCGCCGGGGGTGCGCTGGACGCGGGCGGCGGCTTCCTGGGCAAGCGCGCTGGCGGTGACGATGATGCGGCTCTGATCAGCGGCTTCGTCGGCGAAGGCGGGGTCGGCGGACAGAACGCAGGCGATGGCGCACAGCGGGGCGCTGCGTGTGGCATGGGTGATACGCATGGGTATAACCTGTTGATATAGTGTATTTTATCCTGACATTATTCGGTCAGGATGGGGACGGGCAAATTGCGTCCTCCCCCGTGTGGGGCGGGGCTATTGCATAGGAAGCCCTGCCCTCTTTATTCGTCACCCTGAACTTGTTTCACGGTCCATTTCTCGTCCCCAGCGGCGGCTGTTGGGGCACGATGGATGCTGAAACAAGTTCAGCATGACGAAATAAATTAAGGTCCGGCTCATACGCGACAGCCCTCCCCCAAAAGGGAGGATTACATGATCGCAGGCGGACCTGATGAAGGCGGCGGGGGTGCGGCGAGGCGGGCGATCAGGCCGGTTTTGAGCGCGAAGGCGATTGGGCCATAAGCCAATTGCCAGGCCGGCAAGGGCAGGTCCGCCAACAGCAAAGGCGGCACGGCGGGCTGGAGCGAGGCGGCGAAGGCGCAGGGCATTTGGCCCGCCACGCCGTCGTCGGGCGCATGATCGCCCTTGCCTGGTGCGGCGTCGCGATCGACCAGGATGTTGATGGCGCCCTGCCCGGTGCAAAGGGTCACAATGACGCCCTTGTCTGTGCGCACCGGCATGAAGCCCGACGGCACCAGCAGTTGGACGGCCAAGACGAGCAGAGCCAATGCGGCAAGCAGGCCGCGTGCGGTGCTGGAATGTCTGATGGCCCCCGTCATGACCCGGTCGCCCTAGCGGCAAGCGTCCGGCCTGTCACCAGGACATTTGGTCCATGTCGCGCTGCCCTCACTCACCTTGACGTAAACGTAAAGCTGCATTACATCACCTGCCATGGACAAGCGCAGCAGCATCGCCGGCATCGAGCTACCCGATCATCGGGACCAGCAGAGCTATAGTATTTCCGACCTTTCCGAGGAGTTCGGCGTCACCGCCCGCGCCCTGCGATTCTATGAGGATGAGGGGCTGATCGCGCCGGAACGGCAGGGTCTGGCCCGCATCTATTCGCGGCGCGACCGCGCGCGGCTGGCGTGGATTTTGCGCGGCAAGCGGGTCGGTTTCAGCCTGACCGAGATTCGCGAGATGATCGACCTCTATGATGCCGATGAGGAACATGAGGAGCAGCGTCGCGTGACCGCCGCCAAATGTCAGGCGCGGATTGAACTGCTGACCCGGCAGAAGGACGATATTGACGCAGCCATCGCCGAATTGGCGAATTTCGTCGCCGCCATCGCCAAAGACTGACCCCCCTCCCCCCCCCCCGATAACAAAAACGCCCGGAGACGATCATGCCCAGTTATACGCCCCCCGTCCGTGACACACGTTTCGTGCTTGAGCATGTCGTCGGGCTGGACCGCTATGCCAACCTGCCCGGCTTTGAAAATGCGACCCCCGATCTGGTCGAGGCGATCCTGACCGAAGGCGGCAAGATCGCGTCGGAAGTGCTGTTCCCTTTGAACGCCGTGGGCGACAAGGAAGGCTGCACCCGCCATCCCGATGGCCGCGTGACCACGCCGACGGGGTTCAAGGATGCGTTCGACCAGTTTGTCGCGGGCGGCTGGACCACGCTGCATTCGCCGACCGAATTTGGCGGTCAGGGGCTGCCGACCGTGGTGGCGACGGCAGTCGACGAATATATATTGTCGGCCAATCAGGCGTTTGAAATGTATCATGGCCTGACCGCAGGCGCGGTCGCGGCGCTGATCGCCAAGGGCAGCGACGCGCTGCAACAGCGCTATATTCCCAAGATGGTATCGGGCGAATGGACCGGCACGATGAACCTGACCGAGCCGCATTGCGGCACCGATCTGGGCCTCATCAAGACCAAGGCCGTACCCAATGCCGATGGCAGCTTTGCGATCACCGGCACCAAGATCTTCATTTCGGCGGGCGAGCATGACCTGTCGGACAATATCATCCATCTGGTGCTGGCCAAGACGCCCGGCGCGCCCGACAGCAGCAAGGGGATTTCGCTGTTCGTCGTCCCCAAGATCATGGTGCATGATGACGGGTCGCTGGGTGAGCGCAATGCGGTGTCCTGCGGCTCGATCGAGCATAAGATGGGTATCCATGGCAACGCCACCTGCGTCATGAATTATGACGGGGCGACCGGATGGATGGTCGGCGAGGAAAATAAGGGGCTGGCCGCGATGTTCATCATGATGAACGCGGCGCGGCTGGGCGTGGGCCTGCAAGGGCTTGGGCAGGCGGAAATCGCCTTGCAGAATGCGGTCCATTATGCCCGCGACCGGCGACAGGGCCGCGCGCTGACCGGGCCGAAGGAGCCGGAGGAGAAGGCCGATACGCTGTTCGTTCATCCCGACGTGCGCCGGATGCTGATGGAGGGCAAGGCGATCACCGAAGGGCTGCGCGCGCTGATCCTGTGGGGGGCGTTGCAGGTCGACCTGTCGCATTATGCCGCCACGGAAGAAGAGCGCCAAATGGCCGACGACCTGATTGGCCTGCTGATCCCGGTGATCAAGGGCTATGGCACCGACAAGGGCTTTGACGTCGCGGTGTCCAGCCAGCAGGTGTTTGGCGGCCATGGCTATATCTGGGAAAATGGCGTGGAACAGTATGTCCGCGACGCGCGCATCGCCCAGATTTACGAAGGCACCAACGGGGTGCAGGCGATGGATCTGGTCGGCCGCAAGCTGGCGATGAATGGTGGGCGTGCGTTGCAGGCGTTCCTGAAGATCATCGCGACCGAAGTGGCTGATGCCAAGGCCGAGCCGAAGCTGGCGGCGCTGGCCGAAGCGCTGGAGAAGGCGACCGGCCAATTGCAGGCCGCGACCATGTGGCTGATGCAGAATGCGATGAAGAACCCCGACAATGCAGGCGCAGGCGCGCATCATTATATGCATATCCTGGGGATCGTCGCGACCGGGCTGATGTGGCTGCGCATGGCCAAGGCCGCGACCGGGCTGCTGGCGGCGGGCGAAGGGGACGCGAAGTTTCTGGAAGCCAAGCTGGTGACGGCGCGCTTCTTTGCCGAGCGGATCATGCCCGACGCCGGGTCGCTGCGGCGCAAGATCGAGGGCGGTGCCGACGCTCTGATGGCGCTGGACCCGGACATGTTCCTGGCGGCGTAAGTCGCCTGCAGGCCCAACAAAAAAGGCTCCCCTGCCGGTGCGGGGGAGCCTTTTTCGTTTCTGCGAGAGAAGGGCTTATTCCTCGCCATTATCCTTGACGCCTACGGTGGGGACTTCAACGGTCGTTTTCTTGGTGCCGACAACGACTTCCTTGGAATCGACGTCAACCTTGGGCAGATCACCGCCCTTGACGCTGACTTCGGGCATGTCGCCACCGGAAACGTCCGCTTTCCAGAAGCCGGTCGCGAACAGCAGGCCGACAATCGCCAATATGGCGATCAGCACGATGCCGATCGTGCGACCCGACCCTCTTTTTTCGACAATCACGCGGCGATCATCATATCCGTCGTTGCGAACGTCAACCATCAGTCCCTCCTAAGCTTTATTGTGGTCCAGAAACGGCCCGGCAATGTTTTTGGTTCCTGCCCGGCCCGACCATTTCCATTCTGGCCATCCCGTTCCGGCGGCGATAGCGTGGCGCGACGGCTGTGGAGGAAGATGTGCAGGACGATATGACCCCTCCCACCGCCGCGGCCCCCAGCCCCACCCGCACGCTGGGCCTTGCCGCCTGTATCGCGCTGGTGATGGGCAATATGATCGGGTCGGGCGTGTTCCTGTTGCCTGCCGCGCTGGCGCCCTTTGGCTGGGATGCGGTGGCGGGGTGGGGGTTTACGATTGCGGGGTCGCTGGTGCTGGCCTTTGTCATTGCGCGGCTGACGGTGGCGTTGCCGGGGACGAGCGCGTCGCAGATGATTGCGCGGGCCTATGGGCCGCTGGCGGGGTTTGCGATTGGCTGGATTTACTGGCTGTCGATCATCATCACCAATGTCACGATTGCGGTGGCGGCGACGGCGAACCTGTCGAGCGTTATGCCGATGCTGGCGCGGCCGGGTGTCGGAGCGCTGTGTTCGATCGGCTTTTTGTGGGCGATGACGGGGATCAACCTGATCGGCGCGCGGGCGGCGGGGATGACGCAGATCGTCACGACCATCATCAAGCTGATCCCTATTGCCGTGGTGCTGGTGCTGCTGATGGTGACGGTGGGGAGCGGCACGGCGCAGGTCGCGCCGTTCCCGGCGGAGGGGTTGACCGGCGCGGGCATTACCGCGTCGGCGGCGCTGACTTTATGGGCGCTGCTGGGGTTTGAGTCGGCCAGCGTAGCGGCGGACAAGGTGCGTGATCCGGCGCGCACCATCCCGCGCGCGACGCTGATCGGCACGGCAGCGACGGGGCTGATCTATCTGCTGGTCTGTTCAGGGATTGCGTTGACCCTGCCTGCGGCGGAAACGCAGACCGGGTCGCCGTTTGGCGCGTTTGTCAGCCATTATTGGTCGCCCGGCCCGGCCCGCTTCATCGCTTTGTTCGTGGCGATCAGTTGTCTGGGCGCGCTGAATGGCTGGACGCTGCTGATGGGGGAAGTGCCGCTGGCGATGGCGCGGGCGGGCGAATTGCCGCGCTGGCTGGCGGGGACCGATGCCAGGGGGACGCCGGTGCGCGGGCTGATATTGTCCACGGCGCTGGCCAGCCTGTTGCTGGTCGCCAATAGTTTGCAGGGGCTGGTGGCGCTGTTCACCGCGATGGCGCTGCTGGCGACGTCGGCAACCTTATGGCTCTATGTCGGCTGCGCGCTGGCGAGTATGCGGTTTCGGGTGGTGGTGCCGGCAGCAGTCGTGGGGCTGGGCTACGCGCTGTGGACGCTGTGGGGGGCGGGGATTGTGGCGAGCGGGTCGAGCGTGCTGCTGATGGCGGCCGGGCTGCCGTTCTACTGGTGGGCGCGGAATAGTCCGCACCGTTCCAACAACCGTTCGGGCTGAGCGAAGTCGAAGCCTTCTACTGAGCGAAGCGAAGTGCCTTCACTGCGTTCAGGCGTGCCCTTCGACTTCGCTCAGGGCGAGCGGATTTTAGATTAATCCCCCCACAAATCCTTGATCTTGCCGAAGAAGCCGGTTGAGGCCGGGCATTCTTCGCCGGTTTCGGTTTCGCGGAAGGCTTCGAGCAGTTCCTTCTGTTTCGCGGTCAGCCTGGTCGGGGTTTCGACGTCGATCTGGACGACGAGGTCGCCCTGCCCGCGTCCGTTGAGGACCGGCATACCCGCGCCGCGCTGGCGGATCTGCTTGCCCGACTGGATGCCGACCGGGATTTTGATGGCGTGGCGCACGCCGTCGAGGCCCGGCACCTCGATCGTGCCGCCGAGCGCTGCGGTCGTAAAACTGACCGGGCAGCGGCAGAAGAGGGTCGTGCCGTCCCGCTCGAACAGCGCATGGCGCTTGACGTGCAGGAAAATGTAGAGGTCGCCAGCCGGTGCGCCGCGCGCGCCAGCCTCGCCCTCGCCCGACAGGCGGATGCGGGTGCCGTCATCGACGCCCGCCGGGATGTTGACCGACAAAGTCTTGGGCTTGTCCACCCGCCCTTCGCCCCGGCACGAGCGGCAGGGGCTTTCGATCACCTTGCCCGCGCCATGACAGGAGGGGCAGGTGCGTTCGACCACGAAAAAGCCCTGCTGCGCACGAACCTGGCCATGCCCCTTGCAGGTATGGCAGGTCTTGGCGCCGGTGCCGGGCTGCGCGCCGGACCCTTCGCAGCTGTCGCAGGCGGCCGACACCTCGATCTGAATCTCGGTCTGCTTGCCATGATAGGCTTCGTCGAGGGTGATTTCGAGATCGTAGCGCAGGTCCGCGCCGCGCCGCTGCTGCTGGCGACCGCCGCCGCCAAAGCCGCCGCCCTGACCGAAAATCGTCTCGAATATATCGCCAAGGTCGGAAAAGCCGCCAGCGCCGCCGCCGTGGAAACCACCGCCGCCGCCCTGTTGCTGCTGCTTGAAGGCCGCATGACCGAAACGGTCATAGGCGGCGCGCTTCTGCGGGTCTTTCAGAACCTCATAGGCTTCCGACACCGCCTTGAATTTCGCTTCGCTGTCGGTGCATCCCCCGGTCTTGTCCGGGTGATATTTCATCGCCAGCTTGCGATAGGCGCTCTTGAGAACCCCGGCGTCGGCGGTGCGCTCGACTTCGAGCAGCGTGTAATAGTCGATTTCGGTCGTCATATCGCCCCCGGCGATCCCCTTCCGTCACCCCAGCGCACGCTGGGGTCTCTCTTATCCTTCAACACATGGGCAGAAGAAGAGAGATTCCAGCTTGCACTGGAATGACGGAGGTCAGGCATCGGCTTACGCCTTGTTGTCGTCCACTTCGGAGAATTCGGCGTCGACGACATCATCGTCGGCCTTGGGCGCGTCGGCACCCGGAGCGGCGGCCGCAGCCTGCTCCTTCTCGTAAATGGCCTGGCCCAGCTTCATCGCGACCGTGGCGAGTAACTGCGCCTTGGCCTTCATCGCTTCAGCATCGCCGCTTTCGATCGCGGCCTTGGTGTCGGCAATGGCGGTTTCGATCTCGCCCTTCAGGCTCGCATCGACCTTGTCGCCATGCTCAGACAGCTGCTGCTCGGTCGTGTGGACCAGGCTTTCGGCGTTGTTCTTGGCTTCGGCCGATTCGCGACGCTTCTTATCCTCTTCGGCGAAGCGTTCAGCGTCCTTGACCATCTGGTCGATGTCGGCGTCGGACAGGCCGCCCGATGCCTGGATGCGGATCTGCTGTTCCTTGCCGGTGCCCTTGTCCTTGGCCGACACGTTGACCAGACCGTTGGCGTCGATGTCGAACGTGACCTCAATCTGCGGCACGCCGCGCGGGGCTGGCGGGATGCCGACCAGGTCGAACTGGCCGAGGATCTTGTTGTCCGCCGCCATTTCACGCTCACCCTGGAACACGCGGATGGTCACCGCCTGCTGATTATCGTCGGCGGTCGAATAGACCTGCGACTTTTTGGCAGGGATGGTGGTGTTGCGGTCGATCATGCGGGTGAACACGCCACCCAGCGTTTCGATGCCGAGCGACAGCGGCGTCACGTCGAGCAGCAACACGTCCTTGACGTCGCCCTGCAACACGCCCGCCTGGATCGCCGCGCCCATGGCGACGACTTCGTCCGGGTTCACGCCGGTATGCGGTTCCTTGCCGAAAAACTCCTTCACGGCTTCGCGCACCTTGGGCATCCGCGTCATGCCGCCGACAAGGACGACTTCGCTGATCTCGCTGGCGGACACGCCTGCGTCAGCCATCGCCTTCTTGCAGGGTTCCATCGTGCGCTTGATGAGATCGGCCACCAGACGCTCCAGATCGGCGCGGGTGATCGACTTCACCAGATGCTTGGGACCGTTCTGGTCGGCGGTGATGAAGGGCAGGTTGACTTCGGTCGTCTGGGCCGAGGACAGCTCGATCTTCGCCTTTTCAGCGGCTTCCTTCAAACGCTGGAGCGCCAGCTTGTCCTTGGTAAGGTCAATGCCTTCGGACTTCTGGAAGTCGGCGGCCAGAAATTCGACCAGCTTGGCGTCGAAATCTTCGCCGCCCAGGAAGGTGTCGCCGTTGGTCGACTTCACTTCGAACACGCCATCGCCGATTTCCAGGATGGAGATGTCGAACGTGCCGCCGCCAAGGTCATAGACCGCGATCGTCTTGCCGTCCTGCTTGTCGAGACCATAGGCCAGCGCCGCCGCAGTCGGCTCGTTGATGATGCGTAGCACTTCAAGGCCGGCGATCTGGCCGGCGTCCTTGGTCGCCTGACGCTGGGCGTCGTTGAAATAGGCAGGGACGGTGATGACCGCCTGGGTGACGGTTTCGCCGAGATAGGATTCGGCGGTTTCCTTCATCTTTTGCAGGATGAAGGCGCTGATCTGCGAGGGGCTGTAATCCTGGCCACCGGCCTTGACCCAGGCGTCGCCGTTCGGACCCTTGCTGATGTCGTAGGGGACGAGTTCCATGTCCTTCTTGGTCATGGGATCGTCGAAGCGGCGGCCGATCAGGCGCTTGACCGCGAAAATCGTGCTGTCCGGGTTGGTCACTGCCTGGCGCTTGGCCGGCTGACCGATCAGGCGCTCGCCATCCTTGGCGAAGGCGACGATCGAAGGCGTCGTGCGCGCGCCTTCCGCATTTTCGATTACCTTGGGCTTGCCACCGTCCATGACGGCGACGCAGCTGTTGGTGGTGCCAAGGTCGATACCGATAACTTTTGCCATTGTGTCCTCTTTGAACCCCAAATTCTATTCAGCGGTTGATGGCCCCATACCTCACGAAAGCGCCAAGGCAAGGCCGGTTTGCATGGGCGATATAGGGGCGCTTTTGCTTGGCACAAGAAGCTGGGGCGATTAGCTATGCTTACCGACCGGAAACGAGACAGTCAGGAACCAGTTGATGCGCGCGCCCTTTGCCCTTTTCGCCCTTTTGGCTCCACTGGCGCTGGCCGCGTGCGGCGACCCGGCACCGACCTATATCGACCAGGCCTATGTGCGGCTGAGCCCTAACAAGGAGACGCCCTCGGCCGGTTATTTCGTCGCCCATGGCGGCGACGCGGGCGGGCAGATTCGCGGAGTGCTGACCGACTATGCGCTCAAGGTCGAGATGCATGAAAGCATCGACAAGGACGGCATGATGACGATGGCGCGAATCGACAGCGTCGATATTCCGGCCAAGGGCGAGGTCGCCTTCGCGCCTGGGGCTAAGCATCTGATGCTGTGGGGGGTCAACGACACCGCGATCGGCCGGGGCAAGATGCAGCTGACCTTCCTGATGGCCAATGGCGACCGGTTGCTGGTGGACGCGGTGATCCGCAAGCCGGAGGCGGCGGGTACAGGCGCAGCGGCAGCCAAGCCCGCTGGCGAGCATGAGGGCCATTGAGCAGCCGTTACCTGACGCGCGATGAGGTTGCGCTGGCGCGGGGCGTGTTCGGCGCAGCGATCGATTATGGCCGGGTGCGGGTGCATGAGCGCAAATGGTGGCCGTTGCAGCCCAGGGGCGTGACGATGGCGCCCGATGGCGACTTGTGGTTTCATCCTGACGGCGGGCTGTTCTGTGCGGATTTTTGCGAAAGCCCGCTGCATATACAGGGGCATTTCATCCATGAGATGACCCATGTGTGGCAGGCCCAGCGATCGGGGCGGTGGTGGCTGCCGCTGATGCGTCATCCCTTCTGCCGCTATGGCTATGATGTCGTGCCGGGCAAGCCGTTCACGCGCTATGGCATCGAGCAGCAGGCGGAGATTGTGCGGCACGCATTTCTGTTGCGGCGGGGCGTGATGGTCGAGGGGAAGCCGGGGTTGGAGGCTTATGATGCGCTGCTGCCCTTTGGTTGAATTAAACTCAAAATTGTGAGAGCCTGTCGTATCATGGCTCAAGGCAGACGCTCAGTTATCCTCAGCGAGCATTTTCTCGCATTTATCGACCGCGATCGTGTCCCACGGGATGGTGTAGCTTATAGGAGCCACCGCCGATTTCGGCATCGGTTTGAGCCGATCATGTGCCGGGTACAGCCGACAGCATGACGATGGGATTGTCGCTCACGGGCGC
>NZ_QVRA01000060.1 GCF_003591655.1 Sphingobium terrigena
CCTATACGGCGCGCGGCGGGGTCGGCAGCGTCGAGAAGGCGCTCGAGCTAGCTGCCCGCGAGGATCAACGGCAGGACGACACAGAGCTTTCGGCAGAGGCCGAGCCGGAACGGCAGGCTGCATGATCCCACCCCATGGCTGGCGGCGATCATGCCGCCAGCCATCTTTCTTTCCTCATCCGCCCCTGCCGATTTTTTGCTTGGCATGAGCGACATTTGCCGCAAGGCTTGGCCCCATGAAATCGATCACGGACAAGGATGTGACCCTGCCGCTGGCCAAGCGCCGCGAACTGGATTTCGTGGTCGAGACGCTGCGCGAGGGCTTTGCCACCGCCACGGGCAAAAAGTGCCACGAGAAATACCGGCAGGGCCGCATCCTCAAGATCATCCTGTTCGGCAGCTATGCGCGCGGCGACTGGGTCGAGGACCCGGTGGGCCGCTATTTCTCGGACTTCGACATTCTCGTCGTGGTGAGCGGCGAGGACTTCACCGACGGCGCGGAGTTCTGGATGAAGACCGAAGCGAAGCTGCTCGACGCGCTTGCCGATGGGTCACGCCTGCGCACGCAGGTCAGCCCGATCTACCACAGCATCGATGATGTGAACGCCCAGCTGAAACTGGGCCGTTACTTCTTCATGGACATCGTGCGCGACGGCATAATCCTGTTCGAGGAGCCGGATCATCCGCTGGCCGAACCGCAGCCGCTGGAGCCTGCTCAGGCGCTGCAGGAGACACAGGATTATTATGAGGAGTGGTTCGAAAGTGCGTCCTATTCCATAGAACGGGCGAGAAATAGCGTGGCGGATGGCCAGCTTAAATATGCTGCATTCGACCTTCATCAGGCCAGTGAACGGCTATATCACTGCCTGTTTCTGGTCCGCACTTTATACAGCCCCAAGACCCACAATCTGAACCGTTTGCGCTCCCAGACCGAGCAGCTTGAGCCCCGCCTTGCCGCCGTCTGGCCCGCCGACACGAAGTTCGAGCGGCGCTGCTATGAGTTGCTGCGGGCGGCCTATGTGAAAGCGCGCTACTCGCGCCAATATGTCATCACGGCTGAGCAGCTGGCATGGCTGAGCGAACGGGTGGCGCTGTTGCAGGACCTTATCCGCGAGCTGTGCAGCGCGCGGATCGAAGACCTCGCCCGAGCTGCCTAGCCTTTAACGTCGGCCTAGCCTTCGATCAGGCTCTTCAATGTCTTCAAATCCCGCATCACCCATTTGACGTCTGCCGAGAAGCGTTCGTCATCCATGTCGGGCTGTCGAAACAGCGTCAGCAGCACTTCTGACCCGTCGCCATTGGCGATGATCCGCATCGGGATAGCGATGGCGGAACCGCTGCCCGTATCGACCCAATGATCCATGATTCCATGATCATTATGCGGCGTGAAACGGATGCGGATCGGACCGTCCGCGCCATCGGCAAGCCATAGATCTTCCTCTTTCCGCAGGTCGGATTCGGCCAGGCCCGACGCCCATTTGGTGAAATATTCCGGTCGCCAGATCCATTCGTAGAGCGCCTGCCATGAATGGTTGATCGACACGCTCAAGGTGCGTGATGGCAGCATTTTACTTTCCCTCTGGCTCTTGCATCCCACGCTTTTGCAGCGTCCCAGGCATTCTCCTGCGCGCTACGACTCCTGCGGTCTGACCGCAAGGATCATGCGGACGATCCGCAGGCCCACTGCGCCGGGGCTGGTGGTCGGTGGCAGCGGTGGAGAATGTCCATAGGCGTCCGGGAAGGAGGGATCAGGGGGATAGAAGGGACGGCAAGATTAAAGCGCTGCCTCCATGAGGCCAGCGATCGGGCGTCTGCACAGGCTTTGCGAGGGAGGCAAGGAAAGGGCCTTGCCTCCTGGGGTATCGGAAAGGCCGGTATTGCGGGCCTCGGAGTGGAGGCCCTTGAACGGGGCTATTGGGCTTGCCCATCCTCTTGTCCTTTGCGGACCAGGAGGAGGTATGCATGCCCGGCGACGACGACTTCGAACTCTGGCTCGGTCGCATTGGCGCGAAGGATCGCAGCGTCGGCCAGACCCTCGCCCGTGCGCGCCGCGCAGGGGGCGTGGCGAGCGCCAGGGGCCGCCGCTTCACTGGCGCCGCGATCGGGCGCGGCGCGGGCGTGGGCCGCGTGCTGGGGGCATCACAGCGCATGACTGGCCTGCGCGCACGGCGCGTCATCGTGAAGGCGCGGATCGTGAAGCTTGGGGGCAAGGGCATGGCCGCCGCCGCGCACCTGCGCTACCTGCAGCGCGACGGCACCACCCGCGAGGGCGAGCGCGGCGCGCTCTACGGCGCGGATGTCGACAGGGTCGATGGGAAAGCCTTCCTCGCGCGCGGGCAAGGGGATCGCCACCAGTTTCGCTTCATCGTCGCGCCAGAGGATGGCGCGGAGTATGACGATCTCAAACCCCTGGTCCGTCGCCTGATGAGCCAGGCGGAGAAGGATCTGGGCACAAGGCTCGACTGGGTCGCGGTCGATCACTTCAACACCGGCCATCCCCATAGCCATGTCATGCTGCGCGGCGTGGACGAACGGGGCAAGGATCTGGTCATCGCCCGCGATTATCTGACCCAGGGCCTGCGCAGCCGCGCAGAAGAGCTGGTCAGCCTCGACCTTGGCCCGCGCACAACCCATGAGATCATGGCCGCGCAGGACCGCGAGATCGGCCAGGAGCGGTTTACCGGCATCGATCGCCGCCTGTTGCGCGAAGCCAATGGCGATCGCCAGTTGATGGTCACCACCAGCGATCCGCGCGAGCACGCTTTGCGCATCGGCCGCCTGCGCACGCTCGAACGCCTTGGCCTCGCCAGCGAGGGCAAGGCAGGCCAATGGACGCTCGATCCTGACCTTGAGCCGACCCTGCGCCAGATGGGCGAGCGCGGCGATATCATCCGCACCCTGAACCGCGAACTGCGCGAGGCAGGCATCGCCCGGCCGCCGCAGGACCATGCGCTATTCGACAGCGGCGATCCGTCCGCCAAACCGATCATCGGCCGCTTGGTGGCGACCGGCCTGTCGGATGAGCATCGCGACCGGCGCTATATGATCATCGACGGCATCGATGGCCGCAGCCATTATGCCGATATCGGCGAGGACCAGTCCGTTCATGCCAAGGGCACGATCCTGCGCCTCTCGCCCCGTCCAGCCGAAGTCCGAACGGTGGACCGCACCGTCGCCGCCATCGCCAGTGAACATGACGGCAAATACAGTGTCGATATCCACCTGCGCCATGATCCCGCGATGAGCGAGAGCGGCGCCCAGGCGCATGTCCGCCGCCTTGAAGCCATGCGCCGTTCGATCGGCAGGCCCGAGCGCCTCGCTGACGGAACGTGGCAGGTCGGCTCCGATCATCTCGCCGATGCGCTGGCCCATGAGCAGCGACAGGGGCTGAAAGCGCCGGTGATCATCGAGACGCTATCGCACCAGCCGCTCGAGCAGTTGCCTGCCCATGATGGCGAGACCTGGCTCGACCGCCAGCTCACCGCCGCCACGCCCGTGCCCCTGCAGCGCGGCTTTGGGGCAGAGGTGCGCGGCGCAATGCAGCAGCGGCGGCAATGGCTGGTCGATCAGCAGCTGGCCGAGGGTGAAGAAGGCGTCACGCGCTACCGCCGCAACATGCTGCAGCTGCTCCAGCGCCGCGAGCTCGATCGCGTCATCTCAGGCATCGAGCAGGACACCGGCCTTGCCCATCGCCAACCCCATGCCGACGCGCCGATCGAAGGCGTCTATCGCCGCGCCGTGCAGGTGGGCGACCGGCGCTATGCGCTGATCGAACACGCCCAGGAGTTCAGCCTCGTGCCCTGGCGGCCCGTGCTCGAGCGCGCGGTCGGCAAATCCGTCTCGGGCGTCATGCGTGGCGAAGGCATCAGCTGGACGATCGGCACCCGGGCGCGGGGTCTTGGCATCAGCTGAACGAGGCAGCCCTGGATGGCCCCTGGCGACACCAGCGAGACTCTGTCCATCGGCGGCCACCGGCGCGATCCTACAAGGCGAAAGGATCGTCCGCCGTGAAGACGTTCAAGACCCGCCATCAATTCTACCTGCCCGACGCTCTGTCGGAGAAGCTCGATGCGCTGACCGCTGCGCCGGGTGCGTCGAAGACGACCATCCTCACCGACGCGCTCACCGCCTGGCTCGAGCGCAAGGCGGGCAGCGAACTCGACCAGCGCTTCGGACCCCGGCTCGACCGGCAGAGCCGGGCCGCAGAGCGGCTCGAGCGCAAGGTCGATGCGCTCACGGAAATCCTCGGCCTCTTCGTCCAGCATCAGCTGACCCTGGTCGCCCATCAGCCCGCGTTCGATCATGAAACCGCGCAGCTTGGCCGCGTGCGCTACCAGCGATTCATGGAACTGGTTGAACGGCGGCTTGGCACGACCGTCGAACCCGAGCGCCTGCCGCCCGCCAACAGCAAGGAGACCAAGCCATGACACTCGAACCCACACCCGAGCGCATCACGGTACGCATCAAGGAAGCCTGCCGCATCACCGGCATCGGTCGGTCCAAGCTCTATGAACTGATTACCGAGGGCGAGATCGACATCGTCAAGATCGGGGCCATGACCTTGATCCCGGTCGATAGTCTCAAGGCCTTGACCGAAGGCCGACGGCAGCGACGGTGAACAGCCTCGCGACAGGATCACGTGCTGCCGTTGCATTGAATGTGGGGAGGGACGCCCTATCTATGTTCTGTCACTCTTCCCCCCTTGAGTGACACCTCCCTGAACTTCGGCCCCGTCAGCGCATCGCGCGGCGGGGCTTCTTTTTGCCAGCGCTGGTGGTCAGGGCAGTTAAGATTTTCGGCGATAGCTGGGACATTTGCGACCGCCGGCTTCAAAATCGCCAACTGACGTAAGCTGACATTCCCAGCATTTGGCCTGACGATATGCCAGTTGCTGCTTAGCTCCTCACTTTTGGCCATTCGTTAAGTGTGCGACCGATCCCGACAATGGTCGTTTGTCCACCTGCGCGCTTAACTAGATTAAAAACTCGGAAAGCCTCAGCTGGGCTTCCTATCGAACCGTCGTCAAACAAGCTTAATCAGGAACTCATCTTTTGGTCGCCGAATCGCGGAGATGGTCCAGGCAGGCACGCTTATCTCTGCACTACTGCGCAGATTTCGTACACAGTCTCCAACCTGGTTATGTGTTACGACGCAAGCGTCAAGCACAAGCGGCCATATCTCTCTCCAGCCAAGACCGTCATAGTTTTGTGCCATTAATTCCAGCATTTTGCTCGTGCAGGGTCGCGTCCCCGGACGTGGTGTAGGTTATGACGGTAGCGCTGCTGGCTGGCTGCGCGCTTTCGATATAGCGCTGTGGCAGCCAGCCAGCAGCGCGGGTGGTCATCGCGGTTTTCGGATAGG
>NZ_QVRA01000061.1 GCF_003591655.1 Sphingobium terrigena
GGCCCCTGTGCATTATGCGGACACAGATTCACGGTAGCGGTTTGATGAGCAGCGGCATGAGGCCATTGGCGTCGAGATCGAGGTGATCGGACCAGACATAATCGCCGGTGAGATTGATGCGATCCCAACCCAATGGTGAGAGCCGAGACAGCATAGCCGGATCGATCTGGCTTCCGCGGCGGCGCATTTCTTCGACGGCGTGCCCAAGATAGCGACAGTTGAACAGGATGATCGCTGCGGTGACGAGGTTGAGGGCAGCCGCGCGGGTTTGCTGGTTCTCCAAGCCACGGTCGCGAAAGCGACCGAGCCGATGGAAGGCGACCGCTCGCGCCAGGCTGTTGCGCGCCTCGCCCTTGTTCAACTCGGCGGTGACCGTGCGGCGTAGCGCCGGATCGTCGAACCAGCGCAACGTGAACAGCGTGCGCTCGATCCGTCCTACCTCGCGGAGCGCCGCGGCGAGGCTGTTCTGCTGGCGGTAGGCGGATAGCTTTTTGAGGATCAGCGAGGGCGTAACGGTGCGATCACGCATCGCGCCGATGACGCGTTCGATATCCGGCCAGTGGCTGACGATCAGATCCCGGTTGAGCCTGTGACCGAACAGTGGCGCAAGCCTGCCATAGCGCTTCGAAGGTTCGAATGCGTAGAGGCGCCGGTCGGACAGGCGAGGAATGCGCGGCTCGAAATCGAGCCCGAGGAGATGCATCGTTGCGAACACGATGTCGGAAACGCCGCCTCCATCGACGTGCAGTGCGGTCAGATCGGCGTTGCTGTCATGGCCGAGGAGCCCATCGAGCGCATGGATGGCTTCTCCTGCCGTGCCGGCGATCACCGTCTGGTGCAGCGGCGCGTAGCGGTCGGTGATGGTGGTGTAGATCTTGACCACTGGGTCGCGACCATAATGGGCGTTGACCGCTCCGCCGGCTTCGCCCGGCCCGCCCAGGTAGAAGGCCTGGCCATCCGCGGAAGCCCGGTGTCCTTGCCCAAACCAGGCGGCGATCGGCTCGGCGTGGATGGCGTCGGTCAGACAGGCGAGCGCCGCCCGAAAGGTTTCCTCGCGCATGTGCCATGTCTGCATGCGCAGCAGCGCGCGGCGTGACCCTGCGCCGCATACCTCGGCCATGCGCGACAGCCCAAGATTGGTCGCTTCGGCAATCAGAGTGGCGAGGAAGGCCTGCTCATCGCCAGGCGGCAACCCGGTCGAGACGTGCCCGAAGTGCTGGGTGAAGCCGGTCCATCGTTCGACCTGCGACAGCACGTCGGTGATACGCGTGGCAGGCAGCATACCGTAGCAGGCAAGCGTCAGATGCCGTCCTTCGTCGTGCCCGGCATCATCGTCCTTCAGTTCCTTGGGGAAGCGCAATCGCTCGCCAGCGAACAGGGCAGCATCACGTCCGGCCAGATTCTGGGCGACGTCGCACAAGGCTTTGTCGAGTTGCGCGGCGCGCTGATCGAGCCATGCGTGTGGATCACCGAGCGAGAACACCGGTTGCAGCGCTGCGCCACTTGATGGCGCGAGCAGCACGTCCAGCGACCTGTGCAGCCGTGACCTCGGCACCCAGATATCACCCGATGCCAGTGCATTGGCGAGCGCCCCGTAGGTGGCCATCTCCCAATGCGTCCGGTCGATCTTGCCGGCGACCACGACATGGCGGTGCCAGCGCCGCTCGACATGACCAAGCGGAACGTCGGCAGGGAGCGGCTTGCGCCAGTCGCCATCAAGATCCGACAGGATCGTCATAGCATTGCGCAATGCCACCGTCCCGGCCCGGCCGTGGAAATCGAGCGCTTGCAGGAATTGAGGTCCTATTCGTTTGAAGGTCCGGTACTCGGCTGCGATCTCGCTCAACACATCGTCCCTGTGAGGTGCCGCGGTACGACGGATGATCGCGGCATCGGCATCGAGCATGTCGAGAGGCACGATATCCCTGAGGGCAGCGCCGATATCTTCACCGGTGCGTGCTGCCCGGCTAACTGTTTCCAGCACGGTGGCGATGCGCATCAGTCGGTCACGGCCTTCGCGTCCCGAAATCGCGATTCCCTGTTCCAGGCGTTTGCGGGCACGAAGGTGAGCGCGTCCCATCAAGGCGCCGAACATGGCGATCGCCGCGTCGGTAAGCGTGGCTTCCATCTCGCGCAGTGTAGCAAGCAGGATGACCCGCCTGCGGGAGGCGCGCATCTGTTGGAAGGCCTGGGCGGTATAGCGCACGCCTTCGCGGGCGAACTGCGTCATGCGTGGCTCGTGCAGGGGATCGACCGGAACACAGGAAATGCCGGTCCTGCGGATCAGCGCGACCTTCTCGAGGATTTCGGCGAGCGAGGCTGACGCGACGCGGGGCTCTGGTTCGCGCAGCCACGACAAGCGGCTCTGTCGATCATGCACCTTTTCATCGACCAGCGTATCGAGGCGCTGATGCATATCCGCATCGAGTTTATCATGGATTGCAGCGACCAGATCGGTTTCCACCCGCAGCATCGCCTCAGCCGCCATCCGCTCGACTACGCTGATGCCGGGGATGACGATGCGCCGCGTGCGCAGCTCGTCGAGCAGTCGATCGAGCAAAATACGCCCGTCCACGATGGGCATGGCTTCGGTTTCCAGCCAGGTCATCATGATACCGCGCGCCGGCCGGCTCAGATCGGTGAAGCCGAAGCGCGCCTTGATGGCGGCAAGCTGATCGTAGCGGGTCGGCGCCCGCCGCGCGAAGTCGGCGATGGCGCCTGCATCCACCCCGACCTGTTCGGCGATATGGTCGAGCATGATCGCAGGCAGCAGCTCGCCTGCGCGCAGATGCCGCCCCGGATAGCGCAGGCAACAGAGTTGCAGGGCGTAGCTCAACCGGGTTGCCGGAGTGCGCGCGGTGCCGATTGCAGCAAGGTCCTCGGCATCGAGGCCATGGTGTCGCACCACCGCCGCCTCGCTGTCGGGCAAAGCAAGCAACGCGGCGCGCTGCCGCTGGGTCATCGGAATACGTGCGGGCATGTTTCATCCTCCAAAAACCTCTTGCCTTTTGCTGGCTTAGTGAAAGAGGATTGTGAAAGGCCCAAGGCTGCGGAAATGCGTGATGCTGTTTCCGCCTCCGGATACGGCCGTTTGTGAAAGGCAGGATTTGACCAGGGCACCCTATCTGATCGGCTATGCGCGGGTGTCGAAGGGTGACGAGCAGTCGAACGCCGCCCAGCGCCGCGCCCTCGACGCGGCTGGGTGCAGGCGCGTGTTCGAGGAAATTGCCAGTGGCGGGCGCTGGGACCGGCCAAAGCTCCTGGAGATGATCGGCCAGTTACGCGACAGTGACGTCGTCGTCGTCTGGAAACTCGACCGGCTATCGCGCAGCCTCAAGGATCTGCTGCACATTATGGAGCGGATCGAGGCGGCGGGCGCGGGCTTCCGCTCGCTGACCGAGGCGATTGACACCACCACGGCCGCAGGTCGCATGATGATGCAGATGGTCGGGAGCTTCGCCGAGTTCGAGCGCGCCATGATCCGCGAGCGCACCTCCGCCGGCCTCGCCCAGGCGCGCGCCGAAGGGCGGATCGGCGGACGCCGGCGCAAACTCGGCGAAAAGCAACGGCGCGAGATCGCGGAGTCCGTCATCTCCGGACGAAAATCCGGCGCCGAGATGGCGCGGCTCTATCATGTCAGCGAGCCGACCGTTTCGCGCATCGTCGCCGCGCACCGACAGACTATGGAGCTACCGGCATGAAACGCGGCCACGACCTGACCGGGCTGATGAAGTTCGCGACACGGCCCGAGTGGGCCGACGACCTGCATGACGCGCTCGACGATCATCTGGGGCCGGTTCTCACGCAGTTCGACATCGATTCCGACGAACTGCCCGGCATCATCGGGGATCACTGGGCCATGACCTTGTGGGGCTGCGCGTTCGAGGACCTGGTGACCCGCGTCTTCGAGCCCGATGGCCGCAACATCGTGGACGAATATCTCAAGCGCCGCGGATGGAACGAGGCCGGCCCCAACAAGCTCTACATGCGCGCGCTGAAGACCTCCGTCATGAGCGTCTATGAAGTCAGCGCGATCGAGCCCGGCGTCGGCTTCCTCGCGCGAGATCTGATCCGGGGCGGTGATCCCGTCCAGGTCCGCGAGCGCACCGCGTCCAGGACGCTGGGCCCGTGGGATCGGATCGGCGTGCGCATCATTCCGGTGAGCGGGCATAGGATCCTGGCAGGCGGCCTGCTGTCCTTTACAGCGGAAGCCACCAGCGCCCTTCTCGAGGCATTGCGCCTGGGACAGGGCAAGCGCGGCCCGCGCGCGAAACTAGTGATCGACGATGATCAACTGCGCGACCTGGCGCCGCTCATCTCGATGGTCTGGCTGTTCGACATCTTGCCCAGGATGCTCGAGCCTGTCGCCATCCCCACGCTGCATAACGCCGATGGCGAGGAGGTTGTTTTCCACCGTGTCCGTTTTCCGTTCACGCGGGGGACGACGCAGGCACTCATCGGCGACCGCCTCGATACCGTGCCCGCCCTGCAGCGGGAAACGTCACATTTCTGGAACTGGCTCGGCACCAGAACAAAACAGGGCAAGAAAGGCACCGGCCAGATGGCGTGGGGTGTGTCAATGGAAGACGGCACGCCGGTGCTTGGGAATCTGGAACTCAAGGGCCGCGCTCTGATCCTCTCCGTCACCTCGGCCGAACGTGCAGAACGCGGCGTTGCACTCGTCACCCAGGCGCTCGGCGCCCTGGTGGGAACACCTTTGACCGAGATCGAGACGATCGAACAGGCGATGGCTGCGCGTCAGGAAGGACGAACCGTGTCGGAGCCGGCACCGGACATCCCGGTCGAGGTCGCCACCCCGCTTGTCCACGGCATGCTCGATCGTCAATACCGGACACTCCTCGATGAGCCTGTCCCGATGCTCGGCGACAAAACGCCGCGACAATGCGCCGGCAGCAAGGCCGGACGCGACCAACTCGCCACGTGGCTAAAACATCTCGAAAATCTCAGTGGGAGACACGCTGACATCGATGATCCGATGGCGACGTACGACTTCGGGTGGATATGGCAGGAACTCGGGATCGAAGAACTGCGCCGGTGACGGCTTGACCCCGCAACGATGAAGGACATGCTGGCCGCCTGATAGACACTGGAGCCGCCTTCACCAACGGTGCCTGCGGATTTGTATTGCGCACGGCTGCTCGCAGGTGCAGCATGAGGATGCCTTTCAGGCATCCTCTCCTAAAACTATGGCCGGCCGTTGTGCCGGCCTTTTTGTGTGGCCGCGACGGCTTACGTAGCGCAATCCCTGGCAGAGAAGCTGGCGCCGACGTCCCTCAAGCTCGCCTACCGTGAATCTGTGGCCGAATAATGCACAGGGGCC
>NZ_QVRA01000062.1 GCF_003591655.1 Sphingobium terrigena
GCAAGCTCAAGCACTTCAGGCGCATCGCCACCCGCTATGACAAACTCGCGGAGAACTTCCTTGCTATGGTCCAACTGGCCTCAATGCGCCTGTGGCTCCGCGCTTATGAGTCTACGACCTAATGCGGCAATGCCCGAACTCACACGCAAGCTGTGGTTCTCTACGCTCCTCGACGCGGCGATGCACCGGGCGTGGCTATTCCGCCTGGGGCGGCTGGATGCGGTCGGGCGCGTGGCGCATTTTCTGTCCGAAACCAATGTCCGGCTGGTTTCAGCCGACCTCAGCGATGGAACGCGTTTTGCCCTGGGAATAACGCAGGCGGATATTTCGGAAATCTGCGGTATAACGAGTGTCCACGCCAATCGCGTGCTGCGGCAATTACGGGAAGAGCGGTTGTGCATCTTTCGCTCCTCGCTCGTGGAAATTCTCGACGTCGAGGGTCTGGCCCGCAGGGGCCAGTTCAATCCTGCCTATCTCTACATCGAAAATAAATCCGGTCGCCCGGACATCGAAAGGCCAACATCATGATACCCCCAGAAGATTCCGGTGTTCAATTACTGCCCGGTAAGGCGAGCGTAGAAGAAGGGCTTGTCCTGCTGGATGGGCCGGATGGTGTAGCCGTCACCATGACAGCGTATGCCGCATCAGAAACTGGCAAAAGTCTACTCGAAGCGGCTCGACTGATTGAAGAAAAATCGGATAATGAAAAATTGTAAACAGATCTTCGTACCATAATTTTAATATTACATATGTTAAGCCAAATTTCGAAAACAATTCTCTATAATATACCGGGCAGCGTTTGGTTTCTCGAAATGGCAGACCTCCCGCTGCTAAGTTGCAAAATCGCCAATACACGTCGTTCTAGGATGTGCCGCTCTACCCAAAATTATACGTTTTCATGCAATCATCCCAAGTTGCTGCTGCCTATATGTTACCTTGCATCTCGATCGGCACGTCATCGTCCGGCTTGAAGTATAGAGCCGCGCATTGTTTCTTTAGGCAGCCTCCCTCTAACACCAAATCCTCGCGCCAAGCATCCTTGATGAAATCCATCGTATCGAGATGACGATCTTCGAAATACATACGGTGTACATCGTCCCGCCCCGCGCCGTAGACAATGCGCCCGACCTTTGCCCAGACAGATGCCATCGTGCACATCCCACACGGCTGTAGGGTAGAATAGAGAGTGGCCCCCCTCAGATCCATGTCGCCGTGCACTTTGCCGGCTTTCCTGAATGCCATCATCTCCGCGTGTGCAGTAGCGTCACATAGCTCCTCTGTTTGGTTGATTGCTCGTGCGAGAATTTTTCCATCGAGCACAATAATGGCTGCAATCGGCGTATCCTGGGGAGATTTGCCTTTGCTCATTGCCAGCTTGATAGCCTGCTCCATCCATGCCTTGTCCGTCTCATGAGTCATAATATTTGCGGTCCATCGTCTGCTTATCGACATTGACGATCTTGAATGGCGACCGTTCCATAAAGCAACGGTTGGCGGTGACGGACTTTGTCATTCACAATGAAAAAAGCGACTGTCGGCTATCTGGAAAGCGAATTTCTACCGTAAATGGCTGTAATGGGTCGATTGACCCTCGACCTTTTCATCAGGACCGGCGATATCGCCTTATGGCGTCCGATCGTAGAACCGTTGAATTCCTTGTTGAGCAAATGGCAGGCGGCGGCACCGTTTCAGCCAAGGCGATGTTTGGCGAATTCGGCATTTATTGCGATGGGAAAATGGTCGCATTGGTCTGCGACGACCACCTATTCGTAAAGCCCACGGTTGGAGGGTGGGCCTTCGCTGCCGGTTCGGAAGAAGCCCCTCCATATCCCGGTGCTAAGCCTTGTCTCCTGATCGACGCGGAAAAGTGGGATGACCGTGAGTGGCTTGCCGAGATCGTTCGTATCACATCTCAGGAATTGCCTGCTCCCAAGGTCAGGACCAAGCGCAAATCCGGTTGATGCACGCCTGGCAGCAGCCCGTTTTCGACAAACTAGTGTCTGCCTTCGGAATGTGGAGGTGGGATCCTTGAATGCCCGGGAAGGGTCGGCAGTTGCACTTTTCGATCACGATTCTAGGCTTAGCTATAATTTCGGCAACCTCGGTGCCAGCAACAATTTGCAAAACTGAGGCTGTTGCAGAACGCCGCATTCCAAGGCATGATCTGAAGCGTGGCGGGCAGGCCCTTTTGTGGGTGTGCCAAGTGAACCAAGTGCCTTTTCCCGTCGAACCCCGACGGCCCTTGTCTGTTTTAATTGCGAGTTCGGCAGACGTCGAGCCGCGAGGCAAAAACTCCTCGATCCGCGACGAACTGAGCCCAACCTATCTTGCAATCTGCTGTAATCGGATTCACGATGGCAACCGGTAGCCGTCAGCAGCGACAGAAGTTCCCTCGGCCTGATGAGTCGGTGCTCAACCTTGCCTCCTGCGACAGCGGCCCCGATCCGCGTCTGGTCAAGCTGGTTCGCCTGCTTGCCCGTCGTGCCGCGCGGAAGGCGTATCTGGAGATGCTGGAGGAGCGCCGCACGACCCGCTCCTGAGACGAGGAGTTCCGTTCCGTGAAGGTTGCTTTATACGCCCGCTATTCTTCCGACAATCAACGTGACGCCTCCATTGCCGACCAGTTGCGCATCTGTCGCCTGCATGCCGAAAAGCAGGGCTGGCAGATTGTCGAGGAATATACCGATCATGCCATTTCCGGCGCTTCGCTGCTCCGTCCTGGCATTCAGGCGCTGATCGCAGACGCCAGCCGCGGCCGCTTCAACTTCGTACTGGCCGAGGCCATGGATCGCCTTTCGCGCGATCAGGAGGATATTGCCGGGCTGTTCAAGCGCATGGCCTATGGTGACGTGAAGATGGTCACCCTGTCCGAAGGCGAGATCACCCATCTGCATATCGGCCTAAAGGGTACGATGAACGCCCTGTTTCTCAAGGACCTCGCCGACAAGACACGGCGTGGCCAGCGCGGCCGGGTCGAAAAAGGCAAGTCGGGCGGTGGTAACAGCTATGGTTATGACGTCGTCAAACGGCTCGATGCCAACGGCGAACTGATCCGGGGCGACCGCTCCATCAATGACGCACAGGCAAGCGTGATCCAGCGCATCTTTCGCGACTATGTCGCTGGCAAATCGGCCAAACGGATAGCAACCGAACTGAACAAAGAGGGTATCGAGGCACCGACCGGCGGCACCTGGGGCTTTAGCACCATAAATGGCAATCCCAAGCGCGGCACCGGCATCCTCAACAATGAGCTTTATATCGGCAAGCTGGTGTGGAATCGGCAACGCTTCATCAAGGATCCAGATACTGGCAAACGGCAAGCCCGGCCCAACCCAGAATCCGAATGGATCATCCAGGACGTGCCCGAACTGCGCCTCATCAATGATGCTCTCTGGCAGCAGGCCAAGGAACGGCAAAGATCCTGCCGGGTGAATCAAGCTGATGGCCCCATGAACTCTGCAAATTTCCGCGATCGCCGCCGCCAGAAATATCTCCTGTCCGGCCTGTTGCAATGCGGTTGCTGCGGCGGCGGATATTCGATGATTTCAGCGATGATGCTGGGCTGCTCGGCAGCCCGGAACAAGGGTACCTGTGACAACCGCCTCAATATCCGGCGCGATCGTCTGGAAGGGCGCGTGCTTCATGCCTTGCGCCATCATTTGATGGACCCGGCCCTGTTCGCAGAATTTTGCGACGAGTTCACCAGGGAGATGAACCGCATGAGGGGCGACGCTGGCGCTGCTATCACAGCGGCGCGGGCAGAGATTGCCAAAATTGACCGTGATCTCGACATGCTGGTGAACCTGATCCTGCGCGGCGGTGCCGCAGACAAGATCAACGCCAAAATGGTTGGGCTCGAAGCGCGCAAGAAGGAACTGGAGCGCGACCTCGCCCAGGCTCAGGAGCCCCCTCCCCTGCTCCATCCCAACATGGCCCACCATTATCGGTCTCAACTCGACAATCTCTATCGAGCGCTGGAGCATGACGACGAGAACAAGCGCTTCGAGGCGGCGGAGGTCATTCGTTCGCTCATCGAGGCGATCATATTGGTGCCCGAAGGCAGCGAACTGAAGATCGATGTGCGCGGCGATCTGGCGGGCATCCTCGCGATCGCGGTGGAACGCAAAAAACCCGCCTCGAGGGCGGGTGTTTCGAAGGCTGCGACCCCCTGTGGGGTATCGCAATTTCAGATGGTTGCGGGAGTAGGATTTGAACCTACGACCTTCAGGTTATGAGCCTGACGAGCTACCGGGCTGCTCCATCCCGCGACGGTAACGATAAAAGGGCGACCTTTTGGGTCGCCCTTTTATGAAC
>NZ_QVRA01000063.1 GCF_003591655.1 Sphingobium terrigena
CATCAACGGTTTCTACAACACCCGCCGCCGCCATTCATATCTGGGAGGCATCAGCCCACTCGCGTTCGAAGCCAAGGTGGCATAATGAGATAGGTGACCAGCGCAAAACCGTTACAAGTCCAAAGGGCCTCAACGCCCGTGGACGGGCCGAAGAAACGCTTGCCGCTATGATCGTCGATGCGCTGTCGCACGGAACGCCGCAGGAGCCGGAAGGTTAAGCTTCGCGTGGGACCCTCCCATGGAGCATCTGTTTTGATGGGACGCCTTCTCCTCCCTGCCCTGCTTGTCGCCGCTGTTCCGACCGCAGCCTGCGCATCGAACAGCGACGCGCTGACTATCCATTGCGACGGCGGTCGAACCTTCCTTGCCAAGATCAGCCCGGATGGCGTGCTCGTAACGATCGGGAGACGGACGGTCGCGCTCAGGCCCAGGGACTCATCGCTTGGGCGACGGTTTGAAGCAACAGGCGCTGCCCTGATCATAGATGGCGAGATGGTCGCTTTGGTACTCGATAACGATATCGATTTTCGAAACTGCCAGGTGAACCCGCCTGGTTCCCAGCTTCGGAACGCCGGATGAACTCGCCACCAGCCTGATCTCTCCGTTTCAAGTGCTGGGAAAAAGCCATCTGCACTCTTGATCGTTCCCGATTCGAAATGCGAACACGTCGAACAGCGACCGAATGATTTGGCGATATCGGCGCGGCCCCGTCACCGTGGCCAGAAACCTGATGATGTTGCTGTTTTTAAGAAGAGTTCGCTGCCCGTTTGGCGCAGATCAAACGACGCCTCCCGAAAGGCACGCCCATAGAATTATGGTGGCAGGATGAGGCGCGCGTCGGCCAGCAAACCAAGCTCACCCGGCGCTGGGTGAAGCGCGACACGAGGCCATCAGCGCCTAAGGATCAGCGGCGATCTTCGGCTTGGCTCTTCGGGGCGATCTGCCCCGCTGAAGGTAAGGCTGCCGGCATCGTCATGCCCAGATGCAACAGTGAGGCGATGAGTATACACCTTGACGAAATCGCCTTCCATATCGCGCCAGCTGCCCATGCTGTGTTGCTTCTCGATCAAGCCGGATGGCATAGCTCTACCTAACTGGTCGTTCCATCCAACATCACCTTGATGCAGCTGCCGCCCAGATGCTCAGAGTTGAACCCGGTCGAGAACGTGTGGCAGTTCATGCAGGACAACTGGCTGTCGAACCGCATCTTCAAATCCTACGACGATATCGTCGACAACTGCTGCCACGCTTGGAATAAGCTCGCCGACCAGCCCTGGCGCATCATGTCCCTCGGACTACGCCAATGGGCCCATGGGTTCTGATCAATGCGCATTGGTATAAACCATAGCCGCTGGGACTGCACGCTTGAAGAGGGGAACCGGCGGTACAAGGCCGTGCGCCTTGGGCTGCGCATGGTCCGCGATCTTGCCAATCCGGACGGCGCAGCGATCGTTTCGGCCCGTGGCGCAGAACTTTATGCTTCAGTCGAAGAAATCCAGCGCAGAGCCGGCGTCGGCGCTGGCGCTATCAATCGGATCGGCGACGCTGATGGCTTTGGCTCGCTCCAGCACAGCCGCCGCACTGGCCTGTGGGATGTGAAAGGATTGCGCGACAGCCCCCTGCCCCTTTTTGCCGCAGCAGACGAGCGCGAGGGAAAGCTCTGCGCCGAAGCCGTCGAACCGAAAGTTGCGCTCTCTCCGATGGCGGAAGGCCAGGAAGTGGTGGAAGACTATCGCAGCTTTGCGCTATCGCTCCGCGCCCACCCGGTAGCCTTTCTCAGGGCGGACTTGGCAGCAAGAAACATGGTCCCGTGCGCGGCCCTAGCCGATATCCGCGATGGAAGATGGGTCAATCTTGTAGGGATCATCATGGTGCGGCAGCGGCCGGGCTCTGCCAAGGGAATCATGTTCATCACCATCGAGGACGAGACCGGCATCGCAAACCTTGTAGTCTGGACCAAGACATTCGAAGCCAATCGGGGAACGGTCCTGGGTGTATCCATGCTCGGCGTGCGTGGTCAGGTCCAGAAAGAAGGCGAGGTCATTCACGTCATTGCCCAACGGCTCGAAAATCTGTCGGGGTTGCTGGCAAGCGTGGGGGGACGGAGCGATCTTGCCAATGTCTTTCGTCCTGCGCGCGGTGACGGCGCAAAGAATGGGGGCGGACCTGATCCCCGGGACCCGGACAGCAAATTGCTCGGCCGTAAAGCACGTGAGATTTACATCCCTGATCTGAGATTGGGGTCAGGCATCAATCCAGGAAAATCAACAGAAGCTATTAAAATCAGGCCGTGCGACTTCCGCTGATTATCAGCGTTTGTGGCGCGGGCAAAGGCCCGGCCGGGCTTGTTCGTATCGCCTCGCCGCCCGCACTCGACCGCATGAACATCATCCCGAGGCTGCCTGATTTCATCGCCCAGTTCCCCGAGATCAGCGTCGGATTTTCCGTCGCCCAGCGGCTGACGAGTCTCGTGAGGAAAGGTGTCGATGTGGCGCTTCGGGGGCGAAAACGGCCCTTGATACATGCTGCCGAACGGCGCCGTCCGGTCGAATGGTGGAGAGGATCTGCGAGCGGCGGTGCTGGCAGCGCTTGAGATTACCCATGGCCCAATCGCCCTGTTCCAGGCCAACCTTCAGGAGGGACGTATCGTACGCATCCTGGACGCCTTCACGCCAGCGCCAATGCCGATCCACGTCGTCTGCTCGATCGGGCGCAAGATACCCCAGCGTGCGCGCATATTCGTGGATTTCCTTGCGGCCGCCTTTGCGGCTGTCCCAATTCTTCGGATCGTCTGAGTAGAGCGCCGCATTCCGCATTCCGCTATTTAGAGCAGAATCCGATCACTCTGGCTCATATCCGGTGGCAGTGAAATAATTGGCGCATTCTTCTGGAGTGAAGCGCGGTAGAGCGTCCCGGATAGCATCCCATAGCTGTGGTACGGTCCGTGCTGCGGCTTTTCGGAGGATGGCCTTAAGCTTGGAAAAGGCATTTTCGATCGGATTGAAATCGGGACTATATGGCGGAAGGAACAACATGCGTGCGCCCGTTGCTTCGATCGCCTCGCGCGCGACCGTGCTTTTATGCGCTGGCAGATTGTCGAGAATGACGATGTCGCCCGGTCGCAGCGTTGGCGCTAGAACCTGCTGGGCATAGGCCGCAAACCATTCGCCCGTCATTGGGCCATCCAGAACCATGAGCGCGGTCATGCCGGTCAAACGGAGCGCGCCGGTAAAGGTAGTGGTTTTCCAATGACCATGCGGAATTGGAGACCGGAAACGGATGCCGCGCCTTGCGCGTCCGCGCAGGCGGGCCATCTTCGTTGAAGCGCCAGTCTCGTCGATGAACACCAATCGTTCGGTGTCAAGGTCAGGCTGCGCCTTGAACCATGCGCGTCGCCGCACGAGAACGGCGGGCCGTTCCTGTTCGCCGGCGTGCGCCGCTTTTTTTACGGTCATCGAGTGACGGTCGAAGCGCCAGATGGTGCTCGGCGAAAACACCGCTTCATGCTCCGATCGAAGCATCTCGACCAATTCAACCAATGTGATGTCCACCTGCTGCTCGGTCGCACCAAGTATAACGTCGCGATAGGCGGCAACCCGCTGCGATCGCATGTCACCGCCCTAGGGCTTTGCCCGCGTCGATCCGGTCTCGCGCCAGTCGCGAACCCAGCGGACTGCGCTCGCCGCCGCAACGCCAAAACGCGCCGCTGCAGCGCGTCGAGACATACCGCCATCAACCGCGGCAATTACCCGTGAGCGCAGATCTTCTGAGATAGACTTCGTCATGCCAGACTGGCCTCCTCGTCCAGCTGACATGGTGAATCAGACTTTCAAACCCAAGGGAACCCCCTCGATTCCGTTAGGTCAGATTATGCTCTAGGGCTTGTGGGGATTCATCGTGAATTGATGACGGCTGCGGCGAGGTAGATCATCGCTTCGAAGCTGCGGTCTGTTTTGCAGGCTCGCATGGCGATGCGCTTGAACTCCTTGAGTTTGCAGA
>NZ_QVRA01000064.1 GCF_003591655.1 Sphingobium terrigena
TTGTGCCGGCCTTTTTGTGTGGCCGCGACGGCTTACGTAGCGCAATCCCTGGCAGAGAAGCTGGCGCCGACGTCCCTCAAGCTCGCCTACCGTGAATCTGTGGCCGAATAATGCACAGGGGCCTATCTGGAGGATACGCTGGTCGTGAACCTCGGCGACATGATGAAGATCTGGAGCAACGATCATTTCGTCTCCAATCTCCATCGTGTGGTCAACCGTAGCGGTAGGGAACGCTATTCCTTCCCGACCTTCTTCAACCTAGATTATGATGCTCCGGTCGCCTGCCTTCCCAACTTTCAGTCCGAAGGTGATCCGCCCAAGCACGTGCCCACAAAATCAGGCGACTATCTCGTGCGTCGTGTGTCAGAGACACAGCGCTTTCGCGCAAACCGCGAGCAGCAAGAAGTCGCTTAGACCGGCTTGAACTGGCTATTTGCGACCACTCTGATCTGCTCGCGCAGCCATCGATTGGCGGCGCTGTTGTGCTTGCGTTCGTGCCAGAGTTGATAAAAGCGGAGCGGCTCAAACTCCGTGGGCGCCGGCACCATTTCCAAAGGGAAGTAGCGCACCAGCTCGGTCGCGAATTGCCGACCGGTCGTGAATATAAGATCGCTCTCCAACAGCACGAACGGAACGAGACTATATTCGGGAATCGTGGCCACGATGTTGCGTCGATAGCCCGATCGCATCAGCGATCCCGAGATTGGACCATTTTCCCCGCGAGCACTAGGGTTGGGCGCGAGATGATCCGCATCGAGATACCGGGCGAGACGGAGACGCCGTCCTTCGGCCAGAGGATGTCCTTGCCGCATGAGGCATACGACCTCATCCGTGTAGAGCGTGCTCGTGCGTAGATCCTCGCGTGGTCGCGGATGATTGTTGATGATAAGATCGACAGCGCCGGTTTCGAGGGCAGTGGCTGAATCGAAGGACGGGTTGATCGTCAGGAAGCGGACTTGCATGCGCCTATTCTGCGTCGTCACTCGGTCAATGATCCTTGCGATGAACGAAGGGAGCACGCAATCGCCGCAACCGACATGAAAGGTCCGCTGATCCGTCACCGGATCAAACCCTGCCTCGGTATCGAGAGCAGAGAGTTGGAGCAAAATCTCTCTGATCGGCCCCTGCAGAACCATGGCACGTTCGGTGAGAGTGAGGCCGACGGGCCCCTTCACCAGCAATTTGTCGCCCAGTGCCTTTCGCGTAAGCGGGGTCTGGCGACCGCCTTGCGCAGCGCCCATTAGCCGGGATGATTGCCGCTCTTTAAGCGGGGTGGCCGGTGTCGGACGAGATTGAAGATTCAGCGAGCAGCGCAGCGACTACTCATACGAGCGGTCGTATGAGTAGTCGGATAGAGATCGTTAGCCGGGTGTCAGGCCGGCGGCGGTGGACGGTAGAGCAGAAGCTGGCCGTGCTGCAGGATGCATTCGGCCCGGAGGGCTGCGTGCGCGCGGCCTGTGAACGCCATGACGTCGGCAGCGGCTCGATCTACACATGGCGGCGACAGGCGATGTCCGGTGAGCTCGCCGGGGTGCGCAAGTCGATCAAGCCTGCCTTTGCGGAGGTGCAGATCAGCGATCAGCTGGCCTTGCCCGCGCTGACGACCGCGGCGCGCACCGATGGCGTGATCGGCATCGAGTTGCCGTCGGGCATCAGGGTGAGTGTGGACGCCACGGTAGATGCCGATGCCCTTTCGCGGGTGATTGGTATCCTGACGCGATGATCCCGCTGCCGCCCTCCACGCGGATATTCCTGGCCTGCGGGGCGACGGACATGCGCAAGGGTTTTGACGGCCTTGCCGTGATGACGCAGCAAGTTCTGGAGCAGAGCCCGCATTCCGGTGCGCTGTTCGCCTTTCGAGGGAAGCGCGGTGATCTGGTAAAGCTGCTCTGGTATGACGGTCAGGGCATGTGCCTTTTCTCCAAGCGGATGGACCGAGGCCGGTTCATTTGGCCATCGACCAAGACCGGTTCGGTGGTGATGACGGCGGCCCAGCTTTCCATGCTTCTGGAAGGCATCGACTGGCGGCGGCCGGAACGCACTTTCACCCCGTCACTCGCGGGCTAAAACGCCCATTTTCCGGCGCTTTTCCTGGCATTATGACCATTGTTCCGCTATAGGATCGCGGTGTCGGACGCAGGCCTTTCCACCGCTGACAAAGACGCTCGGATCGCCGAGCTCGAAGCTGCTTTGGCGGCCGCCCACGCCGATATTTCTGCCCGCGACATCCTGATCGACACGCTGCGCGTGCAGATCGCGCGCCTCAAGCGGATGCAGTTCGGCAAGTCGTCCGAGAAGCTCGATACCCAGATCGCACAGCTTGAACTGGCGCTCGAAGAACTCGAAGGCGAGGCCATCGTCGCTGCCGCGCGTCGAGCTGATCCGGCACAGACCGATCGGCCGTCGCCTGTTCGGGCGCTGCCCGCCCATCTGCCACGTGAAGAGCAGCGGATCGAACCCGAGCAGGGCAACTGCACCTGTCCCGGCTGCGGTGGGGCATTGCGGCCGCTGGGACAGGATAGCGACGAGATGCTCGATGCCGTGCCGGTGCAATGGCGTGTCATTCGGACCATCCGGCCCAAGTATAGCTGCCGCTCCTGCGAGAAGATCGTGCAGGCGCCCGCGCCGGTAAAGGCGATAGCGCGCGGCAAGGCGACCTTCGGCACGCTGGCCCACGTCGTCGTCTCCAAGTTCGACCATCACCTGCCGCTTTACCGCCAGGCCGAAATCATGGCGGCGCAGGGGATCGAGATCGACCGCTCGACGCTGGCAGGCTGGGTTGGGCAAGCATCCGTGCTGCTCGACCCGATCGTCAGTCGCATTCGCGAGGTCGGCCTGACCGCCTCGAAGATCCATACCGACGATACGCCGGTTCCCATGCTTGATCCGGGGCGGGGCAAAACGGCGACTGGCAGGCTCTGGGCTTACGCCGTCGATGATCGCGGCTCCGGCGCCACGACCCCGTCGCTGGTCTGGTATGAGTTCACCACCGATCGCATCGGCGCGCATCCCCAGCGGCAGCTGGCCAACTTCACGGGCTATCTCCAAGCCGACGGCTATGCCGGTTATGACAAGCTTTACGACACGAACCGCGTCACCGAGGTTGCTTGCTGGGCCCATTTCCGGCGCAAGATCTTCGACATCCACGCCACCAAGCCGACGTCACTCACCACCGATCTGCTGGAACGCATCGGCCAGCTCTACGAAATCGAGGCAGAGGTTCGAGGCCAGCAACCCGAGATCCGACGACGAAGCCGGCAGGACCGCACCCAGCCATTGATCGATGAGCTGCGGCAAGCACTTGACGATGCCCTGCGCCGCCTCTCGCCCAAGTCCGAGATGGCGAAAGCGATCGCCTATGGTCGCAAGCGCTGGGTGGCGCTCACGCGCTTCCTCGATGATGGGCGTCTGGAGATCGATAACAACATTGCGGAGCGTGCCATGCGATGCGTGGCAACGACCGATTCATACTACACCTCCTCTTCAAATGTCCGGAAACAGGGACTTTTGGTTTTCCATTTTGATGCGACACGGGCCTCTGTGACGCGGGAACTGGGTCACTTCGTCCTTTTCCAG
>NZ_QVRA01000065.1 GCF_003591655.1 Sphingobium terrigena
TGTGCTCAGCCGCATCGCCGACATCCCACAGAGCCGGCTCCACGAACTGCTTCCCTGGAACTGGCGCGTCACAGACGATCAACGCCAAGCGGCCTGATCTGCGTATTTCACCGGATGCATACGGTTCCCCCGATGCCGGTAACCATCACGCCGAACGATTTTTCGGTCCCGCGCACGGCAGGCTCGGGCAGACTGTCGAAAAGGGCATTCTCATAGTCGATGCCTGCTGGTCTGGCGAGTTCCCCGCCTTCGACTGTTACGAATGACGGACAGAAGCCCTTGACGCACGAAAAGTCCTTGTTGCAGGCCGATTGGTCGATTGTCCGCTTGCGCCCGAACTCGGTTTCGAGCGGTTGAACCTAAAGACAGTTCGACTGCACCGAACAATCACCGCAGCCCTCACAGACGCGGTCGTTGATGATCACGCGTCGCGCCGGATCGACAGCCAGCTTCTTGCCCCGCCGCCGGCGGAGTTCCGTCGCACAAGTCTGTTCGTAGACGATGACGGATACGCCGCTCTTTTCACGAAAACGCCGCTGCACCAAATCAAGCTCGTCGCGGTGATGGAGCGTGGTGCCCGGTGCGAAGTCGGATATGTTGAATTTTTCCGGCGCACTTGAAACGACGGCGATGGTGTCGATTGCTTCGCCACGCAGTTCGTGCGTGATCTGCACGACACTGATCGGGCCATCGATCGGTTGGCCGCCTGTCATGGCAACCGCGTCATTGTAGAGGATTTTGTACGTGATGTTGACGCCGGCTGCGACAGCCTGGCGGATCGCCATTGAACCCGAATGGTACCAGGTGCCATCGCCAAGGTTGACGAAAATATGGTCGTCTTTGAGGAAATGTGCAGCACCTGCCCAATTGGCCCCTTCGCCACCCATATGTGGGTAAGACACCACATCACGGTCCATCAAATTTACGAGCCAGTGGCAACCTATGCCAGCTAGCTGCTTGGAACCGGCGGGGGTTTTTGTAGAGCTGTTGTGCGGGCAGCCCGAGCAGAAATGCGGGGTGCGAATAACGTTTGACCGCGGGCGTGCGAGTTCCACTCGCACATGTTCCAGATAGCCGATCCAGATGTCCATAGCGTCCGTACGGTGCACCGGGGCAAGCCAGCGGTACAATACCTGCGCTATCATGGCCGGATTGAGTTCCCCGTGCGATGGTAACCAGGTCTCTCCATCGGAATTTCGCTTCCCGAGCACGTGCGGTCGCTGACTTTCTGGCAGATTGAACAGGATATCCTTGACCTGCGGTTCAAGGATTGATCGGCATTCCTCCACCACTAGGATCTCGCTCATGCCGCGCGCAAATGCTTCAATTAAGCTCGCCTCTAGCGGCCACACGAGTCCGACTTTGAACACGGTGATGACGGCCGCCATAAGTTGCGCGTCATCGATTCCAAGATCTGACAACGCTTCCAGCGTGTCGGACCAGCTTTTGCCGGCAGTGACGATACCGAACCGGCCTTTTGTCGCGCCGTGGGTCACACGGTTAAGCCGATTGATCTGTGCAAATGCATGAACGGCAGGCAGGCGCAATTGGAGCATACGTTCGTCCTGATCGACCGAGCGGTCGGGCCAGCGGGTGTGCACGCTGCTGATCGGAGCCGGGGGAAGAGAGGGAAATGTTCGCATCGGATCGACGTCGATCGCCAGCCACGATTCGTAGATGTCAGAGACGCCCTTCACCGCAGTCCAGACCCCGGCGTAGCGCGACAGCTGCCAGCCGATCAGGCCGAAATCGTAGATATCTTGTACGTTCGCGGCATTGAACGTCGGGATGCAGAGGGATGCCAGCGTATGTTCTGATTGCTGCTGGATCGAGCTTGACCGGCTCATAGGATCGTCCCCGACGGCCATAACGACGCCGCCCTTGGGTGCGGTACCCCACAGGTTGGCGTGTCGCAGCGCGTCTCCTGAGCGATCTATGCCAGGCCCCTTGCTATACCAGAGGCCGTAAGCACCCTCGAATTTGGGATTGAAAAAACCGATCTGCTGCGTTCCCCAGACCGCTGTTGCCGCTAAATCTTCGTTTACTCCTGGCTGGAAGCGAATGTCGTGCTGCTCAAGAAGGGGTTCAATCCGCCCAAATTCCTGATCAAGGTGGCCGAGTGGGGATCCGCGGTATCCAGATACGAAACCTGCAGTACGCAGCCCCTGCTTTCGGTCGCGGCGCGCCTGATCGACGGTCATTCGGACAAGTGCCTGATTACCGGAAAGGTAAACCTTTCCAGTATTTTCTTCGTATCTTCTGTCGAAAGCAATTTTTGGCGATGACATTGAACTCTCCCGATAGTTGTAGCTCTTGGCAAGCAACCGGATCTTGGTTCTTCAAAAACTCCATGGTGATCTTTCGAGGCTATCTAACGCGCTATGATTGGTCTCGACAAATGCGCTGGGTCAATTTATTCCCAATCAGTGGGATTTTAAATGGGTGAGATCGCTTGGTCGAGTTGGTCGATAAGGTACTAGATATTCTGGAGCGTGTTGGACGGGCTGCGCCGTGCTCCTTGCGCGATATCTCAGAGGAGTGTCGAATCCCGGTCTCTACAGCATTTAGGATCGTCGATACCCTGACTTGTCGGGGTTATCTCGTTGCAGAGAAGAAGGGACGTTATTGCCTAGGCTCAAGGTGGCGAGAGGTAGGCGAAAATAGCAGTTGGCTTAAGCTCCTTGAAGAAGTAGGGTGTCGTCCCCTCATGAGTCTAGCCCGCGCTGCGAGAGCGCATGCGCATCTTGCCGTCCTAGATGGCGACATGGTTACCTATCTCGTAAAACAACGTTACGGTCGAGGCGACATACATTCAGCAGAAAATATCCAACTCGAGGCCTATTGCACCGCGATCGGCAAGATGTTGCTGGCGCACCTCGAGCCATCCGAGCAGAACGCTTATCTCACAAGTGCGCCATTCATTCGGCTCACCTCCGCCACCATTATAGAACCACGAGATATTAGCTCGACTTTGTACGATTAGGTAGCGAAGCATAGTGCTTGAGCCATACGTACGAGGCGGGTTGTCGGAATATAGTGCGGTTCTCGGTGCGGCGGGGATTGTTGATTAATGTCGCCGACCCAGAGCTGGAGGCGGACGGCGCCGATGGCGTCACTGAATGTCAGGCTGGTTTTTCGATACCAGGCGGCGGAATAAGGGTTGCTTTTATTGGTTAGCAGATCGCCGGCCCATAGCGATATAAGAGAGTAGAGACCCAACAGCGCCGGAGTAGTTCGCGCTATGGCTTTGTCGGTCCACTGGCGCTGTGTCTCGACACCCAGTGACCTGCCCCCCGAGAGTTCCCTCATTCTAATGTAGAGTCTGCCGACAGAGGAGCAGACGTATGAGGAAGAGCCGTTTTACCGAAGCGCAGATTATCGGGATGATCAAGGAACAGGAGGCC
>NZ_QVRA01000066.1 GCF_003591655.1 Sphingobium terrigena
CAGGAACGGCTGGATCGTATGGTGCAAGCGTAGGAGCCGGATGATGGGAAACTATCAAGTCCGGTTCCGTGGGAGGGGTAGAGGACAATCCCACCGGGAACCCTCGCCCCTACCCGACGGCGTCGAGAATTTTGAGGAGATCAATATCCGCCACTCGAAATTCGCCGCAAATCGGTTCGCGCAGCAGGCCGAGCCGGCGTTGACCCACTTCGCGGATTCCTCGCCAACGCATTTCATCAACGGCATCCGCACCGCGCGGGACCGCATCGTCGCGCGCACCGACGAGGATCGCACGAGCTTCCTGCGCAACCGTGGCTTCTCCAAAGCCGACACGGCCAAGGTCATCGCCACGGTCCTCGACGAGGAGGGGCATCCTGCCGCGTCACTCTACGACTTCGTGCAGGGCATCACCGCCGTCGCGCGACACAAGACCCATCAGGACGATCGCCTCGATCTCGAGAGCAAGGCCCGAAAGCTGATGGAGCGCGCCAACTGACCGCGTTGGCGCCGGACATAGTCCGGCGCCGCGCTTCCAGATTCTGGAGACTTGCCATGACCGAGAATTCGGTGGCACCGACGCGAGCCTATCGCGTCACCGTCGACTTCTTAAGCGGCGGCCAGTGCTTCGCCAGCGAGCAATATGATATCGAGGCCGAAGATCCGGCCGAGGCTGTCCGCCTTGCTCTCATCCGGGCAGAGGACAGTATTTACGACGATCCGCGTGTCCCCGACCGGGGCCGTCACGCCCATGTCGTGCCGGTCACCGACGGAGATGACCCCGATCCTCAATCGCCCTGTCCCCCGGCCGCGCGGAAGCCAGTCTGTCCGGACTGCGGAAGCGATGAGATCGTCCGCGACGCCACGGTGAGATGGGATCCGGACGAACGAGGCTGGTCGATTTCGGGACTCTTCGACAATGAGACCTGCGACGATTGCGGGGCCGAAGGGGATGGCTTCGCCAATTGGGTCGCCATTGCCCCTAAGCCGCACGCCGACCGCGTCTTGCCTGTCCTTCCAACTGCCGCGCCGGCGGTGCTCGAAACCAGCCCTGATCACCTGCCTGCCGAGATATCGTCCGTCCAGACGACCGACGCGACCACCTATCGCCTGGCGATTGCCTTGCTACCGCCAGATCGCCGGGCGATCTTCGAGCTGCACCAGCTTGGCGGTCTGCCTTATTCGGAGATCGCTGAACGGACCGGCACTTCCGTTGCGCACGTCGAACGAGAAATCGGTGCGGCGCTAAGCCATCTGGCGATACGCCTACAGGATGATCTCGATCGCTCAGCGTGAAACCGGCCAAGTTCCGATCCGTCGCCGACGGAGAACCCGCGCTCGGTAACGACGAGGCTGGAGGGGAGAGGGCGAAGCGCGGCGAGGCAGCGGAATTGGCCGCTTCCCGCCGGAGCATCCCCATGACCCTTCCCGTCACCATCCGTACCTCGGTCAGCCAGGCCGCGATCACCAAGGTCACCCGCCTGTTCAACGGCAGCATTGCCGATGTGCTGAACGAACTCCTCCAGAACGCGCGCCGCGCCGGTGCCAGGCGTGTCGATATCGACACGCTGGACCTCGCCGGCCATCCGACGCTCAGCGTGCGCGATGACGGGCGGGGTATCGACGATCCCGCGGTTCTCGTGACGCTCGGCCAGTCCGGGTGGGACACCGATACGGCACGCCGCGAAGACCCGGCCGGCATGGGGGTGTTCAGTCTCGCCGGCCACCGCATCGAGATCCGGTCCTTTTCCTCCCGGGCTGGGCAAGGCTGGCGCATCATCATTCCCGCAGACGCCTGGGAGACCAGCGCCGCCCTGAGGGTGGAACCATTCCCGATCGATGCCGGAACGGAAATCCTGATCGATCTTCCAGAGACTTGGGAGAATATGCTCGACGCGCAGGTTCGGATCAACGCGTGCTCTTATCCGATCGCGGTCTTTCTGCGCGGCGAGGAGATTGATCGCTCGGATTTCCTGACCGAGGCCGCCTATGTCGAGACAGGCTCGGGCGTTCGCATCGGTGTGTTTCGCGACACCATGCTTCACGGCAATCACGGCTCGCAGTTCAATTTCCATGGCGTTCGGGTCGCCTGTGACCTTCCCTCGAAGCGAGAGATTGATCAGCCCTTCACCTGGCGGACCCGGATCGACATTGTCGATGCCCCCCAGCTTCAGCTCGTGCTCCCGGCGCGAAAGGAATTGGTCCAGAATCAAGCGCTCACGGCAATACGGGAGGCAGCGGAACGCGCAATCTTTCGCGCCATTCGCGTCGCCGGCGCCCACCGCCTCTCGTTCCGCGAATGGCAACGGGCCAGCACGCTCGGGATTGACCTGCCCGAAGCGGAGGCTGGGCTCGAACCCTGGTCGCCAACGCCGGTGCATGGACGCGAAAGGGCTGACACCTTGGTGAGCATTCCGGCGATGGTCCGCATGCAACCGCTTGAGCCGCACCTCGAGCATTGTGTGGCGCGGGCGTTTGCCAGCAACATTGGAGTGATTGACGGAGCGCTCGTTCGCTCGGACGATTCCTTCGCGGGCTATGCCTGGTACGACTGTTTGCCGCGCATCTCGGATCTGCGGTTCGTAATCGAGCACGAAACGCAACTCTATCAGATCCGCGGCGACGAAGAACCGCTGCCGGATGCGGTGGAATCCGGTCCGGTCGATTCGATCGTTCTCGATTTCGCAATCGGGGCCGGCGATCGGCCGGATTCACAGCGCGAGCGGATCGGCATTCCGACGGATGTCGTGATCGACCTTCAAGACTATTATTGCGGGGTCGATGACATCATCCTTCTTTGGACGAGATCGGCGACGATAGACCTCGACGACGCCGCAGACCTGCTGGAGAATGCCTGTTTCAGCTTCGACGAGGATCGCGGGCGCGACAGCTACGACACGCAATTGCGCGAATTCCGGATCGAGGCGCGGCATCTCGCCACCAGCTTGCTGCTCTCCGAAGAGGCGGCCGCCCTCCAGCGGATCCGTACAACGCTTCAGAACGAGCTTTGCTGGCTGATCCCCGAGGGACGGACACTCTCAGTCACCGCCAGTCGGACTGAGATCACCTTGGCCTTCGACTTGCCCCCGCGCCGGGCGTCGTGATCGCCCCCGATCTGCCGTGCGCGCCGGTCATCGCGGCCTATGGAGCCGGCGTCAATTCAACCGCGATGATCTGTGGAGAATCGATAAGCTCATATGACGTTGACGGTTGCAGGCGGCGTCCGGCGACCGTCGAGAACCATTAATCTCATTCGCAGAATCGGTTCTCGATTCGCCGGTGGCCTCCGAGAATCG
>NZ_QVRA01000067.1 GCF_003591655.1 Sphingobium terrigena
TGATCTCCTTCCAGTCACGGTGCTCAAGCGCAAAGCTGTGGTGTATGTCCGACAGTCGACCCCGGGTCAGGTCCAGAACAACCTGGAGAGCCAGCGCCGACAATATGAGCTTGTCGATGTTGCGCGACGCTGGGGATTTCACGATGTCGAGGTGATCGACGATGACCTTGGTCGGACCGCCAGCGGCACTGTCGACCGCCCCGGTTTCGAACGACTGGCCAGCGGCCTGTGCACGGGCAAGGTTGGCGCGGTGCTTTGCTTGGACGCATCGCGCCTTTACCGTAATGGCCGGGACTGGCACCACCTTTTGGAGCTGTGTGGCCTGGTTGAAGCGCGCGTGATCGATCTCGACGGGGTATACGATCCCTGTCGACCAAACGATCGATTGTTGTTGGGCATGAAGGGCAGCATCAGCGAGTTTGAGCTTGGCATTTTGCGAACACGCATGCTTGACGCGGCGCGCGCCAAGGCAAGGCGGNGCGCAAAACGGTGTGCTTCGATTGGGTGCCGCTTCGCAGAAATAGCTCGTCATCGCGAGTTTCTTCTGAAGTGTCGCAAAGGCAGAAAATTCCGTTCCCCGGTCAAAGGTGATGCTCTGACGCGGGGAAAGGGGCAGCATGTGCAAGTGGTGCTGGATTCCCGACATGACGCCGGCAGAAAGCCGCCTGGGATTGCGGGCGACGACAGTAAACCGGCTGCGGCGCTCGACCAGCGAGGTGAGGTTGGCTTTGCCATATTCCAACCTGAAGGTCATCAGGCGCCTTCCCGATGACCAAAGCTCCTGCGATTACCGATTTCGGAAGGGCGTTTGCCAATGGTGTTGGCCAAGGGGATATGCAGACCGCGCGGCTTGCGCGCATAGCGTCGCCATCGGGATCGGCGGGCAACAGGCGGAAGGCGCCACAGGCCCTGGCTTCGTCCGTCCGGCCCATAGACGAACAGGTAGATGGTCTCATGACAGACGGCTTCACGAATACCGCGATGGCGTCGAAGATATCCCGCAATCTGCTCGGGCGAAGAAGCTGCTGACAAGCGGTCGGCGATATAGGCGGCAAGCTCGGGCTTTCGGGCAATCTTGCCACCACGCACCCGGCGCCTGTCGGCCATTGTTTGTGCGGCGGTCGGAAAATAGCCACGAAACATTGGCTCGTCATCGAGATGCCGGTTGCGCTTGAGGTCACGATAGATGGTCGAACGATGTCGCTGCAGCGCTGCAGCGCTGCAGCGCTGCTGAGATCTGCAGCACGGACCGTCCGGTTACAGCCAATTGATAAATCTGTCGCCGCTCGTCCAAACCCAGATGCTGATAGCCGTTCATCATGTTCCTTCCTGGAAAAGGGATCAAACCCCTATAAATCCTAGGATTTCGCACTTCGATCTAGAATCCACCCGCCAAAAGATTTGTTCCTGCTAATTAGAAAAGTCACTATCTCCGCCATATAGAAATGTCACACGTTGAGGACAGCAGGGGCTGCGTGGAGCCATCGAAACAGCGCAGCGCAGCCCCTGCTGATGCGCTGACCTCGGGGTGGTGGACCATGGACCCGCTGCCCTGCAGTGGGCCCGGTCATGTCCTCTGCACGAACCTGAGCGTGCCGCGTTCGCGCAACGCCTCATCACTCAGCCTGGGACCGCGCTTGAGCTTCGAGCCGCCCAGTGTGCGGCGGTCGATCTTTGGTGGCGGTTCTGGCTCGGGAAAGAGATGCATGGGCTGGTCACGGCGGGCAGGGGCGTCATTGTTGCGTTTGCGATGATGCGGCATGATCGCCTGCATCTGCCTGGCCAGCAGCAACGCCGCGTCCAGATGCTTGTTCTCGACAATGGCAGGCTGGTTCACCTGCCGCATCTTGTCGAACTGACGATAGGGCAGGACATGGCCCTCATGCTCGATCTCCAATCGACCGTCGGGATATTCACAGACCGTCACCCGCTTGCGCGCCAGATTCAGGCTGACATCGTTCGGCTCCAGAATGAACATTGCCTTGTTGTAATGCAGCGTCAGCGCCGCCGTCACGGTCCGCTGCTCACGCCAGACCATGATGGAGCGCAGATCGTCATGCGGGGCGAGGGGGCGGTGCAGATCGCGGGCATCGAAGGCGGGTCGGGCGAACCGCTCGTTGTGCTTGGTCCTATAGCTGTCGAGGAAGGTGTTGGCGTCCTCGATCGATGAGATGCCTTCCAGGCGCATTGCTTTGACCAGGCGATCCTGCAAGGTGGCATTGGCCCGTTCGACCCGGCCCTTGGCCTGCGGCGAGTTGGCGCAGATGATCTCGATGTTCAGAGCATCGAGCGCGCGACCAAAATGCGTCATGCCGTCGCCACGAGCGGCGCTGGCCCGCGCGTTCCGGAAAACGCTGTGCTTGTCGGAATAAAAGGCCACCGGCTTGCCGTGCCGTTCGATATACGCGCGGGTCGCCTCCATGTAAGCGAAGGTGCTCTCGCTCTCGACCATCCTGAGGTGCATCAGTTCGCTGGTCGCGTCGTCGATATAGACGAGCAGGGTGCATTGCGGGCCGCGGTCTTCAAACCACCAATGCTTCGAGCCGTCGATCTGGATCAGCTCGCCACGGCAATCACGCCGGTACCGCGGCTGATACGGGCGAGGGCGACGGGCTTGACGATCCTTCCAAATCCCGGCCTCGATCATCATCTGCCGCAGCTTCTCTCGCGAGATCCGGAGGTCATGCCGCTCGGCCAGATACTCGGCAGCCAGGGTAGGACCAAAATCATGATAATGGGTCCGAACCAGTGCGACAATCTGATCTCGAATACCATCATCCAAGCGCCGGTTGCTTGGTCGACCACGGCGGCGCGACAAAAGCCCGGATGATCCATCGTCAAGGTAACGCGTCAACAGTCGATGGGCGTGGCGGCGGCTGACGCTCATCAGCCTTGCGGCCTCGGTGACGGTCATGCGACCTGAAACCACATGCATCAACGTCTCGACCCGCGAAAGCTCCTCGGTACTCATACGCAACACCGCCATGCTCAATACCTCCGAACAGCCGGAGGGCACGGTAGCCCAAGTGAGACATCTCTACTTTGCGCGACTGTGACATTTGAACGTTGCTGGGCGGTTTCGATTTGAAGCGCGACATCCATGGGATGCGTAGCATTTCATCCAGGGTGGGGCGAGCCCCACCCTGGATGGCAAAATCTATCGGGCCTTGAGGAGCTTGATTTGCTCTCCCAG
>NZ_QVRA01000068.1 GCF_003591655.1 Sphingobium terrigena
GAACCCGGGCAGACCCACCCCGCAAGGGGGCGACATCATCTCGGAATCAGGGGGCGACTATTTCTCGGAACATGGGGGCGGCATCAATTCGGAATGAGGGGGCGGCTTGCCTCGGAATCAGCAAACAGATGTCGTTATCCCGCCCAAGCGTAATCGAAAGACGCAACGGTACTACGACAGCGAACTCTACAAAGAGCGCAATCGCGTCGAGCGCTTCTTCGCCAAACTCAAGCAGTTCCGACGGGTGGCAACCCGATACGACAAGCTGCTCGCCAACTTCATGGGCTTCGTCAAACTCGCTGCCATCGCTATATGGCTCCGATAGTTAAATCGTCACCACGACCTAAGTCGCGGACAGGCATTTCATTAAATACGGGACAGTGATTCCGCTAAATCCCGGACAGGGTTTGGGACGGGATCAAGGTTAGGCTTTGTGATGCGCCGCTCTGGCATTGTTGCTCCTCATCGTTGCGATGGGAGGGGTGATGCCAAGGCGGAAGCAGACGAGACGAACCGACGTGAAAGACATGCGATCGATCCTCCGGCTGGCAGCCCATACGCGCGCGCTGTCGATGTTCGGTGGTGCGCCCGCGTTGTTCGTGCCCGACAATGCCAAGGTCGCGGTCATCAAGGCATGCCTGTACGATCCTCAGGTCAACCGCAGCTANCGGACGCCTTCGGCGTCGGACCTTCTTCAGCCTGACCGAGCTCAACGCAGCAATCGCCGAACTCTTGATGGAGCTCAACGATCGGCGCGTGTTGCGCCGTGTCGGGCAAACGCGACGCCAGCTCTTCGAGGAGATCGACCGCCCGGCGTTGAAGCCGCTGCCAGCACAGCCTTATGTTTATGCCGAATGGCGGCGCAGGCGCGCAGGGCTCGATTACCATGTCGAGATCGAGCGGCATTACTACTCAGTGCCATACCGCTTCGCACGAGAGGCCGTAGAGGCACGTATCACTGCTGCGACCATCGAGCTGTTCCACAAAGGGGAGAGGATCGCTGCGCACATGCGCGGATCGGGCAATGGTCGCCACACAACGATCCCGGAGCATATGCCCTCGTCTCACCGTCGCTTCGCCGACTGGACCGTGGAGCGGATCGCGCGCGATGCAACTGCCATCGGGCCGTGCACGGCATTGCTGTGTGAAAAGATACTGGTCGAACGCCGTCATCCCGAACAGGGCTTCCGGGCCTGTCTGGGGATCATGCGCATGGCGCGCAGCTTCGGACGCGAACGTGTGGAAGCTGCGTGTTCGCGCGCGCTGGATATCGGCGCGCGTACCTACGGCTCGGTCAGATCGATCCTCGACAACAATCTCGACCAGATCCCGTCCTCGCGTCCGGTTGAGAGCCCGCCGGTCGATCATCCGAATATCCGAGGCTCACGCTATTACCACTGAAAGGAACATAACGATGCTTGCACATCCAACTCTCGATAGGCTGACCGCAATGGGGCTGGTCGGCATGGCCAGGGCGTTTGACGAACTTGCTGCCAACACCGAAGCAGATAGTCTGACCCATCCTGAATGGCTGGCCCTCCTGCTCGATCGCGAATGGGGCTTCCGCCATGATCGCAAGCTCTCCGCCAGGTTACGGTTCGCGAAGTTGCGGCATCAGGCATCCCCGGAGGATATTGATTATCGAAGCGCTCGCGGGCTGGATCGCGCATTGCTGGTAAAGCTGGTCGCAGGAGACTGGATCGGCGCGCACGACAATCTGGTGATCACCGGGCCCACCGGCGTCGGCAAAAGCTGGCTCGCCTGCGCGCTCGGGCACAAGGCCTGTAGAGACGATCGCTCAGTTCTCTATCAACGTGTTCCCAAGCTGTTCGCCAGCCTCGCCCTCGCGCGGGGCGACGGTCGTCACGAACGCTTCCTGCGCAAGCTCGGCAGTGTTCAACTCCTGATCCTGGACGACTGGGGCCTTGAACCACTCGACGCGCTCGCCCGCCACGATCTGCTCGAAATCCTGGAAGAACGCTATGGACGTCGCTCAACCATCGTGACCAGTCAGCTTCCCGTGACCAGTTGGCATCAGGTGATCGCGGACCCCACATACGCCGACGCGATCCTCGACCGCCTGGTTCACAATGCACATCGCCTTGACCTCGATGGCGACAGCATGCGGCGCTCAAAAGGCAATCGACCCGCTTGACGTAGGCTTCAAACCAAACAACAACGATCATTGCCGACAAGGCCACGCTCCGGGGGCGACATCATCCCGGAATTAAGGGGCGCGATCATCTCGGAAACGAGGGGCGGCTTCGTCGGAAGCAGCACTGTTCCAGCTTTTTCGATCCTGTGGCACAAATGATCAGCGTCATAGCCCTTGTCAGCGAGGATGGCCTGCGCTTCGAAGCCGTCGATGAGGTCGTGTGCCAGAGCGATGTCATTGCGTTGTCCCGGTGATCCGATCAGGCGGATCGGAAGGCCCAGCGCCTCCGTCGCGGCATGGATCTTTGTGCTCAGTCCACCGCGAGACCTACCCAGGCCTTGGGCATCCGCCCCCCTTTTTCCTTGCGCGCACCCGCTGCGTGCTGATGGGCGCGTACGATGGTGCTGTCGATCATCAGCCATTCAAGATCGGCCTCACGCGCCAGCACCAACAGCATCGCGTCGAGAACGCCCATCTCGATCCAGCGGTAATAGCGCCGTTTTACCGAACGATAGTCGCCGAGCCGTTCTGGCAGATCGCGCCAACGCCCACCCGAACGCGCCATCCACAGCAGCGCATCCAGAAATTTCCGGTTGTCGGTGCGCGGTCCACGCTTGCCCTTGGTTCCGCCCGGCACGAACCCCTTAATCCGTTCCCATTGATCATCCCGAAGCGCGTCGCAATCCATCGCTGATCTCCAAAAATCAGCCTTGAATCCGATTTTAGATCGCTTGGGAATCCCAAATCCTTAAATCATCACCACGCCCTAGTGAAATCACTGTCCGGGATTTTCCGAAACACGCAGCCAGCTATGCACAAAAGCGAACTTCACGGCCTTTGGCTCGCGAAGAACTGCGTGGCCTTCCTAAGAAACAGCCATATCAGGCTCCCCAGGCATTTCGTGCAGGATGAAGCCGAAGGCCTTGGCGCGGCGCTGCAGATTTCCGATCACCCGACTG
>NZ_QVRA01000069.1 GCF_003591655.1 Sphingobium terrigena
GTAAGCGCCGACGGAAGGCGGCCTTGTTGCCGGCACCGGAATAGGAAAGCTCGCGGTCTTTGAGGAGGCGTGAGCATGGACATCGAGCAGTCAAACGAGCCTCGCATGAGCGGTCGCGGGGATGGCGGAGCGCTTGTACAGGTGGAGCGGCGTCGGAACTGGAGCGACGAGGAGAAGCTGGCGATCCTGAAGGAGACGACGGTGCCGGGCGTTGTCATATCGGCCGTAGCGCGGCGGCATGGGATAGGCACGGGTCAGCTCTACACCTGGCGCAAGCAACTGCTCCGGGGAGCGATGGCAGGCTTCGTACCTGTCGAACTGGCAGCATCATCGCCGTCGGCCAAAGCCCGAGAAGCTGGGCGGATCGAGGTTCGAGGGCAGTGTGGCTTGACGGTGTCGGTTGATGGCGAGGTTGATCGGGCTGCCCTGAAACAGGTGCTCGATGTCTTGCGGGAGCTGGATCATTGAGCCTGGCGCTCCCGCCTTCGACGAAGATCTACCTGTCCCTGGCGCCGTGCGACATGCGCAAGGGGTTTGACGGGCTGTCAGCGCAGGTGCGCAATATTCTTCAGCTCGATCCCTTCTCGGGGGCGGTGTTCCTGTTCCGCGGGAAGAGGGGCGACAGGCTGAAGGCCTTGGTCTGGGACGGCTCAGGGCTATGCCTGTATGCGAAGCGTCTTGAGCGCGGAAAGTTTGTTTGGCCACGTGCCCATGAGGGTGCGCTGCGGCTGTCGGCAGCCCAGCTTGCGATGTTGCTCGAAGGCCTGAACTGGAAGCAGGCGATCGTCCACGACGAGGTGATCACGCCGAGGCTCGCATAGCCAAAAAGATCAGGAAAACCGCCATTTTATGTAGGATTTACCGTGGGCTTCGGCTATTATCGGTGGCATGCGGTTCGCCCTTGATCGCCTTCCCACAGACCCGGTTCTCCTGCAGAAAATGCTGCTGGAGATGGCCGATGTCATGGAGCAGGAACGGGCCGAACTGACGGCGGCGCAAGCCACCGTCAAAGCCCAAACCTTGCGGATCGAAAAGCTCGAGCATCGTGTCGCGCGGCTGCTGCGCGTCCAGTTCGGCCGCAGCTCCGAGAAAATGGATATCGCCCAGCTGCGGCTGATGTTCGAGGAGGTCGAAGCCCCGGAACCGGCAAACGATGAGGTGTCGGCGCCACCCGTGATGAAATCGGCCCGCAAATCCGGCGGCCGCGTTCCGCTTCCTGCACACTTCCCGCGTCAGACCGTTGATCATCAGCCCAGCCCGTGCAGTGCCGGTTGTAATGGACCGTCAGTGCAGATCGACGAGGCCGTCACTGAGGTTCTCGACTATGTCCCTGCACGCTTCCGCGTCATCCGCCATGTCCGGCCCAGGCTGGCGTGCCGATCCTGCGAACAGATCCGACAAGCGCCCGCTGTCGATCTGCCGCTGCCCAAGGTGATGGCGAGCAGCGCCCTGCTGGCCCACCTCGTCGTCAATCGCTTTGTCGATCACCAGCCCTGGCACCGGCAGTCGGTAATCTTCCGCCGCGTTGGGCTTCACATTGATCGGGATGTGATGAGCCGCTGGGCGCGAAAACTGGCATGGCTGCTGGCGCCGCTGGGCGAGCGGTTGTTCGCCTATATCCGGGAAGCCGCCAAGATCCATGGTGATGACACGCCGGTCACCTTGCTGGGCAATGGCGACGGCAGCCGGACCGGGCACTTCTGGGTATATCTGCGCGATGATCGTTCAAGCGGTGACATGAGCCCGCCTGCCGTCTCCTTCCGCTTCAGCCCAGATCGTGGCGGAGTGCATCCGGCAGAACATCTCGCCGACTATCAGGGGTATCTACAGGCAGACGGCTTTGCCGGGTACAACGCACTTTACCGTGACCCCAAGACCAAGGCGCTCAGGGATATCGTCGAAGTGGGATGCTGGAGCCACGCGCGCCGGAAGTTTACCGACATCCTGGATAAGAGCCCGTCACCGATCGCGGCGGAGGCGGTCGTGCGGATCGCCGAACTCTTCGCCATCGAGCGCGATATCAAGGGTGCGCCACCTGATGAGCGAAGACGCATCCGCCAGATCAAGGCGGTGCCGAAGCTCGAGGCTTTGCGCGTCTGGCTTGAAACCCAGAACCGTGGCCTGTCGTCTGACAGCAATCTGGCGCGTGCCTGTCGCTATCCGCTCAACCGCTGGCAGGCCATGATCCGTTACTGCGATGACGGTCGGCTCGAGATCAGCAACAATCTGGTGGAAAACGCCCTGCGCGGTGTCGCGCTCGGGCGCCGGAACTGGATGTTCGTTGGCTCCATGAAGGGTGGAGAGGCCGCCGCGCTCTTCTACGCCCTGGCGGGCACATGCCGACTCAACGGCGTCGAGCCCGAGGCATGGTTCACTGACGTCATCGAGCGCATCGGTGATCACCCGATCAATCGGATCGATGACTTCTTGCCGTGGAACTGGCAGGCATCAAGGCTGACCAACGATCTGGAGAAGGCTGCGTGAGCAACGGCACTGTTGTGCGGATGAAGATTACGCTGGACGATGTCACGCCGGCCGTCAGCCGAACGCTGGAGGTGCCGCTCAATATCCGGCTCGACCGTATGCACACCGTCATCCAGACCGCCTTCTCGTGGACGGACTCTCACCTGTGGGAAATGAGCTTCGGGCAGACCGGCTTTGGTATCCCCGATCCCGAATACAGCTTCGACGGGCCGCTCGACGCCCGTAAGGCCACTCTCGCCCAGGTCCTGGCGGATACGAGGCGCAAGACCTTCCGATATCTCTATGACTTTGGCGATGCCTGGGAGCATAGCGTCAAGATCGAACGCGTCAGCCCGGCCAGCCCGCACCTGACATATCCGCTCATCCTCGATGCAGTAGGCATGCGGCCGCCAGAGGATTGTGGCGGCCCATGGGGCTACGCCGAAAAGCTCGAAGCGCTCGGCGACCCACATCATGAATATCACGAAGAGGCGCTCGAGACCCTCGGTGAAGACCATGATCCCAACGCCAAGCCCGATATCCCCCTGATCGAGGCAAGGCTGGAAGCGCTTGCGAAAAAATGGGCGCCACGGACACGCCGAAAAGCCTGACAGGCCGCGTCAACGCCACCTTCCGTCGGCGCTTAC
>NZ_QVRA01000007.1 GCF_003591655.1 Sphingobium terrigena
GGCCTCCTGTTCCTTGATCATCCCGATAATCTGCGCTTCGGTAAAACGGCTCTTCCTCATACGTCTGCTCCTCTGTCGGCAGACTCTACATTAGAATGAGGGAACTCTCGGGGGGCAGGTCACGGCGTTCGATCGGGAACGTGATGACCTTACCCACGTTCGCCTCCTGTCTTGTCGATGACAGGCCAGCCATGAGCCTTGTGGCGGGCGTTGGCGCAGGAGAGCGCTTCCGCGTGGGTCCGGAACTCCAGACTAGGCCATGCGATGCTACGCGGCTCGAACGACACAATGAAGCGTCCACCGAAAACGCAGGCGTGGATTTCAATCTGGTTAGGCATTGCCAGCCACCCCAAAAGCAAGAGGGGCGATCATCGCTGCATGATGAAAAGTCAGACCATGCCGTGCAGCCAGATATTGGATGCGGGCGTGAGCCGTGCTATATGCGTTGCTGCTCTTCCCGGAGACAGCAGCGCCTTCGCCCTTATGGGCGGGGGCGTTTCTCGTATATGCCATGGCTGATCACGCGGCCTCCGCAAGGCGGCGAATGCTGGCGATCTTAACCAGTCGGCGACCGCCTACACGGCTAGTCTCGATCCGGCCTTCCTTCATCCAATTGTAGATAGTGGCGCGCGAAACACCGATTGATTTCGCAGCGTCCAGTACAGAGCAGCAGAGGGGTTCCATGTCGTTCTCCGTCGTTTGACGAATAGAGACATGGCTGGATCATTTTGCGCCGTTGAGGGTAGCCGGTTTGGCCCGCGTCCGGCATTTCACCCGTAACCAATCCGGCATCGCTCCCGGACCGACTACCACGGCCATTGTTCGCTTTCGCGAGGATGATTAAGGCCATGAACGGCCATGTCTGCGGTAGCCCAAATATAGTGTACTTTAAGCAGGTCGCTTATTTCGCCTAAAGCATAATCCCGCGTAAACTCATCTTCGCTTTCAAGGTCACTAATAAGTTCGGGCATTATAGGCTTCACCGCGCTATCGATTGAAAGCCATCCGTCTTTTTTCTCTAATTGGATACGAAAATCGCGATAAAAAGGTATCGCATATTTTCGCATAGCCTCGAATCCGAGCCTAAACCTTTTCCCGGCGAAAAGTATCGCTTCGTCGCCACCCATTCCAGCTTCTCGCGCATCAAAAACGGCCTCTCCCGCGTCGAACCACTTAAATCTGTCATTCACGGCCCGTTTCATTTTGGCAGCAGGAAACCCCTCAGCTACCAGTCGGGGCTTCGGAACACCTTCGGAATTGCTCTCGTTAACCCGGTATCCTGACCTGCCCCGCTCCATGGCCTTAGCTAATTCGGTTCGAACTTCTCGAGCAATGTCGGCATCCGAAAGAAGTAGGGCGCAAATCGTATCTACGAATTGGCCGCCATCTTGAAAGGCGGAACCATTTAGCGCGTCAAGCGCGCGCCAATTTAATGTTTCGGGATTATCTGTTGGCGGAAACGTGCCGCCATCATCTACATCATTCATCCTGCCACCATGCGCACGACATTGCTGCCGCCTTCACAATAATTCGCCCATGCGGCCATCATTTCGCGCCGCTTCGCTAGCAGCGATCCGCGCCGATATGCTGCCTCAACCTTATTCTTGATCACGTGCGCCAAGGCTGCCTCAGCGACATCGCTCGGAAAGCTGGTCTCTTCCGAAACCCAATCGCGGAATGCCGAACGCATACCATGGACAGTCCCGCTCTCGCGCGAGATTCCAGCATCGCGCAGGGCCTTTGCCATGGTCGCATCGCTCATCGCATCGCCCTTGCGTCCAGGGAACACAATGTCACTTGTGCGCAATTCTTTTGCCCGCTGCACGATTGCCAAAGAACGATCGCTGAGGGGGACAACATGCTCTTTGCCAGCCTTCATGCGATCGGCCGGAATGATCCACAGCCTCGCGGTCAGGTCGATCTCATCCCAGGTCGCGCCTCTGACTTCGCCCGATCGCGCCGCAGTCAGGATTGCAAATTCGAGCGCTAGATTGCCGATGGTTTCATTGCTCCGTATCCGGCCCACCAGATTGGCAACTTCGATGTACGGTAGGGCTGCGAAGTTCCCCTTGCTGCCGCGCTGCGGCCCCAAGCCAAGCCCTACCGCGCCATTCGATACCTGAGTATCGCGGTATTCCCTCGCATGTGCCCAATCGAGGATCGCCATGATGCGCTGGCGCACGCGGCGCGCGGTTTCAGGGCGTTTCTGCCAAACATCTGCGACAGCCTCTACAACCTGATTCACGCCGATCTTATCGACGGGCAAATGCCCCAACTTGGGATAGGCATATGTCTCCAGCGTGTTCTTCCACTGATCGACATGCTTGCCATTGCTCCAGACCACTTTGCGTTCCGCGTGAACGATCTCAGCAGCTTCTTTGAAGGTGGGCACCTTGCGTATAGCGCGGCGGCGCTCCGCACGTGTAAGGATGGGCATCCCGTCGCGACCAGCCTTGCGTAGCGCGCGCGCTTTTTCGCGCGCCTCAGCAAGTGTCAGGTCAGCGAAGGGGCCAAGGCCCATGTCACGGCGCTTGCCTTCCCCATCCCGCACGCGGGCAATCCAACTGCGCGCACCCGATGGACTGACACAGAGGATCAAGCTTTCGCCCACCGAATGGCGACCCGGCGCGCGCGCCATTGAATTGACTTCGGTAACCGTGGCGGGCTTTGCCCTGCGTTTTCTCGGTTCGGCCATGTTTGTCTCCACCACCATGTTCCCCACTCAGGGGACTAGCTGTGGTTAGACACTATTCGACATCGTTCTACAACTGTTCTATTCAAATCGGCTGAAAAGCGTCCGCATTTAGATGCGGTTAGACGCGCTTAGTTCGAATCCCGGCAGTCACCCCTTCCGCCATTCGCTTACCCATAAATTCCCGGCGATAGCCGCCGCAAACTGATCTCGCGCTGCCGGGTTGGCTCCACTGTCCGCACGGATGGTTCCGCGATCACCGCCAGCGGATCGACCTGGCGGCTCAGCAACAGGCCGCATCGTTCCTCGCCGCGCCAGATCACCGTGCCGCATACTTCCAGATAGTCGGCGATTACCGTGACGCGTGCGCCAATCGGCGGCAAGTAGAAGCCGGTGACCAATGCGCCATAAGCGGAAATATTCTGGATGGTAATCGGCTCGGTCACGCCATCCCACAGCAAAGTCGCGCGGGCATTGGCCACGAAGCGGCTTTCGCGGCGGCGCTCGACCTGGGGTCGATAATGGACGCTGTTCATCTCTGTCTCCCGGCTTCCCCCCAGGATCAGATGCAATTGTGTCGCAGCAACCTTGCAGAAGCGATAAGCGGGCTGGTTAATCGGGGGGCAGGCAAGAAACGGCTCGCCCGCCCCGTCCGGTGATCAGGCCAGCGCGCCGTGGCAATGCTTGTATTTCTGCCCCGATCCGCAGGGGCAGAGCGCATTGCGGCTGATGTCGAGATTGGCGAACTCGCCAGCAGGCGCCAGCGGCGCACGCGGGATCGTCGTCGTAATTCCGCCGAAAGTCCCGGCGTCGAAATCGGCGCTGTTATCGTCGCCCGAAAACGGGTCGATATGGGTCGTGATGAAATCGGGCAGCACCGGCAGATCGAATTCCGGCATCGGCGCGTCCATGCGGAATTGCACCCGCGCGATCGATCCGGTCACATCCTCACGGATATTTTCCAGCATCCGCTCGAACAGGGCGAAGGCTTCCTGCTTATATTCGTTGATCGGCGTCTTTTGCGCATAGGCGCGCAGATGTACGACCTGCCGCAGGGCGTCGAGCGTCGAAAGATGCTCCTTCCAGTGATGGTCCAGGCTCTGGAGCAGGATCGACTTTTCGATCATGTGCCAGTCGGCCGCATCGACCTCCTTGACCTTCTCCTCGACCGCTGCATTGGCCAGCGCGGTCAACCGCTCCTCGATCATCTCAGGATCGACCGCATCTTCGGTCAGCCAGGCGTCGAAATCGGGTTCAAGCCCCAATATCTCGGACGTCCGCGCCTTCAGCTTGGCGATATCCCATTGTTCGGGATAGGTGCCGGGCGGGCAGGCGCTGCCGACGATGTCGTTGACTGTTTCATGGCGCATGTCGGTGACCACGTCGTCCACCGTGTCCGCATCCATGATGTCCGACCGCTGCTCGTAGATCACCTTGCGCTGATCGTTCATCACGTCATCATATTCGACGACCTGCTTGCGAATGTCGTAGTTGCGCGCCTCGACCTTCTTCTGCGCGGTCTCGATCGCCTTGCTCAACCATTTGGACGGGGGCAGCGCCTCGCCATCTTCCAGGTTGGATCGGATCATCTTGGCGAACATCGTGTCCGGGCCAAAGATGCGCATCAGGTCATCGTCCAGGCTGAGGTAGAAGCGCGACAGGCCCGGATCGCCCTGACGGCCCGAACGGCCGCGCAGCTGATTGTCGATACGGCGGCTTTCATGCCGCTCGGTCGCCAGCACGAACAGGCCGCCCGCCGCCAGCACTTCGGCCTTTTCGGCTGCGATTTCCGCCTTGATCGCTTCGATCGCCGCGTCACGCTCCGGCCCTTCGGGCATATCGCGCAATTCGTCCTCGACCCGCAGTTCCAGATTGCCGCCCAGCTGAATGTCGGTGCCGCGCCCGGCCATGTTGGTGGCGATCGTCACCACGCCCTTGCGCCCGGCCTGCGCGACGATATGCGCCTCGCTCTCATGGAAGCGCGCGTTCAGCACCGCGTGCGGCACGCCTTCCTGATTGAGGAATTCGGACAGCATTTCGGACTTTTCGATCGACACCGTACCGACCAGCACCGGCTGGCCCTTTTCGGCATGTTCCTTGATCGTGCGGGCAATGCCGCGAAACTTGTCCTCGATATTCTTGTAGAAACTGTCCTGCTCGTCGATCCGCTGCACCGGCTTGTTGGTGGGGATGGTGACGACGTTCATCTTGTAGATTTCGTAAAATTCGGTCGCTTCGGTCGAAGCGGTGCCGGTCATGCCCGAAATCTTGGGATACATGCGAAAATAATTCTGGAAGGTGACCGAAGCGAGGGTTTGGTTCTCCGGCTCGATCTGGACGCCTTCCTTGGCTTCCACCGCCTGGTGCAGGCCGTCCGACCAGCGGCGTCCGTCCATCATGCGGCCGGTAAATTCGTCGATGATGACGACCTTGCCGTCCTTGACGATATAATCGATGTCGCGGCGGAACATCACGACCGCGCGCAGCGCCTGGTTCACATGATGGACGACCTGCGTATTCTCGAAATCATAGAGGTTGCTGCCCTGGAGCAGCCCCGCATCCTCCAGCAGCCGCTCGATCTTCTCGGTGCCATCCTCGGTCAGGGTGACGGAGCGTTGCTTTTCATCCTTCTCATAATCACTTTCGGTGATTTGCTTCACGATCGCGTTGACCGAGACATAGAGTTCGGACTTGTCGTCGGTCGGCCCGGAAATGATCAGCGGCGTGCGCGCTTCATCGATCAGGATCGAGTCCACCTCATCGACGATAGCATAGTTGAAAGGGCGCTGGACCATCGACGCGCGGTCATATTTCATATTGTCGCGCAGATAGTCGAAACCCAGCTCGTTATTGGTCGCATAGGTGATGTCGGCGGCATAGGCGGCGCGGCGCTGGTCCTCGCTGATGTTGGGGACGATAACCCCGGTTGTCAGCCCAAGGAAGCGATAGACCTGCCCCATCCATTCGCAGTCGCGGCTGGCCAGATAGTCGTTCACGGTGACGACATGGACGCCCTTACCCTCCAGCGCGTTCAGATAGGTCGCCAGCGTCGCCACCAGGGTCTTGCCCTCACCCGTGCGCATCTCGGCGATTTCGCCGCGATGCAGGACGATGCCGCCCACCATCTGCACGTCGAAATGGCGCATCCCCAGCACCCGCACAGCGGCTTCGCGCACCGTGGCAAAGGCTTCGGGCAGCAGGTCGTCCAGCGTCTCGCCAGCGGCCAGCCGTTCGCGGAATCGCACCGTCTGCGCCGCCAGTTCCTCGTCGCTCAACGCCTGAACCGCCGGCTCGAACGAGGCGATCTTGTCGACGATCTTGCCCAGCGATTTCACATAGCGTTCGTTGGACGATCCGAAAATGGACTTGGCGAGGGCGCCGAACATGCAATTTCCTGACACAATAGGGAAGCGCGCCCGGACAAGGGACCACGCGCAGACATGCGCGGCGATTTAGGGAGCGCTCAACCGATAGTCAATCAAATCGCCGATAGGCGCGTGCGACGCTCGCGAACAAATTTGACCGCGAATCCGCTCGCTCCGGTTTGACGACCGGCACGATTGCGCTAAGCGACGGCCATGACTGATCGCTCCCCCCTCGCCCCCGCCGCCTTCCCGGTCCTGCCCTCGATTGCCGGCGTGACCCTCCGCCGCGCTCGCGCCGGATATAAGGCGTGGGAGCGGTGCGACCTTACCTATGTCGAACTGGATGCCGGCACAGCGGTCGCCGGTGTGACGACGCAGAGCAAATGCCCCTCCCCCGAAGTCGAATGGTGCCGCGACGCCATTCCCCTGGGGTCTGCGCGCGCGCTGGTGGTCAATGCGGGCAATGCCAACGCCTTTACCGGTCATCGCGGCCGCGCAGCGGTGGAGGCGATCGCGGCCAAGGTCGCCAATCACCTTTCCTGCCTGCCGTCGGACATTTTCATCTCCTCGACCGGGGTGATCGGTGTGCCGCTGCCTATCGACAAGGCAGAGGCAGGGCTGGAAGCCGCCTTCGCCGCCGCTCCCTGTAGTTGGGAGGATGCCGCCAATAGCATCGGCACCACCGACACTTTCGCCAAGGGCGCGCATGTCTCCGCCATGGTCGGGGAGACGCGGGTCGATCTGGTCGGCATCATCAAGGGATCGGGCATGATTGCCCCGGATATGGCGACGATGCTGGGCTATATCTTCACCGACGCCGCGATCGACCCTGTGCTGCTGCAATCCATGCTGTCTGCGGCGAACAAGCGGACTTTCTCCTGCATCACGGTCGATAGCGACACCTCCACCAGCGACACGGTGCTGGCCTTCGCGACCGGCAAGGCGGGCAATGCGCCGCTGACCAGCATGGACGATGCCGGCGCGGATGCCTTTGCCGCTGCGCTGACAGACCTCTGCCGTCAACTCGCCCATCTGGTCGTGCGCGATGGCGAGGGCGCGACCAAGTTCGTGGAGATCAGCGTCGAAGGCGCGACCAGCGACGAGAGCGCGCATCGCATCGCCCTGTCGATCGCCAATTCCCCCCTGGTCAAGACCGCGATCGCTGGTGAGGACGCCAATTGGGGCCGGGTCGTCATGGCGATCGGGAAGGCAGGTGAACCGGCTGATCGCGACCTGCTCTCGATCCGCTTTGGCGCAACCCAGGTCGCGACCGGTGGCCTGGCGGTCGAAGGTTATGACGAAGCCCCCGTCACCGCGCATCTGAAAGGCCAGGACATCGTCATCGGCGTCGATCTGGGCCTGGGCGAGGGCCGCGCGACGGTGTGGACCTGCGACCTGACCCATGGCTATATCTCGATCAACGCGGACTATCGCAGCTGATGCTGGACCTGCACGCCCCGGTCGTCACGCTGATGCGGGACGTCGCCCGTGACATTGTGATGCCCCGCTACCAGAATCTGGCCAGCAGCGAGATCAGTGCCAAGGCGGACGCCGACGATCTGGTCACCATCGCCGACAAGGAAAGCGAAATCCGGCTGGCCGAAGGACTCGCCGCGATCCTGCCCGAAGCCGGCATCATCGGCGAGGAAGCCTGCGCCGCCGATCCGTCGATACTGGATCGCGCGGGCGACGGCCTCAACTGGATCATCGACCCGATCGACGGCACTGGCAATTTCGCTGCTGGCAGGCCGCCCTTCGGCATCATGATCGCACTGGCCGACGCCGGGACGACGCTGGCGGGCTGGATCCTCGATCCGATCAGCGGGCGGATCTGCCACGCGATGCTGGGCGGCGGCAGTCACATCAATGACGAACGGGTGGAGGCGCGCGAAAGTGGCGGTGATCTGCCGATCGCGGCGCTGGCGGTCTATTTCATGAGCGCGCAAGAACGCGCCGACATCACCCGCCGCTCGCAGGACAGGTTCGCGCTGGTCGATATTCCCCGCTGCGCCGCCGAACAATATCCCCGGCTGGTACTGGGCCAGAATGACGTGTCGGTATTCGCGCGGACCCTGCCCTGGGATCATGCGGCAGGCACATTATTCCTGAACGAAGCGGGCGGCTGCTGCCAGCGGCTCGACGGCACGCCCTATGTCGTGGGTGACACGCGCCGCGGCCTGCTCGGCGCATCCTCGCCGCGCCTGTGGGACAGGGCGGCGGAGATATTATTCCGCTGATTATCCGGGCCTCGTCTCTATAACAAAGCCCGGACTATCAAATCAGAGAACGCTCTCGATCCAGCTCTTGAGCGCGCTCTTGGGCGCAGCGCCGACCTTGGTGGCCGCCGGTTCGCCATTTTTGAACAGGATCATCGTCGGGATGCCACGCACGCCATATTGACCGGGCGCGTCGGGATTTTCATCGATATTGACCTTGGCGATCGTGATCTTCTCGCCCAGTTCGTCGGAGATTTCCTCCAGCGCCGGGCCGATCATCTTGCACGGGCCGCACCATTCGGCCCAGAAATCGACGAGCACCGGCTTGTCGGAATCGATCACGTCAGCCTTGAAGCTGCTGTCGGTAACTACCTTGGTGGCCATGTTGAAGTCTCCTTGTCTTGAGGCGCTATCTAGGGGGTCGTCGCATCGCGCTCAATGGGTGAGAGCGGCAAATTCTCCTGCGCAGGGACAAAGCCCGGCTTGTGCGCCGCCAGCAGCGCGGGCGGCAGGATGATGAGGCGCGGCGCGCTGGTGTAGAGCAGTCCCGCCTCGATCGTCCGGTCGGGGAAGATCACCGCCAGCGCAGCGGCATAAGCGGCCATCTGCCGGACATGCGCGGTCGGCACGTCATCGACGCCCAGCGGCGCAACCCGGCCCGTCTTGAAATCGACCAGCTGGATGCGGTCTGGCCCGACGCACAGCCGATCGACCGTACCCGCGATCACCGCTTCGCCCACGACCGCCGCGATCGGCGCTTCGGCCAATGCGTCAGGGCCGAAAAGGTCAGCGAAGTCGGGTGCTTCGATGACGCGAAGCGCCTGCGCGATGACATCCTGCCGGACGGTGGCATCATCCGCCCCCTGCTGGACCAGCCAGCGATCCGCAGCGTCGCGACGGCGCTCAGGCTCTACGCCGGGCAGTCGCTCGAACAGGGCGTGGAGCCACCGCCCCCGCTCTGCCGCCGCCCGCATCGCCGGGGTTGGCGGCGGGTAAGGCACATCATCCTCGACCGGCGCAGAAGGGGCCAGCGGACGCGGTGGGCGCGCCTCGACCGGGGCGGGCTGGCGCAGCCAGTCGGGCATGTCCGCCGCCGTCCGTTCCTCTGCGGTCTCCGGCTCCGCCTTTTTCGACGGCAAATCCTCGGTCCCGCGCCAGCGCCGCGTCGCGCCCCAGAGCGGATCAGCCTCCCACTCGGCGCCGAGCGACACCATCGCCCCCTCGACCGCCGCGAACCAGCTTTCAGGCTTCACCTCGCCCTTCGCCCGCGGCCCCAGCGATCCGGCGACGATCAACTTCTCCTCCGCGCGCGTAAGTGCGACATAGAGCAGCCGCCAATGCTCCTCCCGCTCGACCGCTGCCGCCTGCTCCGCGATCTCGCCAATCGGTCCCTGCCGCTCCGGCTTGCGCGGGGGCAGTATCGGCAGTCCGTTCCACAGCAGCGAATCCGCGCGATTGCCCGCGTCGGGATCCAGGCAGGCATCGGCCAATATGACGATCGGCGCCTGCAACCCTTTGGCCCCATGCACCGTCAGCAGGCGCAGCATGTCGCCCTGCGCCGCCGCATCGCGCACTATGTCGACTTCGCCCCGGTCGAACCAGTCGATGAAGCGCTGGAGCGAGGGATGATCGTCACTCTCGAACGCCAGCGCGGCATTGAGCAATTCTTCGATCGGATCGACCGCCTCCGCCCCCAGCCGCTCGATCAGGCGGCGGCGGCCATCCATCGGCCCGGACAGGATCGCTTCCAGATAGCGATAGGGCGTGGTGAAATCCGCCACCGCCAGCAGATCGCGCAGGGGCTTGAGCGTCGCATCGTCCAGCGTCTGGTTGAGGTGCCGCCACAGCCCGGTCTTGCGCCCGATCAGCCGGTGCATCAACTCGTCCTGGGTCCAGCCGAGCAGCGGCGACACGAGCAGCGACGCCATGTTCAACTCATCGTCGGGTTGCACCGCAAAGCGCAGCGCCGCGAGCAGATCGCGCACCGCCAGTGGCGCATTGAGCCGCAGCCGGTCGATCCCGGCAACCGCCACTTTCTCCTCATAGAGCCGCGCGACGATCAACCGCGCCAGTTCGCTGCGCCGCCGGACCAGGATCATGATGTCCCCCGCCCGCACCGGACGCCCCCGGCTGTCCAGCATCACGCCGTCATCGATCCACTGCTTGATCTGCTGCGCGATCTTCTGCGCCAGCACCCGCTCCTGATCGGCGGCCCAATCCTCCTCACCCTCGGCATCCTCGGACAGGTTGGCCACGACCGGCTTCCACAACATGACTTCGCCCGGATGCCGGTTGGCGCTGATATGGTGGACATCGCCCGCCTCAAGCCCCAGCCGCTCGGCGCGCAGGGTGGAAATCGTGCGATCCACCACGTCCAATACCGCCGGGGTCGAGCGGAAACTACGGTCGAGCGACAGGTCATGGAAATCATGCCCGCTATTGTCCGCGTCCCGCTGGAACAATATTTGCGCGGCGGCGAAATTGGCGGGGCTGGTCCCCTGAAAACCAAAGATCGCCTGCTTGAAATCGCCGACGGTGAAGATGGTACGCACCTTGTCGCCCGGTTGCCACTCGGTCGCGAAAAACTCCTCCGCCAGCGTGCGCACGATCCGCCATTGCGCCGCGTTTGTATCCTGTGCCTCATCCACCAATATATGGTCGATCCGCTGGTCCAGCTTGTAACGGATCCATTCGGCGATCCCGTCCTGCTCCAGCAGCGCGGCGGCGCGGGCGATCAGATCGTCGAAATCGACAGCGCCCGCCAGCCGCTTGGCCTGCGCATAGGCGCGCGCATAGGCCCGCCCGGCATGGAGCGCCTTCCCCAGCAACGCGGCATAATCAGCGCGCAGCTTCATTGCGATCAGTTCGCCCGTGCAGTCGTACAGCCGGGTCGCCATCTCGGCATAGCCATCGACCGACGGAACATAGCCCTTGGTCAGCATGATGTCGCCATCCGCCTTGGCCCAGGCGCGATGCAGGTCGGTCAATGTAGCGGCGCGCCCGGCGGGATCGAGTGCGCGCCATGCGGCTATCCGGTCGCAGCGCTCCAGCCCGCGACCCTTGCCCCACTGCACATTAGCTTGCACGATCCGGTCCAGCGTCCGCATGTCGAAGACAGCGTCGCTACACTGGTCCGCCAGCCATTGGTCGATATCGCCCTCCGGCAAGCCAAGCTCCGCCATGACCCAGGGCGTAATCGCATCCGGCAAGGCGTCCAGCGCCTCAACCCTGGCCGCGCAGCGCAACAGATAATTCTCCGCCCCGCCCTCGCCCAGCCGCAGGCTGATCGCCTGCAACGCCGCGAACAGGGCTTCGTCGCCGGTCTCATGCGCCCGCACCACCATGTCGGCGAGCGTCTGCCGGGCCAGGTTTGTCTGCTCCCGCTGGTCAAGCGGGCTGAAACCGGGCGTCAGGTCCGCCTCCAGCGGGAAGGCGGTCAGCAATTGCTGGCAAAAGCCATGGATCGTCTGGATGCGTAGCCCGCCGCCGGTGGATTCCAGCACTTCGGCGAACAGGCGACGGGCAAAGTCCAGAGCATCTGGACCAAAATCTTCCCCCAAGGCTTTCAGGTCGGCAGCAAGCGATGGGCCATCCATCTGCACCCAGGCAGCGAGCCGGTCATGGATGCGATCGGCCATTTCCGCCGCGCCCGCCTTGGTAAAGGTCAGACACAATATATTCTCCGGCCGCACCCCTTGCAGTAGCAAGCGGAACACGCGCGCGGTCAGCACATGGGTCTTGCCCGTCCCCGCCGATGCCGACAGCCAGACATGCGCGTCGGGCGCGGCGGCGCGGGCCTGATTGCCCAGCAAGGGTTGCAGCCCCTTAGCCATCGTCGCGGCCATACCATTCCTCCAGCCGCATCAGCTGGTCATAATCGCCATAATTGGCGACTTCGGGGTTGATCTCCGCGCGGAAGGGCGTGGTGCCCAGCAGGAAGGCCTGCGCCAGTTCCTCGAACTGCGCATAGACGTCCATGGTGAAGTCTGCCGTGACGATCTTTTCGCGCTTGCCCAGCGGGTCGACCGGGCTTTCGCGATAGCCAAACTGGTCGCCTTTCTTGGCCAGCGACCAATATTCAAAGCCGCCAGCGGTCTTGTCACCCGCGACGCCCTCAAAACCGCCATGCTCCGCAATCACACCCAGCAAGCCCAGTTGCAGCGCGAAGCCCGCCTTGACCTGCCGCGCACTGGGGGGCTTGCCGGTCTTGTAATCGATGATGCCCAAAGTGCCGTCGGGCAGCCGGTCGATCCGGTCGGCCTTGCCCATCAGCGTGACGTCGGCAATATCCGCGCGCCCTTCCTTCTCGACCGCCAATATGGTGCGGCCCTCCGCCCTGTCGCGCACAACCTCCGCCGCGATCCAGCGGATCGCCTCGATCAGACGCGGTTGCCACAACGCGCGCAGCAGCGGATGAACTTCGGGTCGGTCGAACATGGCGCGGGCGCGCGCTTCCAGATCGGCGGGGTCCAGCGTTCCCGCTTCCGCCCAATGCTGGAGGATGTCATGCACCGCCGTCCCGCGCCAGGCTGGCCCGGCATCCGCATCGACGGGGTCCAGCCGGGCCAGCCGCAGCACGCGCCGGGCATAGAAAGCGTATGGATCAGCCTTCAACCGGTCCACATCCGTGACGGGAATGACGGTCGGACGGACCGACACCGGTGGCGCAGGCGCGGGACGGCCAACCGGACTATGCGTTGCAGGCGTGTCCAGCCCCCGCGCCAGTGCGGCATAGCGATCCGCCACCTTCCATTGCGGCCCCGCCATCGCTTTCAGGCGCAGCCACAGCCGAGACGCAACCGCAGGCCCACCGCTGCCTCGCCGCGCACGGGTGATCAAAACATGCGGCGCGCCCAGCGCACTGGCGAAATCATGCGCGGCCAGGCCAATGCGCGTCTCCACCCCCGGCAAGCCCAATTCGCGCCGGATACGCGGCGCCAGCCATGGATCGGGCGCAGGCAGGCCTGGCCATGTGCCTTCGTTGAGGCCGCCCAATATCATCAGGTCCGCCTGCACCAGCCGCGCCTCGATCAGACCCAATATCGCGATGCGCGGATGCCCTCCCTGCGGCGGACGCACCGACACCCCGCCCAGCATATGGTCGAGCAGCACCGGCAGCGCGCGAATATCCGCCTGACGCGGCCCTTCGTCGGCGGCGGCCTCCATTTCGGCGAACAGATCAGCGGCGGCATGGCCCTGATGTCCCGCCCAGACGGCATCGCCCGTCAGCACACCCGCCTGCTCGCGGATCGCAGCCAGTTGCCCGGCCAGATCGGTCGCAACGCCAAAGGCCTTCTCCAGCGGCTCAAGCAAAGCGCGCGCGGCCGGCCACCAGTCGCGCACCTGATCGCGCAGGACACGCTGCCGGTCATCCTCCCGCGCAACCATAAGCATATCAATGCCCACTAGCCCCGCTTGCGGCCTTGGTCCCCGCAACAGCAGGTCAAGCGCCCGCACCCCGTCCAGCCACGCCAGCCGCCCCTCACCGCGCATCACCAGCGGATGTTTCAGCAATGTCAGCAGCGGCACCGGCGCGAACCGTTCCGCCACTGCCTGCGCCATCGCGATCAGCAAAGTGCCGGGCGGCAGGCGCGACAGCGGCAGGCCCGCCGAATCGTCCGCTTCAATCCCCCAGCGTTTCAGATGCGCTGACACCCGCGTCGCAAGCTGCCGGTCCGGCGTCACCAGCGCAGCGGTGCGCTTCTCCGTCTCCAGCGCCTCGCGCAGCGCAATCGCGATGGCCTGGGCTTCCTCGCCCGGCGTCGCCACTTCCAGCGCGGCAACGCCCGCCAGCGACCGGTCGGCTGTCTTGAGGTCGCGCCAGCGGCTGGTGAGTTTAGGCGGCAACATCGCGTTGGAAATGTTGCGCCCGCGCACCGCCCGCGCATCATGCTCACTGCCCCAGCGCCATTGCGCGACATCGTCGCGGGTCGCGCTCATGGCGTGCAGCAGGCGCTTCAGCGCATATTGCGGATGGCTCTCATGGCCGGCGGGGGCATGGCCGGTGACCGGATCGGGATCGAATGGACCGATCGCCTCCCACGCCTCATCGTCCATATGCTGGTCCAGCCCGGCAAACACCACCATGCCGCCTTGCATCTCGCCGATCCGCCGCAGCAGTCCCGCGACCGCTGGCGCAGTGGTGGAAATGCCCGCCGCGACGACAAAACCGGTCGGCGGATGCTCGCGCCAGCGCGCCGCCAGCCGGTCGAACAGCCGGTTGCGCCGCTCGGTCAGGTCCATGCAGCCCAGCCGCGCCAACTCATCCGGCCAGCGGGCGATGACGATCTCAAACAGATGCAGCGACGTCTGCCAGTGCCGCGACAATTCATCCGACAAAGTAAGGTCGCGTAGGGCCGTCACCGGCACCCGCTCCACCTGCATCTGGTCCAGCACAGCGCCCAACGCCTGCCCCAGTTGCAGCGCTTGCCCCGCGTCAATATCGCCCTTCACCTGCTGCACCATCCGCGCCAGGATCATCTGGCGGCGCATCGGCGCAATCGCCGGGGGCAGCGCCTCTCCTTCCCCCAACGGATCAAGCGCGCTGCCGACCTGCTCGCCAATGTCCGGGTCTCCGATCGCCACCAGCCGGGGCAGCAACAGCCCGCCACCCGACGCGCGCACGAAGGCATCGCTGACCGCCCGCACCGCTCGGTTGCTCGGCAACAGGATCATGCCCTGCGCCAGCGCCATCGGATCGCCACCATGGCGCGCCAGCAGGCCAGCAACCAGCGCATCGGAAAAGGCGCGATGCGCCGGAATGGAATATAGCGCGGGGCGCCCGCGATCACCCATGAGTGATCATGGATTCCACGACGGGGATGGCCTTGGGCGTGCCGACATCGAACCACAGCCCCTGATGCGAAACGCCGTAGAGCCGCCCCGCCTCGATCGCCCGGTTCCAGAATATGTTGGTCGAAAACATGTCAGCGGGGGGATCGCGCAACAGGGAGGGCGACAATATCTGCACCCCGGTAAAAACGAAGGGCGCGACATGGGCGGTCTTGCGCCGGCTCAGGCGGCCCCCGGCATCCATATGGAAATCGCCCGGCCCACTGTGGCAATGCGCGCGCGCCAGCGGCACCAGCAGCAGTAGCGCATCCATCCTGTCCGGGTTCCAGATGCGCTGCATCATGCCCAAAGTTTCCTGCGGCCCGTCAATCCACAGATTGTCGCTATTGGCGCAAAAGAAGGGCTTGTCGCCCAGCAGCGGCGCGGCGTGGATCAGCCCGCCGCCAGTCTCCAGCAATTTGGCGCGCTCGTCGGATATGACGAACTCCATGCCGCCCTTGCGCGTGAGCAAATGCGCCTCGACCGTGTCGGCGAGATAATGGACGTTGACCACCACCTTGCGGATGCCGCCCGCCTCCAGCCGGTCGAGCGCATGGTCCATCAACGGCTTGCCCGCCACCTTGACCAGCGGCTTGGGCCGGGTCGCGGTGAGCGGACGCATCCGCTTGCCAAGGCCCGCCGCCATCAACATCGCCGTGTCGATCATGCGGGCGCAAACTCCGCCAGCGCATCATGGCGCTGATCAGCCGGTATGTTGGCGGCGAACCACTGCGCCACCGGGGCCAGCGCGGGATGGGCCAGGTCGCGCTCCAGCAATCCCCACATGCGCGGCAGGAAGCTCAAATAACGCGGCTTGCCATCGCGCTGCCACAGGCGGGTGAAGATGCCGATGATCTTGGCGTTCCGCTGCGCCCCCAGCACCGCATAGGCTGCGTCGAAATCATCGGGCGGCGCAGCAATCGCCTTGTAGCGCGCCAGCATCGCCGCCTCGACCTGCGGCGGCACGTCGCGCCGCGCATCCTGCAACAGCGACACCAGATCATAGGCCGGATGCCCGGCCAGCGCGTCCTGAAAATCGAGTAGGCCAAGCCCATGGGAGGTCGCCCGGTCGATCAGCATGATATTTTCCGCATGATAGTCGCGCAGCACGGTAACGGTCGGGCTGGCCGACTGTTCGACGACCGGCAGCACCGCGTCCCACGCCGCGGCATAGGCGTCCTGATCGACCGACAGGCCGATGGCGGGGCAATACCATTCAGTGAGCAGCCCGACTTCCCGCTGATAGACCGCCCGGTCATAAGGCGGCACTGGCGCAGCGGGCAGGCGGTGGAGGTCGGCCAGCAGATCGATGGCGCGGCCATAGACCGCCAACTCCGCCTCCGGCTGATCATCCACATGTTCCTTGACCCGCAAGTCGCCGAAATCCTCGATCAGCACCAGCCCCAGCTCCAGATCGCGTGCCAATATCCGTGGCGCGGCAAAGCCATCTTCCAGCAGATGTTCGGCAATGGCGATAAAGGGGCGCGGATCTTCATGTGGGGGCGGCGCATCCATCAGCACCGCACGGCGTCCGCCGTCGATGACGCGGAAATAGCGGCGGAAGGAGGCGTCCCCGGCCAGCGGCACGATGGCGGCATCGCCCCATCCGGCCTGGCCAAGGAAAGCGGGCGCGGCGGCGGGGGGGATCATATCTGTGACCATCGGTCCGTCCAAGCGTCGGGCACGTCCGCTGTCAAGCGCCGAGCGCCATCCGCCTCAATCGTGATGGTCAAACGCAACGCATGGGACCAGAGTCGCGACCCCAGCCGGTCGGGCCATTCGATGATGAGAAGGCTGTCCATCAGATAGTCGCCCAGCGCCAGTTCCTCCGTCTCCTCCGGCGTGTCGAGCCGATAGAGATCGACATGCGCGACCGGCAGCCTGACTTCTGGCACGTCATAGGGCTGGACGATCGCGAAGCTGGGACTGGGCGCTTCACCCGCCAATCCCAATGCCTCCAATATGCCCCGCGCCAGCGTCGTCTTGCCTGCGCCAAGCCCGCCTTCCAGCGCGATGACATCGCCGATTCGCACATGGGTGGCGATGCGATGGCCAAGCTCCAGCATTGCCGCTTCATCGGCCAGATGCAGCACATCTTCAGCCACGGGGCAGCTCGATCACCACCATCGTCCCCTGCCCGGCCTGCGATACCAGTTCCAGCGTCCCGCCATGCGCCTGCGCCAGTTGGCGGGCGAGGGGCAGACCGATCCCGGCCTTGCCCCCGGTGCGCGCTTGGCCTGCGCGGGCGGCTGGATCGAACAGCAGCTTTTGCTGCTCGGCGGAAATGCCCGGCCCATTGTCGGAAATGACGATCCGCGCACGATCCGTTCCGCCATCGCCATGCAACAAAACGCGCGCGCTCTTGCCGCAATAGCGCACGGCGTTTTCGAGCAGATGGTCGATTGCCTGCCCGATCCTGCGGGCGTCCCCCTGCACCTGACCCAGGCTGGCCTCTATCGTCACCGCCAGATCAATCCCCTTAGCGTTCGCATCGGCGCGGACGCGATCGGCGCTGGCGCGCGCGACTGCCGCCAGATCGACTGGCGCGCGGTCGATCGGCAACGTCCCGGCCTCGCCCTGCGTCAGGTCCAGCACATTGTCGATCAGCATCGACAGCCGGCCCGTGCTTTGCAGGATGCCGTCGACATAGTCCTTGGCCGATGCGCTGAGTTCCCCGGCATAGCCCGCGCTCATCATCTCGGCGAACCCAGCGATGGTGGTCAGGGGCGTGCGCAATTCATAGCTCATATTCGTGACGAAAGCGGTCTTGACCTCATCGGCCTGCTCCAGCGCCACATTGCGGTCGCGCAGCACCTGTTCGACACGGCGGCTGTCGGTCACGTCGAGCATGGTAAAAAGCGCATTGCCATCGGGCAACGGGATGGCGGCAAATTCAAAGATGCGCCCGTCCGCAAAACCCACATGGCCGATCCGCTGCTTGCGCTCGACCGTCGCGGCGCGGACCAGTTCGCGCACCAGATTGGACTGTTGCGGCTTGGCCAGACGTTCCTGCACCGCGCGCATCAGATCATCGATACGTGGATGGGTCGCCAGCATGTCCTCCTCCGCACCCCAGACGGTGCGGAATCGGCTGTTCCACATCTGGAGGCGGCCGTCGGACGAAAAGACGCCGATCGATTCGAACAGATTGTCGAACGTCGCCGTCCGCACCCGCAGCAGCGTGTCGCGTGCGCTCGACAGCTGCACCTGCTCGGTGCGATCCTCGAAGATCAGCAGCAGGCCGCCGTCGGGCAGCGGCTGGGCATAGACGCGCAAATGGGTGCCGTCCTGCAACAGCCAGTTTTCCTCGACCGGATCGGGCGAGAGGAACCAGTCGCGCCGTTCCCCGCGCCAGGCGGGAAAGTCGCGATGTTCGGGCAGGCGGCGGGCGTCGCGCATCTGGTCCAGCACCCGCTCGAACAAGGGCGCGTCGGCCAATTGCTCCTGATGCAGGCCGAACAGGCTGATGAAGGGCTGGTTCCAGAAACGTAGCGCCCGGTCGGGACCAAAGCGCGCGACGCCCGCTGAAAGCCGATCCAGCAAGTCGCGCTGCGCCGCCTCCAGACGGCGATGCTCGACCCGCGCCTGTTCCAGCTCATGTTGATCGACCGCATAGCCCGCCACACCGGCCTCGCCCAGCGGCACATCGACCACGCGCATGGTGCGCCGTTCACCGTCGATCGTGGCGGGAACCATGCGCTCGACCGGCTCGCCGCGTGCCAGTGCATCGGCGGCGGCGGCTTGCGGGGTCAGGCCGCTCACCGCCTCGACCAGTTCGACGCCGCTACCGATCACTTCGCGCGCGTCAGCACCGTCCACCGCACGGACATAGGCGCTGTTGACCAGGCTGAGGCGCAGATCGGGCGAACGGTGCCACATCGGGAAGGGCGCGGCTTCGACCAGACCCGCCAGCGCCTCCAGCGCGTCACGCAACTGATCGACCTGACCTTTGAGCGTCTGAATTTCAGACTGGCTGTCGGTCGCGTCGAATATCCACAGCACAACGCCGCCATTGGACGCAAGGCCCGGCGCAGCAGGCGCGCCGCGCACCAGCAACAGCCGGGACGACCCAACGCCCCGCACCGGCAGGGCAAAGCTCTTGCCAGCCTTTTGCGCCGACGCAATCTCGCGAGCCAGCGCCGCGGCATCGTCGGGTTCCAGCCCCCCATCAGCGGCAGTCAGTTCAGAGGCGAATGTCGGAACGCGGGGCTTGCCCAGCCATTTGGCGAGGCGATCGGCAGCTTCCAGCCTGCCGTCGGGATGGATAACGACAGGCGCAGCAGGTGCGGAGGCAAGCAGCATCGCAAGCCGATCAAGCTTGCCCTGCGCCTGCATCCCCTCGCGCCGCATCCGTTGGCCAGTAGCAAGCGCCCACACGGCACCACCCAGCCACAGGGCCAGCACAATACCCAAAATGATAGCGGCCATGGGGGTCAGCGTCATTGCGCCCTCTGCTCCCATTTCGGCCGAACCTGCCTGTCGCTGTCCATAATCGCACCGGGACTAACGCAAGTCGGGCGCAGCGGGAAGAAGGCGATGCAAAGAATTGCCCTATTGACCAAGGGCAATGAAAAAGGGGGAAGGCATCGCCGTCCCCCCATTTGCCTGATCAATAGCGGTAATGGTCGGGCTTGAACGGCCCTTCGACCGGCACGCCGATATAGTCGGCCTGCTTCTGGCTCAGCTTGGTAAGCTTCACGCCCAGCTTTTCCAGATGCAGTTCGGCAACCTTCTCGTCCAGATGCTTGGGCAGGACATAGACCTCATTCTTATACTGCTCACTCTTGGTCCACAGTTCGATCTGCGCCAGCGTCTGGTTGGTGAAGCTGGCCGACATGACGAAGCTGGGGTGGCCGGTGGCATTGCCCAGATTGACCAGACGGCCCTTCGACAGGACGATGATCTTCTTGCCATCGGGGAACTCAACTTCGTCCACCTGCGGCTTGATCTCGGTCCATTTGAAATTCTGGAGGCCCGCAATCTCGATCTCGCTGTCGAAATGGCCGATGTTGGACACGATCGCCATATTCTTCATCGCGCGCATATGATCGACGGTCAGGACGCCTTCATTGCCGGTCGCGGTGACGAAAATATCGGCGCGTGGGGCGGCCTCTTCCATCGTCACGACTTCATAGCCTTCCATCGCCGCCTGCAACGCGCAGATCGGATCGACTTCGGTCACCAGCACGCGCGCGCCGCCGTTGCGGAGCGACGCGGCCGACCCCTTGCCGACGTCGCCGAAGCCAGCGACGCAAGCGACCTTGCCGGCCAGCATCACATCGGTGCCGCGACGGATCGCGTCGACCAGCGATTCCTTGCAACCATAGAGATTGTCGAACTTCGACTTGGTGACGCTGTCATTCACATTGATGGCGGGGAAAGGCAGCTTGCCCTTCTTGGCCAGCTCATAAAGGCGATGGACGCCGGTGGTGGTTTCTTCCGACACGCCCTTGATGGCGGCGACCGTCTTGGTCAGGAAGCCGGGACGTTCGGCCAGAACGCGCTTCAGCACCGAACAGAAGATTTCCTCTTCCTCGTTCGACGGGGTGAACAGCTCTTCGCCGGCCTCGACCCGCGCGCCCCACAGCGCGAACATGGTGGCGTCCCCGCCATCGTCCAGGATCATGTTGCACACACCCGACGGATCATTGTGCCAGTCGAAGATGCGTTCGACATAGTCCCAATATTCCTGCAGCGTTTCGCCCTTGATGGCGAACACCGGCACGCCCGACGCGGCGATCGCGGCGGCGGCATGGTCCTGCGTCGAATAGATGTTGCACGTCGCCCAGCGGACCTGCGCACCCAGCGCGGTCAGCGTTTCGATCAGCACGGCGGTCTGGATCGTCATGTGCAGCGATCCGGTGATGCGCGCGCCCTTCAGCGGCTGCGACGGGCCGAATTCCGCGCGCAGGGCCATCAGGCCCGGCATTTCGGTTTCGGCGATATCCATTTCCTTGCGGCCGAAATCGGCCAGGGCGATATCGGCGATCACATAATCCTGCGCCAGGGTGGCGGAAGCGGTGGCCACGGTCGTGTCTCCGTAAACTTGAAATGATGCCTGTACCGCTGGAAAAAAGTCCGGGCGGCGGCGATGGCAAGCGCTTTACCAACCGCCGCCGCTCGTGGCAACTCAATATAAAGATTTCTTTATGTGCTAACCTGATGAGCGATCGAAACCAGCGTCAGGCGGACCCAGCGCCCCGGACCAAATGCGACGCATCAACGCCGGCTGATGCATAGGACGCGGCCCATTTGCGTTGTGCCGGCACATCGAACAGCAGATCAGCATTGCCCGGTGCCAGGAACCAGCTGTCGCCCGTCATCTCGCGCTCCAGCTGTCCCGGCCCCCAGCCGGCATAGCCTAGCGCAACGAGATAGCGGCTTGGCCCCCTGCCCTGTGCAATCGCCTTCAATATGTCGAGTGAACCGGACAGGCCCCATTGTCCGCCGACCTGCACCATGTCCTGACCCGACCAGTCGAGCGAATGAAGCACGAAGCCGCGCCGCGGCTCGACCGGTCCACCGCGCAGCACCGGCCTGTCGGCAATGGCGCTGCCATCGATATCGAAACTGTCGAGCAGGCCATGCAGGCTCACCCCTTCCATCTCCTCCCCGACCGCAATGCCCATCGCGCCGTCGGCGTCATGCACGCACAGCGCAACCACGCTATGATCGAAGCGCATGTCGGCCATGCCGGGAAGCGCGAGCAGAAAATGCCCGCCGAAGAAAGTCGTCTGGTCCATGATCGGAATATAGACAAAGACAGGGTGATGCCAAGGATCAGGCGGCATATTCCGTGCCGGCTCTTGACAGTGCGCCCGCCAGCAACGACCTGCGCCATCGTGAGTTTCAGGAGAAGATGCATGACCATTACAAAGGGCGACCGCCTCCCCAACACGACCTTCACGAAAATGACCGAGAATGGCCCGGAGGCCGTCGCGTCGGAGGACTATTTCGCGGGCCGGACTGTGGCGCTTTTTTCCGTCCCGGGTGCCTACACACCGACCTGTTCGGCCAAGCATCTGCCCGGCTTCATCGAAAAGGCCGACGCGCTCAAGGAAAAGGGCGTCGATGAAATCGCCTGCACCGCCGTCAACGACGCATTCGTCATGGGCGCGTGGGGCAAGTCTGCCGGTGCCGATGGCAAGGTGACGATGCTGGCCGATGGCAATGGCGATTTCGCGCAGGCCGTGGGCCTGACCATGGACGGCAGCAAATTCGGCCTGGGCCAGCGCGGCCAGCGTTTTTCGATGATCGTCAAGGACGGCGTCGTCGCCGAACTCAATGTCGAAGCGCCCGGCGACTTCAAGCTGTCGTCGGCTGAGCATATGCTGGGTCAGCTCTGATTTCGGGTATCGGCGCGCGTTTTTTTTGATCGCGCGCCGACTTTCCTCCGTCATGCAACTGCGTTAGCAAGGGGCGATGACACAAAGCATCGGCAGCGCAACGGTCACGCAACTGGACCGCCTCTACCAGACATCGATCGACACATTGCGCGACGCCATGCGCGCTTATGGCCGCGACGGCAGCATACCACCGCCCCAGGCGCGACAGGACCAGCGTTTCTGCTATCCCGAACTGCGGATCACCTATCATGGCGACAGTGACGCGCCGCCGCCGGGCCGATCCTTCGCCCGCCTGTCCAAACCCGGTAGATACGTCACCACCGTAACCCGTCCCGCGATGTTCGCCGATTATCTGGCCGAACAGATTGACCTGCTCGTCCGCGACTATGGGGTAGAGATTGAAACCGGGCTGAGCCACCAGCAAATCCCCTTCCCCTATGTGCTGGACGGGCTGGACATGGGGGCGCTCGACGGCACGCCGCCGACTGAACTGGCGCGCTACTTCCCCACGACCGAACTGGCCGAGATTGGCGACGAGATTGCCGATGGCCTCTTCATGCCTGATGCGGACGGGGAGCGGCCACTGGCGCTGTTCGATGGATTGCGCACAGACTTTTCGCTCGCGCGCCTCAAACATTATACCGGCACGCCCGCCGATCATGTGCAAAGCTACATCCTGTTCACCAACTATCACCGCTATGTGGATGAATTTGTCGCCTGGGCCTGCGCAGAGTTGCAGCGGGAGGGGAGCCGTTTCACCGCACTGTCGGGCGCTGGCGGCGTTTATGTGACCCCCGAAACGGCCGATCCGGCGCAGATGATCGCCGACAGCGCCTGGCGCAAGCATCAGATGCCTGCCTATCATCTGATCGCGCCCGACGGCAGCGGCATCACTTTGGTCAATATCGGCGTCGGTCCCTCCAATGCCAAGACGATCTGCGATCATCTCGCCGTCCTTCGGCCCGAAGCCTGGCTGATGATCGGCCATTGCGGTGGCCTGAGGCCCAGCCAGCGGATCGGCGACTATGTGCTGGCGCACGCCTATCTGCGCGATGACAAGGTGCTGGACGCCATGCTGCCGCCTGAAATCCCGGTCCCGGCCATCGCCGAAGTGCAGGTGGCGATGGCGCAGGCGGCAGAAGCCGTGTTGGGCGGCCGCGACCCGGAGGATTTCAAGCGTCGCCTGCGCACCGGCACCGTTGTCACCACCGACGATCGCAACTGGGAATTGCGCTATTCCAGTTCCGCGCTGCGCTTCAGCCTGTCGCGAGCTGTGGGCATCGACATGGAATCAGCCACCATCGCAGCGCAGGGCTATCGGTTCCGGGTGCCTTACGGCACATTGCTGTGCGTGTCCGACAAGCCGATCCACGGCGAACTCAAGCTGCCGGGGCAGGCCAATCGCTTCTATGAGGAGGCGATCGCCAGCCATTTGCGCGTCGGCCTCATGACCTGCGAATTGCTGCGTGAAGGCGGCGCGAAGCTTCACAGCCGCAAGCTGCGCGCGTTCAACGAACCGCCATTCAGATAAGAGGGATTGCGAGTGAAATGGACCATTTCACGGCTCGGAAATCCCGGCAAGAAAAGGCTCAGGCCGCGTTGCGCCAGATAGCGACACGATCCTTGCCATTGCGCTTGGCGTCGTAGAGCGCAGCGTCGGCGCGGGCGACCAGATCATCGAGTTGCTCGTCGCCCGCCTGCAATTCCGCCACGCCGAAACTGGCGCGCAATTGTGCGCGCGGAGCGTTGGGCAGGACCAGACAAGCAATTTCCGCGCGCACCCGCTCCATGACATCAGCCGCCGCCGCCGCCTCGGTTTCCACCAGCAGCAGGCCGAATTCATCGCCGCCCATGCGCGCAACAATGTCGCCGCGCCGCACCGCGCTGGTCAGTAACTGGGCAAAACCGCGCAGGGCGGCGTCCCCTGCGATATGGCCATGGCCGTCGTTCAGCGCCTTGAACCCGTCAAGATCGCACACCACCAGCGCCAATGGCCGGTTGTAACGGCGGGCATTGGCGATGGCGCGCGTCGCAGCCTCATCCAGCCCGCGCCGGTTGAGAACGTTGGTCAGCGGATCATGCCGCATCTGGCGCCGCAACTGGTGCGCCAGATCGCCAGCCACGACCATCACCGCCGCGACGCCCATGCCGACATAGAGCGACGGCAGGCCAAGACCCAATATCGCGCGATAGGTTGCCAGTCCCGTCGCCGGAGGTTTCCCCCAGCCACTGGCGGCGCTGACCGCCAAAGCCGCTTCAAACAGCGCGAATAGCAGGAACATGGTGAAAAACGCCATTTCCGGCGCGTTGAAACGGCGTTCGCGCGGCCAGAGTGCGGCGGCCGAACAGAGCATCAATAGGCCGACATAGCCCGGCACGATCATGCCCTGGAGCGATCGATCATGTATCATCGCCGCATAGATGCCGCCGACCGCGACGACCGATCCCGCGCCGACCATCAACCGCCATGGCACGTTCTGCCCCGACCGCTGGCGCACCCCCACCACGACCAGCGTGCCGCTGACGATGATGCACACCGCCGCCAGCGCCATGAACGGCCCGCTTTTCAGGGCAATGCCGCCCGCGTTGGCGATCCACTGGACCATCGCTGCGCCATAGGAGAGCGCCCAGCTCAACACATGACGCTGCCGCCCAAAATGGAGCCACGCCACCCCCATCGCCAGCGCCATGATGACGCTGGTGAAGAAGAGCAAAGCAATGATGATGATCGCCGGGTCCACGGGCCGGCCCTTTACTGACTTTACTTGGCGATTACCAGCCGCATGACTTGCCCTTATTCTGCTGGACCAGCCATTTCTGCAACGGCGCGAAATAGGCGGTCATCGCCTTGCCCGAAATCTCCCGTGTGCCGGTGAAGGCCTGCAACGCATCGGGCCAGGGCTTGGATGCCCCCATTTCCAGCATCGCATTGAGTTTGGCTCCTACATCCTTGTTTCCATAGAAGGAACAGCGGTGCAGTGGCCCCTTCCAGCCCGCCTGTTTGCAGGCCGCTTCGTAAAATTGCTGCTGCAAAATGCCCGCCAGGAAATAGCGGGTGTAGGGCGTGTTACCCGGAATATGGAATTTGGCCCCCGCATCGAACTTCGTTTCATCGCGGGACACGGGCGGGACGATGCCCTGATATTGGCGGCGCAGGTCCGTCCAGCCCTTTTCATACTGGCTCTGCGGGATTGTGCCGTTGAATACACCCCAGCGCCACTTGTCGACCAGCAGACCGAACGGCAGAAAAGCGACCTTGTCCATCGCCTGCCGCAGCAGCAGGCCAATATCCTTGTCCGGTCCCGGCACCTTGGCGGGGTCCAGCAGGCCGATCTTCACCAGATAGTCAGGCGTGATAGACAGGGCGACAAAATCGCCGATCGCTTCATGAAAGCCGTCATTGGCGCCGTCCAGATAGAGCGGCTTCTGCTTTTGATAGGCGCGCTGGTAATAATTGTGACCCAGCTCATGATGGATGGTCACGAAGTCGTCACTATTGACCTTCGTGCACATCTTGACCCGTATGTCGTCCTTATTGTCGAGATCCCAGGCCGACGCATGGCAGACGACTTCGCGGTCCAGCGGCTTGATGAACTGGGTACGATCCCAAAAGGTCGCGGGCAGCGGCGCAAAGCCCAGCGAGGAATAGAAACCCTCGCCAATCTTGAACATCTGCTTTTCCCAATAGCCGCGCCGCTGCTGTTCGGGTGTGTCGGGCGTATCGACCTGACCGGGGCGGGTTTCGACATAGCCCTTGGCCTTCAGCAATTCGCCCACATCATAACCCAGATCGCCAGCCCCCTTGGGGGCCACGACATCATAGATATTGCCCCAGGATTGCGCCCACATATTGCCCAGCAAATCGGCGCGGATCGGCCCCGTGGCGGGCTGCACCGTATCGCCATATTTCTCGTTCAGCTTGGTGCGGGTGTAGCAATGCAGCTGGTCATAGAGCGGCTTGACCTCCGCCCAGATCTTGTCGGTCAGCTTGGTGAAATCATCGGCAGGCATGTCATATTTGGACCGCCACATCGCACCGGTATCGGCAAAGCCCAGTTCCTTGGCCCCGGCATTGGCGATATCCACCAGCTTGGCATAATCGCCGCGCATCGGCGCGCCGACATTGTCATGCCAGCTGACCCACATTTCCTTCAGCTCTTCGGGGTTACGGTTGTTCCCCATCTGCTCTTCAATGTCGCTGCCGTTGATCGGCTGCCCTTTCAGCGTCCCCTTGCCCTTGCCATAGGCGGACTGGAGCCGGGTCGCGAGATCGTTCAACTCCTGCGCCGCCCCCGGCGCGGTCGGCGCGGGCAAAGTCAGTGCGGTGCGCAGCAGGTCGAGGCGGCGCCTGGTTTCGACCGAGAGGCCCGGCACAGTCGCATATTTGGCGGCTTCCAGCGCATAATCAACATTCATCGATGTGCGGATCGCGCCGAAATAGGCGGCGACCGCGTCGCTGTCATCGCTTAGATAGGTGGAATTGACCCAGTCGGCCCGGCTGGAGATCAGCGAATGATCGAACATCGCCTTTTCCGCCTTGGCGAGGAAGGCTTCGGCCTCCACTGCGGTCGGCACAGGAGCCTGCTGTGCAAGGACGGGCGATGCAGTAAGCGCGGCCGCCAGTGCGGCAAGCGAGATGGCGATTTTCATGGGAATTCCCCTCATAGGCTTATGAGGGGAAGGTGACTTGGCCGGGCGATACAGTCAAGCGGTCAGGAAATCGACCATCGCCTGCCCCAGTTCCTTGCGGGTGACGGCGTTCATATGATTGCCCGGTATCTCGACATAGCGACCATTGGGCAGCAGGTCGGCCAGTTCGTGCGCCACGCCATTGTCCCGGTCATCCGCGCCGCAGATGACTTCGGTCGGCTGCTGAATGGCAGCGATCGCCTCACGCGGCGTATCGACAAAAGTGTTCAGGATATGGAGCATCGCCACCGGATCACCCTTGGTGGTTTTGAGGAAGGCCTCCGTCATCCATTCCGACGTGCCACGCTCGAACGTGCCAAGGTTCGTCAGGACATTCTTGTAATAGCCGCCATTGTCGAGTGTCTGCACCAGCCCGCGCAGTCCCATGCCCGCCAGGATCACGCGGCGCGGCGCAGCCCCGCGCGCCAGCATCCGCACGGTCGTGCGCGCACCCAGCGAATAGCCACCCAGATCATAGTCGGTCAGCCCAAGCTGCTCGACCAAAGCCAGCCCGTCATCGGTCAGCGCATCGGGCGGATAAGCGGCAATGTCGTGCGGCTTCCCGCTCTCCCCATGACCGCGCAAGTCAGGCATGATCAGGCGAAAACCCGCTTCAACCAGTTTGGCGGCATGGCCGTAGCGAATCCAGTTGGTGAAGGCGTTGGAAAAATAGCCGTGGATCAGCACCATATCCCGCCCCTCACCCACCATATGCACCGCAATCGGCAGGCCATCGAAGCCTTTGATCTCATGGCGTTCGATCGGCAGGTCGGTCATCGGGGCAAATCCTTACGCAGCAAGAGCGGCTTGCCGATATGGCGTCAGGCGCGGCGGCGCAAGAGCGCTGTCCTGTCAGTCCGCCCAGGAAGAGCGATCCATCAACCCCGAAACCAGCGCTGCAAAAGACGTGTCAGCACAGCGCCGGACTAGCCTGCGATCAGCGGTGACCACAACCGTTTCCAGCATCTCGGCGGTGGCGAGGAAGAAGCAGTCATAGGCGGGATGATCCAGCGCCAGACTGATCGCCATCGCCCGATCGGCCAGTTGTCCGGTCGGGATCAGATCGACAAGATCGGGCAGGATCGCCACGGCTTCGCGCGCCTGTGCTGCATCAATTTCCTGCGCGCGCACTTTCTTCCACATCACATTGGCGAATTCAGCGGTCAGCAAGTCTGGCGCGATCAGCCGATGCGGCAGCAGCGTAAGCGCCACGGTCGTTTCAGCAGACATCGCCGGATCGTCACTGCCGACGACCCAGCGGGCCGACACGCTGGTATCCACCACCAGCATCAGGGGCGATCATCATCCTGGAGCAAATCTTCGGCAGGTGTCTGCCGGACATGTTGCGGCGTCATTGCCCTGATGGCTTCGAGGCGCGTTAGCGTCGCGCGCAGGCGCTCACCTGTCATCGGTCGCCCACGCGTCAGCGCTTCACGCAGTTCCGCTTCCAGTGAACGCTGGTTACGCGCCGCCAGTTCGCGATAGGCCGCGATCAGACTGTCATCGAGATTACGGATAAGAACCTGGCCCATACGGTCATGCTATCATTATGATAGCATGACCGCAAGGAGTCAGAATCAGCCCTTCTTGAGGTGGCGACGGCCCAGCAGTTCGGCGATCTGCACCGCGTTCAGCGCCGCGCCCTTGCGCAGATTATCGCTGACGCACCAGAGCGAAATGCCGCTGTCCACGGTCGGGTCCTCACGCACGCGGCTGATGAAGGTCGCGAAATCGCCGACGCATTCGATCGGGGTGATGTAGCCACCATCCTCGCGCTTATCGACCAGCATGATGCCAGGGGCTTCACGCAGGATATCCTGCGCTTCCTTGGCGCTGATTTCCTTCTCGAACTCGATGTTGATCGCTTCGGAGTGTCCCACGAACACCGGCACGCGCACGCAGGTGGCGGTCAGCTTGATCTTGGGATCAAGGATCTTCTTGGTTTCCGCGACCATCTTCCATTCTTCCTTGGTCGACCCATCGTCCAGGAAAACGTCGATATGCGGGATCACGTTGAAGGCTATCTGCTTGGTGAACTTCTTGGCTTCGGCCGGGTCGCCTACGAAGATATTGCGCGACTGTTCGAACAGCTCGTCCATGCCAGCCTTGCCCGCGCCGGACACCGACTGATAGGTCGACACGACAACGCGCTTGATGATCGCGGCATCATGCAACGGCTTCAAAGCCACCACCATCTGCGCGGTCGAGCAGTTGGGGTTGGCGATGATATTCTTCTTCTTGTAACCGTCGATCGCGTCCGGGTTCACTTCGGGCACGATCAGCGGCACGTCCGGGTCCATGCGGTAGAGCGAGCTATTGTCGATCACGACACAGCCGGCCGCCGCCGCCTTGGGCGCATATTCAGCGGTCGGGCCGCTGCCCGCGGCGAACAGGGCGATGTCCCAGCCGGTAAAGTCGAAATGCTCGATATTCTGGCATTTGATCGTCTTGCCGCTGTCACCGAAATCGACGGTCAGCCCCTGCGACCGCGACGATGCGACCGCAGCGATCTCGTCAATCGGGAACTCGCGCTCGGCGAGAATGGTCAGCATTTCGCGGCCCACATTCCCGGTGGCACCTACGACGACGACCCTGTAACCCATGACTGAACACTCCACTCCGATGCAGATATAACGGAGTGCGCGCCATAGCGGCGTTGCGCCATTTGTCCAGTGGCAAGCCCTTTGTTGCGCAAAAGGCCAGCTTTTGACGCTGGACGTTGCCGGGATGCGGCAACGTCCTTGCCACCTATGGCTTGGGCGCTTCAGGCGACATGCCGCGCCGCGCCAGAAAGTCCTCGATCGTGCGCCACAGATGGACGCTGATCCCCGGCCCGCCAACGCGGTGGGTCTGGCCCGGATAGGCCATCATCTCGAACGGCACCGCAGCGCCCTGCATCTTCGCCATCAGCGCGGTGGCATTGTCGAACACCACATTATCGTCGGACATGCCGTGGATCAGCAACAGTGGGTCGCTGATCTTCACTGCCTCCTCGATCGCACCGGACGCCGGATAGGCGCTGACCTTGTCCTGCGGCATCCCCAGATAGCGTTCGGTATAATGGGTGTCGTACAGTTCCCACTTCGTCACCGGCGCGCCCGCCACCGCCGCAGCGAATATGCCCGGTGCCTTCTCCAACAGCTTCAGCGACATATAGCCACCGTAAGACCAGCCATAGGTCGCAATCCGCTTGGGATCGACGAACGGCTGGGCTTTCAGCCAATCCACGCCCGCCAATTGGTCATCCACCTCGACCGTCCCCATGGCGCGGTAGAGATGATCCTCGAACGCCTTGCCACGATCGGGCGTGCCGCGATTATCGACCGCAAAGACGATCCAGCCCCGGTCGACCAGATATTGGTTGAGCGCACCGGACCATGTGTTGGTCGCCTGCCGCCCGCCGCCCGGCCCGCCATAGTGGATCATGAACACGGGATAGCGTTTCCCCGGCTCGATAGTCGGGGTCATGATCTTGGTATAGAGTGTCGTGCCGTCCTTGGCCCGGATCGTGCCGAACCGGGTTTTGACATGGCTCGCCAGAAAGGGCGCATAGGGATGATCGCCCTTCAGCGCATTTTCGGACAACCATTGGAGTTGCTTGCCCGCGCTGTCGGCCAGATAGACCTGCTTGGGCTGGTCGCTATTCTGGCGGGTGATGACGACCCGGCTGGCCGCGCCGTCCATCACCGCATCATTCCACCAGCCACTCGTGGTGATCTGACGCGCCGCTGCAGGGCGCGTGATCGGCGCGCTATACAATTGCTGCTCCAGCGGCGTTTCGCGATTGCCGGTGAAATAGACCAGCCCCGCTTTCTCATCGACCGCCACCAGCGTCTTGACCTCCCAGTCGCCGCTGGTCAGCGCCGTCCATTTGCCATCATGCACCCGGTAGAGATGGCCATGGCCGCTCTTTTCCGACCACCAGAGGAAATCGCCGCCTGACAGCGGATGGAAATTGTCACTGAGGTTGATCCAGCTTTTGGCGGTTTCAGAGAGAACGACCTTCGCCTTGCCGGTGGCCGGATCGACCGCCAGCAGGTCAAGCCGCTTCTGGTCGCGCGTCTCGCGCTGGACATAAAGGGTGCGGCCATCCTTCGCCCAGTCGACTCGCGCCAGATAAATGTCGCGATCCGGCCCCAGATCGACCTTCACCTGCCCCGACCCGTCCGGCTTCATGACATAGAGATCGACGATGGCGTTGGGTGTCCCGGCAGCGGGATAGCGCTGCTGATAAACCTTCGTCCCCTCCCCGCCGATCGCTGTGCGGGTGACGATGCCAACCGGCCTTTCATCCACCCGCGCGACCGCAATCAGGGCATCGTCGGGCGACCACCAATAGCCGGTCCGCCGGTCCATTTCCTCTTGCGCGACAAATTCGGCGACACCCCAACTGATCGTATCGCTGGCGCCCTGCGTCACCTGCCGTTCCGTCCCGCCGATGGGCTGCACGAACAAATTTCCGCCGCGCACGAACGACACGAAGCCGCCCTTGGGGCTGACCACGCCGTTCAACTCGCCATCGGGCGTGTCGGTCAGTCGCTGCACTTTGCCGTCCAGTGCAGCCAGGTAGAGATCGCCATCGACCGGCACCAGGATGGACTTGCCATCAGGCGACCAGTCATAGCTGGTAATGCCGCTGCTGCCCGCGACTGAGCGGTCGCGTTCGCGCTGCATCTTTTCCGCTTCGGACAGGGCTGCGCCGCTGCCGGTCTTGCGCGAATCGACCAGCATCCGCTGCTTGCCCGTGCGCGTGTCGATCGCCCAGAGGTCGAGCCGCTCTTTCTCATCCGCGCGCGGTTTGAGCAGGGTGACGAGCGACCCGTCCGGCGATAATTTGAGCGCGCGCGGCTGTGGGCCAGCAAGGTCAGGGCTGGCAAAAACCCGTTCGAGCGTCAGCGTCTCCTGCTCCTGCGCCATGACAGGGGCGGTGGACAGCGCAAGCAGCGCGCCAAGGGCTGCGCCGGATTTCCAATAGGGCGGCATCGACATCCTTTCAGGTCGGCGACCGCACGGGACGCCGGATCAGGGGCAATGATTAGCCTGATGAGACTGAAAAGATCAATGGAGGGAAATAATCTGTCCCGACCATGGCGTTTTGCCATGGTGGGCGCGGCAGGGATTGAACCTGCGACCCCACCCGTGTGAAGGGTGTGCTCTACCACTGAGCTACGCGCCCCCTGTTGGGAGGAGGCGGCCATTGGCATCGCTGGCGCGCCCTGTCAAGCGCGGGGGCATTCCGTCCCGCAAATTGCACCTTTGCACTGCGTCGCGCACGCCCTAAAACGGTCACACCGCAAATGTGGAGTGACGGATTGATGCGTAAAGCGCTGTTTCTGATGATCTTGGCCACGCTGGCCGCGTGCAACACGGTGCAGGGTGTGGGTCGCGATATTGAATCCGTCGGTCGCGCCGGGAAAGACGCAATGCGCTGACCGATAGTCGGTGAATTATTGCAACACGCGCCCGATGGCTGTCGCATTTTTCCGCAGACGAACGCCGTCGCAACCCGGTTCGCCACAGTTGCACGCTTCGATTGTGTAGCGCACGCCACACATGACCAATACGTCATGATCGAAACTATAGTTGGAAATGCCCGCGCGCTCGACCTTTTCCTGTGCCCTGGCCTTGAGAGTCATGCGAGTCCCCCCCGTAAATGCGGATGCTGATGATCGATGTTGCGATGCACAATGTCAATTGATCGACATTTGTTCCTGAACGAATTGGCAGAATATTGTCGCCAAAATGCAACGCTTCGTCGCCGCTACTGAGGTGACTTGCACCACGCGGCACAGCGTCCCATATGCCGCTCCATGAACGACCATAACAGCAGCGCCATGCCGGTCTGGCATGGCACCACCATCATGTCCGTGCGCAAGAATGGAAAGGTTGTCGTCGCCGGCGACGGCCAAGTTTCCATGGGCCAGACGGTGATGAAACCCAACGCCCGCAAGGTGCGCCGCCTGCATGACGGCAGCGTCATCGGTGGCTTTGCCGGGGCGACTGCCGACGCCTTCACCCTGTTCGAGCGGCTGGAAGCCAAGCTGGAGCGCCATAATGGCCAGCTGATGCGATCCGCCGTCGAACTGGCCAAGGACTGGCGCACCGACAAATATCTGCGCAATCTGGAAGCGATGATGATCGTCGCGGACAAGGATGTGACGCTGATCCTGACCGGCAATGGCGATGTGCTGGAGCCGGTGAACGGTGTCGCAGCAATCGGTTCCGGCGGCAACTTCGCCCTCGCCGCCGCCCGCGCGCTGGTGGATTATGAGGCTGACGCGGAGACGCTGGCGCGCAAGGCCATGGCCGTGGCGGCGGACATCTGCGTCTATACCAATGATCAGCTGACCATCGAAACGCTGGACAGCGCCTCTTAAATCCCCCTCCCGCTTGTGGGAGGGGTTAGGGGAGGGCCTGTAACGGCGTTCCTCGACATGCCCTCCCCCGACCCCTCCCTGAAGGGAGGGGAGAAGGACCGAAATGAACGATAATCTGACCCCCAAAGCCATCGTCGCCGCGCTCGACGCGCATATCATCGGCCAGCATGACGCCAAGCGCGCCGTTGCCGTCGCGCTGCGCAACCGCTGGCGGCGTCAGCATCTGCCCGACGACCTGCGTGACGAGGTGACGCCCAAGAATATCCTGATGATCGGGCCGACCGGCTGCGGCAAGACCGAGATCAGCCGTCGCCTTGCAAAATTGGCCGACGCTCCCTTCGTCAAGGTCGAAGCGACCAAGTTCACCGAGGTCGGCTATGTCGGCCGCGACGTCGAACAGATCGTCCGCGATCTGGTCGAGGAAGCCGTGCGGCTGGAAAAGGACCGCCGCCGCGAAGCCGTGCGCGAAGCTGCATCCGAAGCCGCGATGGCCCGCCTGCTCGACGCATTGACCGGCAAGGAAGCCAGCGAGGCCACCCGCCTCTCCTTCCGCCAGAAGATCGAACAGCATCAGATGAACGATGTCGAGGTCGAGGTGGAAGTCGCCGACAGCCCCTCCATGCCGATGGAAATCCCCGGCATGGGTGGTCAGGTCGGCATGATCAACCTGTCCGACATGATGTCCAAGGCGTTCGGCCAGCAGCAGAAAAAGCGCCGCAAGATGCGCGTCGCCGATGCGTGGGACAAGCTGGTCGAGGAAGAGCAGGACAAAAGGCTAGATCAGGATGACGTCGCCCGCGTCGCCATCACCAGCGCCGAACAAAATGGCATCGTGTTCCTCGACGAGATCGACAAGATCGCGGTCAGCGATGTGCGCGGCGGCTCCGTCAGCCGCGAGGGCGTGCAGCGCGACCTGCTCCCGCTGATCGAAGGCACCACCGTCTCGACCAAATATGGCCCGCTCAAGACCGACCATATTCTCTTCATCGCGTCCGGCGCGTTCCACGTTGCCAAGCCCAGCGACCTGTTGCCCGAACTGCAAGGTCGCCTGCCGATCCGCGTCGAGCTAAAGGCGCTGACCGAGGAGGATTTCGTCGCGATCCTCTCCGACACCAAGGCGAGCCTGGTCGCGCAATATCGCGCGCTGCTGGCCACCGAGGAGGTGACGATCGACCTGACCCCGGACGGCATCCGCGCGGTCGCCCGCATCGCAGCCGAGGTGAATGGCGAAGTCGAAAATATCGGCGCCCGCCGGCTCCAGACGGTGATGGAAAAGCTGCTGGAGGATGTCAGCTTCGAAGCCGAGGACCGCCGCGGCGAAACGCTGGTGATCGACGCTGCCTATGTGGAGAAACAGTTGAGCGCGATCGCGCACGACACCGATTTGAGTAAATATGTGCTGTAGACAAAGATAAATGTGTTCCCGCGCAGGCGGGAACCCAGTCCCGCCCTCGTTATCATACGCTACCGTTGGAACTGGGCTCCCGCCTGCGCGGGAGCACCTAATTTTTCGGCTCAATAACTCCGCCCGACCAGCACCCGTTCGACCGCCGTCTCGCCGGTAAACACGCACACCCCGTCAGCGGCCTCCGCATCATTGGGCACATTGCGCAGCGTCAGCTTCTCGCCCTTGAGCCACTGCACCACCTTCTCCAGCGCCTCGCCGGTCGGCTTGGCCCATTGCACCAGCGCCCAGCCGGGCTTGGTGCTGGCATTGAAATAGGCCTTGAGCGCATTGATGTCGGTGATCGATTTGTCGATGCTGCCGTCCAGTCGCGCCTTGGCGTCGGCAAACAGCGACGCCTGCACATCCTCCAGCATCGCCACCGCGCCCGCGACGAAGTCACCCTTGGCAACGATCTGACTGTCCAGCTTGCCGTCGGCACGGTAGAGCCTGTCGCGGCGGATGACCGACACATTGCCGCCCGCAACATCGCGACCGCCAACCTCGATCACGATCGGCGCGCCCTTCTTCACCCAGCCCCAGCGCTTGGTCGCCGCCTTGGCCGGGCGACGATCGAGCAGCGCGCGCACCGGCTCACGGAACACGTCCAGCGCGTTCAGCTGGTTCACCAGATCGGCGCAATAATCGACGATCGCAGCGTCCTGGTCCGTGTCGCGCAGCATCGGCACCACGACGATCTGATAGGGCGCAACGCGCGGCGGCACGCGCAGCCCGTCGTCGTCGCCATGGACCATGATCAGGCCGCCGATCATCCGGGTGGACATGCCCCAGCTGGTCGTCTGCGCCAGTTCCTGTGCGCCTTCGCTATTCTGGAACTTGATATTCTGCGCGGCGGAGAAGGTCGTGCCCAGAAAATGCGACGTGCCAGCCTGCAAAGCCTTGCCGTCCTGCATAATCGCTTCAATCGAGTAAGTGGCGACCGCTCCGGGGAAGCGCTCATTTTCCGGCTTTTCGCCCGCGACGACCGGCATCGCTACGCAATCCTCCGCAAAGCTGCGATAGACTTCCAGCATCTTCATCGTCTCTTCCATCGCCTCATCGACGGTGGCGTGGGCGGTGTGGCCTTCCTGCCAGAGAAATTCCGTGGTGCGCAGGAACATGCGGGTGCGCATTTCCCAACGGACGACATTGGCCCACTGGTTGATCAGCACGGGCAGGTCGCGCCACGACTGGACCCAGCGGCTGAACGCTGCGCCGATCACCGTTTCGGACGTGGGGCGCACGACCAGCGGCTCCTCCAGCTTCGCTTCGGGATCGGGGACTAGCTTGCCATCCTTCTGGATCAGCCGGTGATGGGTGACGACCGCCATTTCCTTGGCAAAGCCGTCGACATGCTCGGCTTCTTTCTCGAAATAACTTAAGGGGATGAACAGCGGGAAATAGCAATTTTCATGCCCCGTCGCCTTGATCCGCGCATCGAGCAATGTCTGGATGCGTTCCCAGATGCCATAGCCCCATGGCCGGATGACCATGCAGCCGCGCACGCCGCTTTCTTCGGCCAGGTCAGCCTCCGAAATGACGGCCTGATACCAGGCGGAGAAATCCTGTTCGCGGGTGACGGAAAGGGCATGTTTCACGGGAATGGCTTGCCTGCTGTAAGGAATGAATCGGCGCGCAATAGGCCATGCGCGCCGTCCCCGTCCACCCCCGACGCACATTAGCGTTCAGCTGACGACGACACCCAGTTTTTCGAGCCAGGCCCGCGCCTGTTTCGGCTCGCCCGGCGCGTCCGACGCCACCGGGCCGCGTGCGGCGAGGAAGGACTGGTGGAGCGCGAACGGCTCCAACCCCAATTGATCGCGCAGACTGTCGATGTCGGCAGCCAGTTCATCCAGCGCCGCGATGACCGGCGCGGCCTTGGCGCGCGCCTGCCGGTCAGGCTTGTGGTCGAACAGTCCCCAAACCCCGCCTGCCGTGACCTGAAGCGCCGCGATCAGCGCTGCGTCATAGTCGGCTTCCAGCTCGGCCCGCCGCACGTCCAGTCGTTCGAGCCGGTCAGCCTTCGCCATTGGGGATCAGCCCAGCTTGTCGATCTTGGCATTGAGCGCAGCAAGCTGCGCCTTCAGCACCGCAATCTCATCGTCCTTCTCGGCTTCGGCCGGGGTCGCAACACCCGGCATACCGGGGACGCCCGGCATCAGCCCGCCTGCGCCCTTGAATGCGCTGGTTGCCGCCTCGAACATCTGCATGTTGCGCTTGGCGATCTCGGCCAGTGGACCGCCGCCGAACGCACCCTGCATCGCTTCCTGAAACTGCAACTGGTTTTTGCGGAACGCATCCATCGACGCTTCGAGATATTGCGGCACCATCGACTGCATCGAATCGCCATACATGGAGATCAGCTGACGCAGGAAATTGACCGGCAGCATATTTTCGCCGCGCTGTTCTTCTTCCATGATGATCTGGGTCAGGACATTATGGGTAATGTCCTCGCCACTCTTGGCATCAACCACCGTGAACTCGCGGCCCTCGCGCGTCATCTGCGACAACAGATCAAGGGTGATGTAACTGGACGTTTCGGTGTTATAAAGCCGCCGGTTAGCATATTTCTTGATAACCACCGGCTCTGATTCATTAGCCGCTTTAGATTTGGCCATGGACACCTCTCCCGCACCTGCACACTCCTCATTAGCACAGGGCGTTGCCGCACCGCAACATGGCCCTAGGCCTTTACCCCTTTTTCTCAACATTTTATGGCGCGAAACAGAGGGCGATCCAGAGCTGCGCAAACGCGCCTTCATCGGCCTGCGCCGCTATCAACAGGCGCAGCGCCCGCCCCCCCCGCCTGCCCCCGCCACCATGGCGCAGGTCGGCAGCGCCCGGCTGCTGCGCTATGGTGTTGATAATGGCCGCGCACCGGTGGTTTTCGTGCCCTCGCTCATCAATCCGCCGCAGGTGCTGGACCTGTCTGAACGCCGCTCTTTGTTGCGCCACATGGCTGCAGCAGGACATGACGCCTGGCTGATCGACTGGGGCAGTCCGTCGGTGCAGGCGGCGGCGATCGGGCTGGATGGCCATGTCACCGACAGGCTCCTACCCCTCATCGCGTCGCTGCCGCGCCCGCCGATCATTGTGGGCTATTGCCTGGGCGGCACGCTGGCGCTGGGCGCGGCTATGCTGCACCCGATGCAGGCCGTGGCGACCATCGCTTCGCCCTGGCAATTCGAAGGTTTCAGCGATGCCGACCGGCAGGACATCAGCGCTCTGTGGCGCGGGGCCAAGCCCATGTGCGATCGGCTGGGCTATGTACCGATGGAGGTGCTACAATCGGGTTTCTGGGCGATGGACCCCGCGCGCACGATCCGCAAATTCGCCGCTTTTGCCGATATTGCGGCGGGATCGGACGGGGAGCGTGCCTTCATGGCCGTGGAGGATTGGGCCAATGGCGGGCCACCACTAACCTATGCCGCGGGACGCGATCTGTTCGATGACCTCTATGCCGGTAACGCCAGTGGAGAGCGACGCTGGACCGTCGGTGGCCGGACAGTCGATCCGCACGCGCTTGCCTGCCCGACCCTGTCGATCCGCTCGACGACGGATCGCATCGTCCCTGCCGCCGCGTCGACCCAATTGGCTACAGACTGGCAATTCAAACTGGGTCATGTCGGCATGGTCGTGGGCGGTCAGGCACGCGAAACGCTGTGGTTTCCTCTGTCCCAATGGCTTTCCAGCCATGGAGGATGATGCTATGTGCGCCTGCGAAAAGACACCCCGATAATAGAGGATCGAGCCTTTGTCAGATATCGTCATTACCGCCGCCAAGCGCACTGCCGTCGGCAGCTTCATGGGCGCGTTCGGATCGACTCCGGCGCATGAACTGGGCCGCCAGGCGATCATCGCCGCGCTGGCGCAGGCCGGCGTCGCGCCTGACGAAGTGGACGAGGTGATTTTGGGCCAGGTGCTGAGCGCCGGTCAGGGCCAGAACCCGGCGCGTCAGGCCGCCGTCAATGCGGGCATCCCTGTCGAGCGCACCGCGATCGGCCTCAACCAGCTGTGCGGCTCCGGCCTGCGCGCCGTCGCGCTTGCGGCGCAGGCGATCCGCGCCGGGGACGCGAACATCATGGTGGCTGGTGGGCAAGAAAGCATGTCGCTTGCCCCCCATGCGCAATATCTGCGCGGCGGCAGCAAGATGGGTAATGTCAGCCTGCTCGACACGATGATTCATGACGGGCTGACCGACGCCTTCAACAATTATCATATGGGCATCACCGCCGAAAATCTGGCGGAGAAATATCAGATCAGCCGCGAAGCGCAGGACATCTTTGCCGTCGCCAGCCAGAACAAGGCCGAAGCCGCACGCGCTTCGGGCCGCTTCGTCGATGAAATCGCGCCGGTCACGATCAGGGGCCGCAAGGGCGATACCATCGTCGATCAGGATGAATATATCCGCGCCGGTGCCACCATCGAAGCGATGGAGAAGCTGAAGCCAGCCTTCAAGAAGGACGGCACCGTCACTGCCGCCAATGCCAGCGGCCTGAACGATGGTGCCGCCGCGCTGGTGCTGATGACCGCCGACGCCGCTGCCAAGCGCGGCGCGACCATATTGGGCCGGATCGCCGGTTTTGCGACCTGCGGCGTCGATCCCTCGATCATGGGCATCGGCCCGGCCCCGGCCAGCCGCAAGGCGCTGGAGAAAGCGGGCTGGTCGATCGCTGACCTCGACCTGATCGAAGCCAATGAAGCCTTCGCCGCGCAGGCGCTGTCGGTCGGCCAGGAGCTTGGCTGGGATGCGTCCAAGGTCAACGTCAATGGCGGCGCGATCGCCATCGGCCATCCGATCGGCGCGTCGGGCGCGCGGGTGCTGACCACCCTGCTCTATGAAATGGCCAAGCGCGACGCGAAAAAGGGTCTGGCGACCCTGTGCATCGGCGGCGGCATGGGCGTGGCGATGTGCATCGAACGCTGATTGCCTGAGCGTCTGAAAATGGCCGTCGCTCCACATGGAGCGGCGGCCTTTTTTAGATGTCAGGCTTGGCGCGGGGCGCTGCGGCAACGGTCGGAACAATAGACGACAGTGTCCCAGTCGCGTTCCCACTTCTTGCGCCAGGCAAAGGGGCGCTGACAGACCGGGCAGGTCTTGGTCGGCAGATCGCGCTTGGCAACGCCGTGTGGCATATGGTCACATCCCCCTATGCGTCGAGCGGCCGATCCCTGGTTTCCGGCAGCGCGACCAGACAGGTGATAAGCGCCAGCGCCACGACGGCCAATGTGTACCAAAGCCCGGCATAGGGATCACCGGTTCGCGCGACGATATATTGACTGACCAGTGGCAGGAAGCCGCCGAAATAGCCGGTGCCAATATGATAGGGAATCGACAGCGACGAATAGCGGATGCGCGCCGGGAAATATTCCGACAAGAGCGCCGCCACCGGCCCATAGGTCGCCCCCGAAAGGGTCCATAGCAGCAAGAGTGCGCCGAACAGCATCATCGCGCGCGGCCAGTCCGGCGTCACGCTGCCGGTCGGATAGCCCCCCGCTTTCAACGCGGCGTCAAGGCCATCGGCGCTCAGGTCGGTGACAAGCAGATCGCCGATCTGCACCGCGGGCGTGGCCGCTGCCTGCTTGTCATAGGGAATGCCACGCTTGGAAAAATGGTCGAGCAATTTGCCGCAGGCGGTCGGCTGGACCTTGGCGAAGGGATCGAACACGCAATCGGGTCCGCGCACCACGACCGGCGCGCGCTCTGCCGCCTCGACCAGCGCCGGGTTCGCGGTCGCGCCCATAAACTGGTAGAGCGGCACCAGCAGGATCAGCACCAGTGCATAGCCGATGACGATCGGCTTTTTGCGCCCGACCCGGTCGGACAGATGGCCGAAATAGACGAACGCCCCCATCCCGGCAAAGGCACTGCCGCCCACCAGCAATTGCGCGATACCGGGCGACACATGCAGGCCGTTCTGGAGGAAATAGAGCGCCTGGAACATCACCGTATAGGCGATGACGGTAAAGCCCGCCGCGATGCCGATCATCGCGACCAGCATCCGCTTTTTGTTGCCCGGATAGGTGAAGGCTTCCTTGATCGGATTTTTCGACTGGGTGCCTGCCTTCTTCATCGCGGTGAATACCGGGCTTTCGCGCAGCATCAGCCGCATCCACAGCGATATGCCGAGCAGGGCGAGCGAGAAGAGGAAGGGCAGCCGCCAGCCCCAATCGGCCCAGATTTCCGGCCCGACCAGCCATTGCGTGCCGACCACGACGATCAGCGAGAGGATGAAGCCGCCGATCACCCCGGCCTGAATGAAGCTGGTATAAAAACCGCGTCGTCCGGGCGGCGCATGTTCGGCGACATAGATGGCCGCGCCGCCATATTCCCCGCCCAGCGCCAGCCCCTGCGCGATCCGCAGCGTGATCAGGATGATGGGCGCGGCTATACCGATGCTGGCGGCCGACGGGGTAAGCCCCACCCCTGCCGTGGCAACGCCCATCAGGATGATCGTGGCCAGGAACGTATATTTGCGACCCAGCCGGTCGCCCAGATAGCCAAACAATGCCGCGCCGATCGGGCGGAAGGCAAAGCCGATCGCGAAACCCGCCAGCGTGTAGAGCAGTTCGACAGTGGGGTTATCGGTCGGGAAGAAGGTCCGCCCGATGATCGGCGCGAGGACGCCATAGATATAGAAATCATACCATTCGAACACGGTGCCGAGCGCCGAGGCGGTGATGACCAGCCGGTCGCGCTTGACGTCCATCACATAGTCGCTGCCGACCGCTCCGCTCATCCCCTGCCCCTCTTAACTTCGCACTTTTCCCGGTAATTGTAAAATTGCGTTACCGCATGGGGTAATTAAATTTCCAACACCGCCCTGCGCAACCGCCACTGTCGGCGCGCGAAGAAGGGGCCGATATCGCATGAAGCGGGGGTAATAGGACAGGCCCAAAAAGTGCCTCAGCGGCGCAGTTGCAACGTCACCAGCAGGACATGATCGACATCATCGGCCCGTCCGCGATTTTTGACATATTGGTTGAGATAGCCGACCTCTACCGTCGATTTGCCCGCGAATGGAAGTTCCAATCCCGCAAAGCTGCGCAGCCGGTCGAACCCCTTGCGCGCCCCCCAGTCGGTATCGTTCAGCGCCACAAGCCCTTCCGCATAGGTCAGCGCTGACACGCCGCCCGGCTTGCCGGTCAGCGGTACCGCCAGCCGCAGCCATTGCCGAAGCCGCCAGCCCATATCATCACCGCTCGACACCCAGCGTTGCTCGATCCGCGTGCGGGAGGAGAGCGGCCCGCCCGCAACCTTGCCGAGCGACCAGTTGATCTGCTGGAAGCTGCGATGTTCGCGCGTATCCCCGCCGCCGGAACGGGGCGTGCGGACATAGGCATAGCCCTGAAAGACGGTCAGCCGGTCGGACAGTTTGACGCCGATCGCGGGCCTCAGCAGCATCTGGTCCAGACCGTCCATGTCCCTGCCAAAGCGCGACTGCACCTCGGCGAAATAGACGATGTCGCCGGAGATCGGCCCCTGCGCGATGGTCTGGAGCCACAACTGCTCATCTTCGGCACCGTGCGCCGGCAGCGCGGCCATGGCCGTGAAGAGGGTGGAAAGGCGAAGGACCGTCTGTCGCAAGCTATTCATGCGGCGGCTGCTAGGGGAAAGGCCGGGACCGGGGCAAGGCGCGACAGCCGAGCGAAACATTAAATAACAAAGGGCCGCCCTTTCTGCCCCCTCCCCGGCGGGGAGGGTTGATTGGAGTCGCGTGCCTCCAATCAAGGGGAGGGGGAGCGAGGCGAAGCCGAGCGTCCACGCTAGCGTCGGTACACCCCCACCCAACCTCCCCCTCAAGGGGGAGGGGTTCTACAGATCAGATCAACGCAGCGCGCGCCTATTCCATTTCGAGGATGACCGCATCCACGGCCAGGCTGTCGCCCTGCGCCGCTGATACGCTCTTCACGACGCCTGCCTTTTGCGCGCGCAGGATATTCTCCATCTTCATCGCTTCAATCACGGCAAGCGGCTGTCCGGCCTCCACCTTGTCGCCTTCCCCCACATGCAGCGCGACCAGCAGGCCGGGCATCGGGCAAATCAGGAAGCGCGACAGGTCTGGCGGGATTTTTTCGATCATGTGCGCCGCATAGGGTGCAGCATGGGCGGGCAGGATACGCAGCTTGTGGCTGGCCCCGTGGCAGGTCAGGACGAAACCCGACCGCACCGGCGCGATGCGGACGGCGAGTTGCTCGTCGCCAAATTCCGCCTCGATCAGGCGATCGCCCGGCGTATATTCCAACGCCATGTCGAGGGGCTGCCCATCGACGGTCACATCATCGCCATCGATTTCGACGTCATGAACAGCGTCATCAATCTTGACCTGCCAGCCGGTCGGCGGGGCGAGGCGCTTGCCCAGTTGCCCGTCGATCCGCCGTGCGCGGTCGGCCTGCGCCATCGCCGCAAACGCGCCGATCGCCGACAGGCGCACCAGCAGTTCGGGTGAGGCCGGCGCACCCTGAAAGCCGTCAGGATACTCCTCGGCAATGAAGCCGGTGGTGATGTTGCCCGACCGGAACCGCTCATGCTGCATCAGCGCGGAGACGAAATCGATATTATGCCCCGGCCCTTCAATCTCGAACTTGTCGAGCGCCTCGATCTGCTTGTCGATCGCCTCCAGGCGCGTGGGCGCCCAGGTGATCAGCTTGGCGATCATCGGGTCGTAGAACATGGAGACTTCGCCGCCCTCCTCCACGCCGTCATCGACGCGGATCAGCGCGCCGCTCTCATCCGCGCCGGTTTCGGGCGGGTTGTAGCGGATCAGGCGACCGGTCGAGGGCAGGAAGCCGCGATAGGGATCTTCGGCATAGACGCGGTTTTCGATCGACCAGCCGTTGATCTTCACATCATCCTGCGTGAAAGACAGCCTCTCGCCATTGGCGACGCGGATCATCTGTTCGACCAGATCGACGCCGGTGATTTCCTCGGTGACGGGATGTTCGACCTGAAGCCGGGTGTTCATTTCCAGGAAGTAGAAGCCGTCGCCGGTCTTGTCCTCGCCCGACACGATCAGTTCGACGGTCCCTGCGCTGAAATAGCCGACGGCGCGGGCCAGGGCGACGCATTGCTCGCCCATCTTCTTGCGCATTTCCGGCGAAACGAAGGGCGACGGCGCTTCCTCGACCACCTTCTGGTGGCGACGCTGGATCGAACATTCGCGTTCGTTCAGGTAGACGATATTGCCATGCTGGTCGCCCAGCACCTGAATTTCGATATGGCGCGGGCTTTCGATGAACTTCTCGATGAACACGCGGTCATCGCCAAAGCTGTTCAGCCCCTCACGCTTGGTCGCCTCAAAGCCTTCGCGGACGTCCTGTTCGGAGTAGGCGAGCCGCATCCCCTTGCCGCCGCCGCCGGCCGACGCCTTCATCATCACCGGATAGCCAATCTCGTTGGAGATTTTGACGGCATGTTCGGTGTCGTCAATGACGCCGACGAAACCGGGCACGACATTGACGCCCGCTTCCAGCGCCAGCTTCTTGGACTCGATCTTGTCGCCCATGGCGGCGATGGCATTGGCAGGCGGGCCGACGAAGATGATGCCTTCCGCGTCCAGCGCCTTGCGGAAGCTCTCGCGCTCGGACAGGAAACCATAGCCCGGATGCACCGCGTCCGCGCCGGTCTGCTTGCACGCCGCGATGATCTTGTCGGCGATCAGATAGGATTGGGCCGCGGGCGACGGGCCGATATGCACGGCTTCGTCGGCCATCAACACATGCGGCGCGCGCGCATCGGCATCGGAATAGACCGCGACGGTCTTGATACCCATCTTCTTGGCCGTGCGCATAACACGACACGCAATTTCGCCACGGTTCGCGATCAGGATCTTGGTGATTGCCATGTTATTCCCTGTCCCAGTCCAAATTTCTAATTCCGTTCGGGCTGAGCGAAGTCGAAGCCTTCTCCTGAGCGGAGCGAAGGCACTTCACTCCGTTCAGTGGAGCCCTTCGACTTCGCTCAGCCCGAACGGGAGTATTTCAATCGCCGTGCATGAACATGCCCGACTGCAGCATTATCCAACCGAACCCGATCATGATCAGCAGCAAAAGCACGACCATTGGCCAGGCCTTCACGCCATCATCTCCCGGTCGGAAGCGTCACCCTGAACTTGTTTCAGGGTCCATTCCTCCTCACGCACCGTCGCTCCCGATTGCACAATGGATGCTGAAACAAGTTCAGCATGACGTGTGGAGAGAGTAAAACTCACTCCGCCGCCTCCATCGCAACCTTCACCTCGGCCTGCATCGGCACCACGCCCAGCTTGGCGAACAGCGCTGCATCCGCGTTGTCGCCGGCATTGGCGGTGGTCAGCAGCTTGTCGCCAGTGAATATGCTGTTCGCCCCCGCCATGAAGCACAGCGCCTGGCACGCATCAGACATGCTTTCCCGCCCCGCCGACAGCCGCACCATGCTCTCCGGCATCACGATCCGCGCGACCGCAACCGTCCGCACGAACTCGATCTCGTCGATCTTGGCCAGCGGCGTGTCGGCCAGCATATTGCCCAGCACGGTGCCCTTGACCGGCACCAGCGCGTTGATCGGCACACTCTGCGGATGGGTCGGCAGCACGGCCAGCGCGTGCAGGAAGCCGACGCGATCCTCGCGCGTCTCGCCCATGCCCACGATCCCGCCGGAACAGACGTTGATCCCGGAATTGCGGACATTTTCCAGCGTTTCCAGCCGGTCGTCGAACGTCCGGGTGGTGATCACCTTCTCATAATGTTCCGGCGATGTGTCGATGTTGTGGTTGTAATAATCGAGGCCCGCGTCGGCCAGCACCTTGGCTTGGCCCTCGCTCAGCATCCCCAGCGTCATGCAGGTTTCCATCCCCATCTGGCGTACGCCCTTCACCATCTGGACGATGGCGGGCATGTCGCGCTCCTTGGGGTTGCGCCAGGCCGCGCCCATGCAGAAGCGTGAACTGCCTGCATCCTTGGCCTGCGCCGCCGCCTGCATCACCGCTTGCACGCTCATCAGTTTCTCGGCCTTGAGGCCGCTTTCCGCCGACGCCGACTGGTTGCAATAGCCGCAATCCTCCGGGCAGCCGCCGGTCTTGATCGACAGCAGGGTGGAAAGCTGCACCTCATTACGCGGGAAATTCGCGCGGTGGATCGACTGCGCCTCGGACATCAGGTCGTTAAAGGGCAGGTTGAACAGCGCGGCGATTTCTTCGCGGGTCCAGTCGGTGCGGGCGGTGGTCATGGCGTTCATTCCCCACCTCCGTTCGGGCTGAGCGAAGTCGAAGCCGTCTGCTGAGCGAAGCGAAGCGCAAAGCCTTCGACAGGCTCAGGCCGGCCCTTCGACAGGCTCAGGGCGAACGGATTTAAGATCATCATTATGCGGCGTCCTCCAGCCCGGCGGGGGGCATGTTGTGGCCGAGGAGGCGCAGCACGTCGGCGGCGCATTCCACGACATTGGAGCCTGGTCCATAAATGCCCTGGACGCCCGCGTCACGGAGGAAGTCATAATCCTGCGGCGGGATGACGCCGCCTGCGATCACCTTTATGTCGGTGCGGCCTGCTTCGCGCAGCTTGGCGATCAGGTCCGGGATCAACGTCTTGTGCCCCGCCGCCAGCGACGACGCGCCTACGACATCGACGCCGCTTTCCAGCGCCAGCACCACGGTTTCGTCGGGCGTCTGGAACAGCGGTCCCGACACGACGTCGAAGCCCATGTCGCCGAACGCGGACGCTATGACGTTGGCGCCCCGGTCATGCCCATCCTGCCCCATCTTGGCTATGAGGAGTTTGGGTTTGCGACCGAGGCGCCGCTCGACGGCCTGCACGCCATCGAGTACCTGTTGCCAGCGGCTGTCGCCCTCGTAGGGCGCGCTATAGACGCCCTTCACCGGCGTCGGCTGGGTTCCGTAGCGATCGAAGCTTTCTTCCATCGCCGAAGAGATTTCGCCCAGCGTCGCGCGGGCGCGGGCGGCCTCCACGGCGAGGGCGAGAAGGTTGTTGTCGAGGCTGGACGGCTGCGCCGCGCCGTCGCGCAGCGCCTGCAACGCCGCTTCGCACTTGGCGCTGTCGCGCTCCGCCTTCACCCGGTTGATGCGGGCAATCTGGCCTTCGCGGACCTTGGCATTGTCGATGTCGAGCGTTTCGAGGAAGTCCTCGCTCGCCAGCCGATATTTGTTCACGCCCACAATCACGTCATCGCCGCGATCGACCCGCGCCTGCCGCGCCGCCGCCGCCGTCTCGATCATCGCCTTGGGCCAGCCTGCCGCCACGGCCTTGGCCATGCCGCCATCGGCCTGCACCTTCTCGATGATCGCCCAGGCTTCATCGACCAGCTGCTGGGTCAGCGCCTCGACATAGTAAGAGCCGCCCAGCGGATCGACCACCTTGGTCATGCCGGTTTCTTCCTGGATCACGATCTGCGTGTTGCGCGCGATCCGGGCGGAAAAATCGGTGGGCAGCGCAATGGCTTCGTCCAGCGCGTTGGTGTGGAGCGACTGGGTGCCGCCCAGCATCGCGGCCATCGCCTCGATCGTGGTGCGCATGACGTTGTTATAGGGGTCTTGCTCGGTCAGCGACACGCCCGACGTCTGGCAATGGGTGCGCAGCATCTTGCTGCGCTCGTCCTTCGCGCCCAGTTGCGTCATGGCCCGGTGCCACAAAACGCGCGCGGCGCGCAGCTTGGCGATCTCCATGAAGAAGTTCATGCCGATCGCGAAGAAGAAGCTCAGGCGACCTGCGAACTTGTCGATGTCGAGGCCGCTGGCCACGCCATATTTCACATATTCCATGCCGTCGGCGATGGTGAAGGCCAATTCCTGCACCTGCGTCGCGCCCGCTTCCTGCATATGATAGCCGGAAATGGAGATGCTGTTGAACTTGGGCATCTCGCGGCTGGTATAGCCGAAAATGTCGCTGATGATCCGCATCGATGGTTCGGGCGGGTAGATATAGGTGTTGCGGACCATGAACTCCTTGAGGATGTCGTTCTGGATGGTCCCGTCGAGCAATTTGCGATCGACCCCCTGTTCCTCGCCCGCGACGATGAAGAAGGCCAGGATCGGGATCACCGCGCCGTTCATCGTCATGCTGACCGACATCTGGTCGAGCGGAATCCCGTCGAACAGGATCTTCATATCCTCGATCGTGTCGATCGCCACGCCCGCCTTGCCGACGTCGCCGGTGACGCGGGGATGGTCGCTGTCATAGCCGCGATGGGTCGCGAGGTCGAACGCGACGCTGAGGCCTTTCTGCCCGGCCGCGAGGTTGCGGCGATAGAAGGCGTTGGATTCCTCCGCGGTCGAAAAGCCTGCATATTGGCGGATGGTCCAGGGCCGCCCGGCATACATAGACGCGCGCACGCCGCGCGTGAACGGCGCGAAACCGGGCAGGCCGGGATCGACGGTCACGTCGTCGGCCGTGTAGAGCGGCTTGACCGCGATCCCTTCCGGGGTCGCCCAGGTCAAATCCTTGCCCTTCACTTCCTTGGCGGCAGCGGCAGCCCATTGGTCCAGCGTCGGCTTCTCGGTCATATTCTACCCTTACTCCCTCTCCCCGGTGGGGAGAGGATACGCAGGCTTGGCAGCTTGCCTGCCTAGCCGAAGTTGGAGAGGGTGACCGACCCATCGGGCGTCCCGCCCCCTCTCCGCTGCGACTAAGGGTCTGCTACGCAGCCCCCAAGTCTCGCGCCTCCCCCCGGCGGGGGGAGGGTTAAACCGTCAATGCGCCTCCTTGGGCGTCTCCATGATCTCGGTCAGCACCCCGTTCATATCCTTGGGATGCACGAAGAAGATCGGCGTGCCATGCGCCCCGATCCGCGGCTCGCCCAGCACCCGCGCACCCTTCGCCTCGAACCAGGCCTTGGCCTCAAGAATGTCCGGCACTTCGTAGCACATATGATGCTGCCCACCGGCCGGGTTCTTGGCGATGAAGGCGGTGATCGGCGAGCTTTCATCGAACGGCTCGATCAATTCGATCTGCGTCCCCGCCGTGCCGTTTTCGCCCGGCGTATCGACAAAACACACCTTCACCCCCTGCGCAGGCAGGTCGAAGGGTTCGTGGATCTTCGTCGCGCCCATGACATCGCGATAATAAGCGATGCTCTTTTCGAGTGAGGGCGTTGCAACGCCGATATGGTTGAGACGGCCGAGTTTCATCTAGCGTTCCTAAACTTCGTCATTCCCGCGCAGGCGGGAATCCATCTCCCACCCCATCCCAAGGCGCGAGGCCCGGAGATGGATCCCCGCCTTCGCGGGGATGACGGGCCTTAGTTAAAGCGGAATATTGTCATGCTTCTTCCACGGATTCTCCAGCGCCTTGTTGCGCAGCTTCCGCAGCCCCAGCGCAATCCGCCGCCGGGTCGAGTGGGGCTGGATCACCTCGTCGATAAAGCCTTTTGACGCGGCCACGAACGGGTTGGCGAAGCGCGCTTCATATTCTGCGGTGCGTTCGGCAATCTCGTCCGCCGTCTTGCCGCGGAAGATGATCTCGACCGCGCCCTTGGCTCCCATCACCGCGATTTCGGCGGTCGGCCAGGCATAGTTCAAATCACCGCGCAGATGCTTGGACGCCATCACGTCATAGGCGCCGCCATAGGCTTTGCGGGTGATGATGGTGATCTTGGGCACGGTCGCTTCGGCATAGGCAAACAGCAGTTTGGCGCCATGCTTGATGATGCCATTATGTTCCTGCGCGGTGCCCGGCAGGAAGCCCGGCACGTCCACCAACGTCACGATCGGAATTTCGAAGGCATCGCAGAAGCGCACGAAACGCCCCGCTTTCTTGGACGAGTTGATGTCCAGCACGCCCGCCAGCACGAAAGGCTGGTTGGCGACGATGCCGACAGTCCGCCCTTCGACCCGGCCAAAGCCGCAGATGATGTTGCCGGCGTGCGCGGGCTGCACCTCAAAGAAATCGCCCTCATCCACGATCTTCCTGATCAGCTCGTGCATGTCGTAGGGCTGGTTCGCATTGGCGGGGATTAGCGTGTCGAGGCTGGGTTCGATACGATCCCAAGGGTCCGCGCTCGGCCGTTCCGGCACCGGTTCCTTGTTCGACGCGGGCAGGAAGTCGACGAAATCGCGCACCGCCAGCAGCGCCTCGATATCATTTTCGAACGCCACGTCCGCCACGCCCGACTTGGTCGTGTGCGTCACCGCACCACCCAGTTCTTCCTGCGTCACGACCTCGTTCGTCACCGTCTTGACCACGTCGGGGCCGGTCACGAACATGAAGCTGCTATCCTTCACCATGAAGATGAAGTCGGTCATCGCGGGCGAATAGACCGCGCCGCCCGCGCATGGCCCCATGATCACGCTGATCTGCGGCACGACGCCCGACGCCAGCACATTGCGCTGGAAAATCTCGGCATAGCCCGCAAGCGACGCCACACCCTCCTGAATCCGCGCGCCGCCGCTGTCATTCAGGCCGATCACGGGCGCGCCGACTTTCAGCGCCATGTCCATGATCTTGCAGATTTTCATCGCGTGCCGTTCCGACACTGCGCCGCCATACACCGTGAAATCCTGGCTGAACAGGAACACCAGCCGACCGTTGATCGTGCCGGAACCGGTGACGACGCCATCGCCGGGAATATGCGCCTCATCCATGCCGAAATCAGTGCAATTATGCTCGACATACATGTCCAGCTCTTCAAAGCTGCCCTCATCCAGCAACACCTCGATCCGCTCGCGCGCGGTCAGCTTGCCCTTGCCATGCTGCGCGTCGATGCGGCGTTGCCCCCCCCCCATACGCGCACCTTCGCGCTTGGCTTCCAGCTGTTCGATAATGGCGAGCTTCGACATAGGCATATCTCTCCGGTCAGGACGCGGACCTGTTATGACGCCCTGTTCCCGTCTTTGCGATTTTTCGCAAATGTAAATTTGCTAATTTGCAAATCACCACTTCGCAAATTAGGGTCGCCCACGCTTCCCTCCGTTCGTTTCGAGCGAAGTCGAGAAACGTCGCGCACCGGTTTCTCGACTTCGCTCGAAACGAACGGCGGTTGGGTTAGACAAAGGACAGGCAACCATCATGGCACGCGGCAATCGCATCTTTGCAGGACCAAGGCTGCGCCAGTTGCGCCTCGACCATCGCATGGACCAGGCGACGATGGCGCAGGCGCTGAGCATATCCGTGTCCTACCTGTCCCAGATGGAAAATGACGATCGTCCCCTGACCGCCAAGGTCAAGGCGGCGCTCGCCAATGCCTTCCCGACCGACTGGGCCAGTTTCGACGCGCGCGAGGATGAGCAGATGCTGGGTGCCTTCACCTTTGCGCTCAGCCATCCCGAACTGCCCGGCGTCGCGCTGGAGCCGGAGCGGATTGAGAAATTGCACCTGCAATTCCCTGAGTTCGCGGCCCGCTATCTCGACCTATACAACGCCCATATCCGGGCGAACGAACGCATCAACATGATCGAGGAAGCGATCGCCAACGACAGCACGGTGCAGGCCCGCCTGCCGTGGGAGGCCGCGCGCGACTGGTTTCATGAGGCGGGCAATTATGTCCATTCGATCGACTGCCTAGCGGAGGATATGGCGGCCAGCTTCACTGCCGGTCAGGCGCTGGACGAAGGGATGCTGGTCGAGGCGCTGGCGCGGCGGCACGGTATCGAAACGCTGATCGCCGACACGCCCGACAGCGCGCTGCGATCCTATAGCAGTGTCACGCGCAAGCTGTTCGTCAACGCGGCGCTCCCCGTCGAAAGCCGCAAATTCATGCTCGCCCACCAACTGATGATGCTGGAGGGGCAGGCGGTGATTGCCGACGTGGTGACCAAAGCCGCCCTGCCCGTCCCCGGCGCGGACCGGCTGCTGGCGATCGGCCTTGGCAATTATGCCGCTGGCGCGCTGCTGATGCCCTATGCCCCGTTTCGGGAAGCAGCGCGGGTCATGCGCCATGATATCGACCGGCTGGCGCGCACATTCGGCGTCAGTTTCGAGCAAGCCTGCCATCGCCTCTCTACGCTGCAACGGCCAGGCCTGCGCGGCATCCCCTTCTTCTTCTGTCGCGTCGATATGGCGGGCAACATCACCAAGCGCCACAGCGCCACGCGCCTGCAATTCGCGCGTTTCGGCGGCGCCTGCCCGCTGTGGAATGTCCACGAAGCCGTCGCCATCCCCGACCGGATCAACGTGCAACTGGGCGAAACGCCCGATGGCGTGCGCTATGTGTCGATGGCCAAGGGGCTGGTGAAACCATCGGGCAGCTACATCCGCACGCCGCGCCGCTTTGCCGTGGTGCTGGGGTGCGAGACCGCCCATGCCGCCAACTTCGTCTATGCCGACGGGCTGCGGCTGGAGGACGAGGGCGCGGCAACGCCCATCGGCATCACCTGCCGCCTCTGTTCGCGCCAAAGCTGCGACCAGCGCGCCTTCCCGCCCGCCGACCGGCCGATCCATGTCGACCCGGACAATCGCCAGATCGTCCCCTACTGGATCGGGTGAAGCCAGCCTGCGGAAAGCGGCCCTGTCGCTCGTTTCGGATGGGGATTAGGGAGGTATGATGACCGATAGCGCGCTGATCGACCCCGTAACTGACGCCCTCGCGACGATTGGCTATGCACGCCTGTCGGGCAGTCAGACCTTTGCGCAACTCGGCGTCGATGCGGCTGACTGGCGCAATTTTGCCGATAGCTGGAACGATCTGGGGCCGGACCTCTATATGGCCGACGGCGGACGCTATCGCCGCCGCCGCCACGCGACCTTTCGCTGTCAGGATGGTGGCTTCACCCGCCAGCCGCACCAGCCCCATTATCAGAGCCGCGACTATAATAGGCTCAATGGCGATGTGCAGCGCTGGTTCGATCCGGTCGAGCAGGCCACGGTCGACAATCCGGTCTGCCGCGCCATCTTCGCCTTTTGCGCGGCGCATTTTCCGATGACTGGTCCGGCCCATGTCGAAATGCATCAATTCCGTATCGAAGCCAAACCCGGCGAAGTCGGTCGCCCGACGCCGGAGGGGTTGCACCGCGACGGAGTCGACCATGTGTTCGTGATGCTGATCGAACGACGCAATGTGCGCGAGGGCGTAACCCGCATCGGCGCACCCAACGGCACGGCGCTGGGCGAATTCATGCTGGCGGAAGCGGGCGACGCGATGCTGATCGACGATCGGCGGATATTGCACGGCGTGACGGAAATCCACGCGGTGGACGCCGCCCAACCAGCCTGGCGCGATGCGCTGGTTGTCACGTTTGTGGCCCCACCATAATCACCCCTCCCCTGAAGGCAGGGCTATCGCATATGAAACTGTCCCCTCCCTCATCGTCATCCTGAATTTATTTCAGGATCCATTTCTCGTCTCAAACCGCGGCTTTTGGGGCATGATGGATGCTGAAACGAGTTCAGCATGACGTTGGAGGGATAACGAAAAGTCATATGCAATCCCCCTCCCCTGCAAGGGGAGGGGTTTATTCCTATTTCAACAGCACTAATTCCTCCGCCATGCTCGGATGCAACGCCACCGTGTCGTCGAAATCCTGCTTGGTCAGCCCCGCCTTCACCGCAATGGCGGCGGCCTGCAATATCTCCGGCGCGTCGGGACCGATCATGTGCAGGCCCACCACCCGGTCGGTCGTCGCGTCCACAATCATCTTGTAGAGCGCCCGCTCCTCGCGCCCCGCCAGCACATATTTCATCGGGCGGAAGTCGGACGTGTAGACCTTCACCGTCCCCAGCTTGTTCTTCGCCTGCGCCTCGGTCATGCCGACACCGGCAAGCGGCGGGTGGCTGAACACGGCGGATGGCACGCAGTCATAATCGACCGTGCGCGGGTTGTTGCCGAACACCGTGTCGGCAAAGGCGTGACCCTCACGGATCGCCACCGGGGTCAGTTGCAACCGGTCGGTGACGTCACCCACGGCATAGATGCTCTCGCAACTCGTCTTGTTATAGTCATCGACCTTGATCGCGCCCTTGTCGTCCAGATCGACGCCTGCGCTGTCCAGCCCCAGCCCGTCCACATTGGGCTTGCGCCCGGTCGCAAACAGGATGACGTCGGCGGCAACCGGGTCGCCCGACTGGAAGTGGACGCACAGCGTGCCGTCGTCGGTCTTTTCGATCCGCTCCATCTGCGCGTTGAAGCGGAAGTTGATGCCCTTGCTCATCGAAATCTGGAGCAGCCGGTCGCGTATCTGCTCGTCATAGCCGCGCAGCAAAGTGCCGGACCGGTTGACGATGGTCACATGGCTGCCGAACTGGTGGAAGATGCCGGCAAATTCATTGGCGATATAGCCGCCACCGACGATGACGATGCGCTTGGGGCATTGTTCCAGATGGAACACCTCGTTGGAGGTGATGCCATGTTCCGCGCCCTCAATCTCCGGCATGATCGGCCAGGCGCCGGTCGCGACCAGGATATATTTGGCGGTGACTTCCCGCCCGCTGGCCAGCTTCACGCTGTGCGGCCCGGTCACCACCGCCCGTTCGGGGATCATCTCGACTTTATGGCTGTCGAGCGTATTCCTGTAGAGACCCTCCAGCCGGTCGACCTCGCCCAGCACATTGTCGCGCAGCGTGGTCCATTCAAAGCCGCAGTCGGGGACATTCCAGCCGAACCGGCGCGCATCCTTCAGATCCTCGGCGAAATGCGCGCCGTAGATGAGCAGCTTTTTTGGCACACAACCGCGAATGACGCAGGTGCCGCCGACGCGAAATTCCTCGGCCACCGCAACCTTCGCCCCATGCGCCGCCGCCACGCGCGACGCGCGCACGCCGCCCGATCCTGCACCGATGACGAAAAGGTCGAAATCAAACTCGCTCATGCCTGGCCTCCGATTGGGTGCGGGGGATATGGCGGTTGGGCGCGGGAGTTACAAACGGGATTTTCAAACCCAATCCGTTCGGGCTGAGCGAAGTCGAAGCCCCCCGCTGAGCGAAGCGAAGTGCCCTCCCTTCGGTCGGGCGAACCCTTCGACTTCGCTCAGGGCGAACGGTCGGCTTACTCCGCCCCCAGCGCAATCTCGATCAGCGCCATGGTCGATGGATCAAAGCCTACCGCCCCGTCGGTCTCTATCGACTTGGCAATCTCTTTGCCCAGCTCCACGCCGAACTGGTCGAACGGGTTGATCCCCATCAGCACTGCATTCGCAAAGGTGCGATGCTCGTAAAAGGCGATCAGCGCGCCCAGCGCGTGCGGGGTCACATCGTCCATCAGGATGGTGGTGGACGGCCGGTTGCCGGGATAGGCGCGTGCCGGGTCGGCGGCATTATCCTTGCCGCGCATCAGCGCGGCCCCCTGCGCAAAGCAGTTGACCAGCAGCGCGCGATGATGCGCCGGGTCCAGCGCATGGCCCGGCTCGATCGAGGCGATAAACTCGACCGGCGTGATGATCGTCCCCTGATGCAGCAGCTGGAACACGGCATGTTGCGCGTCGGTCCCCACCCCGCCCCAGGTGATCGGTGCGGTCGGGCCATCGACCGGCGATCCGTCCAGCTTCACCGCCTTGCCATTGCTCTCCATCTCCAGCTGCTGGAGATAGGATGGCAGCAGCGCCAGCCGCTCGTCATAGGCGAACACGGCGCGGGTCTGGCAGCCCAGCACACGCGCATAATATTGGTCGGCAAAGGCCGCGATCAGCGGGATATTCTGCGCCGGATCGGACAGGCGGAAATGGCGGTCCATCTCGGCTGCGCCCTCCAGCAGGCTTTCAAACGCATCCCAGCCCAGCGCCAGTGCAGCGGGAAAGCCGATCGAGGACCAGAGCGAATAACGCCCGCCCACGGACTCGGCAAAGGGCAGGATGCGGGTTTCATCGACACCCCATTCCATCGCCCGGTCAGGCGCGGCGGTCAGCGCGACGACGCGGCCATAGGGATCGTCCACCCCGCCCTCGACCATCCAGTTGATCGCGCTTGCTGCGTTCAGCATGGTCTCGCTGGTGGTGAAGGTCTTGGAGGCGATGGCGATCAGCGTCGCATGGGGATCGAACCCCTCGATCGCCCGCTCCAGCGCCGTGCCATCGACATTGGACACGATGGCCACGTCATAACGCACCCCGTCACCGTCCAGCGCATCGACAATCAGGTCGGGACCAAGCGCCGATCCACCAATGCCGATATGCAGGATATGGCGAATCTCGCCCAGCGCCCCGGCCTCGATCGCGTCGATCAGGCCGCGCATCCGGTTGTGCAGCATTTTGGCATGGGCAACGCTGTCGGGGTTCCCCTCGCCACGCTCGGCGGGATGTTCGGCGGCGCGGCCTTCGGTGTTGTTCACCGCCTCGCCCGCAAACAGCGCGTCGCGCCGCCGGGCAAAGCCCTGCTCGTCGGCCAGCGCCAGAAAGCCTGCCATCAGATCGTCGGTCAAATGGGTCTTGGACCAGTCGAACCGGATCGGTCCCTGGGTCAGCACCAGCTTGGACAGGCGATCGGGATCGGTGGTAAAGATCGACTTGAGGTCGGCTTGTGGCAGGGCAGAAAGCGCCGCCAGTGCAGGACTGGGCATGAAATATCCTCTTCGATGGAATCGAAACCGGCGCTGCACCTGCCGATTCTCGGCCTGTTTAGCCAATGTTTCGACCAATTGCATCGGTCAGGACGCGCTTGACGTGTCAGGGCGCAAGCCTCAAAAGCCGCGACGGCCGCCTTATCGGCGATTTCACAGGGATTGAACGACCACCCATGACTGCAAAATCGGAAACGCGGGACTTTATCTGGTTCCTCGCCAGGCTGGGCCTGTTCGTCTTTGTGCTGCGCAGTTTCATCATTTCGCCGTTCAACATCCCGTCGGAATCGATGCAGCCACGCCTGCTGATCGGCGATTATCTGCTGGTCGCCAAATGGCCCTATGGTTATTCGCGCTATTCGCTGCCGTTCAGTTTGCCACTGATCCCCGGTCGCATTTTCGCGTCCACCCCCCATCGCGGCGACGTGGTGGTGTTCAAGGCACCGCCGAGCCAGAGGAACGACTATATCAAGCGGGTGATCGGCCTGCCCGGCGACATGATCGCCGTGCGCGGTGGCACCGTTTACCTCAACGGCGCGGCCATCCCGAAGCAGAAGGTCGCCGATCTCGTCATTCCGGTGACGCAGAACATGCTCGACGCGGCGGCGAAGGAAGGCGCGGAGTCCCCCTGCTATCGCCCCGATTTTGAGGAAGCGGCCCCCGGCGGCGGCAAGCAGTGCCGATATCCGCAATATCGCGAAACCCTGCCCGCGACCAAGGACGTCCCCGCGAAAAGCTATAATGTGCTGGACCTGGTGCCGGACGGCGCAGCCGATGACCGCGACACCGTGCTTGTGCCGCAAGGGCATCTGTTCATGATGGGCGACAATCGCGATCGCAGCGCCGACAGCCGTTTCCCGGCGGTCGAGGGGGGCGGCATCGGCCTCGTCCCCGAAGAAAATCTGGTCGGCAAGGCGATGATCTCGGTATTTTCGACCGATGGCAGCGCCAACTGGCTGCTGCCCTGGACCTGGGTGTCGGCCGCGCGCTGGAACCGGATCGGGGAAGGCTTTTGAACCATAAGGCACCCCGGCCGGACACCGATGGCTGGCTGACGGCGCTGATCGGTCGCCCGCCGCACGACCCTGCGCCGTTTCAGCAGGCGCTGACCCATGGCAGCGCCAATCCGTTAAACTATGAGCGGCTGGAATTTCTGGGCGACCGGGTGCTGGGGCTGCTGGTATCCGAATGGGTGTTCGAGCGCTTTTCTGGCGAACCCGAAGGCAAATTGTCGCGCCGCTTCAATGCGCTGGTATCAGGCGAAACCTGCGCAGAGGTGGCACGCGCAGCGGGCGTGCCCACCCATCTGGTGCTGGGCAAGCAGGCGCGCGACGATGGCGCGGCCAATAGCGACAATGTACTGGGCGACGTCATGGAGGCGCTGATCGGCGCGCTCTATCTGGAGGCCGGACTGGAGGAAGCGCGTACGTTGGTGCGCCGCCTCTGGGCCGACCGGGTGGACACCCAGACAGCCGCCCCGCGCCACCCCAAGTCCGCGCTCCAGGAATGGGCCGCCGCCAACAAGCGCAAGCCCCCAGAATATGAAGTCAAGGACCGCTCCGGCCCCCACCATGCCCTGCGCTTCGTCGTGTCGGTAACGATCAAGGGCGCGGGCGAAGCCAGCGCGACCGGCGGATCGAAACAGGAAGCGGAAACGGCGGCAGCGGCGGCGTTGCTGGAGAAGCTGACGGGGTAGTGCCAGCTTTCGCTTAAGGCATAATAGGCCTACACATCATCGTCATCCCGGGCTTGACCCGGGATCCCGCTTTTCTTGGTCCACGCCGGACCGAAGAAGCGGGATCCCGGCTTTCGCCGGGATGACGAAATTGCCGTAGGCAAACGGAGTATATTTGTTGGAAGTTTCAGAAACCAATCAGCGCTGCGGCGTCATTGCCGTTGTCGGCGCGCCCAATGCGGGCAAGTCCACGCTGGTCAACGCGCTGGTGGGGCAGAAGGTGGCGATCACCAGTGCCAAGGCGCAGACCACGCGCACCCGCGTCATGGGCGTCGCGATCGAGGGCGACGCGCAGTTGGTGCTTGTGGACACGCCCGGCATTTTTGCGCCCAAACGGCGGCTGGACCGCGCCATGGTGCAGGCGGCCTGGGGCGGCGCACAGGGCGCGGACCTGATCGCGATGGTGGTCGATGGCAAGGCGGGCCGTGGCCCAAAGCTGGAACCCATCATCGAAGCGCTCAAGCATCGCACCGAACGCAAATGGCTGATCCTCAACAAGGTGGACATCGCCATCAAGGAAAAGCTGCTGACCCATACCCAGGTGCTGAACGACACGCTGGGCTTCGACGAAATCTTCTTCGTGTCCGCCGCGACCGGTGATGGCCTGCCTGAACTGAAAGCAGCCTTCGCCGCAGCGATGCCGGAAGGGCCATGGCATTTTCCCGAAGATCAGGTGTCGGACGCGACCGACCGGATGCTGGCGGCGGAAATCACCCGCGAGCAGCTTTATCATCAGCTCCACGCCGAACTGCCCTATGCCGCCGCCGTCGATACCGAACAATATAAGGAACGGCAGGACGGATCGGTCGAAATCCACCAGCAAATCCTGGTCGGCCGCCCGACCCAGCGTGCCATCGTGCTGGGCAAGGGCGGGCAGCGATTGAAGGAAATCGGCTCAAAAGCGCGCGAGGAACTGGCAAACCTGCTGGGCGTGAAGGTCCACCTCTATTTGCATGTGAAGGTGAAGGAAGATTGGGAAAATGACCGCGGCATCTACCGCGACATCGGGCTGGACTGGGTGGAGTAAGAGTTCCCCACCACCGTCATCCTGACGAAAGTCAGGATCCATTCGTCGCTACGCTGCTTATTCTCGTAGCGCTACCCCGAATGGATCCCGCATCAAGTGCGGGATGACGGAGTGCGCGATGGCAAGCTTCGCTTCGCCCACCACCGCCGTCATCCCGCACTTGATCCGGAATCCAGGGTGGCTCTCGCAGTGCGTGCCGCCCTGGATCCTGACGTTCGTCAGGATGACACTTGCGGAGGAATCTACTCCGCCGCCGCCGCCTTCTTCTTCGCGGGGGCCTTCTTCGCAGCCGGCTTCTTCGCCGCCGCCTTCTTGGGCGCGGCTTTCTTCTTCGCGCCCTTCTTGGCCGGTGCCGCCGCCGCGCGCGCGTCGATCAGTTGCGCGGCCTCCTCCAGTGTCAGCTGATCCTTGTCCACCGTCTTGGGCAGGGTCGCGTTGGTCGTGCCGTCGGTGACATAAGCGCCATAGCGCCCTTCCATCAGCTTGATCTCCAGCTCCGTACGCGGATGCGCGCCCAGCACCTTCAAAGGCTCCCGCCCGGCACTGCGCGGACCGCGGTTGGCCGCCTCCGCCAGCTTCACGACGGCGCTGTTCATCCCGACCTCGAAAATCTCCGACGTCGATGACAGCCGCCCATATTTGCCGTCATGCAGCAGATAGGGTCCAAAGCGCCCGATATTCGCCACGATCGGCTTGCCCGTTTCGGGGTGCAGGCCGATTTCGCGTGGCAGGCTCAGCAGCTTGACGCCCCAGTCGAGCGTCAGTTCGCCATCGGGCAGATCCTTGGGGATCGACCCGCGCTTGGCCTCCTTGCCCTCGCCCATTTCGATATAGGGACCAAAGCGGCCAGATTTCTTGACGATATCCTGCCCGGTTTCCGGATGCTTCCCCAGCACTTCCGGTCCCGTATCCTCGCCATCCTTGCCACCCGGCTGGCCGAATTTGCGGGTATATTTGCATTCCGGGTAATTGGAGCAGGCGATGAACGCGCCAAAGCGCCCGCCACGCAGGGAAAGCTGCCCTTCCGCGCACAGCGGGCAGGCGCGCGGATTGCTGCCGTCGGCCTTGGGCGGGAACAGCATCGGCTCCAGAAACTTGTCCAGCGCTGCGGTAATGTCGCTCGGCTTCTGCTCCATGACCTCGGCTGTCTTGGGCTTGAAATCCTTCCAAAAGGCTTCCAGCACCGCCTGCCACTGGGCGCGACCACCGCTAATATCGTCCAGCTCGTCCTCAAGCCCCGCCGTGAAGTCATAGGAGACATAGCGCTCGAAAAAGCGCTCCAGGAAAGCCGTCACCAGCCGTCCGCTCTCCTCGGCGAAAAAGCGGTTCTTTTCGATCCGCACATAGTCGCGGTCTTTCAGCACCTGAAGCGTCGAGGCATAGGTGGACGGACGCCCGATCCCCAATTCCTCCAGCCGCTTGACGAGGCTGGCTTCGGAATAGCGCGGCGGCGGCTGGGTGAAATGCTGCTCGGCGCTCACCTTCTTCTTGGCGGGCGCGTCGCCCTCGCTCATGCGCGGCAGCAGCTTGCCGTCCTCGTCATCGCTATCGTCGCGGCCTTCCTCATACAGCGCGAGGAAGCCGGGAAAGATCACCACCTGCCCCGTCGCGCGCAGCGTATGCGTGCCGGTGGCATCGTTCATGTCGATCGTTGTGCGTTCCAGCCGCGCAGACGCCATCTGGCTGGCCAGCGCCCGCTTGAACACCAGGTCATAGAGGCGCGCATGATCGCCGCTGCCCACCTTGTCGCGCGAAAAATCGGTCGGGCGGATGGCTTCATGCGCTTCCTGCGCATTTTTCGCCTTGGTCTGGTAGATGCGCGGCTTGTCCGGCACATAGCCGCCATCATAGCGCTGCGCGATCGCGGCGCGGGCGGCGGAAATGGCGCTGCTGTCCATCTGCACGCCGTCGGTCCGCATATAGGTGATCGCGCCATCCTCATACAGTTGCTGCGCGATCCGCATCGTGTGACTGGCGGAAAAGCCGAGCTTGCGCGCCGCTTCCTGCTGGATGGTCGATGTCGTGAAGGGCGGCGGCGGGTTGCGGGTGAGCGGCTTGGTCTCGACCTTCTCGACCGTGAAGCGCCCGGCCTCGACATCGGCCTTGGCCGCCATCGCGTCGCCCTCTCGGCCGATCGTCAGCCGCTCGATCTTCTCGCCCTTCCAGCGGACGAGCCGCGCCGTAAAGGCAGTGCCGTCCTGTTCCATCTCCGCCGCGACCGACCAATATTCCTGGGGGGTGAAGCGCTCGATCTCCCGCTCCCGCTCCACCACAAGCCGCAACGCGACCGACTGCACCCGGCCCGCCGACTTGGCACCGGGCAGCTTGCGCCACAGCACCGGCGACAGGGTAAAGCCCACCAGATAGTCGAGCGCCCGGCGCGCGCGATAGGCGTCGATCAGATCCTCGTCCAGCGCGCGGGGCTTCGCCATCGCGTCCAGCACGGCGGCCTTGGTGATCGCGTTGAACGTCACCCGGTCCACTTGCGCCGGCAGCGCCTTCTTGGCGCGCAGCACCTCCTGCACATGCCAGCTGATCGCTTCCCCTTCGCGATCAGGGTCAGTCGCCAGGATCAATCGTGACGCGCCCTTGGCCGCGTCGCTGATGGCCTTGAGCTGCTTGCCCTTGTCGCCATAATTTTCCCACTGCATCGCAAAGCCGTCATCCGGGTCCACCGACCCGTCTTTGGCAGGCAGGTCGCGGATATGGCCGTAACTGGCCAGAACATGAAAATCCCCGCCCAGATATTTTTCGATGGTCTTGGCCTTGGCAGGCGATTCGACGATGACAAGCTGCATTTACGGCCCCGAACTTTGATGCCTCACACGTACGCGCGAGTCTGGAAGGCGATGACGGCGGGCGTCAAGCGGTGCGTGTGATTAGGGGAGATGTGAAACAAGCGCCAGCCCCTTGGCGCTGCCGTCATGCCAGCCTCTACCCCGTCATGCCAGCGAAGGCTGGCATCTCAGGCGACTACACGATGAAGTCGAAGAGATCGCGCCATTCCGGGTTCATTTCCTCGATCAACCGGATTTTCCATTCGCGCTTCCACGCCTTGATCGCTTTCTCCCGCGCTATGGCATCCGCGATATGATCATGGCGTTCCGCCAGAACGAGACGATGCAGATTATACTGGCGACAGAAATCCGACCCAACGCCGCGCCGATGCTGGTCCACGCGCGCATGGAGTAAATTGGTCACGCCAACATACAGCACGCCACGCGGCTTGTTGGTCATGATGTAGGTCCAGCCGCCGCGCATGGGGCAAATGTTACGCGCCGCCGCCCGAGATGCCAGCCTTCGCGGGACCAGCAATGTTGTAACTCCTTGGAAATTGCGATCTGATCCGTGCCACGCCTAACCGGTTTAGCGGTCGCCGACAGCGGTGGATGGCTCGCCGACCATCCTCAGAAGGCGGAAAGAAATGCACGGCTTGCGGTTCGGCTAAATTGTAGGAAACCGTTCCCAGCCAATATATTGTCGAAACGACGCATCCACGTATCGGCCCTCCCAGGACAGAGTCTACTTAGGCGGAAAGGCGAGAAACCTCACCGGTCAAAGATATCAATAGTTTACAATTTTAATGCGGATTTTATCACTATTTTTCAATAACTTGCTTAACGTCACTTTTTGCACCGCCGTCACAATAAGCCTGAGCGCGGCGTTCAATTGGCCCCGAATTAGAACCTAGGAACTGCCGGGGTGCAGGTTATGTCCTGCAGGTCGCATGAATACGTATGTGGGATTATGTGCAGGCTGGCCAGCGCGAGCTAACGTTTTCCTACATTCGCGAGAGCGGCAAGAAGCGCCATTACAGGCGTCTTGGGGAGGGTGTTTCTACAATGCACAATTTTTACTGTTCCGTCCTGCGCACGGCACTTATGGCAAGTGTTACGCTTTCTGTATCGTCGATCGCTTCCGCGCAAACGACCGATATGCCTGCCGCCGCCGACCAACCCGTCGATGCCATCGTCGTCACCGGCATCCGCGCATCGCTGGCCTCCGCTGCCAAGATGAAGCGCGATTCGGTGTTGATCGTCGATTCCATCACCGCCGAAGATGTCGGCAAGCTGCCCGACGTCTCGATCGCGGACTCGCTCGCCCGCCTGCCGGGCGTCACCGCCCAACGTCTCGAAGGGCGCGACCAGCGCCTGTCGATCCGCGGCCTTGGCCCGGACTTTTCCACCACCCTGCTCAACGGGCGCGAACAGGTGACCGTCGGCGACAATCGCGGCGTGGAATATGATCAATATCCGTCCGAATTCTTCCAGAACGTCAATGTCTACAAGAGTTCCGACGCAGCCCTGATCGCGGCCGGCATTTCCGGCACGGTCGACCTTAGGATGCTCCGCCCGCTCGACAAGAATGACCGCATCATCGCCGTTGCCCTGCGTGGCCAGATGAATGGCCTCGACAAGCTGAACCCGGATGGCGAACGTTATGGCTATCGCGCGTCGGCCACCTATGTCGATCAATATGCCGACGATACGCTGGGCCTCGCCATCGGCTTCTCCGCCTCGCACACCCCGTCGCAAAATGAGCGCTTCAACGCCTGGGGCTATCCGACCGATGCGGACAACAACCTGATCATCGGCGGCGCCAAACCCTATGTCCAATCCAACCTGTTGAAGCGCTACGGCGCGGTCGCCACGCTGGAATGGCAGCCGAGCGACAATTTCCATTCGACCTTCGACGTCCTCTATTCGCATTTTGAGGAAGAACAGCGCCTGCGCGGCATCGAATTTCCGCTGGTCTGGGGCACCAATGTCGGCGTCAGCGATGTGACGGTGGAAGATGGCTTCGTCACCGGCGCGACCTTCAGCAACGTCTATGGCGTGCAGCGCAACGATTATAACAAGCGCACCGCCGACACCATCTCGCTGGGCTGGAACAACCAGTTCCGCCTGAACGACAGGCTTTACTTGAACGTCGATGCCAGCTGGTCGCGCGCCAAGCGCACCGACTTCCTGCTCGAAACCTATTCGGGCACCGGCTATCTGCGGTCGGGCGTGCCCGACACCGTGCGCGTCGATCGCCAGTCCAACGGCCTGTTTCAGATCGTGCCGACCATCGACTATACCGACACCAGCATCATCAGCCTGACCGATCCCAATGGCTGGGGCTATAATGGCACGACCGCCGTGGTGCAGGCGGGATTCCTGAACCAGCCCAAATTCATCGACGATCTGCGCTCGTTCCGCACGAACCTGACGGGCGAGATTGAAGGCAGCATCTTCAGCAACTGGGAAGTCGGCGGCAATTACAGCCGTCGCAAGAAAACCAGCGCCTTCACCAGCTATTTCCTGTGTCCGACGGGCGGCACTGATTGCACCATCGCGGGCGGCACCCCCGGTTCAGCCCCCGTTCCCAGCGAAGCGCTGCTCGGCTCCAACGTCTCGCTCGGCTATCTGGGCGTTCCGGCGATGCTGACGCTTGATCCGCTCTATCTCTACAATAATGTCCTCGACGCGGTATATGATAATCGCCCGCAATCGCTCGTGCGCGATAACTTCGTGAAGGAAGATGTGTTCACGGGCTATGCCAAGATGACGATGGACGGCGAACTGGGCGGCAAGCCGCTCAAGGGCGCGTTCGGCGCGCAGGTGATCCATTCCAGGCAGCGCTCGGTCGGCACTATTTCCAGCTTCGCGAATGGCGTGGTTACGGTGGTGCCTGCTTCGGGCAAGACCAGCTATACCGATTTCCTGCCGAGCGCGCAGATGTCGGTCGAGCTGGAGCCCGGTTTCTTCATCAAACTGGGCGCGGCGCAGGCCATGGTCCGCCCGCGCCTCGACCAGGAGCGGGTGAACCAGGAATTCAGCTTCGATCCCTCAAAGATCGGCCTGGGTTCCGACCCGTTCAACAGCCCGTTCAGCTCGAACGGCGGCAACACCAATTTGCGTCCCTATCAATCGACCAATATCGACCTGTCGGTGGAACGCTATTTCCGCAATGGCGGCTATGTCTCGCTGTCAGGCTATTTCAAGAACCTGACCGACTTCGTCGATCCCAATAACAATATCGCTTATGACTTCTCGTCGCTTCTGCCCGCCTTGCCTGCCGATATTCGCAACGAAATCATCGCCAATGGCGGCGCCATCGGCTTGTTGAAGGCACCCGCCAACAACGGCAAGGGCACGATCATCGGCGCGGAAGCCACCGCATCGCTGCCCTTCAAGCTGTTCACCGAGACCCTTGATGGTTTCGGCCTCTTCGCCAGCGGCTCCTACACCCACAGCGAAGTCAAATATGGCAGCAATCCCGGCGCGACCGTGACCCTGCCGGGCCTGTCCAAATGGGTCGCGAGCGGCACCGCCTATTTTGAACGCAGCGGCTTCCAGGCACGAGTAAGCTATCGCTACCGCTCATCCTTCCTGGGCGAAGTCGCTGGCCTGTCGGCAGCCCCCACCTTCCGCACGGCCAAGGCGGAAGGCATATTGGACGCACAGATCGGCTATGAATTCCAGTCGGGTCCGCTCACCGGCCTGTCGATCTTGCTCCAGGGCAAGAACCTGACCGACCAGCCCTTCGTCACCTACCAGAATGACGACCCGCGCCAGGTCATCGACTATCAACGCTATGGCCGCGATTATTATCTGGGCCTCACCTACAAATTCTAACGCCTCCTAAATCCGCCCCCGGCGGGGGAGGATGCCCCTCTAATCTGCCTGACTGCACGCAGGCAGTTCCGGGACCGCCGCTTCTTTCAGGAGAGGGCGGTCCCTATTTTTTCAGCAACATTGCCGATTTCCACCGTTCGGGCTGCGCGAGCGTGTGAAACGCGATCAGGCGGTCATCCGGCTGACCAACCGTGTCGCCAGCAGCGTCGGCGTCACCGGCTTGCCCTTGATCTGGGCGATCAGCGCATCGACCAGCACTTCGCCCGCAAGCAGATAATCCTGCGCAACGGTGGTCAGCGGCGGGCGCGTCAGGCTGACCGCGGGAATATCGTCGAAACCGATCATCGCCACATCGTTCGGCACCGTCATCCCCGCCTCTTCCAGCGCGCGCATCGCGCCGATCGCGATCAGATCTGACCCGGCGAAAATAGCATCGAACGGAATGCCGCGCGCGATCAGGCGGCGCGCCGCTTCATGGCCGGAATGTTCGATCGACAGCGCATCGACATGCAGCCCCGGATCGACCGGTAGACCCGCCTCCACCATCGCTTCGGTCAGCCCCGCATAACGATCGCGAAATTCGGGATAGCGGTTGGACGCATCGCCCAGAAAGGCAATCGAACGGCGGCCGCGTTCGATCAGATGCCGGCCCGCATCGCGCCCACCCTGCCGATTATCGCAACCGATGGTCATGCCCAACGCATGGTCATCGACCGAACCCCAGCGGACGAAATGCGTCCCCTGCGCCACCAGCTGTTCCAGGCGGACACGGTAAATCTCGTAATTGCCATAACCGAGCAGGATGATGCCGTCGGCCTTGCGACTATCTTCATAATCGACATGCCAGTCGGTCGATAATTGCTGAAAGGATGTCAGCAGGTCATAGCCCCGCTTGGCGCAGGTTTGCAGGATCGGCCCCAGCATCGACAGGAAGAAGGGATTGATCCAGCTTTCGTCGGGCAGCAGATCCTCGAAGAACAGCAGCGCCAGCGTGTTGCTCTTTCCCCGGCGCAGCGATGACGCATTCTTGTCCACCGCATAGTTGAGCTGGCGGGCGATCGCCTCGATCCGCTTGCGCGTCCCCTCGCTGACCGTGGGGTCGCCGCGCAGCGCGCGCGATACGGTCGGCTGGGAAACACCGGCCAATGTCGCGATGTCGAACGACGTGATTTTCTCATTGACGGCCATCGCCTGATCCTACGCCGCTCCGGCACGCTTGGAAAGCCGGGCTTTGAATACGTATGTCGCATCCTTGGCCGCACCGACAAAGGCCGACTAAGAAGGGGGCATAAGACCGCGGCGATCAGGCCAGTGCGGACCAGAGGAGGAAGAGGAATGCGAAAGCGCAATCCCATGCTGTTTGCCGCGCTGATGGCGCTGGCCACCCCCGCCCTGTCAGCACCCGCCGCGCCGCCCGCTCCCGCAGATTTTCGCGCCCGCCTGCCGGAGGATGAAATCATCTATTTCGTCCTGCCCGACCGTTTCGACAATGGCGATCCGCGCAATGACAAGGGCGACTTTGGCGGCGACCGGTTGACCCATGGCTATGACCCCACGGCCAAGGGCTTTTTCCATGGCGGCGACCTCAAAGGCCTCACCCGACGGCTCGACTATATTCAGGGGCTGGGCGCGACCGCCATCTGGGTCGGCCCCATCTTCCGCAACAAGCCGGTGCAGGGCGCCAAGGGCCAGGAAAGCGCGGGCTATCACGGCTATTGGATCACCGACTTCAACCATGTCGATCCGCATTTCGGCACCGACGCTGATTTCGCGGCACTGGTGGAGGCCGCACACGGGCGGGGCATGAAAGTCTATATGGACATCATCGCCAACCACACCGCCGACGTCATCCATTATCGCGAATGCGCCGTTTCCGCCTGCACCTACCGCTCGCGCGCGGACTATCCCTATCAACGGCGCGGCGGCGTCACCGGCCAGCCGATCAATCCCGGCTTCACCAGCGATGATGACCATCGCGCGGACAATTTCGCCCAACTGACCGATCCGTCCTACGCCTATACGCCCTATATCCCCAAGGGCGAGGAACAGGCCAAGACGCCCGCCTGGCTGAACGACGTCACCCTCTATCATAACCGGGGCGAAACGACCTATCGCGGCGAAAGCGCGACGATGGGCGATTTCGTCGGGCTGGACGACCTCATGACCGAAAATCCGCGCGTCATCGCGGGGATGATCGAGATATTCGGCGACTGGATCGACCGTTTCGGTGTCGATGGATTCCGCGTCGATACCGCCCGCCATGTCGACCCGCATTTCTGGCAGGCCTTCGTCCCCGCCATGCAGGCCCGCGCAAAAGCCAAAGGCATCCCCAATTTCCACATCTTCGGCGAAGTGTCGGAAAGCGATATCCTGTCCGGCCCACTTGCCTGGCACACGCGCGAGGGCGGCTTTCCCTCGGTCCTCGACTTCGCCTTCCATCAGGTCGCGATCCAGACCGTCGCGGGCAAGGGCGCAACCGCCCTGTGGGAAAAGATGCTCCAGGGCGATGCCCTCTATGTCCAGGGTGAAGCCACCGCGCGGCAACTGCCGACCTTCATCAGCAATCATGACAATGGCCGCTTCGCCACCTTCGTCCGCCGCGCCTTTCCCGCCGCCAGCGAACAGGAAGTGCTGGACCGCGTCACGCTCGGCCACGCCATGATGCTGACGCTGCGCGGCGCACCAACGCTCTATTATGGCGATGAACAGGGCTTTTCCGGTGACGGCGGCGATCAGGACGCGCGCGAGGATATGTTCGGCAGCAAGGTCGCCATCTACAACGACAACCGCCTCGTCGGCACGGACGCCACGACCGCCACGCCCCGCTTCGATCCCGCGCACAGCCTCTATCGCACCATCGCCGCGCTCGCCCGCTTGCGCACCGCCCACCCTGCCCTGCGCCGGGGCAAGCAGGTGGTACGCGCCCGGTCGGAGGAACCCGGCCTGTTCGCCCTCTCCCGCTTCGACCCCGACACTGGCGCTGAATATCTGATCGCCTTCAACACATCGACCGCGCCGATCCAGACCCATGTCCAGGTCGATGTCCGGTCGGACGCTTTCGTCACGCTGGCGGGCGCACCCTGCGCTGGCCCAGTCGCTGCCCCCGGCAGCCTGGCCGTCACCCTCCCCCCGCTCGGCTACAGCCTGTGCGCCGTGCGCGCGCTGCCTTCCCCATCTGCAAAGTCCCCTGAATGACCGACATGCCTGAACCATGGTGGCGCGGTGCCGCCATCTACCAAATCTATCCGCGCAGCTTCGCCGACTCCAATGGCGACGGTATCGGCGACCTCAACGGCATTACCGCCCGCCTGCCTTATGTCGCGTCACTGGGGGTCGATGCGATCTGGCTGTCGCCATTCTTCAAAAGCCCGATGCGCGACTTCGGCTATGACGTGTCGGACTATTGCGACGTCGATCCGATTTTCGGCACGCTCGCCGATTTCGATGCGCTGGTCGCCCGTGCCCATGCGCTGGGCCTGCGCGTCATCGTCGATCAGGTCTGGGCGCATACATCCGACCAGCATGGCTGGTTCGTCGAAAGCCGCGCCAGCCGCAACAATGCCAAGGCCGACTGGTATGTCTGGGCCGATGCCAAGCCGGACGGATCACCGCCCAATAATTGGCAGTCCGTCTTCGGCGGTCCGGCCTGGACCTGGGACGCACGGCGTGGCCAATATTATATGCACAGCTTCCTGCGCGAACAGCCGCAATTGCACCTGCACCACCCGGACGTGCAGGCGGCCGTGTTCGACATCATCCGCTTCTGGCTCGACCGGGGCGTCGATGGCTTTCGCATCGATGCGATCAACCATTCGATGCACGATCCAGAGCTGCGCGATAATCCGCCCGCACCCGACGATGGCAGCCTGCGCACCCGCCCGTTCGATTTCCAGATCAAGACCTATAATCAGAGCCACCCGAACATCCCCCTGTTCCTGGAGAAAGTCCGCAGCGTGTTCGACGCCTATCCTGATCGCTTCACCGTCGCCGAAGTCGGCGGCGCGGACAGCGACCGGGAGATGAAGGCCTTTACTCAGGGCGACCAGCGCCTCAACACCGCCTATGGCTTCGACTTCCTCTATGCCCCTGCCTTGACCAGCGACTTGATGAAAAGCGCGCTGCAAAAATGGCCGGCGGAACAGGGGATCGGCTGGCCAAGCTGGGCCTTTGAAAATCATGATGCCCCGCGCGCCGTGTCGCGCTGGGCCAAGGACCATGACCCGCAAGCCTATTGCCGGATGAAAATGCTGCTGCTCGCCTGCCTGCGCGGCAATATCTTCCTCTATTATGGCGAGGAATTGGGCCTGTCGCAGGTCGATATCGCGTTCGAGGATCTGCAAGACCCCGAAGCCATCGCCAATTGGCCACTCACCCTGTCCCGCGACGGCGCCCGCACGCCGATGCCGTGGATCGCCGATGCGCCCTATCTCGGTTTCTCCGACGCCAAACCCTGGCTACCGATCGGGGAAGCGCATCGCCCGCTCGCCGTCGATCGGCAGGAGGCGGACGCCGCCTCCCTGCTGCACTGGACTCGTGAGGTTCTCGCCTTGCGCAAGGCCTATCCTGCCCTGCGCGCCGGCACCGTGGACTTTCGGGAGATGCCCGGTGACCTGCTTGCCTTCGAACGCAGCCATGGCGGCGAACAGCTGCTCTGCATCTTCAACCTTGGCGATCAGCCGGTCAGTTGGACGCCGCACGATGCGGACCGCTGGCAGCCGATGCTGACATGCGGGGGTACCACGGCATGGCACTTCCCCGCCGCCGCCGCCCTCGTCGCCCACTATCAAGGACATATAGCATGACGCGACTGACTGCGCCCACCCTCCGCATTTTGGCGATCCCGCTTTTCGCCCTGTCGCTGGCCCCGATCGCCGCACGCGCCGATGTCGTCGCCAAGGCCGCCTCGCCCGATGGTCGCATCACCCTGACCGTCAGCCTGGATGGCGAAGGCCGCCCCAGCTACGCCGTGCAGCGCGACGGCCAGCCGCTGATCGCCGACAGCCGCCTTGGCTTCATGCTCACCGACGCGCCCAAGATCGAGCGCAACCTGACGCTGGCCGACACGAAGCGCGACCGGCGCGACACGAACTGGACGCAGCCCTGGGGCGAATGGTCGACCATCCGCGACAATCACAGCGAAATCCGCCTCGCCTTCCGCGAAAAAACCGACCTTCAGCGCGAAATGGATGTGACCTTCCGCCTGTTCGACGATGGCGTGGCCTTCCGCTACACCCTGCCCGACCAGCCCAATCTGCACCATGCCAATATCGCCGAGGAACTGACCCAGTTCGCCTTCGCCCAGCCCGGCACCGCCTGGTGGAAGCCCGCCTTTGAATGGAACCGCGAAGAATATCTCTACGACAAGACGCCGCTCGATGCGGTCGGCACGGCGCAGACCGTCATGACGGTAAAGCTCGCCAGCGGCACCCATGTCGCGCTGCATGAAGCGGCATTGGTCGATTATAGCGCGATGAACCTGGCGCGGGTGCAGGGCAACATGTTCCGCGCCGCCCTGACGCCTGGCGCTGGCACTGCCAAAGCCTCGCGTGATGCGGGTTTCTCGACGCCCTGGCGCACCATCGCCATCGCCGACGATGCGGCGGGCCTCTACATGAACCACATGATCCTGAACTTGAACGAACCCAACAAGCTGGGCGACGTGTCGGGCTGGATCAAGCCGGGCAAGTTCGTGGGCGTGTGGTGGAACATGATCAAGGGCGAATGGAGCTGGGCGCGCGGTCCCAAACATGGTGCGACCAACGCCAATGTCCGCCGCTATATCGACTTTGCCGCCGCCAGCGGCATCCCTGCCGTGCTGGTCGAGGGATGGAATGTCGGCTGGGACGGCAACTGGTTCGGCAATGGCAATGCCATGAATTTCTCGCAACCGACCGAGGATTTCGACGCGGACGCGCTTGCGGCCTATGCCAGATCGAAGGGCGTCACGCTGATCGGCCATCATGAAACCGGCGGATCGGTTAGCCATTATGACGCGCAACTCGACAGCGCCTTCAAATGGGCAGCCGACCATGGCGAACAGGTGGTCAAGACCGGCTATGTCACCGATGCCGGGCAGATCGAGCGCGTCGATGCCGATGGCACCCACCATCGCGAATGGCATGAAGGCCAGTGGATGGTGAACCACTATCTGCGCGTGGTGCAGGCCGCCGCCAAATATAAGGTCAGCATCGACAGCCACGAACCGGTCAAGGACACCGGCCTGCGCCGCACCTACCCCAATTGGGTGTCGCGCGAAGGTGGCCGGGGCATGGAATATAATGCCTGGGTCGGCGGCAAGAACCCGCCGGAACATGAAGCCAATCTGGCCTTCACCCAGATGCTCGGCGGCCCGATGGATTTCACGCCCGGCGTCCTCAGCCTCTCCGGGTCGGAAGGCAGCACGATCCAATCGACGATCGCCAAGCAACTCGCCCTCTATGTGGTCTTGTATTCGCCCGTGGTGATGGCCGCCGATACGCCGGAAAATTACGCGAAATATCCCGGCCCCTTCCAGTTCATCAAGGATGTGCCGACCGACTGGTCCGACACCCGCGTCCTGAACGGCGAAGTCGGCGACTATGTCACGATCGCGCGCAAGGAAAAGGGCGGCGATGACTGGTATCTGGGTGCGGTTGGCGACGAAGAAGCCCGCGCCAGCCAGGCGACGCTCGATTTTCTGGATGCCGGGCGCAGCTATGTCGCGGAAATCTACCGTGACGGACCGGGCGCGGATTATCGCACCGATGCGCGCCACGCGATCGTGATCGAGAAGAAGACGGTCAGGAAGGGCGACCGGCTGACGATCGCGCTGGCACCCGGTGGCGGTCAGGCGATCCGTTTCGTGGCGGGCGGCAAACCACGCCGGCGCTGACATCCTATTTCCTGTCCTACAGGCCGCGCGATCTCTATGCTTCCAACCGCGGCCTGCATCGACATCCGACTTTCCGATAGGATCAGAAACGGGCAATAAAATATCGAAATTGCCGGGAAATATGCGAAGTTAAGGGGCGGATGCGGGATGGACGGGCAAAATGACAGCACACAGGTAACCCGCCCCCGACAGGGTTTTGCGGGGCTGTGGAATATCAGCTTCGGCTTCTTCGGCATCCAGATCGGCTTCGCCCTTCAGAACGCCAATATGAGCCGCATCTTCCAGTCGCTGGGCGAAAGCCTGGACGATCTGGCGTTGCTGTGGATCGCTGCGCCCCTGACCGGCCTGTTGGTCCAGCCGATCATCGGCCATTATAGCGACCGGACCTGGTGCCGGTTTGGCCGTCGCCGCCCCTATTTCTTTGTGGGTGCCCTGTTCGCAGCAGCGGCGCTGATCGGGATGCCCAATGCCCCCGGTCTGCTGGCGGCGGCGATGATGCTCTGGATACTCGACGCATCGTTGAACATATCGATGGAGCCGTTCCGCGCCTTTGTCGGCGACATGCTGGACAAGGATCAGCATATGGCTGGCTACGCCCTGCAAACCGCCTTCATCGGCGCAGGTGCCGTGATCGGGTCGGCCACCCCCTGGATGCTTGACCGGATGGGTGTCGCCAATGTCGCCGTCGGGCCGGGGGTGCCCGACACGGTACGGATCAGCTTCTATATCGGCGGGGCGGCGCTGTTCCTGGCGGTGCTATGGACCGTGCTGACGACACGCGAATATGCCCCCGACCAGATGGCCCGTTTTGCGCGGGCCGATGACGACGCCGCAGGCCTCGCACCGGCAACCCGCGCCATGCCTGCGGGTGGAGCAGGCTGGATCGCAATAGGCATCGCCATATTGGCGATCGTGTGGACATGGTCGCTGGAAAAGGAACTTTATCTGCTCGGCGCGTTGCTGGCCGCCTTTGGCGCCGCGCGCTGGCTCCATGGCCAGGGTCGCAACGACAATCTGCTCAGCCATGTCGTCGGCGATTTCGCAGCCATGCCGCCGCTGATGAAGAAACTGGCGCTCGTCCAATTCTTCACCTGGTCCGCGCTGTTCATCATGTGGATCTATACCACGCCGGTCGTCGCCCAATATATGTTCGGATCGGCCGATCCCGCCAGCCCCGCCTATAATGCCGGGGCCAACTGGGTCGGCATATTGTTCGCGACCTATAATGGCGTCGCCGCTCTCGCCGCCCCCTTCCTGCTCCAACCGCTCGCCCGCCGCATCGGCCAGGCCAACACCCATGCCATCGCGCTGATGCTGGGCGCACTGGGCTTCTTGTCCTTCCTGTTCCTGCGCGACGCGCAACTGCTGCTGCTCTCGGAAGTCGCGATCGGCATCGCCTGGGCATCCACCCTCGCCATGCCCTATGCCATGCTGGCGTCCAGCGTGCCGCAGGCGAAGCTCGGCATCTACATGGGTCTGTTCAACGCCTTCGTCGTAATTCCGCAACTGCTGGTTGCGACCGTGATGGGCACGATCATGCGGCATTTTTTTCCGAACGAGCCGATCTGGACGATGGCTTTTGCTGCCGGCGTCATGCTGTTAGCATCCGTGTCGACGCTACGCTGCCGTTAGATTGAAGACGAGTGATCTGGGGAACGATCGTGAGAAAAGTGGATTTTCTGCCGGACGGCAACCAAGATGGCTCTGTAACAGGAGCAGAGATGAGAAAAAGAAAACGCCGTAATCACAGCCCGGCATTCAAAGCGAAGGGGGCACTGTCCTGAAGAGGGAGAAGACACGGGTCGAGTTGGTGCAGCAGTTTGACGTGCCTCCAAACCAGGTTTCTCGTGACGGCGGTGCAAGGGTGCCGTTAAGCAAGCCATTGAATCATAGAGATAAAAGTGCAAAAAAATAGTAAACCATTGATATCTTTGGCCGGTGAAGTTTCGTTATGGAGGAACAGGAGTGTACTCGAACCAGTTCCGCATCGCGACTGTGCAATTTACAGGATCCGTTCATTCGCTTTATCCCGAGATCGACTTTGTTAAGAGCCGGATTCCGAAGTTTCTCATATTTGACAGGATCTTGCCGTTCGGCGTGTGATCATTCGGATTGAGCGATGAGAGTCCAAGCGGTGGACGATGCGACGGACGGTTCACAGTCTTTGGCGAGGCGTCGGCAGTGACCGAGCCATGCGGGGGTACGCTCAACATCCCATCGGCTAGGAAGCACCTCGAAGCCTTTGACCTTGTCCGAGCGTTTGATGATGTCGATAGTCCACTTGCCGATGCCAACGAGGGCAGATCGCAACTTGTTGCCAGCGTAGTCGCCGTCGGCAAAGACGTGGCGCAGCCAGGGAAACCGCGTACGGACGGCGCCCAGCATATTAACGGTGCCATCGCGAGCCAGTAGCTTGGCGAGTTCGTCCGATGTGCGCCGAACAGCCCGTTTTAGGGGTTGATCGAGGTGAATACCCTAACCGTGCAACTTACCGGCTCCTTAGCTTTAGACGCGGCCTTCTGACATGCGGCAAGCGTCTCGCGGTTTTCGCGTGCCAGGTCGGCGGCGTCCACGATTGCCTGCCAGCCTTCTGGGTTCCCTGCGCGCATGAGACGGATACCAGCATCCCATAGTGACGGCTCGCCTAGCGTGCGACTGGCAACCCGTTCCGGCCAGAGCCAGCTTTGCGGGCCGATGCTGGCCGCCCAGCCGGGATAGATCATCCACAGAAGCGATAAGGCCAGCGCTGTGCCGCCTCCGAGGCAGGCGATGTGCCAACGCTGTTCCTGTTTGGTGCGAACAGCGCCGATCGCGCGCATCAGATCCGCATGGGCTTGATGATGCAATTCCAGCGATTTCTTGATGGTTGCCTTATCGGTCGCTCGTGCGGCATCCGCCGCCACGTCGATCCGCTCCGCCATGCTCTCCGGCGTCAACTGCATGGCGGGCGCATCCATGATTGTCTTCGTCTGCCCTGCCAGCGTCGCGAGATAGCCGTTCATCTTGGCAAGCGTCGGTCCGTAGTCGGGAAATTCGATGCTCTGTTTTTCGACGGCGATATGCTCAAGCGCGCGGGCCATCACCGCCATGCGCCCTTCAAGCCGCTCCTCCATAGCGGCGACGCGCTCCGAGAGATGGGCGAACGCCTCGGCGGCGGCATTGGGCCGGGGTTCCGGCTCCGGTTCGTTGAGAAGGCTCTGTTCGTCATCCATGTCATGGTCTCCTTGGGGTTAGCGGCTCATGCCGCGACCGATGTCGCGTCCGTGATCGAAAGGAATGGAAGATGCGAGGTCGTGGGATAGGCTGCGGCCCGCCTGCTGGCCGATCGTAAGCCCAAGTTCGCGGCTGCGCAGACCAAGCACCGATTCTAGCTGGGCGTCGCGCTCAAGGCTTTTCGCCATGCCCGCCATCTGCTGCGCGGCACTCTTCGCGCCTCGGAAATTGCCGTCGCGCACAAGCTCGGCATGATCGCGCTGCAACTGCTGCCACCCTTCCACGAACCGATCGGCGCGTTGGAACGGGTCCATACGGATTTCGGTCTCTTGACTCATCGCCCGCACTGCCGCCTGGCCGCGCCCCTCGGCGGCCTCGCGGACAAGCTCCGGGCTGCTGCTGAACGCGCTGCTCAGGTCGGAGGAACCTTCGGGCCGGATCGCGTCCAGTGCATCCCGCGCCCTGTCGAGTGCCTCGCGCTGGTGGGGCATGGCGTCCAGACCCTGCACTCGTGTCTGGTGGATCGCGTCCAGCGCCTTGGCATAGCGCTCCACCGCGCCGCGTACGCCGCCTGCGCGAAGCGGCTGCGTGTCGTGTTCGGGCTGGTGCCGAACGGCCTGCTCCTGTGCGCGCGGCTCGGCCTTCGGCTGGAAACCCGCGAAAATGTCGTGCTTCTGCCGTGAAGGAATATGGGGTCGGAAATTGTCGAATATGCCCCGCGCTTTCTCGACAATCGGCCTGACGATTTCCGCGACGCGCTCGCCAAAGCTAATGCCGCGTCGTTCGGCATATTCCCTTGCGGGGTCGGCTTGTCTGTAATCGGTGGCCATGTCCTTGCCGCGCTCGCGTGAGAGCGTCCGGACAAGCCGGGACTGATCGCGAAAATCGTCGCGGCCATAATGAAGCGCCATCCCATCACGATGGCGGGACATGGCGACATAGGTCCCGTGGCGATCCATCCCCGGCGTCGCCAGAACATGCGCCCGGTCCACGGTCATGCCCTGCGCCTTGTGGATGGTAGCGGCATAGCCGTGGTCGAGGTCGCGATAATCCTTGGTGTCGAACGATACGAAACGCCCGTCATCGGTGCGGACGGACATATGGTCCGGGCTTACCTTTTCGATGGTGCCCAGCGTGCCGTTCTTCACCTCCAGGCTACGTTCGTTGCGTAGGAACATGATGCGGTCGCCCGGCGCGAACAGGCGGTCGCCGCGCTCTGTCTTCACCTGACGCTCGTCGCCCAACTCGCCCGCATCGCGCATTGCCGCGCGCGCCGCCTCGTTGAGGTCGCGTACCTCGGCATTGGTGTGGGTCAGGATGATGCGGCTGGCATCGGGATTTGCTTGCCGTTCGCGGTCCCAGCGTTCAACAAGATCGCGCCGCGCATCATCGCGCGTCTCGGCCTGATGCACCATGCCTTTGTCGGCATAGGCGGCAATCGCCTCACCGGTTCTGCCGGTCGCCAAATGCCGGGTAGCATCCTGCTGCCAGCCTTCATGCTGGCGGCGAACCTGTGTGATCTCGACGCCGCCATGGCGCTCGTGGATGGCGCGGAACGCCGCGCCCGCCTCGATCGACTGCAATTGCTGCGGATCGCCGACAAGGACGACCTTCGCGCCAACATCGGCGGCATGCGACAGGACGCGCTCCATCTGGCGCGTGCCGACCATGCCCGCCTCGTCGATCACCAGCACGTCGCGGGAGGTTAGAAGATCGCGGCCCTGCGCCCAGCCATGTTCCATACTGGCGATGGTGCGCGACGCGATGCCGGAGCCATTCTCCAGCCCCTCTGCGGCGATGCCCGCAAGCGCCGCGCCGCGAACATTTAGCCCCGCGCTTTCCCAAACGTCGCTCGCCACGCCCAGCATGGCGCTTTTGCCGGTCCCGGCATAACCCAGCACCAGTGACAAGCCGCGCCCGTCCGTTATATGGCGCAGCGCGGATTCTTGCTCTGCCCCCAGGGTAAGGCCCGCACTCTCGGCGGCGCGAATGGCGTAGGTCGTCGCCGCCGAGAGACCATCGCTCCGGTCCATCGCAAGCCGATCAGCGGCGCGGCTCATCCGCTGTTCGGTCTCGATCATATCGCGCGAGGTGAACCGCTCGTCGCCGCGCCCGTCCTTGCCCAGGGCAATCAGGTCCGGCGAAGCACGCACCGCGCGCATGGCGACGTTAAACTGCTCCTGCCCGTCGCTATGCCGGTGGATGAACATCGCCATATCGCGGTTGGTGAACGTCGCCTGTTGGTGGGTGATGGCATTAAGGGCGATGCCGGGATCGGCGATGATGCGTTCGCCATTCTCCCGCGCAATCTCGCGGTGCATCTCGGCGCGGTCGGCTTCCAACCCCTGGGCGTCCATCCGGTGCGCGGGACCACCAATCTTGCTTTGCGGCTCAAGGTCTATGCCCTGCTCGGCAAGGCTGCGGCGGTCGATGCGCGCGTCTATGTCGAGTTCGGCAAGGCGGGCGTTGACGTGGGTCTCCCAGCGTTCGCGCCAGCGCTCGACATTCTCATGATCGTTCCACTCGCGCACCTTCGGTCCGAAGCCAGCGGTGCCGTCCTCGCGCTGTACAACCTCCCGCATGGTGAGCATGACATGCGCGTGCGGCTTAGGCTGGCCATCCGCGCCTATGTCCCAATGCACATTGAGGTCGGCGATCATGCCGCGATCGACAAACTCGGCAGACACAAAATCGCGGGCCAGTTCTATGCCCTGCGCCTTGGTCATTTCGCGCGGAATGGCGAACTCGACCTCGCGGGCAAGCTGAGCGTCCTTGCGCTTCTCGAAAGCCTCGACATCGTTCCAGAGGCGTTCGCGGTCGCGCCAATGTTCGGGCGCACCTTCGGGCAGCAAAATTTCGCTATGCTCGACGCCGGAGCGGGCACGGAAATCTTGGGGCCGGTCGAGGCGCTCGTCGTGCAGGCGTTCGCCTGCACGATAGGCAGCAGCGGAGACGGCACTACGCCCCGCCGCGCGACTGATGACCTGAACGGAGAAGTGGAAGATCGCCATGACGATCGTCCATCTACTACGCTCAAGCGCACGTCGGAACGACGTATAAGCGCGCCCTTCTCGAAAATTTCTCGGACGGGACTAGGCGGTGTCAGGCTGTCCCGGCGACTCTACTGCGCGGCGATCATAGCGCCATCAACACTCAATGGAGACTTTGCGATGCGCAAGCCCCGCGATTTTGATTCGGAACTCAAAGCCCTGGCTGACAAGGCCAAGGCGCTCAAGGAGCGGCGTGTGAGGCAACTTGGCGAATTGGTGGCCGCGACCGGGGCCGATGCGCTCGACGCCGATATACTGGCCGGGGCACTGCTCCATGTTGCCACGGTGAAGGACGCCGCGACAAAGGAGGGCTGGCGCAAGGCGGGCGTGGCGTTCTTTCTTGGCAAAGGCGGCAAGTCTGCGGGCGGACCTTCTGGCCAGCAAAGCGGTACTCTCCCACTCGACGGCGGCGCGTCATCGACTTGAGGCTCGGAAGGCACGAGCCGACATGCGGGATTGGCAGGTCAAGCGGCGGGAGAGAACGCGGCATCTGATCGAACTGGGCGGCCTCGTCATCAAGGCGGGGCTGGTCGATCTGACCGATGATGATCGCGCGACGCTCTACGGCGCGTTCCTCACCCTTGCCGACCGGCTGCGCGGAGAGGAACGCGCCAACGCGCTTGCCCTCTGGAAGCGCAAGGGGAAGCGCGGGTTCACCGCAGAGGACGCCCGAGCAAACGCAGAAATAAATCGCTGAGGCGGGGCCATCCCGACGATTGTGCAGTGGCATGAAACTGAACTATTCCACTGCATGGCTGCCGATGACTGCCGGAATGCACGCAAGCTTCCCGGTTCCGGGCACATCGGCAATGATTTCCTGCCAGTGATGGTCGAAGCTGCCTAGCCAGCGTAGGATACGCGCCTGCATATCCAGCCGTTGCGTTCACTCGCGCATGGCGACCAACGGTTATCGGAAGGCGCGCTTCTGGGCCTCATTGATCAACGTGCGCCGTTCGGTCTCCTCCGCAGCGCGCGCCATTTGTTCCCAACGTTCAGCGGACTGCTCATGCTGCCGTCGCCGGTTGGGGAGATCTGCCTTCGAAGCCGCGAGACGCTCGCTGGCGGCGTTCTGGTGGTAGAAATCGGCGGCGCTCATGTTTCCACCTCGCAAGTTGATGATCCATTACCCCGCAGCCGATGGCGAGGCGTCGCAGTGACCTCTCGCCGCTCTGTGCAACATGGTTGATCGCCAATCATAGCCGTTGTCATGTCGCAGGTAAAACTAGCGTCGTACCATCGCAATCGGCCGCTCCCTGATGGCAGCATTCGTCATGGCAAGCGACTATGCGACGGATAAAGCATCTCTGCCGCATACTCCGGCGCATCGGTCACATGCGAGGCCAGCGCGCTGCCCTAGATCGAAAGCTCAAAGCTGTCCGGCAACGCTTCAATCAGTTGGTAAGCCTCGATCGGTAAAAAGGAAGCATGCCCAGCCGAATAAATCGCCGTGTAGCTTCGCGAGAGAGCGTGTTCCTTCGGGGAAGGGCGACCGGATTCACTGCCGCCGAGCCGTCGGTGCATCGCGTGCGGAACATATCGGCGGGAGGCGCTTGCATCGATGGCGCCGGACACTTGAAGGTTGGACAGACGCTGTTACTCGACATCGGGCGCCTGGAAGAAATCGCGGCCACGACCGTTTGGGTTAGGGATGAACTGGCAGGATTGCGGTTCGCCAAGGACATCGATCCGCTGGACGCGAAAACGCGAGGCCAGGCCAGTCCACCGCGCGGCAAATTCAGCCAAGGGTGATGCCAATGTGCTGCTCGGTTCCCCGTGGTGACGTCCTCGGAACCAGGGAAGGCCAGGCGGGAAGGATGTAGACGAACAATTCGCCGAGCCGTCCGAACAAAGCGTCGCTTTCTGCTTCCATCGGCCCCTATTCCGATGGAAGGAACGGCACGGTTGTGTAACAATTGCATCGCATAGCGGTGAAAGAACACATAGGAGCGGGATGGAAGGTCAGCCGGTGAAATCGGCCATTTTGCTATCTTATTGAGGTATGCCTGTGACATCGCCGCCGCCCAACCCTGGACTGCCATTCGGACAATGGCTCGCCGAGATTGCCGAGATAAATGGCGACTTGCATAGTCTGATCATGTTTTCCAGGGCCGATCCGCTGTTCCCACGCGATGGCGAACCCGACGCCGTGCGCTCCCGCCTTCAATCGGTCTGGGCCGATCAGGACTTGCTGCCTGTTGTCGATGAAGCCGAGCGACTATGGCGTTCGACGTGTCAAGGCGACAGTAGCGGGGTTACTCCGTCCGGCAAACTGCGGAAATAGCGCTGGCCGATCTCTGATAACAACGCTTCGTTAATCACTTTTTCATGATTATACGCAAAACCATTAATGCGTCCTTACGGTCCCCACCAGGGCGTGCTTCGATCAGACCCCGGCGCCCCCCCCCTTTTGTGGCGTCGGGGTTAACCGATGTGGAATTGATGGCCGAATATCTTGTTTCCTGCGTTCAGCGCGATCTAACAAAACTGAATCACCCTTTGTACCGCCTCGGTGGTCGAGATCACGAAACCATGCAACGGTGGAACCGAGATGTCTCTATGGTCATCGACCTGATCCGAAAGGGGGATGACAGCTTCTGGCTACAAATCGGCGCCAATCTCGTCCGGATTGAAGTGGCTGAGAAACCGCGAAGGCTTGTGTTGAGTGATGGGTTTGCGATAGATGCCCTGCTGAATCTCCCCGGCTGCTTATAGACCCAATAAGTGCCCGTGTTGACAGGATCGGCGAGATTCTGCGAAGTCTTTCTTTGCGGGGTCAGTCACAAAGCAAGGCTTCGCAGCCCGGCATAGAGCGGGGGGCATTAGCGCCGGGATAGCGCCCCTAGAAGACGGCAGATGAACCGTTTATGAAAGGTGGCGAACCGATTCCGGCACCACGATAATTCGATACTGCCCAGCTTGCCTCGATCATGACACCGCTATATGCGTGAGAGATGCCGAAGCTATGCGAAAAACTACCAGTGCCATGGGATGCTTCGGCCATCGTTGGCGTAAGGCGATCACGGGAAGGGGAGTATACGCCCGAACTGGTCGGCCTGTCGCTCAACCAGGCATTGGATCATGTTATGAACCCCAGCCACCCCATGCGGATAAAGTTTTGTATATGGGTGCGATGGGGCGATCGGGACTTCCAGATCGAACGCCGCGCTATCATGAAACTGGCATCGGCTCCCGATCGCCCTCAGATACTGGCGATAGATATCGGCGGTGCTCACGTTCCAGCCGCACAAGTCGGTGATCCAGACCAAAATACCCTCTAGCATGATGCATGCGATATTGCTCGCTATGGGCCTATCGTTCATTCCCGGTCATTCAATATTCATGCACGGCAGCTAAAAGAGGTCCGGCGAGGCCCCACAACTTGAGGACTGCATCCGGTGGGGCCTCGTTCCTTGCAGCGCCGAAGGGAGCAAACGCCCCACACTGAGGAGTCATCATGCATCGCTGATAATTCGCGGCATCGCCCGCAGTGTGATGCCTGACGAGCAGCCTCGCCTCGCCTTTTCCGTGATATATGTCGCTCAGGTCGTCAGATCCTTTGCCAATGCCCCTGCGCGCAACCATTGCTCGAACGTCATGGGCTGCCGATCGAGGGAGCGAACCACATACAGCATCCTGCGGCGGACGACGAAGGGCAGTGTCCACATGCGTTTGGCTATCTGCCGGTAGTTGAGGCCATCGACGCGACTGAGAAGAAAGGTTTCGAGAACCGGCGCGGGCAGCGTCTGGAGAAAGGCGATGTTGACGATCAGGTCGTCATCGCACCCGCTATCCCAGGCCAGCGGTTCGCTATGGCCCAAAGCGCGCAAGCGCTCCTGGCACGAGGCGCGATAACGGCGGCGCAGGTCGCTTTCGGCAGGCGCGATGTCCGTATTTCTCCAACGCTTCGACACGCCGCCATCCAGGATCGCGGCGATCATGCCCAGCGCTTCAGCCACGCATGCCTGAACTGCGCTGTCGCTGATGGACAAGCGATGAGCGATTTCGGCGTAAGAGAGGTCGTCCACGCGGTGCATCAGGAATATCGCGCGCGTCACGACCGGGATTCGCGCCATGGCGGCGTCATAGGCCGCGCGCAATTGCTGGGACGGCTCACCCATGCGCAGTCTCCCCGATGGCGGTAGCTCTTGCGTCAAGTCTTTCGCGGCATCTATTTTCCACCAGATGGTTCAGGGTTGCGGCACGCTCCATCGCCCATGCCAGTTCCTCCGGGCTGATGCGGAAGTTCCGGCCGTAGCGGACCTCGACATAAGCGCGACGGATGCAGCCAAAGACACGGCGCTCGAACAGGGTGTCGCGCGGCCATGCTTTGGCAAGTTCCCTGTCCAGTTCTTCGGCCACCTCGCGCAATTCGTCGAGCGCGTGGGTGCGTAGCCCGTGCAGGGTGAGTGACCAAGCCACACACTGATAGAGATGCTCGCAGGCCTGATGCAGCAGCAGCGCTGCCATCGGCATATTGTCCCGCCTTTGATAGAATGCTGCACCCAACAGGAATTCCGTCGCACGCCCATGCCAACGGGCAAACTCCGCTTTTCCATGTTCATGATGACGGGCGGCAGGCAATGTGCGTGGCGACTCCATTCGCGCGCTGCTCGCCTCATAAAGCGCGATGCCCTCGGTCGCGATCGTGACAAACCATGGCACGCCATGAACGAGCGCGTGGTTCACGTGGCTCAGGCTGTGTACGCAGAGCCGCACCGGATGCGTGATTTCACCCAATTCCCACCCCCGGCGGAGCCGATCGCGCACCGCCGTCCAATCGCCGCGGCGGGCAGCAAGCTTGTTGTGGTTGACGATCGCGAGCAACCGAATCGGCGCGGCGGGAGGAGCGAATGCCCAATTCTGCGCCGCATGATGGCCATAAAGGATCAACTTGACGATATGGCCTGATTTGTAGCGTTCAGTGCGCTTGCCCGCGAGCATGGCGTCGAACCCCTCAAACAGCAGCGCGGCAATTCGGCGGACCTCCTGCTGCATGGCAAATGGCAGATGGTCGAGATCGGTGCGCAACATCATGCACCCCTCTCCCCCGGCAGGCCGGTGTAGCCGGTGATCCGTCCCACAGCGTTGAGCAATGTCGCGACCGTCTCCACGATCTCGGCGGGCGGCATGACGGCAAGCACGGCGCGCGCCTGATCGGGCGTTCGTCCTTGACGGTGATAGCGCGACAGCGGCGGGATCAGCCGCGCCAGTTCCGGCGAGGGCGGCGGCATTCCGTTTGCCTGCGCCTCTTCCAGCTCCCGCTCAAGATCGAGGCCGATATGCTGGCGGTTCCACTCGTCGGAACAACCTGCGCGAAGCAGGAGCGTCTTTAGCGCAAACTCGCTCGCATTGGCCGCTTCGCGCACGACGAGCGAGGGACGATCACGCGCATGCCCTTCCACCATCAGCCCCACGAAATCCACCGCGCGGCGATAAAATGTCACGGCCAGGATACGGTCGAAGTCGCCGGGACGGTGATAGAGGTCGAGATTATGGCGGGGATGCTGGCCAAGGCCGGGACGCAGGGACTGGGGCTGTGCATCGTCGCCAAGGCGGGCCAGCAATGCGCCGAACGCCTCCGACAGATGCATTTCGGCTTCTGCGGCGCTGGCGTGCAGCTTGTTGGCGATCCGGGCGAGGTCAAAACCACGGCGGCGGTATTGGGCGAACGCCGCGCTCTGCGGCTCGTCCAGCGCGTCGGCCCCCGCCGTGATCCGGTCATGGATCGTTTGGCGTTCGGCACTTGGCGGGTCCATCGCCCGGTCGAAGAGAATGATCCCACCGTCATAGCGCTTGGCCAGCCAGGGATTGGTAAGATGAAAGCGTCCGGCCTCGGCAATGGTGAAGACGGAAAGCTCGACGGCTATTGCCCGACCCAGTTCCGATTTAAGCACGGCCTGGGCGCGGCCCCAGTAGCGTTCCAGTCCCTTATAGGCCTCATGATCGACAAAGCCCCAGATGTCGAAGACGAGCGGTTCGTTGCCCCATTTCACCGGCTTGCCCGTGTCGGCATGGTCGCCTACCAGCATCAACCAGTGCAGCGTCCCGCGCCTCGGCGCGCTGCTGCGGCGATCGACGAAGTAGGCGCGCAATATCCGTACAGCGCGTTCCATCGCCATTCGGCCGAAGGCATCGAGATGAAGCACGCGTGCCAGGACGCGCTCGCGCATCTCATTGTGATCGCGCGTCGCGCGCCGTTGGTCCGCACCATGGGCCAGCGCATCATGGTTGTCGTCCATAAGACCTCCACTCCGCATCCATGGCGGATGAGGCGGAAGCGACGGGGTGGATGCGGCATTGGTCCCGAACTCCCGCGCGCTGGGCGCGGGAGCCGCCGGAACTGCTAACATGCCAGAGACATGCGCCGCCGCCTTTGACCCGAAGGTTTGGACATACGCGACGGCATCCCGGAAAACGAGGTTTCCGAGTTGGTTCTCTGGGCAGGATTAGCAGTCCTGGCGCTGCCTTTTGCGCAACGCGCGGACAGCTTATCAAAAAATGGGTGCGAAACAAAGAGGGGACAGGATTGGCGGTTTGTAGCCAACCGTCTGTGGAATGTCGTTCTTTGGTTCCAGCAAGAAACGAACCGCCCCGGCTTGGCCGGGGCGGTTTTTTCAAATCGGGATCGATCGTGCCCGTCCCGGTCGCGCGCTTGCGGACGCGAGGAACCCGGAGGCGAAGCCGCCTCCGGGTCGGGCAAGGTCAGGCGGCTTTGGCCATTGGCTGCGCCTTCTTTTCATCGGCGGCTTTGGCGGTATCGAACAGTGGCGCAATCGCATTCCACCGCTCGGCACTGCCGACGCCGCCCCGGTCGGTATAGGTTGACGGGGGAAAGGCCATCCAGCGCGGCACCCAGCCATCCACTTTGGTGCGTCCGCCCGTTCCCGCAAGACAATCGCGCACGATCTGGCGCTGCACCCTGACGCTCTCCCCGGCATTGGCCGTCGCTACGGCATCGCCAGCGACCTCTCCGACAATACGGCCGATCACTTGCTTGGCGCGGATGCTATCGAGCAGTGCATCATCGGCCTGCCAGACCGCCGCCATATCGACGCGGAGCAACGCGCCCACCAACTCGACTATTGCGCTTCCTGCCGTCAGCGTCTCGCCCATCACGATCGCGAGGATCGACAGCACCGCTTCGTCGGGCAGCTTCAACAGGCGCAAGAACAGCCCCGGCAGTCCATCATCCCCGATATAGCCGTTCGTCACGGTAGGCGTTTCGGTATCGAAGCCCAGCAACGCCAGAACCCCGCGCCGTCCGGCGTCAAACATCGCTTCCGAAACACAGACCTCCACGCTCTCGGCGATGGCGTCCGTGCTGGCGCGCTGCTTCTCCACGTCCACCCGCCACATCGGCGAACCGACAATGGCATGAGCCACCATCAGGCGTAGCGCCATGGCAGGCTGTGAGAGCAAGGCGGCGCGCACAGCGGCATGGCGGTGAAGATCGACATAGTTCTGGATCGGCGCGCTAATCTCTGGGCGCACTGGCTTGGTTCCGGCGTCGTCCCCTTCAACATGCTTCTTGCGCCTCCGGACTTCTTTGGTGGTCAGATACCCCTCATGGAAGGTGACTTCGCCGCGATGGCTGATGGCGACATAAACCCGTCCGCCTCTCTTCTTGGGGCAGCGCTCATGCTCCCATGTGTGGAAATACGCACCGCGTTCCATGACGACGACCTCCGGCCATCCTGCCTCCCGATAGCTTGCGGCTCGTTCCTCGACCGCCGCCATCTGTGCCGTCCAGAAATCGGAGGGAGAGGCGAAATAGCTGTCCTCCCCAAACAGGTCGGAGACGATCTCGCCGGAATAGCTGGTGAGGTCGAATAGCGCGACCTTGGTGGAAATGGCCGCGCCGCCCATCAGCCATGATTTGAGATTCTGACCCATGGGGGCGTGATCGTTCTCACTGTCGAACAATGCCAGCCAGTCCCGCTGTTGCCCCTTGGTGGCAAGGGTCAGGTGCCGCACGGTGAGCGCATCTATCCTCTCGGCCCGATAGAGATTGCGGATGCGGGGCATGAGATTGCCCAACGCAAGGGTGCGCTTCACCTGCAATGCGGTCAGGCCGAAGGTAAGGGAAATGTCCTCCACATTGCGGCCTTCCCGGACCAGCCGCGTAAAGGTTTCGCATTGGGTCATTTCATCGGGGTCGAGCCGGGCGATATTCTCGATAAGCGAGGCCTCCAGCGCCGCCGCATCGTCGCCCGCTTCCATGACGGCGCAGGGCAACGGGTCGATGCTCCCGCTTTCCTCCGCCACGGCCAGCGCTGCATGATAGCGCCGCTTGCCTGCCACGATTTCATAGGTGTCTGGCGATCCATTCTGCCGCACGATCAGCGGCACAAGGATGCCCCGCGCGCGAACGGACGGGAGGATATTGGTGAGGTCCGGTGCCTTCCTGATGCCCCGCATATTGGCAGGCGAGACCGAGAGGCAGGCGATATCGATATGCTTGAGTTCCATTGTCCTTACTCCTTGCCAAAACACCGGCCCCGAAGAGCGGGGTGGGCGGCGAGAGCGACCGGAAGGCGCGTCGGCAGAGGCGGGCTGCACCTGCAAGGCTGAAACGAAGAGGAAGACCCGGCACCGCCGGGTTGCGGTCCGCCGCGACGGGCCTAGAGGGTAGCGACGCCCACACCGCTTGCCGGAGCCGCTTAACGCCATCGCGGTCGCCGCGATGTCCCCATGGGGATTGACCTGGCAATCCCCGCGTCATGCGATCGTGACGCCGAAGGCGACGAGACGGCGCGCAGCGGTGGCTCGGTGGAGCGAAGCGGAATAGAGCGCGGCCCGTGCGGAATGCGCGGGGACGCCCGCCATCGGTTCATGAGAACAAGCCCTGCCATGGCGACCTTGCAGCGAGCTGTTGTAAGGGGGGCTTCCAATCAATTCCATGTTGGCAGAAAGCCCTGTGTGTTAAAGTCAGGCGGGCGCGAACATGCCACTATCCCCGACGTAGGCTTACCCCGCTGGGAGCCACAACGGAATAGATTGGCATTTCATCTGCGTTGCATCGCACGGATACGGCTGAGCGGGCGACGGTTTGGGACAGTAATGGCACTTTGCAGCACCGTGTCGCCCAAAAGGAGATTGGAACTGTTGGATGTGAAGCGGCCACCGAAGCGAGCGCGACAGGCTCAATGCGCTGTCTGCGGGCGGCGTATGTCGGGAAAATGGGCTAAGCTGGATGGAGTGATGACCCTCATGCCTCGTTTTCACAGCAGGATTGGAGGTCGCACCTGTCTAGGAACCCGCCAAGCCGCAATTCTTCTCGATCATCTATGTGCGGATGAGGCGGGCCATTTTTGACCACATGATTATGTGGCAACTGCGGTGAAGATCACCCGTTCTTTTGTGGCGGTGAATGGAAGGCCCCTTAACCCGCGCAACCTCGACGCCTGCTTGCAGCGTCGATAGCTTTTACCGGTTCCCGCCACATCTCTTTTATCGCGGCGATGGTGGTGGGGACACATCATTCTACAGCGACGCGTAGCAATAGCGCAGTCGGACGTTTTCGGCGCGTCAATTCGGCCTGCGCGGCTGTAAGGCAGGAAGCGCCCCCATCATGCCAACATAGCAGGCGCGCCTCGGCAGTTTTAAAACACAATTGGAAGAATTAGCGCGATATTGGCGCAGTCGGCACTTCAGTACCCGCGCCCTTGCGGGGTGGGATCGTTTGAGGCAGATTGATTCGCGACGGGCAGGCCATCGAAAAGGACGATGGATATGCTAAATACATCATAGCTCAGACGATCTGCGGGGACCGGCGAGCGTAAAAATCGTGGCAATCAGGCAACAGTGCCTGAGAAAATGCGCATGGATGATGAGGCAGGCAAATCCCCGCCAATTCCCTCTACGTCCGCCGATGTCCCTCACCGTCCCTCTACAGCCCTACGACATGTATCCGGGCGGCCTGACAGGCTGCAATGGATGTCTTGTCTTGCGCGGAAACTCCGCCAATTCTGGCTTTAGGGGGCTTTGGCAACGCATGACTTGAAAGCTCTCTTATGCCCAACACCGATCGTATCATTCGCCTCAAAACCGTTCTCGACCGCACCGGCCTTTCCCGGTCCACCATTTACCGCAAGATCGCGGAAGGGACATTCCCCCGGCAAGTGCCAATCAGCGTCCATGGCGCTGGCTGGCATGAGTCCGCCGTCAATCGCTGGGTCGCCGATCCCGCCGCTTACCGGCCGGACAACGACAATCCTCCATCGCTTGGGAAGTCCGGCCATGGAGAAGGGTGACAACGCCGCGCCGCCCAATCGATTGGCCGCCGCCAACGATAACGGGACGGGCACTGAGCCGCCCAGCGTGGACATAGATGCGGCGCTGATCCGCATCGCGGAGTCTATCGGTCGCCATATTGCGCGCCAACATATCCGCGCGTGCAGGGCCGCCAATGACAATGAGCCGGAAGGAACGGATTGATGGAGCTATTGACATCAATGCCATTCGATGGCATATAATCCATCATGAAGGCGGAACCGTTGCTCAACGAACGTCACCAGCTTGATTCGAAGTCCTTTGTGGAGCTTCGTATCTGGCGGGTGCCGCAGCCGGTGAAGGGATCGATGCACGATCTCAAATATGCCCTCGCCTATATTGTCGATGGCGTCTGCGTGCTGCGCTACGACAATGAGGCCGGCAAGAGCGATCATCGGCATATCGGCGAGAGCGAAACGGCCTATGCCTTCACGACGCCCGCCGCATTGCTGGCGGACTTCTGGAAGGACGTGGACCAATGGAGGCAAAAATGAACATCGTAACGCTCTCCGTCGCCAGCCGCGACGATGTGACACGCCGTGCGCTTGCCGCTTTCGGGGGCGAGACCCAGGGCGCGCATCATAGCTTCGCCAGTCCCGATCTGTTGTGGCAGACGCTCACCCGCAAGCGCTGGGATTTGATCCAGGCGATGACCGGACAAGGCGTCATGTCGATCCGTGAGGCCGCGCGGCGCGTGGGCCGGGACATGAAGGCGGTGCATGGCGACGTGCAGGCACTCATCGGCGCTGGTGTAATCCATAAGGAAGGGCGAGGCATCGTCTTTCCCTATGACGGCGTCCATGTCGATTTCATGCTGACCAAGGCCGCCTGACGGCGGAAGGGATCACAGGAGCTTTTCTCATGACCCGTATTGCTCTTTATGCCCGTTACTCCTCGGACCAGCAGAGCGCCGCGTCGATCGAGGATCAACTGCGCATCTGCCGTGAGCGCGCCGAGCGTGAGGGCTGGCATGTCGTCCACAGCTATCAGGATGCCGCGATATCGGGTGCGAGCATGATCCTGCGTCCGGGCATCCAGTCGCTGCTCCAGGACGCGCAGGCGGGTAAGTTCGACATCGTTATTGCCGAAGCGCTCGACCGTGTGTCGCGCGATCAGGCGGATGTGGCGACGCTCTACAAGCATCTTCAGTTTGCGCGCGTGCCGCTGGTGACGCTGGCCGAAGGCGAGATCAGCGAATTGCATGTCGGCCTCAAGGGCACGATGAACGCGCTGTTCCTCAAGGACTTGGCGAAGAAGACCCATCGCGGGCAGCGCGGGCGCGTCGAAAAGGGGTTTTCGGCGGGGCCGGTGGGTTATGGCTACCGCACGGTGCGGCGGCTCTCGAGCGAAGGCGAGCTGGTGAGGGGCGAATGCCGGATCGCGCCGGCAGAGGCGCCCATTGTGGAGCGCATCTTCCGCGAGTTCGCGGCGGGCAAGAGTCCGCGCGGCATCGCGCGTGACCTGAACCGGGACGGCATTCCCGGTCCATCCGGCCGCCCTTGGAGCGACACGACCATACGCGGCAAGCCCAAGCTGGGCATCGGCATCCTCAACAACGAGATGTATGTCGGCGTGCGGGTCTGGAATCGCAAGCAGGCCGTCAAGGACCCGCGCACGGGACAGACCGTGCGGCGTCCCAATCCCGAATCCGAATGGGTCCGGGTCGAAGTGCCTGGCCTGCGAATAGTCAGTGACGATATGTGGCAGGCGGTGAAGCGGCGGCGAGATGTGCTGGTCGAGCAATATAAGCCGCTGCTCGATGGCCTTCGTGCGGCGCAGGCGAGCCGGATGCACCGTGCCCGTCGTCCCGTCACTCTGCTATCGGGCCTTGTCGAATGCGGCGTTTGCGGCGGCACGGTCGGCTTGGCGGTCAACGGGCGGTTTGGCTGTATCAATCACCATCGCCGCCATATCTGCGCCAACAACCGCACTATCCTTCGCAAAAAGCTGGAAGAGCGGGCGCTTGCGGGTCTGCGCGAACGGCTGGTGTCGCCGGAGAAGGTGCAGGCGGCGGTCGCCGCTTACGCCGAACATATCAACCGAGAGAACCGTGAACAGCGGGTGCAGATCGAAGCCGACCGCCGCGCGCTGGACAAGATCGAGCGCGCCATTGCCGGGATCATGACAGCGATCGAGGACGGGCTGTACCAGCCCACGATGAAGGCCCGCATGGCGGAACTGGAGCGGCAGAAGGCCGAAATCGCTACCCGCATGGCGTCGGCCCCGCAGGCTGTTCCAGACGTTCATCCCGGCATCGCTGGAATCTACGAACGGGAGGTAGAGCGATTCACCCAAGCGCTCGAAGACCCGGAAACCCGGCTCGACGCCTCCGACGCCATTCGGTCGCTCATTCACCGGATTGTCCTGCATCCTGGCGACAAGTGGGGCGAAATCCATGCCACGCTACACGGCGCCCTCATGGGCATCCTCGACTTTGCAAAGGAAACCCCTCGACCCGCCCCCGTTGTTACGACAAAGGTGGCTCAGGGTTCGCTGGCATGACGGGATTGATGATCACCGCAAACTCACCCTACCCCCCGCCAGCCGGTCCAGCCGCTCGGCCAGTTCCAGTTCCAGCAGCACCGTCTGCACCACCGCCGGGCTAAGCCCGCTCAGGCGGATCAGTTCATCCGCTGGCACCGGTGCATGGCCCAGCAGCGCAACGACGGCGCTTCGTTCGCCCGCCGCGACATCGCTCGAGACGGGTTCACATGCGAAATCGAAACTGCCCTGCCGCACCATGCGGATGTCGATGCTGCCCACCGCCTCCAGCACATCGTCGGCATTCTGGATCAGCGTCGCGCCTTCGCGGATCAACTGGTTGCAGCCCTGCGCGCGCGGGTCGAGTGGCGATCCCGGCACGGCCATTACCTCCCGCCCAGCCTCGCCAGCCAGCCGCGCGGTGATGAGCGATCCCGATTTGGGCGCAGCCTCCACCACGACCGTGCCTACCGCCAGTCCGGCGATGATGCGGTTACGCGCGGGGAAATGGCGCGCCAGCGGTTGCACGCCGGGTGGATGCTCGGTCACCAGCAGGCCGCTGTCTGCAATCTGCGCCTGTAAGTCACGATTTTCGGGCGGAAACACAACGTCCAGCCCGCAGGCGATGACGCCGATCGTCCCGCTGCCCACCGATCCCTGATGCGCCGCCGTGTCGATCCCCCGCGCCAGCCCCGACACCACCACCGCCCCGCGCTGTCCCAGATCCTGCGCCAGCGTCCGCGCGAACCGCACCGCCGCCGCCGACGCATTGCGCGCGCCGACCATGGCGATGCACTGGCCAGCCGCCAGCGCCGCATCCCCCCGCACGATCAGCGCAGGCGGCGCGCCCTCAAACTGGTCGAGCAAAGCGGGATAATCCGCGTCCCCCATCAACAGATAGCGCGCGCCCAAGGCCCGCGACGCAGCAATCTCGCGCTCAACCGCGCCCGCATCGACTACGCTCGCCTTGCCGCCCCCGCGCGCCGCCAGATCGGGGATGGCACGCAACGCTGCCCCCGCCGTGCCGAAACGCGCCAGCAACTGCCGATAGCTGACCGGCCCGATCCGGGGCGATCGAATGAGCCGCAGCCGGTCGAACCGCTCCTGCTCGCTCACTCTTTGCTGGACCCGATCTTCGGTTCCGTTCCCTGTATCAGCCGCGCTATATTCGCGCGATGCCGCCACGACAGGATCAGCGCCATCGCCAGCGCCACCGGGACCAACTCGATCCGCCCCATGAACCACAAGGCGACAGGCGCGCTCACCGCTGCCGCCATGCCGCCAACCGACGACCATTTGGTCCCGAACAAAGCGCCCAGCCACACCGCTGCAAAAATGCAGCCAGCGGGCCAGTGGAGCGCGGTGACCACCCCCATCATCGTCGCCACGCCCTTGCCCCCGGCAAAGCGCAGCCAGACCGGATAGCAATGGCCGATAAAGGCCGCAGCCCCCGCCATCGGCCCGCCACCGTCGATCAAAGCCGCGCCGATCAGCACCGCCGCCGCGCCCTTGAGCAGGTCCAGCAGCAACGTCGCCGCCGCCAGCCCCTTGCGCCCCGTGCGCAACACATTGGTCGCGCCGATATTGCCCGACCCGATCTGCCGCAAATCGCCAGCGCCGGTAAAGCGGGTCAGCAACAGGCCAAAGGGGATGGAACCCAGCGCATAGCCAAGCAGCAGAACGAACAGGGGAAGCAGCCAGGGAGGTGTCATGGTCTCGCCGATAATGTGGACGCGCGACCATAGCGTGACAGGCGGCGCGGGCAATGGGCAAGCAGAGCGTCATAGTCACTTCGCTTGATTTGTGCCTGCATCGCCGTCATCCTTGCCGCATCTTCCCGCTGGAGTTGCCATGACCGACAGCGCCTCGTTCGATCCCCTTAACAGCTTTGTCCACAACTGGACGGCCATGGCGCTGGCGCCGCAGAAGCTGTGGCAATCGATCAATAGCGGCTGGTCCTTCGGCAATATCATCGTCAACGAACAAAATTCGAGCGCGCCGCAGACCGAACAGGCGATCGTCGCGCAGGAAAGCTATGGGCGGCAGATCGGCAAATTGCTCGACGCGGTCGATACGCTGGCCCAGCGGCAGCCCGACTGGACGAGTACGGATTCGCTCAAGACGGTCGTGGAACTGAAGGAAAAGATTGACGGGGTGAAACTGGCCATGGCGGTCAGCCGGATCGAACAGTTGCGGAGCGACCTGGAACTGATGCGCTCCACTGGTGAGGAAGGTAAGTATGAAGCGTGTGTGGCGGCGCTGCGCAAGCTACTGGCCGACCTGCCCGGCGGGAAGGACTGAACCGAACGGGCGTTGACACCCTCGCCCGATCCCGCGACATGTCGCTCCATAATGACGGTCGCGCCACAAGCTCCCATCCTCTTTTTCGATTCCGGCGTCGGGGGTCTCTCCATCCTGGCCCCCGCCCGCGCGCTGATACCCACTGCGCCCGTTATCTATGCCGCCGACAGCGCGGGCTTCCCCTATGGCACCAAGAGCGAGGCGGAGATTGCCGCGCGGGTGCCGGCACTGCTGGGGCGGCTGGTGGAGCGATACCGCCCGCGCCTGGCCGTCATTGCCTGCAACACCGCCTCGACCATTGCGCTCAGCCATGTGCGCGCCGCACTCGACATTCCGGTCGTCGGCACCGTCCCGGCGATAAAACCCGCCGCGCTCGCGTCCAGGACCCGCGTGTTCGGCGTGCTGGGGACCGACGCCACCGTGCGACAGCCCTATGTCGATCGGCTGGCGGCAGAACATGGCGCGGACTGCATCATGCTGCGCCATGGCTGCGCTGCGCTCGTGCAACTGGCCGAAGCCAAGCTGCGCAGCGAACCGCTCGATCCCGCTATTGCGCGCGCGGCGCTGGCGGGCCTGACCGATCAGCCGGGCGGCGACCGGATGGACATAGTGGCGCTGGCCTGCACCCATTTTCCGCTGGTGGAGGCGGAACTGGCCGCCGCAGCATCGCGGCCGCTCACCTTCGTCCATGGCGGTGAGGGCATCGCCCGGCGCATCGCCTTTCTGACGCAGGGCCAGCCCTGGCCGGACGCGCCAGCGCCGGGCATCGCCGTGTTCACGCGGGTCGATGATCATGTCCGCGCGCTGGCTCCGGCGCTCGCCCGATACGGTCTCGACCGGATCGAACAGCTTTGATTGCGCACCTTGGACAAAAGGTCCGATATCACTAATCGGTATTTCTCCCTATGTCTGCGAACGGTTAGCGCTGGTAAAGCGCGTCATCTGCCGGTAAACGGCGCCCCAGAGGATGCGGGTTGTCAAGGGATAGGGCGAGCGTGAACTACAAGCATATCTTTGCGCAGGCGATCGACCGTCTCCATGAAGAAGGCCGGTATCGGGTTTTTATCGATATCCTCCGCAACCGGGGTGCCTACCCCAATGCGCGCTGTTTTCACGGGCATAATGGGCCGAAGCCCATCACCGTCTGGTGTTCCAACGACTATCTGGCGATGGGCCAGCATCCCAAGGTCGTAGCGGCCATGGAAGAGGCGCTGCACGATGTCGGCGCAGGCTCCGGCGGCACCCGCAATATCGGCGGCAACACCCATTATCACGTCGATCTGGAAGGCGAACTGGCCGACCTGCATGGCAAGGACGCGGCTTTGCTGTTCACGTCGGGCTATGTCTCGAACGAGGCGACGCTGTCCACACTGGCCAAGCTGCTGCCCGGCTGCATCGTTTTTTCCGATGAGCTGAACCATGCCAGCATGATTGCGGGCATCCGCAATTCCGGCTGCGAAAAGCGCGTGTTCCGCCACAATGATGTCGATCATCTTCGCGAATTGCTGGAGGCCGAAGACCCCGAAGCCCCCAAGCTGATCGCATTCGAAAGCGTCTATTCGATGGACGGCGATGTCGCGCCGATCGCGGCCATCTGCGACCTGGCCGACGAGTTTAACGCGCTTACCTATCTGGACGAAGTCCATGCCGTGGGCATGTATGGCGCGCGCGGCGGCGGCATTTCGGAACGGGATGCTGTCGCGGACCGGCTGACCATCATTGAAGGGACGCTCGGCAAGGCGTTCGGCGTCATGGGCGGCTATATCGCCGCCGACCAGATGATCGTCGATGTGATCCGCAGCTATGCGCCCGGCTTCATCTTCACCACATCGCTCTCCCCCGTGCTGGTCGCGGGCGTGCTGGCCAGCGTGCGCCATTTGAAAAGCTCCAGCGAGGAGCGCGAGGGCCAGCAAGCCTCCGCCGCCCTGCTCAAGCAACTCATGTCCGAATCTGGCCTGCCGGTGATGCCATCCGTCACCCATATCGTCCCGCTGATGGTGGGCGATCCGGTCAAGGCGAAGCGGATCAGCGACATATTGCTCGCCGAATATGGCGCCTATGTCCAGCCGATCAACTATCCCACCGTCCCGCGCGGCACCGAACGCCTCCGCTTCACCCCCGGCCCCGCCCACACCGAAGCGATGATGCGCGATCTGGTGAAGGCGCTGGTGGAAATCTGGTCCCGCCTGGACCTGGAACTGGCGGAACGCAAAGCGGCGTGACCTTCCAAATCCTTCTCCCGCAAGGGAGAAGGATACGAAGCATTGCCGAACGGAGTGAGGCTAGGCGAAGTTGGATGAGGGCATCCGCCCTATCGGTAGGTCACATCCCCTCACCACTGCGACTAGGCAGCGAGCTGCCAAGTCTCGTTACCTCTCCCGTCGGGAGAGGTAAGGTCAAAGCCGCAACACCCCGCCCCGCACTGCATAGCCGCGATACAGCGCCCGCACGCTCGGCTCACCGCCGACATCGCGCGCAACCGCCTCGATCGCGTCGCCCAGCACCGCGCGCGGCGTCACATGGAAACGCGCCAGCCATCCGAACAGGACCGCGCGCCACGCGCCGGGCAGCCGCTCCTGCTGGCCGAAATCCACCACCTCCAGCCGCCCGCCCGGCGCGACACAGAGCGCAGCCTGGCGCAATGCGGCTTCCCAGTCGGGGATCATCGACAGCGCATAGCTGATGAACACCCGGTCGAACGTCGCCCGCCCGAACAGCGCTTGCGGATCAAAATCCACCGCATCGCCCCGCGCCAGCCTGACGCGGCAGGCCATGCCCACCCGCTCCACCGCAATCTGCGCGGTGTCCAGCATCGCCTGCGAAATATCGACGCCATAGAGCCGCGCATGGGGCCAGACCTTGCCCACCGCGATCAGATTGCGCCCGGTGCCGCAGCCAATTTCCAGCACGCTGCCGCCCGATGGCGGGGCCAGATCGGCGATCAGGCCATCACGCCCCAGCAGATAATATTTGCGCGTGATATCATAAATATGCCGCTGCCACCGATAGGTGCCGTCCATCAACCGCCCATGGTCGCTCATCACGCGTCCTTCAGCACATAGAGATGCACGCCGCCATAAATGGCCGACCGGTCGCGCGCGGTGTAATCCAGTGACGCCTCGGCCTGATACGCCCATTGGTCCATCACCGCGTTCACGACCCGTCCGGGCAGGATGCTTGGCTCCCCCGCCGTGCGGAACAGCACCCGCGCGCCCGGTTTCGCGGTCCGCGTGATCTGCGCCCACAGCGCGTTCAACTGATCGTCATCCATCCAGTCCTGCGCATCCAGCAGGACATAGCGATCCGCCGACGCGGCGGGCTGATCACGCAGGAAATCGGTGAAATTGACATGCCGCACATCGACCCGGTCCGCCCGCGCCCGCACCGCGTCATGATTGGCGGCCTGCAAATAGGGCGGCAACGGCCCCTCACCCCCTGCATAGCCCCGCCCGAACGCCTGCACCGCGAAATAGTTATCCTTCAAATCAAAATCACAGGCCAGTTTCTTCAGACGCGCTTTCAGCACCGCGTCCATCCGATCATCGCCCGCCAGCGCCTCGAACTGGGCGGGCGGAATGCCAAGGCCAAAGAGCGAGGCGGGCTGGCTGGTCAGCCAGCGCACAAAGCCCTTGTCGAAAATCGGCGCCAGCTCCGCCTCGAAAATCACCCGCTGCTCGGCCAGCGTCGTGGCGTCCAGCATCCGCCGGGGATTGACGCCATGCAGCCGCGCCAGCCAATGCGCCGCCCCGATGAAGCGCCCCAGCAGGCCATGCTTGTAGATGCCGCGCGCAAAGCCGCCGATCCGCCGCCGCCCAATGAGGTCGCGCCCTTCCCAGTAACGCCGCGTCGCCTCGTCCAGATGCGGGGCCACCACATCCCGATAGGCCGCGACATTCTCCCGGCTGTCTGCCTGTGCGAAGAAACGGTGGAAGGCCGCATGATCAGGCAATGTCCGCGCCGCCATCAGCTTCAATCGATTAAGCGCGATATGCGCAGTGTTGAGGTCAACCGCCGTAATCTTCGCCGGATCGGCGGTCAGATAGGACAGGACATTGCAGCCCCCCGAAGCGATCGTCACGACATGGCAGTCGGGCGTAATCGCCAGCGCCTCCATATCCACCGCCGGGTCCTCCCAAATCTGGGCATAGACCAGACCCCGGAACGCAAAGGTAAAGGCGCGCTCCAGTAGCCCCTGCTTGGACAGATGACGGTGGCGATGCACCGCGCGCGTGATGTTTTTATGGGCCGGTGCCGCCATGCTGTTCAAGCCTCCTCGCTATCGGGTCGTGGCGTGGCCCATAGGGCAACTGCGCGTCGTCACCGTGACGATAGCGTTACGTCGGTGTGACTAGAATGTTGGGGACCAGCTTGCGGAACCGGCGGCGCTCTCACATCTTCTGGACCTATATGGCCCATTGGATCGAACCCCACCCCACCGGCATCTATGTCCGCCCCGCCGATGCGTGGATCGACCCGTCCGTCCCGCGCGAGCGCGCATTGGTCACGCATGGCCATGCCGATCATGCGCGCGGCGGCCATGGCCATGTCTGGGCAACGCGCGAGACGCTGGCGATCATGGCGTTGCGCTACGGCACCGCGTCCGGCACCCCGGTCGGCTATGGCGAGGAAATTCGGCTGGGCGGCGTCACCATCCGCTACGTGCCAGCGGGCCATGTGCTGGGATCGGCGCAGATCGTCCTGACCCATGCGGGCGAGCGCGTCGTCGTCACCGGCGATTACAAGCGCCGTCCAGACCCCACCTGCCTGCCGTTCGAGCCGGTCCCCTGCGACATTTTCGTCACCGAAGCGACCTTCGGCCTGCCCGTATTCCGCCACCCTGATACGGGCAGCGAGATCGACCGGCTGCTCGCCGCGCTTCACGCCAACCCGGACCGCTCCGTGCTGGTCGGCGCCTATGCGCTGGGCAAGGCGCAGCGGGTCATCTGCGAACTGCGCGCCCGCGGCCACCACGACCCGATCTACCTCCACGGCGCGATGGAACGCATGTGCAATCTCTATGTCGAACTCGGTGTCGAGATGGGCGACCTGCGCCCTGCCACAGGCGTTGCGGCAAAGGACATGCGCGGCGCGATCATCGTCGCCCCGCCCTCCGCCCTCAACGACCGCTGGAGCCGCCGCCTGCCCGATCCGATCACCGCCATGGCATCCGGCTGGATGCGCGTGCGCCAGCGCGCCCGGCAGAAGAATGTCGAACTCCCGCTGATCCTTTCCGATCATGCCGACTGGGACGAACTGACCGACACCATCCGCGAGGTTGCCCCCACCGAAACCTGGATCACCCACGGGCGCGAGGAAGCTTTGCTCCATTGGTGCATGACCCACCAGATCAGGGCGCGGGCGCTAGCGCTGGTCGGGCGGGACGATGAGGAGGAAGGGTGATTATGCTCCATAATCCGTTCGCCCTGAGCCTGTCGAAGGGTATGGCTGAGCGAAGTCGAAGCCCCTTCGCTCCGCTCAGTAGAAGGCTTCGACTTCGCTCAGCCCGAACGGATCGGGGTGTCTTTCGATGAGACCCTTCTCCCAACTGCTCGACGCGCTCGTCTATACCCGTTCGCGCAACGGCAAACTCGCGCTGATCGCCGCCTATCTCCGCGCCGCGCCGGACCCGGATCGCGGCTGGGCGCTCGCCGCGCTCACCGGCAACCTCGACCTCAAGGCCGTCAAATCCTCCGCCATCGGGGAGATGATCCGCGCCCGCGTCGATCCGGTCCTTTACGAGATGAGCCGCGATTATGTTGGCGACCTTGCAGAAACCGTCGCCCTGCTCTGGCCGACGCCGCCGGGCGAACCGCCCGATCTGGACGATGGCACGCTGACGCTCGCGACCGTTGTCGATCGTCTCCACGCCACCAGCCGCGCCGCCGCGCCCGATGCGCTGGCGCAGATGATGGACCATCTTGACGCCTCAGGCCGCTTTGCCCTGCTCAAACTCGCCACAGGCGGCCTGCGCGTCGGCATCTCCGCCCGCCTTGCCAAGACCGGCTTCGCGCAAGCTTTCGGCCTCAACGTCGACGATGTCGAGCAAGTCTGGCACGCCCTCTCGCCACCCTACACCGCCCTGTTCGACTGGGCCGAAGGCCGCGCCGCCCGCCCTGATCCGGCAGGCACGCCCTTCTTCCGCCCGTTCATGCTCGCCCACCCGCTCGAAGCCGACAGCGTGGACTTGGCGGACTATGCCGCCGAGTGGAAATGGGACGGCATCCGCATCCAGATCGTTGGCACGGGCAGCGAAACCCGCCTCTACAGCCGCGCTGGCGACGATATCTCCGCCAGCTTCCCCGAAATCGCCGCCGCCTTCACCGGCCATGCCGTGCTGGATGGCGAGTTACTGGTGCGCGGCGAGTTTCAGGGTGGAGAGGCCGCCAGCTTCAACGCCCTGCAACAGCGGCTCGGTCGCAAGCTGGTCAGCGCCAGGATGCAGGCCGACTATCCCGCCTTCGTCCGCCTCTACGACCTGCTGCTGGAGGGCGACGAAGATTTGCGCGCCCTGCCATGGGCGCAACGCCGCGCCCGGCTTGAAGCCACTATGCCGCACCTCGACGCCTCCCGCTTCGACCTGTCCGCCATCATCGACGCCCCCGATTTCGACGCCCTCGCCGACATCCGCGCCGGCGCCCGCGACGCCGCGATCGAGGGCGTGATGCTCAAACGCCGTGACAGCCCCTATGTCGCCGGGCGCAAGGCCGCACTCTGGTATAAATGGAAACGCGATCCGCTGACCGCCGACTGCGTCATGATGTACGCCCAGCGCGGCCACGGCAAACGCTCCTCCTTCTATTCCGACTATACGTTCGGCTGCTGGACGGCAGACGGCGAGTTGCACCCGGTGGGCAAAGCCTATAGCGGCTTCACCGACGAGGAATTGAAATGGCTGGACCGCTTCGTCCGCCAAAACACGGTCGCCCGCTTCGGCCCGGTGCGGGAGGTGGAAAAGACGCTGGTGCTGGAAGTCGCGTTCGATAGCATCCACGATAGCAAACGCCACAAATCCGGCCTCGCCATGCGCTTCCCCCGGATTGCCCGCATCCGGCGCGACAAACCAGCGGCAGAGGCGGACACGGTGGAGGGATTGCGGAAACTGGTCCGCTGACTATCCTCTATCGCAGAGAGGAACCCACCCGATGCCCTACACCGGACACTGCCACTGCGGCGCTGTCACCTTCACCGTCGCCACCGATGCGCCGACCGAAGCGATGACCTGCAACTGTTCCCATTGCCATGCCAAGGGGCTGGTCCTGACCTTCGTCCCCGCCGACCAGTTCGCGCTGGACAGCGGCGCAGACCATCTGACCGACTATCATTTCTACAAGCACGCTATCACGCATCAATTCTGCCGCACCTGCGGAACCCAGCCCTTTGCGCTCGGCCAATCCGCTACGGCACCGATGCGCGCGATCAACCTGCGCTGCGTCACGTCGATCGACATCGACACGCTGACCATCACCAAAGTGGACGGCGCGAGTTTCTGAGCCACAAATAAACGGGCCGATGGCAAGGGGGCAGCCATCGGCCCGTCGGCCATCACATCATTTTGACAGGGATCAGGGCATCAATACCGTGTCGATGACGTGGATGACGCCGTTGGACTGATTGACGTCGGCGATGGTGATCTTGGCCGATCCGCCCTTCGCGTCGGTGACATACCAGTCATTGCCCTTCTGCCACACGGTCAGGGTTTCGCCCTGCGCGGTGGTCAGCACGGCCTTGCCGCCATTGGTCGCGGCCTTGGCGGCAATATCGGCCGCGTTCATCTTGCCCGGCACGACATGATAGGTCAGCACGCCGGTCAGCGTCGCCTTATTCTCCGGCTTCAGCAGCGTATCGACCGTGCCTGCGGGCAGCTTGGCGAAGGCGGCATTGGTCGGCGCGAACACGGTGAACGGCCCCGCGCTCTTGAGCGTATCGACCAGACCAGCCGCCTTGACCGCGGCGACCAGCGTGGTGTGGTCCTTGGAATTGACCGCATTATCGACAATATCCTTGGTGGGATACATGGCCGCGCCGCCGACCATCGGGCTCTTGGCCATCTGCGCCTGGGCAATCCCGCCGCCGCTGGCCGTCACTATGATGCTGGCGAGGGCGATCGTCATGGGGGGAAATTTCATGGGGGGGCATCCTTCTTCTATCTCCGCATCCCAAATAGTGTCGGGGTGCGGCGCTGATACGCCTGAGGCGGGCTGATGGATGCAGGCATGACCTAAAGGACATCGGCGTAGGCCGCGCAATTGCACTGCGTCTTTGCGCTGTCATCCCAAGCCCCTATATGGGCGCTTTCGCGCGGGTCGTGCGGCATGGATATGGAGACGAGATTGAGCAAGGTTCTGGTCATCGGCGCGGGCGGCGTCGGGTCGGTTGCGGTTCACAAGATGGCGATGAACAGCGATATATTCTCGCACATCACGCTGGCCAGCCGCCGCATCGTCAGTTGCGAAAAGGTCGCCGAATCAGTGCTGGCCCGCACCGGCGTGACCATCGACGTGGCGCAGGTGGATGCCGACGATGTCGCCGCCACCATCGCCCTGATCGAGAAGGTTCAGCCCAAGCTGGTCGTCAACCTGGCGCTGCCCTATCAGGATCTCAACATCATGGACGCCTGTCTGGCGACCAAAACCGATTATCTCGACACCGCTAATTACGAGCCGCGCGACACGCCCAAATTCGAATATGGCTGGCAATGGGCCTATCAGGAACGGTTCAAGGAAGCGGGCATCATGGCGCTGCTGGGGTCAGGTTTCGACCCCGGCGTCACCAGCGTGTTCGCCAGCTATATCAAGAAGCATCTGCTCGACACCATCGACACGCTCGACATTCTCGATTGCAATGGCGGCGACCATGGCCAGCATTTCGCCACCAACTTCAACCCGGAAATCAACATCCGCGAAGTGACCGCCCCGTCGCGTCACTGGGAAGGCGGAGAATGGGTCGAAGGCCCGGCTTTGAGCCACAAGCAGAGCTTCGATTTCGATCAGGTCGGGCCGAAGAATATGTACCTCATGTATCATGAGGAGCTGGAGAGCCTCGCCAAATTCTATCCCGAAATCAAACGCATCCGTTTCTGGATGACGTTCGGCGACGCTTATCTCAAGCATCTGGAAGTCCTCCAGAATGTCGGCATGACCCGCATCGACCCGGTCATCTATGAGGGCAAGGAGATCATCCCGCTCCAGTTCCTAAAAGCCGTGCTGCCCGAACCGTCGAGTCTGGGTTCCACCACCAAGGGCAAGACCAATATCGGCGACATTGCGACCGGCACCAAGGATGGCGTCCAGAAAACCGTCTATGTCCTCAACATCTGCGATCATGAGGATGCCTATGCCGAAACCGGCAATCAGGCGGTCAGCTACACCACCGGCGTCCCCGCCATGATCGGTGCCGCCATGATGCTGACCGGCGCGTGGAAAGGGAAAGGCGTGTTCAACATCGAACAGTTTGATCCCGATCCCTTCATGGACATGCTCAACAAGCATGGCCTGCCCTGGCAGGTAAAGGAACTGGACGCCCCGCTGGCGTTCTGACACCCCGTCATCCCAGCGAACGCTGGGATCGCCCTTTTCTGTTGCGCCACAAGGAAGTGAGACCCCAGCTTTCGCTGGGGTGACGATGTGGCAGAGGATGTTTCATGGAAACCAAAGCCGGCGATCCCGCCGCCTTCGCGCATTTCGACCTGTATCGCGTCCCATCCCCCGCCTTCGTGGTGGATGAGGCCGCGATCCGGCGTAACCTTGCCATCCTCGCCGATGTCCGCGACCGCGCGGGCATCAAGGTGTTGGGCGCGCTCAAGGCCTTTTCCATGTGGTCGCTGGGCAGCGTGGTGGGCGAATATCTGGACGGCGTCTGCGCGTCGGGCCTCTACGAAGCGCGCCTTGGCCGCGAGGAGTATCAGGGCGAAGTCGCGACCTATTGCGCGGCGTACAAGCCGGACGACTTGGCCGAAATCCTCACCATTTCCGACCATGTCATCTTCAACAGCCCCGGCCAGATCGCCCGCTTCAGGCCGCAGATCGACGCCGCCCGCGCGGCCGGGTACAGCTTCGACATCGGCCTGCGCATCAACCCGCAAAACCCCGAAGGCGAAGTCGCCAAATATGACCCGTCGCAACCGCACAGCCGCCTCGGCTTCCCGGTCAGCCAGCTGACGCCCGATCATCTGACTGGCGTGGACGGCATCCATTTCCATAATCTGTGCGAACAGGATCTTAGCCCCCTGGAGCGCACCTGGGCGGCGGTCGAACCCCATATCCTGCCGCACATCGCGACCCTCAAATGGCTCAACTTCGGCGGCGGCCATCACATCACCCGCGCCGATTATCAGCGCGACGACCTCATCGCCTTCCTCCAGGGCGTCAAGGCGCAGACCGGCCTCACCCTCTATCTGGAACCGGGCGAAGCGATGGCGCTCGATGCGGGCATCCTTGTCGGCGAAATTCTCGACGTCATCGACAATGGCATGGAAGTCGCCATCACCGACATTAGCGCCACCTGCCACATGCCCGACGTGATCGAAGCACCCTATCGCCCCGCCATGCTCCATGAGCGCTCCGACGGCCCCCTGACGCGCCTTGGCGGGCCATCCTGTCTGGCAGGCGACATCATCGGCGACTATCGAGTCCCCGGTGGCGCAGAGCCCGGCGCACGTATCGCCTTCCTTGATCAGGCGCATTACTCGATGGTCAAGACCAACACGTTCAACGGCGTCCCTTTGCCCGCCATCTGGCTCTGGGACTCAACCACCGACAAACTCACGGAAATCCGCGCCTTTTCCTATCAGGATTTCAAGGCTCGCCTCTCCTGAAGCACGGTTCATACCCGCCCGCGCAACAAAATTTGCACATATGCTTTACAGGGGGGTGGGCTGCGCATATAGCGCCCTTCCGCTGCCCCATGGGACTTCCACCGCAAGGCAGCTTCTTATGCCCATGAACGACACTGGAGGTCCCTTGAATTGCACAAGCATCCTAGCGCGCTGGGGGTAGCAACCGCCCTCACACCGGCAGCACCGGTAACGCTTATTCGCCCGCACGCTGCCGAGCGCGCCGCCCGATTCTTCGTGGAGAAGTTTCCGGGCCGCTCTCTGTATGCCGTGAAGGCTAACCCGTCGCCCGATCTCCTTCGGACGCTATGGGACAGCGGTATCTCGCACTATGACGTTGCTTCCATCGCGGAAGTGCGGCTTGTCGCGCAAACGCTGCCGGACGCGAAGCTTTGCTTCATGCATCCGGTCAAGGCTGAAGAAGCCATTGCCGAAGCCTATGCCGTCCATGGCGTGCGCACCTTCTCGCTCGACACGATCGACGAGCTGGAAAAGATCATGCGCGCCACCAATGACGCCACCGATCTGGAACTGTGCGTCCGCCTGCGCGTGTCGTCGGAACATAGCGAACTGTCCCTCGCGTCGAAATTCGGCGCGGAACTGGGCGAGACTCGCGAACTGCTGATGGCCACCCGCCAGGCCGCCGATGCCCTTGGCATCTGCTTCCACGTCGGCAGCCAGGCGATGTCGCCACAGGCCTATAGCGACGCGATCGAGCGGGTCCGCGCGGCGATCGTCGATGCGGCGGTCACGGTCGACATCATCGATGTCGGCGGCGGCTTCCCGTCGGTCTATCCGGGCATGGAGCCGGTTGCGCTCGAAAATTATTTCGACGCGATCCACCGTGGCTTTGAAAGCCTGCCGGTCAGCTATTCGTCGGAACTCTGGTGCGAACCCGGCCGGGCGCTGTCGGCCGAGTACAGCTCCATCATCGTCCGGGTAGAGCGCCGTCGCGGCACCGAACTCTACATCAACGACGGTGCCTATGGCGCTTTGTTCGATGCCGCGCATATCGGCTGGCGTTTTCCGGTCGTGCTGCTGCGCGACGAGGAAAGCGACGCGGCGATGACCGGCTTCTCCTTCTATGGTCCGACCTGCGACGATATGGACCATATGGTCGGCCCGTTCATGCTGCCCGACGATGTCGCCACCGGCGACTATATCGAAATCGGGATGCTGGGTGCCTATGGCTGCGCCATGCGCACCGGCTTCAACGGCTTCACGGCGGAAACCGTGGTCGAGGTAGCGGACGAGCCGATGGCCAGCCTCTACGCCGAACCGGCCCCCGCCCGCCGTCGCGCGACTGTCATCAAGCTGGGCTAAAAGGCTCAAGCTCCCCTTTGGAGAGGGTGCCTGTCCCTCGCTGCATCCCCCCGCAGCGAGGGACAGTTTTTATCGGCGGAATATCCCCACCATCTCGACATGGGTGGACCAGCGAAACTGGCCGACCGGGCGCACCTGATCCAGCCGGTATCCGCCCGCCAGCAAATGCGCGGCGTCCCGCGCAAAACTCGCCGGGTTGCATGACACATAGGCGATCACCGGCACGCTCGACTGCGCCAGCTGCATCACCTGTTCCCGCGCCCCCGCGCGTGGCGGGTCGATCACCACAGCGGCAAAGCGGTTCAGTTCCTCAGGCGTCAGCGGACGACGAAACAGGTCGCGATGATCCGCGACCATCCGCCGTTGCGCCCGCTGCCCCGCGAGCTTGAGCGCCAGCACCACGTCGCGCGCCCCCTCCGCCGCATAAACCGGTCGCCCCGCCCCCAGCGCCAGCGCGAACGTGCCAAGCCCGCAGAACAGATCCGCCACCGCGCCAGACTCCGGCATGGCATCGCGTACCATCGCGACCAGCGCCGCCTCGCCATCGGGCGTGGCCTGCAGGAAGGAGAATGGCGGGAAGGCCACCGGCACGCCACCGAACGTCACGGTCGCAGCCTCAGGCTCCCAGCGCGTCTGTGGCCTGTTGCCCTCGTCGATCGTCAGCCGCGCCAGCCCATGCACACGCGCGAAATCGCCCAGCCCCTCGTCCGCCGATAGCCCCTCGACCTTCACGCCCTCCAGCAGCAGGTCAACGCCCTGGTCGATGAGCGACATGCGCACATGCGCTGCCCGCTTGTCCGGCAGGATCAGGCGCAGCAGCCCGCGCAACGGCGCCAGCAGCGCGAACAGGCGCGGGTCCAGCACCGCGCACATCTGAAGGTCGATCAGCGTATGGCTGCCCGCCTCGGCAAAGCCGATGGCGATGGTCTTGCCCGCCCGCGCCGCGCGCAGCGACGCCCGCCGCCGCGTCATCGGTGGCGAGATATGCGGCGGCAGCACCGTCTGCGCCACAACCCCTTGCCCCGCCAGCGCGCCGACCACGCGCCCGGTGACGAAATCGGCCAGGCTCGCCTCATCGACATGCTGCAATTCGCACCCGCCACAGGACGGGAAATGGACGCAGGGCGGCGCGACGCGATGCGGCCCGGCGATGGTCGTGCCATCGGCCAGCAGCCGGTCGCCCGGCGCGGTCAGCGCGGCATGGCGGCCATTGGCGGTGATGCCATCGCCCTTGGCAGCGATGCGGATGATGATGTCTGGGTCAGTGTCGGTCACAATCGCGCGGCGATAGCCGCTGGCAGCGCGGCAGGCAAATCATCGGCGATAAAAGCCGCGCCCGCCCGCCGCGCGGTATCGCCATGCAACCATACCGCCTCCCCCGCCGCGCGAAATGGATCGCCCGTCACAGCCAGCCGGCCGGCAACCAGCCCCGCCAGCACATCGCCGGTCCCGGCGGTCGACAGCCAGTGCGACCCGCCCGACGCCACCGCCACCCGCCCGTCGGGCGCTGCGATCACGCTGTCCGCCCCCTTGTAGATCACCACCGCGCCGCTGCGCTCCGCCGCCGCCCGCGCCCGGTCGATCTTGCTGCCCGGCAGGTCGCCGAACAGCCGCACAAACTCGCCCTCATGCGGGGTCAGGATCGCGCCGTCTGGTATCTGATCGACCCCGATCAAGGTCAGCGCATCAGCGTCCAGCACCAGCCGATGCCCACAACCCAGCACCGCATCGAGCCGCGCCCGCGCCACTGCATCACGCCCCAGACCCGGCCCGACCAGCACCGCCGCCAGCCGCGCATCGTTCAGCCCATCGCGGAGCGCCTCGACCGTCCCGGCCTCCTGCGTCACGATAGCGTCAGCCCCATGACGCAGGTCATCCGCCGCCAGCCGCCGCACCATGCCCGCGCCCGATCGCGCCGCCGCCTGCGCCGCCAGCTGGCTCGCCCCGGCCATCGCGCCCCCGACCACGGCAACCAGTCCGCGCGTATATTTATGATCCTCCGCCCCCGGAGCGGTAAGCCTTGGCGGCGTCAGCCGGTGAACCCTGTCGGATGCGGGAATGCCAATGTCCGCGCAAACCAGCCGGGCGACATGCCCCGCCGCCGGATAGAGCAGATGCGCAGGCTTGAGCGCCCCAAGCGCGATGCAGACGCCAAAATGCGGCACGGCTGACAGCAGCGCGCCGCTGTCCGTCTCCACCCCGCTCGGCAGGTCGATGGCATAGCTGCGGCTTGCCGCCCCGGTCAGGTCGCACAGCCGCGCCGCCACCGCCGGATCAAGCCCCCGCGACAGGCCCGTGCCGAACAGCGCATCAACGAGTTGCGTCGCAGGCGGAGCCGTTGCCAATGCTTCAACCGGCCCGTCCCACGCCGCCAGCGCCCGGCGACTGGACGCCGTGCCGCTCGCCCCCAGCGCCGCCACCCGCACAGACACGCCCCGCGCCCGCAACAGCCTGGCAATCACATAACCATCGCCGCCATTATTGCCCGGCCCGCACAGGACAAGCACGTCGCGTAGCCCGCCCGCGCGCCAGATGATCTCCGCCGCCGCCGCGCCCGCTTTCTCCATCAATCCATAATCATCGACGCCCGCATCGAACAGAGCCTGTTCCGCTGCGCGCATCTGCGCGGCGGTCAGGATCGGCGTTCCGGCACTCATGGGGTCGATCCGGCGACCTTCACGGGCAGGCGATAGCGATCGCCACCAATGCGGATTTCGACCAGCCCGGCCTCAACGATCTGCAACCGCGCCATCTCCGCCCCGTCCGCCGCCTCTAGCCCGCGCCCATCCGCCAGTACGCGGAAACGGCGGAAACCTCCGTCAGGATGGCGGATCGTCAGCAAATCACCCGCCCGCTCGATCACGCAATCCCGCGCCCAGGCGGCATCCGCCCCGATGGCGCAGTCCGCCTTGCCATCATCGACCGGTGCCGATGCGCCTGCCGCAGCTTGCGCCGGCTGCACGTCATTGCCGAGCTTGCCCGTTTCCCCGCCACAAGCCGCCAGCAACAGGCATCCCGCCACCAAGAATCTCACGTCAAAGCCCTCCGGCATGCCAGCACCACCGGCCCCAAAATATCGGCAAAGCGCCGCTGCCCCGCTGCGTCCCCCACGAGATCCTGCCGCATCTCGATCCCCAGATAGGGGATGCCATTGGCTTCGGCATGGCGGTTCATCGTCGCATTCAATTGCTTGCCCGAATAGGGCAGCTGGTCCCCGACGATCAGCCCCGACGCCTCCAGCAAGGGGATCGCGATCCGCGCGGCGCGATCATCCTCATTATACAGCACGCCCATCTCCCAGGGCCGTTTCTGCCCCGGATCGCTGGCCAGATGGGGCGTAAAACTATGCACCGACAGGATGAATGGCGCGGTCATCGCGCCAAGCAGCCGCTCGACCTGATGGTGATAGGGATGGTGAAACCGCACCATCCGCTGCGCCAGATCGGCGTCGCGATTGCCGGATATGGCATGACCGTCGCTCATCACCGGCAACAGCCCCGGCGCGTCCGCCTCACGATTAAGGTCGATCACCAGCCGCGATACGCCGCCCAATATCGCGGTGCAGCCCAGTTGCGCCGCCAGCAGCGCGCTCACCTCCGCCACGCCGATGTCGATGGCGATATGATTGGCCAGCAACGCCGGGTCGATGCCCAGGTCAATATCGTCCGGCACCCGCGCCGACGCATGATCGGCGATGATCAGCACGTCCAGCCCGCCGCCGTCAATCTGGGTGAAAGCCTCGCTCATGCCGCCCTGATCCGCGTTTCCATCATCCACCAGTCGCGATGCGCCGCCTGCACCGCCATCGCCGCGTCGGCCATCGCTGCATCGCTGTCGAACAGCGCAAAGCAGGTCGCGCCCGACCCCGACATGCGCGCCAGCCGCAACCCCTCATGCCCCGCAAGCGCATCCAGCACCTGCGCGATCATCGGTGCCGCTGCGACTGCGGGCGCTTGCAGATCATTGCGTCCCTGCGTGACCAGCGCCTCCAGACTCGCCGCGTCCAGCGGCCCGCGATCCACCCGATCCCAACCGCTAAACACCCGCGCCGTGGACAGGCCGATCCCCGGATTGACCAGCAGCATCGCCATCCCCTCCAGCCCCTCGACCCGGTGCCGCCGCAGCCCTTCGCCGCGCCCCGTCACCATCTGCGTCACGCTGGCCACGCAAGCCGGGACGTCAGACCCCAGATCGAGCGCCAGCCCAGCCAGCTCCCCCGCCTCGATCCGCACGTCCCACAAGCGCGCCAGCAACCGCAGCGTCGCGGCCGCATCGGCCGATCCGCCGCCAATGCCCGACGCCACCGGCAAAATCTTGGTCAGGCGGATCGCCGCGCCGCGCTGGTCGCCCAGATAGCTCTGCAACGCCCGCGCCGCCTTCACCACCAGATTGCCCGGTCCCGCCTCCAGCGGCCCGCCGAACGGCCCGTCGATGATGAGGTCAATCGCCCCGTCATCGGTCGCTACCGCGCTCAGCCGGTCGCCATGCTCGGCAAAGGCGAACAGGCTTTCCAGCGCATGATAGCCATCGTCCCGCCGCGCCCGCACATGCAGCGCGACATTCACCTTGGCATAGGCGGTTTCGATCATAACGCCCGCGTCCAGATCAGGGTGCGGCATATTCTGGCTTCAATCCCTGCTCGACCTTCGCTGCGATCCGCGCCGCGCCATCGCCCTGCGCGAACAGCGACGCCGCCGCCCAGGCATAGCGCGCCTCGTACCGCCGACCTGCGCTCCACAGCGCATCGCCCAGATGTTCGTTGATCGTCGCGTCACCCGGCGCACCGGCCGCCGCCCGCTCCAGCACCGGCACCGCGCCCGCCACATCACCGGTCACATAATGCGCCCAGCCCAGCGAATCGGCGATCGAGGCATCCTGGGGTTTCAGCGCACTCGCCTTGCGGATCAGTTCCAGCGCGGCCGTCACATTCTGGCGCCGCTCGATCTGCGCATAGCCCAGATAATTGAGCACCATCGGCTCATTGGGGGCCAGCGCCGCCGCCCGCTCCAGCACGACCCGCGCCTCGTCCCATCGCTTGCCCTGTTCCAGTGCGCTACCCTCGAACAGCAGCAGCGCCCAGGGCAGTTCGCCCTCGCCATAGCCTGCCTGCGCCGCGCGGAACGCCGCCGCCGCGCCGTCAAAATCATCCAGGTCCGCCAGCAACCGCCCCAGCCGCACCTGCCGTTCGCTCCCCGCGCCCGGTTCCACCGCCAGCGATCGTGCCAACGCCAGCGCCGCCTGCGTTTCGCCCGCCGCCGCCAGCGCATCGACCAGCTCAGACTGTCCCAGCGCGCCATACCAGCCATCGACCGGAACCTTGCGCGCTTCCGCCACGCCACCCTGCGCCAGCCCGCCAGCGCTCAGCAGCCGCGCTGCCACGAGTTGCGCCTCCGCCCCGCCCGGATCGGCAAAGGTCGCGATCCGCGACAGCCGGATCCCCATCGCCGTTCCGCTGGGGTCGGACGCCACATCCACCGCCAGGCGCGACAGCAGCCGGGCATAGCCCTGCACCGGCGTCACCGCCGCTACCTTCACCTTGCCCCGCGCCAGATCGGCCCGTGCCCGCGCAAAGGCCGCTTCGCCCGGCGGCAACAGCATCAGCGCCTCGGCCTTTGCGCCGCGCCCCGCCAGTTGCGCCGCCAGCGTCAGCCGCAACGCCGCGCTCTCCCCGCCCCGAAGCGCAATCGCCCGGCGAATCGCCGGCACCGCCGCCGTCAGATCGCCGCGCCCCAGCGCCTGCAACGCCACATGCTCATCGACATAACGCTGCGCCAGCGCGGCAAAACGGTCCTGCCCCGCCACCACCGGCGCGGCATAACGCCCCTCGCCCAGGCTGATCCAGCTGGTGATGATGGGCGCGAGGAAGGAGAAATTCCCTTCCTCCACCATCCGCGCCGTCAGCGTCCGCGCGCCCGCCCAGTCCTTACGCCCCAGCGCCTCGCCGATCAGCAGCAGTGTGCCGTCGCGCGGCAAAGCCCCCTGCGCCTCCAGCAATGAAGCCGATCGCAGCGCCAGCGCCCGGTCGCCGCTTTCCAGCGCCTGGACATAGGATCGCCGCGCCACCTCGACACTGGCCGGATCAAGCGTCAGCGCCGCGCGATAGCTGTCCACCGCCAGCCCCATCGCCCCGTCCCCGTCCGCCAGCCGCGCCCGCGCATAGGCGTGCAGCGCACCCTGCGGATCGACCGACGCTCCGGCGGGCACCGCCACCGGGACTGTCAGCAGGACGAACGGGATCAGGCGCTTACATATTGGGATAGTTTGGTCCTCCGCCGCCTTCTGGCACGACCCAGTTGATATTCTGGGTCGGGTCCTTGATGTCGCACGTCTTGCAATGAACGCAATTCTGCGCGTTGATCTGGAAGCGGGGATTGCCCTCTTCCTGACCGACCACTTCATAGACGCCCGCAGGACAATAACGCTGCGCCGGCTCGTCATAAAGGGGCAGATTGTAACTGATCGGGATCGCGGGATCCTTCAGCTGCAAATGGACCGGCTGGTCCTCTTCATGATTGGTGTTGCTCAGGAACACCGACGACAAGCGATCGAAACTCACTACGCCATCGGGCTTGGGATAGACGATCTTTTCGCAGGCATCCTTGGGCCAGATCTTCTCATTGTCCGGCTTGTGCTTCATCGTGAAGGGCAGGCCGATCTTGAGCGTCCGCATCCACATGTCGATGCCCGCCAGCGCGGTGCCGATCGTGCCGCCAAATTTGCTCAGCAGCGGCTCGGCATTTTTGACCAGCTTCAGCTCGTCCGCGATCCAGCTGGAGCGCAGCACTTCCTCATAGTCGGTCAGCACATCGCTGCCACGCTGGCCCTGCACCGCGGCAAAGGCCGCTTCGGCCGCCAGCATACCGGACTTCATCGCCGTATGCGTGCCCTTGATCCGCGGCACGTTCACAAAGCCCGCCGAACAGCCGATCAACGCGCCGCCGGGGAATACCAGCTTGGGGATGGACTGCCAGCCACCCTCGTTGATCGCCCGCGCGCCATAGGAGACGCGCCGCCCGCCTTCGAGATATTTGCGGATCTCCGGGTGCTGCTTCCAGCGCTGAAACTCCTCGAACGGATAGAGATGCGGGTTGCGATAGCCCAGCCCGACGACAAAGCCCAACGCCACCTGGCCATTGGCCTGATGATAGAGGAAGCCGCCGCCATAGGCATCGGTCAGCGGCCAGCCCTGCGAGTGGATCACCAGTCCCGGCTTGTGCATGGCAGGATCAATGTCCCACAATTCCTTCATGCCCAACCCATAGACCTGCGGTTCGCAGGCCGCGTCCAGTGCAAACTGGCGCTTCAATATCTTGGTCAGGTGGCCGCGCGCGCCCTCGGCAAAAAACGTATATTTCGCGTGCAGCTCCAGGCCGGGCTGATAATCGCCCTTCTTCACGCCTTCCCGGTCGACGCCCATGTCGCCGGTGGCAACGCCCTTCACGCTTCCATCTTCGTTGTAGAGTATCTCGGCGGCGGCGAATCCGGGGAAGATTTCGACGCCCAGCCCCTCGGCCTGCTCCGCCAGCCAGCGGCAGAGATTGCCCAGCGATCCGGTATAGGTGCCCTTATTATGCATCCAGCCCGGCGTCATGATGTGCGGCATCGCCATCTTGCCGCTCTTGGTCAGGAACCAGTGCTGATTGTCGGTCACGGGCGTCTCGGCCAGCGAACAGCCCATGTTGCGCCATTCCGGCAGCAACTCGTCCAGCGCCTTGGGGTCGATTACCGCACCTGACAGGATATGGGCGCCGATTTCCGACCCCTTTTCCAGCACGCACACGGCCAGTTCCTGCCCCGCGTCATTGGCCAGCTGTTTCAGCCGGATTGCCGCTGACAATCCCGCCGGTCCCCCGCCGACGATGACGACGTCATAGGGCATCGATTCCCGTTCGCTCATAAACCCTCCATTGGGCTACCGGCGGGCTGCACCCCGTCCATCCGGTCGCCTTATTACTCCAACACTTTACCAGCCAAGGCGATGAAGAATCTTGACCCCCTCGTCAACCTCTGGCCCTAGATGATCTTATGCGGGGTGAATTGCAGGATCATGCGGCGGCTGCCGACGCCTATATGGCGTGGTGGACGCTCGCGGGCGTGGATGGTGCCGTGGCCGAATCGCCGGTCAACTGGTTGCGTCCGATGACTGTCGCGGATGCGAAGGGGGCGATTCGCGAGCCAGCCGCGCCTACCGTCCTTCAGGAAAAGCCCCAAAGCCTCGATTCGTTCCTTGGCTGGCTTGCGACCGATCCCGAACAGCCCGAACGGCGCTGGCCCGGCGCACCCATATTGCCGACCGGTGGCGAGGGCGCGTCGCTGATGGTCGTGACCGACCTGCCCGATCCGGCGGACATGGCGGCGGGGCAATTGCTGGCCGATCGCGCTGGCGCCCTGTTCGACGCGATGTTGCGCGCGATCGGGCTGGACCGCTCCACCATTCATCTCGCCTCGCTGTTCACCGCCCGTCCGCCCGGCGGCATGGTGGAGGCGTCTGATCTTTCCACCGTGGCCGACCGGATGCGCGCCCATGTCGCCCTCGCCCGGCCCCGCCGTTTGCTATTGCTGGGCGATCGGACGATCCGTGCGCTGCTTCCGACGGATGCCGCCACGACCCCCGATGGTTTACGCGACTTTAACCATGAAGGCGGCATTGTGCCTGCCGTCGCCACATTTCATCCCCGCCTGCTGCTGACCCAGCCTGCGGCGAAAGCGGAATGCTGGCGCGCCCTGCAAAGCCTGATCGAGGAAGTCCGCCCGTGATTCGTGCCGCGACCCACATGTCCAGCCTGGCCCTGATGGCGATGGGACTGGCTGCAACGCTGCCCGCCCGTGCCGAGACCGCCCCGATTTCTCCCGCGCTTGCCGCCGCGCCCGCTTCCCCGCTCCAGATTGGCGACGGGGCCAAGGCCAGCTATCGCGCCATCTTCACCGCGCTCCAAGGCCAGCAATGGGCCGAGGCCAAAACGCTGATCAACGCGCTGGATGCGCAGGACGCCGTGCGGCCTCTCGCCCTGTCCGAACTCTATCTCGCCAAGGGATCGCCCAAGGTCGAACTGTTCGACCTGCTCGACCTCATCAACAAGGCCGCGTGGCTGCCCAAGGCCGATCAGCTTTCCCGCCTAGCCGAAAAACGCGGCGCAACCATGCTGCCCACCCTGCCACAGGTGCAGAAAATGGTGTGGCTGGGGTCCGCACCCCGGCGCGAATATGTCGGATCGACCAAGACGGACACGCTGGCGATCGCGCTGGCGGGCCAGATCCAAGCGTTCGTCAAGGCCGACGATCCGGTCGGGGCCGAAGCGCTGCTGGCCACCGGCGAAACCGGCCTGACGCCCGAAGGGCTGACCGAAGTGCGCCAGCGCGTCGCATGGGCCTATTATATCGAAAATGACGACGCCAATGCCCGCCGCATGGCCGCCCGCGCGCTCGAAACCCGCACCGGGGGCGACTGGACGGTGCAGGCGCACTGGACCGCAGGCCTTGCCGCATGGCGCCAGAATGACTGCCGCGCCGCCGCGCCCGCCTTCGCCAATGTCGCGGCCTTCGCCACCAATGCGGACATGCGCGCCGCTGGCGCCTATTGGGCCTCGCGCGCCTATATGGTCTGCGGTGAAGCGCCCAAGGTCGCCAATTATCTGAAACTCGCCGCCCGTTCGGAAGAAACATTCTATGGGCTGCTGGCGCGCGAATCGCTGGGGATGCCGCTCGGCGCGCCGCCGGTCGCGACCCGGTTCGGCCAGGCTGAATGGCTGGCGCTCAAGGACAGCCCCAATGCCCGCGCCGCCATCGCCCTCGCCGCGATCGGCGACACTGCCCGCGCCGACGAAATGCTCCGCTATCAGGCGAAGATCGGCGGCACCGGCCAATATGACGCGCTGCTTCGCCTGGCGAGCGCGCTTAACCTGCCCGCGACCCAGCTATGGCTTGCCCATAACGGCCCGGCGGGCAAGCAACCGGCCAGCTTCGCCCGCTTCCCCGCGCCCGACTGGCGCCCCGATGGCGGCTGGCGGGTCGATCCCTCGCTCATCTACGCCCACACCTTGCAGGAATCGGGCTTCCGTTCCGATGTAGTCAGCAGCGCGGGCGCGCGCGGACTGATGCAGGTGCGCCCCGGCACCGGCAGCGACATGGGAATGGCGTCAGCCGCACAGCTCTTCGTGCCATCCACCAACATGGAATTTGGCCAGCGCTATCTCGAAGCGCTGCGCGACATGAGCGCCACCGGCGGCCTTCTGCCCAAGGTGATGGCGGCGTACAATGCCGGGCCGCTGCCGGTCGAACGGTGGAACGCTCAGGTCAAGGACAAGGGCGATCCATTGCTGTTCATGGAATCGCTGCCCTATTATGAAACCCGCGCCTATGTGAACATCGTCATGCGCAATTACTGGATGTACCAGATTCAGGCGAAGGGGACCGCCGATTGCCTGACCGGCATGGCACAGGGCATGTGGCCGACCTTCCCCAATGCCAAGGGCGTGAAACTCGTTCGTTTGAGCCATGCCGATGGCCGCGCCAGCATGGGCGGCGGGTCCGACTGATGCCGATCGACGAAAGCCGGACCTTCATCCCCGTCCGAATCGCCGTTCTGACCGTATCCGACACGCGCAGCGCGGCGGACGACCGTTCCGGCGACACGCTGGTCGAACGGCTGGAAAGCGCGGGCCATATCCTCGCCGCCCGCTACATTGAGCGCGACGACAAGTCCGCCATCATCGCCCGGCTCCACGCCTGGATCGACGACCCGGACATCGACGTGATCCTCACCACCGGCGGCACCGGCGTCACTGGCCGCGACATTACCCCCGAAGCGCTGGCACAGGTCCAGGACAAGGAAATTCCGGGCTTTGGCGAACTGTTCCGCTGGCTCAGCTACCAGACGATCGGCACCTCGACCATCCAGTCCCGCGCCACCGCCTGCGTCGCGCGCGGCACCTATATCTTCGCGCTCCCCGGATCGACCGGCGCAGTGAAAGATGCCTGGGACGGCATATTGTCGAGCCAGCTCGACAGCCGTTTCCGTCCCTGCAATTTCGTCGAACTGATGCCCCGCCTGACGGAGCGCTGACGCGAACTTGCCATATGCGATATGGGCTGGTTTTACGAACTTCCGATTGACCTTTTGTTCCTTTTATGTTCTTATCTCTATATGGGAATAGAGAAAGGAAGAGGCGCAACATTCAACACGCAAAGTGTGCGTTTTTCCCTGCCCCAGCGCGAAATCGACGGCGACTGGCTCGACGCTGTGGCCGATATTGACGGCCCGCTTCCCCGCCGCCGGACGCAGGTGACGATCGAACATCCCCGCACGATCATCGCCCGCAATGCTTCGCCCGACATCGGTTTCGACCAGTCGATCAATGCCTATCGCGGTTGTGAGCATGGCTGCATCTATTGCTACGCCCGCCCGTCCCACGCCTATCATGACCTGTCGCCGGGTCTGGATTTTGAAACGAAGCTGTTTGCCAAACCGGACGCGGCCAACCTGCTGCGCGCCGAATTGTCGAAGAAAAATTACGCCGTCATGCCCATAGCCCTGGGCACCAATACCGATCCTTACCAGCCGATCGAGAAGGATTGGGGGATTACGAGGGCGATATTGGAGCTGCTGGCGGAATGCCGCCACCCCGTGTTCATCACCACCAAGTCCGACCGCATCCTGCGCGACATGGATCTACTCGCTGCCATGGCGCGCGACAGGCTGGTGTCGGTCGCGATTTCGGTGACGACGCTGGACCCGGCGGTCGCCCGCACGCTGGAACCACGCGCACCCCATCCGCTGCGCCGGGTGGAGGCGATCCGGCGACTCGCTGACGCTGGCGTGCCGGTCTATGCCAGCCTCTCGCCGATCATCCCGGCCATCACCGATCATGAGATTGAGAGCATCGTCGCCCGCGTCGCCGCCGCCGGTGCGCGCGAAGTGACCTATATCCCCGTCCGCCTGCCCCATGAAGTCGCGCCGTTGTTCCGCGCCTGGCTCGACGCCCATTATCCCGATCGCTCGGCGCGGGTGATGGCGATCATCCGCGAGTTGCGCGGCGGGCGCGACAATGACCCCAATTTTGGCAGCCGGATGCGCGGACAAGGCGTGTGGGCGGACCTCATCCGCAGCCGTTTCATCAAGGCCCGCAAGCGCGCCGGACTGGGGGCCGAACGGCTGACCCTGCGCACCGACCTGTTCCGCCCGCCCGAAGGCGCGCAGATGCGGCTGTTATGATCGTCAGCCGACCAGTCGCATCCCGGCCCGGCGGTTGCGAATCTTGTATCCGTCCTGCGTCGCCTCCATCCGCTCGAACCGGTGGATCGTCAGGTTGGGAATTACCGACATGGCATCGACCTGATCCGCGCCCAGCAGGAAATCATCGCCCAGGAACAGCCGCACCGCCTGACCGTTCGCAGCGGGCGTGCGCAAAAACAATTCGCTCCGCCCGCCCCGGCTCTGCGCCATCAACGCGGCCAGTGCCTCGACCGCTGCCGGATCGGTCGCGTCCACCACCAGTTCCATGCGCGACGCGCTGGCAATCAGCTTGAATGGCTCGATCTTGCGCACGGTCACGCGCGGCGTTTCCTCGCCCGGCAGTCGGTCCAGCTCGACATAAAGCAGCGCACAATCGCCATCGCGCGCCAGTTCCTCGATCGCCTTGCAGGCATCCTCCTCAAAGCAACTGGCCTGAAACTGGCCGCTGCTGTCGGAGAATGTCGCATTGGCATAACGCGCCCCGCGCTTGGTCTCACGCCAACGGACATCCTCGACCATCGCCGCCATGACGCCAGTGGCGCGCGCCTCCCCGGTCAATGGCTCCGCGCAGATCGCGCCATAGCTTTTGGCGCCCCGCGCATCGGCCAGATGGCGATAGCGGTCGACGGGGTGAGCGGAGAAATAGAAGCCGAATGCCTCCTTCTCCTGCGCCATCCGATCGGCCACCGACCAGGCCTGATGCGGCGGGATGCGGACATCGGCATGGGGCGTCTCAACATCGCCAAACAGCCCGCCCTGCCCGCTTTCGCGCGCCTGCGCCGCGCTCGACGCAACGCTCAATATCGTCTCGGCCGCCGCATGGACGCCCGCCCGGTCGGCATGGATCGCATCGAATGCGCCAGACGCCGCCAGGCTCTCCAGCTGCCGCCGGTTGAGCAGGCGCGGTTCGATCCGGTCGGCAATATCGTCCAGGCTCTTGAACGGTCCACCAGCGTCACGTTCGGCGACCAGCTGGTCCATCGCCTTCTCGCCTACGCCTTTCAGGCCGCCGAGCGCATAGCGAACGGCATAGCCCAAACGTGGATCGTCGCCCTCATGCGCGATCGGTTCGACCGAAAAGTCCGCCTGACTGCGGTTGATGTCCGGCGGCAGGCAGGTCAGCCCCATGCGCCGCATATCGTCCACGAATATGGTCAGCTTGTCGGTCAGGTGGATATCGAAGGCCATCGACCCGGCGTAGAATTCCGCCGGATAATGGGCCTTCAACCACGCCGTCTGATAGGCGAGCAAGGCATAGGCCGCCGCGTGCGATTTGTTGAACCCATAGCCTGCGAACTTGTCAATCAAGTCGAACAGCTCATTCGCCTTGGCGGGCTTGATGTCGCTCGCCGCGCACCCCTCGACAAAGCGCGAACGCTGCGCGTCCATCTCCGCCTTCACCTTCTTGCCCATCGCCCGGCGCAACAGGTCGGCGTCGCCCAGGCTGTAGCCGGCCAATATCTGCGCGGCCTGCATCACCTGTTCCTGATAGACGAAGATGCCGTATGTCTCTTCAAGGATCGGTTTCAGCAAGATATGGGGATATTCAATCTCCTCCTGCCCATTTTTCCGCCGCCCGAACATCGGGATATTGTCCATCGGGCCGGGCCGGTAGAGCGAGACGAGCGCGATGATGTCGCCGAAATTGGTCGGCCGAACGGCGGCCAGCGTCTTGCGCATCCCTTCCGATTCCAGCTGGAACACGCCGACGGTGTCGCCGCGCTGGAGTAGATCATAGACGGCGCTATCGTCCCAACTGAGCGTATCCAGCTCGATCGTGACGCCGCGCGCCGCCAGCAGTTGCACGGCCTTCTGCAACACCGACAGCGTTTTCAGGCCCAGAAAGTCGAACTTCACAAGGCCTGCGCCCTCGACATATTTCATGTCGAATTGCGTCACCGGCATGTCGGATCGCGGATCGCGATAGAGCGGCACCAGCTGCTGCAACGGGCGGTCGCCGATCACCACGCCTGCGGCATGGGTGGAGCTGTGGCGCGGAAAGCCCTCCAGCTTCATCGCATAGTCGATCAGCCGTTTGACCTGCGCGTCATTGTCATATTCCGCGCGAAACTCCGCCACGCCGTTGAGCGACCGCTCCAGCGTCCAGGGGTCGGTCGGGTGGTTGGGGACCAGCTTGGCGAGGCGATCGACCTGGCCATAGCTCATCTGGAGAACACGGCCGGTGTCCTTGAGAACCGCGCGGGCTTTCAGCTTTCCGAAGGTGATGATCTGCGCGACATGGTCGGTGCCATATTTTTGCTGGACGTAGCGGATCACCTCACCGCGCCGCGTTTCGCAAAAGTCGATGTCGAAGTCGGGCATCGACACACGTTCCGGGTTCAGGAAGCGCTCGAACAGCAAGCCGAGTTGTAGCGGATCAAGATCGGTGATGAGCAGCGCCCAGGCGACGACCGACCCTGCACCGGAACCACGGCCCGGACCCACTGGAATATCATGATCCTTGGCCCATTTGATGAAGTCGGCAACGATCAGAAAGTAGCCGGGAAAGCCCATCTGGATGATGATGTCGGTCTCAAATTTGAGCCGGTCGAGATAGGGCTGGCGCGCTGCGTCATCGATGATGCCGAGCTTCGCCAGTCGCGCGTCGAGACCCGCACTGGCGAGATCGCGCAGCATTCGCGCTTCGCCCTCAATATCGCCGGCCAGGCTCGGCAGGATCGGCTTGCGCTTGGGGGCTGCAACGGCGCAGCGCTGGGCGACGACCAGCGTGTTGGCCAATGCTTCGGGCAAATCGTCGAACAGGCGCCGCATTTCCGCCGCCGGTTTCATCCAGGCGTCGGGCGAGCTGGTGCGCCGGTCGGGCATATCGACATAAGCGCTGTCGGCGATGCAGAGCATGACGTCATGCGCGGCGTGGAAATGCGGCTCGGTAAAGCAGGTCGGGTTGGTTGCGACCAGCGGCAGGTTGCGGGCATAGGCCAGTTCCAGTAATTCCGGCTCCGCCTTCCCCTCGACCGGATCGAGCCGACGGCAGATTTCGATATAGAGCCGGTCGGGGAACAGCGCTTCCAGCCGCGCCGCATAGGCCTGCGCCGCGTCGGGCTGGTCCTCCGCGAACAGCCGCGCCAGTGCGCCCTCCCCGCCTGCCGTCAGCGCGATCAGCCCGTCAGTGCGCCCTTCCAGCACATCCAGCCCGACATGAGGCACTTCTTCCAATGGCCGGTCGAGATGCGCCATCGACACCAAAGCGCACAGATTGTCATAGCCCGTCTCATCCTGCGCATAGAGCGCGAGCCAGTCATGGACCGGGGCGGCATTGGCCGGGCGGCCGGGGCGCAATATGCCCAGCATCGCGCCGATCAGCGGCTGGACGCCTTCGCTCTTGCAGGCGTCGGAGAAAGCCATCGAGCCGTAGAGGCCATTGCGGTCGGTGATCGCGGCGGCGGGGAAGCCCAGCGCCTTGGCTTGCTTGGCGATCTTCTTGGGATCGATCGCCCCTTCCAACATGGTGTAGGAGGAGAAAATGCGGAGCGGAACGAAAGCGGCGTGGGGCATAGGACATACTATCCAGAAGGCGTGGTTCGTGACCAGCCCTGCTGGAGAAAAGTCTGTGGGTAAGATTGGAGGGCTATTCCAAAACGCCCTCATGCAGCCGGACCACCCGGTCCATCTTGGCCGCGAGCCGTTCATTATGGGTCGCGACCAATGCCGCCGATCCTTCCTCTCGCACCAGCCGCAAAAATTCTGCCAGCACGACGTCGGCGGTGCGTTCGTCCAGATTGCCGGTCGGTTCGTCTGCCAGCACCAAAGCGGGCCGGTTGGCGAGCGCGCGGGCGACGGCGACGCGCTGCTGCTCGCCGCCCGACAACTGGCTGGGGCGGTGGTCGAGCCGATGGCCAAGGCCCAGCGAGGTCAGCAGCGATTCCGCGCGGGTGCGCGCGACCGCCATGTCGGTGTCGCGGATCACCTGCGGCAGGATGACATTTTCGGTCGCGTTGAAATCGGGCAGCAGATGGTGGAACTGATAGACGAAGCCCATGGCATCGCGGCGCAACCGGGTGCGACCGTCATTATCGAGCTTGGCCGCTTCCTCGCCATCAATGCGGATCGACCCGTCAAAGCCGCCTTCAAGCAGGCCGACCGCCTGGAGCAGCGTGGACTTGCCGGAACCCGATGGTCCCAGCAGCGCGACAATCTCGCCCTGGCCCACGGTCAGGTCGACACCGCGCAGGACGTGGATCGTCTCGCCGCCCTGGGTGAAGCTGCGGGTCAGGCCCGTGACCTTTAGAATATCATTCATAGCGAAGGACCTGCACAGGATCGGTATTGGCGGCCTTGAAGGCGGGATAGAGGGTGGCCAGGAAGCTGAACAGCAGCGCCATGATGCAGATGGTGGCGATCTCCACCGGATCGGCCTGCGAAGGCAATTCAGTCAGGAAACGGATCGAGGGGTCCCACAGATTCTGCCCCGTCACAAACTGGATCGCGTTGACGACATTCTGGCGGAAGAAGAGGAAGGTGAAGCCAAGGATCAGCCCCGCGACCATGCCCAGCGTGCCGATGGTGACGCCCACGGTCATGAAAATCCGCACGAGGCCCGCGCGGCTGGCCCCCATCGTCCGCAGGATCGCGATGTCGCGCGTCTTGGCGCGCACCAGCATGATGAGCGAGGAGAGGATATTGAACACCGCGACCAGCACGATGATCGACAGCACCACGAACATCGCGACCCGCTCGACGGCCAGCGCCTCGAACAGGGAAGCGTTCATCTGTCGCCAGTCGGTGATGACGGCGCGGCCTGCGACCTTGCCTGCAAGCGGCTCCAATATCTGACCGACCTTGTCCGCATCAACCGTCTCGACCTCAATCATGCCGACGACATCGCCGAGCAGGAGCAGCGTCTGGGCGTCCTCCATCGGCATGACGACGAACGCCTTGTCATAATCATAAATGCCGACCTCGAAAATGGCGGCGACCTGATAGGCGACCTGACGCGGCACCGTGCCAAAGGGGGTGGAGCGGCCTGCGGGATTGATGACGGTCAGGCTGTCACCCAACTGGATACCCATATTTTCCGCAAGGCGCGATCCGATGCCGATCTTGCCGCTATTGGCGGTCAGATTGTCCAGACTGCCCGCGATCACCTTGCCCTTGAGCGTCTTGTTGGTGCGGATGTCGGGCACGGTCATGCCGCGCACCAGCACGGCTTCGGCCCGGCCGTTGAAGGTGGCGAGCAAGGGTTGTTCGATCATCGGCGTCGCGCTGGTAACGCCCGGCGTCGCTTTGGCCTCGGCCAGAACCGACTTCCAGTCGGGCAGGCGACCGCCATAGCCCTGAACCACGGCATGGCCGTTGAGGCCGACAATCTTGTCGAACAGTTCGGCGCGAAAGCCGTTCATGACGCTCATGACGATGATGAGCGCGGCGACACCCAGCATGACGGCGGCCAGGCTGATCCCGGCGACGAGGAAGATGAAACCCTCCCCCTTGCCCGGCAACAGGTAGCGTTTGGCGATCATGCGTTCGTAGCGGGATAGAATCATGTGGCGCGGGCGGCCTTTGTGAAGGGACAGGCTGATCGTCTAGGCATAGCGTCCCTGAACGGCAAGCATTGCCAGATTGTTGCATCGTGGCCACAGGCATCGGCGCAAAATCACACGCACCCGATTTTGCCCGTGACTCCGCCCCGCAGCGGTCATAGCAAGACACTCGAAGCACAGGTAAAAGGCCGTGGTTCAGGGATACTGCATCCCGCTTCGAGCTTAGGGGGCTGAGAAGCGGTTGAGGCAGGCCAAGGGGGAGACGAGCAATCGTCCATTAAGCGCCCGGATCGTGAAAGCACGGTCCGGGCGCTTTTTTGTCTGCATTTTCTATCGCGCCCTGACGATAGGACAAACTGTCCACCCCCTTGTCCCTCCATGCCGAGTTGGACACGCATGAAATCCTCTTGAAACCCGAAAAGCCCGAACCATATCAATCTCGTCCGGCCGCCATATGGGGCTGGACGCAGTATTGCCGGACGCCGGTTTCGGGTTCGGCAGGTTCATTTTGCTCTTTGGGAGATTATGACGATGCGTAACTTTGACCTGACCCCCTATCGCCGCTCGACCGTTGGGTTCGATCGCCTGTTCGACCTCATTGAAAACAACGCGCGCTTGAGCCAGGGCGACAATTATCCGCCCTTCAACATCGAACGGCTCTCGGAAGATCGCTATCGCGTGACGCTGGCTGTAGCGGGCTTCCGTCCTGACGAGATCGACATCACGGCCCAGCAGAATCTGCTCCAGGTGATCGGTCGCAAGGATGAAGGGTCGCCAGCCGACCGGTCCAAATATCTGCATGTCGGCATCGCCAACCGCAGCTTCGAGCGGCGGTTTGAGCTGGCCGATTTCGTGCGGGTGGAAAAGGCGGACCTTGCCGATGGGCTGCTGGTGATCGACCTGCTGCGCGAAGTGCCGGAAGCGATGAAGCCCAAGAAGATCGCCATCAACGGCGGTCAGCTTGTGGAGATCACCGCCAAGGATCGCGACGCGGCCTGATAGACAAATCGGGGCGCAGCCTGCCAAAGGCTGCGCCCTTTTTATATCTCGACCTGGCTGCCCAGTTCGACCACGCGGTTGGTGGGCAAGCGGAAAAATTCCATCGCGCTTTCCGCGTTGCGCAACATCCAGGCGAAGATTTTTTCCCGCCATAGCGGCATACCCGGCTTGGCCGATGGCAGCAGCGTCTGGCGCGCCAGGAAGAAGCTGGTGTCCATCATCTTGAACGCCTGACCGCAGCCAGCGACATTTTTGAGCGCAGCAGGGACGTCCGGCTCCTGCATGAAGCCGAATTGCAGCACCATGCGGAAAAAGCCGCGGCCCAGATCCTCCAGCTTGCAGCGCCCGTCATCCTCGACCACCGGGACGTCCCTGATCTTGACGGTCAGCAGGATCACCCGTTCGTGCAGCACCTTGTTATGTTTCAGGTTGTGGAGCAGCGCATGGGGAACGCCGTCGGGCGTTGACGTCATGAACACCGCCGTGCCGGGAACACGCACCGCGCTGTTGGCGGCGGAGGCGACGAATACCGGGATCGGCATGGCCGCTTCGCGCAGACGATCCTGCACCAGACGGCGACCACGCGACCAGGTGGTCAGCAGGGTGAAGATGACGAAGCCGATCAGCAGCGGGAACCAGCCGCCATCTGGCACCTTGGTGAGGTTCGCGGCGAGATAGGCGCCGTCGACCAGATAGAAGATCCCCAGCACCGGTGCGGCATAATACCATTTCCATTTCCACAGACGGTAGAGAACCACCGTCAGCAGCACATTGTCGATGAACATGGCGCCTGTGACCGCGATGCCATAGGCGGCGGTCAGGTTGGACGATGTCCTGAAGGTCAGCACCAGCAGAATGACCATGACCATCAGCCCCCAATTGATCAGGGGAATGTAGATCTGGCCCGCCGTTGCGGCGCTGGTATGGGCGATGCGCAGGCGGGGCATGAAGCCCAGCTGGATTGCCTGTTGCGTGACCGAGAAGGCGCCGGAGATGACCGCCTGCGATGCGATGATCGCGGCCATGGTGGCCAGCACGATCAGCGGCAATTGCCCCCATTGCGGCGCGAGATTGTAGAAGGGGCTGTGCAGCGCAGCGGCGCCCTCGCGGAACAGCAAAGCGCCCTGCCCCATATAGTTGAGCATCAGCGCGGGCAGGACGAAGGCCAGCCAGGAGACGCGGATCGGGTTGCGACCGAAATGCCCCATATCGGCATAGAGCGCCTCCGCCCCGGTGACCGCCAGCACGACCGAACCCAGCGCCAGAAAGGCGGGCAAGGGATCGGTAACGAAGAACATCACCGCCCAATAGGGGTTGAAGGCGAAGAGGATGCCCGGCGTCTTGACGATGGAGAGGATGCCAAGGCCCGCGATCGTAACGAAATAGAGCAGCATGATCGGGCCGAACAGGGTCGCGACCTTGTTCGTGCCCAGCCCCTGTATCCAGAACAGGCCGAGCAGAATGACGATGACCACAGGCAGGATCGCGGGCGCAAGGGCGGGGTTATAGACCGCAAGCCCCTCCACCGCCGACAGCACCGACACCGCCGGGGTAATCATCGAGTCGCCGTAGAAAAGCGCGGTGGCGAACACGCCCAGCAGGACGATGCCGCGCGACCAGCGCTGCGTCTTGGTCTGGCCGTTGATCAGCGCGAGCAGGGCGAGGCTGCCGCCTTCGCCCTTATTATCGGCGCGCATGATGATGCTGACATATTTCAGCGTCACGACCAGCATCATCGACCAGAACATCAGGCTGATGACGCCCAATATATGGTCGGGGTCCAGCGTGAGCGGGTGATGCCCGGCGAAGGTTTCGCGGAAGGCGTAGAGCGGGCTGGTGCCGATGTCGCCAAACACGATGCCGATCGCGCCGACGACCAGTTTAATCGTCGCCTTTTGCCGCGAATGGCCATGGCCCCCATCATGATCGTCCGTGGGGGACGATGGTGCGGTGTTGGGAAGGAGATCAGCCACGAAGGAAAAGCCGAATTATCATGCTCTGTTCGACACCCGTTGAAAGGCGATCACGGAACATTCCGCCACCCCCGCAAGCCGCCGCGCCCTATCACGGCTCCCATGGCCACGCAATGCGGCCTTATGGCTGATCATGGACGGGTAGGACCGCCTGCCGCCAGCAGCGAATCGATACGCGCGATATTGGCTTCCAGTTCCATCCTGATCGCACTGCCCGGCGGCGTAACGACGGCAAGGGGTGCCCAAAGGTCACGCGCGGCCTGTAACTGACCGTTGCGGGCAAGGGCGAGGCCGTAAAAATAGCGGGGCGCGGGTCCATCGGGATCGAGCGTAAGTGCGCGGCGATAGGCAAAGTCCGCTCCGGGCGACACCACACCATCGGCATGGGAGACCAGCGCATTGCCAAGGCCCAGCCAGAGATTGGCGTCATTGGGCGTCTGGCGAAGGCCGGCCAGCAGGATATTGGCCGACTCCTTGGTCTTGCCCTGCCGCCCCAGCCCATCGGACATGACCAGCCATTGCCCGGCGGGGCCGTAGCGTTCGGCAAGGCCGCGCCGTTGTTCGGCCAGCTTCTCGTCGAAAGGTTCTTCGACCTGCTTGATGGAACGCGGCGCGCCAGCCAGGCCCGGATTGCCCTGCCAGGCATAGCCCGCAAGGCCGAGCAACAGCGCGGCGGCACTGATTTCGCGCGCCGATCGCGGGATGCGGCCGATGAGCAGCATGGCGAGGAAGGCCAGGGCAGCCAGGCCAAAGGCAAGGAACCAGCCGGTCATGATGATCGCGCCTTTCGCTTGATTCGGCCACGCAGCAGCAGGACGCCCAGCCCCAGCAGCACGAGCGGCGCGGCCCAGAGAGGCCAGAGGATCGGCGCGGCAGTCGGTTCGTAGCTGACCCAGTCGCCATAGCGGGCGATCAGCCAGGCGCGGATCGCTTCGGGCTGTTCGCCTGCCATGATCCGTTCGCGGATTTGCGAGCGCATGTCGCCGGCCATGCTGGCATTGCTGTCGGCGATCGACTGGCTCTGGCAGGTCAGGCAACGGATGGTTTCCATCAGTGCCTTGGCCTTGCGCTCCAGTGCCGGGTCGGCGAGCTGCTGGTCGGCATAGGGCGCGGGCGGGAGCGCGGTCTGGGCGGCCAGCGGGGTTGCGATCAGCGCGAAGAGGAGAAGGATCAGCTTCATTGCGCGGCCCTCAGCCGATCGAGGATCATCGGGACATCATCGGCGCGGATTTCGCCGATATGCTGATAGGCGATGCGGCCTTCGCCATCGATGACGAAGGTTTCGGGGACACCCGAAGAGCCGAGCGCGATCTGCACTTCGCTGCGGGCGTCGAGGCCGATGCGGGCATAGGGATTGCCGTTGCGTTTCAGGAAGGCATCGACATCGGGCCGGGCGTCGCGGATGGCGATGGCGTCGATCTGCGCGCCGGCGGCCTTGAGCGCGTCGAGCTGGGGCGCTTCGGCGGCGCAGGGGACGCACCAGCTGGCGAAGATATTGAGCAGGCGCGGCTGGCCAGTGGCAAGCTGGCTGCTGGCAAGCGGTGGGCGGTCGCTGGCGGCGGCGGGCAGGGTGAAGGCCGGGAGCGGCTGGCCGACAAGGCGCGAGTGAATGATGCGGTCGTCAGGCTGGAACAAGCCGCTCGCGAACAGAGCGATGAAACCCAGGAACAGGGCAAGCGGGAGCCAGATAAGCAACGTCCTCATGCCGCCGCCCTCGCCCGCCATTTCATCAGCCAGCCGCGCCGTTCGCGACCCAGCAGGGCCAGCGCGCCGCCCAGCGCGATCATGATACCGCCGAGCCAGATGAGCGTGACAAAGGGCTTCCACCAGATGCGCAGCTGCCAGCGGCCACCCTCCACTTCCTCACCCAGCACGACGTAGAGCTGGCCATCCCAGCGGGTCAGCAAAGCGGCTTCGCTGGTCGAGGTGGGGGGCGAGGCGAAGAAGCGGGACTGGGGGTGGATGGTGACGGGCGCGCCGTTGCGGCGGACTTCCATGTCGGCTTGCAGCGCGGTCCAGTTGTCGCCCGCAATGGGCTGAATCTGGAGGAAGCGAAGCTGCCAGCCTGCGGTCTGGATCGTGTCGCCGGGTCTGGCGGCCACCAATTTTTCGACGGTGAAGGCGGAGTCGCTGGCCATGCCGCCCAGACTGACGGCGCAGCCCAGATGGGCGATAACCATACCATAGGTGAAGAGCGGGGTGCGGCGCAGGTTGCGTTTCCACAGGGGCGCGAGGCTGGCGACACCCACCGATCCGGCGATGACGAGGCCGAGGAATGGGAGGATGCCGATGCGGCCCCAGGCCAAAGCCGACACTAAGCTGGACAATAGTAAAGCGATTCCGAGCGGGATTAACAAACGTTTGGTAACCGCCCTTGTCTGGTCCTTGCGCCAGCGGACCAGCGGGCCTGCGGCCATGGCGATCATCAGTGCCAGCGCGATCGGTCCGGCGATCCGATCGAAATAGGGCGCACCGACCGAGACTTTGTGACCGAAGGCTTCGGTCATCAGCGGATAGAGAGTACCGATCAGGACGAGGCCCAAAATGACAGTGAGCAGCAGGTTGTTGATCACCAGCATCGTCTCACGGCTGACCAGTTCGAAGGGCGCGCCTTCGCGGACGGCACCGATGCGCCAGCCGAACAGGGCCAGCGCGCCGCCGATATAGAGGGCGAGCAGACCGAGGATGAAGCTGCCCCGTGTCGGATCGACAGCGAAGGCGTGGACGCTCGTCAGGATGCCGGAGCGGACGAGGAAGGTGCCGACCATCGACATGGAGAAAGCGACCACGGCCAGCATGACCGTCCAGGCGCGCAGCGCGTCGCGGGTGGCCAGCACGGTCACGCTGTGGAGCAAGGCGGTCGCGGCCAGCCAGGGCATCAGCGAGGCATTTTCGACCGGATCCCAGAACCACCAGCCGCCCCAGCCCAGCTCATAATAGGCCCAGTAGCTGCCTGCGGTGATGCCGAGCGTCAGCAAAACCCAAGCCCCCAGTACCCATGGCCGCATCGCGCGGGCAAAGGATGCGTCCACCTGCCGCGTCAGCAGCGCGCCGATGGCGAAGGAGAAGGCGACGGACAAGCCGACATAGCCCAAATAGAGGGTGGGCGGATGGAAGGCCAGGCCGGGGTCTTGCAGCAGGGGATTAAGCCCCTGCCCGTCCGCTGGTGCGGGGTCGATGCGGGCGAAGGGGTTGGAGGAGAAGAGCAGGAAGGCGTAGAAGCCCAGGCTGATCGCGGCCTGCCCGCCCAATGTTGCCATATGGGTGTCGCGGCGCAGGGCGCGCTCGAACAGGGCGACGGCGGCGCCTGCTACGCCCATGACTGTGACCCAGAGCAGCATCGAGCCTTCATGATTGCCCCACGTCCCGGCGAATTTGTAGAGCCAGGGCTTGGCCGAATGGCTGTTGGTCGCGACCAGCAGCACCGACATGTCGGAGCGCATGAAGAGGGTGATGAGCAGGGCAAAAGCGATCGCGGTCAGGACGCCCTGCGCCACGGCGGCGGGGCGGACGGCGGCGAGCAGGTCGGGCTTGTTGCCCTTGAGGCCGACGAAGGCGAGGACAAGCTGGAGCAGCGCGAGGGACGCGGCAAGCCAGAGCGCGGCGAGGCCGGTTTCAGCGATCATGTGGTGCTTTCCCGGTTCACTTCACTGGCATGACTACCCTTCCTCATCGCCCATACGTAACGGTTGGGAGATGCATCCCCGCCTTCGCGGGGATGACGGTAAGGGGATGATCCGCAAAGTTCGTCATCCTGACGAAAGTCAGGATCCATTGCCGCAAGGTTGCGCACGCTCACCAAGGGAGAGCGAATGGATGCTGAAACAAGTTCAGCATGACGAAGCGGGGTGCTTTGCCTCACTGATCCACCTGCAATTGCCGGGTGGTTTCATTGTAGCTCATGCCTTCCAGTTCGCGGGGCATGTAGCGTTCGTCATGCTTGGCGAGCAGGTTGGTGGCGATGAAGGTGCCTTTGGCGTCGAACGATCCTTCGGCGACGACGCCGCTGCCTTCCTTGAACAGGTCGGGCGCGATGCCGCTGAAGGTGGCGGGGACGGTGGCTTTGCCGTCGGTGACGTCGAAGAACATGGTGACGCCATCGGCCGCGCGTTTCAGGCTGCCCTTGACCACCATGCCGCCGAGGCGGATCGCCTTGCCCGGTTCCACGCCCTTGGCCTTGACGTCGCCGGGCGCGTAGAAATAGGCGGCTTCGTCCTTGAGCGCGGAGGCGGCGAGCAGGCCCGCGCCGATCAGCGCAGCCAGCGCGACGAGCGCCAGGATCAACCTTTGATGCTTGGCTTTCATGGACGGTTCGCCAATGTTTCGGCCTGAGCCTCAGCGCGGTGCATGGCGCGCCAGCTGATCAGGCTGACCGCCGCTGTTCCCAGCAAGGTCACCGCATAGGCGGCGATGACGAAGGTCCATTGGTGCATGGGGCTATCCTCTTGCGAGACGCTGCATCCGCGCCTCGACCTTATTTTGTGCCAATATCGCCCGCATCCGCATCAGCACGATCGCACCGAACCAGAGGGAAAAGCCGAGCAGCGTCAGGCCCAGCGGCCAGAGCAGGGCCATGTCGATGCTGGAGCCGCGCAAGGTGATGGACGGTCCCTGATGCAGACTGTTCCACCAGACGACCGATCGGTTGATGATCGGGATGTTGATCGCGCCGACCAGGCCGAAAATGGCGGTGACGTTGCTGACGCCGCCCTGCCCTGCACCCTGACGCGCGCTGGCGTTGGCCAGGGCGATATAGCCCAAATAGAGAAAGAGCAGCACGAGCATGGAGGTCATGCGCCCGTCCCATTCCCACCATGTCCCCCAAGTCGGACGGCCCCAGATCGATCCGGTGGCGAGGCAGATGGCGGTGAACAATGCGCCCGGCGCTGCGATGGCGCGGCCCGCGACGGCGGCGAGCGGGTGCCGCCAGACAAGCTGCATCAGCGCCGAGACAGCGATGCCGGTCCAGCCCGCCATCCCCAGCCAGGCGGCGGGGACATGGATATAGAGGATGCGCACCGTCTGCCCCTGAAGATAGTCGGCGGGCGTCACGAAAAGACCGCAGGTGCAGCCCGCCAGCAGCAGGACGAGACCGGACCAGAACAGCCAGCCGGTGAGCGGCCGGGCGATCTTAAGGAAGCGGGCGGGATTGGCGAAACGATGCATCAGGGCTGCGTCTTTAGCCGCGCGGGCGCGGCATGGCCAGTAGGGCATTTTGCCGATGGACGGGCCGATGGATGGGGAAGTAAGATTGGATGTGGCCGGTGCCGGGACGATATTGACATCGCCTGCTGCCTTCGTCGATAGCCTGGTTTATCGGGCCAACACGGACGCCCGGTCAGACGGGGTCCCGTCCAAGTCCGTTCCCTTCGCCGTGCCTGCGGCGTCAGGAGCGCTTTGATGACCGACCCGATGGATACCACCCGACCGCCGCCGATCAGCCTGATCGGATTGTTCCTGAAATTCCTGCGTTTCGGCGCGCTCGCCTTTGGCGGGCCGGTGGCGCAGATTGCGATGGTGCGCCAGGCGCTGGTCGAGGAGGAACGCTGGATCGCGCCTGCGCGCTTCAACCGGTTGCTGGCAGTGTTGCAGGTGTTGCCTGGACCCGAAGCGCACGAACTGTGCGTCCATTTGGGGATGATGGCGCGCGGACGCATCGGCGGATTGCTCGCAGGGCTGGGATTCATGCTGCCGGGGCTGGCGCTGATGATGATTGCGGGCTGGCTCTATGTCGGCTGGATCGCGGGGCATGTTGGGCTGACCGGTGTGCTGCTTGGCGTGCAGATCGTCGTGCTGGCGGTAATTGCGCGGGCGGTGGTGCGGATCGGCCAGCATATTATCGAGGACAGTCTGCTGGCCGGCATAGCCGTGGTGGCGCTGATCGCGACGCTGATGGCGGTGCCATTCTGGATCATCCTGCTGGCCGGAGGACTGGCCTATGCGGCGGCGGAGCGGCCCTTCGTGGCTGTTCTGGTTCTGCTGGCGCCGATATTGGGCGCGATGATCGTGCAGTATTTCGTGGGAACGACGGGTGCGGCGGGACCGATCGTCACGCACGCGCCCGCAACGCTGGCGATGCTGTTCATTGCCGGGCTGAAGGGCGGACTGCTGACCTTTGGTGGGGCTTACACGGCGATCCCCTATGTGCGGGCCGACACGGTCGGGCGCGGGTGGATCAGCGATTCGGCGTTTCTGGACGGGATTGCATTGGCAGGGGTGCTGCCTGCGCCGTTGGTGATCTTTGCGACCTTTGTGGGCTATGTGGCGGGCGGACCGCTGGGTGCGCTGGCCGTGACGGCGGGCATGTTCCTGCCTGCTTTCGCCTTCTCGATACTCTTTTTCGAGCGGCTGGAGGCGGTCGTCGCCAATCCGACCTTGCATCGGCTGCTGACCGGCGTGGCGGCGGCGGTGGTGGGAATCATTGCGGCGACCTTTGCACAGCTGGCGATGGCGACAGCCGCGCGCGTGGATAATCTACTGATCGCAGCGGCGTTGTTCGCCCTCGCCCTTGTCGTCGCCTGGCGGGTCAAGGGCGCGTGGGTCACGCCCGCCATATTGGCTGGCGGCGCGGCGGCTGGCTGGCTGATTTCGCTCTGACGGTAAAGCCCTGTCAGGCCGTTTCGCCCCACCGGGATCGGTAAAGGAACGGCCTGGCACGCTTTTTTGTTACAGGAGGGCGACAAACGGGACGAGAGTGACTATATGCGCGCCAAAGCCCGGCCCCTGCGGTCGGACAGATCGGCTATGGACCCGCTCACACCCATGATCACGACCAACCCTTTCGACGACGACAAGTTGCGCGAAGAATGCGGCATTTTTGGCGTTTCCGGCGCTGACACAGCCTCTGCCATCGTTGCGCTAGGCCTTCATGCCCTCCAGCATCGGGGGCAGGAAGCTGCCGGCATCACCAGCTGGGACGGGCATGATTTCCATACCCACCGGGCGATGGGCCATGTCGCGGGCAATTTCGACAGGGACGAGGTGATTCGCGGCCTGCCGGGCGGTTCCGCCTGCGGCCATGTGCGTTATTCGACCACGGGCGAGACTTCGCTGCGCAACGTCCAGCCGCTCTATGCGGAACTCAATTCCGGCGGATTCGCCGTTGCCCATAATGGCAATATCTCCAACGCGATGAAGGTGCGGCGGGAGCTGATTCGGCGCGGGTCGATCTTCCAGTCGACGTCTGACACCGAAGTGATCATCCATCTGGTTGCAACGTCCAGCTATCGTACCCTGCTCGACAAGTTCATCGATGCGTTGAAGCAGGTTGAGGGTGCCTATTCGCTGATCGTCATGACGCCCGAAGGCATGATCGCCTGCCGCGATCCGCTGGGCATCCGACCGCTGGTGATGGGGAAGCTGGGCGATACCATCATGTTCGCGTCGGAAACGGTCGCGTTCGATGTGGTGGGGGCGGACTATATCCGTTCGATCGATCCGGGCGAACTGGTGATCGTGACCAATGCAGGCGAAATCCGGTCGCATCGTCCTTTTGGCGACGTGCATCCGCGCCCCTGCATTTTTGAGCATGTCTATTTCAGCCGTCCCGATTCGATCGTCGACGGGTCCAGCGTCTATTCGGTCCGCAAGGCGATCGGCGCGCAGCTGGCGATCGAAAATCCGGTCGAGGCGGATTATGTCATTCCGGTGCCTGACAGCGGCGTGCCTGCCGCGATCGGCTATGCCCAGCAATCGGGCATTCCGTTCGAGCTGGGCATCATCCGGTCCCACTATATCGGCCGCACCTTCATCCAGCCGGGCGACAAGGTCCGCCATCTGGGCGTGAAGCTGAAGCATAATGCCAATCGCGCGCTGATCCAGGGCAAGAAGATCGTGCTGATCGACGATTCGATCGTGCGCGGGACGACGAGCCTCAAGATCGTGCAGATGATGCGCGAGGCGGGCGCAGCCGAGGTGCATATGCGGATCGCGTCGCCGCCGACCAAGCATAGCTGCTTCTATGGCGTCGACACGCCCGAACGCACCAAATTGCTGGCGCACAAGCTGGACGTGGGCGGGATGCAGGATTTCATCCATGCCGACAGCCTGTCCTTCATCTCGATCGACGGCCTGTACAAGGCGCTGGGCGAAGTCAAGCGCGCCGACGGGCGGCCGCAATATTGCGATGCCTGCTTCACCGGCGACTATCCCACCACGCTGACCGACCAGGATGATGTGGTGGTCACCGACCAGCTGGAATTGCTGGCGGAACGGGTCGCCTGAACCCTTCATTCCTGCCTCACCGTTCGTCCTGAGTAGCCACTGAGTGAAGTCGAAGTGGCGTATCGAAGGATGCTTCGATACGGGGCTTCGGCAGGCTCAGCCCCTACTCAGCACGAACGGATATATAATGGCCACTTCTCCCCTTCCTCTTTCCGGCAAACTCGCGCTTGTCACCGGGGCCAGCCGTGGCATTGGCGCGGCGACGGCGCAGGCGCTGGCGGCGGCGGGGGCGCATGTCGTGCTGACCGGGCGGACCACCGGCGGGCTGGAAGAGGTGGAGGACGCGATCCACAAGGCGGGCGGCCATGCGACGATCGCGCCGCTGGACCTGATCGACGGGGAAAGCATCGGGAGGCTGGCGCAGGCTATTGCCGGGCGCTGGGATGCGCTCGATATATTGGTGCTGAACGCGGCGACGCTGGGCGCGCTGGCGGCGGTGCCCGCGATCGACGCCAAGGAATTTGCGCGGTTGCTGACGCTGAACATCGCCGCGCCGCAAGCTTTGATCGCGGCGTTCGACGGGATGCTGCGCAAGAGCAAGGATGCGCGGGTGGTGGCGCTTACGTCATCGGTCGTGACCCCGCGTGCTTATTGGGGTGCCTATGGCGCGTCCAAGGCGGCACTGGAGACGCTGGTCGGAGCCTATGGCGAGGAGATGAAGAATATCTCCGCCATCCGCACCCATATCGTCGATCCGGGCGCGACCCGCACGGCGATGCGCGCGCGCGCCTTTCCGGGCGAAGATCCCGCGACGCTCAAGGGACCGGACGTTGTGGCTGACGCGATCGTCGATCTGGTCGTGGCGGATACGCCAACCGGGCATCGGATGCGGGTCGAGGGCTGAGGGATAGCGACTATGTGTTCCCGCGCAGGCGGGAACCCAGTTGAACGGCGGGACTGGGTTCCCGCCTTCGCGGAAACACGCAGCGCTTTAACTGGGTTTGACCAGCGTGACCTGCGCCACGTCGATCCCGCCTCCGCGAAAACCACCTTCGCAATAGATGAGATAAAAGCGCCATAAGGCCACGAAATGCTGGTCGAAACTGGCAGGTAACCAACCTTCGTCAATGGCACGGTCGAAACGTTCGCGCCAGCGGCGCAGGGTTTCGGCATAGTCGATGCCGAAGCGGTGGACGTCCTGCCAGACCAGTCCCTGCTGCTCCGCCAATGCGCGAAATCGGCTTTCCGACAGCAGCATCCCGCCGGGGAAGATATAGGTCTGGATGAAGTCTGCGCCGCGCGCATAGCCGTCGAAGATTGCGTCATCGATCAGGATATACTGGATCGCGGCGTGACCGCCCGGTTTGAGCAGGCGGTGGATGGCGGCGCAATAGTCGGGCCAGTAGCGCTGGCCGACCGCTTCGACCATTTCGACGCTGGCGATGGCGTCATATTGCCCCTGCGCGTCGCGATAGTCCGTCAGGCAGATATCCGCACCCGATCCCAGCCGGTCGCGGGCATAATCGGCCTGCTCGGTGGACAAAGTGAGGCCGGTGTAGGCGATCGCGTGGCGTTCCATCGCCTGTTCGGCCAGACCGCCCCAGCCGCAGCCGATTTCCAGCAGCGACGCGCCGTCGGTCAGGTCCAGCCGGTCGAGGATCGCGTCAACCTTGCGCCGTTGCGCCTGTTCCAGACTTTCGATCCGGCTATAAGGATCAAGGAACAAGGCACTGGAATAATGCATATTCTGGTCGAGCCAGAGGCGGTAGAAATCATTGCCCAGATCATAGTGGAAGGCGATGTTGTGGCGTGATCCCCGGCGGCTGTTGCGGCGCGCCCAATGGGCCAGGCGTCCAGCCCAGCGGGCGGGGCCGCGTGGGCGAGCGGCTTTGCCCAGCGCGACCGCGTTCGCCATGAACAGGGCGAAGAGCGGCACAGGGTCGGGACTGGTCCATTCGCCCGCCGCCCAGGCGCGATACCAGCCGGACGAGCCACCGGTCGCCAGCCGCAGCAGCGCGCGCCAATGGAGCAGATGCACCTCGCACTCCGGTCCCGGCACGCGACCGCCCAGCAGTCGCCGGGTGCCGTCCGGCAGGGTGACGTCGAGCGCACCCTGCTCCAATCCCCGGTCGATGCGGTCGAGCAACCGGTGGAATTGTGGGCCGATGATGCGGGCGAACGCGCTGACGGCCCCCGATCGCGGCGGACGCCGCACGGACAGGGGGCGCTTGCCGCGCCGGGGATCGACTGCATTCATGACGTCAATCTTGCATCAAGCTGCGCCGCGCTGCAATCACCCCTTGGCGTGACGATAGGCGGTCAGCGCGCGCTCTCGGCCTTCGCGATGGCCGATTATCTTGGCCGGATAGGCGCGCGGGCGGACGCCATGGGCGTCAGGATCATGGATATGGGCGTCGGACAGGTCAGCGAGTTCCGGCACCCATTCCCGAATATAGGCGGCAGCGTCGAATTTTTCCGACTGGACCAGTGGGGCCATGATGCGAACGAACATGTTGGCGTCCACCCCGCTGCCCGCGACCCATTGCCAGTTGACGCTGTTATTGGCGTAGCTGGCGTCCACCAGCGTGTCCCAGAACCATTTGGCACCATGGCGCCAGTCGATCAGCAAATGTTTGATGAGGAAACTGGCGGCGATCATGCGGACGCGGTTGTGCATCCAGCCGCTGGTCCAGAGCTGACGCATTCCCGCGTCAACAATCGGGTAGCCGGTGCGGCCCTGTTGCCAGGCGGTGAAGTCAGCCTTGGCCTCCCTCAAGTCGCGCCATGGCAGCGCATCAAATTCGCCGCGGGCGTTGGCAGAGCCATAGGTCGGAAATCCGACGATCTGGTTATGGGCATAATCGCGCCATATCAGCTCTTTAAGGAAGATTTTTGTGCCTTCATCTGAACCTGTCACATGATGCCACACGGTGGCCGGGGAGATTTCGCCGAAGTGGAGGTGAGGCGAGAGCCGCGATGTTCCCTCGATCGAGGGCAGGTTGCGGGCGGTGGCATAGTCGGGTGCTTCGTCGCGGAAATCGGCAAGATTGGCCTGTGCCCCCGCCTCCCCCGGCGTCCAGTCCTGCCCAAAGCCGGTCGCCCAGTCGGGTCTGGTCGGCAGCAATCCCCAATCGTCCAGCGAATCACTGTCGGGCCATGACGCTGGTGCGGGAATATGGTCGGGCGCAGGGCGCGGCGCAGGCGGCGGCATATGGGTCATCACCGCGCGGGAAAAGGGCGTGTAGATGCGATACATACCCCCTCCCCCGGTCCGCACCGCGCCGGGCGGCAGAAGCAGGCCGCCGTCAAGGAGGCGCAGGTCGAGCGTCTGGGCCACGGCCTTTTCCGCGTTGCGCCACCAGGGTTCATAATGGTGGAGGGCATGGACGCTGCCGGCACCGACCTGGGCGGCGATCTGCGCCAGTATCTCCGCCGACTTGCCGCGCCGCAGGATAAGGCGTGATCCTTTCGCCCGCAGGCTTTCGTCCAGCCGCGACAGGCTGTGGTGCAACCACCAGCGCGACGCACCGCCCATCGCCCATTGGCGCGGCGTGTCATCGTCCAGGATATAGATGGGGATTACTGGCCCTGCTTCGATGGCTGCCAACAGCGCGGCCTGATCGGTCAGGCGAAGATCCTGGCGGAGCCAGAGCAGGACAGGCGTGGTCATGGCCTAGCAATGCCGCCAGACGGAACGGGTTCCAAGCGGTCGATAAAGCATCTTGCCAAGGCAGTTCGCTATAATTGTGGCGATCAAATCCATCCAAGGGTGATTCGATCAATGGACGGATGCTACCACGCGCCCTATCCTTGGCAGAATAAGCAGGAATAATGTCGGCGGCTCCGGGGGGGGTATGTCGCGGTCAAAATAGCGTAATCAGGGGACAAAATGGCTTCGACGCCCGAAGAACAGGAACGTGGATACCGGCCTTGCGTCGGCATCATGCTGGTCAATATGGATGGCAAGGTTTTCGTCGGCCAGCGGCTGGATAATGTCGTGGAGGCCTGGCAGATGCCGCAGGGCGGGATCGACGAGGGCGAAGAGGCGAAGGACGCCGCGCTGCGCGAACTGCATGAGGAAACCGGCATCGTCAGCGATCATGTGAAGATTATCGCGACCGCCAAAGACGAGCATTTCTACGATCTGCCGCCCGAACTGGTCGGCAAGCTGTGGGGCGGCAAATATCGCGGACAGCGCCAGTTCTGGTTCCTCGCCCGCTTTCTGGGGCAGGATGAGCATATCAACATCCAGACCAAGCATCCCGAATTTCGCGAATGGCGCTGGACCGACCCGGAGACGCTGCCGGAGTTGATCGTGCCGTTCAAGCGCAAGCTGTATCGCGACATTTTGCAGGAGTTCAGGGCACTTATCTGAGCGGTCTGTCGCTTAGGGGCTTAAAATTGTCGGTCTAATGGCTATTACACAGGCCATGCGCGCTTGTCTGATCCCCCTCGCCCTGCTCTTTGCCGCTCCCGCCTATGCCGCCGATCCGGCCCTGTTGCCGCCTTCGGTGCGGGAGATGCTGGAGGCGGCGATCGCCAATGGCAATGAGATGGATATCGCGACCGTGGCGAAGATCGCGCGCCAGACCAATCCGGGTTCGGCGGACGAAATCCAGCGGCTGGTCAACAGCTGGAAAGAGCGGACCAAGGCCACCCATGACACGGTGATTCGCGAAGCGCGCTTTACCGAATTATGGACCGGGCGGGTCGAGGCAGGCGGGTTTCGATCGACCGGCTCCACCAGCGAAATCGGGATCAGCGCGTCGGCCACCGCCACCCGCAACGGCATCCAATGGTCGCACAAGCTGAGCGCCGCTGCCGATTATCGCCGGGCCAATGGCGTGACGTCGCGCGAACGCTATTTTGCTGGCTATGAACCGAAGTTTCAGTTCGACCCGCGCGGCTTTGCCTATGGGCTGGCGCAGTTCGAGCGGGATACGTCGATCGGCTATGACGAGCGCTACACCGCGTCGGTCGGCGTGGGTTACAAGCTGATCGTCAGCAAGCCGGTCGACCTGCTGGTCGATATCGGCCCATCGGTGCGGCACGCCAAATATCTGATCGGGGTGCGGGAAACCAAGCTGGGCGCGCGTGGATCCATGGCGCTGACCTGGCGCGCCAGTCCGACCTTGACCTTCAAGCAGACGGCGGCGGGCTATGCCGAGAGCGACGTCTATTCGCTCAATGCGCTGACGTCGATGGAGACGAAGGTGGCGACGCGATGGTCGGCCGCCCTGTCCTACAACGTGCAATATGAGTCGGAGACTCTGCTGTCGTCGCGCAATTTCAACACACTCAGCCGGGTGACGTTGAGTTATGATTTTTAGCGGCCAATAGAGTTGGAATGATGCCCAACCTCCGTTCGTTTCGAGCGAAGTCGAGAAACCTGTGCGCGGCGTTTCTCGACTTCGCTCGCAACGAACGGATTGGAGAATGACTACGCTGTCAGAGGGGTGGAGGCGCGGCGCGGGGTCTGATAGACCCGGCGGGATGACGCTTTTATCATCGCTCGATCAAACTTTGCTGGACCATGCGGCGGGGGCACCAATGCTGGCGCAGGTGCAGGCCTGGGCCGCCATCAACAGCGGGTCGCGCAATCTGGACGGGCTGGGCGTGATGGCGCGGTTGCTGGCGGATGCTTTTGCCGTGCTGCCGGGCGAATTGCAGCTGGTGGAGGCCGCGCCGGTCGAGACGGTCGCGGCCGATGGGCGGATCAACAGCATCGAATCCGGTCGGCACCTGCATCTGTCGGTTCGGCCGGACGCGCCGGTGCGGCTGCTGCTGACCGGGCACATGGATACGGTTTTCGGCGTTGACCATCCGTTCCAGACGCTGCGCTGGCTGGAGCCGGGCGTGCTGAACGGGCCGGGGGTTGCGGACATGAAAGGCGGGCTGGCGGTGATGCTGGCGGCGCTGTGCGCGTTCGAGGGATCGGGCGAGGCGGCAAAGCTGGGCTATGATGTCGTCATCAACAGCGACGAGGAAGTGGGCAGCCCCTCCTCGGCCGCACTGCTAAGGCAGGTAGCAACGGGCAAGCTGGCCGCCTTCACCTATGAACCCGCGCTGCCCGATGGCACGCTGGCGGGCGCGCGGGCGGGGAGCGGCAATTTCTCGATCATCGTCACCGGGCGCAGCGCCCATGCCGGACGGAACCCGGATGACGGGCGCAACGCGCTGCTGGCGGCGGCGGATCTGGCGCTGCGGCTGAAGGCGGCGAGCGGCAAGGGTTTTTCCTGCAATCCGGCGAAGATTGACGGCGGCGGACCGAACAATGTCGTGCCAGACCATGCGGTGTTGCGGGTGAATTTCCGGCCGACGACGCCAGCCGACGAGGTCGCTGCACGGGCGCTGCTGGACCGGATGATAGCGGATGTGGCGCGCGACCATGACGTCAGCCTGCATTACCATGGCGGCTTTGGCCGTCCGCCCAAACCGATGGACGCCAAGGCGCTGGCGCTGTTCGATCTGGTGCGGCGATGCGGCGCGGAACTGGGGCTGCCGATCGGCTGGCGCGATACCGGCGGTGTGTGCGACGGTAATAATATCGCGGCGTGCGGCGTGCCGGTGGTCGATACGATGGGCGCGCGCGGGGGCAGCATCCATAGCGACGCGGAGTTTCTGTTGACCGACAGCCTGGCTGAACGGGCGCAGCTGTCCGCGCTGGCGCTGCTGCGGATCGCGCAGGGACAATATAAAAGAGAGGGGATGATCGCTTGAGCTTCATCATGCGCACCGCACGCGCGGACGATTTGCAGACATTGTATGAGATGGCCAAGCTGACCGGTGGCGGCTTCACCAACCTGCCCCCCGATCGCAAGGCGCTGGCCGCCAAGCTGGAGCGGACGCAGGCGGCGCTGACCCGCACTGGCGAGGGCATCAAGGACGAGCTGATCGTGTTGGTGCTGGAAAATACCGAGACCGGACAGGTGCGCGGCACCTGCCAGATTTTCTCGACCGTGGGGCAGAGCTGGCCCTTTTACTCCTATCGGCTGGGCGTGCTGACCCAACATAGCCGGGAGCTGGCGCGGACGTTCCGGGCGCAGATGCTGTCGCTGACCACCGATCTGGAGGGATCGACCGAGGTGGGCGGGCTGTTTCTGCATCCGCGCGAGCGGGCCGAAGGGCTGGGGCTGCTGCTGGCGCGCAGCCGCTATCTCTATATTCGCGGGCATAGGGCGCGCTTTGGCGACCGGATCATCGCGGAATTGCGGGGCGTGATCGACGAGGCGGGTGGGTCGCCCTTCTGGGATGGGCTGGCCGGGCGCTTTTTCGGCATGAATTTTCAGGAGGCGGACGAGTTTAACGCGGTGAACGGCAACCAGTTCATCGCCGACCTGATGCCCAAGACGCCCATCTATACCGCGATGCTGACCGACAGCGCCCGCGCCGTCATCGGCCTGCCCCACCCCAATGGCCGCGCGGCGATGCGAATGCTGGAGACGGAGGGGTTCATCAATGCCGGCTATGTCGATATTTTCGATGGCGGGCCGACGATGGTGGGGCAGATCGACCAGCTCAAAACGATCGCGGCAGCGCGTGACGTCAATCTGTCATCCTGCCATGAAAAGGGCGGCGTCAAGATGCTCGTGTCGACCGGCGCGCTGGCCGACTATCGCTGCACCTATGGCTTCGTCGTCGAGGATGAGGGTGGCGAAGTGTCGCTCGACGCGGTGAGCGCGGCGCGGCTGCATCTGGAACCGGGGCAGAGCTTCACCATGGCGGAACGGGCATGAGCGTTACCGAGATCAACTTCGACGGGCTGATCGGGCCGAGCCATAATTATGCAGGCCTCAGCCTGGGCAACCTGGCTTCATCCCGTAATGCAGGCGCGGTCGCCTATCCGCGCGCGGCGGCTTTGCAGGGTATCGAGAAGATGCGCGGCAATATCCGGCTGGGGCTGGCGCAGGGGATGTTCCTGCCGCAATGGCGACCCGACATGAGCTGGCTGGCGCAGTTGGGGACGGATATTGGCGCGGCTGAGCCGCATATTCGGGCGGCGGCGATGTCGGCGTCCTCCATGTGGGCGGCCAATGCGGCAACGGTATCGCCCGCCAGCGATACCGCCGACGGGCGGACTCACCTGACCGTCGCCAATCTGGTCACCATGCCGCATCGCAGCCATGAATGGCCGCAGACGCTGGCGCAGTTGCGGGTCGCCTTTTCCGATCCGCGCGCCTTTGCCGTCCATGCGCCGGTGCCTGCGCCCTTTGGCGACGAGGGCGCGGCCAATCATATGCGGTTGTGCGACCATCATGGCGCAGCGGGGGTTGAGATATTCGTCTATGGTCGGTCCGGTGGCCCCTTCCCCGCGCGCCAGCATCTTGAGGCGAGCAAGGCAGTGGCGCGGCTGCATGGGCTGGACCCGGCGCGGACCTTGTTTGTCGAGCAGTCCGAGGAGGCGATTGCGGCGGGGGCGTTTCACAATGACGTCGTGGCGGTCGCCAATGAGCGGGTATTGTTCGCGCATGAAATGGCCTTTGCCGACAAGGCAGGCTTATATGCCGATTTGCGCGCGGCGATGCCCGGTGTCGAGATTGTCGAGGTGCCAGCGAGCGCCGTCAGCCTGGCCGATGCGATCAAATCCTATCTGTTCAACGCGCAACTGGTGACGCTGCCCGATGGCGGCATGGCGTTGATCCTGCCGACCGAGGCGCAGGAGACCCCGGCGGTGTGGCAATGGCTGGAGCAGATGGTGGCAGGCAACTGGCCAATCCGGCGGCTGGTGCCGGTGGATGTGCGCCAGTCCATGGCCAATGGTGGCGGCCCGGCCTGCCTGCGATTGCGGGTGGTGGCGGACCCGGCGACGATCGACCCGCGCTTCATAATGGATGAAGGGAAACTGGACGCGATCGCACGGATCGTCACGGATTATTGGCCCGAACAGATCGCGCCGGACGACCTGTCGGGCACGCGGCTGATCGCGCGGATCGAACAATCATGGTTAACCCTTGTTGACCATTTGCAGCTTTCGGGCGATCTACTCCCATAGCGGCGGGCCGCAACGCCAGGTGGGATCATAATGGAACGCATCAAACGCCTTTTCACCATAAAGACCAAGTTTGAGGCGTTCCTGATCATCTACGCGCTCGCGCTGGGCGCGTCGGAGCGGGGTCTGGTCTATATGCAGCAATATCCCGGCTTTGGCGGGCAGTTGCTTGCGCTGGCCTGCACCGGCGCGGTGTTCATGGCGGGCGGCAAGATGCTCGACGCGCTCGACTATCAGCGCGCCTACGGCAGCTAAATCGCGCTTCCCTCCGAAACGGAGTTGTCTGTCGATTCACCTTTTGATCCGGCACTGTATCTTGCCTCCCAAACATGAACAGGGAGATATGGAGCCATGCTGGATGACCGACGCGGGCAAAGCGTTGCCGCTGCTGAATTGGTACGCAATTTCGCCCATTGGCGGGAGGTCGGCGCGCGGGAGCCGGTGATGATCACCCATCATGGTCGCGAGACGCATATCTTCATGGGGGTGGAGAGTTTCCGCAGCCTGGGCGTGAGCGATGGTCCCGCACCGGCACCGGACCGGATGCGCGACCTCGCCAGCCGCATCCATCAGGGGCTGATCCTGTGCCGCAGTGATCTGAGCATCGATTATGTCAACGGCGTGGCGCTGGCGATGACCAAAAGATGGGACCGGCATCTGGACGGCCGGTCGCTATGGGAGGCGCTACCGGAATTTGCCGGCACACTGACAGAAGCGCATATCCGCCATAGCCTGGCATCGGGTGAGGCCAGTGCGGCGGACATCCCCTCCCCCTTTCGCAGCGACGCATGGCTGCATTTCGAAACATTCCCGTTCGGCGACGGCATCGCCCTGCTGCTGCGCGACATTACTGCGGACATGCGCCGTCACCGCCTGGCGGACGTCAAATCGGCGATCCTGAAAGCCATGAGCGTGCATGGCGGGGTGGGATATGTGCGGGTATCGACGCGCGGGTTCATCGAGATTGCCGACGACTCATTCTGCACGATGATCGGGCTGCCCGAAGAGAGGCTGTCGAGTGTGTGCCTGCCCGACGTCGTGGAAGTATCGGCGCGGCCGCATTTTCGCGAGCAATTGGAGCGGGTGCTGCGCGGTGAGGGCGACAGGCGGGTGGCCACGCGGCTGCTGACCAATGGCGGGGCGGTGATGCCGGTCGAGGCGGCGATCGCGCAACTCCATGGCACCTACGGCACCGAGGGCGCGGTGATCGTGATGACGGGCCAGCGTGCGGCGGTCACACAGGGCGCGTAAGCGGCGGTCGGTGCGGCTTTTACGCAAATTCATGGTCCGATTCGGAGGGAGTGGATCAGGATCGATTGATGCGGCGGATCGGCGGGGCCGAGATATGCGGGAATTGCGTACTATCCGCCGCAAGCCGATCAAACCGGCTGTTGAGCGTGCGACGCTATGCTGTCCCTATGCGCCAAAGCCCCTCCCCCCGGTTCCGGCCGATCGCCTCCCTGCCCCGCCATGACGCGGGCAGCGCCTTAGTTGAGGCTGCCTTTGTCCTGCCGCTGCTGATCAGCCTGCTGTTTGGCATCTTAATCTATGGCAGCTGGTTCATGACGGCCCATAGCCTGCAACAGGCGGCCAATGATGCGGCGCGGGCGGCAGTGGCGGGCCTGGACGCAACCGAACGGCGCGCGCTGGTGGACCAGAGCATAGCCGCCAGCCGCGCCGCCTTCCCCGCGCCAGCCGCGCAGACGATCAGCATCGGCACGGAAGAGAGCGGCGGCTATTATCGGGTGACGCTGAGCTATAATCTGAGCAACGCGCCGATCTTTGCGGCTACGCCTGTTCCCCTTGCCGCCACGACGCTCCAGCGCAGCGCCGTTATACGGATCGCTTCCCAATGACCGGGCACAGTGTGACGCGCGATGCGCGTGGCGGCATCAGCCTGATCCTGGCGGGATCGCTGTTCATGCTGGCCGGCGCGGCGACGGTCGCTGTCGATCTGGGATCGGTTTATTTGGCCAAGCGGCAATTGCAGGGCATTGCCGATGCGGCGGCGCTGGCGGCTGTCGGTGGTGGGCGCAGCGCAGCGGAAGAACTGGTGGGGCAAAGCGGGGTCAGTGGCATCGCGCTGATTGGCTATGAGGGCGGCAGTTACAGGGCCGATAGCGCCGTGCCGGTGGCCGATCGCTTCGTTGCAGGCGAAGGCGGGGCGATGCGGGTCGAACTGGAACGGCGCACGCCTCTCTTTTTCGCCCGGCTGCTGGTCGGGCGCGATGGCATCGACCTGCGCGCGCGAGCCATTGCAGCGCGCCAGGATGCGGCGGCCTTCTCGCTCGGCACCGGGCTTGCCGCGGTCAGTGGCGGGCTGCCCAATATGCTGCTGTCCAATCTGGCAGGCACGCAGCTCAACCTGTCGGTGATGGATAGCCAGGGGCTCGCCAGCCTGAACCTGGACCTGCTGGGCGTTGCCGACGCACTGCGGGTGCGAACGGGGCGCGATGGCGAGGCCTATGGCGCGCTGTTCGACCGTGAAATCCCGCTGTCCGATGTGATTGGCGCGATGGCCGACAGTGCAGGCGGCAGTCAGAGCGCGGCGGTGCTGCTGGCTATTGCCGGGCAGATCGCGGGACGATCAGTGCGGCTGAGCGACATCATCGATCTTGGCCCGATGCGCGGCGCGGCCAGCGCAACGGGGCAACCCAATGTGCTGCTCGACGCCTTTTCGATGCTGCGCATGATCCTAAGCCCGCCGTCGGGGACATCGGTGCCGATGGACATGCACTTGACCGTGCCGGGGCTGACATCCACGCGCCTCAAGCTCATAATGGGCGAGGGACAGGCGCGCTCCCCCTTGCTGAGCGTAACGGCGGACAAATCCGTCGTGCTGCGCACCGCGCAGACCCGCCTCTATCTGGAAAGCAGTGTCGCGACGGTGCTGTCGGGTATCGCATCGGTGCGTATCCCGCTTTATGTCGAACTGGCGGCGGCGGAGGCGCGGCTGTCGGCGATCGACTGTACAGCAGGATCGGCGGGTCATGGCGTAACGCTGGCAGTGACGCCGTCGATCGGCACAGCGGCGCTGGCGGATGTTGATGTGCAGGCGCTGACCAATTTCAACGCGCCCGCCAATCCGCGCCCGGCCGTGCTGGCGCAGGTGTTGGCCACGAAAGTGACGGGCTATGCGAATGTCGCACTGGGCGGCGCGCAGCCGCAAAATGTGCATTTTTCGCCCACGGAGATCAGCGCGCAAACAGCCAAGCGGGTCAGCACCAACGATCTGACGCAGGGGCTGGCCGCGAGTCTGGCCAGCCAGACGCAGGTGCAGGTGTCCATATTGGGCATCAATGTAAACCTCAGTCCGCTGGCCCCTGCCATCGGCACGCTGCTGGCGACGACCGCTCCGTTGCTGGACGGGATTTTGGCGAACGTGACGGCGACGCTGGGGGTGCAACTGGGCTATGCCGACGTGCGGGTGCATCAGATGCGATGCGGGATGGCGGCGATCGTCGCCTGACGGCTTGCGCTGGCGGCGCTGTGCCGTCAGGAGCGGGAGCCATGGGCGCTATCATGCTACAGGGAACCGGATCGGACGTGGGCAAATCGGTGCTGGTCGCCGGATTGTGCCGGGCGCTGGTGCGGCGCGGATATAGGGTGCGGCCGTTCAAGCCGCAGAATATGTCCAACAATGCAGCGGTGACGAGCGACGGCGGCGAGATTGGCCGGGCGCAGGCGTTGCAGGCGATCGCCTGCGGGGTGCCGCTGCATACGGACATGAACCCGGTGCTGCTGAAGCCGCAGGCCGACCGGACATCGCAGCTGATCGTCCATGGTCAGGTGCGCGGAACGCTAGGGTCGGGCAATTTCCGCAGCGCGCGTGGGGCGTTGCTGGGTGCTGTGCTGGAAAGCTATGAACGCTTGAAGGCGCAGTGCGACATTGTGGTGGTCGAGGGGGCGGGATCGCCCGCCGAGATCAACCTGCGCGCGGGCGACATTGCCAATATGGGCTTTGCGCGGGCGGCCAACGTGCCGGTGATACTGGTCGGTGATATCGACCGGGGCGGCGTGATCGCGGCGGTGGTCGGCACGCGCACGGTGATCGACCCGGAGGACGCGGCGATGATCAAGGGCTTCCTGATCAACAAGTTTCGCGGTGATCCAGCCCTGTTCGAGGATGGCTATGCGCAGATTGCCACGCTGTCGGGATGGCGCGGCATGGGGGTGGTGCCGTGGCTGGATGCCGTGGCGCGCCTGCCGAGCGAGGATGCTGTCATACTGGAGCGGCGCGCGCCGTCAGCCGATGCCCCGCTAGTCATCGCCTGCCCGGTGTTGCCGCGCATCTCCAATTTCGACGATCTTGATCCGCTGAAGCTGGAGCCGTCGGTCGAGTTGCGGATGATCGGGCCGGGCCAGGTGATCCCGGCCGAGGCCGCGCTGGTGATCCTGCCGGGGTCCAAGGCGACGATTGCGGACATGCGCGCGATGGTGGCGCAGGGGTGGGACATCGACATTCGCGCGCATCACCGGCGCGGTGGGGCAGTGCTGGGAATTTGCGGCGGATACCAGATGTTGGGGCGGACGATCAGCGATCCCGAAGGAATCGAGGGACCGCCGGGCGCGGTGGCGGGGCTGGGGCTGCTGGAGGTGGACACGCTATTGTCGGCAGGCAAGGCGCTGGATCTGGTGCAAGGGCATGGCCTGGGCGCGGATTTCAGCGGTTATGAGATGCATATGGGCGCGACCAGCGGGCCGGATTGCGCGCGGCCCTTTGCGGTGCTGGACGGCGACCGGGTCGATGGGGCGATCAGCCGTGACGGGCTGGTGCTGGGCAGCTATGTCCATGGACTGCTGGCCAGTGCGCCGTTGCGCGACGCATTGTTGCGGCGGCTGGGCGGGCAGTCGGCACTGGCCGATTATGGACAGACGGTGGAAGATGCGCTGGACGAGGTTGCGGCGTTGCTGGAGCAACATGCCGATATCGACGCGATGGTCGCGCTGGCGCTGTCTTAGATCAAGGAAATGGTGCACCCGGAGCGATTCGAACGCCCGACCCTCAGATTCGTAGTCTGATGCTCTATCCAGCTGAGCTACGGGTGCGCTGGAAGGATACAAGCCTGGCGTGAAGCCGGACTGGACGTCCTTCAAAATGTTGGTGCACCCGGAGCGATTCGAACGCCCGACCCTCAGATTCGTAGTCTGATGCTCTATCCAGCTGAGCTACGGGTGCACTGGAGTGGCGCGGATAGTAGGGCGCGCCGGATTGGGCAAGCCCCTTTTTTCACTTTTGCCCGACCATCCCGCCTTTCTGGGGCCGCGCGGCAACTTTTGGCCGCGCCCGCCGTTCGAGACGGCAATGAAAGGATGTCCCCATGAGCTTTACCCTGAATGACATCGCCTTGCTGCTGGTCGCGCTGGCCATCGGCCTGATCTTGGGCCTGATGATGAGCGGGCGCGGCAAATATCGCCGGGCATGGCGAGACGAGCAGGCCGCGCACCGGGCCATGGTCAAGGATCGCGACGCACAGCTGGAGGCCGCCAATGCGCGGATCGTCGAGTTGGAGAAGCGGACGGTGCCGGTTGGCGCAGCGCCTGTCGCTGGCGTTGTGGCTGAGCGTGATGATCTGAGCCGGATCAAGGGTTTGAGCCAGGCGCAGGAAGTGTCGCTCAATGAGGCGGGCTATCAGCGCTATGGCCAGATCGCGGCGCTGAATGGTGAGCAGGAGGCGGCGCTGGAGGCGCGGCTGGGCCTAACGCCAGGCACGATCGCGCGGGAGAATTGGCGCGAGCAGGCGCGCGCGCTGGAAGGTAGCGGGCAGCGTAAAGGGCTGTTCGGGCGGGCTTCGACGCCGGTTTGAGCGCTTAAGAAAAGGGCGGGGTTTGCGCCCCGCCCTTTTGCCTTACTTCTTGTTCGCCAGAGCGGCCTGCGCCGCGGCCAGGCGGGCGATCGGCACGCGGTAGGGCGAGGCCGATACATAGTCGAGGCCCGTGGCTTCGCAGAAGGCGATCGAGGCCGGATCGCCGCCATGTTCGCCGCAAATGCCAAGCTTGATGCCGGGGCGGGTCTTGCGACCACGTTCGGCGGCAAGCTGGATCAGTTCGCCAACGCCTTCGACATCGATGCTGACGAAGGGATCGCGGGCGAAAATGCCCTTGTCAACATAGGTGCCAAGGAAGCGGCTGGCGTCGTCGCGGCTGATGCCGATCGTGGTCTGGGTCAGGTCGTTGGTGCCGAAGGAGAAAAATTCCCCGACTTCCGCGATTTCCCCGGCCTTGAGCGCAGCGCGGGGCAGTTCGATCATCGTGCCGACGAGATATTCGACGCTGTCGCCCTGTTCGGCGAATACTTCGGCGGCGACGCGATCGACGATCGCCTTCATCAGTTCCAGTTCTTTACGGGTCGCGACCAGCGGAATCATGACTTCGGGGATCGGCGCTTCGCCGCCGCGCTGCTTGACGATCAAAGCCGCCTCGAAGATCGCGCGGGCCTGCATTTCGTAGATTTCGGGATAGGTGACGCCCAGACGGCAGCCGCGATGGCCCAGCATCGGGTTGAATTCATGCAGTTCGTTGGCGCGGCGCTTGAGCACATCGACCGACACGCCCGCCGCCTTCGCCACTTCCTCAAATTCCGCTTCGGCATGGGGCAGGAATTCGTGCAGCGGCGGATCGAGCAAGCGGATGGTCACGGGCAGGCCCGCCATCACCATGAAGATCTGCGCGAAATCGTCCCGCTGTTCGGGCAGCAGCCGTTCGAGCGCGACGCGGCGGCCCTTTTCGCTGTCGGCCAGGATCATTTCGCGCACGGCGGTGATTCGGGCGGCGTCGAAGAACATATGTTCGGTGCGGCACAGACCAACGCCTTCGGCACCGAATTCGCGCGCGACCTTGCAGTCCTGCGGGGTTTCGGCGTTAGCGCGGACTTTGAGGCGGCGGACCTTGTCGGCCCAGACCATCAACGTGCCGAAATCGCCGGCCAGTTCGGGCTGTACGGTCGGGACTTCGCCCGCCATGACTTCACCGGTCGACCCGTCGAGGGTGAGGATGTCGCCTTCTTTCAGCTCCCGGCCATCGACGCGCAGGATTTTCGCCTTGGTATCGATCGAGATGCCTCCTGCGCCGGACACGCAGGGGCGGCCCATGCCGCGCGCCACGACGGCGGCGTGGCTGGTCATGCCGCCACGCGCGGTCAGGATGCCCTTGGCCGCGTGCATCCCGTGAATATCCTCTGGCGAGGTTTCCACGCGGACGAGGATGACGGCGTCGCCCATTTCGTTGCGACGCTCGGCCGTATCGGCGTCGAATACGATCAGGCCCGATGCGGCACCGGGGCTGGCGGGCAGCCCCTTGGTCAGCACGTCGCGCGGCGCCTTGGGATCGAGCGTGGGGTGGAGCAGCTGGTCGAGCGCGGCGGGATCGACGCGGGCGACGGCTTCCTCTTCGGTGATCAGCCCTTCATGCGCCATGTCCACGGCCATTTTGAGCGCAGCCTTGGCGGTGCGCTTGCCGGAGCGGGTCTGGAGCATCCAGAGCTTGCCCTGCTGGACGGTGAATTCAATGTCCTGCATGTCGCGATAATGGGTTTCGAGGATCTGGAACACCTTGGCCAGTTCGGCATAGGTTTCCGGCATCGCCTCTTCCATCGACAGCGGCTTGGCCCCTGCCCGCTCCCGCGCGGCCAGCGTCAGATATTGCGGGGTGCGGATGCCCGCGACGACATCCTCGCCCTGGGCGTTGATCAGAAATTCGCCATAATAGACATTTTCGCCGGTCGACGGGTCGCGGGTGAAGGCGACGCCGGTGGCCGAGGTTGCGCCCATATTGCCGAACACCATCGCCTGCACATTGACGGCGGTGCCCCATTCGCCGGGGATGTTGTTAAGGCGGCGATAGACTTTCGCGCGCTCCGACTGCCACGAACCGAACACGGCGCTGATCGCGCCCCAGAGCTGGTCATGCACGTCCTGCGGGAACGGCTTGTCCCACAGTTTTTCCACCAGCGCCTTATATTCGGCGACCAGCGCCTTCCAGTCGTCGGCGGTCATTTCGGTATCAAGGCTGTAGCCCTGATCTTCCTTGGCGACTTCCAGCGCTTCTTCAAACGCGCCATGGTCCAGTTCCAGCACCACGTCCGAATACATCTGGATGAAACGGCGATAGCTGTCCCAGGCGAAACGCTCGTCGCCCGATGTGTTGGCAAGGCCGATGACGGTTTCGTCGTTGAGGCCGAGGTTGAGGACGGTGTCCATCATGCCGGGCATCGACGCGCGCGCGCCGGAGCGGACCGAGACGAGCAGCGGATCGGCCGCGTCGCCGAACTTCTTGCCGGTGATCCCCTCAATATGCGCAAGGCCGGTGGCGACTTCCGCCTTCACGCTGTCGGGATAGACGCCGCCATCTTCATAATAGCGGGTGCACATGGCGGTTGTGATGGTGAAGCCGGGTGGGACAGGCAGGCCGATCGCGGCCATGCCGTCGAGGTTTGCGCCCTTGCCGCCCAGAAGGTTGCGGTCACCCTGCCCGCCATCATCCACGCCGCCGCCAAAACGATAGACATAACGGGTCGCGGTCGTGGTCATGATGGCCTCTTCTGTATCAGTCATTCCCGGCACTCCCTGCACTGATTGCCGATTATATTGCGTTGCAACAATCTGGCAGCAATAGCCAGATAGAGCGCAATCGAATAGGATTATTACGCCTTAACTTCGCATTTTTCCCGGTAAATTCGACATTATATTACGTTAGCCAGTAATTTTGGAAAAGTCCGCCACGCTGTGAACCGCATCACGCACCCGCGCCAGCAGCGCGAGGCGGGCGGAGCGCTTCGCGGAATCGGGGTCGTTGACCGTCACGCTTTCAAAGAAGGCGTCGATGGGCGCGCGGAGCGTTGCAAGGGCAGCCATCGCCCCCTCGAAATCCTCCGCCGCCACCGCCTGTGCCGTGCGCGGTTCCGCCACGTCGAGCGCGGCGATGAGCGCAGCTTCGGCTATTTCGGGCGTGTAGGACAGGCCTGAATTGCCCTCCCCCTCCAGGGGGAGGGTTGGGTGGGGGTGTGCCACGTCGATAGCGGGACGCTCGGCTTCGCCTCGCTCCCCCTCTCCCCGGCCCTCTCCCCGCTGGGGAGAGGGAGTTTGTGGCGCTTCCTTCTTGAGGATGTTCGCGGCGCGCTTGTAGCCGGCCAGCAGGTTCGCACCGTCGTCGGTCGCGACGAAGGACTGGAGCGCATGGACGCGGGCGAGCAGGCGAACGAGATCATTCTCCCCGCCCAAGGCAAACACCGCGTCGATCAGGTCGTGACGAACACCGGCTTCGCGTTGCTGGACTTTGAGGCGGTCGGCGAAGAAAAATTCGAGAAAATTCTGCCTAATAGATTTAGAAAGTCTGGCAGCCTGCACAAAGCTAATTTGCCATTGCTTCTCAGCAATGTCTTTGAGTGCTGAATGAACACCCTCGTCCACATCAATATCTTTAATTGCAGCAAGTGCTTTATATGTCAGCCGCGATGGCCATCCCACACGGCTAGCAGCATGACCTAGTGCAGAAGTCGCGATAATTTTTGACAGGTTGAGCCGAAGTTCATTGAGAAGGATGAGTTGAATAACGCCCAGCGCTGACCGACGAAGGGCAAATGGGTCTTTAGAACCAGTGGGCTTTTCGTCGATCGAAAAGAAAGAAACCAAGCTATCCAGCTTGTCCGCCAAGCTCACCGCTACCGTGACCGGCGCGGTGGGGACGTCGTCGCCCTGGCCGACCGGCTTGTAATGGTCGCGGATGGCGTCGGCTACGGCGTCTGGCAGGCCTTCGGCGCGGGCGTAGTAGCCGCCCATAATGCCTTGCAGTTCGGGAAATTCGCCGACCATTTCGGTGACGAGGTCGGCCTTGCACAGGCGGGCGGCTTGTTCGGCGAGGGTGGCGAGTTGCGCGACATCGTCCCCCTCCCGCTTGCGGGAGGGGTTAGGGGAGGGCATGTCCGAGGTGGCTGCTACATGCCCTCCCCCGACCCCTCCCGCAAGCGGGAGGGGAGCTTTCGCCGTGACGATCCCCTCTTCCACCAGCCAACGGGCCAGCTTCGCCACGCGCTCGACCTTGTCGGCCACCGTTCCCAATTTCTCGTGGAAGGTGATGCGTTCCAGTTTCCTGGCGTGATCTTCCAGCCGGGTCTTGCGGTCCTGTTCCCAGAAGAAGCGGGCGTCGCTCAGGCGGGCGGCCAGCACCTTGCGGTTGCCGGCGATGATGGCGGTGCCGCCGTCCTTCGCCTCGATATTGGCGGTGCAGATGAAGGCGGGGGCGAGTTTGCCGTCGCCGTCCCGCAGGACAAAATATTTCTGGTTGATGCGCAGCGTCAGCTGGATGACTTCGGGCGGCACCTCCAGGAAAGCGGGGTCGAAATCGCCGAGCAGCGGGACCGGCCATTCAGTGAGGCCCGCATTTTCCGCGATCAGTCCCTTGTCCTCGACCACCGTGTAGCCATGGGCGGCAGCGGCCTGCGCGGATTTTTCGGCGATGATCGACTGGCGTTCCTGATGGCTGACGATGACATGGCAGGCGCGCAGCTTTTCGGCATAATCGCTGGCGCCGCCGATCGTGATCTCACCGCTGTGGTGGAAGCGGTGGCCGAGCGTGGCATAGCCCGACTGGATGCCGTCGACTTCGCACGGGATCAAATCCTCGCCCAAAATCGCGACGATGCCCTGTAGCGGGCGGACCCAGCGCAGGCTTTCGGTGGTCTGGGAGGCGCTGCCCCAGCGCATCGATTTGGGCCAGGGAAAGGCGCGGATGATGGCGGGGATGGCTTGCGCCAGCACATCCGCGGTCGCGCGGCCGGGCTTGTTGACGACCGCGAACCAGATGCCGTCGCGATCCTCAAGGCTGTCCTGGGTCAGGCCGGTCTTGCGCAGGAAGCCTTCAAGCGCCTGGGGCGGCGCGCTGGTGCGCGGGCCTTTATGTTCTTCGCTGACGGCGGCGGTTTGCAACGGCAGGTCGCGGGCGATGAGCGCCAGGCGGCGCGGCGTCACGAAACTTTCGATCGCGCCGGGGGTGAGGCCGGATTTGGCCAGTTCCTCGGTAAACAGGCGGGCGAGATCGTCGCTGGCCTTCAATTGCATACGCGCGGGAATTTCCTCGCAGCGCAGTTCGAGGAGGAAGTCAGTCATTGCCACTCTCCGCCAGTGCGTCATTCCCGCGAAAGCGGGAACCCATCGTGCCAGCTTGACCCAAGGCATGTGGGGAGAATTGGGTCCCCGCCTTCGCGGGGATGACGGTGGTTTGCGGGGAAGCGTAGGTCATTATGCGGTCCACCCGTTGCTCTGCATCCATGCTTCGCAGCTGCCCTTGGCCATATCGCGCACTTGCCCCATGTAGCTGGCGCGTTCCTGTACGGAGATGACGCCGCGGGCCTGGAGCAGGTTGAAGGTGTGGGACGCCTTGATCGCCTGTTCGAACGCGGCGAGCGGGACGCCATTGTCGATGCACTGACGCCATTCGGACTGGCAATCCTTGAACCAGCGGAACAGTTTTTCGGTGTCGGCGACCTCGAAATTCCATTTCGACATCTGCCGCTCATTTTCAAGGAACACGTCGCCATAGGTGACGCCCGCATCGTTGAATTTCAGGTCATAGACGCTATCGACGCCCTGAATATACATGGCGAGCCGTTCGAGACCGTAGGTGAGTTCGCCCGCGACCGGCTTGCAGTCATAGCCGCCCATTTGCTGGAAATAGGTGAACTGGCTGACTTCCATGCCGTCGCACCAGACTTCCCAACCCAGGCCCCAGGCGCCCAGCGTCGGGCTTTCCCAGTCATCCTCGACAAAGCGGATGTCGTGCACCAGCGGGTCGATGCCGATCTCTACCAGAGACCCCAGATAGAGGTCCTGAAGGTTGGCGGGCGACGGCTTCATGATCACCTGATATTGGTAATAATGCTGAAGCCGGTTGGGGTTTTCGCCATAGCGGCCATCGGTCGGGCGGCGGCTGGGCTGGACATAGGCGGCGTTCCACGGCTTTGGGCCGAGGGCGCGCAGCGTGGTCGCGGGGTGGAAGGTGCCTGCGCCGACTTCCATATCATAGGGTTGCAGGATGACGCAGCCCTGTTTCCCCCAATAGGCATGGAGGGTCAGGATGAGGTCCTGGAAGGAAAGCGCTTTGCCTTCGGCCACGGGGGATCCTTGCGATATGACGGTTTAGCTTGGCGTCGCGCATTGGCGTATGGGGGTGAAACGGTCAAGGGAAAGGCGCGTAAAACAGGGTTAAGCGGCTTGCCCTTGGGCCGCCCTGCCCGCATGTGTGGGGCATGAAGATGCTTCGTTTATGCGCCGCTGCGCTGTTGATGATGAGTGGCGTGGCGCAGGCGCGCCCTGCCCCGGCTGTTCCGGCTGTCGCCACCCCTGCCCTGTGGCGGGTGAGCGATGCCGACACCACCATCTATCTGTTCGGCACCGTCCATGTGATGAAACCGGGGATCGACTGGTTTCGCGGCGGGGTGAAGGCGGCGTTTGACGGGTCGGACGAGCTGGTGCTGGAGATTGTCGAGCCGGACGATCCCAATGCCATGGGCGCTGTCATGATGAGCAAGGCGCTGGCTGGCGACGGGGTGGCCTTGTCCGCCCGGCTGGACGACCCGGCGCGGGACAAATATCGCGCGGCGATGGAAGTCAATGCCATGCCGTGGCAGGCGTTCGAGCGCTTTGCCCCGTGGATGGCGGGCATGGCTCTGTCGGTCGCGCCGCTCCAGAAGCTGGGCTATCGGGCCGATCTGGGCGCGGAAAAGGTGCTGCGCGCGGCGGCGGTGAAGGCGGGCAAGCGGGTCGATGCGCTAGAGACGGTCGAGCAGCAGATCGATTTCTTCGCTACGCTGCCGATGGCGCAACAGGTCGAGTTTCTGAACGCGACAGTCGATGGCCTGCCGGAGATGGAAGGCGAGTTTGCGGGGCTGCTGCGTTACTGGCAGGCGGGCGATCCCAAGAGGCTGGCAAAGTCGATGAACGAGTCGCTGGAGGCGACGCCGCAGCTGGCGCAGATACTGTTGATCGGGCGCAACGCCAACTGGGCGCAGTGGATCAAGGGGCGGATGACTAAGCCCGGCACGGTGTTCGTCGCGGTAGGCGCAGGGCATCTGGCGGGCAAGGGCAGCGTGCAGGATCAGTTGAAGGCGCTGGGCATCGCGACCCGGCGGGTGAAGGAGTAAGTGATGCGGCTGTTCACCCAATTTCTGGCGATCTGCGCGCTGACGCTGGTTGCCGCCTGTGGTAGCGACCCGGCCCCCGCCCCCGTCGCCAAGGGTGGCCCGGCGCTGTGGCAGGTGCAGCGCGGCGAGATGAAGGGGTGGCTGTTTGGCACCATTCATGTGCTGCCCAAGGGGGTGGCGTGGGAAACGCCGACAATCAGCGAGGCGATGGCCAAGGCCGACCGGCTGGTGCTGGAGGCGGCGGACTTGCAGGATGAGGAGAAAACGCTGGCCCTGTTTGAGTCCATGGGGCGCAGTCCCGGCCTGCCGCCGCTCGACCGGCGCGTGCCGGAGGAGGAACAGGCGGCGCTGAACAAGGCGATCAGCGATGGCGGGACCAGCACGCAACTCTTGTCGGGATATGAAAGCTGGGCCGCGGCGATGCTGTTGTCGGCGGCGACGCAGCAGGGGCTGGGCGTCAGTCAGGATGACGGGGTCGAGCCGGTGCTGATCGCGACATTCAAGAAGGCAGGCAAGCCGATTGGCGGGCTGGAGACGATCGAGCGGCAATTTGGCGCGTTCGACACGCTGCCGCAAGCGGCGCAATCGCGCCTGCTGGTGCAGACGGTGCATGAGGCCAAGGATATGAAGGGGCTGTATGATCGCATCCTGAAAGCCTGGACCACGGGCGACATGGACGCGATCGCCAAGGAAGATGAGAATGGCGAGCAGCCCGACCCGATGGTCGAGGAAGCGGTGCTGGTGGCGCGCAACCGCGACTGGGTGAAGGCGATCGAACCGATGAAGGGCGCGCCTTTCATCGCGGTAGGCGCCGGGCATCTGACGGGGCGGGAGAATTTGATCGAGTTGCTGAAAGCGCGCGGGTTTGCGGTGACGCGGGTGCAGTGACGATACCCCTAACCCGTTCGCCCTGAGCGAAGTCGAAGGGGCCCGCTGAGCGCAGCGAAGCGTCCTTCGCTTGCGCTCAGGTGAAGGCTTCGACTTCGCTCAGCCCGAACGGATATGGTGCTTGGACCGCCCGCTTGCTTTCTGGCACTTTTCTGCTAAAGGCCGCGCTCCCGCTATGGTCATCCCTGGAGGCGTGGCGGGAAAAGTAACTCAAACCAGCTTTTGGAGACACGCAATGAGCGAGCAGCTTACGCTGTCGGCCGAGGCACGCGATCGGGCAGGCAAGGGAGCCTCCCGCGCCCTCCGCCGTGAGGGCCGCGTACCCGCCGTCATCTATGGAATGAACGAAGAACCCCTGTCGATCCATGTCGAGGAAAAGCTCCTCAACAAGCTGCTCGGCACCGGCCACTTCTTCAATTCGGTCATCATGGTGGAAGTGAACGGCAAGGCCGTCCGCACCCTGCCCAAGGATGTGGCTTTCCACCCCGTTTCGGACCGTCCGCTGCACGCCGACTTCCTGCGCGTTTCGGAACATGCCACCGTGCATGTCAACGTTCCCGTGCGTTTCGAGAATGAAGATGCGTCGCCCGGCCTGAAGAAGGGCGGCGTGCTGAACGTCGTTCGTCATGATGTCGAGCTGATCGTCGATGCCGCTGAAATCCCCGAAGATGTCGTGGTCGACCTGACCGGCTTTGAAGTCGGCGATTCGATCCACATCAGCGCGGTGACGCTGCCCAAGGGTGCCAAGACCGCGATCGACGATCGCGACTTCACCCTGGCGACCATCGTTGCGCCGTCGGCTCTGAAGAGCGCCGGCACCGAGGCGGAAGCGGAAGGCGAATAAGCCTTTTCCTGTCAGACTGATCTAAGCCCCGTTCGGGCTGAGCGAAGTCGAAGCCTGCCACTGAGCGAAGCGAAGTGCCTTCACTTCGTTCAGGCGGCCCCTTCGACTTCGCTCAGGGCGAACGGGGTTTTGTCGTGAAGGAGCAAGGGACGATGCAAATCTGGGTCGGGCTGGGCAATCCGGGCGCGCAATATGCGATGCACCGGCACAATGTCGGCTTCATGGTCGCGGACCTGATCGCGGACCTGTATCGCTTCTCCCCGCCGCGTAAGCAGTTCCAGGGCTGGACCCAGGAAGGGCGGATCGGGCCGGAGAAGATCCTGTTGCTGAAACCGGCGACCTTCATGAACGAAAGCGGGCGATCGGTGGGTGAGGCGATGCGCTTTTACAAGCTGGAGCCGCAGGACGTCACCGTCTTTCACGACGAGCTGGACCTGGCGCCAATGAAGGTGAAGGTGAAGCGCGGCGGCGGCAATGCGGGGCATAATGGCCTGCGGTCGACCGACGCGCATATCGGCGCTGATTTCCGCCGGGTGCGGATCGGCATCGGTCATCCGGGGCATAAGGACCGGGTGCATGACTATGTGCTGGGCAATTATCACAAGAGCGAGAGCGACGCGCTGGCCGACATGCTGGGCGCGATCGGCGCCGAAGCGGAATGGCTGGCGAAGAATGACGACGCGCGGTTCATGAACGAGGTCGCGCTGCGGCTGGCGGAGTGAACGAAAGCTAAGCGGCTACCGCTCATCCTCCCCTTGCAGGGGAGGTGTCGGGCGGCAGGCCTGACGGAGGGGTGCCACCCTATCGAGACTGAGATACCCCTTCGTCATCGCTACGCGCTGCCACCTCCCCCACAGGGGAGGATTTTGTAACGCTATCCGACCGGCTGGTTTGCCTTCGCATCCGCCGCCATCACGCGCACAGTGGCCGCCTTCGATCCGGCAATCTGCACCAGATGGCGCCCGGTGGGGAGATCGAACCAGACGATCTTGCGGATGCCGGAGCAGGCAGGACCATGGCCATGTTGAACCGAGGCGACGGCCTCCGCGCCGGTCACGACATCGACCCAGGCCGGGCCGTCGAGCGCAATCCCCACCCGCGCCGGCTGTTTGAGCGACAGGGTGAAGAGGCCGCCATACCCCTCCTTCGCGCCTTTGCCCGGTGGCGTGGCGAACTGGATATGGGCCGCGGGAATGAGGGTCGCGACGACCGGCCTGCCCAGGATGAGCGCGGGTGCGCCATGGGCTTGTGCGCCAGCCCTGGCCTGTCCGCTCTGGCTCCAACTGGTCCAGGGTTCGGCGAGCGGTGCGGGGCTGGCACAGTCAGCGATGGAGACCGGGGTGGCGGCGATCAAGAGGGCCGCGAGGATGGTCATCGGGTCACTTCCTTCCGAACAATTTTTCTATGTCGCCATGCCCCAGCTTCACCCAGGTCGGTCGGCCATGATTGCACTGGCCAGAGCGCGGCGTCATTTCCATTTCGCGGAGCAAGGCGTTCATTTCCGCGACGCTCAGCACCCGGCCCGCCCTTACCGATCCGTGGCAGGCCATGGTGGCGGCGACCAGGTCCAGCCGTTCTTTCAAGGACAGGGCGCTGTCATAGGCGGCGAGGTCGTCGGCGAGATCCTTGACGAGGCCTTGCACGTCCGACTGGCCGAGCATGGCGGGGACGGCGCGGACCAGCATGGCGGAGGGGCCGAAGCGTTCGAGGTCCAGCCCGAAGTCGCGCAGTTCCGTAGCGCGGGCTTCCAGCCGGTCGCAGGCGGGTTCTTCCAGTTCGACGACTTCGGGCAGCAGCAGCGCCTGCGACTGGACCCCCTGGCCCTCCATCGCGCGGCGCATCCGCTCCAGCGTCAGCCGTTCATGGGCGGCGTGCTGGTCGACGATGACGAGGCCGTCCTCTGCCTCCGCGACGATATAGGTGCGGGCAACCTGACCGCGCGCAACGCCGAGTGGGAAGCTCTGGCCTTCGGGTGCGGGGGCCATGGCGGGTTCGGCGCGGGCCTGGGGCGGCGGGGTCATGAAATTCGACCGGCGATCGCTGAAGGAGGATGAGGCCAACGGATTGTAGCTGATCGATGCGGCGTCGAAGATCGGCATCGCGCCGATCGGCGTGGGCGAGACAGGTTCGGCGCGCCAGGCGGAAAGCGCCGCAGGATCAGCGTTCTGGACCGAACGAAAGCCCTGTTCGTCGAGCGCGCGGCGCAGGCCGGAGATGATCATGCCCCGGATCATGGCGGGATCGCGAAAGCGCACCTCGGTCTTGGCAGGGTGGACGTTGACGTCCACGTCGAGCGGCGGCACGTCGAGGAAGAGGGCAACGACGGGATGCCGGTCCCGCGCCAGCATGTCGGCATAGGCGCCGCGCAGCGCGCCGATCAGCAGCCGGTCGCGCACCGGGCGGCCATTGACGAACAGATATTGATGATCGCCAACGCCCCGATTGTAGGTGGGGATGGAGGCGACGCCGGACAGGCGGACGCCTTCGCGCTCCAGGCTGACGATGACATGGTTTTCGGCCAGCGCCCGGTCAGTGAGCGCGGCTACCCTCTCCTCCCGCGCGTCGCCCGCCTGCACGCCCAGTGTCCGGCGACCATCATGTTCCATCGCAAAAGCGACGGTCGGATGTGCCATTGCGAGACGGCGGACGATGTCGAGACAGGCGGCATATTCCGCCTTGGCCGAGCGCAGGAATTTGCGGCGGGCGGGGACTTTGGCGAAGAGTTGCTCGATGGTGACGCGGGTGCCGGGGGGCAGCGCGGCTGGTCCTTCGGCGACCAGTTGGCCGTTATCGACCGTGCGGTTCCACCCTTCCCCACCCTGCCGCCGGCTGTCGATCGACAGGCGCGCGACGCTGGCGATGGAGGGGAGCGCTTCGCCCCGGAACCCCAGAGTGGCCACATTTTCAATGGCATCGTCGTCGGGCATCTTGGACGTGGCGTGCCGCTCCAGCGCCAGCGCCATGTCCGCCGAATCCATGCCGACGCCATCGTCGCTCACCTCGATCCGGTCGAGGCCGCCGTTGGACAGGCCGATGGCGATGCGAGTCGCACCCGCGTCCAAAGCGTTTTCGACGATTTCCTTCAGCGCGCTGGCGGGTCTTTCGACCACTTCACCGGCAGCGATACGATTGACCAGATGTTCGGGCAGGCGGCGTATTGACATTGATTAGGGACTAGCCCAATCGGTCGCTTTCCGCGACCCGCGACGCCAAATATTTTGCACTGCACAGGATGACTGAACAGGGCAGAAGCCATGCGGCGCAGCGACGAACGGAACAGCTTTCCGACCGGTCCCCAGTCGCGTCGCGGGGACGGCGGGCGATACAGGATAAGGCATGTCGATCTTCTCGCGTCTCTTCAAATTCACTTCGCAGGATATGGCCATTGACCTCGGTACCGCCAATACGGTGGTCTATGTGCGCGGTCGCGGCATCGTCTTGAACGAGCCGTCGGTGGTGGCCGTCGAAACGCTCAATGGCGTCAAGCGGGTGAAGGCGGTCGGCGTCGACGCCAAGCTGATGATGGGCAAGACCCCGGATTCGATCGAGGCCATACGGCCGCTGCGTGATGGCGTGATCGCCGACATCGATGTCGCCGAACAGATGATCAAGCATTTCATCACCAAGGTGCATGGCGGCAAGCACAGCCCCTGGCGCGCGCCCGAAATCGTGATCTGCGTGCCGTCCGGCTCCACCAGCGTCGAGCGCCGCGCCATTCGCGATGCGGCGAGCAATGCCGGTGCACGGCAGGTGTTCCTGATCGAGGAGCCGATGGCCGCCGCGATCGGTGCTGACATGCCCGTGACCGAGCCGATCGGTTCGATGGTGGTCGACATTGGCGGTGGCACCACCGAAGTGGCCGTGCTGTCGCTGCGCGGCCTCGCTTATACCACCAGCGTCCGCGTGGGCGGCGACAAGATGGACGAGGCGATCGTGTCCTTCGTGCGTCGTCATCATAACCTGCTGATCGGCGAAGCCACGGCGGAGCGGATCAAGAAGCAATATGGCATCGCCCAGTCGCCCGCCGATGGCGTGGGCGAGACGATCCATATCAAGGGTCGCGATCTGGTGAACGGCGTGCCCAAGGAAATCAGCATCAACCAGGGCCAGATTGCCGATGCGCTGGCCGAGCCGATTAGCACGATCGTGGAAGGCGTGCGGATTGCGCTGGAAAATACCGCGCCTGAACTGGCCGCCGACATTGTCGATCAGGGTATCGTCCTGACCGGTGGCGGCGCGCTGCTGAAGGGGCTGGATGACGAACTGCGCGACGAGACCGGCCTGCCCGTCACCATTGCCGAAGATCCGCTGACCTGCGTTGCGATCGGCACCGGCCGCGCGATGGAAGATCCGATCTTCCGGGGTGTATTGCAAACCGCCTGATCGGTAGGCCAGAGCGAAAGGGACGCGGTGATGGCGCGGCCACCCAGCCGACGCCCCGGACACAACCGGAAGGCGCAATATAGCCTGTTCGCCAGCTATGTGGTGGCGGTCACCGGCGCAGCGATCGGGCTGTTGCTGGTTATCGTCGCGATCTTCGATCCTACGGGTTTTGCAGGGATACGCGCGGTCACGGCCGAAGTGACGCGCCCTGTGTCGGCGGGCCTCAAAAATATGGTGAGCGGAGTCAGCTCCGTCGATGAGGTTCTGGCCGCCTATTGGCGCGCGGGGTCGCAAAATGTCACGCTGCGCCGTCAGGTCGAGGCGGACCGCAACCGCATCATCGAGGCCAAGGCGGTGGCGCAGGAAAATGCGCGGCTCAAGAAGTTATTGAAGCTGGTGGATGAGGATGCCAGCCAGTTGCTGACGGCGCGGCTGATCAGTTCCTCCTCCAGCAGCGCGCGGCGCTTTGCCCGGCTGAATGCAGGACGCTGGCAGGGCGTGCTGCCGGGGATGCCTGTGCGCGCGACCGAAGGGCTGATCGGCCGTGTTCACAGCACCACGCCCAACACGTCCGACGTGTTGTTGCTGACCGACACCGGCAGCATCGTGCCGGTGCGGCGGGCGAATGACAATATCCCCGCCATTTCGACCGGTGCTGGCGACGGATCGCTGGAAATCCGGGCGCTGTCGGCGGGGCGCAATCCGTTCAAGCCGGGCGACCTGCTGGTGACGTCCGGCATTGGCGGCATTTATCAGCCTAATATACCGGTCGCGGTGATCGTGCGGGTGCAGGGTGAGATCGCCTGGGGCTTCCCGCTCGCCAATCCCTCGCGCGTCGATGCGGTCGTTGTCGAGCGTGCCTATGAGCAGGTCGTGACCCGGCCCGATCCAGCCGCGCCCGCCACGACGCAGGGCGCAGAGCCGGGCAACGCCGCGACGCCATGATCGACCGGCATCTCTACCATGTGCCGCGACTGGGGCGGAACCCGTCCCGCTTCCGGCTGGCGGGCATCCCGGTCATCACCGTCATGCTGGGTTCAGCCGTCACCGCGCTGCCGCTGATCGCGCAATCGCCGGTCATGCCGCCCTTCGGCCTGCTGATCCTGCTGTCATGGCGGTTGCTGCGCCCGGAATTGTGGCGGGCGTGGATCGGCCTGCCGCTGGGCCTGTTCGACGATATGATGAGCGGCCAGCCGATCGGGTCCGCCATGTTCCTGTGGACGGTCATGCTGATGGGCGTCGACGCAATCGAGCATCGCATGATATGGCGCAGTTACCGGCAGGACTGGCTGATCGCCGGTTTCGCCATTATAGTCTGCATGGCCGGTGGGTTGTTCTTTGCCCGCATTACCGGCGGAGGCGATGTGAGGTTCCTGTTGGTCGCGCCACAGATGTTCTGGACGATATTGCTGTTTCCTTTCGTCGTCCGGCAATGCGCGCGGATTGACCGCTGGCGCGTGATGGCATGAAATTTCCCAGCCCCAAACGCCAGATCATCACCGAAGCCGCCCAGTCCTTCACCTTCACCCGCCGCACCATGGTGCTGGGGGCGATACAGGGGGGTATTGGCGCGCTGCTGGCCGCGCGGATGGCGTGGATCAGCATTGCGGAGAATGAGAAATATACGCTGTTGTCAGAGAGCAACCGAGTCAACCTGACGCTGATCCCGCCACGCCGGGGCTGGATCATCGATCGCAACGGGCGGCCGCTGGCCAATAATCGCACCGACTTTCGCGTCGACCTGATCCCGCAACGGGTGGTGGATGCCGACGCGACGGTGAAGCATCTGGCGCAATTGCTGAGCCTGGAATCGGACGAGGTCGATCGTATCCGCGAGGAACTGGACAAGTCCGCCGGGTTCCGCCCGGTGCAGGTGGCCGATAAGCTGACCTATGACCAATATGCCGCCGTCAGCGTGCGCTTGCCCGACCTGCCCGGCGTCGCGCCCAGCCAGGGATTTTCGCGCCATTATCCCGCCGGGTCCACCGTCGGCCATCTGCTGGGCTATGTCGGCGCGGCAACGGCGGAGGAATATAAGGAACGCAAGAACCCGCTGCTGATCACGCCGGGCTTCAAGGTTGGCAAGGACGGGCTGGAGCGCGCGTTTGACGAGCATCTGACCGGCCAGCCGGGTGCCAAGCGGGTGGAAGTGACCGCGCGCGGCAAGATCGTGCGCGAACTGACCACCCGGCCCGATACGCCGGGCCATTCGATCAAGCTGACGATCGACGCGGGATTGCAGGAATATGCCGGGCGGCGGCTGGCGACCCAGAGCGGCTCCGTGGTCGTCATCGATTGCACCAATGGCGACGTGCTGGCGATGGCGTCGATGCCCAGTTTCGACCCCAACAGCTTTTCCGACGGCATCAGCCAGTTGGAATGGGCGATGCTGTCGCAGGACGACCATGTGCCGCTGCGCAACAAGACGTTGCAGGGGCTGTATCCGCCCGGATCGACGGTGAAGCCGATGGTGGCGCTGGCGCTGCTGGAGGCAGGAATCGGGCCGCAGGAGACGGTCGGGTGCGCCGGCGCGCTGCGGGTCGGCAATACGCTGTTCCATTGTCACAAGCGACGCGGCCATGGCGCGGTCAATATGCGCACGGCGATCGCCCAGAGCTGCGACATTTATTTCTACCAGATGGCCCAGCGCATCGGCATGGACCGGATCGCGGCAATGGCGCGGCGGTGCGGCATGGGCCAGCGGTTCGACCTGCCCTTCCCCAGCCAGAGTTATGGCACTGTGCCTGATCCGGCGTGGAAGCTGAAGAAATATGACCAGAAATGGCAGGTTTACGACACGGTGAACGCCACCATCGGTCAGGGCTATATGCTGATCAACCCGTTGCAGATGGCGGTGATGGCAGCGCGGCTGGCGACCGGCAAGCAGTTGATGCCCAATTTCCTGCATGGCGCGAAGCGGCCTTCGCCGTCCTCCGTCGGTGCGTCGGAAGAGCATCTGGCGATCATCCGTGACGCGATGAGCGCGGTGGTCAATGGCGGCGGTACTGGCGGGGCTGCGCGCATGGCCATTCCCGATGTGCTGATCGCGGGCAAGACCGGCACCGCGCAGGTCCGGCGCATCACCATGGCCGAGCGCGCAGGCGGGGTACGGCGCGACGCTTCGCTGGCGTTCAAGCTGCGCGACCATGCGCTGTTCCAGGGGTTCGCGCCGTTCGACAATCCGCGCTATGCGGTCGGCTGTATCATCGAACATGGCGGGCACATGATCCGCAACGAGGATGCGCCGATGATCGCCAGCGATACGCTGTCCTATCTGTTCGATCCCAAAAAGGCGATGGAGAAGCTGGAGACGCTGGAGAAAGGCTGGGGCGGCACGCCGACCGAGCGGCAGGCGCGGCAGATGGGCGCGTTCCGCCTGGCCCGCGCGATCGAGAAAGGCGAAGTGCCGCCACCCGCCGCCGACAATGCCAGCAATGCGGCAGAGGCTGGCAACAGCGCAACGCCATCGCCTGCGCCCCCGGCACCGGATGAGGCAGGCGATGTCCCGCCCCCTCCCGGCAGCAATGTGGCCGACGCGCCATGAGCATCATTCCCCAGCCCCTCACCCAATTTCCCTGGCGCGTCCTGGCGCTGCTGCTGGCCATCGCTATGTTCGGCACGCTGGTTCTTTACAGCGCGGCGGGCGGCAGCATCTTTCCGTGGGCCACCAATCAGGCGGTGCGCTTCTGCGTGTTTTCCGGGATGGCGCTGGTGCTCAGCCGTATTCCGCTGGAGATTTTCGCGCGCTTTGCCTTTCCCGCTTATGCCGGCGTGCTGATCGCGCTGTTTCTGGTCGAACTGATCGGCGGGGTCGCGGGAGGCAGCCAGCGCTGGATCAACCTGGGCTTCATGCAGCTTCAGCCGTCCGAATTTATGAAGCCGATCATCGTGCTGGCGGTTGCGCGCTTCTATGCCCGATTGCCGGTGGGCGAAATCCGCAGCTGGAACGCGATCTGGCCCGCGCTGGTGCTGATCGGCTTGCCATGGGCGCTGGTGCTGGTGCAGCCCGACCTTGGCACCGCCACGATGATCCTGGCGGGCGGCGTGACCGTCATGTTCCTGGCCGGGCTGCCGCTGCGCCTGTTCATCGGATCGGGGCTGACGCTGGCGGCGATCGTGCCGGTCGCTTTCAGCTTCCTGCACGACTATCAGCAAAAGCGCGTCCTCATCTTCATGGCCCCGGAAAGCGATCCATTGGGCGCGGGCTACCATATCAGCCAGTCGAAGATCGCGATCGGTTCGGGCGGCATCTGGGGCAAGGGCTTTCTACAGGGCTCGCAAAGCCATCTCGACTATCTGCCCGAAGGCCATACCGACTTCGTGTTCGCCACCATGGCGGAGGAATGGGGCATGGCGGGCGGCCTGCTGCTGATCGGCGCATTCATGCTGCTGTTCCGCTGGGGCCTGCGCGTGGCGATGCGCACGAGCGACCGCTTCGCCCGGCTGGTTGCGGCGGGGCTGACCACGACGATCTTCTTCTATGTCGCGATCAACCTGATGATGGTGATGGGGCTGGCGCCGGTTGTGGGCATCCCCCTGCCCTTCATGTCCTATGGCGGATCATCGATGCTGACGGTGATGCTGTGCGTGGGCATCATCATGGCGATCGACCGTTCCAACAGCCGCGCCAGCAACCCCGGCAACTGGGGCTGAAACCGGGGGCGACACGGAACTGGGCAATATTTCTGCGCCGCAACGCAATTTAGGGTTTGCGAATCCCGATGACGCTGCTAATTGCCCGCCCACGCCAACGGGCACTGGTCATCCAGACCGCCCGATTGCCGGTGTGGACGCATAGCTCAGTTGGTAGAGCAGCTGACTCTTAATCAGCGGGTCCTTGGTTCGAGCCCAAGTGCGTCCACCATTTTTCAATGACTTAGATGTGAGATTGAGCCAGCGCCTACGCGCGGGGCACCAATCGGGCATCAGCCTGACCAAACTGACATCGATCATGATCGGCAGCACTTTTTGTATTTTTTGCCGCTGCCGCAAGGACAAGGCGAATTGACGCCAATCTTCCCCGCTGCTCTTGCGTTGGCCAGCCTAACTCGCCTCAATTTCTGACCTTCTATGTGTGCGAGCACGACGCTGGCTGGCGCGATACCCGAAAGGCTGACGTGCTGCCAGTGGACGTCTCGCAGTACGGAATCCGCATCGTATTCCAGTTCGATTAGAAATCGGCATTCTTCGCCATTCGCAGCGACCAATGACCTGACATATTCAAGCGCCTTGTTTGCATCTCGCGGCACCGCCTGAGAGGACGTGCAAACTGAAAACGGCTGCTCACCGGAGAACATGAGCGGGCGCTGTCGGCCAAGGCGTATGTTGCCCTCTAGCTGATTTTCGATCCCATCCGCTACGGAAGCACGGAGTTCGCCGCCCGCGTCGAGAAGAAAACTTGCAGCTTGAGAGCGCCCCAATTTGTCTGACCGAGCCAGCACCTCGACAATCTCCGCAATTCGGTCTGGCATCTCCTGACGGGGCAGAATCGGTGTCTCGCCATACGCGATGCTGGCATAAAACTCGTCGACCGGGGTCCGAAACCCGTTAAAATTCAACTTGTCCTTGGGCGCAAATTCCGACGCAAACTGCGCGTAATTGTTCTGCGCCAGATAGAGACCGAAATGGTCCACCTCGTCATTGAGGTCGACCCGCTCATTTTGCGCTGCCAACATTCGTTGCTCGACAAAGTGAAGGAAGGTCAGTGGGTTGTCGAACAGGTCCGCGTAAACTCGCAAATCGTCAATCGACAGTGACCAAACTGGCCGCGCACCGACGTTGATCCCCACAGCCTTGAGGTGTTGCGCCCGTGCTGCCAGTTCGGTGAACGCATCCAAAGTGATGGCGACGACTGTGACATGCCGAAAATCCGCGCGGCGAATGCGCGCGACCTCGATGCGGTCATTGTTTGCAATCGCAACCTCTTCTGCGCTTTCAAGATAATCAAGAAATCGCGTTCCCTGCTTTGCAGGCGCTTCGAGCAATCCCTTCAACGATGATAGGTGGGCTTCCAGGTCGGTGGCGGGTGATGTGTAGGTGAATGCGCCTGCCTTAACCTCAATGACAAAGAGATGGTCATCATAGATTATGAGGCCGTCGCATTCATGCCATTGCGGCTTTCCCGCGCCCGATTTCCAGAGATAGTTGACCGCATCGAACCTTCGCATTCCCGGTAACAGCTTGGCGAAATAGGCGAATGGCAGCTCTTCCGTCACAGCCTTCTGACGAGAATTCCATGTCTCCCGATAGGATGGCTCCAATCGGCAAACGATCCGCTGTAATGCCCGATAGATGTTGTCGAACAGGCTCCACATGTCGAAACAGAGCGCCCGATCATCCAATCGGATAAAAGGGCGCAGCATCGTCGGCCAGATACGCAGGGGCCAACCAGCAAATTTACCGGGCGCCAAGAAGCTGCCCTCTTCGCCGGGGTTCCAAGTCAGTTCATTTACCAGAGCGGCTGGCAGACTGGTGATCTTTGCAATGTCGAACAGATCAACTCCAACCACTTCACCCATCACGGAGTCTCGCTGCGCAGCAAGATCGGGATCGTCCCACAATTTCTCTCGAAGTGCCTCGATGGTGTCGATTCCCGGCAGTTCGGCAAGCTTCTCCATGCGCTCCACGCTGTCGATTTGGAATTGCTTCATAGCCAGCATCGCTTCCCCCGCGCCGCTCGTCAGCTTGACGAGGATCTTGTCAAATTCGGCGACAAGGGTCGGAGCATCGATTCCAAAGAGGCGTTCAAAGACGTCCGAGTGCGGTGCCAACAGGTCAGCCAACGCAATTCGCTCGTGGGGTTGATAGCGTTCGCCGCGCACATGCATCCACATACCTTCGGCGCGGAAGCGAAACTCTTCGAGCGCCATGTCCAGATTGGGATCGGCTGTCTTGCGGGTTGCTGTCAGGCAAGATTGATAGTTTATGGTGATTTGCTCAAACAAGCGGCGAATGTCCAATTGGAGCGTTGCCCAGTCCTCGTCGGTGAGTTCTTTCGCTTGGCTTACAGCAGGCGGAACTGCTGCGACCATGCTCTGAACATAGTCGATCATACGAAGTGCGCCCGCTTCCTCCACATCCGCGCTTCCTGCGGTGATCGCAAGCGCGGCGAACTCCCACCAGCCACGATGCAGCAACCGATCAGCGGGCAGACGGGCAATTTGATCGACAATGCGCGCAACGGTCGCGTCAATTTCCGCGACAACTTGGGGAAACTGCTCGACCATGCGTGCTTGCATTGCTTGATGTTGTGATTCGGTCAGACGAGAGCGCATCACCATCGTGTTGCCAAACCGCGCCATTTCTAATGGTCCGGACGCGAAATAATCGTCCGGCTTTGGCCCCGTGACGCCACTTTTCCTACGTTTGCCCATCGTGCCTAACGCCCCCCTGCCGCAAAACCTATCGAGTGGCGTGCCCCATTTGTTCTTGAATTGGAATATCGTTGGGGAGGGAGGGTGTGGGTTCTTTTCAAAGCCCATCGCTTGTGTGAGGAAGCGATATGTTCGAGATATCCGGCGAAGAAATACAGCGGCTTGATGACGTCCAGTTGCGCACGCTAGTCGCTCGCTTGGCAATCGCTGAACTAAACGCAAAGGCGCTTTCCGTGGCCTGCTGCCGGTTTGGTGGACACCGAGATAGGCTCAATCAGGCTACACCAGATTCCCCTTCCAAATTTTGGAAGATGTGTTTTGCAGTCTCCTCGTCCGAGCGCGCCATTCCGAAACAGTCAAACTGCTTCCCCTGATGTGTGAGTTTGCCAGTGATACGGCGTCGATCCGCGTTTACACCCGATAGCTTCTGACCCCCGCCCCCATGCGCCGGGCCAGTATTTCGGACAATAGCAGGGCGGTCAGCGACAACAGGATTGATGCGATGGCAAGGCGGGTGACCACGGCTTCCGCGCCGGGGGCTTGCAGCGCCGCGTAGATGGCGATCGGCAGCGTGCGGGTTTCGCCGGGAATGTCGGATACGAAGGTGATGGTCGCGCCAAATTCGCCGATCGACCGGGCAAACCCCAATATCACGCCCGCCAGCACGCCGGGCAGGGACAGCGGAAGGGAGATGGTCAGGAACACCCGCAGCGGCCCCGCGCCCAGCGTCCGCGCCGCGCCTTCCAGTCGTCGGTCCACCGACTCGATCGAGAGGCGGATCGCCCGTACCATCAGCGGCAGGGCCATGATCCCGGCGGCAAGGGCGGCGCCGGTCCAGCGGAACAGCAAGGTTATGCCGAACCAGTCCGCAAGCCAGCGCCCGACCGGACCGTTCGCGCCGAACAGCAGCAACAGCAGCCAGCCGGTGACGACCGGCGGCACCACCAGCGGCAGATAGACCAGCGCGTCCAGCAACATCCTGCCGGGGAACTGCCATCGCGCCAATATCCAGGCCAGCGCGAACGCAATGGGCAGCATCGCCCCGACCGCAACCGCGCTGACCTTGAGCGACAAGGCGATGATCGGCCAGTAATCGGGCGGCAGGTCCAGCATCACGACATGATCCTGCGCAGGATCTGACTGGCAGCCATCATTCAAAATCCATCTGGACGATGTGCGCGGCAAGGCGCTCCGCCTCCGACAGATCATGGGTGACATACAGGATCGGCACGCCCACTTCGTCCCGCAACCGTTCGACCAACTGCAATATGTCGGCGCGCCGAGCGCGGTCGATCGATGCCAGCGGCTCGTCCATCAACAGGCAGGACGGGCGCGTCAGCAAGGCACGGCCAATCGCCACCCGCTGCGCCTCCCCCATCGACAGGGTCGATGGCCAGCGATCGAGCAGCGATGCAATGCCAAGGAAGCGGGCCATCTCCTCCAGCGCGTCGGCTGCATCGGGCAAGTGACGGATACCGTAGAGGAGGTTGCCACGGACCCGCAGGTGCGGGAAAAGCCGGGCATCCTGAAAGATATAGCCCAGATGCCGATGTTCGGGTGCGACATTGATGCCCAGCGCGCCGTCGAACAGCGTCACGTTCCGCACATGAATATGCCCGCCATCGGGCCGCAACAGTCCGGCGACCATGTTGAGTATCGTCGTCTTGCCCACCCCCGACGGGCCGGACAGGGCGGTAACCCCCGGCCCGGCATCGACCCGGCACGCGATCCGCCGATCACCAAGGCTGCGCCAGATGTCGATGCGGAATGTCGACGCGGTCGAAGGCGGCGTTGGATCGGGACGGGCTGTCACAGTGGGTTGGGAAAGGGACATCGCGGCCCTTGTGCCCCGATCCTGTCCAGCGATGCAAGCGCGCAACGATGGCGCAGGACAATCCATCAAGACGTCAACATGGCATCCCGATCAGCCGGGCGCGGCGGCCGAACCCGCCAGCAGGCCACCATCGATATGCACTTCCGAGCCGGTCATATAGGTCGCCTCGTCCGACGCCAGCATCACCGCAATCGTCGCGACCTCATCGGGCGTTCCGAACCGCTTGAGCGGCGCATCAGCCACCATAGCCGCCATCCTCGCGTCCCGGTCCGGGCCATCGCCGATCATGGTTTCCCACATCGGCGTCAGGATCGCGGCGGGATGAATCGAGTTGCAGCGGATTCGCCATCCCTGCTGCGCGCAATAGAGCGCTACCGACTTGCTATGGTTACGGATCGCCGCCTTGGACGAGGCATAGGCGGCGGCCAGCGGAATGCCCACCAGCCCCGATCGCGACGACATGTTGATGATCGATCCAGTGCCATGCGCCTTCATCGCGCCGATCGCATAGCGGCACCCCAGAAATGTGCCGTCCAGATTGATCCGGTGGACACCCTGCCAGTCGGCCAGCGTCGTATGTTCAGGATCATGGGCGACCCGGCCATGCTCGAACCCGGTCACGCCCGCATTGTTGACCATGACATCGATCGTCGGGACAGAGTCGGCCAGGCGCAGCCAGTCCGCCTCCTCCCGCACGTCGAGCGCGATGAACCGGCAGCCGATTTCCGACGCGGCAGCAGCCCCCGCTTCCTCGTCAATATCGGTCAGGATGACGGTGGCGCCTTCGTCATGGAAACGCGCCGCGATCGCATGGCCAATGCCGCGCGCAGCGCCGGTGACGACGCAAATCTTCTTGTTCAATTTGTGCATGATGATCTCGAAACAGAGCCAGAAGGGCGGATTGCTCCGCTACTATTTGTCGTGCCGCTTCAGCGGTTACGCTGGTTCATTTCGATGACTCCTTACATCATCCAGCCTAGGCCGATCGCCCGATCGGCGCAACAGCCTATGGCCGGGCATCCCCCACCACCCGCCGCTCATGCTCGATCAGCCATGTCTTGGCCGCCAGTCCGCCCGCAAAACCGGTCAGCGCGCCATTGCTGCCCACCACCCGGTGGCAGGGCGCAATGATCGAGATCGGGTTGCGGCCATTGGCGGCCCCCACCGCGCGCGATGCGGTCGGCTGGCCGATCGCGCTGGCAATCGCGCCATAGCTGCGTGTCTCCCCGAACGGGATCGCCAGCAGCGCGGCCCAGACCCGTTGCTGAAAAGCCGTCCCCCGGAAATCGAGCGGCAAGTCGAACTGCTGCCGCACCCCCGCGAAATAGTCCGCCAGTTGCGCGGCGGTCTGCCGCAGGATCGGATGATCGGGCCGCTCGCCTGTCGCGGGCAGGCGCACCCGCGCAGGATCATCCTCTTCCCACAGGACAGCGACCAGCCCGGCGTCGCTGGCCACCAAAGTCAATATGCCGACGGGCGAGGGAAACAGGGTCGTGGCAAGGGTCATGGAACAGTCTCCAAAATCTCCTGCCCCGTATAGCAAGGGACGGGCCAGCGCACCTCCCGCCCCTTGCGATCAAAGCCGCCTTATTTCAGCCCGCCACCCATCGCGCGATACAGCTCGACCATGTTGGTAGCACGGGTCAGCCGCGTTGCCAGCAGGCTTTGCTCCGCCGTGGACAGCGCCCGCTGCGAATCCAGCGTCGTCAGGAAGGGATCGACCCCGGCACGAAAACGGGCGTCCGACAGCGTATAGGCGACCCGTGCCGCATCGCGCTGCGACGTCTGCGCCTCCAACTGCTGGCTCATCGTCCCGCGCCGCGCCAGCGCATCGGCTACTTCGCGGAAACCGGTCTGGACGCTCTTTTCATAAGTCGCCAGCATCGCATCATAGGTCGCCTTGGCATAGGCTAGATTGCCCTTATTCTTGCCGAAGTCGAAGATCGGCAGCGATGCCGACGGCGCGACCGACCAGAATTGGCTGCCCGACCCGAACAGGTTGGACAGGCCCAGGCTCAACGATCCGAACGCAGCGGTCAGCGAGATATTGGGGAAGAAGGCCGCCCGCGCCGCGCCGATATTGGCGTTGGCGCTGCGCAACTGATGCTCCGCGGCCGCAATATCGGGCCGCCGCAACAATACGTCCGACGCGATGTCAGCGGGCAGATTGTCGATCGTCGCACCGGCTGGCGGCAAAGCATCGGGCAGATCGCTGGCCGCGACGGTCGTGCCCGCCAGCAGGTTCAGCGCATTCTGGTCCTGCGCCACCAAAGTCAGCGTCTCGGCAATCGTCGATCGCGCTGCATCATAGCTGGTCTGCGCCTGCCGCACTTCCAGTTCCGACGCGATCCCCTTGGCAAAGCGCGCGCGGTTCAGCTCCAGCGTCTTGCCGAACGCAGCTTCCAGATCGCGGGCGATGCGCAACCGTTCCTGGTCCGCCGCCATGGTCAGCCAGGCATTGGCCACCTCCGCAACCAGTGCGGTCTGCGCCGCGTTGCGGGTTTCGACACTGGCGAAATATTGCTCCTGCGCCGCCTTGCTCAGATTACGGACCCGACCGAACAGGTCGATTTCCCAGGCCGAAATGCCGACCTGCGCCTGATAAATGTCGGTCCGGCCCGACCCGGCAAGCGAAAAGGGCGAATCCTGATAGGTTGCGTTGCCGCCTGCCGCGACTGTCGGCAGCAAGTCGGCCCGCTGCACCTTATATTGCGCCCGCGCCTGTTCGACATTGGCCAGCGTAACGCGCAGGTCGCGATTATTCGCCAGCGCGGTTTCGATCACCCGCGTCAGCCGGGCGTCGGTGAAGAAATCGCGCCAGGCGGTGTCCGCCGGGACGATCGCCGCCCCGTCTGCCGCGCCATAGGCCGGTCCCTGCGGACTGGTCGCCGGCACCGGCAATACGGGCCGCACATATTTGGGAGCCATGTCGCAGGCGGCCAGCGCCAGCGACAGGGTGATGGCGCCCAGCGCCTTGATGTTACGCATCTTTTATGCCTCCTGCGGCGCGGCAGGCGGTGCCTGCTCATGGGCCGCATCATGGGTCTTATGTTCCCGGAACAGCCGCTTCACCACAGTGAAAAATACCGGCACGAAGAAGATGGCCAGCACGGTCGCCGACAGCATCCCGCCGACCACGGCCCAGCCGATCGCATTCTGGCCACCGGCCCCTGCCCCGGACGATACTGCCAGCGGCAGCACGCCAAAGATGAAGGCGAAGCTGGTCATCAGGATCGGCCGCAGCCGCAGCTTGCCCGCTTCCAGCGCCGCCGCAGCGGGCGACATGCCCTCGCGCATCTTCTCCTCGGCAAATTCCACGATCAGGATCGCATTCTTCGCCGACACGCCGATCGTGGTGATCAGGCCGACCTGGAGGTAGATGTCATTGTTCAGCCCCGCCAGCGTCGCCGCGATGACCGCGCCCAGCACGCCCAGTGGCACCACCAGCAGCACCGCAATCGGCACCGACCAGCTTTCATAGAGCGCGGCAAGGCACAGGAACACGATCAGCATCGACAGCGCATAGACATAGGGCGCCTGCCCGCCGGACGTGCGTTCCTCATAGGAAATGCCGTTCCAGCTATAGCCGATGCCAGCAGGCAATTTGGCGGCATATTCCTCCATTGCCTGCATCGCGTCGCCGCTCGATACGCCAGGTGCAGGCGCGCCCATGATGTTCATCGACGGCACGCCGTTGAACCGTTCCAGCCGGGCCGGTCCCTGCGTCCATTCCGTCGTGGCGAAGGAGGAAAGGGGTGCCATGACGCCGCTGCTGCCGCGAACATGCAACGCCCCGATGGACTCAGGCGTCGTGCGGAACGGCGCATCCGCCTGCACGAACACGCGCTTCACCCGATCGCGGTCAATGAAGTCATTGACGTAGCTGCTGCCCAAATTGGTGCTGATCGTGTCGTTGACGTCCGCCTGGGCGATACCCAGCGCACCCGCCGCCGCCTGATCGACGGTCAGCTTCAACTGCGGCGTATCTTCCAGACCGTTAGGCCGCACCTGCGCCAGCCGTTTGTCGGCCATCGCCATGCCCAGCAACTGGTTGCGCGCCTCCAGCAGCTTTTCATGGCCGACATTGCCCTGATCCAGCAGCTGGAAGTCGAAACCCGACGCATTGCCCAGTTCCTGCACGGCTGGCGGCACGAAGGCGATCACCATGGCGGACGAGATTTTGTGCAGGGCGGCGTTGGCGCGCTGCGCCACGGCCATGACGCTGTTGTCATGCCCCTTGCGCAGCTTCCAATCTTTCATCCGCACAAAGGCGATGCCAACATTCTGTCCCTGCCCGACGAAGCCGAAGCCGGAAATGGTGAATACCGCCGCGACATTCTTGGACTCGTCCTTCAGATAATAGTCGCGCACCCGGTCGAGCGTCCGCTCGGTTTCCTCGATAGTCGCGCCGGATGGCAGCGAAATCTGGTTGATGATGCGCCCCTGATCCTCTTCGGGCAGGAAGCCGCTCGGCAGGCGCAGGAAGATAACGGCCATGCCGACCGTGACCAGGCCAAAGACCAGCATGGTCCTGCCCCAGCGCCGCTCGACCTTCTCCACGCCCTGCCCATAACGCACCACGCCCTTGTCGAACGTCCGGTTGAACCAGCCAAAAAAGCCCTTTTGCGTCGCATGGTCATGCTTGGCGGGTTTCAGGATGGTGGCGCACAGGGCCGGTGTCAGGACCAGCGCAACCAGCACCGACAGGATCATCGAGGATACGATGGTGATCGAAAATTGGCGGAAGATGACGCCAGTGGAACCACCGAAGAAGGCCATCGGCAGGAACACCGCGGACAGGACAAGCCCGATGCCGATCAGCGCACCGCTGATCTCGTCCATCGACTTTTTGGCCGCTTCCTTGGGGCTGAGGCCTTCATCCTGAATCAGCCGCTCGACATTTTCGACGACGACGATGGCGTCATCGACCAGCAGGCCGATCGCCAGCACCATGCCGAACAATGTCAGCGTGTTGATGGTAAAGCCCGCGACATGCAGGATGGCTAGCGATCCCAGCAGCACGACCGGCACGGCGATGGTGGGGATCAGGGTCGCGCGCCAGTTCTGGAGGAACAGGAACATCACGACGAACACCAGCAACACCGCCTCGACCAGCGTGTGGATGACCTGTTCGACCGACAATTTCACAAAGGTCGAATTGTCGACCGGGAAGTCATATTTGACCCAGCTCGGAAAATTCTTCGACAGCGCATCAATTTGCGCCTTCACGTCCGTGACGGTATCTAGCGCGTTGGCACCAGGTGCCAGCTTGATGCCGAAACCGGCCGCCGGATGGCCGTTGAACTTGGCACCGAAACTGTAATTTTCCGACCCCAGATCGACCCGCGCGACGTCGGACAACAGGACGACCGACCCATCACTGTTGCTGCGCAGGCGGATGGCACGAAATTCCTCCGGCGTGCGCAACCGCGACTGGGCGGTGACGGTGGCGTTGAGCGCCTGCCCCTTGGGCGATGGTGTGCCGCCGATCTGGCCGGCCGACACCTGCGCATTTTGCGCCTGGATCGCGGCCTTCACGTCGCCGGTAGTGACGCCCAGATTGGCCATCTTGTAGGGGTCCAGCCACACCCGCATCGCATATTGCGCACCCAGCAACTGGGTATCGCCAACGCCAGTGACTCGGCTGATCGGATCTTGCAGCGATGACGCGATGAAGTCGCCCGCATCCTGCTGGTCATGGATGCCGTCATCGGCATAGACCGCCATCACCATCAGGAAGCTGGCGGTTGATTTGGTAACGCGCAGCCCCTGTTGCTGCACTTCCTGCGGCAAGAGCGGGGTGGCCTGCGCCAGCTTGTTCTGCACCTGCACCTGCGCGATGTCCGCGTCGGTGCCCTGCTCGAACGTCAGGGTGATGGTCAGATTGCCTGCGCTGTCGCTGGTGGACGAAAAATAGCGCAGATTGTCGATGCCCTTGAGCTGCTGCTCGATGATCTGGGTCGTCGTGCTTTCCAGCGTCTGGGCGTTGGCACCCGGATAGCTGGTGCCGATGCTGACCGTGGGCGGCGCGATTTCAGGAAATTGCGCGACGGGCAGCGATCGCATGGCGAGCAGGCCCGCCAGCATGATGACGATGGCGATGACCCATGCGAAGATGGGCCGGTCGATAAAATAACGGGCCATGATTTACTGCGCCCCGCCAGTGGACGCCGTCACCTGCTGTGGCGCGCCGGGCTTGACCACCGTGCCGGGGCGCAGATTGACCAGCCCTTCGACGATCAGCCGGTCACCGGCCTTCAGACCGCCGGTGACGATCCACTTGTCGCCCACCGCGCGATCGACGGTCACCTGGCGCATTTCCGCCTTATTATCTTTGCCAACGACCATCGCGGTCGCCCGGCCACGCGCGTCGCGGCTGATGCCCTGCTGCGGGGCGAGGATCGCCTGAGTGCGTTGCCCCTCGATCATCTTTGCGCGGACATACATGCCCGGCAGCAACAGCCCGTCGGGATTGGCGAAGGACGCGCGCAATGTCACCGCGCCCGAGGTCGGATCGACCGACACTTCGGAAAATTGCAGCCGACCCTCGATCGGATAGGCGCTGCCATTGGGCAGCAGCAACTGAATACGCGCCCCATCCGCCCCGCTCACTCCGCCATTCTTCATCGCCTGCTTAAGGTCAATGATCTGAGCGGCGGACTGGGTGACATCGACATAGACAGTGTCGGTGCGCTGGATCGTCGCCAGCGGGTCTGCCTGCCCCGCCTGCACCAGCGCGCCGGGTGTGAATAGCGACCGACCGATCCGGCCGGAAATGGGCGCGCGGATGCGGGTGAAATTCTGGTTCACCTGCGCTGATTGCACCGCGCCACGCTGCGCTGCAACATCAGCGCGCGCCTGCTGCGCAGCGGCATCGGCATTGTCATATTCCTGACGACTGACCGCATTGATGCCGACCAGTTCCTTGTAGCGCTGCGCCTGCAAGCTGGTCGACCGGATCGCGGCATTGGCCCGCGCCAGTGATCCCTGCGCCTGCGCGACGGCAGCGCGATAGGGGGCATCCTCAATCTCGTAGAGCAATTGCCCGGCCCGCACGACGCTGCCCTCGGCAAACAGGCGGCGACGGATCACGCCGCTAATTTGTGGCCTAACTTCAGCTGTTTCCACCGCCACGATCCGCCCCGGCAGTTCGTTAAGCAGCGGCGCGGAGCCAGTCGCCAGCGTCACGACGCCGACGGCCGGTGGCGGCGGCGCGGGCGGCGGGCTGTCCCCGCAAGCACTAAGCGCCAGCGCTGACGCGCACGCCAGCAAACCGATGAATTTCCCCTTTTGCATCGCGCATATTTCCGTTTTGAAAGGATACTGGTAGGAATGAACGTTCATTCCGCTTGCGCCGCAGGTAGGATCATGCCAAGACTAATTCAAGAGAGAAAAAAGACCGAGGGGTAAAAAATGACCGCAGTGCAGCAAGATCATCCAGCGTCCGAAAAGACGGGTAAAGAGCGGATTATGGCGGCTGCGCGCGACCTGTTCGACAGTCACGGCTTCCACCAAACGTCGATGGCGGAACTCGCAACGGCGGCAAAAGTTTCGGTCGGGCAGATTTATCGCCTGTTCAAGGGCAAGGAAGATATCATCGCCGCCATCGTCCAGGCCGATGCCGACGAACGCTGCCTGCACATGGAAGCGCTACGCAACCGGCTCAACGGAGGCGAACTGACGATAGAACAGACGTTCGATCAGTTGCTGCTGCATACCGTCGATGAAAAGGATGAGGCCTTGTCGTTCGACATCATGGCCGAAAGTTTCCGCAACCGTCCCGTAGCCGACACGATTGCCGCGATGTGCGTGCGCTTTCGTCACTATATCCGCGACTTTGCCTGTGCCGCCAATCCAGACCTGTCGGGCGAAGCGCTGGACGGCGCGGAAGAAATTGTCCTCGCCTGCATGTTTGGCCTTGGCCATCGCAGCCTGTCGCGCCCCAGCCTGAGCGCGGCGGACACCGCCCGCCTGTCCGCCCGTATGATCGTCGCGGCGCTGCGCGCGATCCGCTAAGCCATGCGCTGACAGATCGCTCCCAAATCCACTATTTCGCCGCCACTCCTTCTGGCAGCACAACCGCCGACCAGCTTTTTGCCGGGACCAGGTAGCGCGCGGCAAGCGCCTGCAACTGGGCCGGGGTGACGGTCAACATATCCTGCGCCATGGTCTGCATCGCTGAGACATAGCGGGCGTCATGGGTCGCACCCTCCATCTGGTTCATCCAGAAGGCGTTGCCCGTCCCTGCCCGCATCAGCATCTGCCGCATCGGCGCGACCGCGCGCTGCAATTCATCGTCGCTGACCGGCTTGCTGGCCAGATCAGCCGCGGTCGATTTCACCACATCGTAGAAATAGCCGATCCGGTCGGGCCGCACCTGGCTGGTCACGAGGATATAGCCGCCGCTCTCATAAGAGAAAGGCCAGCTATTCTGGACACTGGGCGAATAGGCCGCACCCTCGGTCGATCGCAGCCGGTCGAACAGCCGATCGTTGAAGATCTGCGTCAATATCTCCAGCTGGCGCGCTTCCTTTTGCAGGGCGAAGCCGCCCGATGTTGGCCATGCCATGACGGCAGCGGCCTGTTCCTTGTCCCCCTTGTGCCGCAGCACGACCGGTGTTTCGACATGGGGGGGAAAGCGCATCGCCCGGTTGGCCGTTGGTACCGGCGTATCGGGACGCGGCGGCAGCGCCCCCAGAGTCGCAGCCACCGCCGCGATGGCGTCATCCGCCTTCACCTGCCCGAAAATCTGCACCTCGATCGGCCCGGACGCGAGCACCGGTTCCCATGTCGCGCGGAAGGCCTGGGGCGTCAGGGCGTTGATTTCGGCGAGCGAGGGCGTACGGAACCGCACATCCTTGCCACGCAGCAACCAGCTGAGGTCACGGCTTAACACCGCGTCGGCCGAACGAGTCATGGCGTCATAGGCAACGGTCGCGCCGGTCTTGACCCGCGCGATCGGCGCAGGATCCCAGCCGGGCGCGCCCAGCTTGGTCGCGAACAGACGCAACTGGTCCTTATAGTCCGCCGGGCGCGTCACCGCCTGCAACTCGAATGCATCCTCGTCTGTCGCAAAGTCCATGCCCATGCGGCGACCGTTGGTCAGATCGTCCAGTTCCCGCTGCCCCAGCGTGCCGATGCCGCTGGCAACCAATGCATAGTCGCCTGCCCAACTCGCCACCGGCTTGGTCGGCGAGAAAGCCTGCTGGCCATGGCCAAAGCGCACATTGATCCGCACCTTTTCAGTTTCGGCATCATTGGCGAACAGGGTCAGCTTGACCCCGTTGGAGAAAGTGATGCTCTCCATCCCCGGCAGGCCGATCGGCGTGCGGGACACGACAGTCGCCGGTGCGCCCAATTTGGGCAGGTCGGCCATCGTCACCAGCTTGTCCGCCAGCCGCGCATTGGTCGCGGCCTTGACCGGCGCGGCGACGGCGGTGGCGAGCTTTGCGTCCAGCCCCGGCTGCGCCTTGCCCGTCACCAGCAGGGTACGGAACACGCCCGCGGAAAATAGCCGATTGGTGGATTCAAGGATCTTGGCGGGCGTCATGGTCGCCTTGCCCGACCGGAAAATGCTGAGCGCCGCGTCGGGACTGACCGTGGTTTCGCGAATATCGACCGCGCTGATCAGGTCGCTGGCCTGCTTGGCGCCAGCTTCCGTATCGGCATTTTCGACCTGGATCGCCAGGGCCGTGTCCATCTGCGCATATTCGCGGTCGATCTCGGTCTGGCTGGGCGGCGTGGTCTTGGCGTCCTCCACAATGGCGCGCACGTCGGCCAGCGCCTTTTCCCAATTATCGCCCGTCGGGATGATCGTCATGAACGTGCCGTCGACCGACCGGCTGACATCCTGCTGCTCGACGCTCGATTGCAGGAAGCTGCCGCCGCTGCGTGCGGCCTGCTCCAGCCGCCGGCTGATGATCTGCAACGCCAGCATGTCGGTCAGCTTGTCCTGATTGTACAGGATAGTGTCGGCGCGCGGTTTCCACGGGCGCAACCACGCCAGCGTCATGCCCAGCGGCACCCCCGGCTCCACCGCGACGCGGGTCGCGGGAAATTTGGGATCGGGCGTGCCGAAATCGGGCAAAGGCGCGCCCTTGCCCGGCACCGTCCAGCCGCCAAACTGCTCCTTGATCAACTGTTCGGCCAGCGCCGGGTCGATATCCCCCGCAATCGCGATCACCGCATTTTCCGGGCGATACCAGCGCTGGTGAAACGCCGTCATCTTGGCCGCCGTTGCCGCATTGAGCGTTGCGACCGTACCGATCGGCGCATGGTCGGCCAGTGGTTGTCCGGCAAAGAAATGCAGGCGGCTGATGTCGGAAATCCGCATCTGCGGCCCGTCACCCTCGCGCCGTTCGGCCAGCACGACGGCGCGTTCGGCATTGACCGCGCTGTCGATGATATTGGGATCGGCCATCATGCCCGACAGGATTTTCAGGCTCTCGCCCAGCGTCTGCTGCGTCGCCTGCGGCAGGTCGAGCGCGTAACTGGTGCCAGTCGGCGTCGTCTGCGCATTGCTGTCGCTGCCAAAGGTCACGCCCAGCCGCTGCCAGATACGCTTGGATTCGCCATCGGGGACATGGCGTGACCCGCGAAAGGTCAGATGCTCCATGAAATGGGCGTAACCCTGTTCGTCGGGCCGCTCCATCAGCGATCCCGCGTCGATCCGCAGCCGGACCGACACCTGCCCCGGCGGCACGCCATTGCGACGGATCGCATAGCGCAACCCGTTGGACAGCGTGCCAAAGCGCCACGCCGCGTCAATCGGCACATCGCTATTTTCATACAGCCACGGCCGCACCTGCGGCGCAAGCGCACCGCCCGCAACAGGATCGGTCCGGGCAGCGAGTGGCGCGGGCGAACCCGTCAGCAGCAGGGCGAGGACAGTCAGCGAAGCGGCGGTGCGCCGTGGGGAAAATCTCATAGGCCGGAGAGCCTAACGGGATTTTCCTGAATGGCTACTGACAAAGACGGTCATGGGAGGGACGAAAATCTTCCCCTACAGGAGATCATTGCGACATTCACCATCCATAGATTTTTACGTCATCCCCGCGAAGGCGGGGATCCATCTCCGGACCTAAAATCAAGACGATAAGGTGGGAGATGGATTCCCGCCTGCGCGGGAATGACGGCGTCTTATGGGATTGTTCGAATCTCACAACGCCCCCTTGGCAAGGGGAGGAGCTTTAATCAGCGCGGCGCGCCGGTGCGCTGGACGGCGCCCTTATGCGCGCCGACGGCACCACCGCTGCGGCGACGGCGGAAGGGGCGCTTTTCGCCACCCTCTGCGTCGGGGCGATGGGCGCGGTCGGGGGTGCCGCGCTGCTGCTTCTGACCGTCCTGATATTTGCGCTGGCCATCGGCACGACGTGCCTGCTGCTGCGGCGTCTGGCTCGGTCCCTTCTTGGGGGCGGCAGGCTTGGGCAGGTTGCGCACCGCTTCCATGAAATTCTCCGGCAGCGACTCCATTTCCAGCTTGACCCGCGTCGCCTTCTCGATGGCCTTCAGATAGGGGCGCTCATCGTCCGCCACGAAGCTGATGGCAATGCCTTCGGCCCCGGCGCGCGCGGTGCGGCCAATGCGGTGGACATATTGTTCGGCCACGTTGGGGATTTCAAAGTTGATGACATGGGACACGCCCGACACGTCGATGCCGCGCGCGGCAATGTCGGTCGCGACCAGCAGCTTCACCTTGCCCTGGCGGAACGCCTGGAGCGCGGTGGTGCGCTGGCCCTGGCTCTTGTTGCCATGGATCGCGAATGCCTCGATCCCCGCGCCTTCCAGGAAGCGCACGACGCGGTCGGCACCATGCTTGGTGCGGGTGAAGATCAGCGCGCGGTCAATATCTTCGCTCTTCAGGATCAGGTGGAGCAGCGCCTGCTTCTCGCCCTGATTGACGAAGGTCGCGCGCTGATGGACGCGCTCGGCGGTGGTCGATTGCGGTGCGACGCTGACCTTGACCGGATTGTTCAGGAACTGGGCGGCAAGCGCCTCGATTTCCTTGGGCATGGTGGCCGAGAAAAACAGATTCTGGCGATCGGCCGGCAGCATCTTGGCGACGCGCTTCAAGGGCTGGATGAAGCCCATGTCCATCATCTGGTCCGCTTCGTCGAGGACGAAGATTTCGGTGTCCTTGATCGTCAGCGCGCGCTGGTCGATCAGGTCGAGCAGGCGACCCGGCGTCGCAACGACGACATCGACGCCACCCGCCAGCGCGCGAATCTGCTTGTTGATCGGCACGCCGCCAAACACGGTTTCGACTGACAGTTTCAGGAAACGGCCATAGTCGCGGAAGCTCTGCGCAATCTGCGCCGCGAGTTCGCGGGTCGGGGCCAGCACCAGCATCCGGCAGCCCTTGATCGGCGTCGCCCTGGGGTTACGCGCGAAATAATCGAGGCTGGGCAGCGCGAAGGCCGCGGTCTTGCCGGTGCCGGTCTGAGCGATGCCGCACAGATCCTTGCCTTCCAGCAGGACGGGGATCGCCTTTTCCTGAATCGGGGTCGGGGTCACATAATTTTTGGAGGCAAGCGCCTTCATGATCGGCTCAGCCAGACCAAAGTCATTGAATTGCATTTAGAAAACTCACAAGTCGGCCTTGGCGCCAACTTGCTCTGCGGACGCAGGAAGGGCGCGAGGCGGGTTACGAAACGACCCGCGTGAAAAGGGAAGCCTCAAGCTTGGCGCAGACTCTCATTGGCCGGTCCGTGGTCCTTGAGCGGCTGTTCCAGCCACCCAGGTTGCGGACGATCACGCTGCCAATCGCTGTGGAACCGTCATGGTCCCTCTGCTGCGCTGCAACGCATATGGCGAAGATACAGGCAAATAGCAAGCGGCCGTGCGGAATGGCACGGCCGCTGCGATCATATTGTAACGTTAGAGCGAGATTTCAGCGTGCTTGGATTCCATTTCCTTGGCAACATCCCCACCGAACATCATCTTGAACACCCCGACAATCGACAGGTCGGCCAGCCAGATTTCCGCGGTGCCAAGGTCAAAGCGCAGCATCAGCAGATTGGGATCGTTGCGGCCACCTTCATACCAGGCCTCGACTTGGCTTGACCAGTAACGGTCGATCACCGCCGGATCGCTTTCCTCGACCAATGTGCCGTTGATGCAGGCAAACAGGCCGTGATCCTTGGCCGCGAACTGGGCCATGGCCGGGCCGCCGGGGGCCAGGCGATTGTCGCGCGACGTATAGAACCAGAAACAATGATCCGCGTCGCGATCAAGCTGCGCCGTCATCGGCAGGCTATGCTCGTGACTATTATTCAGCCCCACCATCAGGAAGGGGCTTTTGCTCAGATCGCTCCAGAAATGTTCGCGAATATCTTTTTCGGTCGCCATTTGATCTCTCCTGCTGGGTCATTGCGAATAATCGACAGCCGCCAGCGAAGTTCCCGAAACGCTTGATCTTAGCCCCGCACATCTCCACATAGCGGCCATGCTGATCGAGACCGAACTCACGCCCAATCCGGCGACCATCAAATTCCTCCCCGGCCAGGCGGTCATGGGCAATGGAACCCGTGACTTTGCGACCCCTGAAGAGGCGGAAGCTTCACCGCTTGCTGATGCGCTGTTCAGGCTCGGCGATGTCACTGGCGTGTTCTTTGGTGGCGACTTTATTTCTGTGACAATAGCGCCCGGATCGGAATGGCGCGACGTCAAGCCGGACGTGCTGTCGATCCTGCTGGAACATTTTTCCGCCAACATGCCGCTATTTGCGCCAGGATCGGCGGCGGGCATAGCCGTACCTCTGGATGACGACGCTTTTGGCGATGACCCGGAAGATGCCGAGATTGTCGCGCAGATCCGCGACCTCATCGACACTCGCGTCCGCCCTGCCGTCGCCAACGACGGCGGGGACATCATCTATCGCGGCTTCGACGAGGGCACCGTATTCCTCCAGTTGCAGGGTGCCTGTGCGGGCTGCCCTTCCTCCAGTGCGACGCTGAAAAACGGGATCGAGCAACTGCTCAAACATTATGTCCCAGAAGTCACGGAAGTCCGCGCGGTCTGATCAGGGCGGCCTTCCCTTTCCTCCATTTGGCAAATCGCCGCGGATCGACTAACCGCAAGAGAAGTCTTGAGGGGAGTATCGTTTGCGCCTGCTGGTGATTGACACCGCGACACAGGCTTTGTCCGTGGCGCTGCTGGAAGAAGGCGTGCCGGTCGCGCGCTTCCATGAAATTGTCGGGCGCGGCCATGCCGAAGCTTTGTTGCCCGCCATTGCCGCCCTGCCCGATGGCGGGCGCGCCGACGCCATCGCCGTCAATGTCGGTCCCGGCAGCTTCACCGGCGTCCGCATCGGCATCGCCGCCGCCCGCGCGCTGGCGCTGGCCTGGGGACTGCCACTCCACGGATATAGCGCCCCGTCGCTGATCGCGGCGCAGGCCGCGCAAATCCATGCCAGTGACGGGCCGATCGCCGTCACCATCACTGGCGGTCATGGCGAACTCTTCTGGCAATGCTTCACTGCCGATGGGCTGAGCGCGACCACGCCGATCGCCTCGACCGCTATCGCCACTCTGGCAACGCAGCTTGATATCTCTACCCTTTATGGCACCGGAGCTGAGGCACTGGTGACAGCGCGCGGCCATGGTGCCGCTGTCAATCTCTATCCCGATGCGGCGGATTACAGCCTGATCGCCGCCCTGCCCGCCCTCCCCCCGACGCCGATCTATGGACGTGGTGCCGATGCGCAGACCATGGCGGAGCGCGCGGCGTCATGATGCCGGGCCTTGTCCTCGACACCTATGACCAGAGCGAGCGCAACGCGATGGCGGACGCAATGGCGGTGATGGAGTCCGCCTTCGATCCGGTTTTTGGCGAGGCGTGGACCTTACCGCAACTGGCCGGCGTCATGATGATGCCCGGCACATGGCTGACGATCGCGCGCGTGGACGCGGCACCGCTGGGCTTTGCGCTGGTGCGATCCGTGCTGGACGAGTGCGAATTACTGCTGCTGGCGGTCGATCCGGCCTGGCGCGGGCGCGGCATTGGCGGAGCGTTGCTGCGCGACAGTTTGCGCACTGCACGTCGCAAAGGCATCACATCCATGAATCTGGAAGTGCGCGCCAGCAACAATGCTGTCCATCTTTATGAGAAGGCAGGATTTGAATATGTACATCGTCGCCCCGGTTACTATCGCGGTAATGACGGACAACTATATGATGCTCTAAGTTTTCGCATCGACATGCTGGCGTGAAGCCATAAACTCTTGCGAAAATGATCGGCAAGGTCTAGCGCAGCCGTACCGCTCCTGAAATGAATCTCGTAGGACGGGTCGCACAACAATAGCCTTACAGGATACAGGACAATGGAAATCGAATCCGCCCAGAGCGAACTGCTTATTACTTTGACGTCCGACATTGTCGCCGCGCATGTTTCCAACAACAGCGTGTCCGTCTCTGATGTCGCCGCTCTGATTCAGAATGTCCATGCCGCCTTGTCGGGCCTGAGCGAACCGATCACCGTACCGGAAGTAAAGCCCGAACCCGCCGTTTCGGTGCGTTCCTCGATCAAGCCCGATTTCATCATCTGCCTGGAAGATGGCAAGAAACTCAAGATGCTAAAGCGCCACCTGATGACTCATTATCAGATGACGCCCGACGACTATCGCGCCAAGTGGAACCTGCCCGCCGACTATCCGATGGTCGCTCCCAACTATGCCGAACAGCGTCGCTCGCTGGCCAAGAAGATTGGCCTTGGCACCAAGCGTCGCCGCACGGGCAGCGCCGCAAAGTAATCCGCCCGGCTGACGGAACGGTCTTGCGTCTGGGGGCACATGTCGGCATGTGCCCCTTTACGCGACGGGAAAAGCCGCTAGGCTTTGTCTGACTGTCCGCACCTCTAAAGCCAGCGAGACTCCATGAACCGCAAGATCGACGTCGAAGCCCTGTGCCACGAAAAGGGGCTGCGCATCACCGAACAGCGCCGGGTGATCGCCCAGGTGTTGAGCGATGCCGTCGACCATCCCGATGTCGAGGAGTTGCACAAACGGTCTGCCGCGATCGACCCTGGCATTTCGATCGCCACCGTTTATCGCACCGTGCGCCTGTTCGAAGAAGCGGGGATTTTGGAGCGGCACGACTTTGGCGACGGCCGCGCCCGTTATGAGGCCGCGCCCGAATCGCATCACGATCATCTGATCGATGTCGAAACCGGCAACGTCATCGAATTTGTCGACCCCGAACTGGAACAGTTGCAGAAGCAGATCGCCGAAAAGCTGGGTTTCCGGCTGGTCGATCATCGCATGGAATTGTACGGCGTCGCCCTAGACCGGAAGAACTGACGCACTGCTGCTGCTCCGCCGCTGGACGCGCATAGCCGCGCTGATCGCCAGCCTGCTGCTGTGCCTGTTTCCCCATTTGCTCTGGCGCCTCCTGCGTCTTCGATCCCCCTGGCCGCGCCGCTTTCTGGCGATGGCCGCACGTTCGGTTGGGGCACGGGCGCGGATTGCGGGGCAACCGCACGACGGCGATATGTTCCTGCTCGCCAATCATGTCAGCTGGATCGACATATTGGCCATGGGCGGCGCGACCGGCGCGGCCTTTGTCGCGCATGACGGCATTGCCCGCTGGCCGGTGGTCGGCTGGCTGGCCGCGCAGAACAACACCTTATTCGTCGCCCGTGAACGGCGCGGCGCGCTGTCTGGGCAGATCGACGCGCTGCGCGCCGCCATGCTGGGGCATCAACCGGTTGCGCTTTTCCCCGAAGGCACGACCAGCGACGGCAGCGGGCTGCTGCCGTTCAAGCCTTCGCTGCTTGCCGTGCTGCTGCCGCCGCCGCGCGCGGTGCTGATTCAGCCGGTGCATATCGACTATGGCGCGGCCACATCCGCCATCGCCTGGCATGGCGACGAACCCGCCGGAACCAACGCCTGGCGCATTTTGGGTCGCAAGGGGCGGCTGGACGTGACGCTGCGCTTTCTGGAGCCGTTCGATCCTGCCGATTGCGCCGATCGCAAGGTCATCGCCGCCACAGCGCGGGACGCAATAGCGGCCAGTATCGCGCAAAATGCGCCCGATAGCGCCGCATCGCAGCATCGGCCTTCCGCTACCCCCCTGCCGCCTGTATAGCTGGGCCATGAATCGTCCCCTACCGCCCAAGACTCCGGCCACTTTCCACGTCAAATCCTTCGGCTGTCAGATGAACGTCTATGATGGCGAACGCATGGCCGAGATGCTGGGCGAGCGTGGAATGACTGCCGCCACGGACGGAAACGACGCCGATCTGGTAATCCTCAACACCTGCCACATCCGCGAAAAGGCAGTGGACAAGGTCTATTCCGACATCGGCCGTATGACCCGCGAGGATGGCAGCCGCCCGATGATCGCCGTCGCTGGCTGCGTCGCGCAGGCGGAGGGCAGCGAGATCAGCCGCCGCGCCAAGACCGTGGACATCGTCGTCGGCCCGCAAGCCTATCACCGCCTGCCCGACCTGATCGCAAAGGCCGGTCGCGGCGAAGCGGCGGTCGATACCGATATGCCCGCAGAGTCGAAATTCGACGCGCTGCCCGTCCGCACCAAACAGGCGCGACCCACCGCTTTCCTGACAATCATGGAAGGGTGCGACAAATTCTGCACCTATTGCGTCGTCCCCTATACGCGCGGCGCGGAAATCAGCCGGTCGTGGGACGCGATCATCGACGAGGCGAAAGCTTTGGTCGATGGCGGGGTCAAGGAAATCACCCTGCTGGGCCAGAATGTGAATGCCTGGACGGGCGAGGATGACAAGGGCCGCGCGCAGGGCATGGACGGGCTGGTTCGCGAACTGGCGAAGATCGACGCACTCCAGCGTATCCGCTACACCACCAGCCACCCCAACGACATGAGCGACGGCCTGATCGCCGCCCATGGCGAGATCGACAAGCTGATGCCTTTCCTCCATCTGCCGGTGCAGTCGGGCAATGACCGCATCCTCAAAGCCATGAACCGCAGCCACAGCGTCGATTCCTATCTGCGCCTGATCGAACGGGTGCGCGCGGCGCGGCCGGACATTGCGGTGTCGGGCGACTTCATCGTCGGCTTCCCCGGCGAGACCCAAGAAGAATTTGCCGACACGCTCCGCATCGTCGATGCCGTGGGCTATGCCCAATGCTATTCCTTCAAATATAGCCCCCGCCCCGGCACCCCCGCCGCCGACATGGACGGGCAGGTAGCCGCCGATGTCATGGACGATCGCCTTGCCCGGCTACAGGCTGCGATCAACCGGCGTCAGGTCGAATTCAACGCCGCCACGGTCGGTCGCCGCACCACCATATTGCTGGAACGCACGGGCCGCTTCCCCGGCCAGCTGATCGGCAAGACGCCATGGCTGCAATCGGTTCACGTCACCGCGCCCGACCATGTTATCGGTGACATGATAGACGTCGACATCATCAGCGCCGGTCCCAATAGTCTGGCCGGCGAATGTAGCAGGAGGAAAGCCGCTTGAACCAAAGCCTCGTCATTCCCGCATCTGTGGGACGCCATCTCCCCGATTTACGGCTCCCGCCGATCCTCACGAGATGCATGACGAGCAAGGGAGGCTTTTGAATGGGCAAGAAACCGCACCAACCCCGCACCGACATCGCCGAACGCGCGCGGCTCGAAGTCACGTTTGAAAAGCCGCATCTGCTGGGCACTTTGTTCGGCCAATATGACCAGAATCTGGTCGCGATCGAAAATCGCCTTGGCGTCTATATCGCCGCGCGCGGCAACAAGTTGCAGATTGAGGGCGAGGCGGAAGCCGCCGCCCGCGCGCGCGACGTCATGACCGGCCTCTATAACCGCATCGTCGCCGGGCAACAGATTGACGCGGGCGCGGTCGAGGCTGTGATCGCCATGTCATCCGAACCCACGCTGGACGGCATCATCCGCCATGACGTGGCCGAACCGCCCACGGTGATGATCCGCACCCGCAAGAAAACCATCGTCCCCCGCTCCGCCACCCAGGTCACCTATATGGAGGCGATGAACCGGAACGATATCATTTTCGCACTGGGTCCGGCAGGCACCGGCAAGACCTATCTGGCCGTCGCGCAGGCGGTCAGCCAGCTCATCACCGGAACGGTCGACAAGCTGATCCTGTCGCGTCCCGCCGTCGAGGCGGGCGAGCGGCTGGGCTTCCTGCCCGGCGACATGAAGGAGAAGGTCGATCCCTATCTCCGCCCGATCTACGATGCGCTCTACGACACGCTGCCCGCCGAGCAGGTCGAACGGCGCATCGCTAGCGGAGAAATAGAGATCGCCCCGCTCGCCTTCATGCGCGGGCGAACGCTCGCCAACGCGTTCATCGTGCTGGACGAAGCGCAGAACACCACCATCGCGCAGATGAAGATGTTTCTGACCCGCTTTGGCGAAGGCAGCCGCATGGTCATTTGCGGCGATCCCAAGCAGGTCGATCTGCCGCAACCGGGCGCGTCGGGCCTGGCCGATGCGGTCGCGCGGCTGGACGGGGTAGAGGGCATCGCGATGGTGCCGTTCGGCATCGGTGACGTCGTGCGTCATCCCGTCGTCGGCCGGATCGTGCAGGCTTATGAGGGGCCGGATGCGTAATATAGGGTATAGTTCCGTTCGGGCTGAGCGAAGTCGAAGCCTTCACCTGAGCGAAGCGAAGGCACCTCGCTTCGCTCGGCATGGCACTTCGACAGGCTCAGTGCGAACGGAGTGGGATGTGGCCAATGATTGACGTCGCCGTCCTCCACGACACCGGCTGGCCTGGCACGGACTGGGAACTGCTCGCCCAGCGCGCCGTGTTCGCCGCCATCACCCACAGCCCCTATACCAACTTCGCGACGGACGAAGCGATGTACGAAGTCGCGGTCAAGCTGACCACGGACGATGAAGTCCACAGCCTCAACCGTGCCTATCGGGACAAGGACAAGCCCACCAACGTCCTGTCCTTCCCGATGGTGCAGGCCGACCTGTTGCAAGGCACGTCCAACACCGACGATGGCGAGGTATTGCTGGGCGACATCGTGCTGGCGGAAGGCGTTTGCGCCGCCGAAGCGACCGACAAGGGCATCTCGATCGCCGATCATGCCGCCCATTTGATTATCCACGGGACTTTTCATTTGCTTGGATATGATCATATGGACGACAATGAAGCCGAGGCGATGGAAGCGCTGGAAGTCGCGGCGCTGGCCAGCCTTGGCCTTTCCGATCCCTACGGGGATAGAGTGACATCAGGGGTATAGGACGAACTATGGCTGAGGGCAGCCCGAAGGACGGCAACGGTTCCAAGGAATCGGACAGTAGTAATGAAGGCGGTTTATGGAGCGGCATAAAGACGCTCCTGTTCGGCGATGGCGAATCCACGACCCTGCGGCAGGAACTGGAGGAAGCGCTCGACGAATATGACGAGGATGAGCAGGACGATAGCGCATCCCCGCCAGCCAAGGGCGACCTGTCGGCGATCGAGCGCCAGATGGTCCGCAACCTGCTCCATTTTTCCGAACATACGGTCGATGACGTCGCCGTCCCCCGCGCCGATATCATCGCGATCGAGGAGAAAGCGAGCTTCGCCGATCTTGCCGCCCTGTTCGCCGAAGCGGGCCACAGCCGCATCCCGGTCTATCGCGACACGCTCGATACCATCGTCGGCATGGTCCATATCCGCGACGCCTTCGCGATCCTGGCGGGCAAGGCACCCGTGCCCGACACGCTGGAGCCTTTGATCCGCCAGCCGCTCTATGTGCCTGAAAGCATGGGCGCGCTCGACCTGCTCGCCGAAATGCGCGCCAAGCGCACCCATCTGGCCATCGTGCTGGACGAATATTCCGGCACCGAAGGGCTGCTGACGTTCGAGGATCTGGTCGAGGAAATCGTCGGCGATGTCGAGGATGAGCATGACGACGCGCCCGAAGCGATGCTGGTGCCGCTGGCCGGCGGCCTGTGGGAAGCCGACGCCCGCGCCGAACTGGACGACGTCGCCGAAGAGATTGACGAGAAGCTGGGCGATATCGAGGAAGATGTCGACACGCTGGGCGGCCTGGCCTTCATCATCGCAGGCCGCGTACCGGAACCGGGCGAGATACTCGACCATGAACAAAGCGGCTGGAAACTGGAAATCCTGGCCAGCGACGGGCGACGGGTGACGCGGTTGCGGCTCCATCCCCCGGTGGAGAAGGTGCTGGACGAAGAGGATTGAGGCGGAGCGCTCTCCTGTCCTCCAGTGCCAGAAGGCTGCGCAATACCCAATTCATCGTCATTCCCGCGCAGGCGGGAACCCATCTAGCACTCTATAACCTAGATTTTATGTCGGAAAATGGGTCCCCGCCTGCGCGGGGATGACGATGATATAGGATATGGGAATCATCGCCTTACACGGGAGGATGAAACCTCACCCCGGAATGGAAGCCCCGAACAGCAACACCGGATCACCCGCAGGCGACAGCGCAATCTCGCCGCCCGCGCCGGTCACCAGCTGCCGCACCATCCATGCCGCCGCCGTGCGCGATGCCAGCCCTTCGGGCGGCAGCGTCCCTGCCAGCGCCGCGCGCAGATCGGGGTCCAGCACGACCTTCGGCCCCTCGCCCCGCACGACAATCTCCGTCACGCCCGGCCGCTTTTCCGCACCGATGTCCAACTGACCGCCGCGCACCAGCGCATCGCCGACGATCAGCGCCAGGTTGAGCAGCACCTTGACCGGCAGCTTGCCCAGCATCTGTTCCTCGACCATCCAGCCGACCTTGACCCGGCCCGTCCCGGCGAACATCCCCTCGATCGCGACCCGCGCCTCATGCGGCGGCACCGCGTCGCCAAAGCCCCCGGCAGAGCCAAAGGCCAGGCGGAAATATTTGAGTTTGTTGGCGGATGTCCGCGCGCTGTCGGCCAGCAGGTCCAGGCAGCGCTGGCGCATGTCCGGGTCGGTCTCGTCCGCCATCAGTTCCAGCCCATTGTTGAGCGCGCCGACCGGACTCAAAAGGTCGTGGCACAGGCGCGAACAGAGAAGGCTGGCAAATTCGATGCTGTCGATGGGGTGGGTCATGTCAGGGTCTGTGCCGCCGATTTTTGTGAAGAATAAGGATGGCCTGACTGGCTAATGCGCTGCTGTGCCGGGCGATGCAAGCCCGCCGCGCCGCCTTTCGTTCATGCGACCCGCAGCGTCGCCGGAGCGAAGCGCACGCCGCCAGCGCCATCCCCCTGCGCCACCCAAAGCCGCGCATCGCGCCCCGCAACGATCAGCCACAGACTGCCGTCCGGGGCAGCACAGACGGCGTCCGTGGCCGACGGCACCGCCACGCCGGAAGGATGCGAATGATAATGGCCGATGATGGGCGCTCCCCCCGCCCGCGCCGCACGGTGCGCCGCGATCAGCGCCGCCGGGTCCAGCTCGAAATGGCGCGCCGGGTCTGGCGCGACATTGATCGCGGGCGCAATCGCCTCGATTCGCCCGGCCGCGCCCAGCAACAGCCCACACACCTCCGCCCGATCCGCCGCCGCGATCGCCTGGATCTGGTCCAGCAGCATCCTTGATATTGTGACCGCCATCCCTACATCCCTAGCCAATGGGTCCGGGGGTTTCCATCATCGAAGCGACAATCGCGCAGGCGCAGGACGGGATGCGGCTCGACCGGGCGCTGGCCGACCTGCTGCCCGACCTGTCGCGCGAACGGTTGAAGGCGCTGATCAACGACGGCCATGTCCAATCGACTGGCCAGCCGATCAAGATCGGCACCACCATCAAGGTCGCGACCGGCCAGAGCTTCGCCATCACCATGCCCGCCCCGGTCGCGCTCGATAATGTGGCGCAGGATATTCCCCTGACCATCGTGCATGAGGATGCAGACCTGATCGTGGTGGACAAGCCCGCCGGGCTGGTCGTCCATCCCGCCGCAGGCAATCTGGACGGCACATTGGTCAACGCCCTGCTGCATCATTGCCATGGCCAGTTGTCTGGCATTGGCGGCGTCGCCCGCCCCGGCATCGTCCATCGCATCGACAAGGACACGTCCGGGCTGCTGGTCGTCGCAAAATCGGACAAGGCGCATGACGGGCTGGCCCGCCAGTTCAAGGATCACAGCATCGAGCGACTCTATGCCGCGATCGTCTATGGCCATCCCCTCCCCGGCACCGGTACGGTCGATGCCTGGCTTGGCCGGTCCGACGCTGATCGAAAGAAGATGGCGGTTCATCGGGAAGGACGCGGCAAACATGCCGTCACCCATTATCGCACGGTCGAACGGCTACGCGACGCGGCGATGGTGGAATGTCGACTGGAAACCGGCCGCACCCATCAGGTCCGCGTCCATATGCACCATATCGGACACCCCTTGATAGGCGATCCGGTTTACGGTAGAGAAAGAAAAGGTTTCAAATCAATACTGGAAACTCTGGGTTTCAAAAGGCAGGCATTGCACGCAAAAAGCCTTGGGTTCATACATCCGGTATCGGACGAACGGCTTATGTTCCAAAGTGCACTCCCTACCGATATGCAGGAACTGTTAAGCCTGCTCCACGTATAGACATGAACAAGTTTGCGCCGGTGTTTGTGACGCCTCTTCTGGGTCCCGCCGCGCATGAAAGGGAAAGGTGAAGCGACATGGCCAAGACGAGCAATGTCCCCGCGGTTCCGGCGCTGGGCGGTGAAGCCAGCCTCAACCGCTATCTCTCGGAAATCCGCAAATTTCCGCTTCTGACACCTGAGCAGGAATATATGCTCGCCAAGCGGTATGAGGAACATCAGGACCCTGAGGCTGCGGCCCAACTGGTTACCTCGCATCTGCGCCTGGTGGCGAAGATCGCGATGGGCTATCGCGGCTATGGCCTGCCGGTCAGCGAACTCATTTCCGAAGGCAATATCGGCCTGATGCAGGGCGTAAAGAAGTTTGAGGCCGAACGCGGCTTCCGCCTGGCGACCTACGCCATGTGGTGGATTCGCGCCTCGATCCAGGAATTCATCCTGCGCAGCTGGTCGCTCGTGAAGATGGGCACCACCGCCTCGCAGAAGAAGCTGTTTTTCAACCTGCGCCGGATGAAGAACAACATCGAAGCGTTTGAGGATGGCGACCTGAAGCCGGAGGATGTGACCAAGATCGCGACCGATCTGGGCGTGTCCGAACAGGATGTCGTGTCGATGAACCGCCGCATGGCGATGGGCGGCGACACGTCGCTCAACGTCCCCATGCGGGAGGACGGCGACGGCCAGTGGCAGGATTGGTTGCAGGATACCGATCCGTTGCAGGACGAGCGCGTCGCCGAGGAACAGGAACGCACCCAGCGCCACGAAATGCTGGTCGAGGCGATGACCGACCTTAACGACCGGGAAAAGCATATCCTGGCCGAACGGCGTCTGGCCGAAGAACCCAAGACGCTGGAGGAACTGAGCCAGGTCTATGGCGTATCGCGCGAACGTGTCCGCCAGATCGAGGTCCGCGCCTTTGAAAAGCTGCAAAAGGCGATGATGCGGATCGCAGGTGACAAGCTCAGCCATATGGCGCGCTTCGCCGCCGCCTGATCAACACGCCGACAATAGAAAACGGTCCCGGAGCGATTCGGGGCCGTTTTCATTAGACCCGGTCCATCAGCCCGCAACTGGTGCCTTGTGTACATGTGGCACGCTGATCATATGGCTGCGATCCGTTCGACGCTTGGGGGCTGTAGCATGATCTCAACCGCACTGGCCCATAAGCTGGCCGCGCGCCGCATTCATTATGGCTGGGCGGTGCTGCTCGCCACCTTCCTCACCATGCTGGTCGTGGCGGGCGCGGTCGGTGCGCCGGGCGTGTTCATGGTGCCGCTACAACGCGAATTTGGCTGGACCACCGCCGATATTTCCGCTGCCCTTGCCATCCGCTTCCTGCTGTTTGGCCTGATGGGGCCATTTGCCGCCGCCTTCATGAACCGCTTTGGCGTGCGCCGGATGATGCTGATTTCGCTGGGCATCGTCATCACCGGCCTGCTGCTGTCGCTGGGCATGAGCCAGCTGTGGCAGTTGGTGCTGCTATGGGGTGTGGTGATTGGCCTTGGCACCGGCCTCACTGCTATGGTGCTGGGCGCGACCGTCGCGACCCGTTGGTTTTCGGACCGGCGCGGGCTGGTGATGGGGTTGTTGTCGGCCAGTACCGCGACCGGCCAGCTCGCTTTCCTGCCGCTGCTGGCGGGACTGACTGACTGTTTCGGCTGGCGCTCTGCGGTGCTGCTGGTGTGCGGCACGATCCTGTTCGCCGCGCTGGTCGTGCTGTTGCTGATGCGTGATCGCCCGTCCGACCTGGGCCTTGCGCCCTATGGCGATAGCGTCATCCACCCGGTCCCGGCCCAGCCTGCTGGCCTTGGCGCGCTGCTGATGACGCCGATCACCGTCCTGCGTGACGCGGCGAAGGTGCCGACCTTCTGGTTCCTGTTCCTGTCCTTTTATATTTGCGGCGCCAGCACCAACGGCCTGGTGCAGACCCATTTCATCGCCCTGTGCGGCGATTATGGGCTGGCGGCGATCGGCGCGGCGTCGATGCTGGCGATGATGGGGCTGTTCGATTTTGGCGGCACGCTGGCGTCGGGCTGGCTGTCCGACCGGTTCGACAATCGCTGGCTGCTCTTCTGGTATTATGGCCTGCGCGGGGCATCATTGCTCTATCTGCCATTCAGCGATTTCTCGCTCTACAGCCTGTCGCTGTTCGCGGTCTTTTACGGCCTCGATTGGGTCGCGACCGTGCCGCCGACCGTCAAGCTGACCGCCCAGCGCTTCGGCCAGGAACGCGCCAATATCGTCTTTGGCTGGATCTTCGCCGGGCATCAACTGGGCGCGGCCAGCGCGGCGATGGCGGGCGGCCTGTCGCGCACCCTCTGGCACAGCTATATGCCCGCCTTCGTCGCGGCGGGAATCCTGTGCCTGATCGGCGCGGGGCTGGTCCTGCTGATCAACCGTGGTCGGCCCGCCATCTTGCAGGGCGCTTGAAACAAGGGGCCGGGGCGCGTTACGCTGGCGGCATGACCGCTACACCTGCCTCCCCTCGCCGCCGTTCCCGCTGGATCAGCATTCCGTTCAAGGTGCTGATGGGCTTCATCATCCTGTCGCTGCTGATGGTGACGCTCTACCGCTTCGTGCCCCCGCCGGTGACGATGACCATGTTGCTCGACCCCAATGGCATCACCAAGGACTGGATGAGCCTGGACGAGATCGACCCGGACATGGCGCGGGCGGCGATTGCGGCAGAGGACGGCAAATTCTGCACCCATCATGGCTTCGATGTCGATGCCATCGCCAAGGCGGCAATCCACAATGCCAGCGGCGGTCGCGTGCGCGGCGGATCGACGATCAGCCAGCAAACCGCGAAAAACGTGTTCCTGTGGCAGGGCGGCGGCTTCGTCCGCAAGGGGTTCGAGGCCTGGTTCACCATGTTGATCGAGGCGATCTGGGGCAAAAAGCGGATCATGGAAGTCTATCTGAACGTCGCGGAAACCGGCATCGGCACCTATGGCGTGCAGGCGGGCGCGATCCGCTATTTCAAACATGGCGCAGGTCGCCTGACCCGCGCCGAGGCCGCCCGTATCGCCGCCATCCTACCCCTCCCCAAACGCCGCGCCGCCGTCGCCCCCAGCGGCTTCACCCGCCGCTACGGCAACACCATCGCCGCCCGGATCGGCGCGGTGCAGCGTGACGGGCTGGACGGGTGTTTGCGGTAGAAATTTTCAAACTTCGCCCATATCGCGCCATATGATCGGCGGTAGCCGGTGATTTCCTACATTGCCACGCAAAAAGGGCGGGGATCGCGCCCCGCCCTTTCGCTTTGTCGCATTCGATCGGATCAGAAGCCGAATACCACTGTACCGATGAACGTACGGGGCGAACCTATCTGCACGAACGGCAGGTTGCTCGCGGCGGCAAATCCCGCGTCCAGGCGGCCGTCAAAGCCGCCATAATAAAGCTTGTCAAACACATTGCTGACATTGAGTTGGAGGAAGGTCTTGTCGTTCAGCCCAATGAATTTCAGACTGAGCCGCGCATCCAGATCGACCAGCGTATAAGCCGGTGCCTTGGCATTCATGACCTGAGTGCCGCCAGCGACAGCTACGCCGCCGATGATCGTCCCGCCCAGCGTAAATGGCTGATTGAGATCGTTCACGTAGCGCGGGCCGGTACGCTTGACCTGCACGCCGAGTTCGACTGGACCCAGTATCGCCTGTGCTCGGCCACCCAACGTATAGACCGGCGCACCAGATTCGCGCTTGCCTGCCGTCTGGGCATAGATGGGATCGCCCACCGCCGTGCAACCCGTGACAGCCGACGCCACGACATTGGCAGCACTGCATTCGCCGTACAGGACATCGTCCTTGATCTTCGACTTCAGGTAAGAGCCGAAGGCGTAAAGCGCAACTTCGGGGATCGGGCGATATGAAATGCTACCGTCCACGCCATATTTATCGACCCGGCCAAGGTTGCGATACAGGGTGCGATCCGTTTCCGGATCATAGGCCGACGCCAGGCGGTTCTGGTAGATCGTGTACCAGAGCGATGCCTGCACCTGGAGCTTGCTGGTGCGGTAGCGCAGGCCAAGGTCGAAATTGTCCGTAGTTTCGGGCGACGGATTGGCGGACACAGTTCCGGCCGCAAAGAAGAAACTATTGTAGAGATTATCGGTACCGGGGACCTGCAAACCCTTGGAATAGTTGCCGAACACGCTCAGCGCGCCAGTCGCGTCATAGGTCAGGCCGACATTCGGCAGCACCTTGTCATATTTCAAGACGCGGCGCTGTGGTCCCTGAATGGTGGGGTTGAGCGCAGCATATTGCGCAGCGGCGGCGCTGTTTGTTCCAAAACATTCGACGAAGCCAGTCGCGCTGGACGTGGCGCAATAGTTGGTCAGATCGCGCTTGAAGAAGGGTGCGCGGACACCAGCGGTGACCGTCAGCGTGTCGAAAAATTTGCCGCGATATTCGCCCGCAATCTGGTGAAGGATCGCCTTGGACAAGCGGTCACGCTTTTGCAGCACAGCGCCACTGGCATCCTTGAGGGGGTTGCCTTCCTCCGGGAAAATATTGACCGGCTGGCCATCGTTGCGAAGGAACTCGATCTCGCCCGTCTGGCGATGCCGAGCATAGTCGAGGCTGTAGGCCAGACGAACCGACTGATCCTCGGAGAAATTATAGCGGAGCGAGGAAATGAGGCCATAACGGCGGGTATTCGTCTCGCTGGGTGCCAGCACGCGAATGGAGTCAAGCAGGTCGCCGTCGCCATTGACGTCATAGCCGAAATAGGGGCTGCCACCGAGATAGCCTACGGCGTTGGTCACACCCGCGCCCGGATCGATATCGCGGAACCCTTCGCGCGCCGTCGCGGTGCCACCACCGTTGGCGCGGACATATTGGAAGCTGGGATCAACCGTCAGGATCAGATCGTCGGCCAGAGTGAAGCGCGAATTGATACGGATATTGCCCGTCTTGGACGGGTTGACCCGTTCATCGAACGTCGATCCGCAGCTGGTTGCCGCATCGGCGACACCAGTGATCGCTGGCATGGCGATCGTGCAATAGGGGATCACATAATCGCGCTCATCCTTGTTGTTGGGGAAGCGACTGGGGACAGCACCGACCCCATCGTTGCGGAACGTCACCGAACCGAAGCGATTGTTCGCCGCTTCGTTGTAGTGCGCCGCGACCGAGATGAAGTCGCCATTGTTTCCGATCGGCTGATAAATTTTGGCATTGAACTGCTTTTTGTCGATCTCGCCACGATTGTTGAAAATCGTGTCGTTGGTCGCCTTGCTCGCCGCAAAATAGGCTTTGGTCCCCCATGGCGTAAATACGCCGGTATCGACCGACCCGAACATGCGGAAGAAGGAGAAATCGCCTGCAGACCCCACCATCTTGACACTGAAATCGTCAGTAGGGTTGCGCGAGCGATAGTTAACGGTGGAGCCGGTTGCAGCCGCCGTGGGGCTGTCGACATCGGTCGTGCCCAGATTAACGTTCACCTGTTCGATCAGTTCGGCATCAAGCTGCTGGCTGGAATAGATCGCATAGCCGCCCGAATCGTTGAGCGGTACGCCGTCGAACGTCTGCGAAATGCGAGTATTGTCGAAACCGCGAATGTAGAGGGTGCCGCCCGCGGACCCGAACGGATCATTGTTCGAGAAGCTGACACCTGGAAGCTGGTTGATGATGTCGTTTATAGATTGGCCCGGAACCTGCCGCTCGATAAAGTCCTGATTGAGAACGCCGCGTGCCTTGCTGGTTTCAGGCATAACCACCCCGGCCACACCATTATCGATGCCCACGCCGGTTACGACGATCTCATTTTCAAAATCGATCGAGCCGGTCGACTGGGCGAAAGCGGCGGTGGGGGCGGCTACGGCGATCATCGCGGCGCTGCACATCAGAAATTGTTTCATGTGACCCTTTGTCCCTTGTTCAGGAGCGGCGCTGGAGCGCCCTGCTGTTATGCTCTTGCAAGCCGGAGCCGCCTGTGACGGCCTCTGGCGACGGCCCTGTGATGCTATGGCTGCACTTTTGTTACAATGTACAACAAGCTTTGTCACAGGTGCGAACAAAGCAGCCCCGCAGTGTGCCGGGCAAGGGGTATGGCCCATCTATATCATTGTTTTATATGTATTTTATGTCTTTTATAGCCCACTGTTTGACGGTGGTGCAATTTTGCAACGCAGCAGGAATATTTGTGCTGGCGCGGAACCGCCCAACGAAAAAGGGGCCGACAGTTGCCCGTCAGCCCCTTTTTGTCCTTAGCCTGATGATGAAATCAGGCGGCGTCCTCGGCGCGCTTGGCGCTTTCGCTGAACACGCGAATCGGTTCTTTCTTGCCCGCGACCACATCCTTGTCGACCACCACTTCGCCCACGCCCTGCATGGAGGGCAGGTCGAACATGGTATCGAGCAGGATCGCTTCGAGGATCGAGCGCAGGCCGCGCGCGCCGGTCTTGCGTTCGATCGCCTTCTTGGCGATCGCGACCAGCGCTTCGTCGGTGAAGCTGAGGTCGACATTCTCCATCTCGAACAGCTTGCCATATTGCTTGACCAGCGCGTTCTTGGGCTCACCCAAAATCTTGACCAGCGCCGACACGTCCAGATCTTCCAGCGTCGCGATGACGGGCAGACGGCCCACAAATTCGGGGATCAGGCCGAATTTCAGCAAATCTTCCGGCTCGCTCGACCGCAGCAATTCGCCGGTCTTGCGCTCTTCGGGGGCCGCGACATAGGCGCCAAAGCCGATCGACTTGGCTTCCAGACGATCGCCGATGATCTTTTCCAGGCCCGCAAACGCGCCGCCGCAGATGAACAGGATGTTGGTCGTGTCGACCTGCAAAAATTCCTGCTGCGGATGCTTGCGCCCGCCCTGTGGCGGCACCGACGCGGTCGTGCCTTCCATCAGCTTGAGCAAAGCCTGCTGCACGCCCTCGCCCGACACGTCGCGGGTTATCGACGGATTCTCCGCCTTGCGGCTGATCTTGTCGATTTCGTCGATATAGACGATACCGCGCTGCGCCTTCTCGACATTGTAATCCGACGCCTGGAGCAGCTTGAGGATGATGTTCTCCACATCCTCGCCGACATAGCCCGCTTCGGTCAGCGTCGTCGCGTCAGCCATGGTGAAGGGCACGTCGAACGTCTTGGCCAGCGTCTGCGCCAGCAGCGTCTTGCCGCAGCCGGTGGGACCGACCAACAGGATGTTGGATTTGGCCAGTTCGACCTCGCCCGGCTTGCTGCCATGGTTCAGCCGCTTGTAATGGTTATGGACCGCAACCGACAGGACACGCTTCGCCCGGTTCTGGCCGATCACATAATCGTCCAGCACGTCGCAGATTTCCTGCGGGGTCGGCACGCCGCCATCCTTCTTGCCGACGAGACCGCCCTTGGTCTCCTCGCGGATGATGTCGTTGCACAGCTCGACGCATTCATCACAGATGAACACGGTCGGCCCAGCGATCAGCTTGCGCACTTCATGCTGCGACTTGCCGCAGAAGGAGCAATAGAGCGTGCTCTTGGAATCGGAGCCGGTAAGCTTAGTCATTCGCCAATCTTTCTTCCCTGCCGGTTCAACAATCACCAAAACCGCATTCCGGCGCGGGTATTCTGGTCCATATTCATCCTAGACCGTGGCACGCCGGTTTCACAAGGGGTGAAAGTAGCGCGCCCCGGTAAAGATGGGCTTTAAGCGTCGCTGGCTTCGGGCAGCGCAGGCCGCTTGCTGAACACTTCGTCGACCAGACCGAAGGCCTTGGCCTCGTCGGCCTCCAGGAAGGTATCGCGGTCCATCGCCCGCTCGATTTCTTCCAGCGACTTGCCGGTATAGTCGACATACAGGTCGTTCAGGCGACGGCGGATACGCAGGATTTCCTTGGCCTGGATCTCGATATCGCTGGCCATGCCCTGCGCGCCGCCCGATGGCTGGTGGATCATGATGCGAGCGTTGCCCAGCGCGATCCGCTTGCCCGGCTCACCGGCGGCCAGCAGGAAGCTGCCCATCGACGCGGCCTGGCCGATGCATACGGTGCCGACTTGGGGACGGATATATTTCATCGTGTCGTGGATCGCCATGCCAGCCGTCACCACGCCGCCGGGCGAGTTGATGTACATCCAGATGTCCTTCTTCGGATTTTCCGATTCGAGGAACAGCAGCTGGGCGACGATCAGCGAGGCCATGTGATCTTCCACCTGGCCGGTCACGAAGATGATCCGTTCCCGCAACAGGCGCGAGAAAATGTCGAAGCTGCGCTCGCCACGGTTCGACTGTTCGATAACGATAGGAACCAGCGCGGCCATGGGATCATGCATGATGTTGGTCATTTTGCTCTTTCAGTCAGGTGCTTTTGCCCACCCCCTACATCGGCACAAACGGCAAATGGTTCAAGGGGGCGTGTAGGAAGGAAGCCGGTTCAGTCGCGCCGGGCGAAGTCGGATGGCGCGCGGAAACCCAGATAAGAGAGCCGCCGCACCTCCCGCCGCCCGCGCACCACGGTATCGAGGATGAGGCCGCACATGCCCGACAGGGTCGCCAGGATCATGAGGCCAGTGACGAGAATGGCGGTCGGGAACCGCGGCACCAGCCCAGTATCCATATAGGTGACGATCAGCGGCGCGGCCAGCCCCAGCCCCAGCGCCGCCAGAAACGCTGCAATGACGCCGAAGAACAGGATCGGCCGCTCGATGCGGTAGAGGGTGAAGATGGTGCGCAGGATGCGGAAACCGTCGCGATAGGTGGAAAGCTTGCTGACCGATCCTTCGGGCCGCGCGCCATAGGCGGTGACGACTTCGGCCACCGGCATGGCGAGTTCGAGCGCATGGACGCTGATTTCGGTCTCGATCTCGAAACCCGCCGACAGCACCGGGAAGCTTTTGACGAAGCGGCGGGAAAATACGCGATAGCCCGACAAAATGTCGGTGAAGCTGCGCCCGAACAATTGCTTGAGCAGACTGGTCAGCGCCCAGTTGCCCAGGCGATGGCCGGGGCGATAGGCTTCCTCCGCCTCCGACTTGCGGCAGCCAACCACCATGTCGAGATTATCCTCCAGCATCGCCGCGACCATCGCGGGGGCAGCGGCCGCCTCATAGGTCGCGTCGCCATCGGCCATGATATAGATGTCGGCGTCCACATCGGCGAACATGCGGCGCACGACATGACCCTTGCCCTGCTGGCTTACGCGGCGGACGATCGCGCCAGCCTCCCGCGCCAGGTCGCTGCTGCCATCGCTGCTATTATTGTCGAACACATAAATGTCGGCATGGGGCAATGCGCGGCGGAAATCCTCCACCGTCTGCACGATCGCGCCTGCTTCATTATAGCAGGGCAGGATGACCGCGATGCGCGGTACTGCCGACCCGCTGTTGCTGGTCATGGCGGGAAATTCCTTCATCGGCCTTACGATCCTGCTGCTTTCCGTGCCGAACGGCATGGACCGACAGGGTTAATATTTCCTCTGCCATGCCACCTGCGAAATGAAAAGCGCCCGTGCCTCCTGTCGGAAGCCGGGCGCTTGTTCATCGCATTTCAGCCTGGCTTATTCAGCCTTGGCGGCGGCTTTCTTGGGAGCAGCCTTCTTCTTGGGCTTTTCCTCGGCAGCGGCGTCCGCGGCAGGTGCTTCGGCTTCCGGCTCGGCGGGGGCAGCCTTCTTGGCGGCGGCCTTCTTGGGCTTGGCCGGCGCTTCCTCGGCTACTGCTTCGGCGTCGGCGGCAGGTTCGGCAGCGGCCTTCTTGGTCGCGGCCTTCTTCGCCTTGGGCTTTTCGTCATGGTCATGACCACAATCGGGACCGTGGACATGGGGCTTGATGTCGCCATCTTCGGCTTCGATCGCCGCTTCCAGTTCTTCCTTGGTCACGGCGCGATCGGTGACTTCGGCCTTGTCGAACAGGAAGTCGACGACCTTGTCCTCGTAGAGGGGCGCACGCAGCTGGGCGGCGGCCATCGGGTCCTGACGGACATATTGCATGAAACGCTCACGGTCCTGCGGGCCGTACTGCTGCGCGGCCTGCATGATCAGGCGGTTCATTTCCTGGTCGCTGACGGTCACGCCATTGGCCTGGCCGATTTCGGAGAGCAACAGGCCAAGGCGGACACGACGCACGGCGATGGCGCGATAATCCTCCTTCTCGGCTTCCATTTCGGCGATCGCGGCGGCCGGATCTTCCTCATGGGTCGCTTCATGCTGAAGCTGCTGCCAGATCTGCTCGAACTCGGCTTCGACCATGCTCGGCGGCACGTCGAAATCATGGGCAGCGGCCAGCTGGTCGAGCAGCTTGCGCTTCATGTGGGTGCGGGTCAGGCCATTATGTTCCTGCTCGATCTGGCCCTTGAGCAGATCCTTGAGCTGGTCGAGTCCTTCCAGACCCAGCGACTTGGCGAAATCATCGTCCAGCTTGGGCTTGTCGCCGTCCAGGATCGACTTCACCTTGATGTCGAAAGTGGCGAGCTTGCCGGCCAGATGGGCCGCGCCATAATCGTCGGGGAAGGTCACTTCGATGACCTTCTCTTCGCCCTTCTTCACGCCGCCCAGCTGCTCCTCGAAACCGGGGATGAACTGGCCTGCGCCAAGCTTGAGCTTGACGTCCTCGGCCGCGCCGCCTTCAAAGGCTTCGCCGTCGATCTTGCCCAGGAAATCGATGACCAGCGTGTCACCGTCCTGCGCGACATGATCGTCGCTCTTTTCTTCCAGCGCGCCCTGCTGCGTGGCGATGCGGCCAGCGGCCTCATCGACCTGCGCGTCGGCGACTTCGACGGTCAGCCGTTCCAGCTTGATGCCTTCGACGCTGGGTGCAGCGATGTCCGGCAGCACTTCCAGCGCAACCTTGATTTCCGCGTCCTTGCCGAACTCGAAGCCTTCGTCCAGCTCGACCGAAGGCTGCATCGCGGGACGCAGCTTCTGGTCGGCGATCAGCTTCTGGATGCTTTCCTGAATGCTGTTGTTGAGCGCGTCGCGCTGGAGCGCTTCGCCATGCATTTTCTTGACGAGATTGGCGGGCACCTTACCGGGGCGGAAACCAGGCATCCGCACCTGCGGGGCCATGGCCTTCACTTCCTTTTCCACTCGCGCGTCGATATCCTTCGACGTGATGGTGACAGTGTAGGCGCGCTTAAGGCCTTCGTTCAACGTCTCGACAGTCTGCATCTCTTCTCTCAAACGCTTTCTTCAGCTGAATTTCGGTGGCGCTGCCGCAGGTGGCATACTGGTGCGGGCGAAGGGACTCGAACCCCCACATCTTGCGATACCAGAACCTAAATCTGGCGCGTCTACCAATTTCGCCACGCCCGCATCGGTCGCCGGTCGGCGCGGCATAGAGAAAAGCGTGAGCAAGGGCAAGGGATAGTGAGTCGGCTCGCGGAACCCGCGTGATTGCCCATGCGTAACCTATTCATCCCTTAGCAGAGAGAGGCAGATATGGCCACCCAGCCCGACCCCATGCCTAACCCGGATGGCGTGCCCCCGCCCGACATCATCGACCCGCAGTCGCCGCCCGAAACCCCCGCACCTGCGACTCCGGAAGAACTGCCGATGACCGAACCGGACGAAATCACCCCGGTCGGCCCCGATTATGACCAGCCCGACAGTGCGCCGATAGAGGTGCCGCCGGACTGAGCGTAATTTTCAGTCTCCGGCGCGACATATCCACAGTTTTATGTCCGGCGGCGGAACCTTTTTGGTGGATCGTTAAAATATGATGGTTCCGCCGCTGGACAGACCCCTGCAAGCATGATTGAATTGTGACAAATAAAAATCACGGAGAGGCGCGGCTGACAAAATAGGGGGTCGACGTGCATAGGGTTCGCGCAAAGCTGGAATGGTTCAAAACCGTCATCCTGCCACAGGAAGCTGCATTACGCGGCCGCTTGCGACGCATCCTGCCATCCACCCATGAACTGGACGACATGGTCGCCGAAGTCATGACCCGCGCCTATGCCACGGAAAATTGGGAAAATGTGACGACGGGCCGGGCCTATCTCTTCACCATTGCCCGCAACCTCGTCATCGACACCGCCCGCCGGAACAAGGTGGTCAGCTTTGAAACCATGGCTGACCTGGAACTGCTGGGCGGCGAAAACACGATCGAGACACAATTGCACGCCCGTGAAGCGCTGCGTCAGGTGCAGATCATCGTCGAGTCGCTGCCTGTTCAATGTCGCCGCGTTTTTATTCTTCGCCGGATCCACGAAAAATCTATGCTGGAAATAGCGGAGGAGATGTCCCTATCCGTTTCTACTGTTGAAAAACATCTGGCCAAAGCCATCGCGATAGTTATGCGGGCCTGGGCAGAACGTGAGGAAACGGATTTCGAACGTGCAGGGGTCGGGGCCAGAATCAAGCTGCGGGACCAGGGCCGCGATCGAAGCGGAAGCAGCGCGCCTGCTGGCCAGGCTTAACAGCGACCCCAGTCCGCAAGACGAAGCCGAAATTTGCGAATGGGTCGAGGCTGACCCCAGCCACGCCGTCGCCTTCGCCCGCGCCGAAGCCGCATGGGAAGCAGCCGAGCGACTGAAAAGCGCCGCCGCCGACGTCACCCTGCCCCCGATGGCGCAGATCGTCAGCGAAGAACAGCAGCGCCGCCTGTCGCGCAACATCATGGTCGCCGCCGCCGTCGCGGTCATGCTCTTCATCGTCGCCGCGATCGTCACCGTCCGCACCTTCAGCGGGGTGGAACGCTTCGAGACCGGCATCGGCCAGATTCGCGACATCGCGCTGGAGGACGGATCGACCCTGCACCTCAACAGCGACAGCGAGGCCGAAGTCCGCTTCACCGACAATGGCCGCAAGATCCGCATATTGAAGGGCGAGGCGTCCTTCGACGTCGCCCGCGACCCCGAACGTCCGTTCGACGTGGAAGCACGATCGGCCGTCATCCGCGCGATCGGCACCGCCTTCAACGTGCGGATGCGCCCCTCTATCGTCGAACTGACCGTCACCCACGGCACTGTGACCGTCCATTCGGGCGACAATGTCCAGAAGCGGGTCAGCGCGGGCAGCGGCGCGGTGATCCAGCCGCGCACCATCGCGCTTACCCGGCTGGACCCCAAGCTGGTCGGCCAGCGCACCGCCTGGCGCGAACAGATGGTCGAGCTGGACGGCGAAACGATCGAGCAGGCGACCGGCGAATTCAACCGCTACCGCACCGCGCCGATCCTGATCGGCGACACCCGCGTATCGGCACTCCGCATCGGCGGCCGCTTCCGCATCAGCGACAGCCGCGAATTCCTCTCCGCCCTGCAACTCAGCCTCCCCATCCGCGCGGTAACCGGCGAGGATGGCTCCGTCATGCTCCTCTATCGCGACGATGAGCCGGACATGGTGGAGAATGGGGTCGGGTTGTGATGGTGCTGGCTGACCAACATTAAATCCGTTCGCCCTGAGCGAAGTCGAAGGGCTCGGCTGAGCCGCAGGCGAAGCCACTTCGCTACGCTCAGTGGAAGGCTTCGACTTCGCTCAGCCCGAACGGATATATTTCTAACCCTTATGCCCTACGCCAACAACTCCCGCACCATCTCCGGCACCAGCACACTCGCGGGGCCAAGCCGCGTTTCCTCGAAATAGGTGCTGCCCGCCGACGGATCGAGATTCAGTTCCAGCGTCTTTGCTCCGACATGGCGGGCGGTCTGGACGAAACCGGCGGCGGGATAGACCGCGCCCGACGTGCCGATCGACACGAACAGGTCCGCGCGGCGCAGCGCATCGTCGATTACGTCCATCTCATAGGGCATTTCGCCAAAAAACACGATGTCGGGCCGCAGCTTTGGCCGCCCGCAGCCATCGCACACCGATCCGGGCGGCAGCGATCCGGTCCACGCCACCGCCTTGCCACATCCCGCGCACAGGGCGGATCGAAGCGCGCCATGCATATGGATCAGTCGCTTCGCCCCCGCCCGCTCATGCAGGTCATCGACATTTTGCGTGACGATCAGCAACTCCCCCGGCCACGCCCGATCAAGCGCCGCCAGCGCATCATGCGCGGCATTGGGTGCCACCTCGTCCAGCTTCGCGCGCCGTTCGTCATAGAAACGATGCACCAGCGCGGGATTGCGCGCGATCGCTTCTGGCGTGCAAACGTCCTCGACCCGATGCCCCTCCCACAATCCATCCGGCCCGCGAAAGGTCGCAAGCCCGCTTTCGGCAGAGATGCCAGCACCAGTGAGGATGACGATATTGCGTATGTCCGGGTTCATGTCGCCCAGCCTAGCCAATGCGCCGCGTCAACGCCATGCTCCTGCTTATCGAAGTCTTTACCCCGTCCGGGCTAGACCCCGACGCAATATCAAAGCCGGAACATGCCCCATGCGTTTTGCCCTGACCCTGCCCCTGATCGCCGCCAGCGCGCTGCCGCAGCCTGCCTTTGCGCAGGTCGCCGCCGCCGATAGTGGCGATACCGGCTGGATGATTTTGTGCGCGCTGCTGGTGCTGCTGGCCGCGCTGCCGGGGCTGATGCTGCGCCATGCGGGGCTGGTCAATGTGCGCAACGCTTTGTCGGTGATGGCGCAGGGCGCGGTGGTGGCGGCGGTCGTGTCGCTGACTTGGGCCATTGCGGGCTACTCCATCGCCTATGCACCGGGCAGTGCCTGGCTGGGCGGCGGTGCGAACCTGCTGCTCGCCAATCTGGGGCAGTTGCGGGAGGGGATGACCGTCCCTGAATCCGCCTTCGTCCTGTTTCAGATGGCGCTGGCGCTGATCGCCGCCTGCCTGCTGATCGGCGCGGTGGCGGAGCGGGCGCGGCTTGGCTGGGTGACCGGCTTTGCGCCGCTCTGGCTGTTGCTGGTCTATGCGCCGGTCGCTCATGCGGTGTGGGGCGGCGGCTGGCTGGCCGACCTTGGCGTGCTGGATTTTGCCGGCGGGCTGGTCGTGCATGGCGTCGCCGGTTTTTCCGCGCTGACGCTGGCGCTGATCGCCGGGCGGCGACGCGAAGCGTCCGACCCTGGCCATGCCCCGGTGCTGAGCCTGGCGGGTGGCGCGCTGCTGTGGGTCGGCCTGTCGGGCGTGGTCGGCGGCTGGGCCTTGGGCGCGACCGACGATGCCGCAACCGCCATCCTGAACTATCATTTTGCCGCCTGCGCGGCCGCTTTGGTCTGGGCCTTGCTTGACCGGCTGCTGGGCGCGCGCAGCAGCGCGACCGGCGTCCTGTCCGGCGCGCTGGCAGGCATCGCCGCCATTTCCGCCAGCGCCGCTTTGGTCGGCACCGGCGGCGCGATGATGATCGGCGTGATCGCCGCGATCGTCTGTCGCCTGATTGGTGGGCTGGCGGGCCGCTGGATCGATGATCCGGCGGGCGTGTTTGTGGTCCACGGACTGGCTGGCCTCACCGGCACCCTGCTGCTCCCCATCTTCGTCCTGCCGCTGCTTGGCGGGGTCGGTTATGAAACGCCGGTCAGCCTCAGCGCCGCTTTGGTCAGCCAACTCATCGGCATTGTCGTCGTCGCGCTCTGGGCCATGATCGGCACGGCCATCGCCGCGCTGATCGTGTCGATGGTCGTGCCGCTGCGCGTCAGCGCGCAGGAGGAAGCCGACGGTCTCGACGCCAGCCAGCATGGCCAGCAGGGCTGGGATTTCCGCTAAACGCCATGTCCGTCGCCGTCGCCATCTTCGCCCATCAGGAAGAAAAGCGCATCGCCGCTTGCCTTGGCTCGCTGCCGCTCGACCGGGCGGACACGATCTTCCATGTGCTGGTCAACGGCACCACCGACGCCACCGTGGCGCGCGCGAGCGCAGCGGCGGGCGGGCGGGCCAATGTCATCGTCCATGACATTGCTACGGGTGGCAAGTCGCGAACCTGGAATCATCTGGTCCATGATTTGCTGAGTGGCAGTGAGCAGGCCGTCATCTTCATGGATGGCGACGCGGAGATACAGGCCGGGTCGATCGACGCGCTGGTGGCGGACCTTGCCGCCCACCCCCATGCCAATGCCGCCGCCGGGATGCCGGTCAATGGCCGGATGGCGGAAACCTATCGCCGCGATTTGCGCACGCAGGGCGGATTGTTCGGCGATCTCTATGCGCTGTCAGGCCGCTTTGTGGCCGCGATCCGCACGCGCGGCCTGCGCCTGCCGGACGATCTGATCGGCGATGACGGGCTGGTGGCAGCCTGGGCGCATAATGATTTGCAGAAGGATAGCGGCTGGGATGTCGCCCGCATCGTCGCCTGCGAAGGCGCGGGCTTCGTCTGCGAACAGGTCAGCCTGACCCGCCCATCGACCTGGGCGATGCAATATAAGAGGCTGATCAACTATTCGGTGCGTTTCTTCCAGAACCGGATCGTGTCGGACATCATGACGCGGGAGGGACCGGACGGCTTGCCCCCGCGCCTCGCCAGCCTCTACCCCGACTGGCTCCCCCGCTTCCGCCCGCGCGGCGGCATCAGCGCCTGGTTCGATCGCAAGGCATTGGCGCGGATGCGGGGCGCGGTTTAGCCCAAGCTGCCATGATCTCCTCCCCCTTGAGGAGACCTTTGCGTAAGCGGCGATTTGGCCGGGCGGGTTGGTTATGGTTGTTGGTTGCGCGCGGCTATGCGGTGATTGAGCCATCATGGGCAGGGTTTTAGGCTGTCACTAGCGCGTGGACG
>NZ_QVRA01000070.1 GCF_003591655.1 Sphingobium terrigena
AGGGGTGACTACACGAAAGTGACGTATCTGCACGCTAAGAGCGAACAAATCCGGTACAATGCCAGCAGAGGCTACCTGTAGGTACTCAACGGCGTGTTCAACCTATCCTTTGAGCATGTGTCGATCATTGCGGGCGCCGATATGGGAGTGCCGCAAGCCGGCTCACCAACGATCGAGGTAGAGCCCTGCTCGCCAAGTATGTGAGTCGGTTGCCCATCCCCGGTATGGCGAAGGATCGCCGATGAACCAGAGCGTCGACGGCAAGGGTCGCGCAGCGATCAACGTTCATCAAGCCCAACTTTCCCCACTTCAAATCGCTGAGGGCAGCCATGTCGGTGTCAATGCCACCGGGTGCAAAAGACCCAACGCTCACACCCGTCCCGGCAAGCTCGATGGAAAGTGCCCGCATGAGGGTACTCACATAGGCCTTCGACGCGCCGTAGACCGCTTGGAAGGGTACGGATGTTTCGCCCGCCAGGCTCGACACTGCGATTATTGAGGATTCAAACGGCTGCTGCCGGAAGATCGCAATCAGGCGGGCCAGCAAATCCGTGAAGCCGGCTACGTTTGTTCCAATCACCTCGGCATAGGCGTCGGCACGGCTAGCATCAAACGGACCGGCGCTCGTCAGCCCGGCAGCCAAGAAAGCCGCATTGACTTTCAATTCTATAACCTTGGCCGCAATCTTCTCCCTGCCCTCAATTTCACGTTGATCGGCCACTATGATCTCGCACGGGACATTAAACCGCTCGCCAATTTCGGATTGTAGCTCCCGCAAGTTGTCGAGCCTTCGCCCAACAATCAGGGGCTTGGCCTGGTACGATGCCGCCAAACGGAGGGCTGACGCCCTGCCCAAACCGGTTGAGGCCCCTGTAACCAGCACCCACGAGTTCTGGATCGGCAGCGGTTTCATGCGCTTTCCAGAGCCTTGTACAGGGCGGTTTTCCCGATCTTGAGCCGAGCCGCCGCCTCACGAACAGTTAGGCCCGCTGCGATGTGCGCCCGCGCCTTGCGCAGCTTGTCGGGAGTGACGACAGGGCGGCGACCGCCCTGACTACCGCGCTCGCGCGCGGCTCGCAGGCCAGCATGGGTGCGTTCCCGGATCAGATCGCGCTCGAATTGGGCAAGCGAGCCGAAGATGTTGAATACCAGCATCCCGCCTGACGTGGTGGTATCGATCTGCTCGGTGAGCGAGCGGAAACCCACGCCGCGCGCCGCCAGCTCGCCGACTTTCTCGATCAGGTGGCTCATCGAACGCCCAAGACGATCGAGTTTCCAGACCACCAGCGTGTCGCCGGTACGCAGATAGGTGAGCGCCTCGGCCAGGCCGGGCCGATCGGCTTTTGCTCCAGATGCATAATCGTCGAATATGCGATCGCAACCGGCAGCGCTCAACGCGTCGAGCTGGAGCGCCAGCTTCTGGTCTGCGGTCGAGACGCGCGCATAGCCGATCAGCGCCACATGCTGCCCGATCGTGTCCGTTTTCCCATCATTTTGCGATCTTGTCCGAATCGCCATCACAGGTCCAGAGTTGACGGACATATTCATCCTGGCCGCCAGAGGACCGTCTGACGGACAGGCACAGCGAAGGAGATGATGCTTGGCGAGGCGGCGACTGGTGAGCCTGGAAATCTGGGCGGGGCATTATGACGCGCCGCTCGATGAGCGCGAGATTGCACGTCACTATACGCTGACCAGTGACGACCTGGAAATTGTCGGTCGCCGTCGCGGCGATGCCACCCGGCTCGGTTTCGCGATGCTCCTGCTCACCATGAGATGGCCTGGCCGTGCGCTGGAAGCGGGCGAAGTCCCGCCCGCCCCTGTGCTCGGTTATGTGGCCCGCCAACTCGGCGTCGCGCCCGACGCCTTTGCGGACTATGCTCGTCGGGATCAGACCCGCCGCGAGCATCTTGTCGAAATCCGACGATCGCACGGGTTCAGGATTTTCGATCGCGACGCATTCCGCGAAGTCGTCGCCTTCTCGATCCCTATCGCACAGACCATCATCCACCCCGGCCAGATGGCAGGCGTCATCGTCGACGAACTCCGGCGTCGGCAGATCCTCCTACCTTCTTCTTCGATTCTAGAAGCGGTGCTGCGGCGGGCTCGCCAGCAAGCCGAACAGCTTACCTATGAAGTGCTCACAAACGGTCTGCGGCCCGACACCCTTCAGGACCTGGACGATTTGCTGGCCCGACGAACGGGGCAAGCCGCGACATGGCTATCCTGGCTTCGCAATGCGTCACAATCGCCGGCAGCGCGCAACATTCTGCGCCTGATCGAACGGCTCGCCTATGTCCGCGCACTGGGCCTCGATCGCGGGCGGGCTGACATGATTCCGGCTTCGACTTTTGACAGGCTCGCGGACGAGGGCAGCCGCATCACGCCCCAGCATCTTGGCGAACTCAATGCCCTGCGCCGACATGCGACGCTGGCGGCAACCGGCATCCGCCTTGAGGAAGACCTGACCGACGCAACCCTGACGATGTTCGACAAGCTGTTGGGCAGCATGGTGCGCCGCGCCGAAAACCGGACCCGCGACAAAGCCCTCAAGACGGTGCGCGAGCTGCAGGGTCATCTCCGGACGCTCACAGGGTCTTGCCGCATCCTCATCGACGCGCGAACCAACGGCGTGGACTCGCTGGCGCAGATCGAGGCGCTGGACTGGCAGCGCTTCGCCGTGTCGGTCGAGCAAGCCGAAGTGCTCAGCCGACCGGAAACCGTCGATCGCACCGCTGAATTGATTGAGCGGCATCGCACGGTAAAGCTCTTTGCCGGCGCCTTTCTCAACACCTTCGAATTTCGCGGTGCCGGTGCGGTGCAGGGACTTCTGTCGGCGCTGGCCATTATCGCGGAGCTATACCGGACCGGCAAACGGCGCTTGCCTGATCGCGTGCCGCTGCGCTTTGTGCCGTCCGCATGGCGGCCGTTCATCCTGCGCGATGGCATCGTCGACCGCGCCGCCTATGAACTATGCGCTCTGTCGCAGCTACGTGAGCGGCTGCGAGCGGGAGACATATGGGTCGCGGGCAGCCGCCAGTTTCGCGATTTCGACAGCTACCTCATCCC
>NZ_QVRA01000071.1 GCF_003591655.1 Sphingobium terrigena
CCTTGTGCCGGCGCATGATCTCGGCGAAGGCGGCCTGACGTCCAGCGAGCGTCAAGGCGGCGAGTTCGCCGTCCGTGCAGGCCGAAAGTTCAAGACTCACCGCGCGTCTGCGGTCAGCGCCTTCACCACCGCGCGGTCGAACGTCCTCGCCTGGTCAGGCCGCAGGATCTGCCGCATCGCGAACATATGGTTCAACGTCTCCTTTTGGAGCTCGCCCATCGTGCCGTGCGAACGATCGACAGCCGCCGCGACCTGCGGCCCATTGCCATGCTCGACTTCAATGGCGTNTCTGTGAAGCTCCACGCCTGGGGTCGTCGACGAAGGAAACACTTCGCGTCCAGCCCACACGCCTGCGACCGCTGCTGTGAACGCGATGGCCGCGATCAGCATCGTTCTCCGGGCGCTGCCCGTCACTGGAGCGCCAGCAAGGTCGAAGGCGCTAGCGGCGCGGCAGGCCCGAAAGGCGTCAGCGTCGGCATCTGCGCAGGCGCCGCTGCGGACGACAATCCGCCGCCCACCACTCCCAAGGCGACCGCGCCTACCGCTGCCAGCATGCCAGCCCGCAGTGTCACTCCGCTGCCCGCGCGCTGCTCCGCCGCGATTAATCGCATGACATCCCCTTCCAGTTCAGCGAGCCGGGGATGAAGCGGCTGCTCGGCAAGGCGGCGCAACGCGCTGTCTAAATCCATATCCATGTTCCTTCCTCCGTCTTGCTCACATCCCTTACGCACGGCCGGCGAACACCCCTCGAATCCGACGTGAACGAATACCCCGAAGCGCGAACGCCCCCGAGCGCCGCGGCGCACTCTTCCATTGCGTCCAATCGTTCACAGCGCATGCTGAGACGCACCAAAACAGTGTTGATGTCGCTCCTTGCTAGCCTCTAAAGCTATGGTTTGGCCTGGGCGGGGGGCCGATCGATCCAAATTGCGGTCGGTTTGCGATCTAAAGCAAATTGTAAAGAGTTTATTAACCGCGTCTCTTTACTGTTCGGGCATCCCTCCTCCCGAGAGAGCGCATGCCATACTTGATCGATGATGCGATATATACTGCGAGTGCGATCAGCATCCTTCTGGGCATGATCGGGCTCGCCTGTGTCATGACCTGGCCATTTCTACGTTGCTTGCGGCGGGTGATCGTCGTCCAGAGCGTGGGCGCGGTGGCGTTCACGCTTCAATTTTCCGTCCTTGGTGCCTCGACCGCGGCGGTCGCATGCGGCATCTCGCTTGCGCAGCTCTTGATTGCGCTGACGGTGCGGGATCGTGGAGTACGGTCGGCGCTCAACATTGCGAGACTCGTCACGCTCCTGACGCTTGTCCTATTTACTTGGGTAGGCATAGCGTCGCTTTTCGCGGCCAGTGGAGGCATCATAAACATGAGCGCGCGCAATCAGCCGTCGCCCATGCGGATGAAAACAGTGTTCCTGATCGGCTCTCCTTTTTGGTTAGCGCACAACATCATGGGTGGCGCACTGTCCGCCCTTACAGTGGATCTCATATCGGTCTTCACTAACATGACCGGTTTGTATTTGGCTTCGATCGAAGCGCGAAAGTGTTTGCAGGGAGAGGTGTCCGACACGGTCTGGCGACGAGTAGGAATCTTGTACGGGACTTTCTCCGGCCGGCGCTCGGGTGGCGCCGGCACTCCTGGGCTGAGCGGTCCCGCCGCAGCGCAACAGGAGTGCCGCGCATGATTGATGTACCGGCATCCGTCGCAGCTACACCCCTCCTCGCCAGGCAGAACGTCAATACGCGAACCTCGCCCAAGTTCATTGCCCGACCCGCGAGCGTACATGACGCAAAGGCACTGGCAGCTCTGAAGACAGCGCTGAGCGTCGAGACAGAGCACATGGTGTTCGACGTCGCTGATCCACATGCGCTATTGAAGCGCTGCAACTCTGAGTTGCAGGCTTCGAAGCTCGGAGAACAAGGCATTTTCGTCGTAGAAACCCGGAAACACATTGTCGGCTATATTGATGTCAGGAGAGTAACGGTCGAAGGAGCATATGAGTTTGCATCGTTTAATCTGGCAATCCGTCCACAATACTGGGGCAACGGACTTGGAGCACAGCTGATTTCTCTAGCGGAAAAATGGGCTAAAGGACGCCAATTGCGCTTCCTTATGTTCTTAGTCGCAATTCGAAATCATCGCGCAAGGGCGCTCTACGATCGTCTAGGGTATAGCATCTGTGATATAGTTCGGGTGGATGATAATAATGCGATCGCAGCCGATGAAGCATACATCATGGGACGTATGATCCTCGAAGCAGATTGTTCTGCCCCTCCTGAGTCCGGTGCGGATCACGATGTTGGGAGTGGGCTATGCTAAACGTCATGTACCTCGGCGTTTTCGTGCTAATGACTGTTTTGGCTGTTCCAGCGACTGCGCAGGTGACTGCGAGCAACCCAAGACCACGGCCGGCGCACTCAAATTCTTGCAGGATATGTTGGCTCGTGGTCCAGCTGAAGCAATGCCCTGGCCGGGATTCGCGCGTGCGTCGAAAGTGACAAAGGTTTTCAATGGCAATTGCTTGATGACCTTGTCGCTAGCTGACCAAGATCGATCTGGCGCGAGCGATTGCGGTGCGGGGTCGGATGTCGACGAATGCACCGCAATCCGCGGTCGAGATCGTGGGAGGGGTGCAGCCTTATAAAGGAATCGACTTTTATTTGGGCGACAATGCCGCAGTACGTCGTGCAAGCGACGCCATGCTCTTTCTTCATGCATCCTGCGACACCTCGGTCGAAACCGGGTTTTGATCATCCGCAGCGGGCGTGTGTTGGATGAATGTGTACGTCGCGCCAGCACTGCTCCGTCCCCCTGAGCGTAAAAGTTTAGAAGTTCACCCTAATCGTCGCTCGCGCGGTGGTCGGCGCACCGGGCATGACGTTGTTGTCGTTGTAGGCGGACGAGAAATAATTGCTGTCGAGGAGGTTCTCGACGTTGATTTGCGCCTCGATGTGGGGGGTGAGCTTGAAGAACGCGGCGGCATCGACGCGGGTGAACGCAGGCAGGACG
>NZ_QVRA01000072.1 GCF_003591655.1 Sphingobium terrigena
AGCGCGTCGGGCGTTCGAGCAGGACGAGAGCATCACGCCCGACGCGCTTGTGCAGGCGCAGGGGCCATCGTATTTAACCGCAAGACTCTCGTTATGATCGAGGGACTGACGGGGGGCAGGTCACCAGGTGAGCGCGGGTTTCGGCAAATGTGACCTCGATCTGCCACCGCCGGACGTAGAGGGCGATGATGTCGGCGGGCTCGAGGGTGATGTCGGTACTGAAGAAGGCTTGCGGCTCGCGCTTTCCGTCAGGGTCGCGAACCAAGACCCAGCGGACCGGCAAGACCGGGGTGCCCGGCCTGTACCATAAGGCGATGTCGGATGTGATCTCGAGCGTCTTGCCGTTGACATGGCCATACCAGGCAGAGACGAGGACGCTTGTCCAGCGCGTCGCCGGATTGGCGAGCAGGGTCTTGAGCTTGGGCAGTGCTGGCCCTTTCTGTGCCGGCCGTCCCATCGTGCGTGATGTTCGCCTCGCAGGCGGCGCAAACAGGCTGGCATCCAACCGCAGCCGGCTGATGAGCGTTGCCCGAGGCGTAATGGCATGGGCCAGTTCGTGGACGGCAAAGCTGCTGTCGCCGATGAAGACGATCCGACGACCTGGCAGCCAGCGAGACAGCTGCAGCGCGCCCTGGCGGGCCCAGTCCGTCAGCAGTTTGTGACGACAGCCGCGTTGACGGTTGGATCGTTCTGAAGGGGCAAGCAACGTCAGGATCGGCAGCGCCTTGATCAAGTTGGTCCACGACACCGGGGTGAGCACCATGAAGCTGAGCCAGCGCAGTCCGCTGGCTTTGACGAAATGGCCGTGACTGGAGCGGACCGGGTCTCGGTATATACCCCGGGCAGTGATCCTGCGCCCCCATCGCCGCTCAATGGTGTCGTCCATGCCAATGACAACGGGACCATCTGGCACGAGCCGTTCGACCACAATGCCGAGCAGTCGCCTGGCAACCGCACGGGAGCTCCAACGGGCGCGGTTGAGGACCTGGTGATAGGTGGCAAAGTTGGCAGCATGGGATCGGCCGGTCACACGCAGGCAGGACGTAACGGTCCGTTTGCCCGTGGCCAGCAGGCCGCCCATCACAAGAACAAGTACATGCTCCCAACTGGGGGCAGTGAAGCAGGGGCGCCATACCTGCATCCATTGGCGCAGGATCTGGGGGACGGCATCGCCGATAACGGCCTTGTTCTGGTCCAACATCCCATGCTTCGAATCCTAACTGAAGCACGTTGCAACGCTTGGGCTGTTGCCATGCGGCAAGTTGAATCGGATACGCTGTGACCTGAAGGCAGCTATGGATGCTCCATGAAAGACGACGAAATCATTCTACGCATCGAAACGTTTGATGCAGCCAACGGCGGTGGCGTGGGCTGGTACGAGGACAAAGGCGCTTACCATCTCTATCTGCTGGAAACCGACGCGCCGATCGCCCGCCTCAAGCCTGTCGGCACGCGCGACGAAGTCAGGCTCGGCTACTGGTCACACCGGCGAAAATGGGAAGATATTGACGATATGGGCGGATGCGTCTTGCCACTCGATCAGGCCCTCGACCACATCGCTGAAAACAGCATCTTCTGGACTTGGACCTGACCAAAAACGTACAAAGTCGAGCTTAGCCATCATAGTATCTAGATAATTTTATAAAAGGCGAGTGATTTCAACGCGACGTGAGGCGCATTATCTTAGAGCCTGATCCGAAATTAAGTTGAGTGGTATCAGCGGGTTAGCTTGACGCTATCCCAAGTCATTGATTCAGGGGTTTTTGCGAAAACTTCCGGAGATCAACGATGTGGACCGACACCACTCGGGCGCAGTATGCCCGTGCGGACTTGGCTTTGCCAAGCGATTTGACCGATGACGAATGGGCGCTCTTGGAACCGTTCTTCCCGCCAGCATCGTTTGTGGGGCGTCCGCGCAAGTGGCCGCTCAGGCGGATTGTCGAGGCGATCCTGTATCTGCTGCGCGGGGGTCTGCCGTGGCGGATGCTTCCTCCGTGTTTTCCGCCGGTCTCGACGGTGCGACGCTGGTTCTACCTTTGGCGGGACAACAGGCTGTGGTTGTCATTGAACCATGCCCTTCTGTGCTGATTCCGAGGCAAGCCGCCCCCTCATTCCGAATTGATGCCGCCCCCATGTTCCGAGAAATAGTCGCCCCCTGATTCCGAGATGATGTCGCCCCCTTGCGGGGTGGGTCTGCCCGGGTTC
>NZ_QVRA01000073.1 GCF_003591655.1 Sphingobium terrigena
CGGAAACGGCTTCACCGCCATATCCGGCCTCCGGTTCCGCTTCGCTCCACCTCCATCCGGATATGGCGGCGGCGAGAATAATCCACTAACAATCAACACGGTCCACTCGGTGGGGGCAGGTCACCCCTGCCAGAGCAGGTCTCGGCCTCTCGATAGACGATGAGCGCGCTGATGAGGCTGCGGCTGGCGACAAGCGGTAGGTCCGTGTGATGATCACCAACTGCAACTATGTCCCAATCCTAAGGAGGGCTATAGCGGGGCGTTGGACCTGTAATGACGCAGAGGCGGACGCCCCTGATCCGATCACATTTTCTATTTTGAACGTATGCTTTCCCCCGCCGCATGCCCTCATATTCACTAGCGGTTATATAGCATATCCGCTAGTGAATATCAAGATATAAGCACTAGCTGATATGATGGATTCGACTAGCGGAATTAAAATCGCTAATCCTCCCCGAGTGACACGTCCGAAGGAATTTACTGAGCAGTTGGCTTTCCTCGTGAAAGAGGGGACCGGCGACCGCATTGACGCCGTGCGCGGCAACAAGAAGAAAGCCGACTTCTTGCGGGAGGCGGTAGAGAGCGCGATACGTCGCCAGGAGAAGAAGCGCTTGGCTAGCTAACCCTGCCAAGCTTCGGCGCCGGTAGCTGGTAACGCTCGGCCGGACTGTCATCATAAATCGAATCTGAGCGATGAATGACGACACCAAATGCCATGTCATGAGCTTGTCGCGCTACCCACAAGACATGAACTCCAAACGGGATTCTGCACCTGAAGGAGGTGGTGCTTCGCCCATCTCTCTGGATACACGGCGGATACACAGAGCTGAGCTCCCAACCCGTCTACCCCTGCGATATAGCCAAAAACCGCGCTTTTCCGCAACTTTTATGGTGGGCGATGACGGGCTCGAACCGCCGACATTCTCGGTGTAAACGAGACGCTCTACCAACTGAGCTAATCGCCCGCTCCTGCGGAGAAGCGTCTATCTAGGGAAAAATGCCGGGGCGTCAAGCCGGGAGTCAGGTGGTGAGCAGGCGGCGGCTGGCGCCGAACCAGCGGGTCAGCGCTTCGGCGGCCTCGTTGGCCAGGGCGATGAAGATGCGGCGGCCATCATGCGGATCGGCCTGCCGCTCGACCAGTCCCTTGTCGGTCAGGGTACGGATCCAGCGCAGCGCGGTGGTGGGCGGCACGGCAGCGGCGATGCACAGGCTGGAAACGGACACGCGCTCATGTTCCAGTTTGGCAGCCAGCAGGTCGAGCAGCATGTCCCAGGCGGGATCGGCAAACAGGTCGCCGGGCAGGAAATCGGCGCGGATGCGGCGGGCGCGCAGCAGGTCGCGGACCTGTGTAGCGGTGATGGTCGGCGTGTCGGTGCGGACCGCCTCGCCGCCGATCGGGGCGAGCGCGGGCATCCCGATATAGTCGCTCGGCCGATCGGAAATACGCTGGCCCAGATCAAAGCTGGGGGTGGCCACCCGCGTCCGCTCCGTCAGCGCGTCGAGGGTGCGGGCGAGGCGACCGACCTCTTCGCTCAATTGCTGGAGGCGGGCGCTTTCGCGGTCGATTTCATGCACCTGGCCCGCCGCTGGCCGATGCTCCCCGGCGGCGACCAGCGCGGCGGCGAGTTCGACCCGGTCGGGATCGCACAGCAATTGCGTATGCGGGCTGCGCAGGCAGGCGAAGGCGAGTTCCACCGTATCCCATCCCGCGACCAGGATGACCGCCATGCCAGTCTGGATCGCCTGGGTTTCCAGTTGCACCAGCAGGCGTTCCAGCAGCGGGGTCATGACGGGGCAAAAGACCAGCACCGTGTCGCACTGGGCCTGAAGATCGAGCCGTAGCGGCGCATCGGCCAGCGCGGTCAGCCCCAGCAGGCGGAAGCCCGCCGCCGCAGCGACCGGCTCCAGAGCGGAGGCGTCCATCTGGTTGGCGATCACCAGCAGGCTGGCGCGATCATCGCGCGGCGTCAGCGGTGCGCTATGGCTCGTCAGCGGCGAGGCGTAGGAAAAATCTTCCATCATAGTCCGAATCCCGTTCTAGCTTCGTTCTAAGGCTTGTGGGGATTTAGGATTCCCATTTGGAGTGAGATGTGATTCACACTCCGGATGGAACGTTTTGTATTGACCGACGCCCAGTGGGCAAAGATGGAACCGCACTGTCTGGGCAAGC
>NZ_QVRA01000074.1 GCF_003591655.1 Sphingobium terrigena
AAGGCGCTGACCGCAGACGCGCGGTGAGTCTTGAACTTTCGGCCTGCACGGACGGCGAACTCGCCGCCTTGACGCTCGCTGGACGTCAGGCCGCCTTCGCCGAGATCATGCGCCGGCACAAGGGGCCGGTTTACCGCCTGATCCGTGCACATATCGGCGATGCCGAAGAGGCGCTTGACCTCACTCAGGAATGCTTCGCGGCCGCCTTTCAGAACTTGCGAAAGTATGACGGAGATCGGCCGCTCGCTGCGTGGCTGGCCCGCGTGGCAATCAACAAGAGCCGCGATTGGCTTCGGCGGCGACGCATACGCCAGATACTATCGTTCGCCTCTTCGCTGCCGCCTGAGACGATCGAGGGTGAGCGAGACGAGGCGCCAGGTGCCGACACCGTCACCTTCGATCGCGCAGAACTTGCCCGGCTTTCGCGCGCGGTGTCCGAGCTGCCGGCAACGCTCAAGGAGACGCTCTTGCTGCGGACCGTGGAAGGCTTGTCCGAAGCGGAGACCGCAGCCGCGCTGGGGATCAGCGGCAAGGCCGTAGAGATGCGGCTCCGGCGCGCGCGCGCGAAGTTGTCGAAAATTTTCGACTTCGCATGAGGGGATGGGCCGGTTCGCGCGTAATGAAGGGTAACGACGGCGGCCCCCTCCCGCCGGCCGCAAGCATTGAATGGAGCGAAAGAACGGCATGAGCCGCAATCTGAACCGGCGCGACGTGATGCGCGGAACCGCCATGCTCGGCGGCACGCTGGCCATGTCGGCCTACCTGCCAGCTTGGGCGCAACCCGTGTCGCGCGGCATCGCCAAGCCGCTGCCGATCGTATCGGGCACGGAAATCGCCCTGACGATCGACCGGATGAAGCTGGTCATGGACGGAATTACAACGCCCGCGATCGGGGTGAACGGCACGGTCCCGGCGCCACTCGTCCGCCTCAAGGAGGGCCAGAAGGTCCGGCTCGCGGTGACCAACAATCTTGACGAGGATAGCTCGATCCACTGGCACGGCCTCATTCTGCCGTTCCAAATGGACGGCGTGCCGGGCATCAGTTTCCCCGGCATCAAGGCACGTTCGACTTTCGTGTACGAATTTCCAGTCGTGCAGTCAGGCACCTACTGGTACCACAGCCACTCGGGCGAGCAGGAGCAGGGCGGGCTCTACGGCCCCATCGTCATCGATCCCGCGGGACCCGACCCGATCGCATTCGACCGCGAGCATGTGATCGTGCTCTCCGATCACAGCCAGATGACCGGTGAGGAGATCTTCCGCAAGCTCAAGCAGATGGGCGGTGCCTATTTCAACTATCAGCGCCCGACGCTGAGTGGACTGCTCGCCGGACGGGAAATGCCCCTCAAGGATCGCCTGAAGTGGGGGCAGATGCGGATGGACCCGGCGGACATCGCGGACGTCACGGGTTCGACCTACACCTTCCTGGTCAATGGCTTTGGGCCTTACGACAATTGGACGGGTCTCTTCCGGCCGGGGGAGCGCGTCCGGCTACGCATCGTCAACGCCGCGGCGCAGACCAACTTCAACGTCCGCATCCCTGACCTGCCAATGACAGTGGTGCAGGCCGACGGCCAGAACGTCCGGCCCGTCGAAGTGGACGAGTTCCAGATCGGGGTCGCGGAGACGTTCGACGTGATCGTGACGCCCGGCGACCGCGCCTACAGCTTCGTGTCCGAAGCGATCGACCGTTCCGGCATGGGGCGCGCCACCCTGGCACCGCGCGAGGGCATGATCGCCCCAGTCCCGCCGCTTCGCCCGCGCACGCTCCTGACCATGACCGACATGGGCATGGATATGGGAGGCATGAAGGGGATGGAGGGAATGTCGGGGATGTCCGACGAGAACCCGGTGGCGAAGCGCGGCCTCGACCCCACGGTCCAGCAGAACGCATCGCGTAACCTGTGGAAGCTAACCGGCTGGAAGGGACCGACTGACCACGG
>NZ_QVRA01000075.1 GCF_003591655.1 Sphingobium terrigena
GCCTTGGCATATTGCACGGCCATATGCCCGAGACCGCCGATGCCCGAGATCGCCACCCAATTGCCGGGCCGTGTGTCCGTGACCTTCAGCCCCTTGTAGACCGTCACGCCGGCGCACAGGATCGGGGCGATGTCGATGAACCCGATATTGGCCGGCAGGTGACCGACATAGTTGGGATCGGCGAGAACATATTCGGCAAAACTGCCATTCACCGAATAGCCGGTATTCTGCTGGGCCTCGCAGAGCGTTTCCCATCCGCCGAGGCAATGAACACAGTGCCCGCAGGCGGTGTAGAGCCAGGGGACGCCGACACGGTCGCCCTCCTTCACATAGGTCACGCCGCTACCCACCGCGACCACATGACCGACACCCTCATGGCCGGGAATGAACGGTGGATTGGGCTTGACCGGCCAGTCCCCCTCGGCCGCGTGAAGGTCTGTATGACAAACGCCGGTCGCCGCGATCTTCACCAGGATCTGGCCCGGGCCAGGCATCGTGACCGGCACTTCCTCGATCACCAGCGGTTGGCCAAATTCGCGTACGACCGCAGCTTTCATGGTCTTGTTCATCGTGGTGTTCCTTGCAGAGGCGGCCGCGCGGATTGGCCGCGGCCTGGGTGAGCCGGGTCAAAAGAGGCCGAGGGCCGTCTCGTCGTAGCTGACCAGCAGATTCTTGGTCTGCTGATAGTGGTCGAGCATCATCTTGTGGTTTTCACGCCCGAACCCGGAGGCCTTATATCCTCCGAACGCCGCGTGCGCGGGATAGGCATGATAGCAGTTGGTCCACACCCGACCGGCCTCGATCGCGCGGCCCAGCCGATAGGCATGATTGCCGTTACGGGTCCACACACCGGCGCCCAATCCGTAGATGGTGTCGTTGGCGATCGAGATCGCGTCCTCGATCGTCTTGAACGGGGTCACCGACAGGACCGGCCCGAAAATCTCCTCCTGGAAGATCCGCATCTTGTTGTTGCCGACAAACACGGTGGGCTCGACGAAGAAGCCGTCGTCGAGCTCGCCTCCCGGACGGGCGCGCTGCCCCCCCGTCAGGCACTCGGCGCCTTCCTGCTTGCCGATGTCGATATAGCCCAGGATCTTGTGGAGCTGGTCCTCCGACGCCTGCGCGCCCATCTGCGTGAGCGGATCGAGCGGGTCGCCGACCCGGATCGCCGCGACGCGCGCGACCGCCCTTTCGACAAACCGGTCGAAGATCGATTCGTGGACCAGCGCGCGCGAGGGGCAGGTGCAGACCTCACCCTTGTTGAACGCGAACAGGGCGAAGCCTTCCAGCGCCTTGTCGAGGAAATTGTCGTCCTCGTTCATGACGTCCGCCAGGAAGATGTTCGGGGACTTTCCGCCCAGCTCCATCGTCTGCGGGATCAGGTGCTCGGCGGCATAGCCCATGATCTGCCGGCCGGTCGTCGTTTCGCCGGTGAAGGACACTTTCGCAATCCGCGGATTGGCCGCGATCGCGCGTCCGACCGACCCACCCGGTCCGGTCACGATATTGACCACCCCCGGCGGCAGGATATCGGCGGTCAGCTCGGCGAACAGCAGCAGCGAAAGCGGCGTCTGCGAGGCGGGCTTGATGACCGTGCAGTTGCCGGCCGCGAGCGCCGGGGCAATCTTCCAGGCCGCCATCAGCAGCGGGAAATTCCACGGAATGATCTGTCCGACGACGCCCAGCGGCTCGCGGAAATGATAGGCGATCGTCTTCTCGTCGATTGTCGAGATCGACCCTTCCTCCGCGCGGACGCAGCCGGCGAAATAGCGGAAGTGATCGATGGCCAGCGGCACATCGGCGGCGCGGGTCTCCCGGATCGGCTTCCCGTTGTCCATGGTCTCGGCCAGCGCGAGCAGCTCGAGATTGTCCTCGAGCCGGTCAGCCACGCGATTGAGGATCCTTGCGCGCTCGGC
>NZ_QVRA01000076.1 GCF_003591655.1 Sphingobium terrigena
CTGGAAAAGGACGAAGTGACCCAGTTCCCGCGTCACAGAGGCCCGTGTCGCATCAAAATGGAAAACCAAAAGTCCCTGTTTCCGGACATTTGAAGAGGAGGTGTAGTATGAATCGGTCGTTGCTATGCCCCTTAGCGCCCGTTCCGCAGCGTTGTTCGTGAGGCAGATGCGGCCGTCATCAAGGAAGGCGGTGAAGGCCGGCCATGCCTTGAGCATGTAATCCATGGCCTCGGCGACATCGCTGTTCTTGGAGAGCTTGGACCGGTTCTCGCGCATCCATGCCTCCAGTTCGGCCACCAGCGGGACGCTGAGTTCCTGGCGAAGGGCAAGACGATCCTGCACGGACCTCCCATTGATGGCGCGTTCGATGTCGAAGATCACATCGATGCGGCGGACGGCTTCCACTGCCAGCGGCGAGATAACCGGCGCTTTCTTGCGGCGCTTCTTGAGCTGGGTGGCGATATCGGCCAGTTCGAAGAAATAGCGGCGTGCATGGCTCCAGCATAGGGCGCGGGCCAGCGGCGCCGGAACCCGCTCGGTCTGAAACAGCGCGTTATAGCCGGCATAGGCGTCCGCCTGGAGGATGCCGCTCCAGCCTCGTAAATGGGCAACGGGATGCTCACCCCGCCGGTCACGGGAATAGTGAAAGATCGCGGCTGGCGGCGCTGGCCCGCCGAAAGGTCGATCGTCTCGTACATAGGTCCAGATCCTGCCCGTGTCGGTCTTGGTCTTGGCCAACACCGGCACCGTCGTATCGTCGCCATGCAGTCGCTCGGCGGCCAGGACGTGGGCTTCGATCAGCAGATAGAGCGGCATCAGCGCGGCGGCGCAGGTGCCGACCTGGTCGGCCAATGTCGATAGGCTCAACTCCACGCCTTCGCGGGCATAGCGATCACGCTGGCGGTTGAGCGGTTGATGCGCGCTGAACTTCTCGAACAGCAGCATGGCGAGGAAGCTGGGACCAAAGAGCCCGCGAGGCGTCACATGGAACGGCGCCGGCGGCTGTGAGATCTTCTCGCAATCGCGACAGGAGAACTTCTCCCGCACGGTCTGGACCATCTTCCATCGGCGCGGCACCACCTCGAGCGTCTCGGTGATATCCTCGCCCAGCTTGCACAGCCGTTCTGAGCCGCAGCAGGGACAGGCCTCGGGCGCGGCAATGACGACGCGTTCGCGCAGCAGATGCTCGGGCAAGGGCTTGCGGGCGGGCCGCTTGCGTTCGAACGGCGCGACGTTGGTCTTTGCTGCCGCCAGCGCGGCCAATGCCTCGTCTTCACTGGCAGTGGTCTCGCACTCCTCGAACGTCAGCTCCATCTGGTCGAGCAGATGGCGGGTACGTTCGGATCGCTGACCAAAAAGGGTGCGGCGCATCTTCTCATTCTGCAGTTCCAGAAGGGCATTGCGGGCTTCCAGATCGGCGTTGATCGCTTTTATCCGGGCCACCTCGGCGGCGACCGCCTGGGCTGCGGCAAGCTGCTCGCGAAGGCTCTGGATCTCTGCTTGCGCCGCGTCACCCATGCCTAAAGGCATAGCAGAAAAGCACCGGAATCTCTAGCTTTTTAGCCTCCCGACACCGATTATCCGGCCAGTGTCGGGCGCCAGGTTGCTTGCGGGTTACGCCAGTCGATCGCCTCAAGCATGCAAGCCAGCTGGGAGGCAGAGATGGCAATTACCCCGTCTACAGCCGACGGCCAGATATACTTCCCGCGCTCCAGACGCTTGGCATAGAGCGACATGCCAATGCCATCGTGCCACAGGATCTTGGCCCCTGTGCATTATTCGGCCACAGATTCACGGTAGGCGAGCTTGAGGGACGTCGGCGCCAGCTTCTCTGCCAGGGATTGCGCTACGTAAGCCGTCGCGGCCACACAAAAAGGCCGGCACAA
>NZ_QVRA01000077.1 GCF_003591655.1 Sphingobium terrigena
CCATAGCGATCAGAATCCGTTTCTCCCAGCCGGGTCAGCAGATCCCTGATCAGCGCGAGACGGGCCTGGTGCTTGTCGTCCCCTCGCACCACCGTCCAGGGTGCTGCGATGCTGTGCGTGCGGGCGAGCATTGCATCGCGCGCCTTGCTATAGGCCTTCCAGCGCTTGTTCGCCTGAACATCGATCGGGCTGATCTTCCACTGTTTGAGCGGATCCGCGCGTCGGGCGGTCAGGCGCTTCTTCTGTTCCGCCCTCGAGATATCGAGATAATATTTTACCAGCGTGACCCCGCAATGTTCGAGCAACTGCTCGAACATCGGGACGGTCGTCAGAAACTCCTCATATTCCTTGTCGGTGCAAAAGCCCATCACGCGCTCCACCCCGGCGCGATTGTACCAGCTACGATTGAACAGCACGATCTCGCCGGCAGCCGGCAGATGAGGGACCCAGCGCTGGAAATACCGCGACCGGCGATCGTGATCCGATGGGGGCCCGAGTGCCACCACCCGGGTTTCGCGCGGGCTCAAGTGCTCGACGACACGCTTTATCGTGCCGTCTTTGCCGGCCGCGTCGCGCCCTTCAACGATGACCAGCACCTTGCGGCCATCCTCGATAATTCCCCGCTGCAGGGCGGTGAGCCCGATCTGGAGCGCGCGCAGCTGCTCGGCGTAACGGGGCTCGTTCTTCGCCTTCACCACCGGTTCTTTCTCCTGTCGGCAATCATACACACCACGGTAGCGGGCCGCGAGGGGCCGGGGCCGCACTCGTGGGCCGGTCTCAAACAGCGGCACCAACGGCATTGTGCTCCACCGCTGATGCCCGACTCATGCCGCCCCGACTGATACCCGCCAGCCGGGTGCGCTTCAGCAGCAGCGCGTTGACCGCGACGAGTGCGGAGCTGCCCGACATAGCCAGCGCAGCGACCTCGGGGCTCAGCAGCACCGGATAGAGCACACCTGCCGCGAGTGGAAAGGCGATCACATTGTAGCCGACCGCCCACCACAGATTTTGGTGCATCTTGCGAAGCGTGGCGCGTGAGAGCGCTATGGCACCGACAATATCATAAGGATCGCTCTTCATCAGGACGACATCGGCGCTTTCCATCGCGACGTCAGTGCCCGCCCCGATCGCAAACCCTACGTCGGCCTGGGTAAGCGCGGGGGCATCGTTGACTCCGTCACCGACCATGCCGACACGCTGGCCCTGGGCCTGCAGCTCCTTGACCTTCTCCGCCTTTTGACCGGGAAGCACGTCGGCAAGGACGATGTCGATGCCAAGCTCATCGGCGATTCGCTTGGCCGTGCCGGCGTTGTCGCCGGTAATCATCGCGACCTTGACGCCGCGCTCCCGAAGCGCCGCGACGGTCGCCTTCGCGGTTGGCCGCGCCGCATCCGCTATGGCGATCAACCCGAGAATCTCGCCGCCGCGCGCAACATGGACAACGGTGCGCCCCGCCCCTTTCAGGCGCTCGCCAGGTTCCTCGAGGGCTCCCAGCGCTACTTTTCCTTCATCCATGAGGCGCCGGTTGCCAAGCAGCACGGTTGCGCCCTCGACTTGGGCGCTGGCGCCCTTCCCCTCGATATTGGCAAAGTCGCGCGTCTCAGGAAGGGTGATACCGGATGCACCTTCGAGGACCGC
>NZ_QVRA01000078.1 GCF_003591655.1 Sphingobium terrigena
GTATGCATCCGGTGAAATACGCAGATCAGGCCGCTTGGCGTTGATCGTCTGTGACGCGCCAGTTCCAGGGAAGCAGTTCGTGGAGCCGGCTCTGTGGGATGTCGGCGATGCGGCTGAGCACATCGGCGAGCCAAGCCTGCGGATCGATGTCGTTAAGCTTCGCCGTGCCGATGAGGCTCAGCATGAAGGCGGTGCGCTGACCTCCGCGGTCTGAACCAGCGAAGAGCCAGGATTTTCTTCCAAGTGCTATGCCTCTGAGTGCCCGTTCCGCCGCATTGTTCGTCAGGCATATACGGCCATCGTCGAGGAAGGCGGTAAATGCAGGCCATGCCTTGAGCATATAATCCATGGCCTCAGCCACATCGTTGTTCTTCGATAGCTTCGACCGGTTCTCCCGCATCCATTGTTCCAGATCGGCAACAAGCGGTGCGCTGTGCTCCTGCCGAAGGGCAAGGCGCTCCTGTGCAGGTCTGCCGTTAATGGCGCGCTCGATGTCGAAGATCGCGTCGATACGGCAGACCGCTTCCACTGCCAGCGGCGAGATGGCGGCCTTTTTGCGGCGCTTCTTGAGCTGCGCGGCAATATCGGCCAGCTCGAAGAAATAGCGGCGCGCATGGCTCCAGCACAGGGCGCGGGTCAGCGGCGCCGGCAGGCGGTCGCCATGGAACAGGGCATTATAGCCGGCATAGGCATCAGCCTGAAGAATGCCTCTCCAACCGCGCAGATGGCCCACAGGATGCTCGCCCCGCCGGTCGCGGGAATAATGGAAGATCGCTGCGGGCGGTGCCGGTCCGCCAAAAGGTCGATCATCCCGAACATAGGTCCAGATCCGGCCCGTATCGGTCTTGGTCTTGGCCAGCACTGGCACTGTCGTATCATCGCCATGCAGCCGCTCTGCGGCCAGGACATGCGCCTCGATCAACAAATAGAGCGGCGTCAGCGCAGCGGTGCAGGTGCCGACCTGATCGGCCAGGGTCGAAAGGCTCAGTTCCACGCCCTCACGGGCATAGCGATCGCGCTGGCGGTTGAGCGGCTGATGCGCGCCGAACTTCTCGAACAACAGCATCGCCAGGAAGCTGGGGCCAAATAGCCCGCGGGGCGTCACATGGAACGGCGCTGGCGGTTGGGTGATCTTCTCACAATCCCGGCAGGAGAACTTCTCCCGCACGGTCTGGATCACCTTCCACTGGCGCGGCACGACCTCAAGTGTCTCGGTGATATCCTCACCCAGCTTGCACAGCCGATCCGAGCCGCAGCATGGGCAGGCATCGGGCGAAGCGATTACAACGCGCTCGCGTGGCAGATGTTCGGGCAAGGGCTTGCGCGCGGGCCGCTTGCGTTCAAACGGTGCGACGTTGGTCTTCGCCGCTGCCAACGCGGCCAACGCCTCGTCTTCGCTGGCAGCGGTCTCGCACTCCTCGAACGTCAGCTCCATCTGGTCGAGCAGATGGCGCGTGCGTTCGGATCGCTGACCAAAAAGGGTGCGGCGCATCTTCTCGTTCTGCAGTTCGAGAAGGGCGTTGCGGGCTTCCAGGTCGGCGTTGATCGCCTTGATCCGGGCCACTTCAGCGGCGAC
>NZ_QVRA01000008.1 GCF_003591655.1 Sphingobium terrigena
GGCTTGCCCAGACAGTGCGGTTCCATCTTTGCCCACTGGGCGTCGGTCAATACAAAACGTTCCATCCGGAGTGTGAATCACATCTCACTCCAAATGGGAATCCTAAATCCCCACAAGCCTTAGGCTGGATGCTAAATATATTATCCGGCTTTATCGGCCTTGTCACCCTGGTCCTGATGATCCCAGCCTTCATTCCGTTGCTGGGCGCACTGAACTGGCTGCTGGTGCCCATGGCGCTGTTCGGCGCGGTGATCGGCATGATCTCTTCGCGCAATGGCGGGCGCAATTTCTGCCTGATCGTCGCGGCGTTCGGGGCGTTGCGGCTGTTCCTGGGCGGGGGGATTTTCTGAGCCCGACGCATAATCATGCGCGCAATGGCCTGATCGCTGCGATTGTCGCCTATACCGCCTGGGGGCTGCTCCCGCTCTTCTTTCGGCTGGTCCATCATGTCGATCCGATCGAGATCGTCACCCAGCGGGTCTTGTGGTCGCTGCTGCTGATCGTCACGCTGCTGGCGGCGCGACGGGGCTTGGCCCCGCTGATGACGGCGTTGCGCGAACGGCGGTTGATCGTGCCGCTGGCCGCTTCGGCGCTGATGATCGCGATCAACTGGCTGACCTATGTCTGGGCGGTCAATGAAGGGCATGTCATCGCTACGAGCCTTGGCTATTTCCTCAACCCGCTGGTCAATGTCGCGCTGGGCGTGCTGGTGTTGAAGGAAAAGCTGCGGCGGCCGCAAATGCTGGCGATCGGCGTGGCGGCGGTAGGTGTTGCCATATTGGCGGCGGCGGCGCTGACGACGTTGTGGATCAGCCTGACGCTGGCGATCAGCTTTGCTTTCTATGGCCTGTTGCGCAAAATCACACCCGTCGCGCCGATGACGGGCCTGGGAGTCGAAACGCTGCTGCTGACGCCGCCAGCCATTGCTTACCTGATCTGGGAAGCGGGCCATGGCGGGGTGAGTTTCGGGCAGGATGCCGGGACGACGGCGCTGCTGGTGATTTCCGGCGCGGTGACAACTGTGCCGCTGGTGCTGTTCGCCATGGCGGCGCAACGGCTGCCCATGGCGACGCTGGGCATATTGCAATATCTGGCCCCGATGCTGCAATTTTTCTGCGGCGTCGTGCTGCTCGGTGAGACATTGAGCCAGGGCCAGATGCTGAGCTTTGGCCTCATTTGGATCGCCCTGATCCTGTTTGCGACCGATGGCGTGCGCATGGCCCGGCGGAACCGGGTGGCGACGGTTTAGTCAAACTCCGTTCGTTTCGAGCGTGTCGAGAAACGTTGGTGCAGTGTTTGCGTTTCTCGACACGCTCGAAACGAACGGGCTTTGGTGTTTTACGCGAACTCGGTCGCCTCGAAGCGCACCGCTTCGCCGACAGCGTCATTGGCCAGCGCATCTTCCCACATCACGCGATGGCCGCGGATGATGGTGCCGATCGCCTTGCCGGTCAGTTCCATCCCCTCGAACGGGGACCAGTTGCAGCGGGAGGCAAGCCAGTCGCTGCCCACGGTCCAGCGTTTTTTTAGGTCCACCACGGTGAAGTCGGCGTCATAGCCAAGCGCGATCCGCCCCTTGCCGACCAACCCGAATACGCGCTGCGGGCCGGACGAGGTCAGTTCGATGAAGCGGCGCAGCGTCAGCCGCCCCTCCGCCACATGGTTGAGCAGCAGCGGCACCAGCGTCTGGACGCCGGGCATCCCGCTGGGGCTGGTGGGATAGGGCTTGGCCTTTTCCTCGATCGTGTGGGGGGCGTGATCGCTGCCCAGCACGTCAGGTACGCCCTGATTGAGCCAGTGCCACAGCCCGTCGCGGTGCGCGCCCGACCGGATCGGTGGGTTCATCTGCGCATAGGTGCCAAGGCGCGGATAGGCCTCCTCCCCCGCCAGCGTCAGATGCTGGGGCGTCACCTCGCAGGTCGCGATATCCTTGTTCTGGCCGATATAGGCGAGTTCGGCGGGCGTGGTGATGTGCAATATGTGGATGCGGCGGCGCGCGGCGCGGGCCAGGCCGATGATGCGTTTGGTGGCGATCATCGCGCTTTCATCGTCACGCCAGACCGGGTGCGACGACGGGTCGCCGGCCAGCGCATGGCCCTTGCGCGCGTTCATCCGCGTCTCATCCTCGGCATGGATGGCGACGCGGCGGGTGCCGCTGGCCAGCACGCGGGCGAGCGCATTGTCATCATCGACCAGCAGGCTGCCGGTCGACGCGCCCATGAAAATCTTGACCCCTGCGGTGCCGGGGATGCGTTCCAGATCGCGCAGATGCTCCGCGTTGTCCGCCGTCGCGCCGACATAGAAGGCATGGTCGCACCACATGCGGTGGTGGGCGCGCTTGAGCTTGTCATGCACCCGCTCGGCCGTGTCGGTGTTGGGATTGGTGTTGGGCATTTCAAACACGGCGGTGATGCCGCCCAGCACCGCGGCGCGGCTGCCCGATTCGAGATCTTCCTTATGCTCCAGCCCCGGCTCGCGAAAATGGACCTGGCTGTCGATGCAGCCGGGCAGCACGTCGAGGCCGGTGCAGTCGATGGTTTCGCCTGCGTCGCCAAGGCCCGTGCCGATCGCAACGATCCTGCCGCCGCGCACGCCGACATCGGCCTGCTCCGCGCCGCCCGGCGTGTGGATGGTGCCGTTCTTCAGGATCAGGTCGAAAGTTTCGGACATGGTGCGCTCCGTGAAAAACCGTTCGCCCTGAGCGAAGTCGAAGGGCCATGCCGAACGCAGTGAGGCCTTCACGATGTTCAGGCAAGGGCTTCGACTTCGCTCAGCCCGAACGGGTTGGTAATTGGGTGCATCTGTCCTACCTAAAGCCGATGACCGGCACCACCCTCACCGACCGCGCGATCCTCAGAATTTCAGGCGAGGAGGCGCGGCCCTTTCTGCAAGGCCTGCTGACGCGCGATGTTTTGACGCTGGCACCCGGTGCGCCGCGCTGGACCGCGCTGCTGACCGCACAGGGGAAAGCGCTGTTCGACATGATCCTTTGGGCCGATGGCGACGACGTGCTGATCGACTGTGAGGCGGCGCAAGCCGATGCGCTGGCGAAGCGGCTGACGCTGTATCGGTTGCGGCGGAAGGTCGTGATTGCGCGCGATGAGTCGCTGGCGGTGCATTGGGCGCTGGAGGCGGCGGACAGGCCGCACGATCCGCGCCTGCCCGCTCTGGGGCATCGCTGGATTGCTGCGCCGGGGGATGGCGACGCGGCAGCGACGTTTCGCGCGCATCGGCTGGCGCTTGGCGTATTCGAGGGGGCAGGCGAGTTGGGGCAGGACCAGACGCTGTGGCTGGAAACCAATGCCGGGGAATTGAACGGGGTCGATTATGACAAGGGCTGCTATGTCGGGCAGGAAAATACCGCGCGGATGCATTATCGCGCCAAGGTGAACCGGCGGCTGGTCGCGGTGCCGCTCCGCCAAGCCGACGAGAAAAGGCAGCGGGCGGCATTGCCGGACATGGGATTGTCGATCGAGCTGCGGCGGGTGGAAACGCTCGATCCCGCTACCCTGCCCGACTGGCTGGCGGCGGCGGTTGCGGCGCAGGCCGCGGCGGAATGAAGCGGCTGCTGCTCACGCTATTGGGCGCGCTGGCCTTCGCCACCCCGGCATTCGCCGACACCCCTTGGACGCTGCTCAAAACCTACCCGCATGATCCCGCCGCCTTTACCGAGGGGCTCTTTTTCCATGACGGCGCGCTGTATGAAAGCACCGGACTGGAGGGGCAGTCGGACATTCGCAAGGTGCGGCTGAAGGATGGCAAGGTGATCCAGCGGCGCGTGCTGGAGCCGCGCTATTTTGGCGAGGGGATCGTCAATTGGGGTGACCGGCTGATCAGTCTGACCTGGCGCCATGGGCAGGGTTTCGTCTGGAAGCTGGCCGATTTCGCGCCGGTCGGGGATTTTCGCTATGCGGGCGAAGGCTGGGGGCTGACGCAGGACGGGCGACATATCATCCAGAGCGATGGCAGCGCGCAGTTGCGCTTCCTTGATCCTGAAAGCCTCGCCGAGCAACGCCGCATCACCGTGACGTGGAACGGGCGCGCGGTCGAGCGGCTCAACGAACTGGAATGGGTGCGCGGCGAAATCTGGGCCAATATCTGGTATGAGACGAAGATCGCACGGATCGATCCCGCGACCGGCGCAGTGATCGACTGGATCGATGTTGCGCGGCTGATGAAGGCCGCCGGGGTGCGCGATAGCGAGGCGGTGGCGAACGGCATTGCCTATGACGCGGCGAAGGACCGGGTCTTTATCACGGGCAAATATTGGCCGAAGCTGTTTGAGATACGGGTGGGGAAGTAGGCTTACCGCTTCCAGCGCGCCCAGATGGCGGTGGGGAGCAACAGCCCGCGCGCTTCTTCCCGCACCGCCAGTTCGCCCACTTCAACCTCGCCGGGCAGGTCGGCAAAGGCCTGTCGCAGCAGTTCTCCGATAGCGAGGGCCGACATGCGCACGGCGTAGACGGTCAGGAACAGAAAACGGCTGTCGGCGTCGAGCAACTGGCGGCAATTGGCGATGAGCGCGGGGAGATCTTCCTCCAGCCGCCAGACTTCGCCGTCGGGACCGCGGCCATATTTGGGCGGATCGAGCAATATGCCGTCATAGCGGCGGTTGCGCCGGACTTCGCGAGCGACGAATTTCGCCGCATCCTCGACGATCCAGCGCACGGGCCGGTCCGCCATGCCCGACAGGTCAGCGTTCGCACGGGCCTGCGCGACCGACTTTTTCGAGGCATCGACATGGACCATGCGCGCACCGCTGGCCGACATGGCGAGCGTGCCGACCCCGGTATAGCCAAACAGGTTCATGACTTCGGCGTCGGCTTTGTCGGCGGTGCGTTCGCGCATCCAGTCCCACACCGGGGCCATGTCCGGGAAGAAGCCCAGATGACGGAAGGGGGTGCAGCTCGACTGGAAGGTCACGTCCTTCCATGTGAGCGGCCAGCCCTCGGCAGGCACCGGCTTTTCATAGAACCAGCGGCCCCCGCCCTCCTCATCCGAGCCGGGGACGAATTCGCCGTCCGCTTTCCAGCTTTCGGTCGCGGGCGCCCACATCGCCTGCGGTTCGGGGCGGATGAAGCGGAAGCGGCCATAGCGCTCCAGCTTGCGACCATGGCCCGAATCGATCAGGCCATAATCGGCCCAGGGTTCGCCGATGAGGGTTTGAAGGATCATAGCAACTCTCCGTTCGGGCTGAGCGAAGTCGAAGCCCCCGCCTGAGCGACAGCGAAGGCCTCACTACGTTCGGCCGAGCCCTTCGACAGGCTCAGGGCGAACGGGAAATATTTAAGCGCGCGGCGTCGCGCGTTCGGCGACATAGGCGGTCACTGCCTCGAACGTGCCGGGCAGCTTCACATAGCTTTCCTCGCGCGCGAACAGGTCGCCCACACGCGCGGGGAGCGGCGGGCGGGTGCCAGTGGCGCGCTCGACCGCGTCGCGGAACTTGGCGGCGTGGGCGGTGGCCAGCGTGACGACCGGGATCGACGGGTCGAGATCGGTCGCCTGCGCCGCGGCCAGGCCGATGGCGCTGTGCGGGTCGATGATCTGGCCCGCCGCATCATAGGCCCAGCGCATCGCCATTGTCATGCCGTCGGCATCGATCCGGGCGGAGGTGAACAGCCCTGCCGCGCCCTCGCGCTGCGCATTGGTCAGGCGCATCGCGCGGGTCGCTTCAAAGCCGCCCATCTGCGCGGCCAGCGCCAGCCCATCACGCCCGCCCGCGTCGAACAGCAGCCGTTCGAAATTGGAGCTGACCTGGATGTCCATGCTGGGGGTCGCAGTCGGCACGACCTGACCCTGGCTATAATCGCCCTGCGACAGCGCGCGGTGGAGGATGTCGTTGACGTTGGTGGCGACGATCAGTTTCGCGACCGGCAGGCCCATTTTCGCCGCGACATAGCCAGCGAACACATCGCCGAAATTGCCGGTGGGTACGGAAAAAGCGACCGGACGTTCGGGCGCGCCCAGGCGCACGGCGGCGTAGAAATAATAGACGACCTGCGCCATCAACCGCGCCCAGTTGATCGAGTTGACGGCGGACAGGTTGAAGCGACGCTTGAAATCGGCGTCGTTGAACATCCGTTTCACCATCGCCTGCGCATCATCGAAGCTGCCCTCGATCGCGATATTATGGACGTTGGGCGCGCGCACCGTGGTCATCTGCCGCCGCTGCACGTCGGACACGCGGCCTTCGGGATGGAGCATGAAAATGTCGATCTTCTCACGCCCCGCCACCGCGTCGATCGCCGCAGAGCCGGTGTCGCCCGACGTCGCGCCAACGATAGTCAGGTGATCGTCGCGCCGCGACAGGAAGCGCTCGAACAACTGGCCGAGCAATTGAAGCGCGACATCCTTGAACGCCAGCGTAGGCCCATGGAAAAGTTCGAGCAGCCAGTTGCGATGGTCAAGCTGGACCAAAGGCACGACCGCCTGATGGCTGAAACGGCCATAGGCGGCCTGGCACAATTCGCGCAGTTCAGCCTCATCGAGCGATCCGGCGACGAACGGGGCCATGACCCGGACGGCGGTTTCGACATAGGAGAGGCCGGACAGGGCGCGAATGTCGTCGGGCGAGAAGGACGGCCAGCTTTCCGGCACATATAGCCCGCCATCGGACGCGAGGCCCGCCAGCGTGACATCCTCAAAACCGAGCGCCGGTGCGCTACCCCTGGTGCTGACATATTGCATGATGGGGAAGCGCGGTAGCGATGCGCGCGCTTGTGGGCAAGCTTTTAGGGCGATTTGGGCGCGTTGCGGCGGCGCAAGGCGAGAATATAGATGATCGCGGCAACAATCGCGAAGAAGAACCACTGCACCGCATAGGCGAGATGATTGTTGGGGACGTCGGCGGCGCTGGGCGGGGCTGAGGGTTTGAGGCCCGCAGGTGCCGTCCGCGCGATCAGCATCGGGCGGAGCGGCATCGCCTTGCCGCCGATGCGGGTCAGCAGCGCGCGATGGTCGGGTTCCTCGCTGATCCAGCCTGCGACCTGCCCGCCGGTCCAGGCGATCTTGGCGTCTGGGCGTTCCGTGACGCCGAGGGCGATAAGCGCGCCTGGCCCCTCCGCCCCGGTGGCGCATTGGGCGATGTGGCGATAGCCGGTCGAACCATCGGCGGCGCGCCCTGCCTCGACCTGCCAGCCGACAACGCGCAGGCATTGAACCGACGAGGGACGGAAGAGTATTTCGGGCGACACCGGCGGCAATTGGGGGAAGGCGACCGGGGGGCGGGCCGGGTTGCTGGCGGCGAGTTGCAGCGCCTGCGCCTTTTCTGCGCGGCGCTGGAACTGCCAGATGCCAAGGCCGATCATGACCAGCACGGCGGCCACGACGATGATGGTCGGGATGACGGGGATGCGCGGCTTGCTCATGCGTCGGGGCCTTTGGCAACGATGCGGCCTTCGCGCGCGCGGTTGCGATATTCCAGCGTCAGCAGCGCTCCCTTGGCAACCCGCAGGCTGGCGACCACGGCGATCGTGGTGAGCGGGGTCCAGAGCAGGATGTGCACCCAGAGCGGCGGGTGGAGATTGAGCTCCAGCGCCAGCGCCAGCACCACCATCAACGTACCCACAATCAGCGTCAGGAAGGCAGCGGGGCCGTCGCCGACATTGAACTGGACATAGTCGAGACCGCAGGCGCGACAGCTGGGTGCGAATCGGACCGGGCCGTCGAACAGGGTCGCCGCGCCGCATTTGGGGCAGGCACCACGCGCGGCATCGACCAGAAGCGGTGCGGCAGGGCGGACGGGTTCAACGGGGGTTATCATGGGGCTGGCATAGCGGGCGGCGGCCCAAAAGAAAACGGCCGGGGACAAGCCCGGCCGTTATTCATAGTGTCAGCGATCGCCGGGCGATCAGCCGCCGTGGATCGGCGCGCCCCAGCCACCCCAGACATAGATGGCGACGAAGAGGAACAGCCACACCACGTCGACGAAATGCCAGTACCAGGCAGCGGCTTCAAAGCCGAAATGCTGGCGCGGGGTGAAGTGGCCCTTATAGGCACGGACCAGATTGACGATCAGGAAGATCGTGCCGACCAGAACGTGGAAACCGTGGAAGCCGGTCGCCATGTAGAAGGCCGAGCTATAGGGGTTGCCGCCGAAATCGAACGGGGCATGGGCATATTCATAGGCCTGCACGCAGGAGAAGATCGCGCCCAGGATGATGGTGCACCACAGACCCTTGATCAGGCCGTCCCGGTCGCCATGGATCAGCGCATGGTGCGCCCAGGTGACGGTGGTGCCGGAGCAGAGCAGGATCAGCGTGTTGAGCAGGGGCAGCTCAAAGGCGTTCATGACTTCCACGCCCTTCGACGGGAACAGGCCGTCGATCGGGGGCAGCGCGCTGGGGAACAGCGAGAAGTCGAAAAAGGCCCAGAACCAGCCAACGAAGAACATCACTTCCGATGCGATGAATAGGATCATGCCGTAGCGCAGGTGCAGCTGGACCACCGGGGTGTGATCGCCGGCATGGGCTTCGGCCACGACATTGGCCCACCAGCTGTAGAAGGTGAACAATACGCCGGCCAGGCCGAGCAGGAACACCCAGCCGCCGCCAGCGGGCAGCGCGTCGGGGTGCATCCACATGATCCCGCCAAAGGCCATGACCAGCGCCGACATGGCGCCAAACAAGGGCCAGATGCTGGGCGGGAGAATATGATAATCGTGATTCTTGGCGCCTGCCATGACTGCTCTTCCCTGTTCGCTTGTCCGTGTTCTTAACTCGTGCCTTAGCTTGGCTTCTTGTCCTGCTCAACAGGGTAGAAGGTATAGCTCAAGGTAATTTGCTGCGTATCCTTGTTATCCGGGTCTTTCAGGATCCTGGGATCGACGAAATAGAGGACGGGCATCCGCACCTCCTGTCCCGGTTGCAAGGTCTGCTGGGTGAAGCAGAAGCATTGAATCTTGGTGAAATAGGCACCCGCCTGGCTGGGGGTGACGTTGAAGCTGGCGGTGCCGGTGACCGGCTTGTCCGACATGTTCTTCGCGATGAAGATTGCCATGTCCTTGCTGCCCACGGTCACCGTATCAGTGCGATGTTCGGGGTAGAATTGCCAGGGCATTCCCGGCTGGACATTGGAATCGAAACGGATCGACATGGTGTGGCCCGCCGCTTCGCGCACCTGCACATTGGCGTCGGCGCGCATGGTGGTGCCGCCAAAGCCGGTCTGTTCGCAGAAGATACGATAGAGCGGGACCGAGGCAAAGCCGAGCGCCAGCATCGACAGGCCGACGCCCGCCATGGCGATCATCGTGCGGCGGTTGCGCCGGTCGCGGTCGAACGGAGAAGGCGGCAGCGTCGCCATCAGATCGCGCTGCTCCCGCCGATCTTCGCCAGGGTGATGGCATAGAACAGAATCACCAGCGCCGCCAGAATGAGGCCCGTCACCAGTGCGCGCGACTTTTGCCGGGCGCGGATCAGCTTTTCTTCGTCCGGGGTCATGCGAGTAGCCAGCGGTCGACGACCACTGCTCCAAAGAGGAGGAAAAGATAGAGGATCGAATATTTGAACAGACGCCGCTCCGGTCCCATCCGCGCCGGATCGCTTTCGCGACGGCGATAGACCTGGAAGGCAAAGACGGCGAACAGCAATGTGCCAAGCAACGCCACGGTGCCATAGAGCAGGCCGGTGAGGCGCAACAGCACCGGGGCCATCGCCGCAACCGCCATGATCGCCGTGTAGAACCAGATCTGGCGACGGGTCGCCACTTCGCCCGAAACGACCGGCAACATCGGGATGCCCGCGGCGGCATAATCGGTTTTGACGAACAGGGCGAGCGCCCAGAAATGGGGTGGCGTCCAGAAGAAAATCAGCATGAACAATGCAACCGGCAGTGCGGTTACGTCCCCGGTCACTGCCGCCCAGCCGATGACCGGTGGAAAGGCACCGGCCGCGCCGCCGATGACGATATTCTGCGCCGTGCGGGGCTTGAGCCAGATGGTATAGACGAACACGTAGAACAGGATCGAGACGGCAAGCACGACCGCCGCCAGCCAGTTGGTCGCCATGCCCATCAGGATGACAGAGAAGAAGGAGAGGCCAACGCCAAAGTGCAGCGCCGATGTGCGGTCCATACGTCCGGCGGGCAGCGGACGGTTGGCGGTGCGCTTCATCTTGGCGTCGATATCCGCCTCATACCATTGGTTGAGCGTGGCCGCCGCGCCTGCGCCCAGCGCAATGCACAGGATGGCAGTGAAGGCCAGCACCGGGTGGATATGGCCGGGGGCCGCCAGCAGACCGCACAAGCCGGTAAACACCACCAAAGTCATGACGCGCGGCTTGGTCAGCGCGAGGAAGTCGCGCCAGTGGGCCGTGATCGGAGCGGTGGTCAGCATAGCGGTCGTCATATCGGTTCCTGCCCCACCAGTCGGGGGCATATAGCATGAGGGGGCGGGCTTGGCACCCGCCCCCTCGATCATGTCAGTATGTCCGATAATCAGTGATGCGCGGCATCGTCGATCACGGGCAGGGTTTCAAACTGGTGGAAGGGCGGCGGGCTGGACAGGGTCCATTCCAGCGTGGTCGCGCCTTCGCCCCAGGGATTGCCAGCGGCCTTCTTGCCAGCCGCCAGCGACCAGAACACGTTGATGAAGAAGATCACCATGCCGACAGCCATGATTTCATAGCCATGGGTCGCAACCTGGTTCCACTTTTCAAAGGCGGCGGGATAGTCGGGGTAACGACGCGGCATACCCGACAGGCCCAGAAAGTGCATCGGGAAGAACAGCAGGTTCACGCCGACGAAAAACACCCAGAAATGCAGCTGGCCGAGGAATTCATTATACATGCGCCCCGACATTTTCGGGAACCAGTAATAGAAGCCCGCGAACAGCGAGAACACCGCACCCAGCGAGAGGACGTAGTGGAAGTGCGCGACGACATAATAGGTGTCGTGCAGCACGTCATCGACGCCGCCATTGGCCAGCACGACGCCGGTGACGCCGCCCACGGTGAACAGGAAGATGAAGCCCAGCGCCCAGACCATCGGAGTCTTGTAGCTGATCGAACCGCCCCAGATGGTCGCGATCCACGAGAAGATCTTGATGCCGGTCGGCACCGCGATGACCATGGTGGCGGCGGTGAAATACATCTTCACATTCACCGACATGCCGGTGGTGAACATATGGTGCGCCCAGACGACGAAGCCGACGATGCCGATCGCGACCATGGCGTAAGCCATGCCGAGATAGCCGAACACGGGCTTTTTCGAGAAGGTCGAGATGATCTGGCTGACGATACCGAAGCCGGGCAGGATCATGATATAGACTTCGGGGTGACCGAAGAACCAGAAGAGATGCTGGTAGAGTTCAGGATCGCCGCCACCGGCTGCGTCATAGAAGGTGGTGCCGAAGTTGCGGTCGGTCAGCAGCATGGTGATCGCCGCGGCCAGAACCGGCAGCGCCAGCAGCAGCAGGAAGGCGGTAACCAGCACCGACCAGACGAACAGCGGCATCTTGTGCAGGGTCATGCCCGGCGCGCGCATGTTGAGGATGGTGGTGATGAAGTTGACCGCACCCAGGATCGAGCCAGCGCCCGCAATGTGCAGCGACAGGATCGCCATATCGACCGCCGGGCCAGCCGAACCGCTGGTCGAGAGCGGGGCATAGACGGTCCAGCCAGTGCCGGCGCCATAGCCGGTGCCGCCGGGCACGAAGGCCGAGCCGAGCAGCAGCGCGAAGGCGGGGATGAGTAGCCAGAAGCTGATATTGTTCATGCGCGGGAAGGCCATGTCCGGCGCGCCGATCATGATCGGCACGAACCAGTTGCCAAAGCCGCCGATGATGGCGGGCATCACCATGAAGAACACCATGATCAGGCCGTGCGCGGTGATCAGCGCATTCCACAGGTGATAGGCCTGGTCGAGGCTGGCAGGCTCAGCGCCCAGCAGCGAATGCTGGATATTGGCCCAGCCCTGGAGATACTGGATGCCCGGCTGCGCCAGTTCGACGCGCATCAGGCCGGAAATCGCCCCGCCCACGACGCCCGCGAAAATCGCGAAGATCAGGTAGAGGGTGCCGATGTCCTTATGATTGGTGGACATGAACCAGCGCTGGAAAAAGGCTGGCTTGTGATCGGCATCGTGATGATCATGGGCGTGGTCGCCATGATGATCTGCGGTAATGGTGGTCATGGCGGTTCTGCCCTTACATCAAAGCTTGGCGTCAGCGGCGGGCGCGGCGGCGGCAACGGCAGGGGCCGCGCCAGCGGGCTTGCCGCCCTGCGAGAGTACCCACTGGTCGAACTGCGCAGGCGGCAGTGCCTCGATCGCGATCGGCATGAAGCCGTGGCGCGCGCCGCACAGTTCCGAACACTGGCCGTAATAGACGCCCGGCTCAAGGATGGTGAAGCTCTTTTCATTCAGGCGGCCGGGAACGGCGTCCATCTTGACCCAGAGCGAAGGCACCGCGAAGCTGTGAATGACGTCGGCGGCGGTGATGATCAGCTTGATCGGGCGACCGGCGGGCAGGACCAGACGGTTGTCGGCGGCCAGCTGATGCGGTTCGCCGCTGGCCTTGGCCTGTTCCTCGGTCAGCATGTTCGACACGAATTCGGGGATGCCCGCATCGGGATATTCATAACCCCAATACCATTGATAGCCGGTGACCTTGACGGTCAGCGCATCCTTGGGCGCGGGCTTATACTGGTCGGCCAGCAGGCCGATCGATGGCACCGCGACGACCAGAAGGATCAGCACCGGCAGCACCGTCCACACCACTTCGATGAAGGTGTTGTGCGACGTCTTGGACGGGATCGGGTTCGCGCTCGCCCGGAAACGCCACATGGCATAGAGCATCAGGGCAAGGACGAGGATGGAGATCGCGAAGATCAGCGGCAGCAGCATCTTGTCATGCAGCCAGCGGGCGGTGTGGCCGGTGGACGTGAACTGCTCCTGCAGCGTGACTTCGCCCGGCTTTGGCATACCAATGCCTTCGGTCGGCTTCATGCGCGGCGGCGCGGCGACCTTGGCCACGGGCGCAGCCTCGGCGGCCGGTGCGGCGGCGTTGGCAGCCGAATCAGCCGGAGCGGCGGCATTGTCCGCAGCTGGCGCGGCGACGGCGACATTGTCCTGCGCCAGCGCCTGACCGTTCATCGCGATCGATGGCGCGAAGGCCAGCAATCCGGCGAGAACGAGCGATTTCACCTTGTTCATAGCGTATTCTTACCCCGTAACCCCTTGGCGCCGCTGCAACGAAGACGCGCGTCTGCGCATCGCCCCCGCCCGGTCGGTTCTGCCGCGGCTTATAGGCATGGTTTTTTCATGCCTCAAGCTTCCATGACCAGATTTTCTTCGCTGTTGCAACGTCCCCTTTGGCCGCCTATTTCGCAGCAGCGCGCACAGGGGCGCGATCATGGCGCGTCGCGTGCGTCATGTTTACAGGGATATGATGGGGGGCAGAGCGCCCGCATGGCCCGCGACAGGATAGATGAACGGCATGAGCGACGAAGAGGTTTTGGCGGAATTCCGGGCAGCAGGTGCATTGCTGGAAGGACATTTCATATTGTCGTCGGGTCGCCGCAGCGCCAATTATCTGCAATGCGCCCGCGTGCTGATGAATGCCGAGCGCGCCGGGACACTCGCCCGCGCGATGGTGCAGAAACTGCCGCGCGAATTGCGGCAGGAGATTGACCTGGTGGTTTCGCCAGCCATGGGCGGGCTGATCGTCGGGCATGAAGTCGGCCGCGCGCTGGGCAAGGACGCCGTGTTTCTGGAACGGCCCGAAGGGACGTTCGAGCTGCGCCGGGGCTTTGCCATATCGCCGGGACAGAAAGTGCTGATGGTCGAGGATGTCGTGACCACCGGCCTGTCATCGCGCCAGGCGATCGAGGCAGTGACGGCAGAAGGCGGCATCGTCATCGCCGAAGCCGCGCTGGTCGACCGGTCGGCGGGCGAGGTGGAGCTGGGCGTCCCCTTCTATCCGCTCGTGTCGATCAATTTCCCGGTCTATGAAGCCGATGCGGTGCCGCCTGAGCTGGCGGCGATCCCGGCGATCAAGCCGGGCAGCCGGAAGATATAGAGCCATGACCACGCCCCTGCGCCTTGGCGTCAATATCGACCATGTGGCGACCATCCGCAACGCGCGGGGCGGGGATCATCCCGATCCGGTCAAGGCGGCGTTGCTGGCGGTGAAGGCGGGGGCGGACGGAATCACCGCGCATCTGCGCGAGGACCGGCGGCATATTCGCGACGAGGATGTCGCCACGCTGATGGCGGCGCTGAACGTCCCGCTCAATCTGGAAATGGCAGCAACGGCGGAGATGCTGGACATCGCGCTGCGCTACAAGCCCCACGCCGCCTGCATCGTGCCGGAAAAGCGCGAGGAGCGCACGACCGAGGGCGGGCTGGACGCGGCGGGACAGTTTGAGACGCTGAGGCCCATTGTGCAGGCATTGGGTGACGCCGGGATTCGCGTCAGCCTCTTCATCGAGGCGGACGCGCGCCAGATCGACGCGGCGATTCGGCTGGGCGCGCCGGTGGTGGAATTTCATACCGGTGCCTATGCCCATCTGCATGGCGAGGCGCGCGCGGCGGAACTGCGCAAGCTGGCCGATGCCGCTGCACTGGCGGCGAAAAACGGGATCGAGCCTCATGCCGGCCACGGCCTGACCTTCGACAATGTCGCGCCGATCGCCGCCATCCCGCAGGTCGCCGAACTCAATATCGGCCATTTCCTGATCGGTGAGGCGATCTTCGGCGGGCTTGAAGGCAGTATCAGAGAGATGCGGCGGCAGATGGATCTGGCGCGGTGAGCCAAGATATCGATCGCGGCGATTCTTCACCCCTCCCCTTCAGGGGAGGGGACGGGGGTGGGGGCCATCGTCTTGGCACCGCGTCTGCGGCACGCCCCCACCCCAACCCTTCAAACGAGGCACGTGACTCGTTTGAACCTGAAGGGGAGGGGCTTTCAAGGTGATCATCGGCCTCGGCTCCGACCTCTGCAATATCGAGCGTATCCAGAATTCGCTCGATCGCTTCGGCGCGCGGTTTGAGAGCCGTGTGTTCACCGATGTCGAGCAGGCCAGGGCCAATCGCCGCCCCTTTACCAAGGCGGGGACGCTGGCCAAGCGGTTTGCCGCCAAGGAGGCTTTTTCCAAGGCGGTCGGGACCGGGTTCAAGCGCGGCGTGTTTATGAAGGATATTGGCGTGGTCAACGCGCCGTCGGGCGCGCCGACGTTGGCCCTGACCGGCGGTGCGCTGGCGCGGCTGGAAACCATGGTGCCTGCGGGCCACAAGCCGGTCATTCATCTGACGCTCACCGACGATCATCCATGGGCGCAGGCCTTCGTCATCATAGAGGCGGTGCCGCTGTGAGCGCCCTGCCCCCCGACCCCAGCGAGCAGACTCCTATGACCGCAGCCGACCTGAGCGACGAGACGCCTGCCCTCGAAACGAAAACGCCCGCGCCGTGGGTCAATTGGTGGCAGGAGGTCAAAAGCCTGTCGCTGCTGATCCTGGCGGTGCTGGCCTTTCACAGTTTCGTCGCCAAGCCCTTTTACATCCCGTCCGAATCGATGATGCCGGTGCTGCTGACCGGTGACCGGCTGGTGGTCAGCAAATTCCCCTACGGCTGGTCCTATGTCTCGCCCAGCTTCCATCCCCTGCCTTTCCTGAAAGGACGGCTGTTCGGGCGGCTGCCGGAACGGGGCGATATCGTCATCGTGTCGCCGCAGAACCGGCGCGAGGATTATATCAAGCGGGTGATCGGTCTGCCCGGTGACATTATCGAGGTGCGCGGCGGTCAGGTGGTGCTGAACGGCGTAGCGGTGAAGCAGAAGCCATTGAAGCCGCTGCGCCTGCCCGTGGATGCCAATGCGCCCTGTTCGCCGATGCAGTTCCCCGGTGCGCGGGTCAGTGGCGTGGACGGCAAGGACTATTGCGAATTGCCGGTGCGGCAGGAAATCCTGCCCAATGGCAAGACGTACCTGACGATCGACATGGGGCCGAGCGCGCTCGACTGGTATGGACCGGTCAGGGTGCCTGCCAACCATGTGTTCCTGATGGGCGACAATCGCGACAATAGCGCCGACAGCCGCGCGCCGCTGGAGGAAAATGGGCTTGGCGGGCCGGTGCCGTGGGAAGCGATTGGCGGGCGGGCCGAGTTCATCACCTTCAGCCTGGATGGTGATACGACATGGAATCCGCTCAGCTGGGTCCGGTCGCTGCGCAGCGACCGCGCCGGGAACAGCCTGCGGCCAGCGAGCGTTACTGCCCCGGAATAAACGGATATAAGGGGTATCGGGTTTGAGCGACACGCAAGATCATGTCGAGGAACCCGGTCCCAGCGAAGTGCGCAGCCCGCTGGTGGCCCAGGAGTTGCAGCGCGCAGGCGTTTGGTTCGCGCTGGCCATCGTCATCGGGCTGATCGCGTTATTGGCGCAGCCGATCCTGCTGGTGCTGGGCGCGCTGGTGCTGGCGACGATGATGGATGGCGGGGCGCGGCTGTTGAAGCGCGTGCTGCCGATCGCGCGGGGCTGGCGACTGACGATCGTGCTGCTCAGCGCCGTCGCCTTCATGGTGTGGACCTTCTACCTTACCGGATCGAGCCTGATGGAGCAGGCGCAGGCGATGCGGACCATCGTGGAAACACAGGTCGCGCGCGTGGGCGGCTGGATGCAGCAGATGGGCGTGTCCACCACGCCGGAGGATCTGAAAAGCCTCGCCAGCCAGGCAATGAGTTCGATGGGGCGGGTGACTGCAGCGGTCGGCACCGCGGTCGGCGCGATCACCAGCGGGGTGATGATGCTGGTGCTGGCGATCTTCATCGCGGTCGATCCCAAACTCTATGAACGCGGCGTCGCCTGGATGCTGCCGATGGAAAAGCGCAGCCATTTCTACGCCATCGCCGACAAGATGGGCTGGACGCTGCGGCGGCTGATGGCCGGGCGGCTGATCGGCATGGCCGTCGAAGGGGTCGGCACCTGGCTGCTGCTCTGGACGGGCGGGGTGCCGATGGCAGGGCTGCTGGGCCTGTTGACCGGCCTGTTCGCCTTCCTGCCCAATATCGGGTCGATCCTTTCGGGCGTGCTGATCATTCTGGTCGGCTTTTCGGGCGGCACCGACACCGGCCTCTATGCCTTTGGCGTCTATCTGGCGGTGCAGATTGTAGATGGCTATCTGATCGTGCCGATGGTGGCGAAAAAGGCCACCGATCTCGCCCCAGCGCTGGTGCTGGCGGCGCAGATATTGTTCGGCGCACTGTTCGGCATCATGGGGCTGTTTCTGGCCGACCCGATCGTCGCGATGATCAAGGTGTATCTGGAGGAACGGTCCAAACGGCTGGAAGAGAAACGCGCGGCGCGAGTGGCGGAGCAGCTGGGGGTTTGAGGGTTTGCCGCAGTCGGCATGAATTACCCCGTCGACTCAGCCCGGCAGCACCAGACTCGCTTCCAGTCCGCCGCCCGGTCGGTTGGCCAGCCGCAACGTCCCCTGATGCTCCGCCATGATCGCACGCACCAGCGCCAGCCCCAGCCCGGCCCCGCCAGTCTCCCGGTTGCGCGAGCCTTCCAGCCGGGTGAAGGGTTCGAGCATTTCGTCCATCCGGTCCTCGGCAATGCCCGGCCCTTCATCGGCCACAATGATGCGGATCATGCCGCCTTCGCGATTGACCGACACATGGGCGCGATCGCCATAGACGATGGCGTTTTCGATGATGTTGCGCAGCGCGCGGCGGATCTGCTGGGGGCGGACGAAGGCGACGGCGCGGTCACTGTCGGTCATGTCGACCGGCGATCCCAGTTCGATGAAATCCTCCACCACCGCGTCGGCCAGAGAAGCGAGATCGACCTTCTGCGCGGCTTCGGTGCTGCGTCCGGCGCGGGCGAGCGAGAGGATATCCTCCAGCATCCGGTTCATTTCATCGATGGTTTCGGACATACGCGCCCGTTCGCCATCATCCTCGACCGATTCGGCCCGGACCCTCAGCGATGCGAGCGGCGTGCGCAGGTCATGGCCGATCGCGCCGAGCATCCGGTCTTTCTCATCAAGCATCGCGATGATGCGCGATCGCATGGCGTTGAATGCCATGGTGAGGTCGCGCACATCGCCGGGACCGCGTTCGTCCACGGGGTCGGCAGAGCCGGTGCGGGCAAATTGCTGGGCGGAGCCGGTGAGCTGCTTCAACGGTCGCGCGAGGCGACTTCCGACCCAGAGCAGGGGCAGCAGGACGATGACGTAGAGGATGAGCGTCTGGCCGACCAGCCAGCCGCCAAAGCGCTGTGGCCGGTCGCCGGTCCGCGCCTGCGTCACCACCCATTTGCCCGGTTCATATTCCGCCGCCAGCGTCAGCCGGGCAACGCGATGGTCGTGCGGGCGTTCGCCATTGGCGCGGATGCGGATGCGCTCCCAGCGGCGCATGGGCATGACGCTATCATCCTGCACCACGCGGACGCTCAATATGTTGAGGCCAATATCCCCGAACATCGCCATGGCGCGCTTTTCGATATCGGGGCGCGCCTGTCCTTTCAGCGTCGGTGTGCCTTGGACGAAGCGGGCGCGCATCCGTGGCGGGACCGGACGATCGGGCCGGTTGTCGAGCGCATCGATGACGCGATAGACGGCAGGGGCCGTCTGGCCCGTCAGTTCCAGCTGGGTCCGTTCGCGATAGAGCAGCGCGAAATTGATCGCCTGCGCCACGAACAGCGCCAGCGCGACGAGCAGGATGATCTGCCCGACCAGGCTTTGCGGCCATAGGCGCAACCGCTTCCACGCCATCACAATTTGCGCACTTCCGCCGATAATGTGTAGCCGCCGCCCCAGACGGTCTTGATCAGCGTCGGGTTTTTGGGGTCCGGCTCGATCTTCTTGCGCAGGCGGCTGATCTGGTTGTCGATCGCCCGGTCGAACGCATTGGCTTCGCGCCCCTGGGTGATGTCGAGCAACTGGTCGCGGCTCAGCACGCTGTTGGGGCGGGTCGCAAAGGCCAGCATCAGATTATATTCGGCAGTGGACAGCGGCAGCGACACGCCCTCACTGTCCACCAGCGTGCGCTCCTGCGTCTTGAGCAGCCATCCGGCAAAGCTGTAATTGGCGCCATCGGGCGCGGTCACGCGCTGGCCGCCCGTGGCGACGCGGCGGAAGATCACCTTGATCCGGGCGACCAGTTCGCGGGGCGAAAAGGGTTTGAGGACATAATCGTCCGCGCCCATCTCCAGCCCGACGATGCGGTCGGTTTCCTCGGTGCGGGCGGTGAGCAGGATGACCGGGATTTCGCTGGTTTCGCGGATATAGCGGCAGAGCGACAGGCCGTCCTCGCCCGGCATCATGATGTCCAGGATCACCAGGTCGATCGCATTGGCGTTCAGGCGAATGCGCGCCTCCGCCGCGCTATCGACGGCGGTGACGCGAAAGCCGTTGCGGGACAGATATTGCGCCAGCGGCTCGCGGATCGAACGCTCGTCATCGACGAGCAGGAGATGGGGTTTTTCGCTCATTGCGCCTGTCTGTCATGGCTGAACAAAGGTTGGAAGGGCGAAGGCAGGGGGAACCTCCGCCCTTCCGGGCTATTCGCGGTCCGGTTCAGGGACATCAGGGGGAATGCCGGGCCGGACCGCGAAAGGGAGTATTTAGCCTGCGGGCGGTGGGGGTGCCTTACGGTCCTTCCACGCGCCGCGCATCGCCTGACGGGCTGCCTTCATTTCCTCGGCGGTGACCTTGCCATCCTTGTTGGCGTCGGCCTTGTCGAACATGGCGATCGGCCCGGCCATGAACTCGGCCCTGGTGACGGTGCCATCCTTGTTGGCGTCACCGCGCCCGCCCATCATCATACCACCCATGCCGGGACCGCGATGATGGCCACGACCGGTCCATTTGCGGCCTTCGGGGCCACCAGGCTTGCCGGCTTCGGCACGGCGCTCGGCGCGCTTGTCGGCGCGGGCTTCATGCGCCGCGGTAAATTCCGCCTTGCTGACCTGGCCATTCTTGTCAGCGTCCAGCGCGGCGAAGCGGGTGTCGAGCCGCTGAGCGCGCTTCGCGTCGCGATCGGCCTGGGTCAGCTTGCCGTCCTTGTCGACGTCCATCCTGGCAAAGCGCGCTTCCAGCCCGGCGGTCAGTTCCGCCTTGCTGATCGCGCCATCCTTGTTCGTGTCCGCCATGGCCATCATGCCGCCGCGACCGCCACGACCCGGCCCCTCACCGCCCGGCTGGGCAAAAGCGAGATGCGAGGCAGCAAGGCCGCCGACAAACAACGAACCAAGGGCCACGGTGCCAAAAAATTTACCGAGCATGTCCTGTACCTTCCAAATGACTGCCATGAACGGCGCGTCGCCGTCCTTGACATCACTTATGGGCAAGACTTGTCCCGCAACTATGTCAGCGCAACAGGCAAACTGTCGCAATTTGTAACGGCGCGATCCGTCTTGCCAGCGAAGGCTGGCATCTCACTGTCTTGCAACGCTGAAAGAAAAGGGAGACCCCAGCGTTCGCTGGGGTGACGGGGTGCGTTACCGATCCCGCCGACCCAGCAGGCGCAGGCGCAGCGCGTTGAGCTTGATGAAGCCCGCCGCGTCGCGCTGGTCATAGGCGCCTGCGTCATCCTCGAACGTCACGACCTTTTCGCTGTAGAGCGAGTAAGGCGACTTGCGACCCACGACATAGACACCGCCCTTGTAGAGCTTGAGCCGGACGGTCCCGGTGACCTTTTCCTGGCTATGGTCGATCGCCGCCTGCAACATCTCGCGCTCTGGGCTGAACCAGAAGCCGTTATAGATGAGTTCGGCGTAGCGCGGGGCCAGTTCGTCCTTCAGATGCGCCGCGCCGCGATCCAGCGTCACCTGCTCGATACCGCGATGGGCCAGGTGATAGATGGTGCCGCCCGGCGTTTCATACATGCCGCGCGACTTCATGCCGACGAAGCGGTTTTCAACGAGGTCGAGACGGCCAATGCCATGCTTGCGGCCATAATCGTTGAGCGTTTCCAGCAACGTCGCGGGCGACATGGCGACGCCATTGATGGCCACGCCATCGCCACGCTCGAAATCGATCGTGATATATTCGGGCGCGTCGGGCGCGTCCTCCGGGTTCACCGTGCGCGAATAGACATAGTCGGGGACTTCATCCCACGGATCTTCCAGCACTTTGCCTTCGGACGAGGTATGCAGCATGTTCGCGTCGGTCGAAAAGGGGCTTTCGCCGCGCTTGTCCTTGGCGATGGGAATCTGATTCTGCTCGGCAAATTCGATCAGGCGGGTGCGGCTGGTCAGATCCCATTCGCGCCACGGCGCGATCACCTTGATGTCGGGCGACAGGGCGTAATAGCCCAGTTCGAAGCGGACCTGATCATTGCCTTTGCCGGTCGCGCCGTGGCTGACCGCGTCAGCGCCCACCATCTTGGCAATCTCGATCTGGCGCTTGGCGATCAGCGGCCGGGCGATCGAGGTGCCGAGCAGATAGAGGCCTTCATAGAGCGCATTGCTGCGCATCATCGGGAACACATAATCGCGCACAAATTCCTCGCGCAGGTCGTCGATGAAGATATGCTCTTCCTTGACGCCCATCAACCGCGCCTTGGCCCGTGCTGGTTCCAGTTCCTCGCCCTGCCCCAGATCGGCGGTGAAGGTCACCACTTCGCACTGGTATGTCTGTTGCAGCCATTTCAGGATCACGCTGGTGTCGAGGCCACCGGAAAAGGCAAGGACGATGCGGTTGATCTTGTCTGACATGGCTAGCGACTCTTCTGTGCAGTGATGGCGCGGATGATGCGCGCGGCGCGTATCAGCCAGTGTGCAAAAGTGCAACCGGACAGGCGAAAAGGGACCGGAAGCGCTGTGCTTCCGGTCCCTTTTCCCAATGTCGTCAGGATTGATTAGTGGGTGCGCGGTCTCAGAACACGGGTGCGCGCGCCGTCATTGTCAAAGCGATAAACGGTCTGGCTGCGGTCGATCGCCGGGGTGGGCGCGGAGACCGGCTGAGCCTGCTGGGGCGCTGGCGGCGCGGCGACCGCCTGACGCTCGGCCAGCAGGAACTTGGCCCGGCGCACCCGCTTGGCGTGGGTTAGGAAGGGGTTTTCCGGGCTGGGCGGCGCGGCGACCATGGCCGCGATCGTGCGCTCCTCGTCCGTCACTGGCGCAGCAGGCGTGTAAACGGAGCGGGGCGCAACGGGCGCCGGAGCGGGTTCGACCGGCATCGGCTCGGCGACCGGCGCAACCATTTGCTCCTCCTCGACCGTTTCGACCGGGCGACGACGACGCATCAGCGCGGCACCACCCAGGCCTGCGAGCAGCAACGCGGCGCCGCCCATGGCGAAGAGCAGGGCATTGTCGGTGCGTGCGGCTTGCTGTTCCACTACCGGCGCGGATGGCGTTGCGGCAACCGGTTCCGGCGCGATCACAGGGGCTACCGGCGCCGGGGTTGCAGCAGGCGGTGCTACAGAAGGAGCGGCTTGGGCGACGGCGACCGGCGCGACTGGCGCAGCGACCCGTTCCACGGGGCTCGATGCGGCGCGGCGCGGCGCAGGCGCAGGCTTAGCGGCGGCCTCGGCTTCAGCGGCTGCAATCGCTGCGGCGCGACGTTCCTCGACCGATGGCGTGGCCTGTACGACCGGCGCGCTGGTCGCGAAGTTGGGCGTCGCCGGGGTCGCGGCGACTGGCGCGGCTACAGCCTCCGGCGGTGCGGCGACCGTTGGGGCGACCGGCGGCGGCGCGAGTTCCTGCGCCAGCAAAGGGGTTGCACTGAGGGCCAGAACAGCGGCGATCGCGGCCCTGGCGGGGCGAATGGAGCGTGTATGTTCAGTCATAGCGAAAGATGAACCCGCGACATCTTCGATTGACCGCAGACCGACTCTCGCTTTCGGGATGGATGGTGGCGGATCAGCGGCAGAATGATTGGCCTGAACAACCGTTCATCTTCACCTGAACGTCAGATTTACAAAATAATACTATCAGTCGTCTAAGCCGCGGCCTTCACGATAGGCGCCGTCCAGCAAGGCATCCTTCCGCGCCTGATCCTTGTCGTCCGCGATCCGCTCCGCCTTCGTCCGGCCGAATTTCGCGCGATTGCCCTCCGCCGCGCGCGCCTTGTCATCGCGCGCCTTCGCCTTGCGCGCCTGGCGCAGATTGACGACATTGCTCATGTCCCGGCTGTTCCTTCCCCATTGCGCCGCATATCGCATCATAGGGGCGGCGATCATGGCTTGCCAAGCGCGGCCTGTCCCTTCCATGACACGCTTATGACCAGCATCCACGACGTCGCCGCCCTGGCCCAGGTTTCGATCAAGACAGTATCGCGCGTCGTCAACAACGCCCCCAATGTCAGCCCGGACCTGCGCGCGCGGGTGCAGGCGGCGATCGATCAGCTGGGCTATCGCCCCAACCAGTCGGCGCGGCGACTGGCCGGGGGGCGGTCCTTCATGATCGCCTATCTCTACAGCAATCCCGCGCCCGGCTATACCAGCGGCATCCAGTCGGGCGCGGCGGCGCGCTGCCGGGAACTGGGCTATCATTTGGTGGTGGAGCCGATCTCACCGGGCGGCGAGGAGCGGTTCGATGTGCTCGATCGGCTGGTCGCGGCGCTGCGGCCCGACGGCGTGCTGCTTGTGCCGCCTTTATCGGACGATGAAGCGCTGTTGGCGCGGCTGGCGGAACTGCGCCTGCCCTGTGCGCGGATCGCAGGATCCGTGGTGGCGGCCAGCTTCAACATCCACACCCCCGAACGCGCCGCCGGGCGGATGGTCGCCGACCATCTGATCGCGCACGGCCACCGCCGGATCGGCATCATCACCCCCCCGCCCTCGCACCGCGCGGCACTGCGCCGGGTCGAGGGATTTCGCGACGGCCTGACCGCCGCGGCTATTCCGATCGACGAAGCGCTGTTCGTGCCGGGCGGATTCGATTTCACATCGGGCATCACTGCTGGCGAAACGCTGCTGGCCCTGCCCCAGCCACCGAGCGCCATCTTTGCGACCAATGACGACATGGCGCTGGGCGTCCTGACCCATGCCCACCGCATCGGCCTGCGCGTGCCGGAGGATCTGTCCGTAGTCGGCTTCGACGACACCCCTGCGAGTCTCACCAGCTGGCCACCGCTCACCACAGTCCGCCAGCCGCTGGAGGATATGGGCCGATCCGTCATCGACGCGCTCGCCAACGGCCCGCTCGACGCGCCGGAATTTCTGTTCACGCTGGTGGAACGGGGCAGCTGCGGGCCTGGGCCGGGTTGAACTGCGACAAAAAGGGCTGGAGCGGGTAGCGGGGATCGAACCCGCATCACAAGCTTGGAAGGCTAGTGCTCTACCATTGAGCTATACCCGCCCGGCCGGGAAGCGCCCTGCCATCATCCTGGGGGCTTCGTCAATATCGCAATGCGCAATTGCGCCAAGATCGCCCTTAACCCGGCGCGGCATTTCCTCTATCAGGCGGTGATGCAAAGCCCTTCCCTGCGCCAGCTGGATATTTTCGCGCAGATGGTGGCGGCGGGCAGCATTGCCCGCTGCGCCGATATGCTGGGCGTTTCTGCCGACGATATTGCGCGTGACATCGGGTCGCTGGAAATGCGGCTGGGCTATCGCCTGTTCGAAGATATGAGCGGGACCGTCCGCCTGACCCCTGCCGGGCGCAAGACGGCGCAGGCGATGACTTTGTTGTCGCAGGATGCGCCGGAGGATTGGGACGAGACGGCTGCGCCCGCCCAAGCGCCGCTCCCACCGCCCGCTCCACCGCGCCAGACGATCATGCTGGCCGCCCCCGCCCCTATCTTCGGCCATTTTCAGGATGCGCTGTCGGCGTTCGAGGCGGCGAATGAGGATATTGCGATCACGCTGGACTTGCAGGTCCAGTCGGTAACCGACGCAGCCGCCGCGCTGCGGGAGGGGCGTGCGGACATCGCCTATTTCTATGCGCTGGAGGAACCGGCCGGTTTCGCCTCCCGCTATGGCTGGTCGGAGCCGCTCAGCCTCTATGTCGGTGCCGCCCATCCGCTGGCGCAGGCGGACAGCGTGTCGCGCGACGATCTGGCCGTCACACCGATGCTGGCGCTGGAGCGACATAATCCGATGCGCCATATCGTCGAGGATGCGCTGGCGCGCGGGCGGGTGCGGCTTGGCCCGCCGGTGCTGGAAAGCGACGATATGTTCGCGGTGATGACGGCGTTGCGGGCCGGCAAGGGCGTCTTCGCTGCCTTTGGCGCACTGGCGCGCGATCTGGGGCGGATGGACGGGATCGGGCGGCTGCCGCTCGACACGCAATTGCCCGCGATCGAGGTACGCCAGGCGCTGGGACCGCGCGCGGCGGAGACACCAGCGGTCGAGGCGCTGGCGGAATTTCTGTTTCTTTAGGGTCGGACAACTTAACCTTGGTCCGTTCGTTTCGAGCGAAGGTTGGGATTTGACCCAAATGTAACCAAGTGACGCACCGCAGCAAAAAGGCGATGAACCGAACTTGATATGATATCTCATTCTGGATACAGGGTCACATAGACCTGTCTCGTTCCAAGGATGATGCCGCTTCATGCTCCTTTCCCCGCTCCTGCGCGCTGGCTGCGCCCTGCCTGCCCTGTGCCTTGCTCTCCCCGCCCTTGCGCAGACTCCCGACGATGCAGCCGATCAGGCCTATCATGACAATCGCGCCGACATCATCGTCACCGCCATCATCCCCCGGCGGCAGGGCGACATCTTGTCCGGCACGTCGGTCGTCACCGGCGAGGAGCTGACCCGCAACATGCGGTCGACCATTGGCGAGACGCTGGCGCGGCAGCCGGGCGTGTCGGCCACATCCTTTGGCCCCAACGCATCCCGCCCGATCCTGCGCGGCTTTCAGGGAGAGCGGGTGCGCATCCTCACCGACGGGATCGGCAGTTTTGACGTGTCCAACACATCGGTCGACCATGCCGTCGCCATCAACCCGCTGACCGCCGACCGGATCGAGGTGCTGCGTGGTCCCGCCGCCTTGCTCTACGGATCGTCGGCCATTGGCGGCGTCGTCAATGTCATCGACAGCCGCATCCCGCGCCGGGTGCCGGACGAGCCGGTCCATATCGACGCCATCACCACCTATGGCAGCGCCGCCAACGAGCGGACCGGATCGGGCGAGGTCGAGGTGCCGCTGGGCGACAAGCTCGTCTTTCATTTTGACGGCAGCTATTCCAAGTCGGGCGATCTGGACACGGGCAATTACATATTGACCCCCGCATTGCGTGCGCAGGCCGCGGCCAGCGGCGACGCGGACATTGCCAGCCTGGCCACGCTGCGCGGCAAACTGCCCAACAGCGCGGCGGAGACATGGGAAGTGTCGGGCGGCGCGGCTTTGATCACCGATGGCGGCAATCTGGGCTTTTCGGTCACCCATAGCGACAATCTCTATGGTGTGCCGGTGCGCTACGCGGTCGAGCCGGGCGGCGAGGCGGAGAAGGTGCGGCTGCATATGAAGCAGGACCGGGCCGACATGCGCGCCGAAGTGCCGGTTAATGGCGGCTTTCTGGAATCGATCCGCTTCCGCGCCGGTTTTGCCGATTATCAGCATCAGGAAATCGAGGATACGGGCGACGTCGGCACGACATTCTACAACCAGTCGATGGAATCGCGGCTTGAACTGATCCAGGCCAATCGCGGTGGATGGGACGGTGCGATCGGCGGGCAATTCTTCACCCGCAAATTCCATGTCGAGGGGGAAGAAAAATTCCTGCCCCGCAACGAAACCACCCAATTGGGCCTCTTCACCCTCCAGTCGATTGACCTGGGCAAAACCCGCGTCGAGGTGGGCGGGCGCTATGAACATACCGATGTCAGCGCGGATGCGGACGCGACCCTGTTCAACCCGGCCTATGACCGCCGCTTCGACACCATCTCCGGCTCGATCGGCGCGAGCCGGGAGATCGTGCCGGGCTGGCGCGCGGGGCTGAACCTGTCCCGCACCGAACGCGCGCCATCGGCCGAAGAATTGTTTGCGCGCGGCAATCATGCGGGCACGCAGGCGTTCGAGCTGGGCAATCCCGATTTCGCCAAGGAAAAAAGCTGGGGCGTGGAAGCCACGCTGCGCGGACAAGGGCCGGGCTACACCCTCGCCCTGTCCGCCTATCACAACTGGTTCGACGGCTATATTTATGACGTGCAGGTCGCCGATGACGCCTGCATGGCGGTCAATGGTGGGGAGGATCTGGAATTTCCCTGCTACCAATATAATCAGGCCAAGGCGCGCTATCTGGGCTTTGAAGCCGAAGCCACGGTCAAGCTGGCGCAAGTCGGCGGCTATGCCATCAACCTGGATGGCGTTGCCGATTATGTCCGCGCGACCGTGACCGACTCCGGCCCGGCCCCGCGCATCCCGCCGATGCGCCTGCTGGGCGGGCTGGAAGCGCAGGGCGATCGCCTGAGCCTGCGCGGCGAGGTGGAACATAGCTTCGCGCAGGACCGGATCGCCGCCACGGAGACGGAAACGGGCGGCTTCACCCTGGTCAACGCATCGCTGGCGTGGAAGCCGATCAAGGGCAATGACCGCACCACCATCATGCTGTCGGCCAATAATATCTTCGACGTGGAGGCCCGCCGCCACGCCAGTTTCCTCAAAGATTATGCCCCGCTGGCCGGGCGCGACATCCGCATTACTGCGCGCCTGTCTATCTAATCCGACTCGACCCCGTCGCGCCGCGCGACGGGGTCGATTGCACATTGTGACAATTTCGTTACAAGGCGCGACTAATGCGCCAGATTGCTGCCCTCCCCTACACGACCCATGCCGACGGATCGATGCAGATATTGCTGATCACGTCGCGCGACACGCGGCGCTGGGTCATTCCCAAGGGCAACCGGATCAAGGGGCTGGCCGGCCATCGCGCCGCCGAACTGGAAGCCTTTGAGGAAGCGGGCATCCACGGCATCGCCTGCCCCGCTTCGCTCGGCCGCTACAGCTATGACAAGCGCAAGCGCAACGGTGCCGCGCGGGAAGCGACCGTGGAGGTCTTTCCCCTTGCCGTGACTGGTCAATTGTCGCAATGGCCCGAACAGGGGCAGCGTGAATTGCGCTGGTTTCCCGTGGCGGAGGCCGCACGCGCGGTCGCCGAACCCGATCTTCAGGCAATCATCGCCGCCTTTCGCAAGCCGCCCCGCGATCCGGGCCGGTTCGTGCGGATGCTGCTGTGGTTCAAAGACAAGCAAAGCGAAAGGACTGGAATGCTCGCCTGGTTTCATGCGTTGATGCCCAAGCAGGGCCGCTTTTTCGAGCAATTCGAAAATCATGCGGCCACGCTGGTCGCCGGCGCCGATGCACTGGCCCGGCTGCTCAAGGGCGGGCCGGACATGATGGTCCATATCAAGGAGATTTCCGACCGCGAACATGAGGCGGACGACATCATCCGCGACGTGTTGCAGGATGTCCGGCGCATTTTCGTCACCCCGTTCGACCGCAGCGCCATCACCGGGCTGATCGGCGTGATGGACGACGCGATCGACCAGATGAACCAGACCGCCAAGGCGATCGCCCTGTATGAGGTCAAGACATTTCCGCCGCAGATGCAGGATATGAGCGCGCTGATCGTCGAATGTGCGCGGCTGGCGGCCGAAGCGATGCCGCTGCTGCGTTCGCTCAACCTGAACGCCACGCGGCTGCACGATCTGACCGAACGTCTGGTGACGCTGGAAGGCCATGCCGACATCTTGCACGAAGCGGGCCTCAAGACGCTCTATGCCGCCGCGCGCGAAGGCAATCCGATGGATTTCGTCGTCGGGCGGGAAATTTATTCCCACCTGGAAAAGGTCACCGACCGGTTCGAGGATGTCGCCAACCAGATTTCCGGCCTGGTCATCGACCACGCCTGACGATCCCGCCGGATAGAGTTCATGGACCCCATTGCCTTCCCGCTGCTGGTCGCGCTGATCGGCGTCGCGCTTGCCTTTGACTTTCTCAATGGCCTGCATGACGCCGCCAACTCGATCGCGACCATCGTGTCGACCCGCGTTCTCAAGCCCCAATATGCGGTCGCCTGGGCCGCCTTCTTCAACTTCATCGCCTTCCTCTTCTTTGGCCTGCACGTCGCGACCACGGTGGGCAAGGGGATCGTCGACGCCGCGATCATCGATCCGCAGGTGATTTTCGGCGCGCTGATGGGGGCGATTTCGTGGAACCTCATCACCTGGGCGCTGGGCATCCCCTCCTCCTCCAGCCATGCGCTGATCGGCGGGCTGCTGGGCGCGGGGACGGCCAAGGCGGGACTGCCCGCAGTGATCTGGACCGGCGTGTTCAAGACCAGCGCGGCGATCGTCATGTCGCCGGCGATCGGCCTGCTGCTGGCGCTGCTGCTGGTGCTGATCATCAGCTGGATCTTCCGCCGCTTCACGCCCCATGGCGCGGACGGGGTGTTCCGCAAGCTCCAACTCGTCTCCGCCTCGCTCTATTCGCTGGGTCATGGCGGCAATGACGCGCAAAAGACGATGGGGATCATCGCCGTGCTGCTCTATTCGCAAGGCATGTTGCAGGGCGACTTTCATGTGCCCTTCTGGGTGGTGATCAGCTGCCAGGCGGCGATGGGCTTCGGCACATTGTTTGGCGGGTGGAAGATCGTCCACACCATGGGTTCGAAGATTACCCGGCTCAGCCCGGCGCAGGGTTTCTGCGCGGAAACAGGCGGCGCAATCACCCTGTTCATGGCGACCCATCTGGGCATTCCGGTGTCCACCACCCACACCATCACCGGCGCGATCGTCGGCGTGGGCGCGTCGCGGCGGCTGTCGGCGGTGCGCTGGAACATCGCCTCGCGCATCATCGTCGCCTGGGTCGTGACCCTGCCCGCCGCCGCGCTGATCGGTGCGGGTTTCTATTGGATTACGCGCTTTTTCTGATCCTCTCCTGCAAGAGTGCGCTGCCGCCAGCGTAGACGCTCGGCTTCGCCTCGCTCCCCCTCCCTTGATTGGAGGCACGTGACTCCAATCAACCCTCCCCGCAGGGGAGGGGAGAAGAAGCACCATCATCGCGATTTAATGTTACGCAACCCGTCCGAGCCGGTGGTAGAGATTGGCGTATTTGACCGATTCCGGCTGGTCCTGAATCTCGCGCAGATAATGGACGATCGCGGTGCGGATCAGGCCGAAATCTTCGGGCGAGAAAACCGCGCGCGAGCGGGCGGGCTGGGGGTGGCCGCCGGTTTCAGTCATATTTTCCATCGTGTCCGTCGTCATGATCCTGTCCTTATGTCTGCAAGCCGTCCGTGCGGCGATGGACAGTGAGTTAGACATATTGACGCGATGCGGAAGGGCGATGAGTGGCCGCTTGTCACGATAAGATTTGGTCATATTGTCATTCTATGACATCATGACTTTATGGCAGATGCAATCGACCGCAAACTTTACCTTGGCCCCAAGCTGCGCGTCCTGCGCCGCGAACTGGGGCTGAACCAGACCCGCATGGCCGAGGAACTGGGCGTTTCGCCCAGCTATCTCAACCATCTGGAGCGCAACCAGCGACCGTTGAGCGCGCAGATGTTGCTGCGGCTGGCCAATGTCTATGACATCGACATTCGCGATTTTACCGCGCGCGCGACCGACGGAGGATCGGGCGAACTGAGCGAAATCTTGTCCGACGCGCTGGTTCGTGACATCGGCATTGCCCGCGACGAAGTGCTGGAAGTGTCCGAAAATTATCCCGGCGTCAGCGAAGCGATCGCCCGATTCTATCGCGCGCTCAGCGACCTGCGCCGCCTGCCCGGTGAAGCGGCGGCGGGCGAACGCGGCCCCGCCCCGCTGGTCGCGCCGATCGACTGGCTGCGCGAGACGATCGCGCGCGCAGGCAATCATTTTGCAGAGATTGACGCGGGTGCCGAGGCCATCGCCGCGCAGCTGAGCCATGATCCCGCGCTGTTGCAGGCGCAGCTACGCGCGCGGCTGAGCGACCGGCATGGCATGGCGGTACAGGTGCTGCGCGCCGATGTGCTGGCAGGCACGCTGCGCCATTATGACATGCACCGGCGGCGGCTGATGCTGAGCGAGCGACTGGCCGCGTCCGGGCGGCTGTTCGCCATCGCCTATCATCTGTGCGCGCAGGAACTGGCCGACGCGATAGCCGCGCAGGTCGCCCGCGCAGCTCCGCCGGACGAGGATAGCCGCCGCCTCGCCACCATCGCGCTCACCAACTATGCCGCCGCCGCGCTGATCATGCCCTATGACCGCATTCGTCAGGCGGCGGAGCAATGCCGCCACGACCTGCCCGTGCTGCGCGACCGGTTCGGCGTGTCGAGCGAACAGCTGGCCCACCGCCTGACCAGCCTCAACCGCACCGGCGCGCGCGGCATCCCCTTTTTCATGGTCAGGATGGACCGGGCGGGCATCATATCCAAGCGCTTCGACGGCGAAGCCTGGCCCTTCGCCCGCTATGGCAGCACCTGCCCGCGCTGGGACGCGCACGACGCAGGCGCGGTCGATGAGGTGAATGTGCAACTGATCGAGACACTGGACGAGCGCCGCTTCGTCACGCTGGCCATGGCGCTGCCCCAGCCGCCGGGTGCACGCGGCCGCGCGGTGATCGCGCTGGGGTGCGAGGCGAAACATGCTTCGCGGATCGTCCATGCCGACGGCATCGACCCGGACAAGGACGACGCAGTCGAAGTCGGCCCCACCTGCCACCTGTGCGAACGCCGCGCCTGCCCCGACCGCGCGCTGCCCCCTGTGACGCGGGCGCTGGATTTGCATGGCTATGAGCGGACGAGCGCGCCGTTTCCGTTTAGGCGGGTGTGAGGGGGGGCTGGCCGAACGCGATGCACAGCGATCCTCTCGCATGAGCCGCTATGGCCTTTGCTCGGACTTTGTGGTCTTATAGGTTTGGGATAGCTTAGGGGAGCATTCGAATGAACCTGTTCGACGCCCTGACTTTTACGAAGGATTACCTAGACGACGAAGTTCGCGCCTTCAAGGCGTTCTTCCGCGCCGACGGAGCGATTGTTGAAGTCGATCGGGATGATCGTCAGATTGTGACTTCTGCAGTGCTGTATCTCGTCATCGGCGTAACCTTGCAAGACAGCTATATCTCCGGCTTGAAGATTGATCAGATCGGCTGGCTTGACCGAGCGCTCGGGCAGATCGTCTTCTGGGTTTCGACCGCACTGTTCGTTCAATTGTTGGCGAACCTAATCGGAGCCAAAAGAGGCGGAGCGATGCTGGTCGCCCTAGCAGTTGTGCCGATGGCCTTCTTATGCGGCGCTTATGCGGCAAGCATCGGATATTTCGTCAGTTATACGGCGCGAACCGTCGCCTATAATTTCTATGGCAGCGACGAGCGCTTCACGACCTTGGCAAATTGGTTCAACCTTGCAACCCAGCTCTTCATTATCGGTCGCTACATGCCGCGCGAATTACGATCGCGTTGCCTGCAAACGCCTAGGCAGAGCTGCGCGACCGTAGCGTTTGCCCTATTGTTCATACTGTTTGTCGATCTGGTTGCCATGCTAGGATCAAACTTCCTGCCGGACGATGGAGTGAAGGCATGAGAATTATTCGAACGCGCATTGCGGGAGTATTGGCAGCAGCATTGGTTGTGCCAGTTCCGATCGCGGTTAGCGCGCAAGACCTGCCGCGCATATCGCCTCGCAATTCGGCGGAGAATGTGAGTCCCTGGGAAAACTGCCGACGTAAACACAGCAAGTTGACTTGCGGTTGGTGGATGGTGATCGGACACCCTCCGTTTGGAAAACGCCCCCCACCGCCGCCACCGCCACCCTGACAATTTGCGGTATCGTCGAGGATGCAGCACCTAGAGCGCGTTGCGTTCGATCGGGCGGGACTGCGCTCTCTTTGTATTTGTAAATTTTTTGGCGGAAAACCGTTTTCCCCCTTTGCCGAACGATGGCATAAATCTGTTGCCGCAACAGCCCAACAAAAAAGGGGCCGCCGGGCAGGCGACCCCTTCTTTATCCTCTCCCGCGAAAGCGGAAGTGTGGCCGTTCAGTCGGCCTTGGGCTGGAGGTTGACGGCGGCATATTTGCCGCGACGGTCGACTTCCAGTTCAAAGTCCAGACGGTCGCCTTCATTGAGGGCGGCCATGCCAGCGCGTTCGACGGCGCTGATGTGGACGAAGGCGTCGGGCTGGCCGTCATCACGCTGAATGAAGCCAAAGCCCTTCATCGCGTTGAAGAATTTGACCGTGCCGCTGGCGCGTTCGCCGGTCAGCTGACGCTGCGGGCCACCACGATCGCCACCGGGCGCACCAAAACCACCAGCGCGGGGTTCGCGCGGTTCACGCGGCGGGCCACGATCGGTGACGGGGAGTGGTTCGCCTTCGATCTTGAGATCGGTCGCCGACACCTTGCCGCCACGATCGACCAGGGTGAAGCCAAGCTGCTGCCCTTCGGCCAGACCGGTCAGGCCTGCCTGCTCGACCGCGCTGATGTGAACGAACACGTCCTCGCCACCGTCATCACGGACGACAAAGCCGAAGCCCTTTTGACCGTTGAAGAATTTGACGACGCCCGTGCCTTCGCCAACGACCTGCGCGGGCATACCGCGACCACCGCCGCCGCCGCCAGCAAAGCCGCCACCACCGCCGCCGAAGCCGCCGCGATTGCCACCACCGGCAAAGCCGCCGCCAGCAGGACGATCGCCACCGCCGAAGCCGCCGCGATCCCCGCCGAAGCCACCGCCGCCGCCGCCGAAGCGGTCACCGCCACCGAAGCCGCCACCAAAACCACCGCGACCACCGCCGCCGCCAGCGCCCTGATCGTAGAAATTGTCGTCGCCGAAACCGTCGCGCTTGTCCTTGCCGCGCCCGCCGCGGCGACCTCTGTCAAAACTCATGCCCTGTTAGTCACTTTCGCTTCGCCCCAAGACCAATCGGACAAACATGTCGGGCGAATGACATGCACAATCCACCGCAAAGGCGCGGTTTGGGAATCACTATATCAACTTTTCGGGGGAGCGCGAATGTTTTTACAGGCTCGCTTTCAGGCACGACTTCGGCTGATCGCACGCGCCTGTCGCGCCACCGGCAAAGCCTTTGATTGCGATATCCCCGCTTTGCCCATAGAGGGGAAGCCATGACCGTCCATTTCCATGAAGAAGATCTGCCCGCTGGCGTGCTTGCCCCCGGTCCGGTCGCCGTCGATACCGAAACCATGGGGCTGATCACGCCCCGCGATCGCCTCTGCGTGGTGCAGATCAGCGATGGCAAGGGCGATGAACATCTGGTGCGCTTTGCCGCCGGATCGGACTATGCCGCGCCCAATCTGCGCGCCGTGCTGGCCGACCCGGAACGGCTGAAACTCTATCATTTCGGGCGTTTCGACATTGCCGCGCTCAAATATTATCTGGGCGTGGTGGCAGCGCCTGTCTATTGCACCAAGATCGCGTCGCGCCTCATTCGCACCTATACCGACCGCCATGGGCTGAAGGAACTGGTGCGCGAATTGCTGGGGCAGGACATCAGCAAGCAGCAGCAGTCGAGCGACTGGGGCAACCCGACCCTGACCGACGCGCAGAAGGATTATGCCGCGTCCGACGTGCGCTTTCTCCACGCGCTGCGCACCGAATTGAACAAGCGGCTGGAGCGCGAAGGACGGATGGAACTGGCGCAGGCCTGTTTCGATTTCCTGCCGCACCGTGCCGAACTCGACCTGGCGGGATGGCCGGAGATCGACATCTTCTCCCATATGTAAGCGAATCGGATCGTCGTCATCATGTCCGTCCAGGCCGATCAGCAACGCGATGTGCGCCGCCACTGGGCGCGGCCGGGGGGGAGCCATGACCGGCTGGTCGGCACGCTCAAAAACTGGCTGCCGGTCGCGGTCGGCGTGCTGAGCGCACTGCTGGCGACCGCGCCCTTCACCGGCGGCGACAAGGTCAGCTTCGTGCTGGACAAGAATAAGGTGGAAGTCGCCAAGGAACGGATGCGCGTGACCGAGGCGCTCTATCGCGGGCAGGACAGCAAGGGGCAGCCCTTTTCCCTGCGCGCCGGGTCCGCTGTGCAGAAAAGCTCGCGCGAGCCGATCGTTGATTTGAACAGCATGTCCGCGCGCATCCTACTGTCGGACGGTCCCGCCGTGCTGAGCGCGCAGAAGGGCCGTTACGACATGGAGACAGAGCGGGTCGGGATCGAAGGGCCGGTGCAGTTCGAGGCGGCGGGCGGATACCGCCTGACCACGCGTGACGTTGGCATTGACCTCAAAACCCGGCGGATGCGCAGCGCGGGCCGGGTCGACGGGCGCATCCCGATCGGCACGTTCAGCGCCGACCATCTGGAAGCGGATATGGGCGCACGGACGGTGACATTGAATGGCCGGGCCAGCTTGCGCATCGAACAAAATGGCCTCAAAGGGCGGAACTGATGAAAAGCTCTTATCTTCTGCTGTCGATCGGCTGTTTGGGCGCGGCCGGGCTGATGTTTGCCAGCGCGGACGCCCAACTGGTTGGCAATCATAACAGCAACGCGCCGGTCAATTTCACCGCCGACCGGATCGAGGTGCAGGACCGCGCCGACCGTGTCGTCGTGTCGGGCAATGTCGAAGTGACGCAGGCGGGCATGACGCTCAACGCCGCACGCATGACGGTGGCCTATCGCAACCAGCCGGGCGGCGGCGCTGGCGGGGTGGAGATCGACCGGATCGACGCATCGGGCAATGTCGTGGTGACCAAGGCGGACCAGACCGCACGCGGCAATGTCGCCATCTACGACCTCAACAGCAAGCTGATCACCATGCTGGGCAATGTCGCGCTGACCCAGGGGGCGAACCGGTTGACCGGCGGGCGACTGGTGATGGACCTCAATAGCGGGCGTTCGACGGTCGATGGCCGCGCATCGGGCGGCGGTGCCGGCGTTACTGGCAGCGCCGGGGGCCGGGTGACGGGGACATTCTCGGTCCCGCAGCGCAAGAATTGAGGGTTGTGGTTGGGTAAGGCCGTGTGGCGACCAGTTGCGGACAGGGTAGCTACTGCTGCAAAACCCTATCATCGGACATATAGAAGAGCCCTGTCTCCTTCTTGAAGCCGAGAGCGCGCCAGACGCGGATGGCGTAGCGGCCTACTTCATCGCGGTCTTCGGTGGCGAACATATCCACGTCGCCTAACAGACTCGATAAGCGTTTACGCACGGCTTCTCGATCAAGAGGATCAGGCATGGCGCGAATATCTAAAATCGCAGCGTCAACAGCGTCTTGTAGAGGCTTGCGATCCTCTGGAGTGTCCGCGCCAGTGTAATGGCCGTCAGGTTTGAACTTCGATTGTTTGAGAAGGGCGGTCAGCGCAGGTCGTTCTGGAGGTGGTGAAGCCTTGGCGCATCCTGTAAGGGCCAGTGAGATCAGTACGGTATATTTGACATAGCACAGCATACCGCCATGTTATCAATGTCTGTGTCTGCTTTCCAGCATTCCGGCGCCGAGAGCCGACCGTCCACTAACCACCCTACTTCGTCATTCCCGTGACCCGAAGGGCCGCCACAGGCCAACGCGGGAAGCCACGTCTCGTCATACCACTCGATTGCCGGAGGCAAGATGGATCCCCGCCTGCGCGGGGATGACGGAAGAAGTTATGTCGGTGAATCCGCAGGTCGCGCGATGCGCTTGCCCTTGGTTCGGCTGGTGAGGTGAAATTGTCCGCAGCGGTCGCAGCGATAGGGGCGCAATATGATCGTCGCCTGCTCCACCGCTGCCCGCGCCTGCTCCTGCGTCGGATAGCGCCGCTTGGCGTTGCATACGCGCAGGCGGGTGCTTTTCACAGCGGCGGCAAGGCCCAGTCGATCGCCCCGCGCCCATGCGCCTCCAGAAAGGAGTTGGCCTGCGAAAAGGGCCGCGATCCGTGAAAGCCATTATGCGCCGATAGCGGTGACGGGTGGGCGGATTTCAGCACCAGATGGCGGCTCTGGTCGACGAACGCCGCCTTGCGCTGCGCATAGGCGCCCCACAGCAGGAATACGATGGGTTTTTCCTGCTGCGCCACCAGCCGCACCACGGCGTCGGTGAATAATTCCCAGCCCTTGCCCTGATGCGAGGCCGCGCGGGCCATTTCGACCGTCAGCACGCTGTTGAGCAGCAGCACGCCCTGCCTGGCCCAATGTTCCAGAAAGCCATGGGACGCGCGCGGGATGCCCAGGTCCGCCTCCATCTCCTTGTAGATATTGACCAGGGATGGCGGGGTGCGCACGCCGGGCTGCACCGAAAAGCACAGGCCATGCGCCTGCCCCTCGCCATGATAGGGGTCCTGCCCCAAAATCACGACCTTGACCTGGTCGAGCGGAGTCAGGTCGAGCGCGCGGAAATAGTCGCGGCCCTTGGGGAAGATGCGTTTGCCCGCCGCCTTTTCCGCCGCCAGAAAGGCTTTCAGCCCCTGCATATGCGGGGTGGCGAACTGGTCGGCCAGCGGGGTCAGCCAGCTTTCGTGCAACTTGATGGCGCTAGTCATGGCGCGGGTGATGGCCCGCGCGGCAAAGCCCTGTCAACGCGCGAATCGCGGTAAATGGCCTTGCGCTCGGCCTGCGCATTGGCGACATGGGGCTTATGGTTCCGCTTCGTCCCATCGCCATGTTCGCCGCGCTTGGCCTGTTTCTGGCCCCCCTGCCCGATGCCGACGCCTTTGGCCCGGCCAAGACAGCGGTGCAGCAGACTGCCGAGACACGGCTGATCGCCCAGTTTCAGCGCTTTGCCAGCCTGACCGACGGCACGGTCGGCATCGTCGTGCGCGACCTTGGCACCGGGGAAACGCTCTCGCTCAACGGCGATACGCTCTTCCCGATGGCCAGCGCCTATAAGGTCGCGGTGGCAGGGCGCATCTTTGCGATGATCGATGCAGGCGCGTTGACGCTGGACGACCGGCTGGCCAGTCCGGCGGGTCCGGTGTCGGTCGCCACGCTGGTCGACCTGATGCTGACCCGCAGCGACAATGACGCGACCGACCTGCTGGTCGCGCGCGCCGGCGGCCCGGCAGCGGTGCATCACTGGGTCGCGGGGCTGGGGATCAGGGGCCTGCGGGTCGACAGCAACACCGCCGACCTTCTGTATCGCGCCATGGGGCTGGCCCCCCGGCCGGGCAATTTCAACCGTAATGTCGCCGCCGCCATGGCCGCCGATCCGGCCCTGCGTGAGCGCGATGCGCGCGACATTCCCAATATCGCCTTTGCCCAGGACCCGCGCGATACCGCCACGCCGACCGCGATGACCGATCTGGTCGCCGCGATCCGCACTGGCAAGGCGCTGTCGGGGCGCAGCACGGTCGCCTTGCTGTCGATCATGGAACGGTGCCGGACCGGCAAGGCGCGCCTGCCGGGCATGTTGCCGCCCGGCACGCTGGTCGCACACAAGACCGGATCGCTCAACGGCACCGGCAATGATACGGGCGTCATCACCCTGCCCGACGGACGGCTGTTCGCCATCACCGTATTCGTGATGCAGGACCATAAGGGGCAGGCGACGCGCGACCGCATCATGGCGGAAGCAGCACGGGCGACCTATGACTATTTCCTGTTTGCGCCCGATCGCGGCACGATTTGACGCATCGCTCTTAACATCGATCAGCCATTGGGATAAGGTAAAGGCAGAGAGGATTGCCGTGCCTGCCATCACCCGATTTCGCGATTTCTGGCCCTATTATCTGCAGGAACATGCGCGTCCCGGCACGCGCGCGTTGCATTATGCGGGGACCAGTCTGGTCGTCGCGCTGCTGGCGGCGGCGCCGGTCGCCGGACGCTGGTGGATGGCGCTGGCCCTGCCGATCGTGGGCTATGGTTTTGCCTGGGCAGGCCACAGCCTGATCGAGCGCAACCGGCCCGCCACCTTCCGCTATCCGCTCTGGTCGCTGCGCGCCGATTTCGTCATGTGGCACCGCTATCTGACCGGCCATATGCGCCGCGATCTGGCCCGCGCCGGGGTCCGCGCCGATGGCACGGTCGATCCTGACCGGCGCGTATTCGCCTAGCAGAGCCGCTTGACCGCACCGGGCGCTCTGCCACAAGAGGGTGCCATGGCTCTTACCGCGCAATTCCTGCCCCTGCCCGACCGGGCGGCGCTTTCCGCTCGCTGGCAGGCGCTCGAAGCGCAGGCGGACGGTGCCTTTTTCCTCAGCTGGACCTGGGTGGGCGCATGGCTCGACAGCTATGATGTGCGACCCGAACTGCTGGCAGTCACCGATGAAGCGGGGGCGGACGTGGCGCTGGCGCTGGTTGGTCATGCGATGATGCCGCGTCTGCTGGGGCGGGTCGCGACATTGAGCCTCAACCAGTCAGGCGACGCGCACGCCGACCGGCCCTATGTCGAATATAATGGCCTGCTCGCTGCGCGCGGGCAGGAGGCGGCAGCGGCGACCGCTGCCATCGCTGCATTGGGCCGCCGCCGCGACTGGCGGGCGCTGCGGCTGAGCGGGATTGCGCCCGATTCGGCGCTGCTCAACCTGCCAGCCTCGACCAAACGCCGGGTCGATGCCTCACCCGTCTATCAGGTCGATCTCGACGCGGTGCGCGGCGCGGCGGGCGATTATCTCTCGCTGCTCAGCGCCAATACGCGCAGCCAGATCCGCCGCGCGATCAAGGATCATGGCGGTGGCCTACCCCATGTCGCGCGGGCGGGCGCGAACGAGATCGCGCCCTGGCTGGCGGAGATGGCGGCACTCAACAGCGGGCGTCATGCCGATAATGCGTGGGATGACCCGGCCTTTCGCGGCTTTGTCGCGACTATCGTGGAGCAGGGGCGGGCCAGCGGCGCGGTCGACCTGCTGCGCTTTACCGATGCGGGCGGGGTCGTGGGCCTGCTGGTCAATTTCGTCCATTGCGGACAGGCACTCAACTATCAGTCCGCCTTTGCCGAACCGCGCACGGGCAAGGACAAGCCGGGCCTGCTCTGCCATGCCGCCGCGGTCGATCATTATGCTGCGCGCGGCCTGTCGCTCTATTCGCTGCTGGCGGGCAAGGACCGCTACAAGCAGAGCCTGTCCACGCGCGAAGAGACTCTGGAATGGTGGGTGATCGAACATTTTTCGCCGCGTCTGGCGGTCGAGGCGCTGCTGCGCCGCGTGCTTAAACGCCCAGCTTCCGCATGACGCGATAGACCAGGCGCCGCACGCCCTGCTTTTCGGGTTGGGCGCTGATCGTGCCGACCGGCAGGCTGCGCCGCCGCAGCAATGCGTTGAAACTGTGCAATTCGCCCTCTGCCACGCTGCGTTCGGACCGCCATGTCACCGACAGGCTGACCGAGACGGCGGGGCCATTTTCGACGAAATGGGGTGCCTTGACCGGCACATGCACCGCGTCGCCCGGCTGCATCGGGAAGGGGGTGCCCAGCGCCTTGAACCCGTCCTGCCAGACCAGATTGCGATGGCCACCGCCGTGAAATTCCTCGCTCTTTTGCGCCGGAACCAGCGCTTCGTCGCGGGCGGGGAAGATGGTCATGACCTTGGACCCCATGATCTGGAGCAGGATGTTATGCTCCGGGTCCATGTGGAACGGGGTGACGCTGCCGGGCGAGGTCAGGAAGATGAAAGCCTCGCGGTGGAGCATCGGCCCGGTCTTGTTCGCCACGATCGGTGCCAGTTCGGCCAGCGCCGCGTCGAGCAGCGCGGCATAGGCCGGATCACGCTCGACATTTTTCAGCACCGCCCAGCTGCCATTGCTCTCGATCGTGCGGATGGTTTCGCCCAGCGTCAGGCCGTTGGACGGCGTATCCTCCGGCCGCACGCCCAGCGGCAACTTGCCCAGATTATATTCGACGCTGGACGCAGGCATACGCTCCGCCAGTAGCGCCAGCGCATCAAGGCTGAGCAGCGTGTGGCCAACCAGATTATGGGTCAGCGCAACCGGCTGGTCGGGATAGGCGGCGGCGAAGGTCGCGCGTGCAGAGTCGGGGAAGGTCGCCGCATCGGCGGCGGCAATCGGGCGATGGGCGGTCATCGCTGTCCTTTCATCAGGCTGGCCAGGGATTCAAGGCCGTTGGCAAGGGCGAAGGCGGCGGCGCGCTGGACCCGCGCCAGGCCGGCGCCGCGCAGGGCGATTCGATATTGCACGATCGTCCGCCGCTCCGCCCACAGGCTGTCGATCATCGGATGGTCGGGCGCGGCGCAGCTGTCCATCCAGCCGATCGCGGGATCATCCTGCACCGCGTGCAGATTGGCGATCTCGATCAGCACGCCGGGCGAAAAGCGGCCGAGCGCCTCGTCAAAGGCGATCTTGAAAGAGAAGGCACCCGCGCCATGGCGGAAATTGGCCAGCATCGCGATCGCCCGGCCGTCCAGATCAATGCGCAGCATGTGCAGCCGCCCCGCATCAAAGGCGGCGGCGCAGGCGGCACGGAAAAAGGCGGCGTCGGCGGGTTTGCAGGCCAGCGCCGTGCCTTCCTGCCCTTTCCAGCCAGACGCCTCCAATGCCAGAAAATCGGCGCACCAGTGCGGCAGATCGGCGCGCGCGCTCAGCAGCCGCGTTTCCACCGTGCCAAGCTCCGCCAGCCGCTTTTGCAGGCGGCGGATTTCCTTGCGCTTCTTGGACCGCACATTGGCGTCCCAATAGGCCTCGGCGGACAGGTCCGACCGCAGCATCGCCCGGTCGTAACGGTGAATCTCGCGCCGCCCGCGCCTTTGTTCGACGCACAATGCCTCCAGCGCGGCGGCATTGGCCCCGGCGGCGTCCAGCGCCTCCATATGCAGGAAACCCCGCGCCCAGGGGGCATCGTCCAGTTGACCAAGGAAGCTGCGCCACGCCGCCACTTCCTGCCCCGCGCGGATCATCGGCGCACCAAAGAAGCAATGATCGTGCATCCAGTTGGCAACGCAGCCAATCGGCAGGCGGCCATGGCGCGGCTGCACCACCACCGGCAGCAGGCCGATCAGCCTGTCGCCCGCGCGCGCCTCGATCAATCGCACCTGACCGTCGGTGGCGAGATGGTCGATCGCCGCACCCAGCATGTCGGGCGCATAGAAAGCATTGGCTTCGGCTGCCTCCTCCGCCAGCGCTGCCCAGCGGACGCGCGGGTGCGATCCGGGCGACAGGCCCGGTGGCAGGGGAACGGGGGGCGCTGGATGCGATGCCATATCCATGGCTTTCCGCCTTAAATGGCAAAGATTAGGGAAAGCCTAAACTTTGTCCGCCATGGAGGGATGAACCGGGCGCGGGACAGGCGGAAAAAGGCCTTTACATGCCCCGCCACTTTGGTGTGACTGACAGGACGCGCTGCCCGCCGGCGCGCTTTTGCGTGGGAGAATGAAGGACATGACGATATTGGTTACCGGCGTTGCCGGCTTTATCGGCATGGCGGTGGCCGACCGGCTGATGGCGCAGGGCCATGCCGTAGTCGGCATCGACAATATGAATGATTATTACCCTGTGTCGCTCAAGCGCGACCGGATCGCCATGCTGGAAACGGCGCATGGCAAGCTGTTCACCGTTCACGAGCTGGATTTCGCCGACAATGACGCGCTCCACGCGGCACTGGCCGATCAGGTGATCGAGGCGATCGTCCATCTGGGCGCGCAGGCCGGGGTGCGCTATTCGCTGATCAACCCGCACGCCTATGTCCGCTCCAACCTGGCGGGCCATGTCAACATGCTGGAACTGGCGCGCGAGCGGCGGGTGCGGCATCTGGTCTATGCCTCCTCCTCCTCGGTCTATGGCGGCAATGACAGCCTGCCCTTCCGGGTCGAGGACCGGGCCGACCATCCCATCTCGCTCTATGCCGCGACCAAGCGGGCGGATGAACTGATGAGCGAGACCTATGCCCATCTGTTCCGTATCCCGATGACCGGACTACGTTTTTTCACGGTTTACGGGCCATGGGGGCGGCCCGACATGGCGATGTGGATCTTTACGAAGAAGATCCTCGCCGGGGAACCGATCCCGGTGTTCAACCATGGTCGTATGCAGCGCGACTTTACCTATATTGACGATATCGTCAGCGGCGTGATCGGCTGCCTCGACCATCCGCCTGCCGACGATGGCGCGCCCAAGCCGGGGGGCAGCCGTGCGCCGCACCGGCTCTACAATATCGGCAACAACAAGCCCGAAGAGCTGATGCACCTGATCGCGGTGCTGGAGGACGCACTGGGGCAAAAGGCGCAGATCGATTTCCAGCCGATACAGCCGGGCGACGTCCATGCGACCTTTGCCGACATCAGCGCCATCGCCCAAGACATTGGATTCGCGCCTGCCACGGGAATCGAGTCGGGCGTGCCGCGATTCGTTGCCTGGTATCGCGACTATCACCAGACTCGGTAAATTCACGTTGCAACGCACACAATTAGCCAGGAAAAGTTCCACGCTTCGTCGCTCGCCCCATTCGCTCTGCCTCGCTCAATGGCGACGGTGTGACGGAAAACTGCGTTGAAATTCTTTTCGCACTTGCAAAATGATTTGCCATAAGTGCCTGAAACAGCGTAAACAGTTGGTGTGTGCCGGTGGTCAAGCCGGCCAGGGGTCGCGGAACAAGGGAAAGACGACGCATCGAATACGATGGTTCGTCGCCGCCTGTGCCAGCCGGATATCCGGCGGCGACAAGCGGGGAAAAGGGCAAACGCGTGTCAACACTTGCTTCGAAAATTGTCCCGTTCGGCTCGGGCGGACGGATCGTGAAGACCGCCTGCCACAGCCTGTCTGTCGCCGCGATGGGCCTCAACGCGCTCGAAGCGCAATTTGCCGAACGCGACTTTGCCGCCACTTTCGTGCGGCTGATCGGCGTCATCATGAATGTCCGCGGCCGCGTGATCGTGACCGGCATCGGCAAGAGCGGCATCGTCGCGCGCAAGATGACGGCGACGCTGACCTCCACTGGCACGCCGGCCATCTTCCTGCATCCCGCCGACGCCGGCCATGGCGATCTGGGCATGGTGACGCCGGACGACGTGGTGCTGATGCTGTCCCATTCGGGCGAATCGACCGAACTTGGTCCCATCATCCAATATTGCAAACGCTTCGCCATTCCCCTGCTGGGCATGACGGCACAGGCGCACAGCACTGTCGCGACCGCCGCCGACATTTGCATGTTGATGCCCGACGTCCCCGAAGCCTGCCCCAATTCGCTGGCGCCCACCACATCGACCACGGTGCAGATGGCCTTTGGCGACGCGATGGCGATTGCGCTGATGGAAATGCGCGGCTTTTCCGCTGATGATTTCCACAAATTCCACCCCAATGGCCGTCTGGGCGCGCAGCTGGTCAAGGTGCGCGAGCTGATGGCGAAGGGGGAGGATGTCCCGTCCGTGCAGGAGGACGCCTCGTTACTCGACGCGACGATCGAAATGACCCGTGCGCGCCTGGGCGGTACGGCAGTCGTCGATCGCGACGGGCGACTGATCGGCGCCTTTACCGACGGCGACCTGCGTCGCACCGTTACCGGCAAGCAGAATCTGACCGATTCGGTCGGGCGTTTCATGACCCCCACGCCACTGGCCGTCGGCCCGGAAGAGCTGGCGCAGGAAGCGCTGCACCTGATGCACGAACGCAACGTCATGCTGCTGTTCGTCTGCGACAAGGGTAAGCTGATCGGCGCGGTCCATATGCACGACCTGCTGCACGCGGGCGTCGCCTGAACCAGCTCGTCGTCATTCCCGCGCGGGCGGGGTCGTCCCGCCTGCCGCGCAAGCCGCTGCGCCTGATCGCCGGGCGCACTTTGCTTCATCGTACCATTGCCATGGCCCGCGCCGCCATCGGCACGCGCGATGGGGTGGCGCTGGTCGTTGCGACCGACGATGACGAAATCGCCAATCATGCCCGCGCCATAGGCTGTGACGCGGTGATGACCGACAGCGCCATCGCCACCGGATCAGGCCGCGCACTGGCCGCCGCGCTGGCGCAGGCCACCCCGCCGCGCTTCGTCGTCAATCTCCAGGGCGATTCGCCCTTCCAGCCGCAGGGCGCACTGGGGGCGGTGATCGCCGCGCTGGAAGCGGGCGCGCAGGTCGCCACCCCGGTGATCGCGCTCGACTGGGCCGCGCTCGATGCCTTGCGCGATCACAAGACCCGTTCCCCTTTCAGCGGCACCACTTGCGCCCGCGCGCCCGATGGCCGGGCTTTATGGTTCTCCAAAAATATCATCCCCGCCATCCGCGGCGAGGACGCCCTGCGCGCCAGCCAGCCAGTCTCACCCGTGTGGCGGCATGTCGGCCTTTATGGCTATGCACTGGACGCCCTGCGCGCGTTTGAGGCCTGCCCGCCGACGGCGCTGGAAAATCTGGAGGGGCTGGAACAGCTCCGCCTGCTGGAACTGGGCATCGCGGTCACAACCGTGGCGGTCGATCCGCCGCTATTCGACAGCAGCGGCATCGACACCGAAGCCGACATCAGCCGGGTCGAGGCGCTGATCGCCCAGCATGGCGACCCGACGCCAGCCTGACCCCATGCGCCGCCTGTTCATCATCCGCCACGGCAACACCTTTGCCAGCAGCGCACAGGCCTGCCGCATCGGATCGCGCACCGACCTGCCGCTGGTCGAAAGCGGCCATGCGCAGGCACAGCGGCTGGGTGCCTGGTTCGCAAGCCAGGACCTTGCCATCTCCCGCCTGCTGACCAGCCCGCTGCTGCGCGCGCGCCAAACCGCGCAGGCGATCGCCGACGCCATCGGCCACGCGCCCGATGGCACGCGCGACTGGCTGGGCGAAATCGACCATGGTCCCGACGAAGGCCGCCCCGAAGAAGAAGTGCTGGCCCGCATCGGTGCGCAGGCGATCGCCGACTGGGACGAACGCGCTATTGCGCCTGTCGACTGGATCGTGGACGCCGACGCGCGCATCGCTGCCTGGCGCACTTATTTCGCTGAAGGTGCGGAGGGGGTGGACCTGCTCGTCACCAGCAACGGTGCCGCCCGCTTCGCCTTGCTGGCGGCTGGCCTGCCGCTGGGATCGCTCAAGCTGCGGACGGGGGCGTTCGGGGAATTGGCGGTGGATGCGGATGGCGGGGTGACGCTGGCCCAATGGGATGCGCGGCCCTGAATAGGTGATGGCCGCCGCCTGCGCGGGATTGGCGGATGTGACTGTGCGAACACCACTCATCCCCCCACCAAAAAAGTGAGGCCCGGTCCTGCTTGCGCAGGCCGGGCCTCTTCCCTCTCCAAACCAAATCCGGTGGATCAGCCGTCGTAATCGCCGCCGATATTCTGGTTGCGCGGCGGGGCCGCGGCAGTCAGGCGCAGGGCTTCGGCCGACTGCGCGATCGAACCGATTTCGTCCGGCGTATCGTCATCGTCAATCTGCACCTTCTGGAGCGAAGCGACGACCGAATCATGCAGTTCGGCGGGCAGCACCGTTTCCTCGGCAATTTCACGCAGCGCGACGACGGGGTTCTTGTCCCGGTCGCGATCCACGGTCAGCTCTGCGCCGCCCGAAATCTCCCGCGCGCGCTGGGCGGCGAGCAGGACGAGGTCAAAACGGTTGGTAACCTTGTCGACGCAATCTTCGACGGTAACGCGGGCCAAACGGGCCTCCTGCAACAAATGGAATGATTAGTGGGCCGGTTAGCAGCGCCCCTGTCCCAAGTCAATGAAAAGGCCATAAAGCCGTGGCGCACCCGGCCAAAAGGCGGCATGAGGGCGCGATGGCGACCCCCGTGAAAGCCCAAGCGCCCGACATCGCCGTCATGCTGGACGGCAATCATCTGCGCCTGATCGATGATGGCGCAGCCCTGTTCGACGCGCTGGTGGCGCTGATCACCGGCGCGCGCACCTCGCTCAAACTCTATTATTATATCTTTGCCGATGATGGCAGCGCCACGAAGATACGCAACGCGCTGGTCGCGGCGCAGGCGCGCGGAGTCGCCGTCACGCTGATGGTCGATGGCTTCGGAACGTCCCGCACCCCCGACGCTTTCTTTGCGCCACTGGTCGAGGCGGGCGGGCATTTCGGTCGGTTCGGCACGCGCCGGTCGACCCGCTACCTGATCCGCAACCATCAGAAAATGGCGATCGCGGACGATGCGCGGATGTTGATCGGCGGCTTCAATGTCGAGGACAGCTATTTCGGCATCCCGCCGCACGACAGTTGGGCCGACCTTGGCCTGTGGATCGAAGGGCCGCAGGTCGAGGCGATGAGCCGCTGGTATGGCCAGCTCTGGCGCTGGGTCGCGACGCGCAAGCAGCGTTTCCGCACCCTGCGCTCCATGGTGCGCCACTGGCACCCCTCGCTCCATCATGATCCGGCCGATCCGTTCCGCTGGCTGATCGGCGGACCGACCCGGCGACTCAGCCCCTGGGCGCAGGTGGTGAAACATGATCTGGAACAGGCGCAGCGGGTCGATATGGTCGCGGCCTATTTCTCCCCCGGACGCGGGATGCTCAAGCGGATCGCCCGCGCAACAAGGCGCAAGGGTGCGCGGATCATATTGCCCGCCAAGTCCGACAATGGCGCGACGATCGCGGCGGCTCGGCTGCTCTATGGGCCACTGCTCAAGCGCGGGGTGGAGATTGCCGAATATCAGCCCCGCAAGCTGCACATGAAGCTGATCGTCATCGACAATGCCGTGTTCATCGGATCGGCCAATTTCGACATGCGCAGCCTGTTCGTCAATTTGGAAGTCATGCTGCGGGTCGACGATGCCGGGTTCGCCACATCGGTGCGCAGCCTGATCGACCGGATGGCGCAGGACAGTCGCGTCGTAACGCTGGAAAGCCACCGCGCCACCCGCACCATATTGACGCTGGCCAAGCAATGGATCAGCTATTTGCTGGTCGGCGTGCTCGATTATACCGTGACGCGGCGGCTCAATTTCCGCGATCCCGACGCCGATTGACAGGGGAAGGGTTGCCCCCTCCCCCGCATCATCACCGTCCCGTATCACCCAGCACGCGGACCTGTCCGACGGGATAGCCCTTCTCGGCCATTTCCTTGGCATAATCGCCGCGCGCATCGGCCAATTCGGCGCGATATTCTTCCCAGGCGTCGCGATTATCCTCCGCATCGGACGCACCGCGCAGATCCTTGGTCAGTTCCTTGCGCGCTTCGGCAAGGTCGGTCTGATAGTTGAACCAATAATCATTCTCGATCCCGGCAATTGGGGCCTGATAGGTCAGCTGGTTTTCAACCTGCGCCAGTTGCTCCTCATAGCTGACCGGGCCTTCGCCCTGCGCGAGCGCGGCGGTGGAAGTCAGGGTGAGCAGGGCGGCAGCGGCCAGAAAAGACGAACGCGTCATGGGGTTTCTCCTCATTCCTCGTGAAACACGAAGGAGACAACGCCGGGACCCCGCCCTTTTTCGCCTGAACGAACTGACAGAATGGATGAAACGCGCCCTTGCAACGACGAACGGAGCCGCGATCAGCGCACGATCAGGTAGAAACCGGCAGGCGATGAACCGCCATTTTCGATTACGATATCATAGCGCTCGGTAAAGACCGGCAGCCAGGCGCAGTCCGCCTGCGGCCCGCCCACAGCCTTCGCGCACAGCGTCGCCCCGTCGGACCCCTGCACGCGGATCGACAGGCCAGCGCCCCCAGCCCCGCCCGCCGGCGCGATGGAAATCTGCGCCCGTTGTCCGGCCAGAAACAGCTGCCGCATCGTGAAGCTGCCGCCCGCCACCAGCGACCCGCGCCTATAGGCCGGACCCAGCGCCCGCCCGCGAAAGGCAAGCGTCGACCGGGTCACGCCGCGCGTCTGCGCCTCCTGCGTCCACAGCGCGGCGAGATCATCCTGCCCCTCGGCAGGAGTCGCGCCCAGCGCCTTCAAAACCTGCGCGGTGTCCATCAGTTGCGCGGCATTGCCCCCGGCCAGCGCCGCGTCCCCCTCCATCAGCGTGCGCAACACCGGATCGGCGGGCAGCATGTCGGCCGCCGGCGCGGCCGGCGTCGTGGCAAGCAGCAATGCGGGCAGCAACAGCCTAAACATCCTGATCCTCCAACTGGACGACAAACCGCGCACCCGGCGCGGCATCCTCCACATGCAGCGACAGTTCATGCCGCTGCGCAATCGCTCTGGCAAGCGCCAGTCCCAGCCCATGCCCGCCACCGGATCCGACATCGAGCCGGACATAGCGTTCGAAAATGCGCGCGCGGTCCGCCGCCGGGATGCCGGGGCCGTCATCCTGCACCACGATGCGCGGGCCGGGCGACAGCTCCAGCGCCACCGACCCGCCGCTCGGCACATATTTGAACGCATTGTCGAGCAGGTTGGACATCAGCCGCATCATCTGCATCGGGTCCGCGCGCAGCATGACCCCCGGCGCAATCCGGGCATGAAAGCCGATGCCCAGTTCCTCGGCGCTTGCGCCATAGAGGTCCGCCAGCGTCTCGGCAATGTCACTGAGATCCACTTCCGCCAGCCCGCGCAGGTCACCGCGCAGCGCCTGCGTGCCCGCTATGTCGAGCAGCGAATCGAGCAGCCGCACGACCCCGCGAATCTCGCCGCGCGACTGGTCCAGCGTGCGCAGTAGTGCCGCATCCTGCGTCCCTTCCATCGCCTTCAATATGCGCGTGTCGAGATGCATCAGCGGGGTGCGGATTTCATGCGCGGTCTGGTCCGACACGGCGCGTTGCGCCTCGATCAGCCGTTCGACCTGATCCAGCATCGCATTGGTATTGCCCGCCAGTTCGGCCAGTTCGTCGCTCGTCCCCGCGCCAGGCGCGCGCGCCGCGATCCGCCCGGCACGGACCGCAGCGAAGGTCGCGTTGACCGCCTCCACCCGCGCGCGCAGGCGGCGCGCGGCAAAATGGCCCGCCGTCAGGCTGAGCAGCGCGATCAGCGCCCCCGCCACGGCAAAGGCGACGGCCAACCGCGCCTGCAGCGCCTGCCCCCGCATATTGCTGTGTCCCACCAGCAATTGCGCCGCCGGGCCAAGCCGGGTCGCCCGCGCGAACATCTTTTGCCCGTCTGGCAGGGTGACAAAGCGCGCTTCGGACACGCGCGAGGATAATGTCGGCCAGCGTTCCAGATTGCCCGCGATGCGGCGACCCTGCGCGTCGGCCAACAGATACCAGCCCTGCTCGCCATCCTCCCGCTCGACCGCCAGCCGATCGGCGATACGCGCCCGCAACTCCGCGTCGCCGCCGCTCACATAAATATCCGCTAGGCCAGCCAGATCGGTATCGACCTCCCGCGCCAGCATCGCCCGGCCATCATCGGCGACGATCTTCTGCACCACCAGAAACAGCGCCAATGTGGACAGCAGGCTGACCAGCAATGCCGACAGCGTCACCCGGCCAAATACCGAGTGGAACAGATTGATCCTTGGCAACTTGGTTTTAGCCACTGGCTGATCCGGCCCCCGCCGCGATCAGCCGGTATCCCGTACCCCACACGGTTTCCAGCACCGGGCCGTTAAACCCTTCCTCCAGCTTGCGGCGCAGGCGGCCGACATTGACGTCGACGACATTGGTCTGGGGGTCGAAATTCAGCTTCCACACATGGCGCAGCAGCATTTCGCGCGTCACCACCTCGCCCGCATGGTCCATCAGGTAGCGGAACAGTTCAAATTCCTTGGGCGACAGCGCCAGATGCCGCCCCTGGCGATAGGCGGTGCGCGCCTTCACATGACATTCCAGATCGCCAAAGAGCAGCACCGGATCATGATTGCGGCGGCTGGCCCGCCGCCACAGCGCGCGGACGCGAGCGACCAGTTCATCCGGCTCGAACGGCTTGGCGAGATAGTCATCAACCCCGCTTTCCAGCCCCTCGACCCGATGTTCGCTGCGCCCCAGCGCCGACAGCATCAGCACCGGCGCGCCGACCCCCGCGCCGCGCAGCCGGGTGACGATGTCGATGCCCGAATAATGCGGCAGCATCCGGTCCAGGATCAGCACGTCGTGGCCGCCGCTGCCTGCGCGCGTCAGCCCGGTCGCGCCATCCTCCGCCTGTTCCACGGTCATCCCCGCGCCGGTCAGGATCGCAGCGATATTGGCGCGCGCGGCGGCGTCATCCTCCACCAGCAGCACGGAAATCTGGTCAGTCTGCCCCATCATGTCCCCCGCTACACGAATGGAGGGAAAGCCTGCCAGTGACAATATCTGTTAGGGGTCAGCCTGTTTGGGGATAATGACGTCACCTTAGCCCGTTCGTTTCGAGCGAAGCCGAGAAACGCCGCACACAGGTTTCTCGACTTCGCTCGAAACGAACGGAGGTAGGGGTTTCAACCTGATGTCAGACGCCCGGCGATCAGCCGTGCAGCGCGCCCCGGAACATGATGACCGAAATCACGACCAGATAGATGCCAAAAATCTTCTTGAGCGGTGAGGCTGGCAGGCTGTGCGCGGCGGCCACGCCCAGCGGCGCGGTCAGCATCGACATGGACGCGATCGCCAGCGTCGCTGGAATATTGACATAGCCCAGCGATCCCCAGGGCAGTCCGCCTTCCTTCAGGCCGATCAGGGCAAAGCCGATGGTGGTCGGAATGGCGATCAGCGTGCCGATGCCCGACGCGGTGGCGATGGCGCGGTGGATGGTCCGGCCGCACAGGGTCATCACCATGATCGCGATGACGCCGCCGCCAATGCCCAGCAGGGAGGAAAAGGTGCCAAGCCCGCCCGCAATCCCCATGCGCAATATGCCCGACGGCATGGTGTCGCTGACCACCTTGCCGCTGACGCTGGGCAACAGGAAGTTGAGCGACATCAGCCCGACGCCCGTGGCGAAGATCATCTTGAGTGTATTGCCGTTGACATGGCCCGCCAGCAGCACGCCCGCGCCGCAACCCAGCACGATCCACGGTGCCCAGGCACGCAGCACTTCAAATTCCACCGCGCCGCGCCGGGCATGGGCCAGCAGCGACCGGATCGAGGTGACGATGATGGTCGCAGCCGACGTGCCGATCGCGACATGGGCAATCGCCTCATGCGTGCCACCCAGCAGCGGCAGCACCACCAGCAAAGCCGGCACGACGACGAAACCGCCGCCAATGCCGAAAATCCCGGCGGCAAAACCGGCCACAAGGCCAGCGGCCAGCATCGAAACCAGCGGCACCAGCCAGGTCATGACATCGCCCTGCATCACCGCGCTCCCTGTTCCCGTGCCTGACCCATGGCCAAGCTGTTGCGAACGCCCTTGCAGGTCAAGGGGGCGAATGACGGGGAATCGATCATCACGGGAAACCATGCCTCTCTTCGGCGAAACCGGACAAGGGACGTGGATCAGCGGTCCCTTGTCTGGCTAGACGAACAGGCGCGGCTAACCCGCAACAGGAACAGGCAAAAGTTGGCGGGCGGGCAATGCACCCCTTCTCAGGCCACCGCCTCTGCCGCCTCCACATAGGTCAGCCCCAGCGCCTCGGCGACCGCGCGATAGGTGACTTTGCCGTCCCACACATTCAGCCCCGCCAGCAAATGCCGGTCGGTCCGCAACGCATCCTTCCACCCCAGATCGGCGATCCGCAGCGCGTGGGGCAGCGTCACATTGTTGAGCGCATAGGTGCTGGTGCGCGCCACCGCGCCCGGCATATTGGCGACGCAATAATGAACGATGCCATCGACGATATAGGTGGGGTCGGCATGGGTGGTGGCATGGCTGGTCTCGAAACAGCCGCCCTGGTCGATCGCGACATCGACCAGCACCGCGCCTTTCTTCATGCTTTTCAGCATGGCCGCGCTGACCAGCTTGGGTGCCGCCGCGCCGGGGATCAGCACCGCGCCGATCACCAGATCGGCGTCCGCGACACATTCGGCGAGGTTCGCGCGGTTGGAAAAGCGTGTCTTGGCCCGCGCCTCGAAATACATGCCCAGCCGTTCCAGCACTTCCGGGCTGCGATCCAGGATCGTCACGTCCGCGCCCAGCCCCGCCGCCATCTGCGCCGCGTTGAAGCCGACCACGCCGCCGCCGATCACCGCGACCTTGGCAGGTAGCACCCCCGGCACGCCGCCCAGCAGCACGCCACGCCCGCCATGCGCCTTTTCCAGCGCCGTCGCCCCCGCCTGTATCGCCATGCGGCCCGCGACCTGGCTCATGGGTTTGAGCAAGGGCAGCCCGCCATGATCGTCGGTCACCGTTTCATAGGCGATGCAGATGGCGCGGCTGGCGATCAGGTCGCGGGTCTGGTCGGGATCGGGGGCCAGATGCAGATAGGTGTAGAGGATCTGCCCGGCGCGCAGCATGGCCCGCTCATCGGCCTGCGGTTCCTTGACCTTGACGATCATGTCGGCGCTGGCGAACACCGCCTCCGCCGTCGCGACGATCCGCGCGCCCGCTTTCTCATACAGCGCGTCATGCGCGCCAATCCCCTCGCCTGCACCCGTCTCCACCAGCACGGCATGGCCATGCGCAGTCAGTTCATGGACGCTTTCGGGGGTCAGGCCGACGCGATATTCGTGATTCTTGATTTCCCTGACGGTGCCGACGATCATCCGCTCTCTCCCGCTATCCTGTTGCGGCTATAGCGCGGATGACGCGACGAATGTTCCGTTAAGGCGCGGCCCGCACCGGCACCGGCGCATTGCACAGATCGACCCCGCCAGCGGGACGATCATAAAAATCATCCTTCCGGTTGGCGCGCAGGTGCAGATAGGCGGCAAAGCTCGGCGAGGCGACATCCATCGCCTGAAAACGCGGCCTTTCGACGTCGGGCAAATCGCTCGCCAGCCGCACCGACAGGATCGGCACTTTCTTCTCGTCCGCCGTGTAGAAACCCAGCTCGCCCGACCCGCGCGGCAGGCTGGACAGATGCGCCATCCCCTCGATCACCCGGCCGACCACGGCGATATTGCGATCGAGCTGGCGCGGCGCCTGCCCGTTCACCGCATACAGCTCCGCCCCCGTCCCCGCGTCGGGCGAAACATTGCGGCCTACGCCCACAAAGCCATAGCAATGCGGCAACCAAGCCCCGTCGCCGTCCATCGCCATAGGCCAGCCATCGACATAGCCGCTCTGGGGCGCATAGGCGTCGACCGAGGGCGAGGGCGTGATCGCCAGCCGCACATTGGCGATCGATCGGACATAATCGACAGAACTGGTCGGCGACAGGCCGGGCGGCAGCGGCTTCTTTTCCGTCACATCGCCCCATTGCACGACATAATTATCCTGCACCCGGTTGATGCTGGTCCCGTCCCACCAATGCGCCCTGGCCAGCGCCCTGATATTGGCGACATGGCGCGGCGCAAAGGCCGGTGCGACCTGAATCACCACCCGCTTGCCCCCCTCGATCGTCATGACCAGCAGATCCTCCGCCGCGATCGCGCGCCAGGCGCTGGCCGGCGCTGCGGCCACGACAGCAGCGGGCGTTGCAGGCGGATCAGCGGCGATGGCAGCAGAAGCGGGGACAAAAGCGAGCAGCGCGGGCGCGAAAAAACGGATCATGCGCCGATCAGAGCGCCACCGCACAGGAAAGTAAAGCATCCCCTTGCCTAGCCGCCTTCGCCGCGATAGGGAGCGCGACTTCCAGTGCAATGCGGAGCGGTGGCCGAGTGGTCGAAGGCGCTCGCCTGGAAAGTGAGTATACGCCAAAAGCGTATCCAGGGTTCGAATCCCTGCCGCTCCGCCACCTGGTCATTCCATGACAGAGACTTTCTGACATCGACGCGCAGACGCTGGATATGCGGGCGACCATGCTTCCTATGGCGTCTGTCTGAAAGTTCATCTTCCCGTCACGCTGGCGACAGAGGGTCGGCGTCATAAGGAACAGGCAGTCCAGGACGGACCGCTTGATAGGAGTTGAACCATGAAAACCCGCCTGATCCTCACCAGCCTGGCTTCGCTGGCCGTTCTCGCGACCCCGCTCGCTGCCTCGGCCGCCACTGCCGCGGCCAAGCCGACGCATCATGTCGCAAAGCACAAGGCCGCCAAGAAGGTCTCCAAGAGCACCGCCACCACCACAGCCGCACCGAAGCCAGCCTCCAACTAAGCCCTGCCGACAGGGAGTCGGCATCGGGTGTCCCCCTGTTGACCCGACCCCGGCTCCCGTCGCTCGGATATGGCCTTACTGCTATCCGCCTCTAAGCCTGCCGCCTGAGCAGCATTTCCACGGCAAAATATTCGTCGCGACGGTCGAAGCGCACGTCCCCTCCGTGCATCCGGGCCACCGCCGCGACGAGAGAGAGGCCGAGGCCCGCCCCTGCTATCCCCCTGGCAGGGTCCAGACGCCCGAAGCGGCGCAATGCCTCGGCCTCTCGTTCGGGCGCGATGCCGGCCCCTTCGTCCGCCAGCCCGACGATAATCTCGTCCCCTTCGCCCTTCAGATACAGCGTCATCGTCCCCGCCCCATATTTGAGCGCATTGTCAATGAGGTTCGCCAGCGCCTGCCCCAGCAGTTCGCGATGGACCGGCAGCGTTGCGGGATGCGCGATCGATATGGCCAGCAAACGCCCCTGTTCCTCGCTCACTGGTTCGTACAGTTCGCCCATATCGATCAGCATGGCGGCCAGATCGGTCGCGACGAAGCGATCCCGCCCGATTCCCGCCTCCATCCGGCTGACCTCCAGCGCGGTGGCGAGCATGGCCAGCAACTGGTCGGCCTCCCGGCTGATCCCGTCGATCGCCTCGCGCAGCACCGCCGGATTGTCCGACTGCATCGCCCGGTCGATCCGGGTCCGCAACCGGGTCAATGGCGATCGCAGGTCATGGGCGATGCTGTCCGTGACGGTGCGCAATTCGGCCAGCAGCGCGCCGATCTGATCGAGCATCCGGTTGATCGTGCGGCCCAGCGTGTCGAAACTGTCGCCCGATCCGTCGAGCGGCACGCGCCGGTCGATCTCCCCTGCCCCAACCCGTGCGGCGGTGGCGGCGATATGCCCGATCCGCCGGTCGATGATATGGACCACAAGCCATGCGGCGACGATGGCCAGGGGCAGCGCCATCAGCAATGCGGTCAACAGCGTGCGTTCCACCGTCTGGCGGATCTGGTCGCTGTCATCTGTGCTTTCACCCACCAGCAGGCGAGCGCCGTCCCGCAACCGGGTCGCGGTGATCGTATAGGGGGCAGCGTCGGTGTCGCCGATGCGATAGAGCTTCGCCGTGACCCCGGCGGTATCGGCGGGAATGACCGGCGGCCAGCCCGAAAGATTGCCTGCGATCCGGCGGCCATCGGCTTGCGCCAGCAGCAACACGGCGTCGCTTTCGTCCTGCGCATGGGCGGTGACGGCGCTGGCCAGCGCCTGGCGGCCTTCCTGCCGTTCGATTTCCAGCAAAGTGTCGCGCGTATCGCGCGCGATGGCATTGTCCGCTGCGTCCAGACTGGCGTGGACCAGTTGCGTGACCGACAGTAACAGCGCACCGCCAAAGACCAGTTCCAACAGCAGGATCAGGCCGATGAAGCGCGCATGGGACGATCGCAGCCAGCGCAGGGCACGGTTTGCGGTCATGCGGCCCGCCTCATTCGCCCAACCGGTAGCCCGCGCCGCGCACGGTATGGATCAGGGGTTGGTCGCTATCGGCATCGACCTTGCGACGCAGGCGGCTGATATGGACGTCGATGACATTGGTGCCGGGGTCGAAATGATAATCCCATACCCCTTCCAGCAACATCGTCCGGGTGACGACCTGTCCGGCATGGCGCATCAGATATTCGAGCAGGCGAAACTCGCGCGGTTGCAGGTCGATGGCGCGTTCGCCGCGCTTCACCTCGCGCTTGAGCAGGTCCATGCGCAACGTGGCGCAGGTGAGGACAGTCTCGACATGAGTGCCGCTCCCCCGCCTGCGCATCAGCAGTTCAAGGCGGGCAAGCAGTTCGGCAAAGGCAAAGGGCTTGACCAGATAATCGTCCGATCCCGCGGTCAGCCCCGTCACCCGGTCATCGACCGATCCCAGCGCGGACAGCAGGATGACCGGCGTTTCGATCCCCGCCGCCCGCAGCGCGCCGAGCACCGCCAGCCCGTCCATGCCCGGCAGCATCCGGTCGAGGATGATCGCGTCATAGCCACCGTCGGTCGCCATGAACAGGCCGTCGCGACCATTGGCCGCATGGTCGCCGACATGGCCATGTTCGGCCAGCCCCTTGCGTATGAAGTCGGCGGTCGTCCGGTCATCCTCTACCAGCAAAATCTTGCGACCCATGGGAATGATCCTTCTCACCAATGCTGGCCTTGCCGCACTGCCAGATTATCGCCCGATAGGGAATGCCGTGGCGGTCGAGCATGAGCGGCATGGTGCAATGGCCCGGCGCGCGCACCAATTTGCGCGCCGCCTCCAGCGTCACCATCGGTCGGCCCGCCATACCGGTCAGCTGGTCCCCGACCTGAATACCATGGCGATCGGCGATGCCGCCGCTGCGCAGGCTGGTCACGACGATGCGGTGGCGGTCATCCTCGCCCAAGGTCAGGCCCATGGCATCGCTGACGGCTGTGGGGGATGAAGGCGCGCGCGCCAGCCGGGTCGCCAACAGCGGCGCAAAGGACGCCAGCACTATGGCGGCCGCGTAGAAAGGGCGGGCGGACCAGATCATGCCCCCCTTCTAGCCACCACCGTCTGTCGCCGCGCTGTCCGCTACATGACATAGAGTTCATGCAAAGGTCACCGACCCGATGGATAGAGGGGCGCAGAAGGACGACGATAACAGAGCAGAGGTCCGACCGATGATGCGCAGGCGTAACAGGCGATGGATGGTGGCCGTCGGCGCGTTGGTGGTGGCGATCCTGCTGGAATTTCTCTGGATCGGCTATCTGGGGGGTGGTCTTTTCACGCCGATGCGCCCTGTCCCTTATCATCCCCGGCCGGGCGCACCGGTCGCGATCCTGTGGTCGGGCGACATGGGATTTCGCGTCGGGATGGCGCCCGATGTCGCGGCCAGGCTGGTCGCCGACGGCGTGCCGGTCGTCGGCGTCAATTCGCTGCGCTATTTCCGCACGACCCGAACAGCATCCGATGCCTCAGCCCTGCTGGAGGCGGCGATCGGCCAGGCGCACAGGATCAACCCCAGGGCGCATCTGATGCTGGTCGGCCAATCCTATGGCGCGGACATGCTGCATGTTGCGCTCAGCCAGCTGCCGCGCGCCGAGCGGTCATCGATCGGGCTGGTGGCGCTGGTGGTGCCGGGGGCGGCGGTCGAATATAGGGCATCGCCATCGGAAATCTTCACCTTCGCCATGGCGGAGTCCGACGCGCTGCCGACCGCGCGTCAGCTGAGCTGGACGCCCTTGCTCTGTATTCAGGGGCGCGACGAGACGGCGAGCCTGTGTCCCTTGCTGCATCAACCCAACGCCCAGTCGGTCGCATTGCCCGGAGGCCATCGGCTGAACGGCGATGTCGATGCGGTTTATGCCATGTTGCGCGCGGCGATGATCCGCGCCCACCTTATCGGAAGGGCGTGACCCATGCCGCGCCTCCGCCCGTGGCTGATTTTCGCCGGAGCGTTGCTGCTGCCGCAGGCTGCCATTGCCATGGCCCCGATCGAGGGCAATTGGGTCAACCCGCATGGCAGCGTGGTGGTGACGACGGGCGCCTGCCGCGATGCGCTATGCGGCTGGGTTCGCTGGGCCGACGCCCACGCCACCGCCGATGCAGCCGACGCGGGCGTCACCCATCTGGTCGGCACCGCATTGCTCCAAAATTATCATTCCCGCGGGCCGGGGCGATGGGCCGGCTATGTCTTTGTGCCCGACCGGGGCCGCAGCTTTTCCTCGACGATCGAGCAACTCGACGCCGATCGATTGAAGATATCGGGCTGCCTGCTGCGCGGCTGGCTGTGCAAGAGCCAGATCTGGACGCGACAGAGGGGGTGAGGACAGCATGATCGATCGCATGACGGCAACCCGCCTGTTCCAGCGGTATCGCATGACCCTCTCGGTCGGCATCGTTCTGCTGCTGGCCGCTTTGGGTTTCGTGGCGCTCGACCATCTGTTGCAGGATGTCCGCCTGCATCAGGTCCGGCTGGCCTGGCATATGCTGCCCACCGCCAGCCTGCTGGCGGCGGGGGCGCTGACGGCGATCAGCTATCTGACGCTGACGCTGTATGACGTATCGGCATTGCGGGCGATCGGCCGACCGCTCCCCTATCGCACAGCCGCCCTGGCATCCTTCACCAGCTACACGCTCAGCCATAATCTTGGCCTGTCGCTGCTGACCGGCGGGTCGGCGCGCTACCGTATCTACAGCGCGGCGGGCCTGCCCTTCAGCGATATCGCCCGCGTGGTGATGATCGCGAGCGCGACCTTCTGGAGCGGGGTGCTCGTGCTGGCGGGCGCGATGCTGGTGTGGCGTCCGCAGGTCATGGCGATCGGCGCGCTGGCGGGATCGGCGGAGCTGCTGCGGGCGCTGGGCATCGTGCTGCTGCTGGCGATGGCGGGCCTCGTCGCCTGGACAGGGCCGCGCGGACGCACGATCCGGCTGCGCGGCTGGAGCGCGCCGGTCCCGCCCGCGACGGGTATCATGGCGCAGATCGGCATCGGCGCGATAGACCTCGCCGCCGCCAGCGCCGCGCTGTTCGTCCTGGTCCCCGGCATCGGCCTCGACCAATGGCCCGCCTTCTTCATCGGCTATACGCTGGCGATCATCGCCGTCCTCATCACCCATGTGCCCGGCGGCATTGGCGTGTTCGAAGCGGTGATGCTGGCCGCACTGCCCGGCACGGGACGGCCTGAACTGGTCGCGGCGCTGCTCGCCTATCGCCTGATCTATTATGTCGCGCCTTTGCTCTTCGCCATCATGATCGTCCTGTTGCAGGAGGGCAGCCGATGGCACCGGCCGATCGCGCGCACACTGATCGGGATGCGGGCCGTCGCATCCGGCCTTGCGCCCATGATGATGGCCGCGCTCGTCTTTCTGGGCGGCGCGGTGCTGCTGGTGTCGGGATCGCTGCCGACCGTGCCGGGCCGGGCCGCAACGCTCTCCACCCTGCTGCCCCTGCCCTTTACCGAAATATCGCATCTCGCGGGCAGCCTCGTGGGCGCGGCGCTGCTGATCCTGTCGTCTGGCCTTTATCGGCGGCTGGACGGGGCCTTCTGGCTGACGCGCCTGTTGTTGATCGCAGGCGCGGCCTTTTCGCTGCTCAAGGGGCTGGATTATGAGGAAGCGGTCGTAATGCTCCTCATCGCGGGCGCGCTGCAATGGACCCGCCCCGCCTTTTATCGCCGAACGCACCTGCTGGCCGAAGCCTTCTCGCCGGGCTGGCTGGCGACCGTCGCGGTGATGGTCGGCCTGTCGATCTGGATCGGCTTTTTCGCCTATAAGCATGTCGATTATCAAAATGACCTGTGGTGGCAATTTGCCCGCCGTGGGGATGCGTCGCGTTTCCTGCGGGCCAGCTTTGCCGTGGCGATCCTGCTGACGGGCGTCGCGTTCCTGCGCCTTTTCCAGCCTGCCGCGCCCGCCCGGCAGGATGTCAACGCTGCCGTCGCGCCAAGTGACGCGGCCATGGCGCTGGCCCAGCGGACCGACGCCAATCTGGCCCTGACCGGCGACAAGCGCTTCCTGCTGTCGGCGACGGGCCAGGCCTTCCTGATGTATCAGATACGCGGCCATAGCTGGATCGTGATGGGCGATCCTGTCGGCGCAGTTGCGGAATGGAGCGACCTGCTCTGGACCCTGCGCGAACAGGTGGATGCCGCGCAGGGCCGCCTGTTGCTTTATCAGATCAGTGCCGCCGCCCTGCCGCTGGCGATCGAACTGGGGTTGCAGATCACCAAATATGGCGAAGAGGCGCATGTCCCGCTCGACCGCTTCACGCTGGAAGGGCCGGACGCCAAGCCATTGCGCTACGCCGAACGGCGCGCAACGCGCGAAGGCGCGACCTTCGCCATCGTCGCGGCCGCCGACCTGCCTTACATCATCGACGAACTGGCGGAGATTTCGGCGCACTGGCTGGCTGCCAAGCGGCATCGGGAAAAGGGGTTCAGCGTCGGCCGCTTCGATCCCGCCTATCTGGCGCATTTCGATTGCGCAGTCGTGCGCGTGCGGGGACGGATCGTCGCCTTCGCCAATATATGGAAAACGCAGGACCAGTCGGAACTGTCGGTCGATCTGATGCGCCACCGCGACGACATGCCCTATGGCACGATGGATTTTCTGTTCATCCATCTGATGCAATGGGGGCAGGCGCAGGGCTATGCCTGGTTCAACCTTGGCATGGCGCCGCTTTCGGGGCTGGACGCGCGGCGGCTGGCCCCCTTCTGGTCGCGGCTGGGGGCGATGCTCTATCAGCATGGCAATGCGCTCTACGGCTTTGAAGGCCTGCGCGCCTATAAGGAGAAATTCTCGCCCGAATGGGATGCGCGCTTCGTCGCCGGACCGCAGGGCCTGACCTTCGCCCGCACCCTGATCGATCTTCAGGCGCTGATCGGCAGCGGCGGCGGATAGGGTAAAGACCGATAAGTGACGAACTTGTCATCCGCCCGTAAATGGCAGGACGGTTGCGTCGGCCCATCATGCCTGCCGGTTGAAACGGGGTTGCCGGTCATGCGCAGGATCATTCGGACCATCTCTTCCCTCATCGCCGGCGGCTTGCTGGTCGCCACCGGGGTCGGCGCGCCGGTCAGCGCTTTAGCGGACAGGCGGGTGACGGTGTCCGCCGATAGCCTCGCACCATTTGGCGGAATCCGCCTCTATCGCCCCGGCGACCCACCCCGCGCGACGGCCCTGTTCCTGTCCGGGGATGGCGGGTGGAACGCAGGCACGGCCGCCATCGCCCATGATCTGGCGGAGCGCGGCATATTGGTGGCGGGCGTATCCACCCCCACCTTCCTGCGCGCGCTGGAGCGGGGCCGGGAGCGCTGCATCAATCCCAACTATGCGCTGGTCGCACTGGCGCGCGATGTCCAGCATCGCGCTGGCGTCCGGGCCTATATGAAGCCCATCATCATCGGCTATTCGGCAGGCGCGACGCTTGCCTATGCCAGTCTGGCGCAATGGCCCGACGGCGCCTACCGCGCCGTCATATCGCTGGGTTTCAGCGCGGACATGCCGGGCCGCAAGCCCTGGTGTTCTGCACCGGGCTTTACCGCCCACGCCATTACAAAGCCCAGCCGCGGCTGGCTGTTCGCCGCCAACCGCCGGATCAGCCTGCCCTGGATCGTGGTTCAGGGTCGGCGCGACACGGTGGTCGATTTTGCCGCTGCCCGGCGCTTCGTCGCGGACGTGCCGCACGCCCGCCTGATCGACCTGCCCCAGGGCGATCATGGCTTTGCCGACCGCACCCGCTGGATGCCCCGCCTGATGGCCGCGCTGGGGCCGATGCGTGTGCCCGTCGACGCCGCCACTGTCGCCGACCTGCCCCTGACCGTCTTGCCGCCAGCCAGGCGCGGCGACCATGACGACAGGATGGCGGTCATCTATTCGGGCGACGGCGGCTGGGTCGGGCTGGACCGCGACATCGCCAGCCAGCTGGCGGCCAAGAGCATCCCGGTCGTCGGCATCGACAGCCTGTCCTATTTCTGGAGCCAGCGCACGCCAGCGGGCGCGGGGCAGGATCTGCGCCACCTCATTGCGGCCTATAGCGCGCGCTGGCACCGGCCCCGCGTCATGCTGATCGGCTACAGTTTCGGCGCGGATGTGCTGCCCGCGATCGTCGGCACGCTCGACCCGCAGACGCGCGACCATATCGCCAGCCTGTCGCTGCTGGGGCTTGGCCCGACCGCCGATTTTCAGTTCCACCTCGCCTCATGGCTCAACCTCGATTCGGCCCAGGCCCAGCCGACCGTGCCTGCGATCATGCGCCTGCGCGACCTCCCCATCCGCTGCATCCGCGGCACTCTGGAGGAAGAAAGCGCCTGCCCGGCCATTCCGCGCCGCTTCGCAACGCAGATCATCGTGCCGGGCGGCCATCATTTCGGACGCAATGCCGCGCTGCTCGCCACCATCGTCCTGGCCCCGTCAGCGCGACAGAGGGTGTGACGCGAAAGCCCTATCCCCCCACCGCGTCCGCCCGTGCGACCAGCGCGCGCGCTTCCTCGACATGCATCGCCTCGATCATCCGCCCCTCGAACCGCTCCGCCCCGCCGGTCGCCGCCTCGATCAGCCGCCGCGCGTCGGCCAGCGCCTGCGCGTCCGGTCCGAACACACCGTTTGCCACCGCCACCTGCGCGGGATGGATCAACGTCTTGCCGTCAAAGCCCAGCGCGTGGCCCGCCGCACATTCCGCTGCCAACCCATCCAGATCATCCAGCCGGTTATAGACCCCGTCGAACACCGCGATCCCCGCCGCCCGCGCCGCCAGCAGCACCGCCTGCATCGCATGGCTCAGCCCCTCGCGCCCCGCGCCCGCCGGTATGCCAAGGTCGCGGCGCAGGTCGTTCACGCCCATGAACAGCCCCGCGCACCCCTCGCCCGCCGCGATTCCCGGCGCGGCCAGCACGCCCTTGGCGCTCTCGATCATCGCGATCACCGGTTTTTGCGCCACGCTGAACACATCGCGCACCTGTTTGGCGCTTTCCACCTTGGGCAGCACGACATAGTCCACCGCCGCCCCCTTCATCGCGACCATCTCGGCCCCGTGCCAGGGCGTCCCCTCGACATTGATCCGCACGCCGGTCAGCCGCGGCCCGAACCCCTCGGCCAGCGCCGCCACGGCCCCGGCGCGCGCGGCTTCCTTGGCATCGTCCGGCACCGCATCCTCCAGGTCGAGGATCACCATGTCGCACGGCAGCGTCCGCGCCTTGGCGATGGCGCGCGGGTTGGACGCGGGCAGGAACAGCAGCGAACGGGCATGGCGCAGCAACATGGGCAGACTCTCCTCGGTTTGACTTTCCCCGTTAACGAATAAGGCGCATAGTCCAAGCCTCTTTCGGGGAGACCATGATGCTGACGACCTTCGCCCTCACCCTCACCGCGCTCGTCCTCTTCTACCTCGCCGTCAGTGTGAAGGTGGTGCGGCAGGGCTATCAATATACGATCGAACGGTTCGGCCGCTTCACCGAAGTCGCCCGCCCCGGCCTCAATTTCTATCCCGCCTTCTTCTACGCCGTCGGGCGCAAGATCAACATGATGGAGCAGGTGGTCGACATTCCGGGGCAGGAAATCATCACCAAGGACAATGCCATGGTGTCGGTCGATGGCGTCGTGTTCTTCCAGGTGCTGGACGCGGCCAAGGCGGCCTATGAAGTCTCCGAACTCTATGTCGCGATCATGCAGCTCGCCACCACCAACCTGCGCACCGTCATGGGATCGATGGACCTCGACGAAACCCTGTCCAAACGCGACGAGATCAACGCACGGCTGCTCTCGGTGGTCGATCATGCCACCAACGCCTGGGGCATCAAGATCACACGCGTAGAGCTGAAGGACATCCGCCCGCCCGCCGACATCGTCAACGCCATGGGCCGCCAGATGAAGGCCGAACGCGAAAAGCGCGCCAACATATTGGATGCCGAAGGCGCACGCGCCGCCGAAATCCTGCGCGCCGAGGGGGAGAAGCAGGGCCAGATCCTGCAAGCCGAAGGCCGCCGCGAAGCCGCCTTCCGCGACGCCGAAGCCCGTGAGCGCGAGGCGGAGGCCGAAGCCAAGGCGACCCAGATGGTCTCCGACGCGATTTCAGCCGGCAACCCGCAGGCGCTCAATTATTTCATCGCCCAAAAATATACCGAAGCCGTCAGCCAGTTCGCCACCAGCCCGAACGCCAAGACCATCCTCTTCCCGGTCGAGGCCACCCAGCTGATCGGCACGCTCGGCGGCATCGGCGCGCTGGCGAGGGAAGCGCTTGGCGGCGACAATGCGCCAACGCCCCCTGCCCCAGCGCCCAGACGCGGCCCCTTCGGCCAGAGCCAAGGGTAAGCGCGATGGGTGCGGCCAACGCTCTTAGCCCCTCCCCTTTAGGGGAGGGGTCGGGGGTGGGGGCGTGCCCCAGACGCAGTTCTACGACGATAACCCCCACCCCAACCCCTCCCCTGAAGGAGAGGGGCTTGAAACGTCCTCCCCAACCCAACCCCCGGACCCCCACCCCATGACCCTCTCCACCCTGCTCGAAGATCATTGGGCCTGGCTGGTCCTCGCCGCCTTGCTGGGGATCGCCGAAGTGATGATCCCCGGCGTGTTCCTGATCTGGATCGCCATCGCCGCCGCCATCACCGGTCTGACCGCGCTGGCGCTGCCGATCGGCCTGCCCCTGCAACTGCTGATCTTCGCAGGCTTGAGCATCGCCGCCGTCTGGGCCGGTCGCCGCTGGTACACCGACCACCCCGTCGCCTCCACCGACCCCCTCCTCAACGACCGCACCGCCCGCCTGATCGGCCAGACCGTCACCGTGGTGGAGCCGATTGTGGGCGGCGAAGGCCGCGTCAAAGTCGGCGACAGCGTCTGGACCGCGGCGGGCGCGGACGCAGCGGTCGGCACACGGGTGCGCGTGATCGCGGCTGAGGGGACGGTGTTGCGGGTGGAGTGAACAAGAATATTCGCCCTGAAAAGTCGAATGCGCATCAAGCGATACGCGGGCCAGAGATTACTTTTAAATATGTTGCTCCATCGACTTGCCGAGCCATGATTTTATCGGCAATCTGATTGAAACACAGGGGAATAACAGATGGACTTCGCTTCTCGCTTAGCTGAGCTTCAAAAGCGCACAATCGAGCATCGCGAGGTACTACTGACCGAAGAAGCTGCAAAAACAGCGCTGGTCATGCCCTTCCTCCAATCGCTTGGCTACGACGTCTTTAATCCAAAAGAGGTTGTACCAGAGTTCACAGCTGATGTCGGAATTAAGAAAGGCGAGAAAGTCGATTATGCCATCTGCCAAGAAGGCAAAGTGAACATTCTCATTGAGTGCAAGCCATCTACCGCCGAGCTAAACGTCAATCATGCGTCGCAGCTATTTCGTTACTTCAGCGTCACGGACGCCCGCCTCGCCATCCTGACCAACGGTGTGCATTATCAATTTTTCTCGGACGTCGAGAAGCCGAACAAGATGGATGAGCGGCCATTTTTTACGTTCAGCATGGAAGCCATCAAGCCTTCTGATATTCGAACGCTAGAAAAATTCGCCAAGGCGGATTTCGACATCGAGAAGATCATTCTGGAAGCAGGCCATCTCAAACTTCAATCGCTGCTCCGTAAGGCGATTGAACAAGAATTTGCTGAGCCATCGGATGAATTTGTAAGGGTTTTCGCTGCACGCGTGGTTGAAGGACGCCTGACGCCAGCAGCGAAGGAAAATATTGCACGGATAATGCCCAACACGATTGCGACGATAATCAGGGACAAGGTTAACGAGCGATTGGCTTCGGCATTGAATGCTTCCACGCCCACAATGGCTGAACCCGAAGAGGCTGATCCACCGGCGCCGGATGAAGCGATCCTCACCACACAAGAAGAGCTGAGTGGCTTTCATATCGTCCAAGCCATAGCCTCACGGCTTGTCGATCCAAAACGCATTGTAATTCGTGACAGCAAATCATATTGTGCGATCCTGCTTGATGATAACAATCGCAAAACGATCGCAAGATTGTGGTTCAACTCCCCTACAACGCGCTACTTTGGTACATTTCAGGGGAAGGAAGAAACTCGGCATCTTGTGCCTGATCTTACCAGTATCTATCAATTCATGGGCGAGATTGAAGCGCGTCTGCGTGAACTTGACGAGACTATTCTCACATAGTTCAGACATAACCGAACTGTTCGACCATGCAGTTCCCCGGCGAAGGCCGGGGTCCAGATCCGACCGTGGGACTGGACCCCGGCCTTCGCCGGGGAACTGAATTTCAAGGCTGCTGTTAGGCGCGGTTTGATGGTCGCTTGCAGAACGGCTCTCTCCGCATCACCCTTCAAGCCGCTCGCCCCAACCCCTCGCTCACTTCCCACCCCCGACAGGCCAGCAAGATCGCCCTCGGCACCTTCTTCTCGCCATTGGAATAATAGGCTACCATCCGGCGCGACACGCCCAGCGCGTCCGCCGCTTTCGACAGCGACAGGCCATGGCGCATCCGCCACTCGATGAAGGCGCGCGCATCGCCATGACCGGTGGCCGACAGCGCTTCGAGCCACAGAAAATCCGCCCCTATCTCCACGCCGCAGGGCCAGGACAGGCTATGGCCCCAATCGCCGACTTCGACCTGCGCAAAGGCATCAGCCTCGCGCAAGGCCGCAAAGGCGCGATCCCCCAGAACGGGGCCAAGATCAACGTCAACGGCTATGCCGTCCGACCAGTCCAGATGCAGCGACGCAGCCCCAGTCGCGCGCACGGCGGTGATGGTGCGGCTCTTGTCGGTGATGGTCATCCGTTCAACTCCTGCCATGTCTGCATCAGCAACGCCTGATGGGGCCGCGCCCAATCCAGCGCCTCGGCCAAAACCGCCGCTGGCACCGTGCCGACGATCAGGTCGAAGGACGCGATCGATACCGAGCAGCGAAAGTCCGGGCCTTCGATGTGAAAATGCGGCACGCCATGGTCGCGGCCATAGACCGCAATCTTCCAGCGCGAACCGCGAAACATCGTGACCATAGGTCCATGGTAGTGCAACTATTGCACCATATCAACCCCTGTCCTACAACCCGCCTCCCATGCCATGCTCCCCGTATGCCCGACTCTCCCGATCTTCTCCGCTTCACCCCGGTCCCGCTCCAGCGCCGCGCGCGCGGCTGGACGCCTGATGCGCAGGCGGCATTTATCGCCGCGCTGGCCCAGTGCGGTATCGTCGCGCACGCGGCGCGCAGCGTGGGCTGTTCGCCACGCTCGGCCTATCATCTGCGCGCGCGGCCCGGCGCGGACAGTTTCGCCGCCGCGTGGGACTGGGCGATCGAAATGGGGCTGGACGCCGCGCGGGATCGCGCCATGGCGCTGATCCATGATGACGCGCCGCGCCCGCTCTTCCGGCGCGGGCGGGAGGTTGGCTATCGCACCGGGCCGGACCATCGCATCATGTTCGCGGCGCTGCGGTCGCTGGCGGGCGACGTGGAGGGGCAGCGCGCCCGCATGCCCCATCGCCTGCGGATCGACCAGCGCGAAGCGGCGGAACAGCCACCCAGCCATTTGTTATGATCTGTCGCCAATAGGAAATATCATGTCGCATTTACCGGGAAATATGCGAAGTTAAGCGGCGAATATCCTATCCCGGAGCATTTGCATGACCGCCACTCGCCGCGATTTCCTTGTCGCCGGTTCCTCCGCCTTCGCGCTGGCCGCCCTGCCCGCCCGCGCCGCCACCGAAACACCAGACGCCCGCGCCGAAGCGACCCTCGCCACCATGGCCGAAGCGATGCTGGTCGACGCGCCCGAAAGCGCCAGCGGGCTTGGCATCGACACCGGCCCCCGCGCCACGCTCAAGCATCGGCTCGGCAATAAAAGCCCGGCGGGTCAGGCGCAGATCGCCGCCCATGTGACCGATCGGCTGAGCAAACTCCGCGCCATCGATCTTGCCCCGCTCTCCCCCGTCACCCGCACCAATGTGGAGGTCACCCGCGCCGCGCACGAACTGGCGGCGGAAGGGTTCGCCTTCCCCTTTGGCGACATGGCGATGATGAACAGCAACTGGTCCTACCGCAACGCGCCCTATGCCGTCGCGCAAAACACCGGCAGCTTTGTCGAGACCCCCGATTTCCTCGATAGCAACCACGCCATCGCCACCTCCGCCGATGCCGACGCCTATCTCGATCGCCTCACCGCCTATGCCGCCAATCTGGCGGGCGAGACGGAGCGGCTGCGCCATGACGCAGACATTGGCGTCTCCGCTCCCGCCTTCCTGCTCGACAAGAGCATCGCCCAGATGGAGGCGGTGCGCGCCCTGCCGCTCGACCAGTGGGTGCCGGTCGCCTCCATCGCCCGCCGCACTGCGTCCATGCCCGGCGACTATGCGGCGAAGGCGCTCCAGATCGTCCGCACCAAAGTCGCCCCGGCGCTGGCCGCGCAGGTCGCCTTACTCAAACGCCAGCGCGCCACCGCCACCATGGACGCAGGCGTGTGGAAGCTGCCGCAGGGCGAGGCCTATTATGCCTGGGCGCTCAAAGCCGGGACGACCACCACCATGACCCCGGACGAAGTGCATAAGCTAGGTCTGGAGCAACTCGCGGCGCTCCAGTCCGAAATGGACGGCCTGCTCAAGGGTCTGGGCATGACCCAGGGGACCGTCGGCGAACGCATGACCGCGATGGGCAAAGACCCGCGCTACCTCTTCCCCAATGACGATAGGGGGCGGGCGCAGATCCTGGCCTATATTGATGGCCGCCTGACCGACATCCGCACCCGCCTGCCCCGCGCCTTCGCCACGCTGGTCCCCGCCAAATTGATCGTCAAGCGCGTGCCGGTGGAGATAGAGGCGGGCGCGCCCGGTGCCTATGCCGGGGCCGGCTCCATCGACGGATCGATGCCGGGCAATTATTATATCAACCTGCGCGATACCAGCATCTGGCCGCGCTACGGCCTGCCGACGCTCACCTATCATGAAGGCATCCCCGGCCATATCTGGCAGGGCGAATATACGTATAAGCTGCCGCTGATCCGGTCCCTGCTCGCCTTCAACGCCTATAGCGAGGGCTGGGCGCTTTATGCCGAGCAGCTGGGCGACGAGCTGGGTGCCTATGACGGCGATGTCGCGGGAAGGCTGGGCTATCTCCAGTCGATCGCCTATCGCTGCTGCCGTCTGGTGGTGGACACTGGCCTCCACGCCAAGCGCTGGACGCGGGACCACGCCATCCACTGGTTCGCCACCACCAACGGCTCGACGGTCGAGGATGTGCAGGGCGAGGTGGATCGCTATTGCGCCTGGCCGGGCCAGGCCTGCGGCTACCAGGTCGGCCATGGCGAAATCAACCGCCTGCGCACCATGGCGAAAGCCACGCTGGGCGACCGCTTCGACTTCCGCCTGTTCAACGACGCCGTGGTCAAGGGCGGCGGCGTGCCGATGACCGTGCTGGCGGGCCATGTCGAGGCATGGGTCGAGGGGCGGAAGGGCGGTTAAAATCTAGAAACTACGTGCTCCCGCGCAGGCGGGAGTCCAGTCCCGCCGTTTCAACTGGGCTCCCGCCTGTGCGGGAGCACGCTGTTTCAACCCCATGACGAAAAAAGGCCGGAGGATCGCTCCCCCGGCCCTGTCCTACGCTGCTGCGCTATGCTTTACCCCACAAATGCCCGTTCGATCACGAACTGCCCCGGCGCCGCATTGGAGCCTTCAGTAAAGCCATTGGCCTCGAACCAGGCCGCGAACTGCTTGATCATTTCCATGCTGCCGCACATCATGATCCGGTCGGTTTCGGGGTCGAACTTCGGCGCGCCCGGAATCCCCTCGAACAGCACGCCGCTCTCGACGAGCTTGTCGATCCGCGCAGTGTGGCCATCGAAAGGTTCGCGGGTCACGGTCGGCACATAATGGAACTGGCCGGGCGCCTGTTCGGACACCAGCGGATCTTCCGCCCATTTGGAGTCCAGCTCCTCGCGGAAGGCCAGATCGCTCACCCGGCGCACCGAATGGACCGCGACGACCTGCTCGTAAAATTCATACACGTCCGGGTCGCGCGACAGGCTGAGGAACGGGGCAAGGCCCGTCCCGGTCGACAGCATGAACAACCGCTTGCCCGGCAACAGCGCGTCGGTCACCAGCGTGCCGGTCGGCTTGCGGCCCAGATAAATCTGGTCGCCCGGCTCGATCAGCTGGAGCTTGGACGTCAGCGGACCATCCTCGACCTTGATCGACAGAAATTCCAGCTCCTCGTCCCACGAAGGACTGGCGACCGAATAGGCACGCAGCAGCGGCTTGCCATTCTCGCCCTTCAGGCCGATCATGACGAACTCGCCGGAACGGAAGCGGAAGCTGGCCGGGCGGCTGATGCGGAAGCTGAACAGATGCTCGTTCCAGTGCCGCACCGACAGCACCGTTTCCACGCTCAGCGCGCCGGTGGGTTCCAAGTGCGGCTTTTCGATCGTCACGTCGGTCAAGACCTTCTTCCTTGCCATCTATGCGCGCCCGCCAGGCGGACAACGCCAGTTGCGTATCGTTCGCAACAACTGATATCAGCCGCGAATGGAGCCAACGCCGCATGAAGGCAAGGCGAAAAAAACTTGGGGGGCCGATAGCTGACCCCCGCCGCCATCAGCATTTCAGCCGAACAGCCCCTTGGCCAGGCCGCCCAGTTCATTGAGCGGATTGCCGTCGCCATCGCGATCGAACATCCCGCCAAGCTTGCCCAATATCGCTTCGGGACCGCCGAACTGGCCCAGCAATTCCTGTAACTTGTCCGCCGACACGCCATGTTCCGCCGCCGTCTCCGCCAGCGCGGCCACGCTGGTTTCGCCCGACCCGATCTTGCCGCTGATTTCGGTCATCAAGCCCTGCATCTGCTCCGGCGTCACGCCGATCTGCGCCGCGATCGCTTCCAGACCGCCTACCTTGCCGATAAGATCGTCGAACATGCCCATCATCGTCACTCCTGCTTCATCACGGCGCGCAGCATAGCATCGTTACGCATGTGCAAAAAGAAAAAGGGCCGGAAGGATCGCTCCCCCCGGCCCCGATTTTCACGATTGCGCCGGATCAGGCGGCGACGGTCAGCGCCGCGCTGCGGACGCCTTCATCGACATGATCCTCAAACTGCGCGAAATTGTCGACGAACTGCTTGACCAGCACGGCGGCGGTTTCGTCATAGGCATTGGCGTCCGCCCACATCGCGCGCGGATCCAGGATGGTCGATTCGACACCAGCGACCGCCACCGGCACGTCGAAGCCGAAATTGGGATCGGTGCGGAATTCGGCCTGATTGAGGCTGCCGTCGAGCGCGGCGTTCAGCAGCGCGCGGGTGACCTTGATCGGCATCCGCTTGATCCCCGGCATCGTCGCCTTGCCACCGGCCCAGCCGGTGTTGACCAGCCAGCAGGTAACCCCGCCCTTGTTGATCCGCTCTTTCAGCAGATTGCCATAGACGCTGGGGTGACGCGGCATGAAGGGCGCGCCAAAGCAGGTCGAGAAGGTCGCGGTCGGCTCGGTCACGCCGATCTCGGTGCCAGCAACCCGCGCGGTGTAACCCGACAGGAAGTGATACATCGCCTGTTCCGGGGTCAGCCGCGCGATCGGCGGCAGGACGCCATAGGCATCAGCGGTCAGGAAGATGATATTCTTGGGGACCGGACCCAGATTCTTTTCCGACGTGTTGGGGATGAAATCGATCGGGTAGGAACCGCGGCTATTCTCGGCCAGGCTATTGTCGTCCAGGTCGATCTCGCGAGTCTCCTCGTCGATCACGACATTTTCCAGCACCGTGCCGAACCGCTTGGTGGTGGCAAAAATCTCCGGCTCGGCCTCGGCCGACAGGTTGATCATCTTGGCGTAGCAGCCACCTTCGAAATTGAACACGGCGGTGTCCGACCAGCCATGCTCGTCATCGCCGATCAGCGTGCGGCTGGCGTCCGCCGACAGGGTCGTCTTGCCCGTGCCGGACAGGCCGAAGAACACAGCCGTGTCGCCGTTCGGACCAATATTGGCCGAACAATGCATCGGCATCACGCCCTTCACCGGCAGCAGATAGTTGAGGATGCCGAACACCGACTTCTTCATTTCACCGGCATAGGCGGTGCCGCCGATCAGGATCAGCTTCTCGGTGAAGTTGACCGCCACCACCGTCTCGCTGCGGCAGCCATGACGCGCCGGATCAGCCTTGAAGGTTGGCAGGTCGATGATCGTATATTCGGGGGCAAAGTCCACCAGTTCATCGGCGGTGGGACGCACCAGCAGGGTGCGGATGAACAGATTGTGCCAGGCACGTTCGTTGATGACGCGCACATTGACGCGATGTTCAGGCTGCGAACCGCCGAACAGGTCGGCGACATAGAGCGTGTCTTTCTCGCCCAGCGCCTTGAAGAAATCGGCCTTCAACGCAGCGAACTGCTCCGGCGTCATGCCGCGATTGGTATCGCCCCACCACACCGTCGATTCGGTTTCGGCGTCGCGGACGATGAACTTGTCCTTGGCGCTGCGGCCGGTATGCTTGCCGGTCTTGACCACCAGCGGGCCGTCCTTCGACAAAATGCCTTCGCCGTTGCGGATCGCCGCCTCGACCAAAGGCGCAGTACCGAGATTCCAGAACTGGGTGGCATGGGTGGAAATGCCCTGGTCGGCCAGGGTGATTGAGGATTTGGCCTGCACGCCTTTGCTCCTGAATATAAAATGTCGTGTCGCACATTTGATGTTTTTTGCGACCGATCCGCCCCTCTGCGCCACCGGTCTGTCGGGCAGCGTCATTCTTGCAGACAAACGGGCAATAGAGGCTTGGACCAAAATCGTCAAATCCCCGTCCGGGGATACTGTCCCGAATATCGACGGTTATGCCGCATCCCCGTCGTCACCGCCTTTCTTGCAGGCGCGCGCCGCATGGTCTAACGCTCTGCCCCACATGATCAGCTGGGAAACCGCATGACTGCAACCATCGCCCTGGTGGATGACGACAAGAATATCCTGACGTCCGTGTCGATCGCGCTCCAGACCGAAGGCTTCATGACGCGGGTCTATTCCGATCCCGAAGGGGCGCTGAAAGCGTTGCTCGACAATCCCGCCGATCTGGCCGTGTTCGACATCAAGATGCCGCGCATGGACGGCCTTGAACTGCTGCGCCGCCTGCGCGAAAAAAGCGCCATGCCGGTCATTTTCCTGACGTCCAAGGCGGACGAGCTGGACGAAGCGCTGGGCCTGGCGATGGGCGCGGACGACTATATTTCCAAACCCTTTTCCCAGCGGCTGCTGATCGCCCGCATCCGCGCGATCCTGCGTCGCGCTGAAGTCAGCCGCACCCCCGAAACCCCCGACCAGCCGGTCGCCGACCCCATCATCCGCGGGCGGCTGGAAATGGACCCGGCACGCCACCGGGTGAAATGGAACGGGCAGGACGTGACCCTGACCGTCACCGAATTTCTCATCCTCGAAACGCTGGCCGCCCGCCCCGGCGTGGTCAAGAATCGCAACCAGTTGATGGACGCCGCCTATCAGGATGACGTCTATGTCGACGACCGCACCATCGACAGCCATATCAAGCGGCTGCGGCGCAAATTCCGCGAGGTAGATTCCGATTTCAACGCAATCGACACACTCTATGGCGCCGGATATCGCTTCTCCGAAGAGTGACGGCCTGGGTGCTGACGGCCTGCGCTGGTCCGGGCGGATCAGCCTCACGCCGCGCATCCTGGCCGTCAACGTCTTTGCGCTGGCGCTGCTGGCGGGGGGATTTTTCTATCTCGACAGCTATCGCACCCGCATCGTCGACGCCCGGCTGGAACAGTCCGCGCGGGAGCTGCAATTGCTGGCGATCGGGCTGGAAAGCGCGCCGCCCGAACGGCAGGGCCAGCTGATCGCCGCCTATGCCCGCCAGACCGGCGACCGGGTGCGCCGCTACGCCCCCGATGGCCACCGCCTGTCCGACAGTTTCGCCATGGACGCGCCGCGCTATCGCCTGCGCCAGCCGTCGGAAGAAGGCTGGCAGCGCCATGTTGCCCGTTTCCTGGACAAGGCGATGGACCGGGTCGTGTCGGCTGACCGTCCCCCCGACTTTACCGAACCGACCGTCGATCGCGCCGATGCCTGGCCCGAAGTGCAACTGGCGCGCAAGACCGGACGACCGCAGGCGGTCAACCGCTATGCCCCCGACCGGACCTTCGTGATTTCGGCCGCCATGGTGATGCGCGATGGCACCAGCCTGCTGGCGACCGAAAATGCCCGCGACATCACCCGCACCGTCCGCGCCGAACGGCTGCGGCTGGGCATGGTGCTGGCCGTGGCGGCGCTGGCGTCGGTATTGCTCTCGCTGTTCCTGGCGCGCACCATCGTGCTCCCGCTCCAGCGCCTCGCCCGCGCCGCCGTGCGGGTGCGGCTGGGCCGGGCGCGGCAGGTCACCGTGCCGCGCCTGCCCGAACGGCGGGACGAAATCGGGATGCTGGCGCGCGCTTTGTCGGACATGAGCCAGGCGCTGCGCCAGCGGATCGACGCGACCGACGCCTTTGCCGCCGATGTCAGCCATGAGCTTAAAAACCCCATCGCCTCGCTCCGCTCCGCCCTCGATGCACTCGACCGGGTCGAGCGGCCCGACCTGCGCGCGCAGCTGATGGCGATCGCGCAGGACGATGTCCGCCGCCTCGACCGGCTGGTCACCGACATTGCCGAAGCCTCCCGCGTCGATGCCGAACTCTCCCGCACCCGGTTCGAGCCGATCGATCTGGGCCAGCTGATCGAAAAGATCGTTGTCGCCCATGAAGCGCGCGGCGTGCCGCGCGGTGTCCGCCTCGCCTTCGCCCGCCCGCGCAAGGATGTCGCGGTCGTGCTGGGCGAAGAACAGCGGCTGGTGCGCGTGCTGGAAAATCTGATCGACAATGCCATTTCCTTCTCGCCGGACGGCGGACTGGTTCAGGTGGTCGCGACCGTGGCGGACGATCAGGTGCTGGTCAGTGTCGAGGATGAAGGACCGGGCGTCCCGGAATCGGAGCGCGAACATGTGTTCCGCCGGTTCCACAGCGTCCGCCCCGAAGGCGAAAGTTTCGGCAAACATTCCGGCCTTGGCCTGGCCATCGCCCGCTCCATCATCGACGGCCATCAGGGCCGCATCAGCATCGCCGACCGGCAGGACGCCCAGAGCGGCGCCTGCTTCATCCTGCACCTGCCCATGGCGGTGGCGCGCGATCCCGGCATGGTGTCGGAATGATCGCCATCGCCCGGCCATGGCGGTTGGCGACGGCCCGATAGCGGGCTAGGGTAGCGGGCCATCATGTCGACCGTGCCCATCCCCCGTCGGCGCTTCCACCGCCTTGCCCTTGCCGCGCTGCCCGGCCTGCTTGCGCTCCTTGGCGGCTGCTCCAGCGAGAGCAACGACCCGGTTGTCGTCAGCGTGGTGGGCGACCGGGATGATTTCGCCAAGCCCTTGCAACATCTGCCCGATCCCGGTGCCAAGCTGATCCTGGAAGCGACCGCGCAAGGGCTGGTCGCGTTCGACGCCAGTGGCGACATATTGCCCGCCCTCGCCCAGCGCTGGATCGTGGAAGATGACGGGCGCAGCTACATCTTCCGCCTGCGCCGCGCTTTCTGGGCCAATGGTGCGCGCGTCACCGCGCCCGACGTCGCGCGGATGCTGATGGCGCGGATCGAATCGCTGCGCCGCTTCGATCCCGACGGACCGCTGGACGCGGTGCAGGCCGTCATCCCGATGACCGGCGAAGTGATCGAAATCCGCCTCGCCGCGCCCCGTCCCCATATCCTCCAGATGCTCGCCCAGCCGCAAATGGCCATCCTCTCGCGCGACGGCGGCACTGGCCCTTATCGGCGCAAGATATGGGGCAAGGCGGTGATCCTGACCCCGGTCGACCGGCTGAGCGGCGGAGACGAGCCGGAAGACACGCCGGTCCCCGCCTGGCAGACGCGCGTCGTGCGTTCCGAACGGGCTGCGCTGGCGATCATACGCTTCCGCGAACGCCAGGCCGCGCTGGTGCTGGGCGGACGCCTCGCCGACCTGCCGCTGCTCGTGCCGGCGGGGATTGATCGCGATGCGGTGCGGGCCGATCCGGTGCAGGGCTTGCTGGGACTGGCGGTGACCGGCCGGGGCCGATTGCTGGACGATGACGGGGTGCGCGCCGCGATCAACATGGCGATCGACCGCAGCCAGATTCCCGCCCTGCTGCCGATCGGCGGCTGGGCAACCAGCAACCGCATCGTCCCCGACCAGCTTGACCTTGGCCGTCCACCGACCGAGCCGGAGTGGGCCGCGCTGTCGCTGGATGGGAGGCGCGGTCGGGCGAGTGCGGCTGTGGCTATCTGGCGCGACCAGCATGGCGACCCGCCGCCGCTGCGCATCGCCCTGCCGCAGGGTCCGGGCGCGACCCTGCTGTTCGGGCTGCTGCGCCGCGATCTTGGCGCAATCGGCTTGGCCGTCCGCCGCGTCCCCCTCACCAGCGACGCCGACCTGCGGCTGATCGACGAAGTCGCCGCCTATGACAGCGCGCTCTGGTATCTCGGCCGGGTTGGCTGCGCCCGCAAAATCCATTGCAGCAATGAAGCCGATGCCCAGCTTCAGGCGGCAAGCCTAGCCAGCTCAGCAGAGGAACGCACCGCCCGCATCGCCGAGGCCGAAGCACTGATGGTCGCGCATAATGGCTATATCCCGCTTGGCGCACCGATCCGCTGGTCGCTCGTGTCCAAGCGGCTCAACGGCTTCCTCCCCTCGCCCCGCGCGCGCCACCCATTGAACCATCTGTTCCGCCGCACCAATTAGAGTTGGTAACAGGAGACGCCTTGCCCATGCCGATTTCGCCCGATCCCGCAAAGGCCGATGCCCGCGCCATGCCGGGCTTTGGCCGCGACCCTGCTTCGGTGCGCCGTCGCGTCGAAACGATGGAGGAGGTGCTGGAGCGGCTGTTCGTCGTTCCTGGCATCAACCGCCCGGTCGGTATGGACAGCATCATCGGGCTGTTGCCGGTGATTGGCGACGTCATCACCGCATCGATGGGCATATGGATGGTCTGGGAAGCGCGCAATCTGGGCATGTCGAAATGGCAGCTGACCCGCATGTCCGCCAATGTCGGGATCGACACGCTGCTGGGCGCCATCCCGCTGGTCGGCGACCTGTTCGACTTTGCCTTCCGATCGAACAGCCGCAACCTGCGCATCATCCGCAAGCATCTGGACAAGCATCATCCCTCGACCGTGACGATCGACGGCTAGCGATTAGCGGGGCGCAATCCGCACATAGCTTGCGACCGGCGCCCCCCCCTGGTGCCGCGGACAACGGGCAAATTTCATCGCCCGGTCCATGCACAGCCACACTTCGCTCAACCAATTGTCCCGCATCGTCGTGACGCGCAGCATGTCCGGCTTCAACCCCCGATTGGCGCGCGCGAAGGCTTGCGCGAACTGCCCCACGGTCAAATTCCTGGTCCGCGCCAGCGCCCCCATGTCGGGATAGCGGATCGACTGGTAAAGGGCGCGCGACCGGTCGAAATATTGCGCCGGCTTGCTCGTCATGCAGGTGCCATGCTTGGCCCATTCATGCTGAATCAGCTGGACCGATGGCGTCGCGCACAGATTGTCCCGGATCACCGCGCGCGGCACCAAATCGGCCGCGCGGCAATATTGCGGCCACTTCTTGCCAAAACCATCGGGCCACAGGCCATGCAGGGTAAAGCCGAACCGGCCATTGCGCCCCCCGCACTGGAGCGCGCTGCGGCCACCCTTTGCTGTCGAACAATATTGCGGCGACCAGCTGAGCGCCAGCGTATAGCTGCCGATCGGCAGGATGCGCCGGGGTTCCTTGGCACTCGGCCCTTCAATGTCGGGCCGTTCGATCCGCGCGGGCGGGCTGCACTGGGTCGACTGCGCCAGCGCCGTCCCCGGCATCGCGATCAGCGCCAGCACGACCAGCCGCTCAAGCATAAGCGAAATCCAGCCCGATGTCCGCCGCAGGGGCCGACTGGGTCAGCCGCCCGACGCTGATATAGGTGACGCCGGTTGCCGCCTTCGCTCGGATCGTCTCCAGCGTCACCCCGCCCGACGCCTCGGTCGGCACCCGCCCGGCGACCAATGCCGTCGCCTGACGCAGCATCGCCGCATCCATATTGTCGAGCAGCAAATGCGTCGCCCCGGCGGCCAGCGCTGGTTCGATCTGGTCGATCCGGTCCACCTCGACAATGATCTGCTGTACCCCGGCAGCGACCGCGCGGCACACCGCTTCGCCGACCGACCCGGCCACCGCGACATGATTATCCTTGATCATCGCCGCGTCCCACAACCCCATGCGATGATTGGTCGCCCCGCCCATCCGCGTCGCATATTTCTCAAGGACACGCAGCCCCGGAATGGTCTTGCGCGTGTCGAGCAGCGTCGCGCCCGTCCCGGCGATCGCATCGACATAGGCCCGCGTCATCGTCGCGATGCCGCTCAGATGCTGGACCGTATTGAGCGCCGACCGCTCCGCCGTCAGCATCGCCCGCGCCTTCCCACGAATCCGCAAAATGTCGGTCCCGGCCGCAACCTGATCCCCATCCTGACGCAGTTGTTCAATCACCACATCAGGATCAAGCGCGCGAAAAAACGCCACCGCCACCGGCAACCCCGCCAGCGTCACCGCATCGCGCGTGTCCATCACCCCGTCGAACATCGCGTCAGCCGGAATCACCGCCTCGCTGGTGACATCGCGCCCGTCCGGGCCGAGATCTTCGGCGAGGGTGGAAGCAACGAAAGCGGCAAGGTCGAAATGGGGGAGGGAGAAGGTCATGGTCACGCTCTAACCGCGATACCGGGGACGTCGCAACCCATTCCGATCTTGACTTAGTCCACTATGTTAGTCCACTCTGTTGCCATGAACGCGATCTTTAACGTCCATGATGCCAAGACGCACCTCTCCAAGCTGCTGGACCGCGTCCGCGCGGGCGAGGAAATCATCATTGCCAAGGCAGGCACGCCCTACGCGAAAATGGTTCCGATCCCGCAGGAACGGCCAAAACGGCAGGCCGGTCGGTTCAAAGGCATGTTCACTGTAGATGATTCCGCCTTTTTCGATCCCCTGCCCGAAGAAGAGCTGCGTCTCTGGGAAGGCCGCGACGATTGAGGTTGCTGCTCGACACCCACGGCCTGATCTGGTGGTGGGCGCAATATCGGTTGATTCTGGGCACGCGCGCGCACGCGTTGCTGAGTGATCCGATGAATGACATTTTCGTCAGCGCCGCCACAGGATGGGAAATTGCCACCAAATATCGCAGCGGGCGGCTGGAACTGCCTGTCCCGATCGACGGCTTCGAGGCGGCGGTCGCGAACGAAGGCTTTGTCGCGTTGGACGTGACAATGGCCCACGCCGTTAGGGCAGGCACTTATGATGCCCAGCATCGAGACCCGTTCGATCGGCTGCTTGCCGCACAAGCGGAACTGGAAGGCCTCACGCTGCTCACGCGCGACCCAGCCTTCGTTGCCTTCCCCTGCACAACCCTTTGGGACTGACCTATCGCGCGCCCAAATCCCCCAACCCCACCGTCGCACTCGCCATTTCCAGCATCCGGTCCAGGCTCTTCTTCGCGCCCAGCCGCAGCGTCTCGTCCATTTCGATGCGCGGCTGCAAATCGCGCAGCGCGAGGTACAGCTTCTCCATCGTGTTGAGCGCCATATAGGGGCAGATATTGCAGTTGCAGTTGCCGTCCGCACCGGGCGCGCCGATGAACGTCTTTTCCGGCACCGCCTTTTCCATCTGGTGGATGATATGCGGTTCGGTCGCGACGATCAGCGTGTCGCCGGGCATCGTCTTGGCGAAGTCGAGGATGCCGCTGGTCGATCCGACATAATCGGCATGATCGACGATATAGGGCGGACATTCCGGGTGCGCGGCGATCGGCGCGTCGGGGTGCTGCACCTTGAGCTTCAGCAGCTCGGTCTCGCTGAACGCCTCATGCACGATGCACACGCCCGGCCACAGCAGCATGTCGCGGCCCAGCTTGCGCTTCAGATAGCCGCCCAGATGCTTGTCAGGCCCGAAGATGATCTTCTGATCCTTCGGGATCTGCGACAATATCTTTTCAGCGGAGGAGGATGTCACGATGATGTCGGACAACGCCTTCACCTCGGCCGAACAGTTGATGTAGCTGAGCGCAATATGATCAGGATGCGCCTCGCGGAACGCCTTGAACTGGGCGGGCGGGCAGCTGTCCTCCAGCGAACAGCCCGCATCCATATCCGGCAGCACGACGATCTTGTCGGGCGACAATATCTTGGCCGTCTCCGCCATGAAGCGCACACCGCAAAAGGCGATCACGTCCGCGTCCGTCTCCGCCGCCTTGCGCGACAGTTCCAGCGAATCGCCGACGAAATCGGACAGGTCCTGAATTTCAGGGCTTTGATAATAATGACCCAGGATCACGGCGTTACGCTCCTTGCGCAGCCGCTCAATCTCTGCGCGCAGGTCGGTGCCCTGCGGAATGCCGGTAAAAGCGTTCATATGCCTAAAACTCCTCGGTCCCTGATGAGCGCCCTAACGCTGCCGTTGCCGGTTGGCCAGCACCTCGTTGATCGGCGTGGTCACGTCCCACCGCTCGTCCTTCCTCCCCTTTCGTTCCGGCGGAAAGGTGACGATCACCCGCGCATCGCCATAGCCCGCCGCGGTGAGCGGCGCCGTCATCAGCTTGCCGATCGCCGCGCGACCATAATCGCGCGCCTGCGCCATGCGTTCGGGCGAGCGCGCCGTCGCCAGCGCGCGGCTCTGCGCATGGGCGGACACGCGGCGGCTCAGCGCCTCGCTCGCCTGCCGGGTGACGAACAGGCCGTTGGTCTGCACCAAAGTGCGGCGGCTCTCATCGACATTGGGCTTGCCCGGCATCACGTCGGGCGCGTTGACGATCAGCGTGCGGGTCTGCCCGTTCCATTCCAGATCGCCCGCGTCCAGCTTGCTCACATCGACGAAATAATCGACCGAGAAGGGCATTTTGACGACCTGATCGGATTTCAGCAGACCAAAGCCGCGCACATCCTGCGCGCTGCTCTGGATCGTGCCGTTGAGTTCGGACACTTTCAGGCTGCTAACCCCGGACAGCTTGGCCGCGATCACCTTGGTGACGGCAGACCCGTCCTCCTCCACCGCCACGACATAATCGCGGTCATAGCGCTGCCAGCCCAGCCACATCGCTCCGGCCACGAACAGCAGGACCAGCCCGGCCGCAACCGGCCCGGCATAGCGTTTCAGCGCATCTGCCACAGGCCGTCCGCCGCGCGCACGATCCCGCGCTGATCAAGGTCGATCAGATGCGCCAGCACCGATCGCCCGGCTGCGGGGTGCAGGCGCGGATCGACGCCCTTATACATTTCGGCCACCATGTCGGGGATGACGCTGTCGCCATTGCGCTCCAGAAAGCGCAATATCTGCCCCTCGCGCTGCTTGCGATGCCCCATCATGCCGCGCACCAGCCGCTGCGGATTGTCGATCGGCTCGCCATGGGCGGGATAATAGACCGCGTCCTCGCGCTCCAGCAGCCGCTGCATCGAGCGCATATAATCGGCCATGTCGCCATCGGGCGGGGAAATCACGCTGGTGGACCAGCCCATGACATGATCGCCGGTGAACAGCGCCTGTTCCTCGACCAGCGCAAAGCAGAGGTGATTGGACGTATGCCCCGGCGTCGCCACCGCCTCCAATGTCCAGCCCTCGCCCGTCAGCCGCTCGCCATCAGCCAGCACCCGGTCGGGGCGATAGGCCGCATCGAACGCCGCATCGGCGCGCGGCCCGTCATCGTCCAGCGTCAGCGGCGCGCAGCCGATCACCGGCGCGCCGGTCATGGCGCTCAAGGGGCGCGCTGCCGGGCTATGGTCGCGATGGGTATGGGTGCAGACGATCGCCACGACAGGCCGCCCCGCAATCGCCGCCATCAGCGCCGCCAGATGGTCCGCCTCGTCCGGGCCGGGATCGATCACCGCCACGTCGCCCGCCCCGACCACATAGGTCTGGGTGCCGGTAAAGGTGAAGGGCGACGGATTGGGCGCCAGCACGCGGGCGACCAGCGGCGACAGCGGCATCGCCACGCCGGTCGGCAGGTCGGCCAGATCAAAAGGGGGTGCCATGCTTCCCATGTGCCCATTTCCTGCCGGATTTCAAGGCCGCGCCTGTCCTATCGGCCCGGTTGCTGCTATGCTGTCGCTACGGCTCTTTCCCATCGTTGGCCCCGGCCTGCCTCTAACCCGGCAGTTCCAGACCTCTCAGCACAGTCATAAAATGACCCAAGATTGTTCTTTTATGTCGCATTCACCGGGAAATATGCGAAGTTAAGCCCGCCATTTCCTATTTTTCCGCGCCTGTCCTAGACTGACCAAATGCCCTCCCCAGACCTTATCGAACGCTGGCGTCATCATCTCAGCCTCGACCGGCGGCGATCGACCCATACGGTGCGCGCCTATGTCGCGACCGCAGAGCGGCTGGTCGCCTTTCTGGAGTCGCATCATGGCGAGCAAGTCACCGCCGCGCTGCTGGCGCAGATCAGCCAGGCCGACTTGCGCGCCTTCCTCACCGCGCGGCGGATGGACGGGATCGGCAATTTGTCGGCAGCGCGCGAACTGTCCGCCGTGCGCGGTTTCCTGCACTTCATCGGGGGCGAGGAAGCCCGCGTCCCGCTGCTCAAAGGTCCGCGCACCAAGCGCGGCCTGCCCCGCCCCATCTCCCCCGACGAAGCCGTCGCACTGGCGCAGGACATTGCCGAGGGCGCACGCGAACCGTGGATCGGCGCGCGCGACTGGGCGGTGCTGCTGCTGCTCTATGGCGCGGGCCTGCGCATCGGCGAAGCGATGGGCCTGACCGGCGCGGTGCTGCCCTTAAGCGAAACCCTGCGCGTCACGGGAAAGCGCAACAAGATGCGCGTCGTCCCGCTGCTGCCACAGGTCAGCGCCGCGATCGACGCCTATGTGGCGCTTTGCCCCTACCCCATGACCCGCGACGAGATGCTGTTTCGCGGCGCACGCGGCGGCCCGCTCTCCCCCGCCCTCATCCGCCGCGCGGTGCAGGGCGCGCGCGGACGCCTGGGCCTGTCGGATCGCACCACGCCCCACGCGCTGCGCCACAGCTTCGCCACCCATTTGCTGGGCCGCGGCGCGGACTTGCGCAGTCTGCAGGAGCTGCTGGGCCATGCCAGCCTGTCCTCCACCCAGGTCTATACCCAGGTCGACGCCGCGCATCTTATGGACGTCTATCGCAACGCCCATCCCAGAGCCTAACCCTTAGGCCGCCAGGTCGCCAGCCGCCACAGATAGACCAGCACCGCCCCCACGACGCATATCGTCGCGGCGGGGCCGATATACTTATCGATCTCGCTGAAATTCTTGCCCAGCACGAACCCGGCATAGGCCAGGATGATGTTCCAGATCAGCGCGCCGCCCGCGGTCCACGCCAGAAACTTCATATGCCCCATGCGGAACAGTCCGGCGGGCAGTGACACCATCGTGCGCAGCGCGGGCATGAAGCGAAACACGAACACGACGATCTGACCATATTTGCCGAACAATCGGTCCAGCGCCTCAACGTCGCGCCACTCCAGCGTCGCCCAGCGGCCATAGCGGTCGACCAGTGGCTTCAGCCGGCCAAAGCCCAGCACATGGCCAACCATATACCAGAAATAATTGCCGACCGTGGTGCCAAGCGTCCCCGCCAACAGCAACCACTCCATCGCCATCCGGCCCTGCCCCACGCGGATACCGCCAATGCCCATGATCAGTTCGGACGGGATCGGCGGAAAGACATTTTCCAGCACCATCAGCGCGAAAATGCCCCAATAGCCGCCCGCGTCGATCAGGCGGAGAACCCAGTCGGTCATGGATTCAATATCCCCGCCCCGTCATCCCGGCGAAGGCCGGGATCTCGTTTTTCTTACCCACGGCGGAGACAGAAGAGAGATGCCAGCCTCCGCTGGCATGACGATTGTGAAGCAAAATCAAGCCGCCGCCCGCGCCGCCAGCCGGGCGTCGATCGCGTCCCAGATCAGCCCGCCCGTATCGGTGCCGTCAAAGGCATCAATCGCCACGATGCCGGTGGGCGAGGTCACGTTGATCTCGGTCAGCCACTCACCGCCGATCACGTCAATCCCTACGAACAGCAGGCCGCGCGCCTTGAGTTCCGGTCCCATCGCGGCGCAGATTTCGCGTTCCTTGTCGGTCAGCACGGTCTTGGCCGCCGAACCGCCAACCGCCAGATTGGAACGTATCTCACCCGCGCCTGGAATCCGGTTGATCGCGCCCGCAACCTCTCCGTCGATCAGCACGATACGCTTGTCGCCTTGGGCGACGCCGGGGATGAAGGCCTGTACCATGAATGGCTCAACCCATGACGCGTTGAAGATTTCCACCAGTGCGGAAAGATTTGATCCTTTGGCATCGACATGGAACACGGCGTTACCCGCATTGCCATAAAGCGGCTTGACCACAATCTCGCCATGCTGGGCCAGGAAGCTGCGCACTTCGGCCAGATCACGGGTGATCATCGTCGGCGGCATGAAGCGGGCATAGTCCAGCACGAACAGCTTTTCCGGCGCATTGCGGACGCTGGCGGGATCATTGACCACCAGCGTTTCGGCCTGCACCCGCTCCAGCAAATGGGTGGCGGTGATGTAGCTCAGGTCAAAGGGCGGATCCTGCCGCATCAGCACGACATCGACGTCGCGGCCCAGATCCAGCATCTCCGCCTCGCCAAAAGCGAAATGGTCGCCATCCACCTTCTGGACCTTCACGGGCCGCGCCTTGGCCAGCACCCGGCCATCGCGATAGGTCAGGTCCGGGGCGAGATAATGGTAGAGCCTGTGTCCCCGCGCCTGCGCCGCCAGCATGATGTGAAAGGTCGAATCGCCCGCAATCTTGATGCCCTCCATCGGGTCCATCTGCACGGCGACGGTCAGGGGGTTCAGTTCGGTCATCTTCATTCCTTTTCCGTTCGCCCTGAGCGAAGTCGAAGGGCTCCGCCGAGCGTTAGCGAGGTGCTTTGCCTTCGCTGGCGCTCAGGCGAGGGCTTCGACTTCGCTCAGCCCGAACGGTTTTGGGGAGAGGCACATCACCCCCCATGCCAGACATTGGCCAGATGGCGTGGCGCGCGGCCCGGCGCAAGGAGGATGACGTCGATTCGCATATCGTCCCCCGCTTTGCCCAGATCATGCCAGAGAATTTCCGCCGCTGCCGCGACCCGGCGCAATCGCCGCTCGTCGATCGCCAGGTCCAGTTCCGCCGCCGTGGCGCGGGCCTTCACCTCGACAAAGGCCAGCATCGCGCCCTTGCGCGCGACCAGATCGACCTCGCCCGCTGGCGTGCGCATCCGCCGCCCGACAATCTGCCAGCCCTTCAAGCGCAGCCACCAGGCAGCGATCCGTTCGGCCTGACGCCCGCGTCGTTCGGCGGCCGGTCTGGCAGGAATTGGGCGCTTCACCCCTTCAATTCCGTCGCCCGGTCATAGAGCGTCCGCCGGTCCAGCCCCAGTTTCTTCGCCACCTCTCCCGCTGCCTTCGACACCGACAGTCGGGTCAGCGCCTCCAGCAACGCCGCGTCGGCATCCTCCGCACTGGCGGGTGGCGCTTCGCCCGGAGGGCCGACCGTCACGACAATCTCCCCCTTGGGCGGCGCATCGGCATAGCGCGCCGACAATGCAGTGAGCGTCCCGCAGGCGGTTTCCTCGAATGTCTTGCTGATTTCCCGGCTGACCGCCGCCTCCCGGTCGCCCAGATGGGCGGCCATGGCGGACAGGCTTTCCGACAGGCGCGGGCCGCTTTCGTAAAAGACCAGAGTCGCCCGCAGCCCGGCCACCTCGTCCAGCGCATCGCCGCGCGCCTTGGCCTTGCTCGGCAGGAAGCCCATGAACAGGAAGCGATCGGTCGGCAGGCCCGACAGCGTCAGCGCCGCAATCGCCGCGCTGGGGCCGGGCAGGGTCGTGATCCGCCGCCCCGCCGCCCGCGCATCGCGCACCAGCTTATAGCCCGGATCGGAAATCAGCGGCGTCCCCGCGTCCGACAGCAGGGCGACCGACTCGCCCGCCATCCGCTCCACCAGCCGCGCCCGCACATTTTCGCCGCTATGGTCATGATAGGGCAGCATCGGCCGATCAGACCCTGCATGGCGCAACAGCCGCGCGCTCACCCGTGTATCTTCCACGGCGACCACATCCGCCAGCCGCAGCACCTCCGCCGCGCGCGGGGTAAGGTCACCAAGGTTGCCGATCGGCCCCGCGACGATATAAAGCCCAGGTTCAAGACCCGAAGATTGAGTTTCCATAAGGACGCCAGATGACAGAGACGGATGCCTCCCGGCAAGCGGACTTGTTCGCTTCATTGAAGCGTGGCGCGCGAATCGCCTTTGCAGCGGGTACATTGCTGCTCGCCGCCTGCCAGTCGATCGTGCCCAAGGGACCGGCACCCACCACCCCGACCGGCCCGGTTGGGCCAAGCGGCCCGGACGTGACCCAGGGCCTGCCGACCGACACGCTACGCCACCGCGTCGCGCTGCTGGTGCCGATGAGCGGTCCCAATGCCGGGGTCGGCCAGTCGATCGCCAACGCGACCACGCTGGCGCTGATGGACACCAAAACCGACAAGATCCGCATCACCACCTATGACACGGCGCTTGGCGCAGCAGCGGCGGCGAACCGCGCGCTGGCCGAAGGCAACCGCCTGATCCTTGGCCCCTTGCTGGCCGAGGATGCCCGCATCATCGGGCCGATCGCGGCGCGCGCCAATGTGCCGGTGATCAGCTTCTCCAACGACGCCAGCGCAGCGGGCAGCGGCGTCTATATCATGGGCTATAACCCCAATCAGTCGATCGAGCGGGTCGTCGGTTTCGCCCGCGACAAGGGGCTGTCGCGCTTCGCCGCGCTCATCCCGCGCGGCACCTATGGCGAACGCGCGGGCAATGCGCTGCTGCGCGCGGTCGAGCAGGCGGGCGGCACGGTCGTGTCGATGCAGAATTTCGACCGCAGCCCCGCTTCGATCACCGCAGCGGTCAAGAAATTGCAGGCGTCCTCCAGCTATGACGCGCTGCTGATCGCCGACAGCGGCAAGGTCGCGCTCCAGGTCGCGCCGATCGTGCGCAAAAATGGCGGTGCGACTGCGCGGCTGCTCGGCACGGAACTTTGGAATACCGAAGGCACGCTGGCCGCCAGCCCAGTGCTACGCGGCGCCTGGTTCGCCAGCGTGTCGGACACGCTCTACGGCCAGCTCGCGGGCAAATATCGCGCCCGTTACGGCACGTCGCCCTTCCGCCTGTCCTCGCTCGGCTATGATTCGGTGCTGCTGACCGTGCGAATCGCGCAGGACTGGAAGCCGGGCAGCCCCTTCCCGGCCGCGCGCCTGCGCGATTCGGGCGGCTTTTCCGGCATTGACGGCGCGTTCCGTTTTGGTCGCACCGGCATCGCTGAACGCGCGCTGGAAGTGTCCGAAGTGGGGGCTGGCAGCGTCACCGTGGTCGCCCCAGCGCCTCGCAGCTTCGCGGAATAAATCCCCGTTCGGGCTGAGCCTGTCGAAGCCTTGTCCTTCTTCTCAAGAAGAAGAACCCTTCGACAGGCTCAGGGCGAACGGTACTTATATACGGCGCGTATTCACCCGCCCGGTCGGCAGGATCAGCGGCCAGCCATTACCCGGATCAATGCAGGCGGTAATGCCATAGACATGGGCAAGCGCCTGCTCGGTCAGCACGTCCATCGGTGCGCCGTCCGCGACCAGCGCGCCACCGTCCATAAGCAGCAGCCGGTCGCACCAGCGCGCCGCCATGCTGAGGTCATGCAGCACCGTCACCACCAGCGCCCCGCCCCGCGCCTCGTCGCGCAACAGATCCATCACGTCGATCTGGTGGCCGGGGTCCAGCGCCGCGAGTGGCTCATCGGCGATCAGCCCCCGCGCGCCGACCGCCAGCGCCCGCGCCAGCAGCACCCGCGCCCGCTCCCCGCCCGACAATTCGGTGGCGATCCGGCCTTTCAGATGCAGCACATCAGCCCGCGCCATCGCAGCCTCGACCGCCGCCTCATCTTCGTCCGACAGGCGGGAGAGTGGCCCCAGATGCGGCAACCGCCCCAGCGCCACCAGCCGCTCGACGCTGAGCGGCCAGTGCAATGTCTGGCCCTGTGGCAGATAGGCGATGGCGCGCGCGATGCTCCGCCGGTCGATCCGCGCGACATCCTGCCCGTCGATCAGCACCCGGCCCGCCTGCGGCCTGGCCAGCCCCAGCATCGCCCGGATCAGCGTCGATTTGCCCGCGCCATTGGGTCCGATGATGCCGACCAGCTGGCCCGGTGCCAGCGTCACGCTCACATCGCGCACCGCCGCATGACGGCCAAGCCGGACCGACAGCCCTTCTACCGTCAGACTCACCATAGCCTTCGCTCCCGCATCAGGTGGATCAGGAACACCGGCACGCCCAGCATTGCGGTGACGACGCCGAGCTTCAATTCATTGACCGACGGAATGAGCCGCACGCCAATGTCCGCCAGCGTGAGCAGCACCGCGCCGCCGAGCAGCGACGGCCATAGCACCGCCGAGGGCGAACGATCGGTTAGCGGGCGGACGATATGCGGGACGATCAGGCCGACAAAACCGATCGCCCCCGACACCGCCACCGCGCCACCCACGCCGATGGCGACGCCCAGCATCATCCGCAATCGCGCAGCGTTGAGGTTCGCGCCCAGCGCCTGCGCGCCTTCCTCCCCCAGCGTCAGCGCGTCCAGCGTCCGCCCGTCGGCCAGCAACAAAGTCGCGCCGATCGCGATGCAGGGCAAGGCGACACTGACATGGACATAGCTGCGATTTTCCAGACTGCCCATCAGCCAACTCATAATCTCCATCGCCGCAAAGGGATTGGGCGACAGGTTGAGCGACAGGCTGATCCCCGCGCCCGCCAGCGTCGCGACGGCAATCCCGGCAAGGATCAACGTCAGCGGGCTTTCCGATGGTCCGGCGAGCAGGAACAGCCCGGCAATCGCGATGAGGGCCGTGGTGATCGCCAGCAGCGGCAGGATCAGCGGGTGCAGGGCACTCAAACCAAAATAGAGCGCGCACACCGCGCCCAAGGCCGCCGCATTGGACGCGCCCAGCACAGAGGGTTCGGCCAGCGGATTGCGCAAATAGCCCTGCAACGCCGCGCCCGACAGCCCCAGCATCGCACCGACCAGCAGGCCGAGCAGCATCCGCGGCAGGCGCAGGTCGATGATGATGGCACGGGCGACGTCGTCCCCGCCCCCGGTCAGCACCGCCCAGATCCGTGCCGGACTGATCGCAACCGCGCCCAGCATCACTGAACCGAGCGCTGCGGCGACGAGGAGCAACAGCAGGATCGGGATGAGCAGGGGGGGACGGCGGGGGGTCATGGACGCGCGCCTTGGCGGTTGGCAAAGCGACGTGTTCCTGCGAAGGCAGGAACCCAGTTCTGAGCGCGGGACTGGGTTCCCGCCGTCGCGGGAACACGTCCTACTACAAGACAGGCTCGATGATCCGTCCGCTGACCCTCGCCATTGCCGCCCTGACACTCTCCGGCACGGCACACGCAACGCCGCGTCGGATCGTGTCGCTGAATGTCTGCGCCGACCAATATCTGGTCGCGTTGGCCGATCCCGCTCAGATCGCCGCGCTCAGCAGCAATGCGCGCGATCCTGAATTGTCGGCGGCGGCGGACAAGGCGCGGGCCTATCGTGTGCTGCGGCGCGCTTCGGAGGAGGTGCTGGCGATCCGGCCCGACCTGATATTGGGCTATCCCATCGGGCCGAATATGGTCGCCGGTGCGCCGCCGGGGCAATGGACCACGCTGGGCCTGGCCAGTGCGGACAGCTATGGCGCGATCCTGGACCAGATACGGCAGGTGGCGCGTGCGGTCGGGCATCCTGACCGGGGCGAAAGGCTGATCGCGCAGATGCACCGCGATCTGGCGGCACTGCCCAAAGCAAAGCGTAGCGGCGTGGCGGCCTATTATCAGCGGCGCGGTTACATGACCGGCACCGGCACATTGGTCGATGACCTGATACGCCGGATGGGGCTGACCAACCTGGCCGCAAAACTCGGCAAGCCCGCGCTGGCGCAGGTGCCGCTGGAGGCGATGGTCGCGGCGCGGCCCGACTGGCTGATCGTCGAAAGCGGCAGCGAAGCGGTCGTCGATCAGGGGACCGAGATGCTCCAGCATCCCGCGATCAAGAGCATCCCGCGCATCAGCCTGCCGCAAAGCTGGACGGTGTGCGGCGGCCCCGCCTATGTGCTGGCCGCGCGGGCGATCACGACGCGGCTGAACGCGCCGAAATGAAGGAACGGGCTGCGCGCCCGTCCCCCCTTGTGCCATATCAGAAGCGGACACGCACGCCGCCAAAGGCGGAGCGGCCATAGACGCCATAGCCATAGGCGGTGGCGTAGGCTTCATCGAACAGATTGTCGATGCGGCCATAGACTTCGAGATGCTCGCCCAGCGGCAGCGAAGCGCGCAATCCGGCCAGCGCGTAGCCGTCGAGCTTGATCCGGCTCCGGCTGGCATTCAGGTCGTCGCTATCGCTCACCATGGTCAGGGTAGCCCCGGTCGACAGGCCAAAAGACCACACATAGTCGGCTGAGACGCTGACCGCATTGGCCGCACGTCGCAAAAGACGCCTGCCAAAATTGACCGATCCCGCCGACCGGTCGCGCGCATCTACATAGCTATAGCTGCCGGTCACCGTCAGCGCGTCCACCGGCTTTAAGGCGATGCTGGCTTCCACACCCTTTGCGCGGGTGCGGTCCAGATTGCTGTAGCTGAAGGTCGCATTGTCATAATTGATCTGGTCGGTGGTATTGCGCAGGAACGCCGTGACCGACACTGTCGCTCGCCCACCGTCCAGGCTTTGGTCGAAACCGACATCATAGCTTTTCGAGCGTTCGGGACGCAGCGCGCTGTTGCCGCTGAACATGTCGTAAAGCTGATAGAGCGAGGGTGCCTTAAACCCTTCGCCATAGCTCAGGCGGATGTTGGTCGCGCCAGCGTTCGGCGTGTAGTTTGCGTTCGCGCCAAATGTGGTCGCGCCGCCAAACTGGCTATGATCGTCATGCCGCACCCCGCCAGTGACGGACAGGCCGGTGAAGGGTTTGACGATCGCCAGGGCATAGACGCTGTCGATGTTGATCTTCGCCGTCGACGTGCTGCCGAAGCCGAAGAAATCATAATCGGGCCGCTCATGTTCATAGCCGAACACCAGCTTGGCCTGATCGACCGGGGCATAGACGCCTTCATAGTCGAAGCGCAGGTTGGTGCCGGAATAGCCATAGTCAGGATCGGTGCCGCGCACGAAATAATAGTCGCGGTCGTTGCGCAGATAAGTGACCGCCGCGCGGTTGGTCAGCTTGCCGTCGAGCAGGGCGAGGTTGAGGCCCGCATAGCCGACATATTGGTCGAGCTTGCTCACATCGCTGCTGTCGGCAGGCGCGCCGAAGAAGCTGTCATAGTCCAGATCCGCATGGATATAATAGCCGCGCAGGTCCAGGCTCAGCGCATCGCTGAACGCCAGTTTCAGCCGGGCATTGGTGGCGATATTTTCATAGCCATCCTTCTCCGTGCCGCCCGCCGCCGAGGAAATGCCGTCAGTGCGGAAGTAAGCCGCGCCCACCCCACCCGACGCAATGCCGCTGGTGCCGGAAACATCTGCTTTCGCATTCAGCGTATCGCTATATCCATAATCAACCGAGGCGTTGGCGCCGAAGCCGTCGGCGGGCACGCCGGTCATGATATTGACCACGCCGCCGATCGCCTGGCTGCCATGCACCACCGAGTTGGAACCGCGCAGCACCTCGATCCGCTTGATATTGCCGGTCAGCAAATGGCCGAAATCATAGCCGTCACCAATGCCGCTGGGGTCGTTGACCTTCACCCCGTCGATCAGCACCAATGTCTGCGTCGTTTCCGCGCCGCGCAGCGACACGCCGGTCACGCCACCGGTGGAACCGTTGCGGTTGAAGCGCACCCCCGGCGTCGTCGCCAGCAGATCGACCACATCGACCGCCTGCCGCGTCTGGATGGTCTGCGCGTCGATGACGGTGATCGCCTGCCCCACCTCGTCCCGCGACTGTTCGATGCCCGACGCGGTGACGACGATATTATCGTCCTGCGCCAGAGCTGGCGTTGCCGCCAGCAGCGCGATGAAAGAAATCCCTGTTTTGAACATAGTGTAACCCTGAGCGTCTGGATGCGACTTCAAGGCCAGGGCGTCCGCGCAAACGGTCGCGCCATGATGCGGGACAAACGCCAGCCCCCGCCGCACAGCACGATGCGGCCCCGGCCGCACAGCGTCGCTCGACGGAAAACCACCGTGCCATGACCATCCCCTGGATCAGGGCAAGAGCGACCAGACGCCGGTAGGTCTCCTGGCTCGCGGGTCAGGGCAATGACGCACGGACCTTCCCAGACATAGGCTGTCCAGTGGCCGGGTCTTGCGACCCGCGTGCATCATGCTCACCGCTTACAGTTGCAGGGACAGCCACGGAATTGGGCGCTTGCACGCCCGCACCGCATTCCCATTTTAAGTCCCTAAAGGGACACCGGCGCGATCTAGCTGCAAGGAAAGCCTAGCCCCCCTCACGCCGCGCGCTCTAGGGGAAAGGCACCGCGATGCCAAGCGGCCAGTTGCGCTACGCCAGCGGTGCGTTGCCCTGATGCAACAGTGCATCAGGCCGTGCCAGCACTACCAGCGGCAATCCCGCCGCCGCCGCGCGCTCTGCCGCCAGCCTGGTGGGGGCGGAAATCGTCACCAGCAGGGGGCATTGGCTCAGCACCGCTTTCTCGACCAGTTCGTAGGAACAGCGCGACGACAGCAGGGCAAAGCCGCCATCCCAGTCCGCACCCACCCGCTTCATCGCGCCGATCAGCTTGTCGAACGCATTGTGCCGCCCGACATCCTCCCGCGCCAGACGGATCGCCCCGTTCGCGCTGACCCACGCGGCAGCATGGGCCGCGCCGGTGGCGGCATTGAGCGGCTGATGCTGTGCCAGCCCGTCCAGCGCACGAAAGATCGCACCCCGGTCGGCGCGCGAGCGCGCCGCTACCTGTGGCAGGGGCCGGATCGCCTGTTCCAGATTTTCGATACCGCATATGCCACAAGATGAGTCCGACGCCCGGTGTCGCACCCTATCCAGTAGCAGGTCCGTCCGTGATGGCGGCAGGGTGGCGCGGGCGACCATGCCTTGCGCGGTTTCATGAACATCGACATCAAACGGCGCATTGTCCGGTCCGATCAGCCGTTCCGCTAGCGCAAAGCCCAGCACCAGATCACCAATATCGGTCGGCGTCGCCATCAGCACGGCATAGCCAATGCCGTTAAATTCGATCGCGACCGGCACTTCGTCGGCCAGCATCCGTTCGCCCCCCTCACCCTGTCCATCGGGGGTCAGGCGGGTGAAGGATAGCGTGTCGCTGGCCTGCCTCAAGCGCTGATCGCGCGCACGGCCTGCGCCGCGATCGGCGACAGCGCGTCGGGCCGCTCGGCCGACAGCGCCACGATCCGCGCGCGCATATGCGGGTCCCAGAATTTGGCGATATGGCTGGCGGTGGACGCCACGGCCTCACCCTCGCCCTGCGCCGCCAGATTGCGGGCGATCTGGTTGGCCATATAGATCAGCCGGTCGCCAGTGGACATGACTTCGGTTTCATCGCTCATGCCCGCCACCCTATTCCGCTGCTTCGAGCGGTGCAATGCGGCGGCTCATCTTGGCCTGATCGGCATAGTCGCGCTGCCAGTCGCTCGGCCCGTTGGATGGCATGACCTGCACCGCCGTCACCTTATATTCCGGGCAGTTGGTCGCCCAGTCGCTATAGTCGGTGGTGATGACATTAGCCTGCGTTTCGGGGTGGTGGAAGGTGGTATAGACCACGCCCGGCGCAACCCGCTCAGTCACTTGCGCGCGCAGGGTGGTTTCCCCGGCGCGGCTCTTCAGCGCAACCCAGTCGCCCTCCTTGATCCCGCGATTCTCGGCGTCCGACGGATGGATTTCCAGCCGGTCCTCCGGGTGCCAGGCGGTGTTGGCGGTGCGCCGCGTCTGCGCGCCGACATTATAGTGCGACAGGATGCGCCCGGTCGTCAGCAGCAGCGGGAAGCGCGGGCCGGTCTTTTCATCGGTCGGGACATAGTCGGTGACGACGAACTTGCCCTTGCCCCGCACGAAGCCGCCGATGTGCATCGTCGGCGTGCCGTCCGGCGCCGCGTCATTGGCGGGCCATTGCAGCGATCCTTCCGCCTCCAGCCGGTCATAATGGACACCGGCAAAGGTGGGGGTGAGCGCCGCAATCTCGTCCATGATCTGGGAGGGGTGATCATAGGTCCAGTTCAGGCCCATGGCGTTGGCGACCAGTTGCACGATCTCCCAGTCGGCATAACCGTTCAAGGGCGCCATCACCTTGCGCACCCGCTGGATGCGGCGTTCGGCGTTGGTGAAGGTGCCGTCCTTTTCCAGGAAGGTCGAACCGGGCAGAAAGACATGGGCGTAATTGGCGGTTTCGTTGAGAAACAGGTCCTGCACCACGACGCACTCCATCGCCGCAAGGCCCGCCGCGACATGATGGGTGTTGGGATCGGACTGGAGAATATCCTCGCCCTGCACGAACAGCCCCTTGAACGTGCCGTCGGTCGCGGCGTCGAGCATATTGGGGATGCGCAGCCCCGGCTCGGCGTCCAGCGTCACGCCCCAGGCCTGCTCAAACAGGCTGCGCGTGGCTGTGTCCGACACATGGCGGTAGCCGGAAAATTCATGCGGGAAGCTGCCCATGTCGCAGGCGCCCTGCACATTATTCTGGCCCCGCAGCGGGTTCACGCCCACGCCCTCTCGCCCGACATTGCCGGTCGCCATGGCGAGGTTGGCGATGGCCATCACAGTCGATGACCCCTGACTATGCTCAGTCACGCCAAGGCCATAATAGATCGCGCCATTGCCGCCTGTGGCATAGAGCCGGGCGGCGGCGCGCACCTCGTCCGCCTTCACGCCGGTCAGCGGCTCGATCGCTTCGGGCGAGCGGGCGGGTTGGGAGACAAAATCCGCCCAGTCGGCAAATTCTTGCCCGTCGCAGCGTTCGCGGATGAACGCCTCGTCATAGAGCTTCTCGGTCACGATCACATGCGCCATCGCGGTCAGCATCGCGACATTGGTGCCGGGGCGTAAGGGCAGATGATGGTCCGCCTCGACATGGGGGGATTTGACCAGATCGGTGCGGCGCGGGTCCATGACGATCAGCTTGGCCCCTTGGCGCAACCGCCTTTTCATGCGGCTGGCGAATACGGGGTGACCGTCAGTCGGGTTCGCGCCGATGACCAGGATCACGTCCGCCTGCATCACGCTGTCGAAATCCTGCGTGCCTGCCGATGTGCCAAAAGTTTGGCTGAGACCATAGCCGGTCGGCGAGTGGCAGACGCGGGCGCAGGTATCGACATTATTATTGCCGAAGCCCTGCCGGATCAGCTTCTGGACCAGGAAGGTTTCTTCGTTGGTGCAACGGCTGGACGTGATGCCGCCGATGGAGCGGGTGCCATATTTGGCCTGGATGCGGCGGAATTCTGACGCGGTATAGGCGATCGCCTCGTCCCACGACACTTCGCGCCACGGTTCGCTCACCGACGCGCGGATCATCGGGTTGAGGATGCGGTCCTGATGCTGGGCATAGCCCCAGGCGAAGCGGCCCTTGACGCAGCTATGGCCGCGATTGGCCTTGCCGTCCTTCCACGGCACCATGCGCACCAGTTCCTCGCCCCGCATTTCGGCGCGGAAGGTGCAGCCGACGCCGCAATAGGCGCAGGTGGTGACGACGGCGCGGTCCGGGGTGCCGACCTCGACCACCTTCTTTTCGATCAGCGATGCGGTGGGGCAGGCCTGCACGCAGGCACCGCAGGAGACACATTCGGACCCCAGAAATCCCTCGCCCTGCGACGCGGAGACTTTGGAATCGAACCCCATCCCCTCGATCGTCAGCGCGAACGTCCCCTGCACTTCGTCGCAGGCCCGCACGCAGCGGGAGCAGAGGATGCATTTGGAAGGATCGAAATCGAAATAGGGGTTCGACTGGTCCTTGGCCTGCCCCATATTGGTCGCGCCATCATAGCCATAGCGCACGTCGCGCAGGCCGACCGCGCCCGCCTGATCCTGCAATTCGCAGTCGCCATTCGCGCCGCAGGTCAGGCAGTCGAGCGGATGGTCGGAGATATACAGCTCCATCACCCCGCGCCGCAATTTTTTCAGCCGATCGGTCTGGGTGCGCACGACCATGCCCTCGGCCACCGGGGTGGTGCAGGAGGCGGGATAACCGTTGCGCCCCTCCACCTCGACCAGGCAGAGGCGGCAGGAGCCGAAACTCTCGACACTGTCGGTCGCGCAGAGTTTGGGGATGGAACCGCCCAGCAGCGACGCGGCCCGCATGATGCTGGTGCCTTCGGGCAGGGTGACGGCCTGCCCGTCGATGGTCAGGGTGACGGACTTGCCGGTCGCAATTGCTGCCGGGGTGCCATGGTCGGTTTCGCGGGTATAAGTCATTCCGCAGCTTCCTTGATGGGTGCGGTCGCACCAAAATCCTCTGGGAAATAATCGAGCGCGCTCAGCACCGGATAGGGGGTGAAGCCCCCCAACGCGCAGAGCGACCCATATTTCATCGTATCGCACAGGTCGCGCAGCAGCGTGGTTTGCGCGTCGAGCGAGGTGTCGATCCGGGCGGGGGAACGGGAATAGAGGGCTTTGCTCAAACCCCCGTCATCCCAGCGAAGGCTGGGATCCCTCTTTTCTTCCGCGCCACCTTCAGGAAGTGAGATGCCAGCCTTCGCTGGCATGACGGATGGGGGAGTTGGCCGCGCCGCCATGATCCGATCCACAATCTCCACCCCGCGCGTCGATCCGATGCGGCAGGGCGTGCATTTGCCGCAGCTTTCCGCCGCGCAGAATTCCATGGCGAAGCGGGCCATATGCGCCATGTCCACGCTGTCGTCGAACACCGTGATCCCGGCATGGCCGATGAGGCCACCCGCAGCGGCGAAGCTTTCATAATCGAACGGCAGATGGAACATGCTTGGCGGGAAATAGGCACCCAGCGGCCCGCCCACCTGCACTGCGCGGACCGGTCGGCCATTCGCGGTGCCGCCGCCAATATCGTTCACCAGTTCGCCCAGCGTAATGCCAAAGCCGATTTCATAGAGCCCGCCATGCCGCACATTGCCCGCCAGCTGCACCGGCATCGTCCCGCGCGACCGGCCAAAGCCAACCGCCGCATAGGCCTCTGCCCCTTCGGCCAAAATGAACGGCACGGCAGCAAGGCTCAGCACATTGTTGATGACGGTCGGCTGGCCGAACAATCCTTTGAGCGCAGGCAAGGGCGGCTTGGCACGCACCTGGCCGCGCTTGCCCTCGATCGAATCGAGCAAAGCCGTTTCTTCGCCGCAGACATAGGCACCCGCGCCCTCACGCACCTCCAGCGTGAAGGGCGCGATCAGATGCGCCGCACGCTCGATCGCCAGCCGCATCGTGTAGATCGCGAAGGGATATTCGGAGCGGATATAGATATAGCCTTGGGTTCCGCCCACGGCATGGGCGGCAATCGCCATGCCCTCGATCAGGCAATAGGGATCGCCCTCCATCAGCATCCGGTCGGCAAAGGTGCCGCTGTCGCCCTCGTCAGCGTTGCAGACGATATATTTTTGCGCACCAGGCGCATCCAGCACCGTCTGCCATTTGATGCCGGTCGGGAAGCCCGCCCCGCCGCGCCCGCGCAGGCCCGACGCCTTGACCGCATCGACCACGGCCTGGGGTGCAAGCGCCCGCGCCGCGTCCAGCCCTTTCCAGCCGTCCTTCGCCGCATAGTCGGTCAGGCTGACCGGATCGATCACGCCGCACCGGGCAAAGGTGAAGCGCTGCTGCCCGGCGAAGAAGGAGAGTTGATCGACCGGTCCCAGCCGGTTGGGGTGGCTGCCATCCAGCACCGCCGCGACGTCCCACGGCCCCACCGGACCATAGCCGATGCGGCCGTCCGCCGTCTCTACCTCGACCAAAGGTTCGATGCTGAACAGCCCGCGCGATCCGGTGCGGATTACCTCGCACCCGGCGTCGGCAAAAGCCTGCGCGACATCATCCGCGCCCAAAGCGACCGATGCCATGTCGCGGCTCACATAAATTTTCATGCCGCCACCTCCGCTGCGATCCGATCCAGCGCGGCCGTGTCGATCCGCGCCATGGGGCGACCATCGACCAGCGCATTGGGGCCGACCGCGCACAGGCCCAGGCAATAGACCGGCTCCAGACTGACCGCGCCATCGCCGCGCGTCTCCCCCATCGCCACGCCCAGCCGTTGCGCCGCCGCTGCCTCGATCGCCGCGCCGCCGCGCGCCTGGCAGCTTTCGGCCCGGCACAGCTTGACGACATGGCGGCCCGCAGGCGTCCGGCGGAAATCATGGTAGAAGGTGACGACGCCATGCACGTCAGCGCGCGACAGGTTCAGCGCGCGGGCGATCAGCGGCACGACAGCGTCCTGAACATAGCCAGCCTCTTCCTGCACTGCGTGCAGCAGGGGCAGCAACTGGTCGCGCGTCGCGCCGTGGCGCGCCGTCCAGCCTTCGATAAACTCGTCCATCCCGATACCCTGCCTTATGGCCGCAATTTTGACGGGATAGTGCGGCAGCGGGGCGCGCCGGTCAAATCGAAGCCAGCGATGCTTGATAGAGATACTCTATCAAAGCGATCCGAAGCCGGGCGGCAGGCGCAACCCGCGCGCCACCGCCAGCACCGCCTGCGCCAGCGGCCCCATCGGCGCGCTGTCCGACACGATCACGCCCACCCGGCTGCCCTCCCCCATGTCCGGCAGTGGCGTCGTGCGCGCCCAGCGCAGACCGTCCAGCAAGGCGGCATGGCTGTCGGGAATGATCGAACAGAGCCGCCCCTGCTGCACCAGCCCCAACAGCGCGACATAGGAGTCGGCGGTGACCAAGGGCCGCAGCGCAAGCCCACGATCGGCCAGCCGCGCGTCCAATATCCGCCGGTTCTGCATCCCCTGATGCAACAGGCAGAGCGGCAGGCTGGCCAGGTCGGCCCAATCGACGACAGCAGGAATCGGCACGCCATCCACCGCGCTCACCAGCATCGCCCGCTCGGCATAGAGCGGCACCGACAGCGCATGGGCGGGCGGCTCGAAATCCAGATAGGTGAGGCCCGCGTCCAGCTCGAACGCGGCCAGTTCACGCTCGATCTGGCGCGACGTCAGCGCGCGGACGGAGATATTCAGCCCTGGATGTCGTTCCAGCATCGCGGTCGCCAGACAGCCGATCGCGGGCATGGCGGCGGGGATCGCCCCCAGCCGCAACTCGCCCTTGAGTGGCCCGCGTGCCGTTTCCGCCGCCTGTCCCAGCGCTTCGGCCGCCGCGACCAATTGCCGCGCCCATGGCAAAATCGCCTCGCCCTCCGGCGTCAATCCGGCATATTTGCGGTCGCGCCGGATCAGCCGCTTGCCCAGCTGCGATTCCAGCGTAGCAATGCCCGCCGACAATGTGGGCTGCGACACATGGCAAAGCGCCGCCGCCCGCGCAAAATGGCCTTCACGCTCCAGCGCCAGGAAATATTCGACAAGGCGGGTCTGCATCTCTTTGCTATAGGGCTGATAGAGGGGCGCTATCAAGGAAGCATCATGACGGAACAGCTTATATTGGGCGCGGTGCTGGCGGGGGGCCGGTCCAGCCGCTTTGGCAGTGACAAGGCGCTGGCCGTGATGGCGGACGGGCGGACCTTGCTGGACCATGCGGTTGCGGGCCTTGCGCCCCATGTCGCGCAGGTCGTGATTTGCGGGCGGGACGATGGCCTGGCCGATCGGCCCGCGCCGGACATGGGACCGCTGGGCGGGCTGAACGCCGCGCTGCATCATGCGCAGAACCATGGCTTTGCGGGGGTTTTGACGACGGGGTGCGACATGCCACTCTATCCGGCGGAGCTGCCAGCGGCGCTGATGGGGACGGGCGCGGCGATATTGAAGGGTCAGCAACTGCTCGGCTGGTGGCCTGCATCTCTCGCGCCTGAACTCGACGCCCATCTGGCGGCGGACAATAATCGCTCCATCCATGGCTGGCTCGACCGCATCGGCGCGCGGGTGGTGGAGATGCCGGGGCTGGTGTTGCCCAATATCAACCGGCCGGAGGATCTGGCGGGGTTGTGACCCGTGTTCCCGCGCAGGCGGGAACCCAGTCCCGACGTTGCAACTGGATTCCCGCCTGCGCGGGAACACATGGGATCAGGTCAGAATGGCAGCGCCACACTCGCCGCCATTTCCACAGGCACGCGCGTCCCCGCCACAGCCTCCCCGATCAGCAGCAGGGTGGGGTCTTCGTCGCTGATCGTCTGCACCAGAAAGGCGAGCGCCGACAGCTTCCCACGAATAAGCCGTTCGCTGGGCAGCGAGACATTGACCGCCACCATCACCGGGGTTTCCGGGTCGCGCCCTGCCGCGATCAGGTTGCGCGCAATCTCGCCCGCCGCCGCGCGGCCCATATAGATGCCGATCGTCCCGCCCGGCCGCGCCAGCGCATCCCAGTCGAGTTTCAACGGTTCGCCCGCCTTCAGATGCGCCGTCACCAGAGTCAGCCCGCGCGCCTTGCCGCGCAGGGTGAGCGAGGCATGGCCGCTCGCCGCCGCCGCGCTCGCCGTGGTGATGCCGGGGCAGATGCGCACATCTATGCCAGCCTCGCCCAGATGGTCCTTTTCCTCCGCCGACCGCCCAAATATCGACGGATCGCCGCCCTTCAGCCGCACCACCCGCTTGCCCGCACGGGCAGCTGCCAGCAACAGGTCATTGATGCTCTCCTGTTGCTTGCTATGCCGCCCGGAGCGTTTGCCCACGCTCACCCGCTCGACCCCGGCGGGGATCAGGTCCAGCACTTGCCGCCCGACCAGCGCATCGTAAAAGACGATGTCGGCGGCGGCGATCAGCTTCTCCGCCTTGCGCGTCAGCAGGTCCGGGTCGCCCGGCCCCGCGCCCACCAGCCACACCTGTCCCCGCGCGATCAATTCATTCGGCTGCATGGAGCGTCTCCTGTTGGGCCTGCGCCAATATGTTGGCCAGCGCGGGACGGCATGACCCGCAATTGGTCCCCGCCCCCAAAGCGGCACCGATCGCGGGAACATCGACCAGCCGCTGTTCGCGAATGGCCGTGACGATGTTGTTCAGGCCAATATCGAAGCAGACGCAGATGATCGCGCCCTTGTCGGGCTGATTGCCCGGCCCGCGCGCGGCCAGCACCGATGCGCCGACGCTTTCGACCGCCAGCTGGCCGATCAGCCAGTCGCGGGTCGGCAATATGCCGCTGCGGGTGACGATCAGCACCCCTGCCAGCTTTCCATCGCGGATGATCGCGACGCGGCGGGTGCCGCGCGTCATGTCGATCGCCTCGACCCGGTCGCCCTTGGGCAGGCACGCTTCCAGCCGCGCCGGATCGCCATTGCCCGCGACTTCATAGAGCGCGCCGCCCGGCACGGTGATGCGCGTGGCCCACAGGCATGGCACGCGGACGGGGTCCGGCCCGCGCAGGATCAGAAAGCCCTTCCATTCGGTGGCGACCTTCTCGACCCGGACGGGGGTGGATTTGAACCCCGGCTGGCCCGAATGGGGATCGACCAGCGGGCGCGGCAACAGGCCGGTGCGGCCGCCGGTCGATTGCTGGTCGGTCCAGTGGATCGGGGTAAACACCTCGCCGGGACGCTGGCCATCGCTGATCCGCGCGCGGAACAGGCTGTCGCCCTGCGGCGTCGATACGCGCGCCAGATCGCCATCGGTAATGCCCAATGCGGCTGCGTCTTGCGGGTGAACCTCGACCAGTGGCTCCTCCCGGTGGCGCGCCAGTTTGGGGCTGAGGCCAGTGCGGCTCATCGTGTGCCACTGGTCGCGATAGCGCCCGGTGTTGAGCGTCATCGGCCAGTCCTTGAGCGGACCCTGCACATCCATTTGACTGACCGGCAACAGCCGCGCCTTGCCATCGGGCGTCGAAAAACGCCCGTCGGCAAAGGGTGTGTCACCCCAGCGGAACGGTGCCATCGCCTCATAGGCATCATTGCCCAGCGTTGCCTGCGCGCGCAGGTTCAGTAGCCGCGCGCCGTCATTCTGATAGGCGGTCAGGCGCGCATGTTCGCGCCAGATGTCGGCGGGACGATCATAGGCGAAGGCGTTGCGCCACCCCATACGGCGGGCCACTTCGGTGACGATCCACCAGTCGGGCTTGGCTTCGGCGGGTAGCGGCAGCAGCGCGCGCTGGCGGCTGATCGTGCGGTCGCTATTGGTGACGGTGCCGTCCTTTTCGCCCCAGGCCGCGGCGGGCAGGCGGACATGGGCGTGGACGCTGGTGTCGGTGGTGGCCATCACCTCCGACACGACGAGGAAAGGGACCTTCTCCAGCGCTTCGCGGACGCGGTTGGCGTCGGGCAGCGACACGGCAGGATTGGTCGCCATCACCCACAAAGCCTTGATCCGGCCTTCGTTGATGGCGCGGAACATATCGACGGCCTTCAGCCCCGGCTTGGTCGCCATCGTCGGCGCGGCCCAGAAACGGCCCACGCGCGCGACATTGTCCGGTGCGAAATCCATATGGGCCGCCAGCGTGGAGGCAAGGCCGCCAACTTCGCGCCCTCCCATGGCGTTGGGCTGGCCGGTGATCGAGAAAGGCGCCGCGCCCGGCTTGCCGATACGACCGGTGGCGAGATGGACGTTGATGATCGCATTGACCTGATCCGTGCCGCGGATCGACTGGTTGATCCCCTGGCTGAACATGGTGACAGTGCGCGGGGTCGCGGCGAACAGTTCGTAAAATTGCTGGAGCGCGGCGGGCGAGACATCGCACGCCCTGGCCGTGGTCCACAGGTCATGGCCGGTGCGGATATGGTCCCAGAAGCCTTCGGGCGCATTGACGCTGCGCGCCAAAAAGTCCGCGTCCAGCAGCTTGCCCTGATCCATCCAGGCGAGCAGCCCGTTCATCAACGCGACGTCGCTGCCGGGCCGCAGCGCCAGATGCAGGTCCGCGCCCTCGCAAGTTTCGGTGCGGCGCGGGTCGATCACCACCAGCTTGGTGCCGCGCGCGGCGCGGGCGGCCTGTATCCGCTGATAGACGATCGGGTGGCACCAGGCGGTGTTGGACCCAATGAGGACAATCAGGTCCGCTTCGTCCAGATCGTCATAGCTGGCGGGAACGACATCTTCGCCAAAGGCCCGGTTATGCCCGGCGACCGCGCTCGACATGCACAGGCGGCTGTTGGTGTCGATATTGGCCGACCCGATAAAGCCCTTCATCAGCTTGTTGGCGACATAATAATCTTCGGTCAATATCTGGCCGGAGACATAGAAGGCGACGCTGTCGGGACCATGTCTGGCGATCGTGTCGGCAAAGCGTTTCGCCACCAGATCGAGCGCCTTGTCCCAACTGGCGCGCTTGTCGCCGATCATGGGATGGAGCAGGCGGACTTCCAGCCCGACCGTCTCGCCCAGATGCGTGCCCTTGGAACAGAGCTTGCCCGCATTGGCGGGATGGGCCTCATCCCCCCTGATCGTCACGGCGCGGCCACCCGTCGGCGTCGCCGCGATGCCGCAGCCGACGCCGCAATAGGCGCAGGTGGTGCGGATCGAATCTACCATTCACCCCTCCCCTTCAGGGGAGGGGACGGGGGTGGGGGCTATCCATCGAGCGCAGCGCCTGAAGCACGCCCCCACCCCAACCCCTCCCCTGAAGGGGAGGGGCTTTTGGTTGCGCTTCCTCACGCCGCCGCCTTCGTCGCTACCGGCCGGGCGATCAGGATGCGGCCATCCTCCTGCTTCACCGCGATCGTCGGGGTGCAGCCTTTATCCTCGCCCTGCGCTTCGCCGGTCTTGAGAGCGATATTCCAATTGTGCAGCGGGCAGGCGACGCTGTGGCCATGGACGATGCCCTGGCTCAGCGGCCCCTTTTTGTGCGGGCATTCATTGACCAGCGCGAATATCTGGTCGTCGCCGGTGCGGAACACCGCAATCTCTTTCTCGCCACCAATCTGAACGGTGCGCGCACCACGCTGCGGAATGTCGGCCAGCGTGCCGATGTCGATCCAGTCGGTCATATGTCTCACTCCGCCGCGATGGAGATAGGGTCGAGATGCTGGTGCAGGTCGCTATTGGCACCTGCCGCCCGCTCCGCCCAGGGATCGTCCTGCATGAACTGCTGCGAAAACAGGAAGCGGGCGCGCAGCGCTTCGCGACCGGTATCATCTTCGACGATCCGCTGCTTTACATAGTCGACCCCGACCCGCTCGATCCACGGCGCGGTGCGCTCCAGATAGCGCGCTTCCTCGCGGTAGAGCTGGGTGAAGGCCGCGCAATAATCGAGCGCTTCCTGCTCGGTCGATACCTTGCACAGCAGGTCAGTGACGCGAACATGGATGCCGCCATTGCCGCCGACATGCAGTTCATAGCCGCTATCGACGCAGACGATGCCGAAATCCTTGATCGTCGCTTCTGCGCAATTGCGCGGGCAGCCCGACACGGCGATCTTGAACTTGTGCGGCATCCACGACCCCCAGGTCATCCGCTCGGTCTTGACGCCAAGGCCGGTGCTATCCTGCGTGCCAAAGCGGCACCATTCGGACCCGACACAGGTTTTGACCGTCCGCAGCGACTTGCCATAGGCGTGGCCGGACACCATGCCCGCCGCGTTCAGATCCGCCCAGACGGCGGGCAGATCTTCCTTCTTGATGCCGAAAATGTCGAGCCGCTGGCCGCCGGTGACCTTGACCATCGGCGCGTCATATTTCTCGACCACATCTGCGATCGCGCGCAATTCACGCGGGTTGGTCAGGCCTCCCCACATGCGCGGGACGACCGAATAAGTGCCATCCTTCTGGATATTGGCGTGCATCCGTTCATTGACGAAGCGGCTCTGCTGATCATCGACATAGACGCCGGGCAGCGCGCACAGCAGATAGTAATTGAGCGCAGGGCGGCAGGAGGAGCAGCCATCGGGCGTGGACCAGTGCAGCTTCTGCATCACTTCGGGGATCGACCGCATATCCTGCGCCACGATTTCGCGGCGGACATCGTCATGGCCGAAACTGGTGCATTTGCACATCGTCCTGGGGCCGGACTGGACATCGTCCCCCAGCGTCAGCGCCAGGATATTTTCCACAAGACCCGTGCAGCTGCCGCAACTGGCCGAAGCCTTGCAGCCCGCGCGCACCGCGTCCAGGCTGCACGCCCCCTTTTCGATGCAGGCGACGACCTGGCCCTTGCTGACGCCGTTGCAGCCGCAAATCTCGGCATCATCCGAGAGCGCTGCAACGGCCGCCTTAGGGTCCATCGCGCCTCCTCCAGAGGCGAAGGCTTGGCCGAAGATCAGCAGGTCGCGAATGTCGGCGACATTTTCGCCGCGCTTCAAGAGATCGAAATACCAGCCGCCATCAGCCGTATCGCCATAGAGGACCGCGCCGACGACCCTGTCGTCCTTCACCACGACCCGCTTGTACACGCCGCGCGACGCATCGCGCAGGACGATATCCTCGCAGCCTTCGCCGCCGGAAAAGTCCCCTGCGGAAAAGACGTCCAGACCCGCGACCTTGAGCTTGGTGGAGGTGACGCTGCCCTTGTAACCCGTATGCCGGTCGGTCAGGCCATCGGCCAGGCTGCGGCACATGTCCCACAGCGGCGCGACCAGACCATAGACATTGCCGTCATGCTCGACGCATTCGCCCACGGCCAATATGTCGGCATCGCTGGTGACCATATGGTCGTCGACCTTGATGCCGCGTCCGACATCCAGACCCGCCTCGCGCGCCAGCGCGACCGAGGGGCGGATGCCGACCGCCATCACCACCAGGCTGGCCGGGATTTGCGTGCCATCCTTCAGGCGCACGCCCTCGACCTTGCCTTGCCCATATACTTCGGCGGTGTCGGCACCGGTCAGGATCGTCTGGCCCCGCCCTTCCAGCGCGCTCTTGAGCAGCCAGGCGGCGGCTTCATCGAGCTGCCTTTCCATCAGCGTGGGCATGATGTGCAGCACCGTCACCTTCATGCCGCGCAGGGTCAGGCCATGCGCCGCTTCCAGCCCCAGCAGCCCACCGCCGATCACCACGGCTTCGCCACCGCCCACAGCCTTGCCCGCCTCAGCCGCCGCGAGCATCGAATCGACATCCTTCATATCGCGGAAGCTGATGACGCCGGGCAGATCCTTGCCGGGCACCGGGATGATGAACGGATCGGACCCCGTGGCGATCAGCAGCTTGTCATAGCCGATGGTGCGACCCGATTGGCTCGTGACGCTCTTGTGGGTGCGGTCGATCGCCGACACCGGATCGGACGTGATCAGCGTGATGCCATTATCATCATACCAGGCGCGGTCGTTGATGATGATGTCATCAAACGTCTTTTCGCCCGCCAGCACCGGGGACAGCATGATCCGGTTATAATTCACATGCGGTTCGGCGCCGAAGATGGTGACGCGATAACGCCCGGCATCGCGCGCCAGCAATTCCTCGACCGCGCGGCATCCGGCCATGCCGTTGCCGACCACCACCAGATGTTCGCGCACGTCATCGGCGGGGACGAGGATTTCCTCCTCGCTGTCCGTCACCGGACTCAATCCGTCCTGAAATTCCATCCTCGTCACTCCGGAAAACAAAAAAGCCGCCATCCTGACCCCCGGTGAGAACCGAAAGTCAGGATGGCGGCTTTGCCATCATAGTCGCCTTGCCGATCCGTCCCTGGATCGCTTCGGCTATGGTTGGAAGGGCAACATCGCCCTCTTGCAATGCACCATAAACGGAATCGCCTGACGGCTCAAGCGATTCCGTTCGTGATCAATCAATAAGCCCAGTCGGCCTGAAGCCACAATTTCTGCGTGTCCGTGGCCATCGTCTTGGCATCATATTTGGCGTAGCGGACGGACAGCGCCGTCTTCTTCACCTTCGCGGATGCGATAAGGTTGATTTCGTCGCCATAATGCTGGTCCAGCCGGTCGCTGTCGAAACGGTGCCAGACGACCTGGAGCGCGACAGCGGAGAGCGGGCCGAGCTGTTTCCAGCCATAGCCCCCGCCGACATAAAGGTCGCGGATGCCGTTCCCCGGCGTCGTCAGGAACTTGTCTGCCCAGCCCTGAAACTTGAAATTGGTGCCGAGCGGCGTCTGGAAACTGGTAAAAGGCGCGCCGCTGCTGGCCCCCAGCACTTCATAACCGGCGTTGAGTTTCCAGCCCTTCACATCCAGCGTCGCGTCCGCCAGCCAATAGTCCGCGCTGTAATTATTGGGGTTGGCATGATGGTCAGCCTGCCTGGCATAGCTCAGCTGATAGGAGAGTTTCGCCACCTTGGACAAAGGCTGCGTCCCGGCCAGCCGCACACCATAGGTCTGGCTCGACAGGCGGTAGGCCTGCATCGCCGCTTCATCCTGATCGACCAGATAGGCAAAGCCCGTCAGCGTGCCGACCGGCGTAACATAAGAGAGGTTGGCGAAAATATTGTCGCCGCTCACCGCCTGCTGCCGTGCGCCCTTGCCCTGGAAGCCCCAGATGGTGCGCACGCTCCAGGCGTAGGATACGTCCAGTTTCAGCCCCTTTGCCGGGGTGAGTTCCATCCGCACCGCGTCGAACGTCTGGCCATTGTTGCGGAAGGCGACATTGCCGACAAAACGCTCGTCATCCAGCGCGATCTTCTGCCGGCCGCCGGTCAATGTGACCGTCTTGGTCTTGTACTGGAGCTGCGCGATATAGAGCGCGATATTTTCAGGATCGGCGACGATCGGCCGGGTCGCGGCCCCGTTCAGCCCGTCAAAATATTTGTCGACGACTGCCAGATTGCCCTGCCCGATCACCGTGGCGCTCAAAGCCCCGCTGGTCGCGACCAGCCCGGCGCGGGCGCGGATGGTCAGCGCGTCGGACTTTTCCGTGGCCAGCCCTTCCTGATCGGCATGTTCGTAGCGCAACCGCGCTTCGGCCACTGGCTTGAGCTTGATGTCCTGGGCCTGGGCCGTGGACATGGCGGTCCCTGCGGCGACCAATGTGGCCGCCGTTGCGTATAGATACTTCATGATAGTCATCCCCCCTCGGATGATGTTGCGACCAATTTAAGGAGGCGGCCTTGCTGTAAAGGTCCGCCCCCGCCCCTCCAAACTCTAATCAGATGCGGGCGCCCGTGCTCCAGGTCGCGCGCCACCGGGCCTTGACCATCGCAAGGCCTGCAAAGGCGATGACCGCCAGCCCGGCAAAGATCAGGAACCCGGCCGAAAAGCTGCCGGTCAGCTGCTTGGCAAAGCCCAGCGAGCTGGCGAGATAGAAGCCGCCAATGCCGCCTGCCATGCCGACCAGACCGGTCATCACGCCGATTTCCGCCTGGAACCGCTGCGGCACCAGCTGGAATACCGACCCGTTGCCTGTGCCCAGCGCCAGCATGGCGAGGACGAAGAGGCCAAGAGCCGTCACCAGCGTAGTGGCGAAAGCAACACCGGCCAGCGCAATTGCGGCCACGACATAGACGATCATCAGCGCCTTAACCCCGCCAATCCTGTCGGCGAGCGCCCCCCCCATCGGACGGACCAGCGACCCGGCGAACACGCAGCCTGCGGTGCAATAGCCCGCCATTACCGGGGTCAGGCCGAACTGGTCGGTGAAATAGATCGGCAGGCTGGCTGCCAGGCCGACAAAGCCACCGAAAGTCACGGCATAGAAGGCCATGAGCAGCCAGGCGTCTGCCTGCTTGAGCGGCTGAAAATAATCGATCATCTTCTTGGGCTGCGGCGCGTTGGGCGCGTCCTTCGCCATGATCATATAGATGACGAAAACGATGCTGAGCGGGATGCAGGCGAGGCCCAGCACCGCGTTCCAGCCGAACAATTTGGCCAGACCCGGCGCAAACAGGGCGGCCAGGACGGTACCCGAATTGCCCATGCCCGCCAGACCCATCGCCTTGCCCTGATGCTCGGCGGGATACCAGCGGCTGGCGAGCGGCAGCGCAATCGCAAAGCTCGCCCCGGCAAAACCCAGCACGACGCCCAGCGCCAGCGTGCCTTCAAAACTGTCGATGCCCATGGCCCAGGCGGTGAACAGGCCGATGATGACAATCACCTGGCTGATCGCGCCCGACAATTTGGGACCGATGCGGTCGACCAGCAGGCCGTTGACGACGCGCAGCAGCGCGCCCATCAGCGTCGGCGTGGCGACCATCAGCCCCTTTTCGGCCGGCGTCAGCATCAGCGTCTTGGCGATCATCGGGGCAAGCGGCCCCAACAGCACCCACACCATGAAGGCCAGGTCGAAATAGAGAAAGGCCGCGATCAGCGTCGGCGTGTGGCCGGCCTTCCAGAAGCTGGTCGTGGCGGGGGCCAGTTCACCCTCCTTGTCGCCATCCCAATAAGCAGTTGCCATGATAGGTCATCCCAGACTCGAAAATGAACAAAAAAAGCCGCAGGCCGGACATCACCCGATGGGGAGTCCGGTCAGCGGCTTTGCTGTATGATAGGTCGGAATGACGGTCCCGACCTTGGGATGGCGCATTCCTGTCAAACGCGCATCGTCGCGCGGTTACAATCTTATCTCGCGATTCGCGTCATGTTGCAAGGCACAATTTTTCGCGCCAAATCAACGCAGCGGCGCAAAGCCGCTCAGAAAGTCATCGATTCGTTCCGGGTCGAACACCCGCTTGTCGAAGAAGCTGTCCGGTCCCAGCGTCAGTTCGCCCCGGCGCGATCCGACCGCCAATGGCGATGCGACCGCCCCTTCCAGCTTCATACTGGCGCCAGGCATCGGCACATTGCTGTCGGCCAGTGCGCGGCGGAATATGTCGGGACGGAACACTGCTCCCGCCCGTGTCGCGGTGGCGGCATCATGATCGACCATGCCCCAGCGCACCAGTTGCGAATAGATCCACAGCGCCTGACTGCGCCAGGGGAAGGGCGTCGCTTCCCGCCCGAACAGCATGAAATCCGGGCTGACGATCGGCGGCTCCCCCGCCCGCGCGACGATGCCGCCCGACAGCGCGCGTTCAATCAGATAGGCAGGCTGATCGACATAATCCGGCCGGGCGAGCAGATTGGCAAGGTCATCCCTGTGCGCCGGGTCATCACACCACGCCGCCGCGCGCACCAGCGCGCGCAGCAGCCGGTCGACGGCGTGCGGATTTTCCTCCAGCCAGGATTCGCGAAAGGCCAGCACCTTTTCGACACCGCGCCGCCAGATACGCTCGCCAATCGCCACGGTTTCCGCCAGCCCCGCTTCCACCGCCGCGCTGCCCCAGGGCTCGCCCGCGATGAAGCCGTCAATCTCGCCCGCGTGCATCGCCTCGACCGTCAGCGACGGCGGCAGCACGCGCAGCACGACGTCGCGATCCGGGTCCACGCCCGCGCTGGCCAGCCAGTAGCGCAGCATGATCGCATGGCTGGAAAAACGATGAACGACGCCGATCACCGGCTTGCGCCGCCACAGGCCGATCGCGGCGGCAAAATCATGCGCGGTGCCCAGCGGATCGGCCAGTCGGCTGGCGATGACCGGCTCCAGCGCCTTGGCAAAATCGCACGCCATCACCAGCATATTGCCGTTGACGTTCAGCTTGTAGGGTGCGGCCAGCGGGGCGGGTTGCTGGCTCAGCCCCAGCGTCACCGCGACGGCCAGCGGCGCCAGCATATGCGCGCCCTGCACCTGACCATAGACCAGCCGGTCGCGCAGCGTCGCCCAGCTGGTGGTCCGCACCAGATCAAGGGCGATCCCCTCTTCCTCGGCAAAACCCCGCTCCCGTGCCGCCACCAGGACGGCTGCATCAGTCAGCGGCAGGAAGGCGATGCGCAGCCCTATCGTCATAATCCCCCTCCCAACAGGTCGCTGGCGGTGATCAGCGCCTGCGCCACGTCCACAATCTTCTTGCCCTGATTCATCGCCGCCGTCCGCAGCAACGCATAGGCGTCCTGCTCACTCAGCGATCGCTGGTTCATCAGGATGGACTTGGCCCGGTCGATGACCTTGCGGTCGGACAAGGCACTGCGCGCCTCGTCCAGTTCGCTCTGGATCTTGGCAAAGGCGTTGAAGCGCCGCACCGCCAGTTCCAGCACCGGCTTGACCCGTTCCTTGCGCAACCCATCGACGACATAGGCGGACACGCCCGCGTCGATCGCCGCGCCGATCATCGCCTCGTCAGACTGGTCCACGAACATGGCGATCGGCCGGGCCAGCGCGCGGCTGACGGTCAGCATTTCCTCCAGCGTATCGCGGCTGGGGCTGCCCAGATCCATCAGCACGACATCGGGGGCCATGCGTTCGAGGCGCGCGACAAAGCCGCCACGCGGCGGGACGATATGAATATCGTCATAGCCCGCCTCATGCAGCCCCTCTTCCAGGACGCTGGCCCGCAATCCACTGTCATCGATGATGACGATTCGCATCTGTCCCCGCCTCTTCGCCCGCTTAAGTGGCCGCGATGCTGCGTCGCGTCAATCATCGACATGCCGGTCAGTGCGCGGCGGACATATCCACATTGGCGCGCGGGCGCGGCGCGAGCCAGACTAGAGCAGCCGCCACGAACAGGATCATGGCCGATATGAAGAATATGTGATCGACAGCGATAGCCAGCGCTTCCTGATCGACGATGTTCGATATGATCTGCCGTATCTGATCGGTCGACATGCCGATATTGGCCAGTGCCGATTGCGTATCGGCCGGCTGAAGCACACCGGCCAGTTCATTGCGCGAAACCCGCTGGCCATCGCCCCAGCCGGTCAGCACCAGCGATGTCGCCATGGCAATCGCCATCGTGCGCAGGAAGTTCTGAAGCCCTGCTGCCGAAGCCGTCTCTTCGGGCCGCACTGACCCCAGCGTCAACGTCGTCAGCGGAATCATGAAGAAGGGAATGGCAAAACCCTGGATGAACTGGGGGGCGGCCATGCTCCAGAAATCAATCGAGCTGGTCCAGTGCGCGCGCCACAGGGTCATCAGGCCCAGCCACAGCACTGCAACCGAAATCATCAGGCGCGGATCGACCCGGCTCATCATCCTGGCCGCGATCGGCGCGCTCATCAATGCGGCCATGGCGGTGAAGGCGGTGACGATGCCAGCCCAGGTTGCGGTATAGCCCATGGACGACTGGAGCCATTGCGGGATGACGACGATGCCGGAAAAATAGGCACCGAAGCACAGCGCCAGCGACAGGACGCCCGACGTGAAACCGATATGCCGGAACACCCGCAGATCGACGACCGGATGCTCCTCCGTCAATTCCCAGATGATGAACGCCAGGAAGCCGATCACTGCCAGAACGCCCAAAATGACGATCAGCGGATCAGCAAACCAGTCATGATCGCGGCCGATATCCAGCATGATTTGCAGACAGCCGATCCAGAAAACCAGCAATACCAGCCCAACCTTGTCGATCGGCACGCGCGCCGTTTCCGTTTCAACGGGGCGCAGCAGCGCCATTGCCGCGAACACGCACAGGACAGCGATCGGCAGGTTGATGAAGAAGATCCAGTGCCAGCTCCAATTGTCGCTGATATAACCGCCGATAATCGGTCCCATCGCCGGACCCAGCAACGTCGTCATCGCCCACAGGCCCATCGCCCGCGCGCGCCGTTCGGGCGGGAAAATACGCAGCAACAAGGTCTGCGACATCGGCATGATCGGCCCGCCGCACAGCCCCTGGCCGATGCGGCAGACGACGATCATGCTGAGCGACATGGACAGGCCGCACAGCACGGAAAACAGGCCAAAGCCGATCATCGCCGAGATGAACATCTTTACCACGCCAAAGCGCTGCGCCAGCCATCCGGTCAGCGGCACGCAAATCGCTTCCGCCACCGCATAGGATGTGATGATCCACGTCCCCTGATCGGGCGTGATGCCCATATTGCCAGCAATATGCGGCACGGACACATTGGCGATGGTCAGGTCCAGCACGACCATGAAATTGCTGAGCGCCAGCACCAGCCCGGCCAATGTCCGCTGCCGCGGCGTCAACCGGTTAAAGATATTATCCTCGCCGCTCACGATCCGGCCTTTCAGTGACCGGAAAGGTCGATCTCGACCTCCGTGGAAAAGCCGACGCGCAACGGGTGGGCAGCCAGCTCCTTGGGGTCCAGCGCGATGCGGACGGGCAGGCGCTGGACAACCTTGATCCAGTTGCCGGTCGCATTTTGCGCCGGGATCAGCGAGAGCGACGATCCGGTGCCGCCGGAAAAGCCCACCACCTTGCCATGATAGACGACATCGCTGCCGTAAATGTCAGCGACCACCGTGGCGGGCATCCCCACCTTCACCCGACGCAGCTGGCGCTCCTTGAAATTGGCGTCGACATAGACCTGCGCCAGCGGCACGATCGTCATGATCGGGCTGCCCTGCGCGACGCGCTGGCCAACCTGCACCTGGCGCTTGGTGATGACACCGTCGATCGGCGCGCGGATCACCGTGCGGTCCAGGTCCAGCTTGGCCGCGTCCAGCTTGGCCTGCGCCACCATCACGCCCGGATCGGTATCCACGCTCGAACCGCTGACCAGCGCATCATTGGCGGCCAGCTGCCCGCTCGCCGCGCTGCGCGTCGCCTGCGCCGTGGTGACGCCCGCGCGGGCAAGGTCCAGCGCGGCGCGCGCGGCGGCATAGGCGGTGCGCGCGCTGGTCACCTCATCGCCCGACACCGCGCCTTCGCCCACCAGCGCCTCACGCCGTTGCAGGTCGATCCGCGCCTTGTCGACATTGGCCTGTGCGCTCGCCAGCTGGGCGCGCGCCTGCGCAATGTCCGCGCCGCGTGCATCGACCTGGGCTTCCAGCGCATTGCTGGTCGCGCTGCTCTGGCGAAATTTCCGGCGCGCTTCGGCCAGATCCGCCTGCGCCTGGGAAATGGCGATGCGCGCATTGGTCGGGTCGAGCCGCACCAGCACATCACCGCGCTTCACCGCCTGCGTGTCACTGATCAATACCTGCGTCACCTGCGCCGAAATAAGCGGCGTCACCTGCGCCATTTCCGCGTTCACATAGGCATTGTCGGTGCTGACATGGTTGCGCCCGATCAGCAGATACCATGCAGCCCAGAGCAGCGCCGCAATCACGACCGCCAGCGCCAGCCGGGTCAGCCAGGTCTTGCGCGCCGCAGCGCGATCCGCCTTTTGCGTGTCGGCCGACGCAGCAGCGCCTGACGCCGCGGGGGCGGAAAATTCGGGGGCGGCATCAGCCATGCGGAGCGTCCTTGGGCAGGGTGGCGCTGGCGGCGAAACCGCCACCCAGCGCACGGATCAGGGCAATATCGAGCGAAAAGGCGTTGGCCTCCAGCGCGGAAACGGATCGACGGGCAGCAATCAGTTGGTCCTCGACATTCAGCACGTCGAGATAGGTGGACAGGCCGCCATCATAGCGTTTGCGCGCAATGCCATAGGCGTCCTGCGACGCCGTCAACGCGGCCCGCGCATCCACCAGTCGATCGTCAAGCGTGCGGCGGCTGGTCAGCGCATCGGCCACTTGGCTGTAGGCGGCCAGCACGCTCTTGTCATAATTGGCCACCGCCTCGTCATAGCTGGCGCGCGCGCCGCGATACTGACCCTGCAACGCGCCGCCATGGAATATCGGCAGGCTGATCGCCGGCCCAGCGCTGCCAAACAGCGAATCCTTGTCGAACAGGCTGTTATAGAAAGGCTTAGCCGATCCATTGACGCCGGTACCGTTGAACATAGTGTTGTAACCCAGCGACTGGACCCCGATCAGCGCGCTCAGCCGCACCGCCGGGTAGAAATCGGCGCGCGCGACCTTGACCTGTTTCGCTGCGGCTTCCGTCCGGGCCAGCGCGGCCGCAATGTCCGGGCGGCGGGCGACCAGATTGGTCGTGACATCGGCGGGCAGGCCGACCGGCATCAGGCGGCCCTTGGGCGGGCGGGTGATCGACATGCCCCGATCCGGCCCGGCCCCGACCAGCGCGGCAATCTGATGCTGGCGCAGCGCAATCGCCATGCGCGCACCCGCCAATTGCGCCCGCGCCGCCGCGACAGTCGCGTCCGACTGGCGCAAGCTCCCGCGCGTTTCCAGCCCGTTCCGACGGCGATCGGCAACCAGCTTCTGGCTGGCGACCCGAATGTCGAGCGTTTGCTGTTGCAGTTCGGCTTCATCATAGAGCCGCGCCAGATCGGCATAGGCGTCGGCGATCCCCGTGGTCAGCGCCAGCCGCGCCTGCTGCGCGTCCAGCTGTGCCGCCCGCGCCTGCGAGGTGGCAGCGGCCAGCGCCGCCTTGTTCCGACCCCACAGATCAAGGTCGAAGCCCAGATTGAGCGCCAACTGGCCGGTGCCAAGCCAGCCCTGCGGAATAAACTCCTTGGGTTGTCCCATATTATAGCTTTGCTTGGTCGTCCCGGCCTTTGCATCCAGATCGACCGACGGCAGCAAAGCTGCGCCAGCCTGTTGCGCCATGCCCTGCGCCTGCGCGAAGCGGGCGGCGGCAATCGCCATGTCGGGCGCGTTGGCCAGCCCTTCCTCGATCAGCGCGGTCAGTTGCGGGTCGCCATAGGCGGTCCACCAGCCTTCGCCCGGCCAGGCGGCATCAGGTGCGCGCAGGCTCTCCTGCGCCGCCACGCTTTGCGCCGTGCGGATCGCGGGCGGGGCACCAAGATCAGGCACCGCCGCGCAGGCCGACAGCAGCGACAGCGCCGTTGCCGGGATCAGGAAGCGTTTGGGGAAAAACAGGCGACTCACCGACATGACAAACCGTACCATCCAGTATGAAAACTGCCATTGCCGCTGTTGCGAGGCCTTGTCAACAAAATTACCATACTCTATGGTACGGTTTAATGACAGGTCTGGATACATCTCCTCCCCCCAGCCGAAGGGAAGCGCGCAGGCAAGACCGGCGGGACACTATCCTTATGGTTGCAGAGGGATATTTCCTGGAACATGGCTATGCCGGGACGACCATGTCGGGCATCGCAGCAGCGCTGGGCGGGTCCAAGGGGACGCTCTGGAATCATTTCCCGTCAAAGGAAGATCTATTTTCTGCCGTCCTTGATCGGGTGGCTACTGCCTATCGCATGCAACTCTCGCAAATCCTCGATCCATGCGGCCTGCTCAAGCCAACGCTGCTGCGCGCCTGCCGCAGTCTGCTCGACAAGGTGTGCTCCGCACAAGCCATCGCCTTGCACCGGCTGATCTATGCAGAGGGCGCGCGATTTCCCGAACTCAGCCGGATTTTCTTCGAGCTTGCGCCGCGACACACACGCGCCCTGCTTGCTGACTTCATTCAAGGCGCGATGGATCGTGGACAGCTCAGACAGGCTGATCCGGCCGATGCCGCGCGCGCATTGATGGCCCTGACCATGTCAGGCAGTCATCAGCAATTGTTGATCGGACAGATTATTCAGCCAACTCCGGGGGCGATGCGCGATGATGTCGCACTGGCAGTCGACCTGTTCATGCGCGCCTATGCCCCTGACAGCGCGGTCCCGACCGCCGGACAGAGCGCATAGCCCCGCCCCTTGACCGTCCGCAGCAGCGGCCAGTCAAAACCCCGATCGATCTTGGCGCGCAGCCGCGACATATGCACCTCGACGCTGTTGGTGCCGGGATCAAACTCCAGCCGCCACACCGCACGTAATAGCGCGTCGCGACTGACCGCCTCCCCCGGCCGCCGCGCCAGATGGAGCAGCAGCGCATATTCGCGGGCCAGCAGCGGGATCGCATGGCCCGCCCGTTCGACCTGCCGGTCGACCAGATGGATCAAAAGGTCGCCCACCCGCAAGCGGGGCTGGTCGTCGCGGGCCAGCCGGATGATCCGTGCGACGGCTTCCCCCTCATGCATCCACGGGCCGACAACATCCTGCGCGCCCCCCTCCAGCGCGCGGGCGCGGGCAGCGGGATCGTCCACGCCCTGCCAGAGGATCGTCGCATCGCTGATGCTGACCCGTGGCGGATCGCCCCCCGCCCCCTGCATCGCCAGATCGAAGCCGCGCGCGCTCAGCGCCCGTGCCAGCGGTGCGAAATCACTGCCCAATCCGTGACAATCGACCCGCCTGCCCACCCGTCATCCACCAATAACTGACCCGCTGCATCCGACCGCCGACACAGCGCAAAGACAAGCCAATCCCTATCCATTTCGGACAGTTCGCAGTGCCGCTTCACTCGCAAACCGGATCAGTGGACTGCTGCTGCGCGCGCCGGATACCCAATGGTCCAGCCGCGCCGCGCTGGTCAGCCCGGTGCCGATCGCATCCCACGCCGTCCGCCGCATGGCGTCAGCGGGATGGCGTGCGGCAAAGTCCTGCGCCAGGTCGATCGCATTGCCGCTGCCGCACCCCACCGCCAGTTCCAGCAGCAATTGCGCGCTGGCCACGGTCATGCACTCGGCGATCGTGGTGCGAACGGTGTCGAACCGATATTGCCGTCGCCAGCCCTGATCGGGCGCACTGGCCAATATGTTGAGCGAGACCGACAGGGACTCAGGCGGCAATTGCGCATGAATGTCGCGATTGGCGCGGTAGAGCAGCATACGTCCCTGCGACAAATGGCTGCGCTCCATGAAACGCAGCGCCACCGCCTCCCCCGCAGCGCCCGCGACATCGCCGTCATACTCATAATAGTCCGATCCATAGCCCGGTCCCAGATAGCCGATGGTCAGAAAGTCAAAACCATGGTCGTGCGGCACATGATAGAGGAAGGGGGCGGGACCACTCATCCGCACCACATGGTCGCGCTCAGCGGGCCAGAAGGCGGCACGCAGCACATATTTGCCCCTGGGCGCGCGAAGCAGCATGACCTGCGCCGAATAGGGGTTGACCTGCCGCTGACCCGCGCAGCGCGTCTTGAGTTCGGCGATGGCGAAGTCTGCCAGGAAATCGCGGTTGCGCGACAAGGCCCGCAGCATCGGCGCGGCAGCGACCAGCCCTTCCTCGCAGGAGGGATCGAAGGCCGGGCTTTCGCACCAGTCGACCAGCGCATCGAGGTCGATGACATTGTCATCCGGCTCCGGTTCGATCAGGCGGGGCATGGCACGCCCCCGATCTGCGCCAGCGTCCCCGCCGCCAGCGCCCGCACCGCCGCATCGCTTTCCTTCTGCGCCATCGCACGCAACGCAGGCAAAGCGCTTGCCGTATCGAGCGCCAGATATTCGCGCATCACCGCCCAGCGCTGCGCGGCAAGCGGCGTGTCGAGCGCCTGAGCAAACTGCGCCGCCGCATCGCTACGCCCCTGCACTCGCAGCAGCGACAGCAGCATCAGCGCGCGGGCATGGCCCTCATCCGCCTCCGCCCGCGCCACCAGCACGCCGGTTGCGGACTCATATATGCGCGAACAGACCGGGCCTCGCCCCGCAATCTGCGCCCGCAACAGCATCAGCGGCGCGTCGTCCGGCAGGATGCGCAGCGTCTCATGCCGCTCGTCCAGTTCCAGCACATCGCCCACCGCGCAATGACGCGGCCCGGTGGGCACCGCCCGCTCTCCCTCCAGCCGAAACCCCTCGCCCCGCAGCGCGCGGTTGAGCGGTCGGCAGAGCATATGGCGGCCGGAAAAATGCACCCGCGATCCCGCTTGCTCGACCTGGTCGATCACCGTCGCCGACAGCCAGACCCGCTCGGTCCGCGCCAGCACCAGATGCCGGGCCGCACCGCTGCGGCTGGCGCGAAAGCTGGGCAGGTGCATGGGGTCGGCGGTCATCGCCGCGCAGCCCTGCGCCAGCAGATCGTTGAACCAGCCTATATCGTGCAGAAATGGCCGGATCAGCGCGATCGCGTGATCGGGCGGGGCATCCTGCGCCTGCGCGACGGCCTGCCCCAAAGCCGCCAAATTCATGGCATATCAATGATCGCGATCACAATATCCATCAGGCTGATGTCCAGCACATCGCCATCCTGCAACCCGAACAGGCTGGCCCCGGCGGGCAGATCGGCAATGTCGTCAATGGCCAGTTGCGGCACGGTCTGTGGCATAAGCATCCTCCTTCTGTGGGTCGCAAAGGGGAGGCTATGGCGCACGCATGCATCGAACCAATTAAATGAATTTAATCGTGGCTACCCTCCGTTAACCATTTCTTTGCGCGGCAATCCTATCCTATTGAACGCAGCAAAAGGGTGGAGCCATGCAGATCTTCAAGCGCAATCGCAGCCGTCGGCCCGACGATATGGAGACAAGCGACGTCGCCCGCCCCCAACGCCGCCTGCGCGTGCTGCTGATCGATGAAAATCCCACCGCGCGCGCCGTCGTCGCCCGCCGCCTGTCGCATCTCAATTATGATGTCGCGCTGGCGGAAAATGGCTTTGTCGCGGTCAACTTGCTGGTGACCCGCCCGGCCGACATCGTGCTTGTAGACATGGGGCTGACGATGCTGCCCGCCGTCGCGACGATGAAGAAGATCCGCGCCGCGAACCTCGCCCTGTCCGCCTGTTTCGTCATGCTCACCGGGCGACTCGACAGCCAATCCACGGTGGAGGCGCTGGATGCCGGGGCCGATGACCATGTCGTCAAACCCTTTGATTTCGACGTGCTGGACGCCCGTATGCGCCATCTGTGCCAGCGGGCCGAAACGCTGGGCACGCTCACCCGCCACAATGCCGAACTCGACGCCCGCATCGCGCGCCGCGCGGTGGAACTGGGCGAAACCCGCGAAACCCTGCGCGAACTCCAGGCCGACCGCGCGCGGCTCGTCTCGTCCATCCAGGCGCTGCATGATGAAGTCGAACGACTGAGCGCGCAGCAGGGCTGAATCACCCAACGCCGTTCGTTTCGAGCGCAGTCGAGAAACTGCGCGCCACCGTTTCTCGACTTCGCTCGAAACGAACGGATGTGGTCAGGCTATCGCCCCGTCCAACGCAACCCACAGCGACAGCCCCTCGCCCGGATCGGCAGGCGGCACATCCGCGACGATCCGCGCCGCATCCGCCCGCGCCCGGTCGAGGATGGCCGCTGGCACCGACGCCGCGTGATAGACCCGATCCGCCTCCCCCAGCAGCCGTGCGGCACGCAACGTCAGATCGTCTGGATCGCCCGACAGCAACGCAATCGCGATCAGCCGTGAACCTTCCACCGGCCCCTCCGCCGCCAGCCAGTCCGGCAGCGCGTCGACCGCATCGGCGCGCAGCGGGTCGATCATCCCGCCCGGCGCCAGCCCCGCGTCAATCCGCCGTCGCCGCGCCCCCGCATCCGCCCAGCGCGCCTTGATCGCCCCGCGCGCGGCAAACAGCGCCTGTGCCAATTCACCGAGCCGTGCGGGAAACAGCGCCTCCAACCTTTGCCGCAACGCCTTGGCCAGTCCCGCCGACGCCCCGCCCGTGCCGATCGCAATCAGCACCGGGTCACGATCCACGATGGCCGGCAAGGTGAAATCGCACAGGTCAGGATTGTCGGTCGCATTGACCAGCACGCCCCGCGCCCGCAACCGCTCCGCCGTCACCGCGTCGCCGTCGGACACGATCGCGATCCGCGCGCGCTTGTCCTCCTCGCCCACGATTACCGCGCCCGTCCGCTCCAGCAGGCGGCGCTTGGCGTCCGCCGCCTCGCCGTCCCCGGTCAGGATCACCGGCCTGCCCGTCAGGCGCAGAAAGACGGGCAGGCTGTGCATCAGTCGGCCAGCCAGTCGGGGATGCTATCGCCCGCAATCAGCGCCTCGATCGGCGGGCGCGCGCGCACCACCGCCCATTTGTCGCCCGACACCAGCACTTCAGGGGTCAGCGGACGGCTGTTATACGTCCCCGCCATCGTCGCGCCATAGGCACCCGCAGTCATGAAGGCGACCAGATCGCCCGCCGCCACCACATCCATGTCGCGGCCCATGGCGAAAGTGTCGCCCGTCTCGCACACCGGACCCACCACATTGGCCGCCGCGCGCTGCCCCACCGGGGTCACCGCGCGAATATCATGCCAGGCGTCATAGAGGCTGGGGCGCAGCAGGTCGTTCATCGCCGCATCGACGATGACGAACGGTGCCTGCGCGCCCTGCTTCACCCGCACCACGCGCGACAGCAGCGCGCCCGCATTGCCCACGATCACCCGGCCCGGCTCAAACATCAGCCGCACTGGCCAGCCCTGCGTCACCCGGCATACCATCTCGCCATAGGCGGCGGGGCTTGGCGGCACCGGCAGAGCGGGGTCGTAAGGGACACCCAGCCCGCCGCCCAGATCGGCGGTGCGAATATCATGCCCCGCATCGCGCAGCGCCGCGACCAGCGCGCCGACCTTGGTAAAGGCGGCCTCCAGCGGGGCGAGATCGGTCAGCTGGCTGCCGATATGAACCGCCACCCCCTGCACATCCAGCCCCGGCAGATCGCGCGCGGCGGCATAGCTTTCCAGCGCCCGATCATAGGGGATGCCGAACTTGTTTTCCGACTTGCCGGTGGAAATCTTGGCATGGGTGCCAGCGTCCACATCCGGGTTGATGCGATAGGCCACCGGCGCGCGCTTGCCCATCGACAGCGCGACTTCGGACAGCATTTCAGCTTCCGGTTCGCTTTCCAGATTGAACTGGTAAATGCCATGGTCCAGCGCCAGCCGCATTTCCTCAGCCGTCTTGCCCACGCCAGAAAAGACGATGCGGTCAGCGGGTATGCCCGCCGCGATCGCGCGCAGCAATTCGCCGCCCGACACGACGTCCGCGCCCAGACCCAGCTTCGCCAGCGTCGCCAGCACCGCCGCATTGGGGTTCGCCTTGACCGCAAAGGCGATCAGCGGATTGTCGAGGGTCGCAAGCGCGTCGCGAAACACGCTGACATGACGCGTCAGCGTCGCGGTCGAATAGACATAGACCGGCGTGCCAACCGCATCGGCAATCGCCGCCATCGGCACCTGCTCCACCTGCATGGCACCGTCCACATAGTCGAAATGGTCCAAAATCGCGTCCTTAGTCTCTTGTCAGGGCTGCTTTTCGGGCGGCAGGTCAAATTCGTCCGCCGCGCGCTTTTGCGACTGGGTCAGCAATTCCACATTGCGCTGCGGTCGCGCCTGGGTCGATGGGGTCATCAGCTGCGCGCCCGTCGGCGCGGTCGCCGCGCCCACCGGCACCGCAGGCAATTCCTGCCCCGCCAAGGGCTTCAACGGTTGCCGCCCGCCACAGGAGGCCAGCGCCAGCGCCGCGCAGGCCAGCCCCGCGATCGTCCGCATCCTCATGATCCCAACTCCTCCTGCGCCTGCGCGATCCGCGCCCGCACCTGCGCGGGGGCGGTGCCGCCATGGCTCATCCGGCTGGCGACCGACGCATCGACCGTCAGCACCGCATAGATGCGATCGTCGATCCGCGCGTCAATCGCCTTGAGCGTCGCGATCGGCAACTGGTCGAGCGGCACGCCCGACGCCTCCGCCGCCGCCACCGCACGCCCGGTGATATGATGCGCCTCGCGGAACGGGATGCCCCCTTCGCGCACCAGCCAGTCGGCAAGGTCCGTCGCGGTGGCAAAGCCGCTTTCGGCCAGCCCGCGCATCCGGTCGGTACGGAACGTCACCGTCTCGATCATCCCGGTCATCGCCGCGATCGACAGAGCGAGCAGGTCATGCGCCTCGAACACCGGCGGCTTGTCGTCCTGCATATCCTTGGAATAAGCGAGCGGCAGCCCCTTCATAGTCATGCACAAAGCGGTCATGCAGCCCATGATCCGCCCGGCATGGCCGCGCACCAGCTCGGCCGCATCCGGATTGCGCTTCTGCGGCATGATCGAGCTGCCGGTCGAATAGGCGTCGGGCAATTTCACGAAACCGAAAGGCTGGCTCGCCCAGATGATGAACTCCTCGGCCAGTCGCGACAGGTGCAAGGAGGCCTGCGTCGCCGCCATCAGATAATCGAGCGCAAAGTCGCGGTCGCTCACGCTATCCAGGCTGTTGTCGGTCGGCTTGGCAAAGCCCAGAGCCGCCGCCGTGGCGTGCCGGTCGATCGGAAAGCCGGTCCCCGCCAGCGCCGCCGCGCCTAGCGGACATTCATCCGCCCGCGCCCGCGCATCGGCAAAGCGGCTGCGGTCGCGGCGTACCATTTCATAATAGGCCATCAGATGATGCCCCAGCGTCACCGGCTGCGCCGACTGCAAATGGGTAAAGCCTGGCATCACCGCATCGGCATTCTCGTCTGCCCGCGCCAGCAAAGCGCGTTGCAGACCGACCAGCCCCGCCTGCACCTCGTCAATCGCATCGCGCACCCACAGGCGGAAATCGGTCGCCACCTGATCGTTGCGGCTGCGCGCGGTGTGCAGCCGCCCGGCGGTCGGCCCGATCAGCTGCGCCAGCCGCGATTCGGTGACCATGTGGATATCTTCCAGGTCCAGGTCCACCGGCACGCCATCGGCTTCATATTCCGCCGCGATCCGGTTCAGCCCCTCGGTAATCGCCTGCGCATCCTCGCCCTCGACGATGCCCTGTTTGGCCAGCATCGCGACATGCGCCTTCGATCCTGCGATGTCCTGCTTCCACAATCGCTTGTCGAACGGGATGGAGGCATTTATCTCGCGCATGATCGAAGCGGGGCCGGCCGCAAACCGGCCACCCCACATGCTGTTGGAGCCTTCCCCCTTGGAACCTGTTTCGCGCGCGCTGATGTTACTGCTCCTGACCGCCGGATTGGCGGCCTGCGATAGGCAATCGCCGCCCGCTGGGCAAGCCAATGCAAGCATAAGCGGTGAGGTTCCCGCATCGGGCAATGCGACAAAGGGAGACGGCGAGTTCAGCTACCGGCTGGACCGCAGCAAGGCTGGCACCCCCGCGCCCAGCTTCGCCTTCCAGAATCCCGACGGGGGCGAAGCGACCTTGCAGGATTTTGCCGGACGTCCGCTACTCGTCAATCTGTGGGCGACATGGTGTACGCCCTGCGTCGCGGAAATGCCCACGCTCGATCGGATCGCCGAACGATACGGTGCCAAGGGGCTGGCGGTGCTGACCATTTCGCAGGACACGCAGGGCGCCAAGGCGGTCAAACCCTTCTTCGCCAAACACCCCCTCCCCCACCTCAAAGGCTGGGCCGACCCCGACAATCATTTCGGCTTCGACTATGCCACCGGCCTGCTGCCCACCACCGTCCTCTATGATGCGCAGGGCAAGGAAATGGTCCGCGTCATCGGCGCGATGGATTGGGAAGGCCCGGAAGCCAGGGCGCTGATCGACGCCGCCATGACATCCTGATCCGGCACCCTTTGGCGCAGCTGCAAAATATGCTTCTGACGTTTCAATAGACCATAAACAGCCTGTTTCCGGGATAGAAACGAACCGGAAACAATCCGCCAAACGATAATTTTTGTGCAGCGCAATAGAGGATTGGTGCCGCACATTCGTCATTCCCCCTGTCATCAATAAAGCTAAACAGGGGGCATGAATGACACGGTTGTCGGCGCTTAAACTCTCACTGATCCTCGCATCATCCTGGTCCGCCTGCGCCATCGCGCAAGACGCGCCGCAGGAACCCCAGGTTGACGAGGGCACGGCGATCATCGTCACCGGCACCCGCGCCGTGGGGATGCAGGCGACCGAAAGCGCCGCACCGGTCACCGTGCTGAGCCAGGATGCGCTCACCCATGTCGGCCAGCCGAACCTCAACCAGGTGCTGACCCAGATCGTCCCCAGCTTCACCGCGCAGACGCAGGGCACCGACCTTTCCAGCTTCTCGCTGTCGGCTCGCCTGCGCGGCCTCAGCCCCAACCACACGCTGGTGCTGGTCAACGGCAAGCGCCGCCACGGCAACGGCATCCTTCAGGTGCTCGGCGCCTTCTCCGGCTCGGCCGCGCCCAGCATCGACCTGATTCCGCCTGATTCGGTGGCGCGCGTCGAAGTGTTGCAGGAAGGCGCTGCCGCCGTGTACGGCACGGACGCGATTGCGGGCGTCATCAACTTCATCCTGAAGGATGATCCAGAGGGCGGCTCGATCAAGCTGACTGGCGGTCAATATTATGACAGCGAAGGCGAGCTGTTCTCCATCTCCGGCAATTATGGCATCAAACTGGGCGAGGACGGCTATATCAACCTGTCCCTGTTCCACCGCCGTCAGGATTATACCACGCTGGGCGAAGGGCAGGTGCAGGTCACCCAGCCAGACGGCACGCTCCAGCCTAATGCCCCTGCCCAATGGTCCAATCTGGCGGGCGACGCGCTGGCCGGGATCAATGGCGGCCAGCCCAAGACCGAACTCAACCTGCTCTTCTACAATGCCGGCTATGATTTTGGCGGTGTCGAAGTGTACAGCTTTGGCAGCCTCGCCCGCCGCGAAGGCTGGGCCAAGCAGGGCTACCGTCATCCCAAGCGCATCTGCTATGAATATACTGGGTCCGGCGCTACGCACCAGCAGATAAACAGTGGCGGCGCAGTAACAACGACGCCCTATGATCCGAACGTGTGCTACAGCAACACTGGCACACTGGGCATGGTGCCGCTCCAACATGTGATCGAGGATGAATATAGCTTCACCGTCGGCGCACGCGGCGAAGCGGCGGGCTGGAACTATGATCTCAGCACCACCTACGGCAATCAGAAGAATGAAATTTGGACTGAAAACTCCGCTCATCGCGAACAGTGGCAAGACAGCTACAAGGCCTCACTGCTGGGTGTAGGTTCGCCCAGGACCGTCGATAAAGCCTATGACGGCGGCTTCCGTCTGAGCCAGACCACGGTCACCGCCGACATCCGTAAGGAATTTGACCTCGGCATGGCCACCCCGCTGACTTTCGCCTTCGGCGGCGAATATCGCAAGGATACCTATGAAATCGTCCAGGGTGATGCCAATTCGACTGACAGGACTGGCGTTCAGTCCTTCCCAGGCTACAAAGCGACCGACGCCGGGCGGTTCAAGCGCAGCTCGCGCGCCGGTTACCTGAACTTCATCGCCAATCCGGTCGAAGGCTGGACGGTCGATCTGGCCGGTCGCTACGAAGATTATACCGATTTCGGCGACACGCTGATCGGCAAGATCACGACCCGCTACGATATTTCCGACGCCTTTGCCGTCCGCGCCACCGCCAGCACCGGCTTCCGCGCCCCGACTCTGGCCGAACAGAAATATTCGACCATCAACGTCGGGCCGACCAGCGCCGTCGCCCAGCTTCCCGCTGGCACGCCAGCTGCCGCCCTGCTCGGCTTCGACTCGCTTGGCCCGGAAAAATCCAAGAATTTTTCGGCAGGCGTCGTGCTGCGTCCCGTGCCGAAGCTGGCGATCACCGTCGATGCTTACCTGATCAAGATCAAGGACCGCATCGCCGCCACCGCATCGCGTAACGCCGTCCAGGGCGGTGTGATCCAGCAAGGCGCAGCGGCGATCTTCGACGCACTGGCCGCCGCTGGTATCGTCCTCGACACCGCGCTGCAGACGGTCGGCGTACAAAGCTTCACCAACGGAATCGACACAGAGACCAAGGGCATCGACTTCTCTGCCAGCTATCCGGTGGCGCTCGACTTCGGCACGCTCAACCTGTCGCTGAACGGCAATTACAACAAGACCAAGATCACCAAGAACAAGGTCGGTTATCCGCTGTTCAACGCCGCGTCGGAAAGCAATATCGAGGATACGACGCCGAAATATAAGGTCGGCTTCGGCGCGCTGCTCAAGGCGGACAAGCTGACCGTCAACCTGCGCGAAACCCTCTATGCCAAGACCAGCGTACTGGTCCGTCCGGGCGTCGGCAGCGGCGTGATCCCCGATGGCGGTTTCCTGATCGCCGACGGCGCGCTGGTGAACGGCGTCAACGCCAACCAGCTCTACTTCAATGGCGTGGTGAAACAGGCGATCATCACCGATCTGGAAGTCGGCTATGATTTCACTGACAATGTGACCTTCTCGATCGGCGCGAACAATCTGTTCGACAAGATCCCCGAAGTCCCCAAGCTGGTGACCGGCACCGGCGTGGTCGTGAACCCCGGCGTGTCGCCCTATATCAACGGCTCCGGCGCCTATAACAGCCCCTATGGCCATGGTGCCTATGGCACATCGGGCGGCTATTATTACGCCCGTATCGATTTCAAATTCTGATCAACACTTAAATCATGTCACGAAGGAAGGGCCGGTTCGGAAACGCACCGGCCCTTTTTCTGTCCGACAGGGAGCCGTCCATGCAGCCATTCGCCCTCCTCGCCGCGCTCAGCCTGACCATCGCAGCGCCAGCCATGGCGCAGCAGGCGATGCCCGCCACCCTGCCTTTCTCCCCCGCCGTCCGCGTCGGCGACACCCTCTATATGTCCGGCCAGATCGGACAGGTGCCGCCCGGCATGGACCCCCACAAGGAGGGGTTCGACACCGCCGTCAAAGCGGCGATGGATTCGATCGGCAAAATCCTGGCCGACAATGACCTGGATTTTGGCCATGTCGTCAAATGCACGGTGATGCTGGACGATATGGCGGACTGGCCCCGTTTCAACGCGGCCTATATGCCCTATTTCAAGGGCAAACGCCTGCCCGCCCGCAGCGCCTTTGGCACTGATGGGCTGGCGCTCGGCGCGCCGCTGGAAGTGGAATGTATCGCTGCGTACCCATAACGAACGGGTATTTGGTTCAGATTGCTACCGCCTCCCGCACCAGCAGCACCGGCACGCCATCACGCACCGGATAGGCCAGCCCCGCCGCATCGGAGACCAGCGCCCCGCGCGCACCATCCCAGCGCAGCGGCGTGCGTGTCACCGGGCAGACCAGCTTGGCCAGCAACCAGGGATCGACCGGCGCAATCTCGCCCGCCGCGTCAGTCATTGCATCGTCGCGCCGCCGTCGCGCTCGATCCGGCCGAAAATCTGCATCAGCTGGATGATCAGCTCCGACCGCTCGCCCAGCGTATCGGCCTCCAGCAGCGTCTGCTTGGCCGCCGCATCGAACGGCGCGATCTGGGCGATGCCGTTGACCAGCGCCATATCGTCCAGCCGCGACACCGCAGTCCAGTCCACAACATAGCCCAACGCATCGGCAAAGCGCCGCGATTCCTGCTCCAGCGCCGCCCGCTCGACCGCGTGCAGGACCTCATCCTCCTGCGGCGCCTGCATCACGTCTGCCTCGATCTGGCGGAACTGGGTCGTCACCGGCAATTCGCGCACCACCTTGAACCGCGCCAGCCCGGTCAGGATGATGTTGAACCGCCCGTCGTCCAGCGCCTCGATATGGCTGACATGGCCCAGGCACCCCATGTCGAACAAGGGCGGCACCGGCCCCTCGCCACGCGGCTGGATCATCCCGATCCGCCGGTCGCGCGCCATCGCGTCATGGATCAGAGCGCGGTAGCGCGGCTCGAAAATATGCAGTGGCAAATCCATGCCCGGCAACAGCAAAGCGCCAGACAGCGGAAATATCGAGACGCGGGCGAGTGGCACCGGCCCGGCCGTCAGGCGAACAAGATCTGCGACAGCTTGCGACGCTGCGCCGATACCCAGGGATCTTCCAGCCCGACCGCCTCGAACAGGGTCAGCAATTGCGTGCGCGCCGCGCTGTCGTTCCACGCCCGGTCGCGCCGGACGATCTCCAGCAGCGCCTCCGCCGCGCCGTCCCGGTCGCCATTGGCCATCAGCCCGCCCGCCAGTTCGAACCGCGCTGCATGATCGTCCGGGTCGGCCGCGACTTTCGCCTCCAGCCCCGACAGGTCGGCCACCGGTTTGGCGTCGCGGGCCAGCGCAATCGCCGCGCGCGCGCGATCGACCGCCTGATCCTTGGCCGCATCGGCGGACAGCGCCGCCAGCACCGCCTCGGCCTCATCGAGTTGGCCAAGCGCCACCAGCGCCCGCGCCTGACCCGACGCCACATCGGCATGGTCGGGCACCATCTCTGCAATCTGGGTGAAAATCGAAAGGGCGCGCTCGGCATCGCCCGCCGCCAGCGTTTCTTCGCCCATCGCGATCAGCGGCGCGATTTCCTGCTCCTGCGCCTTTTCGTCCGATTCGATCGGCAACTGGCCCAGCAACTTGTCGAGATATTGCTTGAGCTGCCCTTCAGTCCGCGCCTGCGACAGGTCGGCGACCGGCTGGCCCTGAAACACGGCATAGACGGTCGGGATCGACTGGACCCGGAACTGGCTGGCGATGAAGCCATTTTCATCGACATTAACCTTGACCAGCTTGACGCCCTTGGCCGCATAATCGGCGCACACCTTCTCGATGATCGGCGTCAGCTGCTTGCACGGGCCACACCATTCGGCCCAGAAATCGACGATCACCAACTGCGTGCGCGAAGGCTCCACCACATCGCGGCGAAACGCCTCCACGGCCAGCTTGTCGGCCTCGCTCATTCCCAGGGTCGCCACGCTTTCATCTCCTGCCACTGCGGTATGTCGCCGCCTCCATAGCCCGCAATATGGGGAGCGTCACCCTCCCCGCGCAAGGTCAGGAAAAGCAAGATGTTAGAAGGTATAGCCGATCCCGATCGCGCCTAGAAACTGGTCCTTCGACCCGGCAATCGACACCACCGGCGAATCGGCATAACGGCCCAGCATCCGCGAATAGCCAAGCGCGCCGACGATCACCCAGCCCTTGCGAATGTCACCCGACAGCGAATAGCCACCGGTCAGATTGGCGTTGACGCGGCGGAACCCGGAATCGGCACCGCCCCGCGTATAGACCGGCAGTCCGCTCGCCAGAGAACCGGCGGCATCGATATCGGAATAATAGCGGCCGAATTTCTTGCCGACATAGTCCGCCGACACGCCGATCCCCGCAAAACTGCGGATCGACAGCGGCGTGAAATATTCGATCGCGGGCGTGACGATATAGCTTTCATGCGCGCCCGCGACATCCTTGGTCACGGCGACCCGTGCGCTCAGATTGTCATAGGCGCTGGTGATGATCCCGGTCTTGCCGATGCCGACATAGCCGCCGACCTCGATCGCCGTGTCCCGCTTGCCCAGCGCCTCGACCGCATTGTCCTTGATCTGCTTGCGGCTGGTCCGGTCCAGCCTGACCCCCACGGCCGGGCCGGCCTGAAAGTCGATGCCGCTGTCATCCCGATTGGGAATGGCATCAAAAAACAGCATGGGGCCACGGGTGAAGAAGGCATGATCCTTCACCTTGCCGCGCAACTGCGGGCCAAAAATCATGCGCGAATCGTCGGACCCTTCATAGGTCGGGACCGACGCGACGCCGACGCCGATGGTCAGGCTGCTGCGATCCTGCGCCTCCTGCGCCAGCGCAGGCGCGGCCATGAAGGGAAGGGTGAGGAGGAGTATGCGGGAAAGCTGGTTCATAAGGCCCCTGTTCAGCCAATGTCGGTCGGCCCAAGAATGTTTCACGACGGTTACAGGTTCCGCCTGGCTTTCCTACAGGAAATATTTGAGGCGGATGTCCTGCTCCACCGGCGCGCCTGCTACCGCAAAACTGGCCGACCGGAAACTGGGCGCGCCAAAGCGCAGCACCGGATTGCGCGAAAAGCCGACCCCTTCGCGCGGGATGCCCGCGAACGTATCCAGCTTGCCATTGCCATTTTCGTCATGGACGATCGCGATGGCATAGTCGCCCGGCGTCACAGTGCCGATCGTCACCGCCCCGCCCTTCGCCGCCACCGCGAAATGCCGCTTGTCGGGATCATGGCTGCAATCGGGGAAATAGCGCGGCACCCGCGTCACGCACACCAATATCTGCCCCCTGGTGGACCGCAACCCTTCCAGCGCCATGCTGAGCGGTTGCGGTTGGCCGATCGGGGCCGCTCCCAGCAGCACCGGGACCAGCGCCACCAATCCCCACAACCGACCCGTCACGCGCGCGCCTTCGCGGTAAAATCGCCAAGCCCCCGGTCAGTGCCGCACAATCGGTCCCAGACCCGGAAATAGAGGCCGTAATTGCAACTATACAGGTCATGATGCCGCTGATGATGGGTCGCGGTGATCAGCCAGCCCCCCAGCGGCCCGCGCACCATCCAGCGCGGGAACATCTCCCACCCCATATGATTGCTGACCCCCATGATCGTCATGATCGTCAGCACCACGGCCAGCGTGCCGACATGGATGGGAATCAGGAACACCAGCGCCGGGATCACCACCGCCCCCGTCAGCGCCTCCCAGGGATGAAAGCTCATCGCCGCCCAGGCGGTCGGCGGGCGGCTGGCATGATGCACGGCATGGGCAATGCGAAACGGCTTGGGCCGGTGCATCCAGCGATGGGTCCAGTAAAACCATGTGTCATGCGCGGCCAGATAAAGCAGGACCGACACCGGCAGATACCAGAGCGGCAGCGCCGCGACATCGGTATAGATGCGCGTCCATCCCTGCGCCTGCCATCCCCATGCCACGATCCCGGCGGGGATGCCGTAAATCAGCGCGGACAGCAAAGACCAGCCAATCTCCCGCCGCACCTGCCGCTCCAGCCCGCGATACAGGCCCGGCTGCCGCACCCGCGTCGCCAGCGCGAAACCGCCGCTCGCCAGCAGATAGCGCACACCGACAATGGCGCTCATCGCCAAAGCGGACCAAAGAATAGCTGCGACCATGGACAGGCCCATAGCCCAATCCACTACCGTCATCCCAGCGAAAGCTGGGATCCCCCTTCTTTTTTTAACCGCCAGAACAAAGAGGGATTCCAGCATTCGCTGGAATGACGATGATGACGGCCGGCCCTAAGTCCGTGGCCGCGCCTGCCGATAACTGCCCAGCATCCGCACCCATTTGGTGTGGAACTCCAGTTCCGCCAGCGCCCGGTCGACCGCCGGATCGCCCGGCATCCCTTCGATATCGCAGAAAAATTCGGTCGCGGCGAAACTCGCCCCGCGCTGATAGCTTTCCAGCTTGGTCATGTTGACGCCGTTGGTCGCAAAGCCGCCCATCGCCTTGTACAGCGCGGCGGGGACATTCTTCACCTCGAACAGGAAAGTCGTCATCACCGGCCCGACATTGGCGACCGGCATTTTCGGATCGCGCGCCAGCACCAGGAAGCGCGTCATATTATCGTCGCTATCCTCGATATTCTCGGCGATCAGGCGCAGGCCATACAGCTCGGCGGCCAGATAGGGCGCGATCGCCCCTTCGCCGGGCGTCCGCGTTTCCGCCACCAGCGCCGCCGCGCCCGCCGTATCGGCATAGGCAACCGGCTGGATGCCCCTCTCGCGCAGATAATGGCGACACTGGCCCAGCGCCTGGGGATGGCTGATCGCGCTTTTGACCGGGCTGTTGTCGGGTGCCATCAGACAATGACGAATCCGCAGGAAATATTCGTCGACGATCGACAGGCCCGATTCGGGCAGCAGGAAATGCATGTCCGCCACCCGCCCGTGCAGGCTGTTTTCGATCGGGATGATCGCCCGCGCAGCCTGTCCATTGCGCACCGCATCGATCGCATCTTCGAACGCGAAACAGGGCAAAGGCACGCAATCGGGCGCGTAACCCAGCGCCGCCAGATGCGAATTGGCCCCCGGCGCGCCCTGATAGGCGACGGCGCGGGCCGGGTCTGTAGCGGCTTTTTCGGCCAGTTGCGCGACAATGGCGCGCGCGGGAGCGGGATAGTTTTCCATGGAGGACTGCGCGCTTAGGCAGTTGCGCGGGGCCGCGCAAGCATCGGCGAGGCGGCAAGCTGGCCGGGTCGCGCATTTGTGGCGTCAAGCCGGGTTGCACGTTCGCGTGTCCGCCATTATGGCAACGGCCAAGAGGGGGCGCGACGACAGCCGCCCGAACAGAAATGCAAGGGAAATCGAGCGAAATGGGCGATCGTTTCAATACCGTAGCGGGCTGGGCGCTGTTCGCGGGCATTATTGCGCTCGGCGGCGCGATCGTCAGTTCTAAATTTTTCCATGACGAACGGCCCGAAACCATGGGTTATGCCATCGAAGGCGTCGAAGCCGAAGGTGAAGGCGCTGCTGCCGGTCCCGGCCTCAACACGCTGCTGGCCAGCGCGGACGTTGCGGCGGGCGAGAAGGTGTTTGCCAAATGCGCCGCCTGCCACACCGTCACGTCGGGCGGTGCCAATGGCATTGGTCCCAACCTCTATGGCACAGTGGGCAAGGCCCATGGCCATGTCGCAGGCTTCGCTTATTCCGAAGCGCTCAAGTCGGTGCCCGGCAACTGGACGTTCGAGGCGCTGGACAAGTGGCTGAAAAGCCCGCGTGAATATGCGCCCGGCACCAAGATGACCTTTGCCGGCCTTGGCAACCCGGTCGATCGCGCCAACCTGATCGCCTGGCTCAACACGCAGGGGTCCAACCTGCCGCTGCCCGCCGCCGACGCCGCCCCGGCTGCTGAAGGCGCCAATGCCGCCGAAGCGGGCAACGCTGCCAATGCCGCGGAAGCCCCGGCAGCGAACGCCGCCAACGCAGCCGAGTAAAGCGCGATCGGTCCGCCGATCGAGATATGCGAATTGACGGGCGCGGCACTGGTTGCCGCGCTCGATTCGTTGGCGGACCTGCGCATCGCGGTGTTCAGGGCCTTCCCCTATCTCTATGACGGGGACCACGCCTATGAACGGGACTATCTGACCGCCTATGCCAACAGCCCCGGCGCGCTGGTCGTGGGCGCATTTTCTGGCGACAGGCTGGTCGGCGCCGCTACCGCTGCACCGATGGCCGATCACGCCGCCGCCTTTGCCGCCCCGTTCCAGGCGCGCGGCATGGACATCAACGACATTTATTATTTCGGCGAATCCGTGCTGCTGCCCGACTGGCGCGGCCATGGCATAGGCCACGCCTTTTTCGACCGGCGCGAAGCCAAGGCGCGCGACCTGGGTTTTTCGATCGCCGCCTTCTGCGCCGTCATCCGCCCGGCCGATCACCCCGCCCGCCCCGCCGGTTACAGCCCGCTCGACCCCTTCTGGCGCAAGCGTGGCTTTGCACCAGTCGATGGCCTGATCGGCCAGTTCGGATGGAAGGATATGGGCGACGCCACCGACAGCGACCACCCGATGCAATTCTGGGTAAAAAGGCTGGAGGGCTAAGGCCGACATGCGATAATCCTCACCCACAAGGCCCCTCCCCCTTGAGGGGGAGGAGAATTGCATATGACCTTTCGTTATCCCTTCAACGTCATCCTGAACTTGTTTCAGGATCCATCGCGCCCCAAAAGCCGCCGCTCGTGACGAGAAATGGATGCTGAGCCGAAGGCCAGCGCAGCTAAACGAGTTCAGCATGACGAAGTAAAATGAGGCGCGATCCATATGCGATAGCCCTTCCCTTGAGGGGGAGGTTGGGTGAGGGTGTGCTACCGCCAGCGGGGACGCTCAGCTTCGCCTCGCTCCCCCTCCCCGCCGGGGAGGGGGGATGAGTCACAATCATCGCATATTGGTAAGACCCGCGTCCCTAGCGCTCGGCAACCAGCACCTTGTCGATCTTGCGCCCGTCCATATCGACAATCTCGAAGCGGAAGCCCTGATCATCGACATAATCGCCGACTTCGGGCAGGCGCTTGAGCAGCCATAGCGCATGGCCCGCCACGGTCGCATAATCACGGTCCTCCGACAGGTCGATGCCGATCCGCTCGGCCAGCTGGTCGATCGGCATCTGCCCCGACACCAGCAGGCTGCCATCCTCACGCTCGACCATGTCGGGTTCGTCATAGGCGTCGCGGTCCGACGCGAAATGGCCCGCAATCGCGGACAGCAGGTCCGCCGGGGTCACAATCCCTTCAAAATGGCCATATTCGTCATGGACCATCACCATCGGCACGTCGGACCGGCGCAACACTTCCAGCGCGTCCATCGCGTCGACCTGGTCCGGCACCACCTCCGCCTTGCGCATCAGCGCGCCGACGTTCAGCGTCTCGCCCCGGAACAGCGCGCTCATGATGTCGCGCGCCTGGACGATGCCGATAATATCCTCCACCGACCCGCGCCCCACCGGCAGGCGGGTATGGGGCGTTTCCAGCAGCCGCGCGCGGACTGTCGCATCGTCCGCGCCGATGTCGATCCAGTCGACATCCATCCGCTGCGTCATCACCTCGCGCACCGGCCGGTCGGCCAGCCGCACGACGCCCGAAATGATCGCCCGCTCGCTTTCCTCGATCACGCCCGACTTGCTGGCTTCGGCAACGATCAGGTGCAGCTCCTCCGCCGTCACATGATGTTCCGATTCGCGGTTCATCCGCAGCAGCTTGAAGATCAGCGCGCTCGACCCGTCCAGCACCCACACGATCGGCGCGGTCGCCTTGGACAGCCACAGCATCGGCCCGGCCATGATCACCGCGATCGGTTCGGGCGCGCGCAGGGCAAATTGCTTGGGCACCAGCTCGCCGATGATCAGCGACGCATAGGTGGTAAAGCCGATGACCAGCGCAAAGCCCAGATTTTCCGACGCATTGACCGACAGGCCCAAACCCAGGCTCTGGCCCAGCGCATGAAGCCGCTCGCCCACCGGCCCGCCCAGGCTCGCGCCCGAATAGGCACCGGCGATAATGCCAATGAGGGTGATGCCGATCTGCACGGTCGACAGGAATTTGCCCGGATCGCTCGCCAGCTTCAGCGCGGTCGTCGCCCCCTTGCGCCCCGCTTTCTCCAGCCCCTGCAGGCGCGGCTTGCGCGCTGACACGATGGCGAGTTCCGACATCGCAAAGACGCCGTTCAGCGCCACCAGCGCAAGGATGATGAAAAGATCGGCCCAGGGAAAGGGCGTCGGATTGGGAAGGGGGATCGTGGCCATGGCGGTCAGCGACCTCCTATAGCCGCTATTCTTTCAATTTCACAACATCCCCATCATCACCGGTTCAGTTCGCTTGTGGAACAAACGCACCGTTCGACCATTTTGGGGCTACTCGTCTCATACGGACGCAAAAAGACAAGGGATCAGGATCATGAAGATTTCTCACCGCATTCTCGGCGCCGCAGGTCTGGCCGCCATGCTGGCCACCACCGCCTGCACCACTGATCCGACCACGGGTCAGCGCTCGATTTCGAAGGCCGCGATCGGCGGCATCGGCGGCGCTCTGGGCGGCTATCTGCTCGGCGATCTGGTGGGTGGGCGCAACGACCGGACCGAAAAGATCCTGGGCGCAGGCATTGGCGCAGTCGCAGGCGCGGGCATCGGTGCCTATATGGACGCGCAGGAACGCAAGTTGCGCGAAGAAACCGCCGGCACCGGGGTGGATGTGATCCGCGACGGCGACAATCTGCTGCTGCGGATGCCGTCGGGCATCACCTTTGGCTATGATCGCGCCGATGTGCAGCCCCAGTTCCAGCCGACGCTGAACGATGTCGCGGCGGTACTGGCGCAATATCCAAAGACCTATATCGACGTGCTGGGTCACACCGACAGCGACGGCGCGGACGCCTATAACCAGACCCTGTCGGAACGGCGCGCCCGATCGGTCGCCGACTATCTGATCGGTCGCGGCGTCCAGTCCGCCCGCATCGGCACGCGCGGCTATGGCGAGACCCAGCCGATCGCATCCAACGCCACCGAAGAAGGCAAGGCCGCCAACCGCCGCGTCGAAATCAAGATCTCGCCAGTCACCGAAGCTGACGTGCGGGGTTAAACTTATAAATAAAGCCCCTCCCCTTCAGGGGAGGGGTTGGGGTGGGGGCGTGCCCCACCCCCTATCCTCAAAAACTCGCCTTCAACCCGTCGATCACAAATTGCGCCGCCAGCGCAGCGAGCAGCACACCCAGCAAGCGAGTAATCACCGCCTCGATCTTGTGGCCCAGCAGCGCCATCAGCGGCCCCGCCGCCAACAGCGATCCCAGCATCAGCAGCAGCGTGACCACGACCGCGCCCAGCACCACCATCCGCTCGCCCATGCCGTCCGCCCGCGACATCAGCAGCATGACGGTGGCGATCGATCCCGGCCCGGCGATCATCGGCATCGCCATCGGGAATACCGACACATCCTCGACATGCGGCTCTTCGGCGCTGATCTTCTGCGCCCGGTCCTCGCGCCGCTGGGTGCGCTTTTCAAACACCATGTCCATCGCGATCATGAACAGCATGATCCCGCCCGCAATGCGGAAACTGTCGAGCGCAATCCCCAGCACGCCCAGCAGCTGCTTGCCCCACAGGGCGAACACCAGCAGGATCGCGGCGGCAATCCCGACCGCGCGGATCGCCATCGCCTTGCGCTGCGCCGGACTGGCCCCGCCGGTCAGGCTGGCATAGATGGGCGCGCAGCCGGGCGGATCGATCACCACGAACAGGGTGACGAAGGCAGAAATGAACAATTCGATCATGATGCCGCCCCTACCCTGTCGTCGATCACATCATCATAGCCGCTGCCATTCCATATCTGCACGGTCACACGGCGGCTGCCATCGGTCGCAACCTGCGCCGACCAGAGCAGGCTGTCGTCAGGCGGAGGCGGCGGTGCGTCCTTGCCAGGCGGCGGGCCGTCAGGCCGCGCAGGCCGCTTGCAGGTCGCCACCTTCCCGCTCAGAAATTCCGGCACATCGCGCGCCTTGGCCAGCGTATCGCCATGGTCGGCGATCCACTTCCACGCGCCCTTCTTGTCGCGCCGCCAGATCGTCGTGAAATAACCCACTGCCCCGTCCGGCCGGGTCCAGTTGCCGGTGCTGGCGGCCAGATTGCCGTCGCACGAGACATAGACGATCGACGGCGACCATTTGACCGGTGCCACCGGATCAGCCCGGCCTTTCAGCCAGTCCTTGGCCAGCACCCGCTGCGGCACGAACATCACCGCATCCTCCGCGGCGGTGGCGCGGAAGGCGGTCCATTGCCCCTTTTCCTGCGCCAACCGGCTGAACGCGATTTCGGCAGCGATGACGGAGCTGGGATCAGGCTGGAAACGCAGCGGCGGTTTGGCGGCGACCAATGCCGCCGCAGCCACAATCAGCAGCGGCACCAGCAGCGTCGAGCGCACCCTCACAGCCCGTCAGGCTTGGCCAGCCCCGCGCGGGCATGGGCCGCGACCAGCGTATTGCGCAGCAGCACCGCGATCGTCATCGGCCCGACCCCGCCGGGCACCGGGGTAATCGCGCGGACATGGGCCAGCGCCTCGGCGGTGGCGACGTCGCCCACGATCCGGCTCTTGCCATCTTCGGTATCCGCCACCCGGTTGATGCCGACGTCGATCACCGTCGCGCCCGGCTTGATCCATTCGCCCTTGACCATTTCGGCGCGCCCCACGGCGGCAACGACGATGTCGGCGCGATGGACGATGCTGGCAATGTCGCGCGTGCGGCTATGGGCGATCGTCACGGTGCAGCTTTCCGCCAGCAGCAGCTGCGCCATCGGCTTGCCGACGATGTTGGACCGGCCCACCACCACGGCTTCCAGACCAGTAAGGTCGCCCAGTTCGTCCTTCAGCAACATGATGCAGCCTAGCGGCGTGCAGGGGACCAGCGCCTCCTGCCCCGTCGCCAGTTTGCCCGCATTGACGACATGGAAGCCGTCAACATCCTTGGCCGGGTCGATCGCGGCCAGAACGGCGCTTTCATCGATATGGGCGGGCAGTGGCAGCTGGACCAATATGCCATCGACCCGCTCGTCATGGTTCAGCTCCTCGATCAGGTCGAGCAGATCGTCCGCACCGATGCTGGCCGGGCGCTTGAACTCATAGCTTTCCATGCCGGTCGCGACCGTCATCTTGCCCTTGTTGCGGACATAGACCGCGCTCGCCGGGTCCTCGCCCACCAGCACCACCGCCAACCCCGGCTTGCGTCCCGCCTGCGCGGCGAAAGCGGCAACGCCGCCTGCCACCTTGTCGCGCAGCCCTGCTGCAAAAGCCTTGCCGTCGATGATCTTGCCGATGGTCATGTCACGTCAACCTGTTGTTCGATGATGCTGATCAGGCGCGGCTGTGCGCCACCCCGGATGCGCAGCCGCTTTAGCCGGTTGCTGTCCCCCGATTCCAGCGAAATCGCCCCCTTGGGCAATCCAAGATATTGGCCGAGCAGGGCGACAAGCGCATCATTGGCCCGCCCTTTTTCCGGCACGGCCCGCACCCGCGCGGACAGCCATTGTGCGCCCTTCTCATCGGTCCAGACGCCGCCGACCATCTCCTTGGCCGCACCCGGCGTCAACCGGACAGCCAGGATCAGGTCGTCGCCCGCCTGAACCCAGACGGTCACACCAGCCCGAATAACGGGGGCAATACCGCCTGACGGATGATCAGGATCGCCAGCAACACGACCATCGGCGTCAGGTCCAGCGCGCCTAGATCGGGCATGATCTTGCGGATGGGATTATAGATGGGCGCGGTCATCCGGTCGAGCGCGGTCATGACGGTGCGGACGAAATCGCTGCCCATATTGACGATGTTGAAAGCGATCAGCCAGCTCATCACCGCCTGAATGATGATGATCCACCACAGTACGTCGAGCAGGATGACGATGATCTGATAAAGCGCGTAGGCCATGAGGTCTCCGAAAAGCGTTGCCTCTCTCTACCCCGTCCGATGGCCGGGGGACAAGCATCGCCGCAAGCTTTCGGAAAGCTTTTTCCTGCATGGTGTGCGGATGAGAGGCAGCTACACAATTGAGGCCGAACCGGCCCATGACCTGATCCGCATGACCCTGACGGGCTTTTTCGACATCGAAACGATCCGGGCATTCGGCGCGGCGCGCTATCCGGTCATCGCCCGGCTTGGCTGCGCACGCAACCAGCATATCGTGCTGTGCGACATTTCCGGTTGCAGCCTGCAATCGCAGGAAGCTGTCGCGGCCTTTCAGCAGGTGCTGGGCGAAGGCGACATCAAAAGCCGCAAGCTCGCCGTAGTCACGGGCAGTTCGCTGGCCTGGATACAGGCGCGACGCATCCTCAACCGCGACGAACTGGCCTGTTTCGACACCGAACCGGAAGCCATGCAATGGCTGCTTGCGCCGAGCGGGCAGACAGCAGAAAGCCAGGTCAGAGCCTGACCCCCGATCAGCCCGTCGGCATCGTCCCCGGCCGGATATGGGGGAACATGTGCGCGACATAGTCCGCCTTCCCCAATTCGATGCCATTGGCCCGCAGGATCGCATAGGCGGTCATCAGGTGGAAATAAAATTGGGACAGGCTCCAGTCCCGCGCATATTGCTCTGCCGTCAGGTCCAATATCATCCCGTTGGGCAGCGCATGGGCGATCATCGTGCCAGCAGCAGCATCCAGCGCATCGAGACCAATCGCCTCCAGCAACGCCACGGTCTGCGCGATCCGGCCCTTGGCATCCGCGATCGAACCAGGATGCTCCGCCCCATTGCGCCCTTCGTCGAGCAGCCCGCCGAGTGAGGTCGGGAAATCCTCCCCCTTTAGCCGATATACCGCTTCCCGCGCCTGTACGCAGGCAAAGCGGATCTGCGTCGACAGGGGGAACATATCGGGCGCCAGACGCGCGGACAGCAGCGCATCGGCATCCGTGCTTGAACCCTGCGCCTTCTCCAGCCAGGCGGACAGACGATTGAGCATCTGCACATAGGTTGGGACGAGCAATTGGGTCAGCGACATGGGTCAACTCTCCAAATGGGGAATCATTGCGAAATTCGTCATTATTCCGCCAGCGTCAGGGGGCGAACAAGACGAACGCTCAGCGCTGCTTCTTGGTCATGGTCGCGGTGAAATCGGGCGCCTTGTTCGCGACCCAGTCGACAAATTTGCGCACGGCGGGGTCAGCCAGCAGGCCGGTGGCATCCATGCCGTGACGCTGCAATTGCGAATTGGTGAAATTCTTGATCAGCATCTGCTGGCAGATGGGATGCATCGGCACGACATCGCGCCCGCCCCGGCTCTTTGGCACAGGATGATGCCAGATGATCGTCTCGCCCGTGGGTCGGCCGCACAGCCAGCACGGCGGCACCACCGCCGGAGCCTCTTCCTCGTCCAGATGCACGTCATCATGGCGACCATGTTTGGAATGTTTACGGGCCATATATGCTCTATTTGCGGATCAACGTACCCGCGCCGCGCCTGGTGAAAATCTCCAGCAGCATCGCGTGCGGCACCCGCCCGTCCAGGATGACGGCGGCGTCCACCCCGCCCTCGACCGCCTTGACGCAGGTTTCCAGCTTCGGGATCATGCCGCCGCTGATCGTGCCATCCTGTTGCAGCACCTCGATCGCGGCGGGATCAAGATCGGTCAGCAGATTCTTGTCCTTGTCCAGAACGCCCGGCACATCGGTCAGCAGGAAGAAGCGCGACGCACCCAGTTCCGCGGCGATCGCGCCTGCCATCGTGTCGGCATTGACGTTGTAGGTATGGCCGTCCGCGCCGATCCCCACCGGCGCGACCACGGGAATGATGCCATCCTGCGTCAGCGTGTCGAGGATGCGCCGGTCGACCTTCACCGGATCGCCGACAAAGCCCAGATCGACATTGCGCTCGATCCCCGAATTGGGGTCCGCCTCGCGCTTGCCCAGCACCTTCTCGCAGATGATGAGGTTGCCATCCTTGCCCGAAATGCCCACCGCCCGGCCGCCAGCCCCGGCGATCCAGCCGACGATTTCCTTGTTGATCGACCCCGCCAGCACCATTTCGGCGATCTTGGCGGTTTCCGCGTCGGTCACGCGCAGGCCACCGATAAATTCCGACTCGACGCCCAGCTTTTTCAGCATCGCGCCGATCTGCGGCCCCCCGCCATGGACGACCACGACATTGATGCCGACCGCCTTCATCAGCACGACATCCTCGGCGAAATCGCGTGCCGCTTCCGGGTCGCCCATCGCATGGCCGCCATATTTCACCACGAAGGTCTTGCCCGCATAGCGCTGCATATAGGGCAGCGCCTCAACGAGGGTTTCAGCCTTGGCGAGCAGCGCCGGGACGGGATCATGCGAACTGGTCATGCGCGGGCGCATAGGGCCAATGGACCGCTATCGCAAGTTTTGGCGCGCCGCTCCGCCCCTGGCGGGATCAGGTCGTCCCCGAACAATTGCGCTATCGTATCTATTAAAATTACTATAAGATTTGTGCATGAAGATTCACGCAAAAACGTCGTTTTTGTGAAATGAATTTCCATATCTTCGCCTTGTTATCGGTTAATATAAAAATACCCGGCCTCCTTCATATGCATCCATATTTTTCCTGACGGAATAATGATGACGGTGGATGTCCCGTGACGGGTCGGAGAAAGATGAATGACGGGAGAGAGACATGCCATATTTTTATCGATCGACAGCATTAAATTCGTTGATTATTATGGGTTCCGTATTGAGTGCACCGCCCCTTTCCGCGCAGCAGAAGCGGGAGTGCGAGACATGCGAGGCGACCGAGTCGGCCAATGGACCGGCCAGGGCCATGGCCATGCCCATGCAACGACCAAAAGGTCCCGATGGCCCGGTCCGGCCCGATTGCTGCCCGCCCGTCATCGGCAACAAGATTTATCTGGGATCCAGCTTTGCCTATCACCAGCTTCCCGGCGAAAATTCAGGCCAGCATTATGGGCTGAACTATACGCCCAATCCGACATTCAACACGCAGATGACGCTATGGGCCCCCTATGCCGCCAGCGCCCTGGCGGTGCCGGGCTGGACCGCGCAGGCCGTCGTCATGGCGGCGGAAATGCGCACGGACACGCCGTCGAACATTGCAGTCAACTATTCGACGCATCCGGCCTGGAATAACTGGCCACCGACGATAGCTGATTTCTCGGCCGGAACGACCGTCAGAGCACCCGTCTTTATCAGCGCATGGTGGACCAATTCCACGACATGGCATGACAATAATGAGTTTCACGATCAGGCACCCGGCTGGACAGCACCGCCCAGCTTTCACATGGTGCCCGATGGTCGCCGCTACATGATGGCCTTTTCCTTCTATCTGTTTGAACGCAACCATGACCGGTGGCGGCTGCGCGCAATCGAGTGCCAGACGCCCATGCTGAGCTGGCGTTTCAACGGCATGAATCTGCGCTCGATAGGCGGGGAAAAGCCGATGTTGCAACCGGTGATGGCAATCGGCCAGCTCAAGGCACCCGAGTTGCAGCCGAGCAAGGAACTGATTGATCAGGCCAACCGCATGGCGAAATAATCGTCCGATCCCAATGGCCCGGATCTGAAGTGCGTTGCCACCCTGCCGGACAGGGTGCAGCACTCCAGCTTCGGGCTAGGGGCGATCCAGCCACCGCCCCAGCCCGACCAGCAGATAGATGACCGGCGGCACCAGCAGCGCGGACAGCACGACCTTGGCCAGCATCTGCCCCAGCAGCAATTCGCCGATCGGAAAGACGCCGTAAAAGGCGATGGTCACGAACAGCAATGTGTCGGCGATCTGCGACAATATGCTGGCCACCGCCGCACGCAGCCACAGCAGGCGGCTGCCCTCGCGCCCCTTGAGCATCGCGAACAGGGTGACGTTCAGCGTCTGCGACACGCCATAGGCAATGATCCCGCCCGCCCAGATGCGCGGCGTGCCGCCCATCATCATCGCAAAGGCTTGGGCGCGGGCCGGGTCCATATCCCCGGCAGCGGGCGCGGCCAGGACCAGAACCGACAGCAGTATCGACGCGATCAGAGGCAGGAAGCCGATCTGCACCAGCCGGTTGGCAACCGCGCGGCCATGGAGTTCGGCCACCGCGCTGGAAATCGTCACCAGCAGCAGGAAGGCGAAAATCCCCGCCTCCACCGCCAGCGGACCCAGCCCCAATGCAGGCCCGATCGCCGACACCGGTCCCAGCGTCACCTGCTTGTTGCCCAGCACGCCTGCGATGCAGACCATGCCGCCATAAAAGATCGAAAAGCCGAAAAGCGATCGGCTGAGCGGCGCGGGAGAAGATGTCATCGCCGGGGCTTAGCCAAGATTGCGCGGCAGGGGAAGGTGGGCGGTGCGGGATGGGCAAATCCTGCAACCAGCCCCTCGCCCTTTGCCGTCATGCCGGGCTTGACCCGGCATCCATTGGCTCAACGGTGAAGGAGCATGATCAAAGTCAGCTATAATGGATCCCGGATCAAGTCCGGGATGACGGCGGGTTGGGATGTCGGACCCGTCGCCTTACTCCCCTACCCTTCAGACCGCACCAGCCGATATTTCACCCCCAGCGTCTGCGCCAGATGGCGCAGACGCCGTTCCACCACTTCGCCGCCCAGCGCCACATCGTCGCTGTCGAGTTCCAGCAGGAGCAGCCCGTCTCGCAACGCCAGCCGCGTATGGGTCAGCGGCCGTTCGACCCCGCCCGACAGGCGTTGGGCGAGCCGGATCGCCAGCCCCCAGAGCATCGCCCGGCGCAGCGCATCGGGACTGGCGAGCCGTTCCAGCCCCGGCGCCATCGCCGTGCCACCGCCGAAATGGCTGAACAGCGCCTGCCCCAGCATCGCCCGCTCCGCCGCGGTGATGCCCACCCAATTGCTGTGCAGCGCAATTTCCATCCCGCGTTCGGCCCGGAAATCGGGATTGGCGCGCCAGCCGACATCGGCCAGCAGGCAGGCGGCGCGGCGGATGCGGCGGGCGGCGGGGGCATCATCGGCGAACAAAGGCGCGATCCAGCGCTCGATCCGGTCGCCATGGCCGCGAAAGCGCGACTGCGCCTCCCCCTCCGCCTCGGCCGCGACCAGCAGCGGATCATCGCCACGAATCTCCGGCGGCAATCCTTCGAACAGCAATCCTTCGCGCAGGCCATAGGCCGACACGACGAGGCGACTCGACCGCAACTGGCGCACCACCACCGACAGCAAGGCCGCTGCATCGGTCAGCGTCGGCACGCGCGATCCGCTCATGCCCGGAATATCTTTCAGCCGCGCCCGATCGACATGGGATACGATGCGGATCAGCTGTTCGGCGCGGGTGGCAGGCATCTCATATTGATGCACCACCGGCAGCGGAAACTGGGTCAGCTGCATGTCGAACCGCGCCAGCGCCCGCCACGACCCGCCGACCATGTAGAAGGGCAGGTCAGGCTCCTGCCGCCAGCCTGCCTTGACCAGCATCTTGGTCACCTGCCGTTCCAGCAGCCTTGGCCCCTTGGCGCGGATCTGCGGCAAGCGCAGCACGCCCAGCGGCAGGGATATGGTCTCATGCACCTGCCCGTCCCTGATCCGCGCCAGTTCCAGGCTGCCACCGCCCAGATCGCCGACGATGCCGTCGGCGTGGGGGATGCCCGACAGCACGCCCATCGCCGCGCCGACCGCTTCCTGCCGACCCGACAGCAATTCCACGGTCAGGCCCATGGCGGCGGCACGGGCAATGAATTCCGGTCCGTTGGTCGCGTCCCGCACTGCCGCCGTCGCGACACAGCGTATGTCGGCAACCTTCATCTGCCGGCACAGATGGGCAAAGCGCTCGACGGCGCGCAGGCCCCGCTCCATCGCCTCCGGCTCGATCCGCCCGGTCCGCGCCAGCGCCGCGCCCAGCCCGGCCATCACCTTTTCGTTGAACAGGATGAACGGAATACGGCGCGGCCCGTCATAAACCACCAGACGCACGCTGTTGGAGCCGATGTCGATGATCGCGGTGCGACCGGTCGTCGGCTGGGGCGATGTCGCCATATTATGCGCAACATCGCGGACCCGGCTGAGCATCGAATTCATAAGGGTCAGGTCCGCCCGCGCAGGCGCAATGTCGGCACCGCTTCATTGTCCAGCGCCGCGCCGCGCCCGGACAGCGAAGGGTTGGTCATGAAATAACGGTGGAGGTTGAACGGCTTGTCGCCCGGATCGAGCCTGGTGTAATGGCCCGTGCTGTCGAGCGTCCAGCTTTGTTCGCTGTCGATCAGATTGGCGACCATCACCTGGTCCAATATCTGGTCATGCACGGTCGGATTCTCGATCGGCGCCAGAAATTCGACCCGCCGGTCGAAGTTGCGCGGCATCCAGTCGGCCGAGCTGATATAGACTTTCGCGCCATTGTTCGGCAGCGCCTTGCCATTGCCGAACACGGTGATGCGGCTATGTTCCAGAAAGCGGCCGACCACCGATTTGACCCGGATATTCTCCGACATGCCCGGCACGCCCGGCCGCAGGCAGCAGATGCCCCGCACGATCAGGTCGATCTGCACACCCGCATTGCTGGCGGCATAGAGTTTCTCGATCAACGCCGGATCGACCAGGCTGTTCATCTTGGCCCAGATGGTGCCGGGGCGACCGGCGCGGACATGGTCGATTTCCTTGTCTACCATCGCGCACAGATGATCGCGCAGGCTGCGCGGCGACATGACCAGCTTTTCCAGCCCCTGCGGTTCCACATAGCCGGTGATGTAGTTGAACAGCGCCGCCGCATCGCGGCTATAGGCCGGATCGGCAGTGAAGAAGCTGAGATCGGTATAGATGCGGGCGGTGACCGGGTGATAATTGCCGGTGCCAAAATGGCAGTAGCTGCGGAACTGGTCGCCCTCGCGCCGGATGACCATCGACACTTTCGCGTGGGTTTTCCAGTCGATAAAGCCATAGACGACCTGCACGCCTGCGCGTTCCAGCGCGTCGGCCCACATCAGATTCTGTTCTTCGTCAAACCGCGCCTTCAGCTCGACCACGGCAGTCACCGACTTGCCAGCCTCCGCCGCGTCGATCAGCGCGCGGATGATCGCCGACTGCTTGCCCGCGCGATAGAGCGTCTGCTTGATCGCCACGACATCGGGATCGACCGCCGCCTGCTTTAGGAAGGCGACGACGACGTCAAACGCCTCATAGGGGTGATGGACGACAATATCCTTGGCCCGGATCGCGGCGAAACAATCGCCGCCATATTCACGGATACGTTCGGGAAAGCGCGGGACATAAGGCTCGAACTTCAGGTCAGGGCGGTCCTCGTCCACGATGCCGGACAGGTCGCCGATGCCGATGAACCCCTCCACCTCGACCACCACCGCTTCATGGCCCTGGAGCATGTCCTGCAACATCTCCTCGACCGGTTCGGGGATGCGCTCCTCTATCTCCATGCGGATGACGCGGCCCCGGCGGCGGCGCTTGATCGCGCTGCGATAGTGGCGGACCAGATCCTCGGCCTCTTCTTCAATCTCGATATCGCTGTCGCGGATGATGCGGAACACGCCGCTGTTGCGCACCATATAACCGGGGAAGAGGTCCCCCGAAAAACGCCGGATCACGGCCTCCAGCGCCATATAGCGCGCCGGTTCGCCGGGAATACGGACAAAGCGGGCCAGCGAGGCGGGGATCATCACCAGCTCGCGGATCGGCTGCTTGTCCGACAGGCGTTGCAGGTCGAACACGATCGACAGGCCTTCATTGGGGATGAAGGGGAAGGGATGCGCGGGATCGAGCGCCTGGGGCGTCAGGATCGGGAAAATCTGATTGAGGAAATGGTCGCGCAGCCAGGCTTCGCCCAGCGGGTCGATCGGGCTGGTGGGACCAACCACCTCGATCCCCACCTGCGCCAGCTCGCCATGGACGATGCCCCACACCTTCTGCTGCGCCAGCATCAGCCGGTCTGTTTCCGCCGCAATGGCGGTCAATTGCTGCCCGGCGGTCAGCCCGTCGGCGGAACACATGTCGACATCCTGCAATTGCTGGCCTTTGAGGCCCGCCACCCGGACGGAGAAGAATTCGTCCAGATTGGCCCCGGAAATCGAGAGGAAACGCAGCCGCTCCAGCAACGGATGGGCGCGGTTCATCGCCTCTTCCAGCACGCGCTGGTTGAACGCCAGCCAGGACAGTTCGCGGTTGAAATAACGCCCCATGGGCAGGGTCAGGCTGGTCGCGGGATCGGCTTCGGCCACTGGGGTCACTCGCACGGATCGAGGGAAGGGTTGGATGCTGCTATAGGCAGAAAGCCAGCGCCTTGCAGGCAGTCTTTTGCCATTGCGACGGAAATCTTACGGCCAGATGACAGCGCCGCCCGATCGAGCAGCCGCGTCACCGCCGCAATTGCGCCATAGCTGCGCTCGATCCGGCGGAGAAGCCAGTCGGGCAGGTCGGCGGCATAGCGCGCGCCCGCCGCGCCCAGCTGCCGTTCGATCAGCGCGCGGGCCAGCTCCTCGTCCGGCTCTGCGATGGCAACATGCGGCACGGCGGCCAGCCGTGATCGCAGGTCAGGCAGCGCCACGGTCCAGCTGGCTGGCGGCGCATGGCCGATCATCAGCAGCGGGCGATGGCTGGTCTGCGCCTCGTTCCAGGCATGGAACAACGCATGTTCGTCGCCTCCCTGCGCATCGTCGATCACACTGCCGCCGCTCATCTGCGCGAAATGGCGTGCCAGCGTCGATCGGCCCGACAGCGGCGGTCCGGTCAACACACTCACCGACAGCGGCCAGTCGCGCCAGCGTTCCAGATGGGCGACGGCCTGGGCATTGGCGTCGCTGACCAGAAAATCCCCGCTACTGGCCGCGCCATGCCAGTCGAAAGGCAGGCTGATCTGGCTCATTGCTGCGATGGGGGCGTGGGCTGCGGCGCCTGCCTGCGCGTGATGCGCAGGGTCGTGCCCGACACAGCGACATTATAGCCGCGCGCCTGCAGGCCGTTGCGCAGCATATCGACCGTGCCGTCAAAACTGACTTGCATCACCGACGTGCCGCCCAGCGCCAGGCTGCTGGTCGATGCCGATCGCACGCCGGGGATCGCACGCACCGCCGATTCGCCAGCCCCGATGGACCCGACATCGGGCGTGTCGAACTGGATCGCAAAGCTCGTGCCGCCGCTGCTCACGGTCGGCAGATCGACCGTCTCTACCACCGCATCCGCCGCATTTTCGATCGCCAGCGCGTCGGGATCGACCGGCTCTTCGATGATCAGCGACGGGTCGGGCCGCAGGCGGCCGTCATTGAGCGCGCGAATATACAGCTCGTCAATTCGCCGCGCGCCTTCGTCCAGCATCTGCGCGATGCCGCTGGCGTTAGACGCGCGCAGCGTCACGCTGCCGATCAGACTGTTGTCCGGGCCGTAGCGCGCGGTGAAGGTGCCGGTCACCGGCCCGCCGGGATAGGCCCGGTCGAGCCGCGCGATTGGGATCACCACGTCGGCCGCACCATATTGGTCGAGCAGCACCCGCCACCACAGCCGGCCGCGCCGCCCGGTCTGTCCGGCGTTCAGCAATATGGGGTCAGCCACCGATCCCGCGACGCGCACATAGTCGATCGCGCTGTCGCCGGTGCGATAGCGCGCCCAGGCCTTCTGCCATTCATTGGTGCGTTCATAGGACACCGCAGAGCCGCCATCCCACAGCACCGGGATCACCAGCAAGGGCGGCGACCGCATGACATTGCCCGACACGCCCAGCAACTGCCCGGTGCGCGCCCGGTCGAACAGGATGCCGAGCGTCGCGACATAACGGGTCGCGCCGGACTGTTCATATTCAATCTCGATGCCCGACACCATCGCCTCGATCTGCGAATCGGACAGGGCAGGCGCACCGCCGCCGCCATGAGTGCGCGTCCACAGCATCCGCCACGCCTGCCGCTGCGCCATCCGCCACCCGGCATAGCGGGCGCTGTCGGCATCCTTGGCCACGACATCGACCTTGACCCCGCGCACCTCGAAATCCCCGCCACTGGCGATCGGCGGCACGCCCCGCTCTCCCTCCATCTGCGCAAACAGCGCCGCGGCAACCAGGCCGATCGCGATGGCGAGAAGGATCTGGACCGGGCGCGACACGGCGCGCAGGATGGCGCCGGACTGGAACGGCAGGCGATTCAGGGTCTGGCTCAGGCTCACGAGCGCCTTTTGGCGAGATTTGCCCCATCTGCCAAGCGCCAACCCCAAGTTTGTCGTTCGGGGCTTGCCCTTCCGTTTTGCGCACCTTTGCTCTAGGGCGCTCCCCCATGAGTGAGAACGAATCCTACAGCTACGCCAAGGCTGGCGTCGATATCGCCGCCGGCAACGCCCTTGTGCGCGTCATCGCGCCGCTCGCCAAGGCGACCCGTCGCCCCGGCGCCGACGCCGAACTGGGCGGCTTTGGCGGTTTTTTCGACTTGAAGGCCGCTGGCTATGACGATCCGTTGCTGGTCGCGGCTAATGACGGCGTCGGAACAAAGCTGAAGCTGGCCATCGACCATAACCGCCATGACGGCGTGGGTATCGACCTGGTCGCCATGTGCGCCAACGACCTGATCGTGCAGGGGGCCGAACCGCTCTTCTTCCTCGACTATTATGCCACCGGCAAGCTGGAGAGCGGTGTCGCCGAGCGGGTGATCGCCGGGATCGCCGAGGGTTGCCGCATCGCCGGTTGCGCGCTGATCGGCGGAGAAACCGCTGAAATGCCCGGCATGTATGGGCCGGGCGACTATGATCTGGCGGGCTTCTGTGTCGGCGCGGTCGAACGGCACAAGGCGCTGACCGGCAATCGCGTCAAGGTCGGCGACGTGCTGCTGGGCCTCGCTTCCTCAGGCGTTCACTCCAACGGTTTCTCGCTGGTCCGCCGCCTCGCCGCGGACAAGGGCTGGAAGCTCGACCGTCCCGCCATTTTCGATCAGGACATGCTGCTGATCGACGCGCTGATGGCGCCCACCAAAATCTATGTGAAAAGCCTGTTGCCGCTGGTGCGCGCGGGCATGATCAATGCGCTGGCTCACATCACCGGCGGCGGCCTGCTGGAAAACATCCCCCGCGTCCTGCCCGACGGCTGCCATGCGATGGTCGATGCCGACGCGTGGGATCAGCCGCGCCTGATGGCCTTCCTCCAGGCGCAGGGTCATATCGAACCGGGCGAAATGGCGCGCACCTTCAACTGCGGCATCGGCATGGTGCTTAGCGTCGATGAAGGCCATGTCGCGGGCGTCACCACCGCGCTGGAAGCGGCGGGCGAAACCGTCCACCGCATCGGCGAAGTGCAGGCTGGCGAGAAGGGCTGTACCGTGCGCGGCTCCACCGAGACATGGAGCGCCAAGGCCGACTGGCGCGCCACGCATCTGGGGTAAAATCACCACCCTCCGTTCGTTTCGAGCGAAGTCGAGAAACGGTCGCGCCAGGGTTCTCGACTTCGCTCGAACCGAACGGATGTTGTTATGCAAAAGGCAAAAGTCGGCGTCCTGATCTCCGGTCGCGGCTCCAACATGGCGGCCCTGCTCTACGCGGCGAAGGCCGAAAGCTGCCCCTATGAGATCGTGCTGGTCGCCGCCAACGATCCCGATGCTCCCGGCCTGACGCTGGCCGCCGCCGAGGGTATCGCCACCTTCGGTCAGAGCCACAAAGGCCTCAAACGTGCCGCATTCGACCAGATCATTGACGCGCAGCTGCGCGCAGCGGGCGCACAATATGTTGCGCTGGCAGGCTATATGCGCCTCCTCTCCCCCGAATTTGTGAGCGGATGGGAAGGCCGCATGCTCAACATCCACCCCAGCCTGCTGCCCAAATATAAGGGGTTGGACACCCACCAGCGCGCCATCGACGCAGGCGACAGCCATGCCGGCTGCTCGGTCCATATCGTCACCGCGCAGCTGGACGACGGCCCGGTGCTGGGCCAGACCCCGGTGGCAATCCTGCCCGGCGACACGGCCGACAGCCTCGCCGCCCGCATCCTGATCGCCGAGCATCAGCTCTACTCCCGCACCCTCGCCGATTTCGTCACCCGCGAACGCCATCCCGACTGGCTGCTCAACAAGGTCCGCGAAAGCGCACTGGCGCTGCCGCAAGCGGACGAGATCGTCTCGCACGGCATGCCCTGCTTCGGCATCGTCAAGGGCAAGAAATTCGCCTATTTCACCCGCGACCATCATGGCGACGGTATCATCGCCCTGCTGGTCAAAACCACCGCCCCCGAAGAACAGGCCAGCCTGATCGAAGCCGACCCGGACCGCTATTACCGCCCCGCCTATTTCGGCAACGACTGGGTCGGCATCCGCCTGGACCTGGGCGACACCGACTGGGATCATGTCGCACAACGCCTGCGCGACAGTTGGCGGCAGGTCGCCCCGCGCAAGCTGCTGGGCCTGATGGATATTGCCGACGAATTTTAGCGCTGGTGGGCGAATAGTCTGTTTTCTTGTTCACCTACGACTTGCTGGAGAGGAATGATGTTTGCTTCTGACGAGAGGCCGATCCCCCTTTCCTTCCCAGTCCATGATCCCCATAGAGTTGAGCCATGACAGACACGCCTGCTCCCGCAATCGAGATCAGCAACCTCACCAAAGTCTATAAGGGCGGCAAGCGCGCGCTCGACGGCATCAACCTGTCGATTCCGCGCGGCCAGATTTATGGGCTGCTCGGTCCCAATGGCGCGGGCAAATCAACCACGATCAATATCCTGGCGGGCATGGTCAACAAGACGTCGGGAACCGCCCGCATCTGGGGCTTCGACATTGACGCCAATCCGCGCAACGCGAAAAACTCGATCGGCATCGTGCCGCAGGAAATCGTGTTCGATCCCTTTTTCACGCCTTTCGAGACGCTGGAGAATCAGGCCGGCTATTATGGCGTGCCAAAGCACAAGCGCCGGTCGATGGAATTGCTGCGCGCCGTCCATCTGGAGGACAAGGCGCACGCCTATGCCCGCACGCTGTCGGGCGGCATGAAGCGCCGCCTGCTGGTGGCCAAGGCGATGGTCCACTCACCCCCGATCCTGGTGCTGGACGAGCCGACCGCGGGCGTCGATGTGCAATTGCGCCAGCAGCTCTGGGCCTATGTCCGCGAATTGAACGCTCTGGGTGTCACCATCGTGCTCACGACGCACTATCTCGAAGAAGCCGAGGAATTGTGCGACCGCATCGGCATCATCAACCATGGCCGCCTGATCGCCGACAAGCCGACTCGCGAACTGGTCGACATGGCGCTGGAAAAGGTGGTGCAGGTGACAGTGGACCGCGACATCGTCACTGCACCTGACGCACCCTGTTTCGAGAAAGTCGAACAATCGGGCGACCGCACGCTGACCATCACCTATCTCAAGGACCGCGCCAATGCAGGCCAGGTGCTCAGCGCCGTGCAGGCCAGCGGCCTCGCCATCGTGGACGTGATCACGCGCGACCCGGATCTGGAGGATGTTTTCCTCAATCTGACGGCGGCGACCGAGTGAGAGACGAAGTCCATCTTGTTCCCCCTCCCGCAAGCGGGAGGGGGCTAGGGGGTGGGCCAGCGCGACCTTTCAAAATCCGGAATACAGCCCGCGCCAAACAGCTACGCAATGGCGCATCTTTCCCGGAACGTATGCTTTGGGATCATCTGCGCAACCGCCAGTTAGCAGGCTATAAATTCAGTCGCCAGATTCCGATCGGCCCTTACTTCGCCGATTTCCTGTGCCGCGAAGCCAGGTTGGTCATTGAACTGGATGGCGACACGCATGGCGAAACTGCTGACTATGATAGTCGGCGAGACGAATATTGCCGCAGTTTGGGTTTCGAAATCTTGCGCTTTTCCAATGCAGATGTGATGGGGAACCTAGAAGGCGTGTTGTCGCACATTGGCGCAACCCTCACGCGATTACCCACCCCTAACCCCTCCCGCCTGCGGGAGGGGGACGAGTAGCTTATGCCCACCACCACCCACGACGTCATCATCATCGGTTCGGGCGCAGCGGGGCTGACGGCCGCCATCAACCTCGCGCAGGATCGCAAGGTGCTGGTGCTGGCCAAGGGCGCGCTGGATGGCGGGTCCACCAACTGGGCGCAGGGCGGCATTGCCGCCGTACTCGATGCCGGTGACAGTTTCGAGGCGCATGTAGAGGATACGATGGTTGCGGGCGCTGGCCTGAACGATCGCGCCACGGTCGAGTTCGTCGTGTCCGAAGCCCCCGCCGCGATCGAACGTCTCGCCAAGCTGGGCGTCCCGTTCAACGCGGGCGAGGATTTTGGCGACCGCTGGCACCTGACGCGGGAGGGCGGGCATAGCCATCGCCGCATCGTCCATGTCGATGACGCCACCGGCCATGCGGTGCAGATCGCGCTGCTGAAAGCTGCCAGGGCAAACCCCAACATCACCCTGGTTGAGGATCTGATCGCCATCGACCTCATCACCAGCCGCCATGGCGAGCGCTATTCGGGCGATGGCCATGTCTGGGGCGTCTATGCTCTCAACAAAAAGACCGGGCATGTCGACGCCCTGCTCGGCAAGGCGACGATCCTGTGCACCGGCGGCGCGGGTCGCACCTATCTCTTCTCCACCGCCCCGCGCGGCGCGACCGGGGATGGCATCGCCATGGCCTGGCGCGCGGGTTGCCGCGTGTCGAACATGGAAATGAACCAGTTCCACCCGACCTGCCTTTACAATCTGGAGGTCAAGAATTTCCTGATCACCGAAGCAGTGCGCGGCGAGGGCGGACATCTGAAACTCCCCCCCGGCGTGCCGGGCGGCGGCGAACGCTTCATGCCCCGTTTCGACCCGCGTGAGGAACTGGCCCCGCGTGACGTGGTGGCCCGCGCCATCGACCATGAAATCAAGCGGCTGGGCCTCGATTATGTTCATCTCGACATCAGCCACAAGCCACCGGAGTTCGTGAAGCATCACTTCCCGACCATCTATGCGCGGCTGCTGGACCTCGACATCGACATCACCAAGGAGCCGATCCCGGTCGTCCCCGCGCAGCATTATACCTGCGGCGGGGTGGTGATCGACCTTGATGGCCGCACTGACCTGCCCGGCCTTTATGCGGCGGGCGAAGTCACCGAGAGCGGGCTGCACGGCGCGAACCGTCTGGCATCCAACTCGCTGCTCGAATGTTTCGTGTTTGGAGAAGCCGCCGCCAGCCACATCCGCGCCCATTGGGACGAATTGCCCGCCCCGCCGCCGATCCGGCCATGGGACGAAAGCCGCGTCACCAACAGCGACGAAGAAGTCATTGTTCAGCATAACTGGAAGGAAATCCGCCGCTTCATGTGGGATTATGTCGGCATCGTCCGCACCACCAAGCGGCTGGAGCGCGCCCAGCATCGCGTCGCCCTGCTGGCGCAGGAGGTTGATGACTATTACGGCAATTTCCGCGTTACGCCCGACCTCATTGAACTGCGCAACCTGCTGGAAGTCGCCCGGCTGATCGTCCGCTCGGCCCTCCATCGCAAGGAAAGCCGGGGGTTGCACTATACGCTCGACTATCCCGAAACGCTGGAGGCTGCGGTGGATACCGTGCTGGCGCCATAAAAAAACGGCGCGGTCGCCGGGTCGGCGCCGCGCCTGAAGGTGGAGGAGGGAGGCGCTGAAAGCGCGTCCGGTGTCTCCGCTCTAGCCTGGCCCGCCGCGACCCGCTTTGACGCGCATCAAATATCGTTCAGAAAGGTGCCAAGCGCCGCATGAAAGCGCGTGGGCTGGTCGGCCATGACCATATGGCCGCTGGGACCAATCGCCCGCAACACCGCGTCCTTCTTGGGCGCATAGGCAGCGCGGAACCGACTGGCGATGATGGCGGCCTGCTCCCGATCCGCCCCGACCGCATAGACCACCTCCAGCGGGACGTTCAGCCGCGCCAATTGCGGGCCCAGGTCGATATTGGCCAGATCGCGCAAGGCGCTGGCGATCACATCGGGATCGCTGCCCTTCGCACCGGGCGCCTGCCCGACCATCTGCGCCAGATAGCGCCGCCCCGCCACTGTCCCGGTCAGATAGCCGCCCAGCTGATCGGCCAGAAAGCCAAGGCCACTGGCGGTGCCGCCGACCATCGCCGCCCCGGCCGGCAGCATATCGACCACCATCACCCGGCCCGCCAAACCCTTCAGCCCCAGCAGCATCGCCAGCGTGCCGCCCATCGAATGGCCAACGATCGCCGGGCGCTTCAGGCCCGACGTTGTGATATAGCGGGCGATCTCGTCAGCCAGCGGCTGGACCAGCGGACCGCTGATATTGCCCTCCGCCGCCAATCCGGCAAAGCCGCGCACCTGCACCAGATGAAAGCGATAGCCCGGCATCGCGCCCAGCACGCCGTTCCAGATGCCCGGACCACTGGCAAGGCCGGGGATCAGCAGCACATCGCGCCCCGAACCCCGCACCGTCACGGCGATCCGGCGCGAGACAAAGGGCGCGGCCTGCGCCGTCCCGCTCCACATCAATCCGCCCGCTGCCAGCACCCCGCCCAGCAGCGCGCGCCTGTCCATGCCTTGATCCATCATGCCGCTCTCTTGCCGCTCCGTCGCTTAACCGCAACTGAGCGGACGTTGCTCTATCCGGTTCCCCGTTCAGCCTCCTTACATCGCATTTGTGGAATCATTCGTCGCATCAGCCTTGCCCGCTTATCGGGTGGCTGCCCCTAAATGGCGCTTGCAGAGTGCGGGGAATGGAATGAGATCGAATGATAGCCGGGGCAGTTCTGTGCGCCTGGTCCTGTTGATGGCGGCGCTGTCCGCCTGTGTGAGCGCCCCCGAACCACGCCCGGCGCAGGCCGCCGCTGCCGCGCCGCAGCGGGTGCAGCCCACCACCAACACATGGCCGATCCGTGAGGTCGCCAATCCGCCGCTGCCCTATCGTGACATTGACCAGACCGAAACGCCCTCCCCCGCGCTCGTCAGCGTCGTGCGCAATCTGGGCCAGAATTTCCGGGGCAAGGTTGGCATTGCGGTGCGGCGGGTCGGCGCGGACTGGACGGTGGCCTGGAACGGCAACGCCCTGTTCCCGCAGCAAAGCGTGTCGAAACTGTGGGTGGCGATGACGTTTCTGGACGCGGTCGACCGGGGCAAGCTGCGGCTGACCGACACGACCACCATCACCCGCAACGACCTGACCCTGTTCCACCAGCCGACCGCCGCGATGGTCGGCACCAGCGGCTGGACCACCAGTTACTCCGACCTGATGCGCCGGGCGATGACCCAGAGCGACAATACCGCCAACGACACGCTGCTGCGCGCGGTCGGCGGGCCGGACGCGGTGCGCGGCTTTCTTGCGCGGCGGATGATCCGCGACATTCGCTTCGGGCCGGGCGAACGGCTGCTACAATCGGCGACGGCGGGTCTCGACTGGCGGCAGGATTATGCGATCGGGCGCAATTTCTACGCCGCCCGCGCCAAAGTGCCGATGGCGGCGCGGGTGAAGGCGCTGGACAATTATCTCGCCAGCCCGCCCGACGGCGCGGCCCCCGCCTCGATCGTCCAGGCGCTAGCCAAGTTGAAGCAGGGCGAGATGCTGTCATCCGCCTCATCGCGCCTGTTGCTGTCGATCATGTCGGAAGCCAAGACCGGACCCCAGCGGATCAAGGGCGGGGTGCCGCCGGGCTGGTCCTATCTGCACAAGACCGGTACGGGACAGGATTTGCCGCCACGCTCCACCGGCTTCAACGACATCGGCATCATGACCGCGCCCGATGGCACCAGCTATGCGGTAGCGGTGATGATCGGCAGCACTACGGTCGGCATCCCCGAACGCTGGGCGCTGATGCAGGCGGTGGCCAAGGCGGTCGCGGCGAACCACGAGCCGCGCTGATTGAACCGGGTCAGAAGCGCCGCACGATGCCGAAATAGAGCTGACTATCCGGGCTGTCGCGATTCAACCCGACATTCAGGCCGATATCGAGTTGCATGTCCGCCGACGGTTGCCAGGCGATCGACAGTCCACCCAGCGCCTGCGTGGCATGGCCTGCCGGATCATCGTGCCGCGTGACCGACGCCTCGATCGAACCGGACAGGCTGTCGCCGAACGACACACCAAGCCCCACGACGCTGCCATAAGCGACATGGCGACCCTTGCCGTCGCCATCCACCGCCGCGTCGATCTGCGGCGTCAGGCCCAGCGACAGGCCGCCGCCCAGGTCGAAACCAATCGGCAGCAACAATCCAGCGCCCCAGTCGCCACCGCCAATGGCCGATCCGCCGACCGGTGCCGTTACATAAGGCATCAGCGCGATCGACAGGCCCGATCCGTCCGGGTTACGCAGATTCTGGCGAAAGGCGATCAATATGTCGCCGACGCCGTCGGCCTTGTCCGTCACGCCCGTCACCCGATCAAGGCTGCGAACATGGCCATAAGCGGTCCAGCCCAGCTGCACCTCCAGCCTATCGGTCAGTCCCAGCCGCACTAAAGCGTCACCGGTCACCACCGTATCCGTCCGGCTGCCGGCATCCTGCTCGCGGGTCCAGTCGCCAAGGCCGACTTCCAGCACAAGACGCCCCTTGTCCACGGTGCAGGCGGGCGTTCCCAGACCGGGCCGATCGGCGCACAGGTCACGCACCTCCTGCGCCATAGCGGCGCGCGGACTCATGGTCCCGGCCAGTCCCAGCGCCACCATCAACGCCAGCCATTTTCCATGTCGCATGATCAGCCCCCCCCGTCGGCGCAAAGCTATGCATCCTTTCCCTTGAAACAACACGGAAATAATTGGCATGTCCTATAGGATGGCGCGCAGGCGATGCGAACGCTGGAGAGACGCGCCAATACCGGCAATTTTTGTGGTCGCATCGCTGAAGCAGAAAACCGGTTCCCACTTTTCTGCGCGATGCTCTATCCCCTCCCCATGACCCAGAATCACCTCTATCTCGTCGATGGCAGCGGCTATATTTTCCGCGCCTATCACCAGCTCCCACCGCTCACCAACCAGCATGGCCAGCCGGTCGGCGCTGTCTATGGCTATACGACGATGCTCTGGAAGCTGGCCGAGGAGTTGGGCAAGGCAGAAGGCCCGACCCATATGGCGGTGATCCTGGACAAGGGATCGCACACATTCCGCAACGACATGTACGACCAGTATAAGGCGAACCGCCCGCCCGCGCCCGAAGATCTGGTCCCGCAATTTCCGATGATCCGCGACGCGACCCGCGCCTTCTCCCTCCCCTGTATCGAGGAAGCTGGGTATGAGGCGGACGACCTGATCGCCAGCTACACCAAAGCCGCCGTGGCAGCGGGATGGCATGTCACCATCGTCAGCTCGGACAAGGATCTGATGCAGCTGATCCAGCCCGGCGTCGACATGTATGACACGATGAAGAATGAACGGCGCGGGGCGGAGTATGTCGTCGGCAAATTTGGGGTGGAGCCGCAACTGCTGGGCGACGTGCTGGCACTGATGGGCGACAGCGTGGATAATGTGCCCGGCGTGCCGGGCATCGGTCCCAAGACGGCGGCCAAGCTGATCGTCGAATATGGCGGGCTGGAGGCGGCGCTGGAGGCGGCGCCTGCGATGAAGAAGTCCAAGATGCAGGAAAATCTGATCGCCCATGCCGACATGGCGCGACTGTCGCGGAAGCTGGTGGCGCTGCACGATACTATGGATCTGCCTGAACCGCTGGAGGATCTGGCGCTCAAGGGCATTCCCAAGGAACCGTTGCAGGACTTCCTGACGCATCATGGTTTCAAGACTTTGCTCAACCGGCTGGGCGCACCTGCCGCTGCGGTGGCGGTGGCTGCCGCCGCGTCGGGCGTGCCGGAACCCGTCGCCACCCCGGTCGCGCCACAGGAACCGCCGATCGACCGCAGTCTTTACGAAACAGTGGTGAGCGAAGAAGCGCTCGACCGCTGGATCGCGCTGGCGACGGCGGAGGGGATTGTCGCGGTCGACACTGAAACCGACATGCTCGATTGCGTGTCATGCCAGTTGGTGGGCGTCAGCCTCGCCACCGGTCCGAACAAGGCCTGCTACATTCCGGTCGGCCATGGCGGGCGCGACATGTTTGCCGAAAAGCCGGCGCAATTGCCGCTAACGATGGTGCTGGCGAAGCTCAAACCCCTGCTGGAGGATGATGCGGTCCTGAAGGTCGGGCAGAATCTGAAATATGACATGACCGTGCTGCGCCGCCACGACATCGCCATCACCCCGTTTGACGACACGATCGTCATGAGCTTCGATCTGGACGCCGGACAGAGCCTGTCGGGCCATGGCATGGACGAAGCGGCGCGCACGCATCTTGGCCATGACTGCATCAGCTTCAAGGAGGTGGTCGGCACCGGCAAGAACCAGTTGAGCTTTGCCGAAGTGCCGCTCGACAAGGCGACCGCCTATGCCGCCGAGGATGCGGACGTCACGCTGCGTCTGTGGAAATTGTTCAAGACACGGGTGGCCAATGAAGGCGCAAACCGCGTCTATGAACTGGTCGATCGCCCGCTGGTGCCAGTGATCGCGCGGATGGAGCATCGCGGGATCAAGGTGGACCGCGAGCATCTGGCGCGGCTGTCGGGCGAATTTACGGCCGGCATCGCCGCGCTGGAGACGGAGATTCACGAGCTGGCCGGGCAACCCTTCGCAATCGGATCGACCCAGCAACTGGGCGCGATCCTGTTCGACAAGATGGGCTATAAGGGCGGCAAGAAGGGCAAGTCAGGCGCCTATTCCACCGACGTCACTATCCTGGAGCAACTGGCGGCGCAAGGCGCGCCGATTGCCAGCAAAATACTGGAATGGCGGCAGCTTTCCAAGCTGAAGTCCACTTACACCGACGCGCTCCAGGCGCAGATCAACAAGGATACGGGCCGCGTCCACACCAGTTACTCGCTGACCGGGGCGCAGACGGGGCGGCTCTCCTCGACCGATCCCAACCTGCAAAATATCCCGATCCGTACCGAAGTCGGGCGGCAGATCCGCCACGCCTTTGTCGCGGAACCCGGCAATGTCATCTTGGCGGCGGACTATAGCCAGATCGAACTGCGGCTGGCCGCGCATATGGCCGATGTGCCTGCGCTCAGGGAGGCTTTCGCGGCGGGCGAGGATATTCACGCCGCGACCGCCAAGCAACTGTTTGGCGAGGTCAACCGCGACACGCGCGGCCGGGCCAAGACGATCAACTTCGCAATCCTCTACGGCATCTCCCGCTGGGGGCTGGCCGGGCGGCTGGAGATCAGCGCGGACGAGGCGCAGGAGATGATCGCCAAATATTATGAACGCTTCCCCGGCATCAGCATCTATATCAACGAGACGATCGAGAAGGCGCGCGAACGCGGCTATACCGAGACGTTGTTCGGGCGAAAGACCTGGTTCCCGCGTATCCGCGCATCGATCCAGCACGAACGGCAGGGCGCCGAACGCGCCGCGATCAACGCGCCGATCCAGGGGACCAGCGCCGACATCATCAAGCGGGCGATGACGCGCATGGAACCGGCGCTGGAGGCGGCAGGGCTGCCAAGCGTCAGGATGCTGTTGCAGGTGCATGACGAACTCGTGTTCGAGCTGCCGGAGGGCGACGTGGACGCGGCCAGCACAGTGATCCGCAGCGTGATGGAAAGCGCCGCCGAGCCGATCGTCAAGCTGAGCGTGCCGTTGGGCGTGGAGATTGGCACGGGGCCGAGTTGGGGCGCGGCGCATTGAGCTTTTCGAGATCAAGCAAGCCGCTTGGACCCAAAAAAATAGCGGCGCTACTTACGCTCTTTGCCTGTTTCGCAATAGCCCTACCGTATGTAGGCTGGCCCGGCGCTATAATAGCAATGTTCTCTTATTTCATAGCGGCAGTAGTAATCGCGCGCCGGTGAAGCGTGTCAAAATTTCCGTCTTTCCCACGAAAGCGGGAACCCATCTCTCGACACGCGCCTGACGTGAGTTGGATCCCCGCATTCGCGGGGATGACGGGTATGGGTGGTATGAAAAAGGCCGGCCCCGCAGGACCGGCCTTTCCATCAATCGAACAGTTCTTCCAGAAAGCTCTTCTTGCGCTTCTTCGGGTAGCCCCGCCCGTCGTCGCGATAGTCGCGGTCCGGGCGGTAGCTTTGCTGGGCGAAGGGCGCTGGCCGGGCGGGCGCAACCGTGTCGCCCGCTGCCCGCTCGATGATCTTGTCCAGTTCGCCCCGGTCCAGCCAAACGCCCCGGCATTGCGGGCAATAGTCGATTTCTACCCCCTGCCGGTCCGTCATCGCCAATCCGACATGACAGACCGGGCAGAGCATGGCCGATACGGCCGCTTGATCCCGCATCCGCTTACTCCCGCTCGCCGGTCAGGCTGAGCAGCATCTGGAACAGGTTGACGAAGTTCAGGTACAGCGACAGCGCGCCCATCACCTGCATCTTCGCCGCCATTTCATGGCCCGCATAGGCGAAATAGTCCGACTTGATCCGCTGCGTGTCCCAGGCGGTGAGGCCCGTGAAGATCACCACGCCCAGGATCGAGATGACCATCGCCATCGCCGACGATCCGATGAAGATGTTGATCAGGCTGGCGACGATGATGCCAATCAGGCCCATGATCAGGAAGCTGCCCATCTTCGTCAGGTCACGCTGCGTGGTATAGCCCCACAGCGCCATGCCGAGGAACATGACCGCGGCCGAGAAAAAGGCCTGCGCGATGCTGCCGCCGGTGAACACCAGGAAAATGCTGGCCAGCGACATGCCCATCACGGCGGAGAAGGCCCAGAAGGCCATGCGCGCGCCCGCGGTCGTCATCTTTTCGATGCGGAAGCTGAAGAAGAACACGAAGGCCAAAGGCGCGAAGATCGCCACCCATTTGAGCGGCGTGCCGAAGATGGCGGCGGCCAGCACCGGCGTATTGCCGATGAACGCCGCGACCAGCCCGGTGATCACCAGACCCAGGCCCATATTGCGGAAAACGCCCAGCATGTGCGCGCGCAGCCCGGCGTCGGTCTGCGCCGTGCGGCTCGCACCATAGCCCGGCAAAGGAACGCGATTATTCACTTGGGGTCACTCCATCCATCAAATTGTGGTTCGAGTGGCCCGGTGCGGTCTCCTGCGGCATTTAGGGGGAATTGCCGCAAAACCTGCACCGGGCGCACCCGATGCGGTCCGACATGGCGGCTGGACAAGGGGGGGAGTCCAGCGCGTCAGAGGGGCCCGGCCCGCATCGATCATATTGGGGGAGGAACGCACAGGTGCAAGGGGCGGACCCCGACGCAACATTTTATTACAAATGGGTGGGCGCACAGGGAGGATTGACCCCCGCGCCGCTTCGCGCCATCGCTTTGCGCCATGTCCGATGACCAGCATATCACAGCGCCGCTGCGCCTGTTCAACAGCCTGACCCGCACGATCGAACCGTTCACGCCGATCGAGGATAATCATGCGCGCGTCTATAGCTGCGGGCCGACCGTTTATAATTACGCGCATCTGGGCAATTTGCGCGCCTATGTCTTTACCGACACGCTGCGGCGGACCTTGCTGTGGAAAGGGCTGTCGGTCACCCATATCATCAACATCACCGATGTCGGCCATCTGACCAGCGACGCGGACGCTGGCGATGACAAGATGGAGGCGGCGGCGCGGGCCAGCGCCAGGAGCATCTGGGACATTGCCGCCCATTACACGCAGGCGTTCAAGCAGAATATCGCCGACCTCAACATCATTGCGCCGAGCGAGTGGACGGTCGCCACCGACTATGTGCCGCAGATGATCGCATTTGCTGAGAAAATCGCTCCCGATCATTGTTACGAACTGGACAGTGGGCTCTATTTCGACAGCGCGACCGTGCCCGATTATGGCGCGCTGGCCGGTGGGCGGGACGATGCTGCGCACGCCCGGATCGATCCGGTCGCGGGCAAGCGCAACCCGTCCGACTTCGCCATCTGGCGCAAGTCGCCGCCCGGCGAACAGCGGCAGATGGAATGGGACAGCCCTTGGGGGCCCGGCGCGCCGGGTTGGCATCTGGAATGTTCGGTGATGAGCCAGGCGGTGCTGGGTCACCCGTTCGATATCCATACCGGCGGCATCGACCATCGCGAAATCCATCATCCCAATGAGATTGCGCAAAATCAGGCCTTCCATGCCTGCTGCGGCCCGGATGTCGGCACGGCAGAAGCGGGCTTCACTGGCGCGCGCTGGTGGATGCACAATAATTTTCTGGTCGATCGCAGCGGCAAGATGAGCAAGTCGAAGGGCGGTTTCACCACCCTCTTTTCGCTGATCGACGCGGGGGTGCATCCGCTGGCCTATCGCCTGCTGTGCCTGGGCGCCCATTATCGCAGCGAACTGGAATTCAGCGCGGAAGGCGTCGGCGCGGCCCTGACCCGGTTGAAGCGGCTGGTCATGGGGGTCGAGGGTTTGAAGGCCCGCGCCGAAGGGGTGACGTGGCAATCGCCCCGGCTCGACTATCTGCGCGCCAATATGCACCCCAAGCTGGCACCGCTGCTGGAACAGTTTGACGCAGCGATCAGCGATGACCTGATGACGCCGCGCGCGCTGCCGCTGCTGGAAGAGGCGATCGCGCTCAAGAAAGTGCCGGTCGACGAGAAACTCTGCCTGATCGCGGCCTTCGACGCGGCCCTGGGCCTTAACCTCATGACCCTCACCCGCGCCGACCTGCGCCTCCAGCCCAAGGATGCGCTGATCACGCCGGACGAGATTGACGCGGAGCTGGAACGCCGTGCCGCAGCACGCGCCGACAAGGATTTCGCCCTGTCGGACGAGATACGCGACACCCTGATCGCGCGCGGGGTTGATGTGATGGATGGCGATCCGCTGCGCTGGGACTGGCGCCTGACCCTGGCGTGACATCCCGGCGCAAACGCTTGGAACTTGACGCCAAAGCGTTCGCGCCCGCAAAGAATGCCGTAGGGGCAGAGTCGGGGGACGGGCGATGGGGCTTTGGGCAGGCAGGATAGCCATGATGCTGGCGCTGGCGGCGGTGCCGTCGCTGCCGGTTGCCGCCCAGACGGTCGCGGGCTTCAGTGCCGCCGATCCGCGCCACGCCCATTTGCGCGCGCTCGACCAAAAAGCGACAACCCTGTTCGAAAATGACGATTTCGCCCTGTCGATGTCGCAAAAGACCCGTGACGCCTGGGCCGCGCTGCGCGATGCGGGGATCAAGGTCAAGGTCGCGGGCCATCCGCACCCGATGGCAGGCGTCGGCCTGATCAAGCTGGGGTCGATGGACCAGATTGAGGGGAAGAATCCGTCAGCCCTGGCCAATGTCGACAAGGGGCTGGCGCTGATCGCCCCGTTCCGCGACGCCTATCCTATCCCCTGGCTGGAGGGCATGTCGGTCAAGGGCTATGTCCAGTCGATGATCGGCGATGTCGCCGCCGGGGCGGAGACGCTGGCGCAGGCGAGCGCCTATGCCGACGGCTATTTCGCCCGCGTCGGTCCAAAGGCGCTCAGCGAAGCGGACTATATGCTCAAGTCCAACATCGCCTTTTCGCACGCGCAGGCGCTCTCGCGGCTGGGGCGCAATGGCGAGGCGGTCGATGCCCAGCGCGCCAGTCTGGAGGCGCGGACCACCAGCCTTGGTCCCAACCATCCCGACACGGTTGCTGCTACCTACACCTATGCGCAGATGCTCTATCGCGCGACGCGGCTGGTGGAGGCGGAAAAATATGCGCGGCTGGCGGTCAACACCGCGACGGACCATGTCGATCGCAAGCATCCCAGCTATCATCGGTCGCTGGAAATGCTGGGGCTGCTGCTGGCGCGGACTGGGCGGCGGGTCGAAAGCCTCGACTATATGGAGCGCGCCATCGCCATCAAGCGCGAGACGATGGGGACCAAGAGCCTCTTCTACCATTTCGGCCTCTATAATATGGCCGGCGTGCTGCTGCCGATGGAACGCTATAGCGACGCCGAGCCCCTGTTTCTGGAGGCGGAACGCGGCTTTCGGGCCGTGGAGGGCGAGAATAGCCCGCAAAGCGCCCGCGCGCTGGCCTTCGCGGCACTCGTTAGCGCGGCTTCGGGACGACCGGACGAGGTGATCGAACGCGCACGCACGGCCATGGCTCGCGTCCGCACGCCGACAGCCAGCGATCGCGATATGGGCCAGCGCGTCTATCCGCTGCTCGTTCCGGCGTTGATCGCCACCGGGCAGGATGACGCTGCGCGGATAGCCGCCACCGATTATCTGCGCGAAACCCGGCAGATCGACAATGCGCCTGCCTTCGCACTGGCCAATGCTGCGATGCTGGCGGCCTGGGCGCAAGGGGGCGATGCCGTCGCGGCGGCGCGCCAAATGGCCGGACTGCTGCGCGAAAGCCAGTCGCTCGACGATGATGGCGACTTGAATGAAGATCAGCGCGCCGCGCTCGACACAATCCTGAAGATCGCGGTGCAGGCGCATGACCCGGCGCTGGCGCTGGACGCGATGGCGGTCCTGGCGGGGTCGCGCATTGCCCAGGCCAACCGGCTGGTCGCGGAACGTCTCGTTGCCGATCCCGCCCTCGCCGCGCGGGTCCGCACCTTGCAGGATAGACTGAAGGCGCTGGCCAGCGCGGACAGCGCGCTGCTCAAGGCGCTGGCGACCGACAAGGATGTCGAGGCCGCGCGCGTGGCTCGCGCTACGGTGGAGACCATCGCCGAGGCCGAACGCGCCGCCATCGCCCGCGACTATCCCCGCTGGGTCGAGGCACGGGGCGGCGTGCGGCCCGACCTTGCGACCCTACGCGCGGGATTGGCGCAGGACGAAGCGCTGCTGGCGGTGATGCCGGCCTTTGACGGGGTCTATCTGCTGGCGGTCAATGCCGATGGCGCGACCGTCGAACGCACGGCGCTGGGGCGCGCCGCCATGGTCGCGCTGGTCGACCGGCTGCGCGGTGCGATGACCCCCAACGGGTTCGACCGGACGGCGGCGCATGATATTTATACCCAGATTTTTACCCCCGCCATTCTCGCCAGGCTGGGCAAGGCAAAGGCGTTGCGGATCGTACCCACCGGTGCTTTCGCCTCGCTGCCCTTCGCGATGCTGCCACAGCGGCCCGTCGTGACGGTGGGCCAGGACACGCCCTGGCTGATCCGCCGCTTCGCGATCGAGGTACAGCCCGGCTTTGCCACAAGCACCGCGGCACCGCAGCGGATCGCGATGCGCAACCAGAGCTTTCTGGGCGTCGGCGCGCCCGACGCCTTTGCCGCCACGACCAAGCCCGCCACGCCGGTCCTGCTCGCCGCCAATCATTATTTTCGCGGCGGCAACGCGGACGCGACTGCGCTGGCCGAATTGCCGCCGCTGCCCGGATCTTTGGCCGAACTGCGCGCCGTGGCGGATCGTTTCGGCACCGACCGCGCCACCCTGCTGGTTGGCGCGCAAGCGAGCGAGGCGGCACTACGCGGGCAGGATCTGGCCCCCTATTCCGTCATTCTGTTCGCGACCCACGGGTTGGTCAGCGGCCAGATGGAGGGGGTGACCGAGCCCGCGCTGGTCCTGTCCCCGCCCGCCCCCGGCACCGGCGACGATGGGCTGCTGACCGCTTCGGAGGTCGCGGCGATGCGAATCGGCGCGGACTGGGTGATCCTGTCCGCCTGCAACACGGCGGCGGGCGACAGCGCGCAGGCACCGGCCTATTCGGGACTGGCGCAGGCGTTCCGCTATGCCGGGGCAGGATCGCTGCTGGTGTCGCACTGGCCGGTGCGCGACGATGCCAGCGCCTTCGTCACGCTGGAGACGGTGAAAGCCACCAATGGAGGAACGCCGCGCGCGGTCGCCCTGCAAAGGGCGATGCTGAAACTGATGCGGTCGAAGCGGCCCGACGCGGCCCAACCCTATATTTGGGCGCCGTTCATTCTGGTCGGGCGCTGACGGCTCAGCCCGCCTCCAGCGCCGCGCCCGCTTCCATCCACACTTCTTCGGCCGCTTCCAGCTTCTTTTCCACCGCGGCGCGCTTCACCATCAACTCGCTGGTGGTCATCTTCGCCTCAGCCCCGGTGGCAGACTTGGGATCGAATAGCACGGCGTCGATCCGCTTGCGCTCGGCGATCAGCGTCGCCATTTCCTTTTCGGCGCGCGAGACGGCGTTTTTGAGCGCCTTCTGCTTTTCGCGCCATTCCGCCGCCGCCTTCTTGTCGGCCTTGCGATCCACCTTGGGCGCGTCGCTGCTGCTGTTGCCGTCGGCCTTGCGCAGGACGATGTCGGTATAATCCTCCAGACTGCCATCGAACGGCTGGGCGGTGCCGCCATCGACCAGCACCAGCCGGTCAGCGACCAGTTCGATCATGTGCCGGTCATGGCTGACGATCACCACCGCGCCATTATAATCGTTGAGCGCCTGCACCAGCGCCTCGCGACTGTCGACGTCCAGATGGTTGGTCGGTTCGTCAAGGATCAGCAGATGCGGCGCATCGCGGGTGATAAGCGCCAGCGCCAGCCGCGCCCTTTCGCCACCCGACATGGAGCCGACCTTCTGGATCGCCCGCTCACCCGAAAAGCCGAACCGCCCCAGTTGCGCCCGCACCGCACCGGGGGTCGCGCCCTTCATGACGCGGGTCATATGTTCCAGCGGCGTGTCGGTGACGTCCAGTTCCTCCACCTGATATTGGGTGAAATAGCCGACCTGCATCTTGGACGAGCTTTGCATCTGCCCCTCCATCGGGGCGAGTTGCGCCGCGATCAGGCGGGCCAGCGTCGTCTTGCCATTGCCGTTGCGGCCCAGCAGCGCCAGCCGGTCGTCCGGGTCGATGCGCAGATTGACCCGGCGCAGGATCGGCGTGTCGCCATAGCCGACCGCCGCCATGTCCATGGTGATGAGCGGCGGGCGCAATTCGGGCGGGCTGGGAAAGCTGAACGCGAGCGTGGGGTCCTCGATCGCCGCGGCAATCGGCTGCATCCGCGCCAGCGCCTTGGCGCGCGACTGCGCCTGTTTCGCGGTCGAGGCGCGGGCGGAGTTGCGCGCGACATAATCCTGCAACTTCTCGCGCTCGGCCTGCTGCTTGACCCGTGCCGATTCAAGCTGGGCCAGGCGCTCGGCCCGCTGCCGTTCGAACGCATCATAGCCGCCGGGATAGAGGGTGACCTTGCCGCCCTCCAGATGGAGGATGTAATCGACGACATTGTTGAGCAGGTCGCGCTCATGGCTGATGACGACCACCGTGCCACGATAGGCTTTGAGGAAATTTTCCAGCCACATCGTCGCTTCAAGGTCGAGATGGTTCGAGGGTTCGTCGAGCAGCAGCAGGTCGGGGTTGGAGAAGAGCAGGGAGGCAAGCGCCACGCGCATTTTCCAGCCGCCCGAATAGCTGTCGAGCGGGCGGCCCTGCATCTCCTCGTCAAAACCCAGGCCCACCAGGATGCGCGCTGCGCGGGCGGGCGCGGTATAGGCGTCGATGCTGGTCAGCCGCTCATAGATATGGCCCAGGCGATCGGGATCTTCGGTATGCTCCGCCTCCGCCATCAGCGCGGCGCGTTCCTTGTCCGCTTCCAGCACCGTTTCGAACGGGGTCGCCGTGCCGCTGGGGGCTTCCTGCGCGATATAGCCCAGCCGCGTGTCGCGTGGCATGTCGCAACTGCCATCGTCAGGATCGAGCTGGCCGATCATGACCTTCATCAGCGTGGACTTGCCCGCGCCGTTGCGACCGATCAGGCCGACCCGGCTGCGCGGGGGAAGTGCCGCGCTGGCGCGGTCAAGGATGATGCGGCCACCAAGGCGCACGGTGATACCGTTAAGATTGAGCATGGGCGGGCTTTAGCAGGAAGCCGCGCGCAGGGAAGGGGGTTGCGCCCCTATCTCAAATCTCCACCTGCGATCCCAGTTCGACGATGCGGTTGGTGGGCAGCTTGAAGAAATCCATCGGGCTTTCCGCGTTGCGGATCATCCAGGCGAACAGTTTTTCCCGCCAGATCGCCATGCCCGGCCGTTGCGACGCGATCAGCGTCTGGCGGCTGAGGAAATAGCTGCTGTCGGCCACCCGGATCGGCCCGCCACAGTCGCCGACCGCCTTGAGCGAAGCGGGAATATCCACCTCCTCCATGAAACCATGGCGCAGGATCAGGCGATAAAAGCCATCGCTATGATCCGCCACCTGAACCCGGCCATCGAGCGGCAGATGCGGCACGCCAAGCGTCCGCACGGTCAGGATGATGTTGCGTTCATGCAGGATACGGTTGTGCTTCACATTGTGGAGCAAGGCCGGCGGCACGCCTTCGGGCGTGGATGACAGGAAGATCGCGGTGCCCGGCACCCGCGGCAGCGAACTGCGCGTCGATCGGATGAACAGGTCCAGCTCCATCGCCCCGTCGCGCAGCCGTTCCCGCATGATCCGCCGCCCGGTGGCCCAGGTCGTAAGGATAACGAAAGCCACCGCCGCCACCAGCAGCGGGAACCAGCCGCCATCGGGGATCTTGGTCGCGTTGGAGGCGAAATAGAGGCCATCAATGACCAGGAACAGGCCAGTGACCCCGCCCGCCAGCAGCGGATGCCAGCGCCAGACGCTGAACGTCAGCACGCCCATCATGGCGGTGGTGATGACCATCGTGCCGGTCACCGCAATACCATAGGCAGCGGCCAGATCGGTCGAGCTGCCAAAGCCCAGCACCAGCAGGATGACCAGGATCAGCAGCACGCGGTTGACCAGCGGCAGGTAGATTTGCCCCGCAGCACTTGCGCTGGTGTGGAGAATGCGCAGGCGCGGCAGGAAGCCCAGCTGCACCGCCTGTTGTGTGACCGAAAATGCGCCGGAAATCACCGCCTGGCTGGCGATGATCGTCGCCAGCGTAGCGAGGATCACCAGCGGCAGTCGCGCCCAGTCCGGCGCCATCAGGAAGAAGGGGTTGGCTGCCGTCGCCGGATCATCCAGCATCAGCGCCCCCTGCCCCATATAGTTGAGCAGCAGGCAGGGCAGCGCGGCATAGAGCCAGGCCAGGCTGATCGCCTTGCGCCCGAAATGGCCCATATCGGCATAGAGCGCTTCGGCCCCGGTTACCGCCAGCACCACCGATCCCAGCGCCAGGAAGGCCAGCTTCGGATCGAGCGCGAAGAAATGCACGGCGTAAAGCGGATTGACGATCCCGATAATCTCCGGGTGCCGCCACAAATTGGTGATGCCCAGCACCGCCAGCACTACAAAATAGACGACCATCACCGGCCCGAACAGCGCGCCAACCTTCGCAGTGCCGTGGCGCTGGATCAGGAACAGGCCGATCAGGATCAGGATGGCGATGGGCAGTACCAGCGGCGTCAGGCTGGCCTGCACCACGGTCAGCCCCTCCACCGCCGACAGCACGGAAATGGCCGGGGTGATGATCGCGTCGCCATAGAAAAGCGCGGTCGCCAGCACCCCCAGCATCGCAATCGCCGGGGTGGCGCGAGTCTCGCCCATGCGCCGCCCGATCAGCGCGAGCAGCGCCATGCTGCCCCCCTCGCCATGATTGTCGGCGCGCATGACGATGAATACATATTTGACCGTGACGACCAGCATCATGGTCCAGAAGATCAGCGACAGGACGCCATAAATGTGCAGCGGATCGACGGCGAGCGGATGATGGCCGACAAAACTTTCCTTGAGCGCATAGAGCGGCGACGTGCCGATATCGCCGAACACCACGCCCAGCGCCCCCAGCGCCAGTGTCGGCAAGCCAGCCTGCGGTCCGCTATGCTCGGCCGATGCCGCCTCGGCCAATATCCCGTCCGCTTGCGATTGCATCGCCATATGCCCCTGTTCCACCCTTTACTGCCGACATGACATGGAAATGCATTCGATCTCCATGGCAGGAACGGCGCTTTGGCATAGTATCTGCGTATGATTTTGCGCCATAGCATGGCTGTGCGTACCAATTCCTACGCAATTTCAATGCGGCCTGCCCGTTCCCGCTCTCGTTTTGCTATGCGGTCATCGGTAAATGGGATGCCTCCTGTTCGACATTGCAGAGGCTGGTTTTCATGTCCCATTGGCATCCCCATCCCGCCGCGCGGATTGGCCTGCGCCTGCTTGGCCTTGGCCTGATCGCCAGCCTTGGCCCGCAGGGGCGGCTGCTGCACCAGTTGGTCGACCGGTCGGTGGGGGTCACATTGGCGCAGCTCGCGGTCGCCGCCACTGCCTTTCTCAGCGCTAGTCTGGGGATGACGTTGCTGCTGCTGGGACCCGATCTATGGAAACCGGTGCGCGTCGCCCCGCGCTGGACCCGTCGCGATGCACCGACGCGAGCGCCGGGAAAGCGCGTCTGAGGAGCGCCCGAACCGTTTTGGTTCAGGCGGGTCCCAGGCGCTGGCCATGATAAACCGACAGTGAGCTGGACATATGTGAAGGGAAAAATCGTCCCGGACAGCCTTTGGCGCGTGCAGTTCGCCGCATGGCTGTCCGGGATCACAGCGTTGTGCGCTTTGGAGAAGGCGTGACAACGCTGTCCAGGCGCATTAAGCAGATTCTCGCGCCCGGTTCAATCGCCTTTTATCAGGTTTTGGGTGAATCACGCATCAGCCCGCAAACAGGTTGGTCGGCATTCCGCGCACACCGCAATCGACTTCGAAGAAGCCGCCGTCATGAGGCGTCGCGTCCAGGCCGGTCGCCGCAGAACTGACGAACATGCGGTCCAGATCAGGTCCGGCAAAGCTGATGTTAGTGATCTGCCGCGCGGGCAAGGCGATGGAACGGTCCAGCGCGCCGTCAGGCGTGAAGCGGCTGATTCGTCCGCCGCCCCAATGGGCGACCCAGATATGGCCGTCCGCATCCACGGTCATGCCGTCGGGATAGCCGTCCGCATCGGTAAAGCGGATGAAGGGCTGGCGATCAGCGATCCCGTCGGCCGTCCGGGCAAAGCGATACATGACTCGACGCGACGTATCGCTATGATAGAGCCATTTGCCGCAGGGCGAGAAAGCCGGGCCGTTGGTCACGCGATAACCGCTGTCCATCTGCTGCCAGCGCAAATCGGGGGCAAGCCGATAGAGCGATCCGCTGTCGCGTTCCTCCTCCATATCCATCGTGCCGCACCAGATATAGCCGTTCGCATCGGCCTTGCCATCATTCATGCGGTTATAGGACAGGTCAGGTTCCGGGTCGCCGATGGGCGTGATGGTCAGCGGGTTCAGGCTGATCGCGGCAAAACCGCTTTTGAACCCGCCGATAAAGCCGCCGCCCGCCCGCTCCGCCACCCAGCCCAGCGGTTCGGGCATCGCCCAGCGCTCGACCGTGCCGCCGTCCAGCGACAGCCGGTTGAGCGCGGGCGCAAGGATATCGACCCAATAGACCGCATTGTCGCGCGCCGACCAGAGCGTCCCTTCGCCCAGCGTGTCAGCCACATCGCGTTGGATCATCTGCCATTGTGCCATGAGTCAGCGCTTTACCGAAAGGCGATAGACCATCGCGTGATGATAGGGCTTGCCCGGATCAACCCGGGCCGACACGAAATTGGGCTTGTTGGGCGCGTCTGGGAATTTCTGCGGCTCCAGCGCGATGCCGTCACCCATGCGGTAGAGATGCCCACCCTTGCCGACCAGCGTGCCGTCCAGGAAATTGCCTGCGTAAAATTGCAGCCCCGGCTCGGTCGTCAGCACCTCCAGCACCCGGCCCGATGCCGGATCTTCCAGCCGCGCAGCCAGTTGCGGCGTCTTTGTCACGCCCTTGTCCAGCGCCCAATTATGGTCATAGCCGCGCCCGGCAACGATCTGCGGATCGCGCCCGTCGCGAATGCCGTCAGCGACGCGGCGGGGGGCGCGAAAATCAAACACGCCGCCATCCACCGGCTTCAACTCGCCGGTCGGGATCAGCGCGGCATCGACCGGCGTATAGGCCTTGGCCGGGATCGTCAGCAGATGGCCGAGCGCACCGTCCGGCGATCCTTCGCCGGCCAGGTTGAAAATCGCGTGGTTGGTCATGTTGACGATCGTGGGCTTGTCGGTTTTCGCGTCGAATGTGATGCCGAGATTACCCGCTTCGTCCAGCGTATAGGTGACGCTGCTGTCCAGCTTGCCCGGATAGCCCGAATCGCCATCCGCGCTGGTCAGCGTCAGCACGAGGGTCGCGACCGGCCCGCTCTTGACCGACGCGACTTTCCAGACCTGTTTGTCAAACCCCTTGCCGCCGCCGTGCAGCGTATTGGTCTTGTCGTTGAGCGGCAGTTGATAGGCTTTGCCGTCGAGCGAGAAGGCGCCGCCCGCGATCCGGTTGGCATAGCGGCCCACGGTCACGCCGAAATAATTGGGATGATCGACATAGTCTTTGAGGTCATCATAGCCGAGCAGCACGTCCGCGAATTTGCCGTCCTTGTCGGGCGCAGACAGCGCCTGGAGCGTCGCGCCATAGGTCAGGATCTTCGCCGATACACCCTGTTTATTGGTCAGGCTGATCACCTCCACCGCTGATCCGTCCGCCAGCGTGCCGGCAGGGGCGCGGCTGGCTTCGGCGGCAAGGGCAGGCACGCTTGTCAGTGCCAGCGCGACTGCGTATGACAGCGTTGTTTTGATCGTAGCGACGTTGCGCATGGGGCTTCCTCTTGTGACCATGACCCATTGACGGGCGGTTTCGGGGAATATACTCAGACAAAATAAGCGGATGCAACCCCTCAAGCGGCTGTGCCGCACTGGAATTTTACGGAGACGGATGAATGGCAGGACCAGTTTCCTCGACCGCCGCGCCAACGGTGACGCATAATCCCGGCACGCGCTACGGCCCGGCGCTTGGCCTGCTGGCCAGCCTGTTTTTCATGTGGGGCTTCATCACGGTCATCAACAATACGCTGCTGCCGCATCTGCGCAGCGTGTTTGACCTGAGCTACACCCAGACGACGCTGATCGAATCGGTCTGGTTCATCGCCTATTTCTTCGCCTCCATCCCGTCGGCCAAGCTGATCGAGCGGGTCGGCTATCAGAAGTCGATGGTGATCGGGCTGCTGATCATGGCGGCGGGCGCAGCGGGCATGACGCTGGCGGCATCCATCCCCTCCTATGGCGTGACTCTGGTCATGCTGTTCGTCATCGCCAGCGGCATCACTTTGTTGCAGGTCGCGGCCAACCCCTATGTCGCAGTGGTCGGCAAGCCCGAAACCGCCTCCTCGCGCCTCAATCTGGTGCAGGCGATGAATTCGGCGGGCACGATGCTGGCGCCTTTGTTCGGCGCCTATCTGATCCTGGGCCGATCGAAGGGTGGCACGGCGCAGGGCGATGTCGTGCTGACGCAAGCTGAACGTCTGGCCGACGCCCAGTCGGTGATCCTGCCCTATATCATCGTCGCCGTCATTTTGGTGGTGCTGGCTGTTATCATCGCCCGCTTTCCGCTGCCCGCCATGGGCAACGCCACATCGCGCCACAGCAAGGAAGAGCGCAAGAAGCACTCGCTCTGGGCCCATCGCAATCTGGTGTTCGGCATCCCCGCGATCTTCATCTATCTGATCGCAGAAATCGGCGTCGCCAACCTGTTCGTCAATTTCGTCAGCCAGCCCGACATCGCCAATCTGACGCATGAGCAGGCGGGCAATTATCTCAGCCTGCTGTGGGGCGGGATGATGGTTGGCCGTTTTGCTGGCTCTGCGATCATGCAGAAATTCGATGCTGGCCATGTGCTGGCCGCCTTCTCGATCGGTGCGTTCATCGTCATGCTGGTGACGGTGTTCACCACAGGGCCGATGGCGATGTGGGCGCTGATCCTGGTCGGCCTGTTCCACTCGATCATGTTCCCCACCATCTTCACGCTGGGGATCAAGGGGCTTGGGCCGCTGACCGAGGAAGGATCCGGCCTGCTGATCATGGCGATCGCCGGTGGCGCGCTGGTCGTGGTGCAGGGCAAGCTGGCGGACGAATATGGCCTGCAATGGTCGTTCCTGCTGACCGCGGCTTGCGAACTCTACATCCTGTTCTACGCGCTATGGGGATCGAAAGTGACCCATGCGCTGCCCGACCAGCCGGTCGCGGAATAAGCGGAATAAAGCCGAGGGTCGCACTTCGGAAAAAAGGCCGGAGCGGGGTAACCTGCTCCGGCCTTTTTCATTTCTCCCCGTGCAGGGGAGGAATAATCATCCCCCCATTGCGCTAGCCGTGTCCTCCAGCGCCAGATCGACCAGCACGCCCATGGCGTCCGCAGCCGCCGCCGCATCACCCGATGCGATGGCGTCAAACACGCGGACATGGTCGGGGATCGGGTTGCGCGGCAGGGCGCGGGCGCGTTGCTTATATTGGGTGGTCCAGTTGACCGCCGCGCCTATGCTGGCGGACAGGACCTGGAGCGCATCGTTGCGGGTCGCATTCAATATCGCATTGTGGAAATCGCGGTCCGCCGCCCGGCCCAGTTCGGTCGCCAGCGTATGGCGGCGCATGGCGGCCAGCGCATCCTTCATGATTTTGATGTCATTCTTGTCGCGCCGCTGCGCCGCCAGCCGGGCGGCGGCCGGTTCGACGATCGCGCGCAGTTCGAACAGATCGCGCACGAATTGGATGTCGGGTTCCCCGGCAAAGGCCCAGGCCAGCACTTCGGGGTCCAGCAAATTCCAGCGGTTGCGGGGCAAGACTCGCGTTCCAGCCTTGGGGCGGCTTTCCACCAGCCCCTTGGCCGTCAACACCTGGATTGCTTCGCGATAGGCGCTGCGCGACACGTCCAGTTCCTCGGCAAAGGCGACTTCACCCGACAGAATATCACCAGGCGCATATTGGCCTGACAAGATCGCGGTGCCCAGCTTGTGCGCGATCGCCCCGTGCAATCGCCTGCCCGGCCCGCGTGCCACCTTGACCGAACCGCCATTTTCCGCGGCTTGCGCATCTGTTGACGGCCTATCCTGTCCCATTCCGGCTCCTCCCACCTTGCATCTATCAGGCACGGATCGGTGTAGAATAGAAGCATTGCCATTACCATCATCCTGTAATATGTCGGAGTAATTGACAGAGTCATCGTGCAGGCGTTGCTGCTTTCTGCAGCAGCCCGAGCGCGTGATCGCTCGTCATTCAGGATCAGCCAGCGCCGCGAACGGCGTGCGGGAGGAGAGTTTTTTCATGATATTGCGCCTGTTGCAGCACCGTGCCCCCAGCGGCGTCCGCTCCGTTATCGCGGCGCAGGGCGATGCTGCCCATATCGTGCCGGGCTATACCAGCATCCGCGCGCTGGCGCTCGACGCGATTGCCCGTGGCATCAGCCTGAGCGCCGCTGTCGAAGCGGCTGGCAGGGGCAATCCGATCGACATCGCCGCCGCCTTCGCCGCGGGCGAATTGCTGGCGCCCATCGACCATGATGATGACGCGCATATCCAGCTGACCGGCACCGGCCTGACCCATCTTGGTTCCGCCGAAGGGCGCGACAAGATGCACCGGGAAGCAGCGGCAGTCGAAAAGCAGACCGATTCGATGCGCATGTTCCTGGAAGGGCTGGAGGGCGGCAAGCCTGCGCCGGGCGCGGTCGGCCAGCAGCCCGAATGGTTTTACAAGGGCGACGGGTCGCAGCTGGTCGGACCGGGTGAACCGCTGGCCATGCCCGCCTTTGCCAAGGATGGCGGCGAGGAGCCGGAAATTGCGGGCATCTACATCATTGGCGATGATGGCCAGCCCTATCGGCTTGGCCTGGCGCTCGCCAACGAGTTTAGCGACCATGTGACCGAGCGGCACAATTATCTGTGGCTCGCCCATTCCAAGCTGCGGCAGGCCGCGCTTGGCCCGGAATTGCTGGTCGGCACCCCGCCGGAGCATATCGAGGGGGCAAGCCGCATCCTGCGCGATGGCAGGGCGATCTGGGAAAAGCCGTTCCTGTCGGGCGAGGGCAATATGTCGCACAGCTTCGCCAATCTGGAACATCATCATTTCAAATATGATCTGTTCCGCCGCCCCGGCGACGTGCACGTCCATTTCTTCGGCACCGCGACGCTCTCCTTCAGTGACGGCATCGCGACGCAGGAAGGCGATGTGTTCGAAATCGCCGCCGCACCCTTCACCCTGCCGGTGCGCAATGTGTTGCAGCGGGCAGAGCCAGTCGAAGTGGTCGTTCAGGCGCTCTGAGTTCCATGGACCCGATCCGTATCGCGATCGTGGGCATCGGCAAGATTGCGCGCGACCAGCATGTCCCCGCGATCCGGGGCAATAACGCCTTCAGCCTGGCCGCGACCGTCAGTCCGCATGATGCCGGCCTGGACGGGGTGCCGCATCTGGCCAGTCTGGATGCGCTGCTGCGGGATGGCCCGGCGGTGGATGCGATCGCGCTCTGCACCCCGCCGCAGGTCCGCTACGATCTGGCGGCACAGGCGCTGGGGCGCGGCGTCCACCTGTTTCTGGAAAAGCCGCCCGGCGCGACGCTGGCCGAAGTCGGCGCTTTGCAGGCGCAGGCGGACAAGGTCGGCGTTTCCCTGTTTGCCGCCTGGCACAACCGCTTTGCCGCGGGCGTAGCCCCGGCGCGGGCCTGGCTGGCCGAGCGGCGGATCGAAAGCGTGTCGATCGTCTGGCGGGAGGATGTGCGCGTATGGCATCCGGGACAGGCATGGATCTGGCAACCCGGCGGGCTTGGCGTGTTCGATCCGGGGATCAATGCGCTCTCCATCGTCACCCATATCCTGCCGCGCCCCTTCTTCCTGAAGGACGCGACGCTGACCCTGCCGGACAATCGCGCCGCGCCGATCGCGGCGGACCTGCATTTTCGCGATACCGGGGGCGCGCCCATTCACATGGATCTCGACTGGCGGCAAACCGGGCCGCAAAGCTGGGACATTGTCGTGGAAACCGACGCGGGGACGCTCAAATTGTCTCAGGGGGGTGCGGTGCTGCACCTGCCCAGCGGCACAGAACATGGTGAGGATGTCGAATATCCCGGCCTCTACAGCCGCTTTGCCGCGCTGATCCGGGGCGGACGGTCGGACGTCGATACCGATCCGCTGCGGCTGGTCGCCGACGCCTTCCTGCGCGGGCGGCGTGAGACCACAGACGCATTTCACGATTAAGATCACAGGAGAGGACGACATGATCAAAGCCCTGCGCCGCACTACGGCCACGCTGCTGCTCTGCGCCACCGCATTGACCAGCAGCGCGCACGCCGACACGGATGGCAAGCCGACGACCGCGACGATCAGCGCCGCGACCCCCGGCCCGGTCTATGACAAGCGCATCTTCACCCAGTTCGCCGAGCATCTGGGCAATGGCATTTATGGTGGCCTCTGGGTCGGCAATGACAAGTCCATCCCCAACACCAACGGCTTTCGCAATGACGTGATTTCGGCACTGCGCAACCTGTCGGTTCCCGTGGTGCGCTGGCCGGGCGGCTGCTTTGCCGATGAATATCATTGGCGCGAAGGCATTGGCGGCAAATCCAAGCGCCCGGTCAAGATCAACACCCATTGGGGCGGCGTGACCGAGCCGAACACGGTCGGCACCCATGAATTTTTCGAGCTGGTCCGCCAGATCGGTGCGGAGGCCTATGTCGCGGGCAATGTCGGCAATGGCACCCCGCAGGAAATGGCCGAATGGGTCGAATATATGACCTCGCCCGCCGGCACGCTGGCCGACGAACGCGCCAAGAATGGCCATAGGGAGCCATGGGCCGTCCCCTACTTCGGCGTGGGTAACGAGCTATGGGGCTGCGGCGGCAATATGCGCGCCGAATATGCCGCCGACCTCACCCGCCGCTACGCCACCTTCATCAAGGCACCGCGCGGTACGAAGATCATGAAGATCGCGGCGGGTGCCAATGTCGATGATTATAACTGGACCGAGACGATGATGAAGGTGGCGAGCGGCCAGCTCGACGCACTGTCGCTCCATTATTACACCATCCCTGGCTCCTGGCCGCCGCGCGCCTCGTCCACCGTGTTCGATGAGGCGGGCTGGGCCAACACGCTGGCCGAAGCGCTGCGCATGGACGAGCTGATCACCAAGCATAGCGCGATCATGGACAAATATGATCCGGCCAAAAAGGTCTGGCTGGCGGTCGATGAATGGGGCACCTGGTATGCCGACGATCCGGGCACGCATCCCGGCTTCCTGCGCCAGCAGAACACGCTGCGCGACGCACTGGTCGCATCGGTCCATCTCGACATTTTCGCGCGTCATGCCGACCGGGTGAAGATGACCGCCATCGCCCAGATGGTGAACGTGTTGCAGGCGATGATCCTGACCGATGGCAAGAAGATGGCACTGACGCCGACCTATCATGTGTTTGAAATGTACAAGCCCTGGCAGGACGCGACCGTGCTGCCGATCAGCATCGACACGCCCTGGTATAACAAGGATAAATGGTCGATGCCCGCGGTCAGCGGATCGGCGGTCCGGGGCAAGGATGGCAAGGTCCATGTCGGCCTGTCCAACCTGGACCCGAACCAGCCCAACACGGTCACGGTCAAGCTGGATGGCCTGAATGCCGCGAGCGTCACCGGCCGTATCCTGACCGCATCGGCGATCAACGCCCATAATACATTCGACGCGCCGGACACGGTGAAGCCGGTCGCCTTCACTGGCGCGCAGGTCAGCGGTGGCACGCTCAGCGTGACCTTGCCGCCCAAGTCGGTGGTGGTGCTGGAGTTGCAATAAGGGCTGGGGCGAAATGTGCTCCCGCGCAGGCGGGAGCCCAGTCCCGCCGTTTCAACCGGGCTCCCGCCTGCGCGGGAGCACATGGCTTTAATTGGAGAGGTCCGCATGAGGCGACCGACGTTCATGGCATGGCTGGGCCTCGCCCTTCTCGCCGCCCCCGCCTGTGCGCAGCAGCCGTCCCAGCCGCCGCGCGATACGCTCAACAGTCGCCTGACCGGCGACCTCACGCCCACCCATGATCCGGTGATCATCCGGCAGGGCGACACCTATCATGTGTTCAGCACCGGCCATGGCAAGCGGCTGATCGAGACCCGCACCTCGCCTGACCTTATCCACTGGACCGCAGGCGCACCGATCTTCACCGCGCTGCCTGACTGGGCGAAACAGGCGATACCCGGCAGCGACGGCATGTGGGCGCCCGATATTAGTTTCGTGAACGGCCGCTATCGCCTCTATTATTCGGTCTCGACCTTCGGATCGAACCGCTCGGCGATTGGCCTGGCCACCAGCCCGACGCTCGACCCCAAAGCCCCCGATTATCAGTGGCGGGACGAGGGGCTGGTCGTCATGTCGGACAAGAGCGACGATTTTAACGCGATCGACCCCAATTTCATCATCGACCGCGGAGGCCGCCACTGGCTCTCGCTCGGCAGCTTCTGGACGGGTCTCAAACTGTTCGAGCTGGACCCCAAAAGCGGCAAACCCAAAGACGCGAAAACCAAGCCCGTCGCCATCGCCCGCCGCCCTGCGCCCGCTGGCGGCCCCGCCCCGGTCGAAGCGCCCTTCATCATCGACCATGGCGGCTATTACTGGCTGATGGCCTCCTATGATTATTGCTGCAAGGGCGCAGCCAGCACCTATTATACCGTCATCGGACGGTCGAAGGCGATCACCGGTCCCTATCTGGGCAAGGATGGCAGCCCGATGCTGGAGGGCGGCGGCAGCATCTTCCTGCGTGCCGACCTTCAGGAGCAACAACGCTTCCGTGGCCCCGGCCATGCCGGATGGCTGCATGACAAGGACGGCAAGGATTATGTCGTCTATCACGCCTATGACAAGCAATCGAACGGCACCCCCACCCTGCGGATCGCGCCCGTCCGCTGGGGCGCGGATGGCTGGCCGCACGCCGATTATTGACGCACCGACCGGAGAGAATGACATGAATTTCACCCTGTCCCGCCGTAGCTTCATTGCCAGCAGCGCCGCCCTGTCCGCCGCGCCGATGATGGCGCGCGCCAAGGTCGCCGACGCACCCGTCGCCGGCCCGCAAAACCCGATCGTCAAACAGCGCGCCGATGCGCAGGTTTTTCGTCATGACGACGGCTATTACTATCTGACCGGCTCCGTCCCCGAATATGACCGGCTGGTGCTGCGCCGGTCCAGGACGATCGCGGGGCTGACGACCGCGACCGAAGCGGTGCTGTGGCGGCATGAAAAGACCGGTCCCTTGTCCGGCTTCATCTGGGCGCCCGAACTGCACCAGATCAACGGCCAGTGGATCATGTATTTCGCCGCCGGTCCCAGCGGCGGGGGCGAGGATGTGTTCCGCATCCGCACCTATGCGGTAGTGTGCGACGGGCCGGACCCGATGACCGGCAAATGGAGCCTGCTCGGCCAATTCCAGACACCCTGGGACAGTTTCAACCTGGATTCGACCAGCTTCGTCCATAAAGGGCAGCGCTATTTCGCCTGGGCGCAGCGCGAGCCGGGGATCGAGACGAACAGTAACCTGTACATAGCCAAGCTCGAATCACCGTTGAAGCTGGCGGGCAAGGCGACCCGTCTGACCGTGCCGACGCTCGACTGGGAAATTCGCGGTTACAAGGTCGCTGAAGCGCCCGCCATCCTGCACCGCAATGGCCGCCTGTTCATGACCTATTCGGCCAGCGCCACCGACGCGCGCTATTGTTTGGGGATGCTGACCGCGGACGAAAATGCCGACCTGCTCGACCCCAAGAGCTGGACAAAATCGCCCCAGCCGGTGTTCACGACCTGTAAGGAAACCAGCGTGTTCGGACCCGGCCACAACAGTTTTACCGTGGACGAAAAGGGGCGCGACATACTCGTCTATCATGGCCGCGATTATGAGGCGATCCAGGGCGACCCGCTGTTCAACCCCGACCGCCACACCCGCGTCCAGCGCCTATACTATGCCGCCGACGGCACCCCCGATTTCGGCGTGCCGGTGGGCAACGGCCCGCTGCCCGAACGCTTTGCGTCGGCCGCGGACGCCAAGCTGTTGCTGGCGCATGACGGCACCCGCCTGATCGCGGGCAACCCCGCTTTGGCCCAGACCCAGTTCCGCCAGACGCCGGGCCGCGCCGGACCGCAAAGCGTCATGCTGTCCCCCATCCTGATGCCCGACCATTATCTGGTCGCGGGCAAGGATGGGGCGGTCACGCTGGAGCCTGACAGCAAAAGCGCCGATTTCGCGCTGCGCAGCCAGTTTGTCCGGCTGACCGACGCGCGGCTTGGCACTGTCCGCTTCGCCGCCATCGCCGCGCCGGGCAAGGCGATCGGCGTCGCCAATGGCCAGATCCGGCTGGTCCGCAGCCGTGACGCTGCGGCACGCTGGCGCGCCGACTGATACCGGTTCACCTGCTCTGACAAATAGATAGCACCAAGGGCTGGTCATCGATTGATGACCGGCCCTTCACCTGTCTACCCTTCGCACGAGAACCGACCGGAACGTCGCGCCCGCTAGCCTGCGGCAATAATGTCACGGCCTCATCGCCTTTGTAGGCCGCATCCACAAAATTTCGCTTGCACTCCATTTGTCTGAGCAATAATTAGTCTGAGTAATTGAGGCATGGCGAATGGGCCAGCCGCAGGGGAGGATTTGAAATGGCACGTCGGCCGATCGCACTATGTTCCGCATCCATGTTCGCGCTGATGCTGGGCGCCACCGCCCAGGCGCAGACCAGCCCCGCCCCCCAGATCGCCGCAGAGGATGACGCCGCCGACATCGTCGTCACCGGCGTGCGCGCGTCGATGATCGGCGCGATCAACGTCCGCAAGGAATCGGTCCAGATCGTCGATTCGATCGTCGCCGAAGATGTCGGCAAGCTGCCCGACAATAATGTCATCGAAGCGCTCCAGCGCGTCACCGGCATCCAGGTCACCAACCGCACCGGCGGCGAAGCGGGCGCGATTTCGATCCGCGGCCTGCCCGATGCGCTGACCACCTTGAACGGCCGCAACATCTTCACCGCGTCCGGTCAGGCGTTCGCGCTTCAGGATCTGTCGGCCAACCTGATCCGTCAGGTCGATGTGTACAAGACCCGCGCCGCCGAACAGATTGAAACCGGTCTGGCTGGCCAGATCGACGTCAAGACCCGCCGCCCCTTCGACTTTGACGGCTTTGCCCTGTCGGCGCTGGCGCGCGGCATCTATAATGAAGAAGCCGACACCTATAATCCCAACGCCGCGCTGCTGATCAGCAACCGCTGGGAAACCGGCATAGGCGACATCGGCATCCTGATCAACGGCAGCTATACCCGCACCAAATTCCGCGACATGACGACGACAGCAGGCGCGATGGTGCCGTTTGCGACCGAAAATCCCCCTGCCGGTTCGGGTTTTGCCCCTCTCGAACGTATTTTCTCCGGCTGGCAGCCCGGCCAGGAGCGTGGCCTGCCCTCCGCCGCCGGTTCGACGCTGCCGATCAATGGCATCAACGTCCCCTATTATCTCTCGCGCGACGCGATTTTCAGTTCCGACCTATACGGCAAGCGGGAGCGCCCCGCATTCAACGTTGCGGTACAGTGGGCACCCAATGACAGTTCGGAATATACCGCCGAAATGTTCTACAACGGGTTCAAGGGCAACACCTTCAACTCGCTGCAGTTCAGCTTTGCCGACTGGTGGGGCAGCCTGGGTCCGAACCCCGGTTCGACTTTCGAGCTGTATGACGGCACCAACATCATCAAGTCGCGCCGCGCGGGCGACGTGTTCGGCTTCAACAGCGGCGATTTTGCCACCAACAAGACCGACTCCTACGTCTATGCGCTGAACGGCAAGTGGAATGTCGGCGAAGGCGGCAAGATCGTTGCCGACCTGGCCTATCAGACCAGCACCAACAAGACGTCCTTCATCGCGATGCGCACCACCCGCGTCGCCAAGGCGATCGACGTCGACTTCAACGCCGGTGGCGGCATCCCTTCCTATCATTTCGATGATGACGCGCTGCTGGCGGACCCCGCCCAGTGGACCATCGGCGAGTTTTACGACAACGCCAACAAGTCGAAGGGCAGCGCGCTGACCTTCATGCTCGACGGCGATTATGAGTGGGACGAAGGCTTCATCCGCAAGATCAGCGGCGGCTTCCGTTACGACGATCGCAAGGCCCGCGATTCGGTGCGTACGCAGGATGCCGGCGGCCTGGGCGCGAACCTGTCCACACTGCCCGCCGAAGCATTGTTCACCAACAGCGGCTTCTATGATGGCCGTGCCGACATTCCGACCAGCTGGGTGCTGCCGAGCGGCTACTGGCTGTCGAAAAATGCCGACACCATCCGCCAGCTCTACAAGAATGATCCGCGCTATGCCGACCGCATCCTGCTGTCGGACCAGATGACGATGACCGATGTGTTCGACATCAACGAAGTCACGCTGGCCGCATATCTCCAGGCTGACGCGGAAGTCTCGATCTTCGGTCGTCCGCTCCAGTTGCAGGCGGGTGTGCGCTTCGTCGCGGTCGATACCAATTTCACCTTCGTCGATCGCTACAGCAATCCGCCGCTGGTGACGCAGGCCGCATCAGGCACCCAGCGCTTCCTGCCCAGCTTTACCGCGCGGTATGAGATTTTCGACAATCTGCGCCTGCGCTTCAACTATGGCGAGACGCTGCGTCGTCCGGCCTTTGCCGACCTCAACCCCAATTATACGCTGACCGGCGACTTGACCAATGTCGGCTACGGCACGGGCGGACGCGGCAATCCGGGGCTGCGGCCGACGACGTCAAAGAATTTCGACTTGGCGGCGGAATGGTATTTCGAACGCAGCAGCGCGATTTACGCCACCCTGTTCCGTCGTGAAATTGACGGGCTGGTGGTGCCGATCACCTCGCTGACCACGGTGCCGGGTTCGGGCCTCAACACCAACAGCTTCCTCATCACCCGGCCGGAAAATGCGTCCAAGGGCGTGTTGAAGGGCGTGGAACTGGGTCTGACCTATTTCCCGACCTACCTGCCCGGTCCGCTGAAAGGTCTGGGGTTTCAGGGCAGCCTGACGATCCTCGATTCCAAACAGAATATCCCGCTGGTCGACATCAACGGCAATGTCACAGGGCAAACCAGCTCGTCCTTCTTCGGCGTGTCCGACATGAGCTATAACGCCACGCTCGCCTATGAACGTGGGCCGATCGGCGCACGCCTGTCCTATGTCTGGCGCAAGGAATTCCTGGCCAATAACGAGGCGCGCCTGTTCGCCAACCCGATCGGTGTATGGCGCGCGCCGGAAAAGAGCCTGGACTTCCAGCTGACCGCCAAGGTCACCGATCGCCTGGGCCTGACCTTTGACGCCGTCAACCTGACCCGGTCGAAGATGCAGACCTATTACAAGTTTGAAGATGTCGGCGGCCCGGAACAGTTTAACCTCGGCACCACCCTGCTGGCGCGCACCTTTGCGCTGGGGGTCCGCTACAGCTTCAATTAAGCGCCCCGTGGGACGCGGCGTCCCCATGCCGCCTTCCATGTCTGGCGGTCGTTTCGGGTCCCTCTCCAACCCCGGAACGACCGCCATTTTGTTTGCAGACGGGAGGATGCGATGCGCGCGATGACGATGCTGTTGCTGGCCGGGGCCGCATGGATCGGCATCGCAGCCGCGCCGCCGCCGCCGGTGATGGATACAGCCGCCATCGCGACCCGGCACTTTGGCAATGACGCGCCCTGGTATCGCGATCGCATCCCCTATTTCGAGTCCGCCGACCCGAAGCTCGACGCGGTCTATTATTATCGCTGGCAACTCTATCGCGCGCATCAGCGGGATCTGGGCGCGGACGGTTATATCTCGACCGAATTTCTCGACGATGTCGATTGGCAGCGCCATCCCTATGCCAGCCTGAACGACGCCACCGGCTTCCATCTGGGCGAAGGGCGCTGGCTCAACGACCGGCGCTTTGCCGATGATTATATCAACTTCATGTATCGCAGCGGCGGCAATGACCGGCATTTTAGCGATCATATGGCCGACGCGGTCTGGGGCCGCTATCTGGTCGATGGCGACCGGGAAGGGGCGGTGCGGCACCTGCCCGTCATGAACCATATCTACCGGCTGTGGGACGATAAATATGACTTCGACAAGGGGCTGTATTTCGTCGAGCCGCTGCTGGACGCGACCGAATATACCGTCTCCTCGATCGATGCGTCGGGCGGCACGGACGGATTCCGGGGCGGCGACGCTTTCCGCCCCTCGATCAACAGCTATATGATCGCCAATGCCCGTGCGATCGCGAAGATGGCGACGCTGACCGGCGACACCGCCATGGCCACCGCCTACACCGCCCGCGCCGACGCGCTGCAACAGCGGATGCTGGACGACCTGTGGAACGACAGGCTCAGCCATTTCATCGACCGGCACCAGTCGCGCAAGAACGAGCATGTCAGCTATTGGCAGCCGATCCGCAACCGCGAGCTGGTCGGCTATCTGCCCTGGATGTTCGACATCGTCCCCGACGAGGCGAAATATGCCGCCGCCTGGGCGCATCTGATCGATCCGGCGTCACTGGCGGGCAAGGCCGGGATGCGCACGGTCGAGGCCGGTTACGAATATTATATGCGGCAATATCGCTATCTGGGCACAGACCCCGAATGCCAGTGGAACGGCCCCATCTGGCCCTATCAGACGACGCAGGTGCTGCACGCCATGGCCAATCTGCTCGACCATCGCACCCACACCGGCCCGGTCACGCGCAGCACCTATATGCGCCTGCTGCGCCAATTTGCCGCGCTCCATTATCAGGGGGACAAGCTCGATCTGGAGGAGGATTATCACCCCGAAACCGGCGAGCCGATCGTCGGGCTGGACCGCAGCCACCATTATTTCCATTCCGGTTTCAACGATCTGATCCTGACCGGCCTGGTCGGTATCCGCCCCCGCGCCGACGATGTACTGGAGGTCAATCCGCTGCTGCCTGATGCCGCCGACAGCCAGGCGCTTGGCTGGTTCCGGGTGCAGGACGTTCCCTATCATGGCCATCAAATCGCGGTGACATGGGACGCTGATGGTAGCCATTACCGGCGCGGTAAGGGGCTGGCGATCGAGGTGGATGGCCGGCAAGTTGCCCGGCGCGACACGCTGGGCCGCATCGAAATCCCCCTGCCCCGTGCCCCCACCCCCGCCATCGTTCGCCCGATCAACCGTGCGGTACAGCTGGTCCGCGGCCAGTTTCCGATCGGATCAGCGTCCAGCAACAGCGACGCGGAAAATGTCCATGATGCGATTGACGGGCGGACATGGTTCTTTCCCGAACTGGCCAATGGCTGGTCGTCCGCCCCTGCCCCGGCGCAGCAATATTATGCGATCGACCTTGGCCAGCCGACCGACCTCAGTCACGCAGAACTCGCCTTCTTCGCCGACGGCCAGCGTTTCGCGGTGCCGCGCGCCTACCGGCTTCAGGCCTGGATCGCCGATCGCTGGCAGGACGTCGCAAAGCCCAAAAGCAGCCCGGTCGCCAATGGCGTAACGCCGCTGCGCTGGCCCGCAATCCGCACGAGCAAGGTCCGGCTGCTCCTGACCCAAGCGTCCGGCAAGGCGACCCGGCTGGTCGAATTCAAGCTGTTTGCCGACTGACGCCTATTCCGCGTCCGGCTGCGCCTCTGGCGCGGCGCGGGCGAAGGCGGGGAGTGCGAGGCAGGCCGCTTCGATCGCGGGGATGCGGCCATAGTCGAAGCGCGCGCCGAAGCGGCGGGCGTTGACCAGTTGCGGGACGAGGCAGATGTCGGCCAGCGTCACCTGATCACCGAAACAATAGGGACCGCTCCGCCCCGCGATCAGCGCCGCGCAGGCGGCCAGCCCATCCTCGATCGTCTCGCGCCCCCAGCCCGTCACCTGCGCCTCGTCCAGCCCCAGCGCACGCAATCGCCGCAATATCTTCAGATTTTGCACAGGATGGATGTCGCAGGCGATGGCCAGCGCGAAGGCGCGCACCTGCGCCCGCGCGATCGGGTCGGCGGGCAGCAGCGGCGGATCAGGGTGTACCTCATCGAGATAGTCGCAAATGGCGATGCTCTGGGTCAGCACAGCGCCGTCCACCTCCAGCGCGGGGACCAGCCCCTGCGGATTGAGCGCGAGATAGGCGGGCGCGCACTGCTCCTTTCGCAGCAAATGGTGGAAGGCATCGGCATAGGCGAGGCCTTTGAGGTTCAGTGCAATCCGCACGCGGTAGGAAGCGGTGGAGCGATAATAGCCGTGCAGGATCATGCCACTTCCTGTCCCCGCGCCGCCAGGACCTGCGCCCGGCACTCGCCAAAGCCTATGGACATAAACCCATCCGCCCGCGCGACCGCACGCAACATGACCTCATCGCCATCGGCCAGAAAGGCGCGCGTCTCGCCGGTCGGCAGGGTCAGCGGTTCCTTGCCCCCCGCCGACAGTTCCATCAGGCTGCCAAAACCCTCCCGCAGCGGCGCGGAAATGGTGCCGGTGCCGAGCAGATCGCCCGGCTTCAGATTGCATCCATTGGAGGCATGGTGGGTGACGATCTGCTGCACCGTCCAATACATGTTGCTGGCCGGACCATGGCTGAGCCGCATCGGCGCCATGCCCTCCGCGCGCATCGTCGCGCTGGTCAGATAGACCGCCAGCGTCAGCCCCAGCGCGCCATGCGCCTGATCGTCGGGGTCGGCCAGATAGGGCAAGGGCGCGGGATCGCCGTCGGGCCGCGCGAGCTGGGCGATGCGGTATGGGGCCATGGCTTCGGCGGTGACGACCCAGGGCGAGATGGTGGAATGGAAATTCTTAGCCAGAAAGGGACCGAGCGGCTGATATTCCCACGCCTGAAAATCCCGCGCCGACCAGTCGTTGAGCAGGCAGAATCCGGCAATATGGTCGGCTGCTTTGCCGATCGCGATCGGGCTGCCCAGATCATTGCCCGGCCCGACCCACACGCCCAGCTCCAGCTCATAATCGAGCCGCGCGGTGGGACCATAGACGGGCGCGTCGGCATCGGGTGCCTTGCGCTGGCCGCAGGGCCGCACCAGCGCTTCGCCCGACGGGCGGATCGAGGAGGCACGGCCATGATAGCCGATCGGCACATATTTATAGTTGGGCAGCAGCGGATTGTCCGGGCGGAACTGGCGGCCGATATTATTGGCGTGATGGATGCCGACATAGAAATCGCTATAATCGCCAATTTGCGCGGGTAGGTGTAGCGTGCAATCGCGCGCAGAGTGGAGGTGCGGTTCGACCGTCGCCTGCATTGCCGGGTCGGACAGCAAAGCGCTGATCGCGCGGCGCAGACTGCGGCGCGTCTCGCCCGGCAGCGCCATCAGCGCGTTGAGCGTCGGGTCCAGCAGCGTGTCGCCCCCCTCTCCGATCAATCCTTCACCAGCGCAGGCTGCCAGATCGAGGATCATGTCGCCGATCGCGACCCCTATCCGCGCCTCAGCGCCGTTTGGCGAAAAGACGCCATAGGGCAGGTTCTGGATCGGGAAATCACCATGCCCCTGGGCGCTCTCGACCCAGCTGGTCCGCGCCGGATCATGCGTCTCGTCGGTGGTCCACCAGCGCGTCATGGCAGCTGTGCCTTGGGGAAGCCCTGCCAGCAGGCGTCATAATCAGCCTGCAACAAGGGCGTTTCCATCGCCCAGCGGGTCGGGCGGAACGGCATACGACTCTCGATCATGAACGCCATCGTCTCTGTCATCCTTTGGGGCGACAGGGCAGCTTCCACCGCCTTGCGCCAGCTATCGACGTCCGGCCCATGGCCCGACATGCTGTTGTGCAGACTGCCGCCGCCCGGTGCGAAGCCGTCCGCCTTGGCATCATATTGGCCGTGGATCAGGCCCATATATTCGCTCATCACATTGCGATGGAACCAGGGCGGGCGGAACGTATCCTCCGCCACCATCCAGCGCGGCGGGAAGATCACGAAATCGACATTGGCGGTGCCCGGCGTGTCGCTGGGACTGGTCAGCACGGTGAAGATGGATGGATCGGGATGGTCATAACTGACCGTGCCGATCGTGTTGAAGCGGGTGAGGTCATAGCGATAGGGGGCGACATTGCCGTGCCAGGCGACGACATCGAACGGGCTGTGATCCTGTTGGGTTGCCCAGAGCGTGCCGCCATATTTCTGCACGATCTGGGTAGGTCGCTCGACATCCTCATAGGCGGCAACCGGAGCCTCGAAATCGCGGGCGTTGGCGAGACCATTGGAGCCGATCGGTCCGAGGTCCGGCAGACGAAACGGCTGCCCATGATTTTCGCAGACATAGCCGCGTGCCGCGCCGTCCGGCAGCTCCACCCGAAACCGCACCCCTCGCGGGATCAGCGCGACCTGCAAGGGCGCTACTTCCAGAACCCCCATTTCGGTAACGATGCGCAGGCACCCCTGCTGCGGCAGGATCAGCATCTCGCCATCGGCGCTGAAAAAGGCGCGGTCCACCATCGACGCGCTGGCCGCATAGAGATGCACAGCACAGCCCGTCCCTGCGACGATATCGCCATTGGACGCGACGGTGATCAGGCCATCGACGAAATCCACCCCTGCCCCGGCGGCTGGCAGCGGATTCCAGCGCAGTCGGTTGGGCGTGTCGACCTGCCCCGCCGCGATCAGCGTTTCGCGCGCATAGGGCCGGAACGGCGGATGCCCGGCACTCGGCCGCATCCGGTAGAGCCAGCTACGCCGGTTGTCGTGACGCGGCGCGGTGAAGGCGGTGCCGGACAATTGCTCGGCATAGAGGCCGAACGGCACGCGCTGCGGCGAATTGCGCCCGACCGGCAACGCCCCGGCCACCGCCTCGCTCGCATGATGATTGCCCCAGCCGGGGAGGTAGTGCATGTCGATCCTCTCCTCGCGTCTCTTATGTCAGGCGTCGACGCTCACCACCCCGCGCCGTATCTGGTCCAGCTCGATACTCTCGAACAGGGCCTGGAAATTGCCGTTGCCAAAGCCTTCATTGCCCTTGCGCTGGATGATCTCGAAAAAGATCGGCCCGAACATCGGCTCGGTAAAGATTTGCAGCAACAGCCCTTCGCTTGTCACATCCCCGTCGATCAGGATGCGGTTGGCGCGCAGCCGTTCCAGATCCTCGCCATGGCCCGGCACACGGCTGTCGACCAGTTCATAATAGGTCTCGATCGTGTCCTGCAACCGCACGCCGCGCGCGCGCAGCTTTTCGACCGTCGCGTAAATATCGTCGGTGGTCAGAGCGAGATGCTGGATGCCTTCGCCATGATAGTCGCGGATGAACTCCTCGATCTGGCTATTGTCATCCTTGCTTTCGTTCAGGGGAATGCGGATCGCCTTGTCCGGGGCGATCATCGCCTGGCTGGTCAGGCCCGTCGCCTTGCCCTCAATATCAAAGAATTTCTGCTCCTCGAACCCGAACAGGGTGCGGTAAAATTCGCTCCACACCCGCATCTGCCCACGCCGGACATTGTGGGTCAGATGGTCGAGCAGGTCGAGGCCGACATTGTTGCGCGCCTCCGCCTCACGCCAACCAGGAAATTCGGCCCAATTGGCATAGGGATCGCCCCGGTCGGGCATGAAATAAAGATAGGCGCCGCCAATCCCCATGATGACAGTGTCATCCTCCTCGGTCGGCTGCGCACCATTGGCCAGCGCCCATTGCAGCGCGCCCTGCGGATTGGCGACGCGGAACGCCATCGCGCTGGCCGAGGGGCCATGCACGCCGCGAAACGCCGCGACCCGGCCCGCATCGTCGCGGTTGAGCATCAGGTTGATCCGCCCCTGCTTGTAGCGGGTGATATTCTTGGTCGGGTGCCGGTGGGTCGCGGTAAAGCCCAGCGCCTCGAACTGCGCGGCCATCGCTTGCGGCTCTGGCGAGGTGAATTCGACAAATTCAAAGCCGTTAAGGCCCAGGGGATTGTCGGCGCTGGCAGTCATATCGGCTCCTCTTGCATCTTCTTATGGGCATAGGCCTGCGTCCCGCGAGTAAAGACGCGGTCGCCGGGCAGGATGGTGTCGGTGTCGAGATCGCTCTGCTGGTCCAGCGCAGCATAAAGCGGCGCGAAATCGGTCTCGACCGTCTGGCGCAACAACTGGTCGAAACTGTCGATGACGAAATAGCTCTGCTGGAAATCGTCGATCCTGTAGCGGGTCCGCATCAGCCGCTGAAGATCAAAGCCCAGCCGGTTGGGCGAGGGATCTTCCAGCGCGAAATGCGATTCGGCGTTGGACGACACGATCCCCGCGCCATAGAGGCGCAGGCCTTCGTCCGTCGCGATCAGCCCGAATTCGACCGTGTACCAGTAGAGCCGCGCCAGCTTCTCGATCGCGCCCAGCCCGTCGGCGCGCAGCCCGCCCTGACCGTAGGCCTGCATATAGTCGGCGAACACCGGATTGGCGAGCAGGGGGACATGACCGAATATGTCGTGAAACACGTCCGGCTCCTCCAGATAATCTTCCTGTTCCGGCGTGCGGATGAAGCGCCCGGCGGGGAAGCGGCGATTGGCGAGATGATCGAAAAATGCCCGGTCTGGCACCAGCCCCGGCACCGCCACCACCTGCCACCCTGTCGCCCCCATCAGCCGATCCGACAGAGCGTCGAAGCGCGGGATGCCCGGCTCGTCCATCCGCAATATGTCCAGCCCGGCGATAAATTCCGGCACCACCCGCCCCGGCAGCATATGCGCCTGCCGGTCAAACAATCGGTCCCACATCGCATGGTCGGCCGCGCTGTAGCGGTCCCAGTCCTGCGGGACGGTCCAGTCCTCCGCGGCGTGCGCGGGACGATCGAGGGGGGGGTCGGCCATGGCCACAGCATCGCAAATCAGGCGCGAAATTGCTTTTCAAAATGACCGGTTATTCGGCTATAGTCGTAATCATATTTCATGATTGGACTATTTCATGACGAAATTTGTCGAACTCGACGCGCTTGATCGCCGCATCGTTACAGAGTTGCAGCGCGATGCCGCGCTCAGCAATGCCGATCTGGCCGAGCGTGTCGGCAGCACCGGCCCGTCCTGCTGGCGGCGGGTCCGGGCGCTGGAGGAAGCAGGCGTGCTGCGCGGCGCGGTGCGGCTGGCCGATCCGCAATTGCTGGGGCAGGATGTCACCATTTTCTGCCATGTGCGGATGAAGGATTTTTCCGGCGACTCGATCGCCGCGTTCGAAACATTCGTGCGCGATCATGATCAGGTGATGGAATGCTATTCCATGTCCGGCGAATGGGATTATCTGATGCGCGTCGTCGCCTCCAACGTTGCCGATTATGAGCATTTCCTGATGCGCACCCTGCTCAAACACCCATCGGTCGCGGGCGCATCATCGCAATTTGCGCTGTCGGTCACCAAATATCAGACAGCGCTTCCCGTGCGCGGCTAGGCGCGTCGAAGCCCCGCCCGGCATTTTCCCCCTTGCCCCGGCGGCATTCCCATGCACAAAGAATGCCAACTGCCCGATGGGCGGGTCAATTTTTACCGGCGGTCAACTCCTTGGCTGCAAATATGGACGAGCCATGCACGACGTCACCACCCAGGACCGGCCCGCCGCCGACCACCGCCCGCTGGCCCCGCAGGAGCTGGGCGACGGCCTGTCGGTCATCTCCATCGCCAAAAGCTATGACAAGCGGGTCGTCCTGTCCGACGTGTCGCTGACCGTGGGCAAGGGCGAAGTGGTCGGCCTGCTCGGCCCCAATGGCGCGGGCAAGACGACCTGCTTCTATTCGGTCATGGGGCTAGTCCGCCCCGATCGCGGCCGCATCATCCTGGACGGGCAGGATATTACCGGCCTGCCCATGTATCGCCGCGCCATATTGGGCCTGGGCTATCTGCCGCAGGAAACGTCGATCTTTCGCGGCCTGACCGTGGCGCAGAATATCAGTGCCGTGCTGGAACTGGCCGAGCCGGACCGCGCCGCGCGCGACGCGCGGCTGGAACAATTGCTCGACGAATTTGGCCTCACCCGCCTGCGCGATTCCGCCGCCATGGCGCTGTCTGGGGGCGAACGGCGCCGCTGCGAAATCGCCCGCGCGCTGGCCGCCAATCCTTCGATCGTGCTGCTGGACGAACCCTTTGCGGGCATCGACCCGCTCTCCATCGCCGACATTCGCGATCTGGTGAAGGACCTTAAAAATCGGGGCATCGGCGTTCTCATCACCGACCATAATGTGCGCGAAACGCTGGAAATCGTCGACCGCGCCTGCATCATCTATGGTGGCCAGATGCTGTTTGCGGGCAGCCCGACCGAACTGGTCGCCAATGCCGACGTCCGCCGCCTCTATCTGGGCGAGAATTTCTCGCTCTGACATGATGGTGGCGCGCGCTCACTGTCCTGAATGGACCTTATTCTAATGGCGCTCGGTCCACGCCTCGACATACGGCAGAGCCAGTCGCTGGTGATGACGCCGCAGCTCCAGCAGGCGATCAAGCTGCTGGCGCTGTCCAATCTGGAGATAGAGGCGTTCGTCGCGGGTGAGCTGGAGAAGAACCCGCTGCTCGACAGCGGCAGCGCGCCTGACGACCTGCCCATGGCAGATGGCATCGACCGCGATGTTGATCGCCCGACCCTTTCAGCGGAAACCGGGTCCAGCGACGATCTGATCGGTCAGGGGCTGGGCGTCGGCGATTCCCCGCTCGACGTCGATTATGGCGCGGAAACCTTCATCGACGATGGCCCCGGCGATCGCATGGCCAGCGCCCACGGCACGGGTAGCGGCTCTGGCAGCGGCATGGACGCGCTGACAGGCGGCAGCGGCGAGGCGCTCGATTTCGACAGTTTCGCCAATCCCGAACCCAGCCTTCAGGAACATCTGATGGATCAGGCCCGCGCCGCTCTGTCGGGCATGGACCTGATCGTCGCGGGCCAGCTGATCGGCCAGATCGACCCGGCGGGCTATCTGGAGGCCAATCTGCTCGAAACCGCCCATGCGCTCGGCCTGCCGCTTTGCGATGTCGAACGGGTGCTGGGCGTCATCCACACATTCGACCCCACTGGCGTCGGCGCGCGATCGCTCTCCGAATGTCTTGCCCTGCAAGCCAAGGAGGCTGACCGCCACGATCCCTGCATGGCCCGGCTGCTCGCCAATCTCGACCTGCTGGCGCGCGGCGCGCTGCCGCAACTGCGCCGCATCTGCGGCGTGGATGAGGAGGATATGGCCGACATGATCCGCGAGCTGCGCGGCTATGATCCCAAGCCTGGCCTGCGCTTTTCCAGTGATCGCGCCGCGCCGGTCACCCCCGACCTGTTCGTGCGGCCCACCGCCGACGGCTGGGCGATCGAGATCAACAGCGCCACCCTGCCCCGCGTCCTCATCAATCGCAGCTACTATGTCGAACTGGCGTCGGGCAAGCAGGACAAGAGCGCCAAGGCCTGGCTCGCCGACTGCCTCGCCAGCGCCAACTGGCTGGTGAAGGCGCTCGACCAGCGGCAGAAAACGATCATCAAGGTCGCCAGCGAAGTCGTGCGCCAACAGGAGGATTTCTTCCGCAAGGGCGTCGCGCATCTCAAGCCGCTGACCCTGCGCACCGTCGCCGACGCCATCGCCATGCATGAATCGACCGTCAGCCGGGTGACGTCGAATAAATATCTCTCCTGCCCGCGCGGCCAGTTCGAGCTCAAATATTTCTTCACCAGCGGCGTGTCCAATGCGGAAGGCGACGGCGCGGTGTCCGCCGAAGCGGTCAAGAGCCACATCAAGACGCTGATCATGGCCGAGGAACCCCACGCCATCCTGTCGGACGACACCCTCGTCGACCTGCTGCGCGCCAAGGGCATGGACATTGCAAGGCGCACAGTGGCGAAATATCGCGAGGCGATGGGGATAGGATCATCGGTGCAACGGCGGCGGCAGAAGGCATTGCAGGGGAAAGCGGCATAGGCGGAAAGCTTCCACCCTGTCCTACAGACCCTCACCCCTGCTATACCCGCCGCGGCGCCTTCCCATCGTCCACGCCCTCCCCAACCCGCACCAGCGGGCGACCGACTTTGCGCATATTCTTCATACGCGACATGGGTGAGTTTAGCGAAGTTCCGCGCCCGGCATCCGCGTCGCATCACGTAATAAAATTCCCGCCAAACGCACATAAATGTCACGATCACCGGGAAATGTGCGAAGCTAAGCCGCTTGACCCTGCCCGCCCGACTGGCAAAAGCAGGGGATATCCACCGCTCAGGAACCGTCCCGCCTCATGTCGATCGCCTATCTCAATGGTGCCTTTCTGCCGCTCGATCAGGTGCGGATCTCGCCGCTGGACCGCGGCTTCCTGTTCGCAGACGGCATTTATGAGGTCGCTGCGGTGATTGATAGCGGTCTGATCGACAGCGCCAGCCATCTCGCCCGGCTGCAACGCTCTGCCGATGCGCTCGGCATCCGCCTGCCGCTCAGCCTGACCGAGATTGAGGCCGTGCAGAAGCAGCTCGTTGCCCGCAATGCGCTCCATGAAGGACTGGTCTATCTCCAGCTGACCCGTGGCGCGGACGCGACCCGCGACTTTCTGCCATCGCCCGATACCGCGCCGACCCTGTTCCTGTTCGTGCAGGACAAGCCCTTCCTCAACGTCCCCGCCGTCACCACCGGCATCGCGGTTGCCACGATGCCAGACCTGCGCTGGAAACGGCGCGACATCAAAAGCACTGGCCTGCTGGCCCAGGCGATGGCCAAACAGGCCGCGCGCGACGCGGGCGCGCAGGAGGCCTGGCTGGTCGAGGACGGCTTCGTCACCGAAGGCGCTTCCTCCACCGCCTTCATCGTCACTGACGAAGGCATCATCACCCGCCCTTATTCGCAGGCCGTGCTGGCGGGCTGCACCGGCGACGCGCTGACCGCGCTAGCCGCCGAAAGCGGGCTGGCCGTGATCCGCCGCCCCTTTACCGTCGCAGAAGCGCTGTCCGCGAAAGAGGCATTCATCACCAGCGCATCGACCCTGTGCCAGTCCGTCGTCACCATCGACGGCCAGACCATCGGCAGCGGCACCCCCGGCCCGGTCGCGATGCGGCTGCGCGCGCTCTACATCGCTTTCGCCCGCGCCACGGCGGTGTGACAATTGACTCCATTTCGGAGCGAATGTCAGCCTTTCCTGAAGTGATAGGAAATTTCCTGCATCCTCCCGCCAAATTGGCTGCAAACTGGACGGAAAGCGCCGCCTGTCGCCCCTTTTCCATGGCCGAATGAGGCCATTGCTCCAGACCCTGTCCGAAATGGCGAATATGCGGGGCTGAATCGATCCGTTCTTGCTTTATTCTTTAGGGCTTGTGGGGATTCATCGTGAATTGATGACGGCTGCGGCGAGGTAGATCATCGCTTCGAAGCTGCGGTCTGTTTTGCAGGCTCGCATGGCGATGCGCTTGAACTCCTTGAGTTTGCA
>NZ_QVRA01000079.1 GCF_003591655.1 Sphingobium terrigena
CGATCGACCCGAGCACTCGGCATTGCGAGCGGCATATCTCGACGGCTCGGTGGTCGTAACGCCCAATCCCCATGTCCACGCGAAATTCGCCGACAAGCGCAATCTCACCCTGCTGTCCGACACCGCGCAGCTGCGGGAATGGGGTTTCGACCCGGCAATTGTCGACACGCTTGTTGCCGGGATTCCGGCAACCGAACGGGTCGACAAGGCTTCCGCCGAGCGGCTTTGGGCGGGCCGCAGGCAATTCTTCTTCAAGCCGGCCGGAGGGTATGGGAGCAAAGCGGCCTATCGTGGCGACAAGCTGACGAAATCGGTGTGGGCCGAGATCCTGGAGAGCGACTATGTCGCCCAAGCCTATGTGCGACCAAGCGAGCGGATCATCCGGCTGGATGGAGAGACGGTTAAGCGCAAGATCGACGTTCGTCTCTACACCTATGATGGGGAGCCGCTTGTTGCCGCAGCGCGACTATATCAGGGCCAAACCACCAATATGCGCACCGCCGGTGGTGGGTTCGCGCCTGTTCTGCTGATGGCCGCCGACGATTCGCCGCAGGACTGCGACAGGTGCGCCACTGGCGAGGCGTGAGCCGGACAGAACAGCGAAACTGGCGTCCTGAAAGTCGGGATACATCGGACTTCGCCAGACCGGATTGCATTAGCGATCCGGCGAAGCCGCGGCGCAGAGACGAGCATCCGTATAGTCCCGCATATCGATGCCGCCCGATCTCGCTTTAGCTCCCGTCATGAGAAGCTTGAGATGAGCAGCGCGGCACCCGACATCGATAAGGCGAGCGGACGCGTTTGCGCGATCCGCGGTCCCGTGCTCGACGTGGAATTTGCCGCCGGCTCGCTTCCGCCGGTCAACGATGCGCTGTGCATCGTAACCCCAACAGGGAAGCACATCGCCGAGGTGCAGAGCCATGTCGATGCGCGCACCGTGCGAGCGGTCGCACTCCAGACCACCAGCGGACTCGCGCGCGGCGCCCACGTCGAGGCCACGGGTGCAGCGATCATGGTCCCGGTCGGCGATGCGGTTCTGGGCCGCCTGCTCGATGCCACCGGCGTCATCGGCGACGGCGGGGCGGCGCTTCCAGTGGACGTTCCGCTTCGCCCAATCCATCGCCAACCGCCGCCACTCGATGCCCAGAGCACAGCGACGACGATGTTCGAGACCGGGATCAAGGTGATCGATCTGCTTGCGCCCCTCGCGCAGGGCGGCAAGGCGGCGATGTTCGGTGGCGCCGGGGTCGGCAAAACCGTGCTGGTGATGGAACTGATCAACGCAATGGTCGCACGTTACGAGGGCGTGTCGGTGTTTGCTGGTATCGGCGAGCGCTCGCGCGAAGGGCATGAACTGCTCACCGACATGCGCACTTCCGGCGTGATCGCGAAGACCGTGCTGGTCTTCGGACAGATGAACGAGCCGCCGGGCGCGCGCTGGCGGGTCGGTCTGACCGCGCTTACCATCGCCGAATATTTTCGCGACGAGCAGAAACGCAATGTGCTGCTGTTGATGGATAATGTCTTCCGCTTCGTCCAGGCGGGCAGC
>NZ_QVRA01000080.1 GCF_003591655.1 Sphingobium terrigena
TATATTTTTATACATATAACTAGATAAACATGTAATTCTACATATTTTCATTTATAATATGTAGAATTATATAATCATATATAATTATTTATATTCTATAAAAAATTTTATCATTATATAAATTATAATATATAAAAATTATAATATGTACTACAAATATATATATTATATATCATATATGATATAGTACCTTTGTTATATATCATAATACATATAAATGTGTATTATGTTATCTATAATTATATAATTTCATATATAAGATGTATAATATGTATCATATATTATATATGTTATGTAATATATATAGTATATATAAGATGACACAGGATAAATATTATATACTATGACATATAAAATATATGAGGTTATATGTTACATATAAGGCATAGCACATAACATGTAATATATATCATATATAATTTTTTTTTAGACAGAATCTTGTCCTGTTGCACAGGGTGGGGTACAATGGCGCCATCTTTGCTCACTGCAACTTCTGCCTCACGGGTCCAAGCGATTGTCCTCCCTCAGCCTCCCAGGTAGCTGGGACTACACCACACTGGGACTACACCAGCTGCCACCATGCCTAGCTAATTTTTTGGATTTTTAGTAGTGACAGCNATGCCTAGCTAATTTTTTGGATTTTTAGTAGTGACAGCGTTTCACTGTATTGGCCAGGATGGTCTTGATCTCTTCACCTTGTGATCCCCTTGCCTTGGCCTCCAAATTTGCTGGGATTACAGGCCTGAGCCAAGATCCATATTTTTTAAATGAAAAAAAATTTCAAAGGTACTCTGCTTGGTACAATAATCAAATGTATAAACTGAGGAATAAAACATAACCATGAAACCTACTTATAACTGCATATGGAAAATACAGAGGATAATTTTTTAAATAACATATTTTGAAAGCCTTAACTAGTAATTTGAAGAGTTGGCATTTGAAAGGCCAGTATGAATATACCTTCAAAGCAGCAACACAGGTTCCCCATGAGAAAAAGCAAACACAGGGAAAATAAAAACACAAAGGTTCAATCTCTTCTGACCTTTGAAAGACACAGCACAGACAGTGGTCCTTAGGACGAAGAGCAGGAGACCCCTAATTCCGTCACCATGGCGATAGGGCATAAACATTGCTGGGTGAGGGCACAATCCACATTGTGAGGTCCAACTGCTGCCAGGAAGACAGGAGTGCTTTTACATAGACCGAAAGGTCATTGAAGGCTCAGAGTTTTGTTTCAAGAACTGAATCCCAAGCCCACACGTTATTAGGCTGCGCTTCTTAAAACAAGTTATGAGATGGGAAAAAGGGCACCCACAAACATACGTATACATTATGTATATAATAATATACAGTATCATATATATAATATATATAACCTATGTATAATATTGTTTTACATCCTGCATCTTATGTTATATATATTGTATAAAATATAATAATTGATAATATATAAGTTTTATAATTATACAATATGACATATAGTATATATTATAATTTATGACATATATAATATATGTTATATATCATATATAGAATATATTAT
>NZ_QVRA01000081.1 GCF_003591655.1 Sphingobium terrigena
CCTTGTGCCGGCGCATGATCTCGGCGAAGGCGGCCTGACGTCCAGCGAGCGTCAAGGCGGCGAGTTCGCCGTCCGTGCAGGCCGAAAGTTCAAGACTCACCGCGCGTCTGCGGTCAGCGCCTTAACCACCGCGCGGTCGAACGTCCTCGCCTGGTCGGGCCGCAGGATCTGCCGCATCGCGAACATATGGTTCAACGTCTCCTTTTGGAGCTCGCCCATCGTGCCGTGCGAACGATCGACAGCCGCCGCGACCTGCGGCCCATTGCCATGCTCGACTTCAATGGCGTCGGCGAGCCGCGCGTTGTCGGCCCTGAGTTCNGCTATGAAGTTCCACGCCCGGGCTCGGTGGGGAAGGGAACAACTCGCGCCCAGCCCACACGCCTGCGATCGCTGCCAAGAACACGACGGCCGCGATCAGCATCGTTCTCCGGGCGCCGCTCGTCACTGGAACGCCAGCAAGGTCGAAGGCGCTAGCGGCGTGGCGGGCCCGAAAGGTGTCAGCGCCGGCACCTGCGCAGTCGCCGCTGCGGACGACAAGCCGCCGCCCACCACTCCCAAGGCGACTGCGCCTACCGCTGCCAGCATGCCAGTCCGCAGTGTCACTCCGCCGCCGGCGCGCCGCTCCGCCGCGATCAACCGCATGACATCGCCTTCCAGTTCAGCGAGCCGGGGATGAAGCGGCTGCTCGGCAAGGCGGCGCAAGGCGCTGTCCAAATCCATATCCATGTTCATTCCTCCGCCGTGCTCACATCCTTTACGCACGGCCGGCGAACACCCCTCGAATCCGACGTGAACGAATGTCACTAAGCGGGAACGCCCCCGGGCGCGGCGGCGCACTTTTCCATTGCGTCCAATCGTTCACAGCTCGCACGCAGGCCGGCGATCCACGCGTCCCGCTGTTTCAATTTCCCTGATTAACCTCTGTTGACATTCCGAGCGCAGCTACGGCGGCAACCATGGTGCTCGTTAGGTCAAGCGAGGCGGCGACTATTATGTGCGTGGCGGCTGCCGGCAAGGGCATGGCCGTACATATGCCGACGTTTATCGCGGCCACATAGCGCGATTGGCGACAAGCCGCCGATATTGCTCGTGAGCCGGGCAGCGGCACATGGCCATGCCGCTGCCCGCAGGAGCTGGACGATGGCCAGCGGAATCGTCAAAGAATGGTAGCGGCTCGGTAGATGGACCGACACTATCGACTTCTGGAGGAAATGAATGGGGCGGTTCAGTCTGCCCCCCCGCCGAGGAGGCGGTTTAGTGCGTGCTGAACAACTACGGTGAAAGCATCCAGCACCAAAGGAAAAGCCTTTGCCTAAAAGCTCATTCTAACCGTCGCTCGCGCGGTTGTCGGCGCACCGGGCATGATGTTGTTATCGTTGTAGGCGGACGAGAAATAATTGCTGTCGAGGAGGTTCTCGACGTTGATTTGCGCCTCGATGTGGGGGGTGAGCTTGAAGAACGCGGCGGCATCGACGCGGGTGAACGCAGGCAGGACG
>NZ_QVRA01000082.1 GCF_003591655.1 Sphingobium terrigena
CGATATAGTCGGCTACTACGACAATATCGACCATGACATCCTGCTCGGTCTCCTACGCAGGCGTATCGATGATGATCGCTTGATACGGCTGATCGGACGGATGCTCAAGGCTGGCTACCTTGAAGACTGGACGTTCCACCGGACGTTCAGCGGCGCTCCACAAGGCGGCGTGATCTCACCGATCCTCGCCAATATCTACCTTCATGAACTCGACGAGTTCATGGCGGGGATGAAGGTGCGGTTCGACAGGGGACAAACGAGACGGCGCAGCAACGCCTATCTCGAAATCTCTAAGCAGATTCAGATCCGACGCAGAAAGATCGAACGACGGCGGGCCAATGGCCAAGAGGAGGAAATCCCGACGCTTGTCGATGAGATCAGGGAATGGGAGCGGCGACGGCTCGAAGAGCCGGCTCTCGACCCGTTCGACCCCAACTACCGCCGACTCCGCTACTGCCGCTATGCTGACGACTTCGTTATCGGCGTGATCGGCAGCAAGGACGATGCCCGCGGCATCATGGCCGAAGTCAGAACCTATCTGGCGGAAACCCTGAAGCTTGAGGTGTCCGAGGAGAAAAGCGGGATTAGGAAGGCGGACGAGGGTGCCATGTTCCTCGGCTATCAGTTGAAGACATATGGCGATGGGCGAACCAAACGCATGATCAAGGGCGGCCGTGCCGTCACCATGCGTGTGCCTGGAGACCGTATGCAACTTCACGTGCCGGTGGACAGGCTTGCCCGGTTTGCGGAACGCCAACGCCTCGGGAATATCCATATCAACCGGGGCGAGGCGCGCTGCGAACTGATCAACAACTCCGATGTCGCAATCCTGACCGGATATAATGCGATGATGCGGGGGCTGGCCGAGTATTACAAGCTCGGCACGCTCTGGAAAGATGAGGTCGGGCGGCTGCATCACCTCTGGTGGTGGAGCTTCATGAAGACCATCTCGCGGAAGCATAAATGTTCGGTCAAGGTGACGGCAGAGAGGCTCCGGAACGGGGATCGCCTCGGCCTGTGGTATGAGGGCCGCCATCAGCGGCGCTTCATGCCGATGTTCCGCCTCAAGGATGTTCGGCCAACACCGGCATCCGGGCATGTTGACCGCCAAACGTTTGCACATATCCACTTTGCAGGACGGAATGACTTTGTCGACCGCCTGCGGGCAAGGGCATGTCAGGCGTGCGGCACCGAAGACGTGCCAGTGGAGGTGCATCACGTCCGCAAGATGAGCGATATGCAGGGGACTACCTTGTGGACTCGCGTCAAGGCGGCCCGAACGCGCAAGCGTGTGGTGCTCTGCCGCGACTGCCATGTCGCGCATCATGCCGGACGACTACAGGAACGGCTGGATCGTATGGTGCAAGCGTAGGAGCCGGATGATGGGAAACTATCAAGTCCGGTTCCGTGGGAGGGGTAGAGGACAATCCCACCGGGAACCCTCGCCCCTACCCGACGG
>NZ_QVRA01000083.1 GCF_003591655.1 Sphingobium terrigena
GATCGTGTCCCACGGGATGGTGTAGCTTATAGGAGCCACCGCCGATTTCGGCATCGGTTTGAGCCGATCATGTGCCGGGTACAGCCGACAGCATGACGATGGGATTGTCGCTCACGGGCGCCATGGTTTCAAGTGTCATGTAGCGTGCCCGCTGGACGGCCCATTCGTCGGACTGTTCCATGAGGATGGCGCCGATTAGGCGGGTGATGGCGCCCTCATTGGGGAAGATGCCGACAACTTCGGTGCGCCGTTTGATCTCGCCGTTCAGACGCTCGATGGGATTCGTGCTGTGTAACTTGGCGCGGTGCTCCTTGGGGAACGTCATGTAGGCCAGCACGTCAGGCTCTGCATCGTCCATCAAAGCGGCGAGCTTTGGCATTTTCGGACGCATCTGGTCGGCAACGGATCGCCATTGCTGGCTTGCTGCTTCGGGCGTTTCTTGCGCGAAGGCAGTGCCGATGAACGCGGACACGACACGCCTGCCGCTCTTGCCGGCATGGGCCAGGGCGTTGCGCATGAAGTGGACGCGGCACCGTTGCCAGCTCGCGCACAGCAGCTTGGAGACCGCAGCCTTGATGCCTTCGTGGGCGTCGGAGATCACCAGCTTCACCCCACGAAGGCCCCGCCGCGTCAGCTTGCGCAGGAACGCGGTCCAGAAGGGTTCGGCCTCCGACGGCCCGATATCCATGCCCAGTACTTCACGCCGGCCGTCGCTGTTGACACCGACCGCGATGATCACCGCGACCGAGACAATCCGGCCATTCTGGCGGACTTTGACGTAAGTGGCATCGATCCAGAGGTACGGCCAGTCGCCCTCGATCGGGCGTTCGAGGAAGGCATAGACCTTCTCGTCGAGCTCCTCGCACAGGCGGCTGACCTGGCTTTTGGAGATGCCGTCCATGCCCAGCGCTTTGACCAGGTCGTCGACCGACCGGGTCGAGATGCCATGCACATAGGCTTCCTGGATGACTGCGGTCAGCGCCTTCTCCGCCATCCGGCGCGGTTCCAGAAAGCCCGGAAAATAACTGCCCTTGCGCAATTTGGGGATGCGCAGTTCGACCGTCCCGGCGCGGGTCTGCCAGTCGCGTTCACGATAGCCGTTGCGCTGAACAAGCCGGTCCGCGGACTTCTCGCCGTGCGCGGCACCGGTCAGGCTGCCAACCTCCATCTCCATCAGCCGCCCGGCGGCATACGAGATCATCTCGCGCAAAATATCCGCGTCAGGGGCCTTCTCGACCAGCGCGCGCAAGTGCATCATGGAATCGGTCATCGTGGTTCTCCAGGTTCGAGCTTCGCAACCCAAACCTATCCGAAAACCGCGATGACCACCCGCGCTGCTGGCTGGCTGCCACAGCGCTATATCGAAAGCGCGCAGCCAGCCAGCAGCGCTACCGTCATAACCTACACCACGTCCGGGGACGCGACC
>NZ_QVRA01000084.1 GCF_003591655.1 Sphingobium terrigena
CTGGGCGCGGCCATCGGCGCGTGGTTTGTCACCCATGGCGGCCTCGTCCTGCCGCTGCTGCTGGCTGGCTTCCTTGTCCTCGCGGGAACGCTGGCCTGCATGATGCATCCCGCCGCGAGCGAAAGCGCTGCCACCTAATCGCCCAAAGCGCGCTCGATCCGCCGGTCGGGCGCAAGCCAGGGCAGCAGGACGATGATGTAGAGCGCAATCGCCACCGGCCGCGCGAAAAAGGCGGCCGGTACGGCAACGGCGTAAAGGGCGAGCGTGATCTTGCCCTTGCGATCCGACCCCACCGCGCGCGCCAGCGCCGATTGCGTGCCGTTGCAAGCGATGATCGCCCGCTCGGTCAGTTCGTATCCGATCGCCGCCATTGCCAGCACTACGCCATAGGAGGCCGTCGCCATCGCGGAAAAGCCGCTCGCATCGAGCCAGCGAATGACGAAGGGAACGAGGCTGAGCCAGAACAGCAGGAACAGGTTGGCCCACAGCACCTTGCCATCGATCCGGTCGGTCGCGTGCAGCAGATGGTGATGGTTGTTCCAGTAAAGCCCGACATTGATGAAGGAGAGGATATAGGCGAGCAGGATCGGCAGGCTGTCTGACAGCGCGGCCAGACTGCCATCGCGCGGCACCTTCAGTTCCAGCACCATGATCGTGATGATGATGGCGACTACGCCATCGGTGAAGGCCTCCAGCCGACCGGACGACATACCGCCACCTCTGCGCTGCTCAGACATCGCCCATACCCTCCAGCGCTTTGTCGTTCTGTCCCAGCGCAACGAACTGGTCGAGCAGCCAGGAAGCGGCCGGCCCCGGCGGCGTATCGCGCCGCCACACGCCTGCAAACCGATACATGCCGCCAGTATGATCGGGCATGGCCAGCCTTGTTAGCGATCCGTCGATCAGGTCCGGTTCGATCATCGGCAGCGGCATGTTGCCCCAACCGATCCCCTCGCGCAGCAGTGCGTGCTTGGCACCCAAATCCGCCAGACGCCACGTTTTGGGACTCATCACTGAATAATCCTGTCCCTCGGTAAAGCGGGAACGGTCGGTCAGCACCAGTTGCGTGTATTCGCGTCCCGCGCCGGGGGGTATCCGCTCCATCCGGCCTAGCGGATGATCGGGCGCTGCGACCGGCACCATCGGCACGGACCCAGCCGCGACGCATTCCACACCTTCGACACCGGCCGCCAAAGGCCCCGAAATGCCGACGACCGCCTGCCGGTCCAGCACCATCGCCGTGATCGCGCCGAGTGCCTCGACATGCAGGCGCAACTGCACCGTCGGGAATTC
>NZ_QVRA01000085.1 GCF_003591655.1 Sphingobium terrigena
TCGGATGCGAACTCGAACCTGGAGAAGAAGACGATGACCGACGACAGAATGGCCCTTGTTGAGCTGATTGAGCAAGGGGCTGACAGCGATTTGGTGCGCGATATGCTGGCGTTCGCCGCCGAGCGCATGATGGATCTGGAGATCGAGGCCAGGACTGGTGCTCCGTCCGGCTCTCGCAGCGCGGCGCGGCTCAACCACCGTAACGGCTATCGCGAGCGTGGTTGGGACACCCGCGCTGGCCGGATCGATCTGGCGATCCCCAAGCTGCGCAAAGGCAGCTACTTCCCGAGCTTCCTGGAGCCGCGCCGTACCGCCGAGAAGGCCTTGGCGGCGGTGATTCAGGAGGCCTATGTGCACGGTGTCTCGACCCGTTCAGTCGACGATCTGGTCAAGGCGATGGGCGCCAGCGGCGTATCGAAGAGCCAGGTCAGCCGTCTGGTTGCCGAGATCGACGAGCGGGTGAATGCCTTTCTGGCGCGGCCGATCGAGGGTGAGTGGCCTTACCTGTGGATCGACGCCACCTATCTCAAAGTCCGCGAGGGCGGGCGGATCGTCTCGACGGCCGCGATAATCGCCGTTGGCGTCAACACCGATGGCCGCCGCGAAGTGCTGGGCGTCGCCACTGGCCCTTCGGAGGCGGAGCCCTTCTGGAAAGCCTTCCTGCGCTCGCTGGCGGATCGGGGCCTTCGCGGGGTGAAGCTGGTCATCGCCGACGATCACAAGGGACTGCGCGCCGCCGCCAGCAAGGTGTTCGCCGCGAGCCAGCAACGCTGCCGGGTGCACTGGATGCGCAATGCGCTGGCCCATGCCGCGCCCAAACAGAGGCCCGCCGTGATCGCCATGATCAAGACGATCTTCGCGCAGGAGACGACCGAAGCGGCACATCAGCAGTGGGAGCAGGTCGCCGATGCCCTGCGCGAGAAGTTCCCGAAGCTGGCCGACATGATGGACGCATCGCGCGAGGATGTTCTCGCCTACATGGCGTTCCCGAAGGACCACTGGGCGCAGATCGCGTCTACCAACCCGCTGGAAAGGGTGAACAAGGAGATCAAGCGAAGGGCCGATGTCATCGGCATCTTCCCGAATGACCCCGCAGTCATACGCCTCGTCGGCGCGCTGATGCTGGAGCAGAATGATGAGTGGGCAGTATCGCGCCGCTACATGACGCTGGAAACAATCGGCTCGGTGAGCCATAACCCAATCGTCAGCCTGCCAGCTCTGGCCGCCTGACCCGAACCCGATCCTGCCGTGGATCGACGGTTCCTACACCACCCCGTGGGACACGACC
>NZ_QVRA01000086.1 GCF_003591655.1 Sphingobium terrigena
TGACCTGCCCCCACCGAGTGGACCGTGTTGATTGTTAGTGGATTATTCTCGCCGCCGCCATATCCGGATGGAGGTGGAGCGAAGCGGAACCGGAGGCCGGATATGGCGGTGAAGCCGTTTCCGGGGCCGGCGGTCGGTAGCCCAGGCTGCTGTGCGGACGAACGGTGTTGTAATGTCGCCGCCACGCTTCGATCAGCACTTTCGCCTCGGCGAGGCTGTAGAAGATCTCGCCATTGAGCAATTCGTCACGCAGCGACCCGTTGAAGCTCTCGTTATAGCCATTCTCCCATGGTGATCCCGGCGCGATATAGAGCGTCTTTACGCCGATCTGGCCAAGCCATTTCTGGACGGCATTGGCGATGAACTCCGCGCCATTGTCAGACCGTATATGTGCTGGCGGGCCACGCTTGACGAACAGGTCCGCCAAGGCGGCCAGCACGTCCTCATGCCTGAGCTGCCGCGCCACGATGAGCGCCAGGCATTCCCTGCTGGCCTCGTCGATGATGGTCAGGATGCGGAACTTGCGACCATCATGCGTCCGACCTTCGACGAAGTCATAAGCCCACACATGCCCGGGATATTGCGGCCGCAAGCGGAGGCACGATCCATTATTTAGCCACAGGCGCCCGCGCTTTGGCTGGCGCTGTGGGACTTTGAGGCCCTCGCGCCGCCAAATCCGCTCGACCCGTTTATGGTTCACTGTCCACCCTGCATGGCACAACAATGCCGTCACCCGGCGATAGCCGTAGCGACCATATTGCTTTGCCAACGCGATGATATCCTCCGTGAGCGCCTGTTCGTCATCCGCCCCGCGTGGCACTTTGCGCTGCGTCGATCGATGCTGACCCAACACCCGGCAGATCCGTCGCTCGGACACCGGAAGCTCCCGTCGCAAATGGTCGATACAGCGTCGCCGCCGCGCAGGGCTCAAAAGTTTCCCCGTGCAGCCTCCTGCAAAATCAGCTTGTCCAATGTCAGGTCGGAGATCGCCCGGCGTAGACGCAGGTTCTCCTTCTCCAGATCCTTCATCCGCCGTGCCTGATCGGTCTTCAGACCGCCATATTCCTTGCGCCAGCGGTAATAGGTCTGTTCGCTAACCGCGATCCGGCGGCACGCTTCGGCAGTCGATACCCCCTGCGCCAGAACGATCTCAACTTCACGCAGCTTGCCGATAATCTCTTCCGGCTTGTGTTTCTTGCTCGGCATTCGTCATCCCTTTCGTGGTCCAGACTATCACAGTCTCTGGGCCACTCAGCGGGGGGCAGATCA
>NZ_QVRA01000009.1 GCF_003591655.1 Sphingobium terrigena
ATCCTTGCGTTTCGGAGGACTGCTCATCCACATCTGTTGGCGACCATTCAAAGCGCTACCTGCTGGCAGCGCCCCGTCCGGTGAACAGCCCTCTAGGTAACACCACAGATTCGGTCAACAGGGTTTTTCACACCAATGACTTTTTTTGATGGAAATTGGTGGGAAAGTCCCGAAAATCGGGGGTTCAAGGCTGTATCCTTTCCCGGCGTCGCCCATGCATCAGCCGGTAAAGGGCGGGCAGCACCAGCAATGTCAGCAATGTCGAAGAGACGATTCCGCCGATCACCACCGTCGCCAGCGGCCGTTGCACTTCAGCGCCCGCCCCGACGTTGAACGCCATTGGCACGAAGCCCAGGCTGGCCACCAGCGCGGTCATTAGCACGGGCCGCAGCCGGGTCAGTGCGCCGTCCCGGATCGCGTCCTCCAATGGTCGCCCCTCTGTCAGCAGCGTACGGATGAAGCTGAGCATCACCACCCCGTTCAGCACTGCGACGCCGGACAGGGCGATGAAGCCGATCCCCGCCGAAATGGACAGCGGCAAATCCCGCAGCAGCAACGCCGCGACTCCTCCGGTCAGCGCCAGCGGCACGCCGGAAAAGACGATGGCGGCATCTTTGACCGACCGGAACAGGCCGTAGAGCAAGCCAAAGATCAGCAAAAGCGCGGCCGGGACCACCAGCCGCAGCCGCTCGGCAGCGGAGATCAGCTGCTCGAACGTGCCGCCATAGCTGATCCAGTAGCCGGCCGGTGGTTCCACGTCCCGACCGACCTTCTCGCGCAGTTCCTGCACGAAACTGCCAAGATCGCGGCCGCGGACGTTCGCGGTCACCACGACGCGGCGCTTGCCGTCTTCGCGGCTGATCTGGTTGGGTCCGATGATCACCTCTACCCTGGCGACGTCCTGCACCGGGACGAAACCACGTGGCCCTTCGCTGTTCATGGGGAGCGGGATGCGCAGGCGGCCAATCTCGTCGACCTTGCGGCGGATATCCTCTGGCAGGCGGACGATCACCGGGAAGCGGCGGTCGCCCTCGAACATTTCGCCCGCTTCCTTGCCGCCGATCGAGATGGCGACGACATTCTGCACGTCGCCGACATTGAGGCCCAGGCGCGCCAGCGCGGCGCGGTCCGGCGTGATTTGCAGCACCGGCAGACCGGTCACCTGCTCGACACCGACATCGGCGGCGCCGTCTATGCCGCCAACCACCTCCTCGACAGACTGACCGATGCGGAGCAATTCGTCGAGATCGTCGCCGAAGATCTTGATCGCCACATCCGCGCGGACGCCCGATAGCAGTTCGTTGAAACGCATCTGGATCGGCTGGGTGAATTCATAATTATTGCCGGGTATCTGTTCGACCGCCTCCTGCATTTCGGCGACCAGCTGGGTGCGGGGCTTGCGCGGGTCGGGCCAGTCCTTGCGGTCCTTCAGCATGATGAAGGTGTCGGCGACCGAGGGGGGCATCGGGTCGGTGGCGACTTCGGCCGTGCCAATCTTGGCGACGACGCGCTCGACTTCAGGGAAGCGTTTGAGCCGCGCTTCGACCGTTTCCTGCATCCCGATCGCCTGGGTCAGGCTGGTGCCGGGAATGCGCAAGGCGTGCATAGCGATGTCGCCCTCGTCCAGATTAGGGACAAATTCAGACCCCATTTGGCTCGCGGCAAAGCCTGCGATCAGAACTAAGCCGACAGCGAGTGCGACAATGGCCTTGCGCAATCGCAACGCCTTTTCCAGCGCCGGTTCATAGACCTGCCGCGCCCAGAGCATCAGGCGGCTCTCCTTTTCCTCCACCTTGCCAGTCACGAACAGGGCGATGGCGGCAGGCACGAAACTGAGCGAGAGGATGAGCGCGGCGGTCAGCGCCATGACGACGGTGATCGCCATGGGATGGAACATCTTGCCCTCCACCCCCGTGAGCGCGAAGATCGGCACATAGACCAGGGCGATGATGAGGACGCCGAACAGCGACGGACGGATCACCTCCGACGTGGCCGACGCCGCGAGCGCGAAACGCTCATCGCGATCCAGCAAGCGACCCAGCCCATGCTGCGCCTCGCCATAGCGGCGCAGGCAATTTTCCACGATGATCACCGCGCCATCGACGATCAGGCCGAAGTCGAGCGCACCAAGGCTCATGAGATTGCCCGACACGCCGGCCTGCACCATGCCGGTGATGGTCATCAGCATGGCGATGGGGATGACGGCGGCGGTGATGAGCGCGGCGCGGACATTGCCGAGCAAGAGGAACAGCACGACAATGACGAGCAACGCGCCTTCGAGCAGATTCTTCTCGACCGTCCAGATCGCCCGTTCGACCAGATCGGTGCGATCGTAGATGGCGACGGCTTCGACGCCGGATGGCAGCGCCTTGGCCGCCTCTTCCAGCCGTTCCGCCGCCGCGCGAGCGACGATCCGGCTATTTTCACCCGCCAGCATGACGACGGTGCCCAGCACCACTTCCTGACCGTTCTCGGTCGCGGCCCCGGTGCGCAATTCCTGACCCATGCCGACATCGGCCACGTCATTGATGCGGACCGGCACGCCGCCGCGATTGGTGACGATAATAGATTTCAGATCATCGACGCCCCCCGCCTGCCCCGGCACCCGGACGAGATATTGTTCGCCATAGCGCTCGACATAGCCCGCGCCGACATTGGCATTGTTGCGGCCCAGCGCATCGACCACATCATCCAGCGCCAGCCCATAGGCCGCCATCCTGTCCGGCAAGGGCGTGACGTGATATTGCCGTTCATAGCCGCCGATGCTGTTGACTTCGGTGACGCCGGGCGTGTTGCGCAGTTGCGGGCGGATCACCCAGTCCTGCAAGGTGCGCAGATCTTCTGCATTATAGGGCGTGCCGTCGGCCTTGCGCGCGCCGGGCTTGGCCTCCAGCGTGTACATGAAGATTTCGCCAAGGCCGGTGGCGATCGGTCCCATTTCCGGTTCGACGCCGGGGGGCAGTTGCGACCGCGCGATCTGCAACCGTTCGTTGATCAACTGGCGCGCGAAATAAATGTCGGTGCCATCGGCGAACACGGCGGTGACCTGCGACAGGCCGTAGCGGGAGATGGAACGGGTATAGTCCAGCCCCGGCAGACCCGCGATCGCGGTTTCGACCGGGAAGGTGACGCGCTGTTCCGCCTCCAGCGGGGAAAAACCCACCGCCTCGCTGTTGATCTGCACCTGGACATTGGTGATGTCGGGCGTGGCGTCGATCGGCAGGCGCTGGAAGCTCCATATCCCCAGCGCGCAGAGCAGCAGCACGGCGGCCAGCACCGCCCAGCGCAGACGGATGGAAGCGGCGATGATGCGTTCGAGCAGCGGGGGCTGCGTCTCGGCAATGGCCTCAATGGTCATGGCTGGCTCCCGACTTGTCGATGTCGGCGCGGATCAGGAAGGCGCCGTCGGTGACATATTCGGTGCCCGGTTCCAGTCCGCCCAGCACCTCCGTCCATTCGGGCGTCTTGCGACCGAGTTCCAGCATCCGCACCTCATAGCTGTTGCCGACCTTGGCATAGACGACATCAAAGTCGCGGAAGCGCTGGATCGCCTTGGTCCGCACCGCCAGCGGCGCCTGCGTCTCGGCAACCGCGAAGGCGCCTTCCACCCCCATGCCGGGACGGAATTGTTCCGCTGCGGATTCAGGCAGATGGACATGGGCGAGCAGGGTCTGGCTGGCGAGGTCGGCGGTCGGCAGGATCGCCTCCACCGCGCCGGTCAGCCGCGCCGCGCCCGACAGGCTGCGCAACGCGACCTTCTGCCCCACCCGCACCCGTTCGGCGTCGCGGGGATAGACGAAAAACTCGGCGTGCAGCTTGGTCGGATCGGCAATCACGAACAGCGCACGGTCGCCGGTCATATCCCCTACATTGGCGTTTTTTTCGACGATGGTGCCACTGATCGGCGCGGTGACGGTATAGGTCTGGAGCGAATGGCTGGATTCGACGCGCAGCAAGGTCTGGCCACGCCGCACCACCTGCCCCAGTTCGCCGGTCATCGACAGAATCTGGCCGGGCAGGCGGGCGCGGACATCGGCCTTACCCTCCGGCGTGATTTCGATGCGGCCCGACATGTCGATCAGTTCGGCGATCGACGCTGGCCCTGCCCGTTCGGATCGCACCCCGCCCGCCCGCGCCGCGTCGGCGGCGATGGTGGTGCGGCCTTCATAGGAGGCGTAGTTCCATATGTGGGTGCGGCCATCCTCGACCGCCTTGACCTTCACATCGAAACTATGTGGCTCCTTCACGACCCCGCCCCCGCGCAGAAAATCATCCTGCGGGGTGAAGGCGAAACGGTCGACCTTGCCGCCCAGCCGGGTGAGGTCGACACTGAACTGGACATGTTGCGGGGCGACCGGTTTGTCGTCGCGATAGGCGTAGATGCGGAATTCGGGTTCGACGCCATCTTCAAAGATGGTGACTTCGACCGCGAAATTGCCGTCGCGCAGCATCCGGCCGCGATGGGGGCCGCGTTCTTCCTCGGCCTCTGCCGCGCCATGTTCCGCATGATCATCGGCGGGCGGGGTTTCGCTGCAAGCAGCGAACAGGGCGGGGGCGAACAGCAGGGCTGCCAATTTCAGGAAAGGGGACATCAGCGATTCTCCGCGCTGGCAAGAAGGGGGGCGTAGCGGCCGGTCAGTCGGTCGAGCCGTGCGCCGTCGAGATGGTAGGATTTGAGCAGGGTGATGCGGCGATCATAGGCGTCGATCATCGCTTCCTGCGCCTGCGTCACTTCCAGGAAGGTGAAGGCGGTGCCGCCGCGATTATAGCCGTCGCGCACCAGCATCACGGCGCGCTCGGCACTGGGCAGCACCGCATTGTCGATCTTGTTGATTTCGCGCACGATCGCTGCGCGCTGGGCGAGCAGCCGGTCCATGTCGCGTTTGACCTGCACCCGCAGCACCGCGATCTCGGCTTCGGCGACGCGGCGTTCGGCTTCGGCCTGCTCGACATTGCCACGCTGGGCGCGACGACCGCCAAGCGGGATAGAGCCGCCGACGACGATGCTGACATCATTCCCCTGGCCATAATGGCGAAGCCCTGCGCGCAGGGTCGGATCGGTCGCGCTGTTCGCCTCCGCCAGCCGCGCCCGTGCCGCCGCTGCGTCACGTTCGGCATCGAGCAGCGCGACATCTATCGGCTGGGCGTCGGCTGCCGGGTCGGGTGCGAGGCGGGAGAAGCTGCTGGTGTCGATCTGCACATCGCCATCCGCGCCCCACCATGCGGCTAATGACATGCGTGCGAGGCGGGCCGCTTCGATCGCCTGTTCATGAGCGATGCGCGCCTGCGCCACGGCGGTGCGGGCGCGTTCCAGCGCAAACAGGGGATCGAGCGCGCGTCCGACCCGCCGGGCGACTTCGCGCTCCAGCCGTTGGGCGAGGGTCAGACGTTCCAGCGCGACGGGTATTTCCGCTTCCGCCGCCAGCGCCTCGACCCACGCGGCCTGTGCCTGCGCCAATATGTCGAGCTGGCGCAGGCGACCGCGCTGCTGCGTCACGTCGCGGCTGAGCCGGGCCGCGCCGACCCGTGCCTCCCGCTTGCCGCCGCGCTCCCATGTCCGCTCGTACCAGGCGGTGGTCTGGGTGCTGGCGATCGGCGTGTAGGGACCGGTGCGGGCAAGGTCCTCCAGATCGACAGTGACGACATCCTGCGGGCGGACCTCCGCCTGACGCATGGCGGCGGTGGCCGCGTCACGCTGGGCAGCGGTCACGGCGACGCCGGGATCGGCCTGCGCGACGCGCGACAGCGCATCGGTGAGCGACAGCCCCTGCGCCGCCAATGGCAGGGCGGGGAAGAAAGCGCCGACAAGCAGCGCTACGGTCAGGCGCGGGAAGGCGCGCGGACAAACAGATGGAAACATGAAAACAGGCTTTCGCTATGCGACACGGACCAACCCGCGCCGCATGGCGGCCGCAGGTTCAGACGCGAAGTGCGATCAGCCTGGGTGGGCGCTCTGGCCCCTGCGAGACGGAGTCCGGCTCCACCCGATCAGTCCCTATAGTGGGTGGCACAGCGCGCGATGATGGCATGGCAAGCCCCGCCTGTCCGAGCAGGATGACGCCTGACCCGCTATCGCCATGATGGTGATGGCTGTCGGGCAGGCGGTCGGGCTGGCCGTCCTGCTTTTCGCCGCGCACATCATGGTCGGCGTCGTGGGCTTCTTCTACGGACAATGCGCTGAACAGCAGATGCCCATGGCCTTGGGTCATACCGGGCGCGTGCTGGACCTGATCGATCATCCGCGACAGGCTCATGCCCGCAAACAGCGCCAGCAGCGCGATGCACAGCCATGCGCCCAGGCGAAAATGCGGGGAGGGGCGCAACGCGGACATTGGCGGAGCCTATCCAAGCGGACGTAACCGCACAAGTATCTGTGCATCGCAATCCGCGATCCGACATTGCTTTTCGCGGCACGGTAGCAGCATATTCTGCCGCACCCGCACAAACCGCCATCAAGCCATCGTATTGGCCGATCATGCCAGCTTCTGCATCGTTCATGCGCGTCTTTGGTTTGGACGCATGGCCCCGAAAGCGCCTATTTCCTCTCCCCAAGCACGGGCGTGGAATGTCCCGCCGTGGAGAGGAGAGCAGCGCATATGAGCCATTACAGCCCCACCGACATGGCCCGGCATCTGGGCGAAGGGCTGTTGTCCTTTCCGGTCACCCACTTCGATGCGGATGGCGCATTTTTGGAAGGGCCCTATCGCGAACATTGCGCCTGGATGCTGGGTCATGAACTGACCGGCCTGTTCGCAGCGGGCGGCACCGGCGAATTTTTCTCGCTGACGCCTTCCGAAGTTGCCACGGTCGTCGCGGCAGCCGTAGCGGAAGGCGGCGGCAAGACGCCGGTCATCTCCGGCTGCGGCTATGGCACCGCCATCGCCACCGGCATTGCCCGCGATGCGGAGAAGGCGGGCGCGGATGGCCTGCTGCTGCTGCCCCCCTATCTGATGCACGCCAAGCAGGAGGGGCTGGCTGATCATATCGAGGCGGTGTGCCGCTCCACCGGTCTGGGCGTCATCGTCTACAATCGCGACAATGCGGTCATCAACGACGAAACCCTCGCCCGCCTGTGCGAGCGCAACGCCAATCTGGTCGGCTTCAAGGATGGCGTCGGCGACATCGAACTAATGACCCGCATCTATGCGCGGATGGGCGACCGGCTGACCTATATTGGCGGGCTGCCGACGGCAGAAACCTTCGCCACCCCCTATCTGACCATGGGCGTCACTACTTATTCGTCGGCGATTTTCAACTTCATGCCCGAATGGGCGCTGGCCTTTTACAAGGCCGTGCGCGCGGGCGATCATGCGCATGTCATGGACGGGCTGCGCCGGTTCGTGCTGCCCTATATCGCCTTGCGCAACAGGGGACAGGGCTATGCCGTGTCGATCGTCAAATCGGGGATGCGGATCATCGGGCGCGATGCCGGGCCGGTGCGGTCGCCCCTGACAGACCTGTCGGCAGCCGAGGAAGCCGAACTGCGCACCCTGATTGAAGCGGTGTCGCCGGGGGCTTTGTCCGCCGCCGCGTGACTTGAACGAAAGGCGGGGCTAGCTTGTGATGATGTTTGAACTCAGCCAGCTCCGCTGCTTCGTCGCCGCTGCCGAAGAACTCCACTTCGGCCGCGCGGCGCAACGCCTCAACATGACGCAATCGCCGCTCAGTCGGCAGATCCAGCTGCTCGAACGGATATTGGACGTGCAATTGCTGGAACGCACCAGCCGGCAGGTCAGCCTGACCCCGGCGGGCAGCGTGTTCCTGATCGAGGCGCGCCGGATCGTGCGCCTGTCCGACAGCGCGGCCCTCTCCGCGCGGCGCGTGGCGAAGGGGGATGCCGGGCGGGTGGCGCTCGGCTTCACCGCGGTATCGGGCTATAATGTCGTGCCGCGTATCGTGGCGCAGGCGCGCGCGGCGCTGCCCAATATCGAACTGGAACTGCGCGAGATGGTATCGACCGAGCAGGTCGATGCGTTGCTCACTGGCCTGATCGACATCGGTTTCGTCCGCCCGCCGATCGACCGGCATGAGTTTGAGACGAGTTGCGTGCTGCACGAACCGCTCTTCGTCGCGCTGCCGCCCGGCGACCCGCGTCAGTCGAAGGCGGCGCTGGAACCCGCCGATTTCGATGGTCAGCCGCTGATCATGTATTCGCGCCAAGGGGCGAGCTATTTCCACAATATGCTGGTGCGCCTGTTCGATGAGGCGCAGGTCGCCCCCCTCTATGTCCAGCATGTGACGCAGATCCATTCGATGCTGGGGCTGGTCCATGCCGGGGTCGCAGCGGCGATCGTGCCGGAAAGCGCGACCGGGCTGCACATGATGGACGTGCAGTTTCGCCGCCTGATGACGCCGATCGACAAGCCAGTCGAGCTGCACATGGCCTGGCGGCGCGACAATGCCAATCCGGCGCTGCCCGCGATGCGGCAGCTCTGCGCCGAAGCGACCGGATGAGCGGGATCGACCGGCGCGCGCTGATCGGTGGGCTGGCCGCTGTGCCGCTTGTCATTGCCGCGCGTGCCCCCGCCAGTCCGGTGGCGACAACGCGCCATGGCCGGGTGCGCGGGACGATCGAGCGGAATGTGCTGGCGTTTCGCGGCATCCGCTATGGTGCCGATACCGCACCGCGCCGGTTTCAGCGGGCTTTGCCGCCCGAACCATGGCAGGGCATTGCCGACGCCACCCGCTACGGTCCTGCTGCGCCACAGACCAAGCCGGAGGAGCAGACATCGGAGGACTGCCTCTTCCTCAACGTCTGGACGCCTGCGCTCGACAAGGGACGGCGCCCGGTCATGGTCTATCTGCATGGCGGCGCGCACGCGCATGGATCGGGCAGCGACCCGCTCTATGATGGCGGCAATCTGGTGCGACGCGGCGATGTGGTGGTGGTGACGCTCAACCATCGGCTGGCGGCGCTGGGCTATGCCTATCTGGCACAGCTGGGCGGCCCCAGGGAATCGGGCAATGTCGGCAATCTCGACATCATCTTGGCGCTGATATGGGTGCGCGACAATATTGCCGCGTTCGGCGGCGATCCGGGGCGGGTGATGATCTTCGGCCAGTCGGGTGGCGGGGCGAAGGTCGTGACGCTGATGGCGATGGCGGAAGCGCGGCCTTTGTTCCACGCCGCCGCGACGATGAGCGGGCAGCATGTCACCGCCGCCGGGCCGAACCATGCCACCGCGCGCGCCAAGGCGTGGATGGCGAAGGCTGGCGCGGCGGACGTGGCGACGCTGACCCACCTCCCGATCGGCGAGCTGGTCGAGGCGATGGCGATGACCGATCCGCTGGAGAGCAAGGGCGAGATCAGTTTCACCTCCACACTGGATCATCATGTGCTGACGCGGCACCCCTTCGTGCCGGATGCCCCGCGCGAGGCAGCGCATATTCCCCTGATCATCGGCAATACCCATGACGAAACCGCGCTGTGGATCGAAAAGACGCTGCGGGCCGGGGACACGACCTGGGACAATCTGCCCGACCGGCTGGCGCGGCAGATGGTCAAGGATCTCGCCCCCGATTACGTCATCGCGCGCTATCGCCAGCTTTATCCCGACCGGACGCCGGGGCAGATATTGCTGGCCGCCTCCACCGCCGGGCGATCCTGGCCGGGGCATCTGATCCAGGCAGAAGAACGCGCGCGGATCGGCGCGCCGACATGGATGTATCAGCTCGATTTCCCCTGCCCCGAAGCAGGCGGGATGTTGGGGGCGTTCCATACGCTCGACATTCCGCTGGTGTTCGACAATGTCGATGCACCGGGCGCGCGAACCGGGGTGAGCGCGGAGGCGCGGCGGCTGGCGGGGCTGATGGCTGACGCCTTCATCGCGCTGGCGCGGACGGGCGATCCCAATGGCGGGGCGCTGCCGCACTGGCCGCATTTTGAACTGACGCAGCGGCCGACGATGATCTTCGACCGGGACGTGCGGATCGAACATGATCCGCGCCGGGAAGAACGGCTGCTGTTCGCGGTCGCGCCCTATATCAAGCCGGGCGGTTAGGCCCGGTCCCACGGGAAGCTGAGCGTCGGGCGCAGCGCATAGCGTGTCATCGCCAGACGCAGTCGCACGCCGCAGCCCGGCTCCAGCCGCACGGTCATATCGCGCCCACCAGCCGCGACCGTGCATCCGTCGATCGTCACGCTATCGATGCGATGTTCGCCATAGGCACCGCCCTGCACGATGACGCTGCGCGCGCTTTTGGGGTCGAGATTGACCAGCGTCACCTCCGTCGCAGTATCGGACAGGCTGTGGACCAGCGCGGCAACCTGCGGCGGCACCCCGGCGCGGCGGGCGGCGGGATCGAAATAGCGCAGGCGGCAATGAAGCGGGACACCGCCCTGCGGCGGCGACGTTTTCGACCAGGGCGGGCGGGCGATGTGCAGGCCGCCGGTCATGAGTTGAACGAGACTGGTGACGCTGGCGGGATTAATGCCGATCGGCCAGTCGGCTAGCCGGGTCTGCGGCGTGGTCGTGTCGCCTTCGCGCAAGGTCACGCGCTCGGCCACGCGCTTGAGGTCCGTCTCGATCGCGCGCTCGGCATAGGCTGGGTCGCGCCCTTCCAGAAAGCCGATCCAGGGATGATCGCCAGCGAACTCGCGGTCCTCGGCGCGCTGCGACATATACCAGATTTCAAAGCCATTGGTGCGGTAGGGACCGGGCTTCCAGCCATACCAGCCGTCCGCGCCATACATGGTCGGCGCGTGCGACACGCCGTCGATGGTGCGGGCAGCGGCGTTGATCCGCGCAGTCTGTCGCCGCCACAGATCGACATAGCGCTGGTCGCCGCTCATCAGCAGCGCGCCCATGAAGGCGGTGATCGACCGGGGGACACGGTTGCGATCCTCCCGCACGCCAGTCTGCGGCACAAGGGGGGAGAAGCCCCAGCCATAGACGCCCGCCCACCAATCCTTGCCAACCGTGCCGTCGGGACGGACATGGCTGGGCAATATGTCATCGTTGCGCGCGGCACGCTCGACCCAGGCGTCCAGATAGTCGAGCGCCCAGCGGCGGAACCGCTCCCCTCCCCCCAGCGCATAGGCGTTGAGGCCTAAAGTCGTGGATTGCAGGTTCAGCGGATTGTCACCCACCACATCGCCATATTCGGCATAATGATCGAGCGTTTCCTGGTATGTGGTTTCGCCATGCTCCATGTGGAAGGGTGTGGGATCGAACGGATCGCCAGCCCAGTCGAGCGGGGTGGCGGGGCGCAGCATCGGGCCGCGGCTGCCGTTCATCAGGCTGCGCATCATCCGCAATTTCGGGTCGTAATTGGACGCGGTAGCATCGCGCCCAGTATAGAAATCGGCGTAGCGCGCAGTCCGCACCCGCAGCGCCGTGTCGCGGGGCATGGACAGGCCCATGACATTGAAGCTGGTCAACCCCTCCGCATTATGCTGCCAGTCCATTTGGACCGGAAATTCGCGATAATACATGCCCCGGCGCGCGATCGGCACGTCGCTAGTGCGGGCAGCTGCGAACTGGCGCAGATGCCCTTCCCAGAAGCGGGCGGCAAGGTCGCGGATGCGATCGCCCCCGCCCAGCGCGTGGAGAAGGAACCAGTCATTGGTCGCTTCGGCGGCGTCATCGGGACCGTCATTGGCACCCCAGCGCTCGAACACGCGCAGCCGGTCGCGTCGATCGACATAGTGGGCGTAGAAATCGACGCAGGCGGCTTCATTCGCCGCGAGCAACTGGCGTTGCAGCACGGCCCAGCGCGGCGGGGACATCGGCGCGCTGGCGACGAGTGTATCGCGGGTTCGCGCCTGGGCGGGCAAGGCGAGCGCGGCGGCACCGGTTACAAAAGCGCGACGGCCGATCCGCATCAGGCCAGCTCCAGCCTGCGGATCGGGCCGACAATGACCAGGAAGGCGAAGATGGTGAGCAGGCAATGCGCGCCCACGAAGATCAGCGCCCAATCGAACGAGCCGGTGGCGGCAACGATGAAGCCGACGACGATCGGCGTCACGATTCCGGCGATATTGCCGAACATGTTGAACACCCCGCCCGACAGCCCGGCCAGCTGCTTGGGCGCGACATCGGCCATGATCGCCCAGCCGAGCGAGGCGACGCCCTTGCCGAAAAAGGCGAGCGCCATGAAGGTGATGACGAGCGCTTCGGATTCCGCCCAGACGCAGGCGATGATCAGGGTGGCAAGCAGCATCCCGGCAACCAGCGGCGTCTTGCGCGCCAGATCGAGCGATCCGGTGCGACGCAGGATCAGGTCGGAGCCGTAACCACCAGCAAGCCCGCCGACAAAGCCGCACAATGCGGGGACCGCAGCGGCAAAGCCCGCCTCCATGATGTTGAGGCCGCGTTCCTTGACCAGATAGATGGGGAACCAGGTGACGAAGAAATAGGTCAGCACGTTGATGCAATATTGGCCGAGATAAATGCCCAGCATCATGCGGTTGGCCAACAATTGCCGGATATTGGTCCAGGTGAAGGTCGGCGCGCGCGCCGCCTGCGCCGCGCCATCCTCCATATGGATGAGGCCACCGCCGGCCTCGATATGCGCCAGTTCCGCCGCGTTGATCGACGGATGCCGGTCCGGGCTGTGGATATAGCGCAGGAACAGGGCGGTCGCCGCCAGTCCCAGTGCGCCCATGACCCAGAATACTGCGCGCCAGCCAAAACTATGGACCAGCCAGCCCATCAGCGGGGCGAAGGCGACGAGCGAGAAATATTGCGCGCTATTGAAGATGGCCGACGCCGTCCCGCGCTCCGCACCGGGAAACCACGCCGCAACCAGCCGGGCATTGCCGGGGAAAGACGGCGATTCAGCAAAGCCGACCATGAAGCGCATGGCAAACAAAGTCGCCACCACCGGCAGGCCGGCGATCAGCCCGACCGTGCCCTGCATCGCGGTGAAGATCGACCAGAGCGCGATGGCCCCCGCATAAATGCGCTTCGTGCCAAACCGGTCGAGCAGCGCGCCGCCCGGTATCTGCCCCAATACATAGGCCCAGGCAAAGGCGGAGAGGATGAAACCCGTCTGCACCGGCGAGATGCCCAGTTCGCCCGACGCCGCATTGCCCGCGATCGAGAAGGTTGCGCGGTCGGCATAGTTGATCGACGTGATCAGGAAGATCAGCGCGATGATGCGATAGCGCACATGGCTGGGCCGATCGGCGGCAACGGCGTTCGCGGTGGCAGGACGGATCACGAATGGCTCTCCTCAACGGTGCCGTCCATCTGTCGGAACGGTCGAAATGGCAAGGGCCGACGCTAGCGGGACAGGCCGGGCCGGTCCAAGCCGAAATCCGCCATGATCCAGTCCCATCTTGGCTTGATGCCGGAGCGGCTCCGCAATGCCACCAGCGATCAGTGCAAGCCGTGCATTGATCCATGCGGCATTGGGATTGGCAATTTATCGGGTTCCAGCGCTATCGAAGTGGGGCCGATCCGGTGATCAATGCCGGACATCATAAGCGCAAGCCGCAAACATTAGGGGAGTGATAGGGCCATGAACGCCACCCGTCGAACCAAAGCGATCCTGAGCCTGTCCAGCGCCATCGCAACGATTGCCCTGACGCCCATGGCACTGGCGCAGAGCGATGCGGGGGCTGCATCGCCCGCCACCGCCTTGCCGCAGGAAGAGCCTGCCGCCGCCGACATCGTCGTCACCGGATTTCGCGCCAGCCTGAACAGCGCGCTGAACGTCAAGCGCAACGAAACCGCTTCGATCGACGCGATCAAGGCAGAGGATATCGCCGAATTCCCCGACCTGAACCTGGCCGAATCGCTCCAGCGTATTCCCGGCGTCGCCATCAGCCGCGTGAACGGCGAAGGCCGCAACGTCACCGTGCGCGGCCTTGGCCCGGAATATACCCGCGTGCGCATCAACGGCATGGAAGCGATCGGCACGACCGGCGGCACCGACAATTCGGGCGGCGTCAACCGTGGCCGTGGTTTCGACTTCAACATCTTCTCGTCCGACCTGTTCAGCAACCTGTCGGTGCGCAAGACCGCCACGGCCGATGTCGAAGAAGGGTCGCTGGGCGGCGTCGTGGACCTGCAAACCGCGCGACCGCTGGACTATAAGAAGCCCACCGCCGTCCTTTCCGCCGCTGCCAGCTATAACGACCTGAGCGGCAAGACGACGCCGCGCCTGTCCGGGCTGGTCGCGACCCAGACCGATGATGGCCGCTTCGGCGTGCTGCTGTCGGTCGCCTATGAAGAGCGCAAGATTGTCGAGGAAGGCGCAAACATTACCCGCTGGACCTATGGCGGGTTCAATGGCGGCTTTGCCCCGACATCGACCCTGCCCGGCAAGACGATCGCGGAGATCAACGACGCCAATCCAGGCACCGCGCTGTTCCATCCGCGTATTCCCGGCCTGGTCAGCTACGACATTGCACAGAAGCGCCTGGGCGCTGCGGCGTCGGTCCAGTTCAAGCCGACCGACCGCACGACAATCTCGATCGACAGCCTCTTTTCGCGGCTGGATGGTACCCGCAAGGAAGCCCAGCTTCAGGCGATCAGCTTCAGCCGGTCCGGCAGCGGCAAGCCGCAGACGATCATCCGCGACGGCACGGTCGATGGCGACAACAACATCATCACCGGCACGTTCGACAATGTCGATATGCGATCGCAGTCCCGCTACGACGTCCTCAAGACCGAATTTTATCAGGTCAACGGATCGATCGACCAGCAGCTTGGCGACCGGGTGAAGATCAACATCATGGGCGGTCACGCCAAGTCGGAATTCAGAAACCCGATCCAGACCACGGTGACGATCGACGCGGTCAATACCGGCAATTTCCAATATGATTTCACCAGCCGTTTCCCGACCATCGCGCCGGGCGTCGATGTCGCCAATCCGGCGACCTGGAGCTTCACCAGTGGCACGTCGGAAGTCCGCATCCGGCCCCAGACTGTCGACAATGCTTTCACCACGGCCAAGGGCTTCGTCGAATGGGAAGCCAATGACATGGTGACCCTGAAAGCCGGTGCCGACTGGCGCAAGTTTGAATATGATTCGACCGAGCGTCGTCGCCTGTCGGGCGAAACGGTGGTCGCGCCGCTAACCGCTGCCGAGCTGGCAAGCATGACCACGCTGTTCGACGGGTTCGGCAAGGGGCTGAACGTCCCTGCTGGCACACCGACCGCATGGATTGTCCCCAATCTGGCTGCCTTCATCAGTCAGGGCAATATTTACGGCAATCCCATCTACGCCACTGGCGGGGTCGAAAATGCCACCGCGCGCGGTTCCTATGTCACCGTCACGGAAAAAGATCTCGGCATCTGGGGCATGACCCAGTTCAACCTGGCCGATGCGGGCCTGCCGATCCGCGGTGACCTGGGCATACGCTATGTCAAGACTGACCAGCTTTCGACCGGCTATGCCAGCCGCGGTGCGGCCACGAATCTGGTGAGCGCGGATCGCACCTACAAGCGCTGGCTGCCCTCGATCAACCTGGTCGGCAACATCACGGAGGATCTGCAGGTCCGCTTCGCTGCGGCCAAGACGCTGGCCCGCGCCGGGATCGCGTCGCTGACGCCGGGTGGCAACCTCAACGTGTCGGGCGGCAATCGCAGCTTCTCGTCCGGCAACCCCGACCTCAAGCCCACATCGTCGAAGAATCTCGACGTGTCGATCGAATGGTATCCGACGCAGGGAGCGATCTATGCGCTGGCCGCCTTCCGCAAGGATATCGGCACCTTCGTCCAGACGTTGAGCGTGGGCGTGCCCTATGCCAGCCTCGGCCTGCCCAACTCGCTGCTGGACGGCACCACCGCATCGCCCAGCGACGTGTTCATCGTCAGCCAGCCGGTCAATTCATCGGGCGGCATCCTTAAGGGCTTCGAAGTCAATATCCAGCAGCCCTTCAGCTTCCTGCCGGGCATCCTGTCCAACTTCGGCGTGCTGGCCAACTATACCTTCGTGAAGTCAGACATTGAATATCTGACCGCCGCCGATGGCAGCACGTCGGTCACCGCGCCGCTGGTCGGCCTGTCCCGGCACGCCGCCAACGCGACCCTCTATTATGAAACCAAGAAGTTCCAGATTCGCGGGTCGGTCGCCTATCGGTCCAAATATCTGACCGCGGTGCCGGGGACGGAGGGCAATGCCTATAATGGCACCAACCGCACCATCAACGTCGATGCCCAGGCCAGCTACAACATCACCGAAAAGATGAAGCTGAGCATCGAGGCGATCAACCTGACCGACACCAAGAACGACCAGTTTGTGGATGAAACCAATCGCCTGAACGTGCTGACCCATAGCGGTCGCCAGTTCAACTTCGGTATGCGCTACGCCTTCTAACCCGCCCTTCCTGAAAGCGGAGCGCCCTGATGGCCAGTTGCCCTGCACGGCAACTGGCCATTTTTTACCGTGTTTGTCGAAATGCGTGAAAGAACGCATTTCGGTTGCGGCACCGGCCCACACCCCCACCCGACCTCCCACAGAGTGTATCCTGAATGGGAGGTCGGGTGGGGTTCAAACGAGGCACGTGACTCGTTTGAAGGCCGGTGCGGTTGCGCCAAAGGCGCATTCAGAGAAACTCTCAGAAGCTCTTTTTCGCGGTGATCGACCATTCGCGCGGCCGCCCGACCACACCGGTGACGACGCCGAAGCTGCCGACATTTTCCGCCTTGCCCGCATAATAATAGCTGTCGAGCAGGTTGGTGACGGCTAGGCTGAGCGACCAGTCCTTGTCCGGCCCCTGATAGGTCAGGCGCGCATTGACCAGATGGGGCGCATTGATCTGGTTGAACGGGTTGTTGATGGCGTTGTAAAAATAGTTGGAGCGCCAGGACCAGTCGATCCGCGGCGTCAATGTGCCAGACCCGCCCAGATCGGCCTCATATTGCATACCCGCCGACAGCTGCCATTTGCTGATGAAGGGAGCGATCATATCCTTGGTCACCAGCGTCGCAGGATTGGTGATCTTCTTATAATCAAAGTCGAGATAACCGGCGGACGCATCGATCGACAGGCCGTCCGTGGGATGGAGCGAGGCTTCCAGTTCCCAGCCGAACACGCGCGCGTCGCCAGCATTGGACGGCACCGAGCAGGAGAATACCACGCTTTCCGGGCACTGGTAGCGGACGAGCTGCATATCCTTGTAATCATTGAGGAACACAGCGCCGTTGAGGCGTATCATGCGCCCCATCAGGTCCGCCTTGAACCCGGCTTCATAGGTGGTCAGCTTTTCCGGGCCGAATGTCTGCACCTGGTCGGGCGCGGACGGACGCGGATTGATGCCGCCGCCCTTGAAGCCGGTCGACACCTGCGCATAGGTCATCAACTCGTCGCTCCAACGATAATTGACCCCCAGACGATAATCGAGACGGTCGCCCTTGAACGTACCCGACAGGCCATCCAGCCCGGCGAGCAGGAAATTTGGCGTGAAGAAAGCGCCGCTCGGCACTGTGCCGTCAACATTCAGACGCGAATAATTATAGGTTTTCTTGTCGTCGGTGTAGCGCAGCCCGGCAATCACGTTGAACGCATCGCTGACATGAAATTCGGCATGGGCAAAGGCCGATGCGCTGCGGTTCTTGACCACGTCATCGACCAGGAAATCGAACAACAACGTCGGGATGGCGCTGCGGCCGGTCAGCAGATCGGTCGCTTTATAATAGAAGCCACCCACCGTCAGATCGACCGCGTCGTTGAAATTGGCGCTCAGGCGCAATTCCTGCGTGAATTGTTCGTGACCATAGTTGAATTGCTGCAACAATATGGCGAGCGGCGAACCATCGACGTCGATCGCGCTGGTGCCATCGGCCTTGCGATAGCCGGTGATCGACTTGAGTTTCAGCATGTCCGACAAATCATAGTCGATCGTCCCGGCAATGCCCCAGCTTTTGACCGAACTGGTCGGGCTGGCGGTGAAGCCGCCCGGAGCCACCTGGGTCGGGATGCCGAACACGGTCGTATAATTGCCGCCCGTGGCATAATTGGCGTATGAGGTGTAGCTTTTCGACGCGGTGATGAAGCGGCTGTCGAACGGAATGCCTGCCGTCGGATCGCCCGGCACATAGCTGCGCACCAGCGGATTGTTGGCGTAGAGCAATTTGGTCGCGACCGCTTCGCTATTATCCTTCGATACGTCAGCGACGATGTTGATTTCCAGCGGGGATCCGGCGGGCGCGTAACGCAGCGCGGCGCGCAGGGCCATGACGTCGATGCCGCCTTCGGTGCCGACCTGGCATCCCTTCTCATTGGTGCCGGTGGGCGCAATGCCCGAAGCGGGATTGACGCAGCCATAGTCGAGCAGCGTCATATAGCCGTCGACATTTTTCGACACGCCCGACACGCGCAGGGACAGGCTGTCGGTCAGCGGGATATTGGCGCTGCCGCGCAGTTCCACCTTGTCATAGCTGCCATAGGTCGCCTCGATAAAGCCGCCCGCCGTCGCGTCCGGCTTCTTGCTGAACAGCTTGACCGCGCCGCCGACGCTGTTCTTGCCCGCCAGCGTCCCCTGCGGCCCGCGCAGCACCTCGACCCGCTCCAGATCGGTGAGGTCCATCACCGCGCCATAGGTGGTGCCATAATAGATATCGTCGATATAGATGCCGACCCCCGGCTCCAGCGCGAAACTGGAATCGAGCTGGCCAACGCCGCGAATGAAGGCCGCGACCGAATTGCCCTGAAGGCTGGTCGCGGGTGCCAAGGCCACATTGGGGGCGAACTGGCCAAGGTCAGTGACGCTGGTCTGGCTGCGCGCGGCGAGCGTTTCGCTCGACACAGCCGTGATCGCGATCGGCGTGTCCTGCAAATTCTGCGCGCGGAATTGCGCGGTCACGATGATGTCGGCGGGCTGACCCGACTGATCGGCGGCCTGTGCGGGCGCAGTTGCGTCCTGCGCCAGTGCGGGCGTCGCGATCATCGCAGCGATCATCGCCAGGCTGGCGGCGCTGCTGTTAAACGCGGTTTTCCAGATATATGTCATGTTTTTCCTCCCTATTGCCAGCCCGCCGGGCATGGGGAGGACGACACCGGACGACCCCTGGGGCGATACCGGTTCAGGTGACGCTTATGCGCCTGCCTTTGCTGCCATCCTCTGATCCTGCTCGTTGGACCGTTCTGCTTTGCCAGTTCTTTTTGGAGGGGGTACGATCGTTTCGAACCCAACCCTCTCCATCATTAAATAACGATCGTTACTATTTGTCAAGCGGCGTCCGCAAGCTGCTGTGCCGACACCCAGGCACCATGAACCTGCGCCCGCATCGGCAATGGCATCGGCACGCGGGCGATCGGCCCGGCGGCAATCGCACCTGCCTCCACCACCCAAAGTTCGGACTTGAAATCGGCCTCCCCCACCTGCCGGTCGACGACCATCAGCAACCAGCCCTCATGCCCTTCCTGCATTGAAGGCACATGCACCGGCTCGCTGATCGCCATGCCCGGCTCCAGCCCCATCATGTCGATGCGGCCATTGCCCGGCTCGATCCGCAGCAAGGCGTTGAACGCAAATCCCACAGGCCCACCGGGCAGCGGCGGCCCGCCCTGCGGGTTCATCGACAGATACCAGGCCGCCCGATAGGGCCGCCCCTGATCCGCGTCGCGCAGGCGCGGCATGTCGCCTGGCGGGCCGACCAGCCGTTCCTCGAACGTCTCGCCTTCCTTCGACAGGTCGAAGGTCCAGCGGGTCAGCCCGCCCTGAATATCGCGCTGGTCCCGCAGAATGCCGCCAGCCTCGCGCATGAAGCCAAACGCATTGGTATCCGACAGGCACAGGTCCAGATGGACGAAGCCATCTTCTTCAAAGGCGTTTACCAGATGGAAGGCCGACACGCCTTTGCGTCCCTTGAACCAGCGCATCTCCTCCACCTTGCCATAGCGCGGCATGATACCGACCCAGCTTTCCAGATCCTGCTGGTGCGCCCAATGCGCTCCGCCCGCCTTTAGCCGGTCGAGATCGGCGGTTGTCGGAAAGATCGGGAAGATCGCATAATGCTCAGTGATCGCGAAATCATGGATGGTCGAGCAATAGGGCTGGTCGAACCATTGTTCGCAGATCAGTTTCCCGTCGCGATCCGCGATCGCATAGGATATTTTGGTCGAACATAGCCCGTCGGCCTCATAGCCGAAGAAGAACATTTCGCCCGTCTCCGGGTCGACGCGGGGATGGGCTGTGAAGGTCTGGGATTTGAGCGCGCCATAATAGTCCCAGCGCCCCAGCGTCTCCAGCGTATCGGGATCGACCTGATAGCCAAGGCCGTCCTCCTTGGTCATCAACAGCCGCCCGCCGTGCCAGACCGGCGTGGTATTGGCGACGGTGCGGTCGCAACCGGCGGCGCTGGCGTCGTCGGTGAAGGGGTTGCGATACCGGCCGAAAAGGGCGCGTCGCGCGTCCTTTTCCAGCCGATAGCGCTCGGTTTCGACATAGCGGATCGCATAATCCACCTTGCCATCATGGATGGCGAATTTCGCCACCATGCCGTCGCCCGACAGCACGATGTCATCGTCGAACATCGGCGGATGGGCAGGGTCCGGCACGGCGCGAAAGAAGGCGCCGTCAATCTCGGCGGGAATCGCGCCGATCACGTCCAGATTGCGCGCGGACCATTCGATGCCCACGGGTCTGTTCAGCCCGATGAAATGGATGGTCTGGGGATAGCTTGGCATCGCCCTTGGTTCCTTATTCTCTCCTGAAACACATACTAACATTCGTTACTATTATTGCAAGCATAGAATGTATGCCGGGGAAACCTTTATGCTGCCTGTTGCGCGTTGCGGCGTAGCGTCTTGAGAACATGATCCGCCCCCTTGTCGCCGATCATGATCGCGGTCGCATTCGTGTTGCCCGCGGGCAGCGATGGCATCACCGACGCATCGGCGATCCAAAGCCCGTCCACACCGATGACGCGCAAATCCGCGTCGACCACCGCAGCCGGATCATCGCGATACCCGATCCGCGCCGTGCCGACCGGATGATAGAGCGGGATCGACGCCATCTTCACATAGTCGCGCAATTGCGCCGCATCGGTCAGCGCCGCGCCGGGCCGCAGTTCCGATTTCACATGCGCCGCGATCGCCGACTGACGCAGAATATCGCGCGCGATGCCGATGCCTTCGACGATCTGTTCTATGTCCAGCTCACTGTCGAGTTGACGGTGCGCGATGACCGGCGGCGCATGCGGATCGGGCGAGCGCAGCGTGATCCGCCCGCGATGGCTGGGCCGCATCAGGCCGACCAGCGTCGAAACGCTGGGATTTTTCCGCAGCATCAACCGGCCCCGCTCGTCAAAGTCGAAGGCAAAGGCAGCAAAGCTGATCTGGAGGTTGGGCGCTGGCAAATCCGCCCGGCTTTTGACGAACGCCTGCGCATGACCGATCGCGGTGGTCAGCGCGCCCCGTTTCGCCAGCGCATAGCGCAGCACCTGCCAGGCTCCGCGCAGTCCCTGCGCATCGCTGTTGAGCGTCGCGCCATCGACTTCGTTGACGACATGGGTGCCGACATGATCCTGCAAATTGCGGCCGACGCCGGGCAGGTCGCGCACCACTTCTATGCCCATATCCGCCAAATGATCGGCCGGACCGATGCCCGACAGCATCAACAGGCGCGGCGTGTTCATCGCGCCTGCGGACAGCACCACGCCATGGCGCGCGCGCAGGATTTTCTCGACGCCATCCTGACGATAGACGATCCCGACCGCGCGCTGATCCTCGATCAGCAGCCGGAGCAATTGCGCCTCCAGCAGAACCGCCGGTGCCTTGCCGCCGCGCCGTTCGTGCAGATAGCCCCGCGCCGCCGAACAGCGGGTGCCGTTGCGCTGCGACACCTGGACATAATCGACGCCCTCGGCACTTTGCCCATTCAGGTCGGTCGAGCGGGCAATGCCCGCCTGTTGGGCTGCCGCGATCCACTGGTCGGTGATCGGATAGCGCGCGCGTCCTTCCGACACGGCGATCGGGCCGCCAGTCCCGCGCCACGCATCCGCGCCACGCTCATTATCCTCCATCCGCCGGAAATAGGGCAGCACCGACGCATAGTCCCAGCCGTCCGCACCCATCGCCGCCCACTGGTCATAGTCCCAGCGATGGCCGCGAATGAACATCATGCCGTTGAGCGCGCTCCCCCCGCCCAGCAGCTTGCCCGCTGGCCAGATGTCAGCCCGCCCGCCCAGCGTCGGGTCCGGCTCGACCTGATAACACCAGTCATAGTCCGGGTTCTGCACGATCGCGCTGGTCAGCGCAGGCACGCGCGAACGCATGTGCCGGTCGGTCTTGCCCGCTTCGATCAGGGTGACGGCCAGCCCGGCGTCGGCCAGCCGCCCGGTCATCGCAGCCCCGGCCGATCCGCCGCCCACGACGATGATGTCACTCTCTACCATGGATGATCCTAAAAATTGGACATGACGGCGATGCTCGGCGCATCGAGCGGTTTGCCCGTCGCCTTGAGCTTCATCTCGCGCGCCCGCAGCGCGCCCTGCTCGGCGATCAACCACGCGTGGATTGCATCGACATCCTGCACTGAGAGCAGATCATCCCAGCGCGGCATACCGCCCGGCAGCAACAGGCCGTCACGCACGATCGCGCCGAACATGTCATGGGTCGCGGGCTGCATCCGGCGCAGGTCGGGCGCGGTCGATCGCAACTGGTTGCTGTGGCAGATGGCGCAATTCTGGAAGAACAGCCCCTGCCCCTGCGCAATCATCGCGGGTGTCACGCCCGGCTTCTGTGCGGGCGGTGGGGAGGCAACCTCAAGCACCGGCAGCGGATCGGGCTTCTTCACCGGTGCGCCATCCAGTTTGAACACCAGCAGCCGGTTGGCATTGCCATAGCGATAAGCCGCGGAATAGTCCGGCACATAGCCCCAGCCGCCCCCGCCAAAGCCGGTCGCCACCGCCACATATTGCACGCCCTTGACCCGGTAGGTCATCGGCGCGGCCATGATCGAGCTGCCGGTATCAATTTCTTTGAGCAGCTTGCCGGTGTCGGCGTCGCGCACCATCAACTTGCCGCCGATCGTGCCGTGAAACACCAGCCCCGATGCGGTGGCGAGCGTCCCCATCCGGTCCTGCCACCCCTGCGTCGGCACGGCCCATTTCGCCTTGCCGGTCAGTGGATCGATCGCGCGCAGTTCCGAACTATAGGGCTTGTCCTTCACCCATTGCATTTCGGGCAGCTTTTCCACCTGATCGCGGATGACAGCGGGCAGCGTCGGCAGCACCTGTTGCAGCATCGGCGTGAAGACCAGGGTCGTCTGGACGTTCAGCGCCTTGGCACGGCGGGCCTGTTCCGGCGTGCCGGGTGACGGGCCGAACATGAGGTTGCCCATGTCCAGCACATGCGCGAAATAGAGTTTGCGCGTTGGATCATAGGCGGCGGGATACCAGTTGCGCGCGCCTGCCGAGGCTGGATAGACGATACGCGGCCCGTTCCAGTAATCGACATTTTTGGGCGTCATCTGCGCGACACCGTCCTTGTCGAACCCCTTGGTCCAGTTGGTGCGCACCAGCGCATTGATCCGCAGCGGCTTGCCGGTTTCCCGGTCGATCACGAAGAGATAGCCGTTCTTGGGCGAATGAAGGATGGCGGGGCGGACCTTCCCGTCCACCTCCACATCGGCCAGCACCATCGGCTGGGTCGCGGTATAGTCCCAGCTGTCGCCCGGCGTTTCCTGATAATGCCATTTGACCGCGCCCGTCTTGCGATCCAGCGCGACGATGGAGGAGAGATAGAGGTTGGTGCCGCCCTTGGGCGATCGCGTCTTTATCGCATAGGGTCCGCCATTGCCGACACCGATATAGACAGTGTCGAAGGCGGGGTCATAGTTGATCGCATCCCATACCGTGCCGCCGCCACCAATGTCCCAGCGGCTGTCCTTGTCCCATGTTTTGAGCGCAGCATCGAGCGCCGGATTTTCCTGCGGCCCGGTTTTGGGATCATGCGGCACGGTAAAGAAGCGCCACGCCTGTTTGCCATCCGCTATGCGATAGGCAGTGACATAGCCGCGCGCGTCATATTCCGCGCCCGCATTGCCGATCAGCACCAGATCGCCCGCCACTTCGGGCGCACCCGTGCTGGTGTAGCCGCGACTGTGATCGGTGACGGTGTCGGCCTTCCAGACCACCGCGCCGGTCTTTGCATCGAGCGCGTAGAGCATCCCGTCGAGCGCGCCGACCATCACTTTGCCATCGGCCACGGCCACCCCGCGATTGGCCTGGTCGCAACAGGCCGAACGGTTGGCCTGCATGTCCACCTCCGGCTCGAAGGTCCAGAGCGACGCACCCGTCGCTGCGTCCAACGCATAGACCCGGCCCAGATTGCCGCTGGTGTACATCACGCCATCGACCACCACCGGTGTGGCTTCCTGCACCCGGTTGGTGCCCAGATCATGCGACCAGGCGAGACCAAGCCGTGCGACATTGCCCGCGTCGATATCGGTCAGCCGCGAAAAATGGCTGCCGCCGACATCGCCCCCGGTGAAAGGCCAGTCGTCGCCCGCGCCGCCGTTGTCGCCCGCCGCGCAACCCGCCAGTAACAGCAAAGCCAGAATCGCGCCTCTCACAGCGGCCAGCTCCCCTTGTGGGCCAGCATGACCTCGTGCAGCGATTTGGGCTTCTGACCCGTGATCCGCTCGACGCAATCGGTGGCCTGCGCAAAATAGCCTTCGCGGATCGACTGGCCGAAAGTGACCATGTCATCGCTCGACCAGGGAATGGGGCCATCGGGCGCGATGTCGGACGCATGGCGGGGGATGCCGAGCGAATCGAAATAGGCGAACATCGCCTCGTCATCGACTGGCTCGACGATGATCGACTTGCCCGCAATGTCGCTGGCCATCGCCATGGCTTGCGGAATGGTGATGAGGTCGGGGCCGGTCAGCGTATAAGCCTTATTCTCATGCCCCGGTTGCGTCAGCACGCCCACGGCGGTGGCGACGCAATCGTCGCGGCTGACGAAGGCAACCGGGCCATCGGCGCAATTGTCGGGCTTGGTCCCGGCGATCAGCGCGGGGATGACCATCGCGGCGGCGACCGCTTCGGCATATTGGCTGTCGCGCAAATGGGTCCAGGCAGCGCCAGACGCCTCGATGATTTCCTCGGTCGCGCGATGGTCATATTTGACGATGGCGGGATTGCCCGGTTCGTCGGCGGCAATGATCGACGTATAGACGATATGGCGCACGCCTTGAGCGACCGCCGCCTCCACCGCGTTGCGATGCTGGCCGACACGAGTGCCGACGCGGGCGGTGCTGATCAGCAGCATCCGTTCGCCGCCCGCCATGGCGGCGGGAAGCGTTGCGGGATCATCGAAATCGGCGAAGCGGACATCGGCACCCCGTGCGGCAAAATCGGCGAGCTTGGCAGGAGTGCGCGATAGCAGGATGACGTTTTGGGGCGCGACCTTGTCCAGCAGCAGCGCGGCGGCGGCGCGACCAAATGCGCCGGAAGCCCCTGAAATGATGATCTTTCCCATGCACCCTCTCGCCCAGCTTGTTTATCGTCAGTTGCGCATAATAGTAACGAATGTTATTGTTGCGTCAAGAGCGTGAAAACAGGAGAGTGACCATCATGCCAAGCCTGCCCATCGAGGACCGGATCGCGCTACAGGATCTGATCGCCGCCTATAGCTGGGCGCTGGATACGGGCGATGTCGATGCGCTGGTCGCCTGCTTCACGCCCGACGCGCGGATGGTGGAGGAGGTGTTTGACGAACCCGACATCTGGGAAGGGCATGAGGGGATTCGCGGGATTGCCGAACATTATCGCAACGCGCCGGGCTTTCCCGGTCGCCAGCATCATGTGACGCAGATTCAATATACACCGCAGGACGATGGCAGTTGCACGATGCGATCCTTCGCCTTCGTCACGGAATGTGAGGGTGAACCGCCCTATCTGCTGCGCTTTACAGGCTGGTATGACGATCATGCGGTCAAGGGCGAGGACGGCCAGTGGCGTTTCCGCCGCCGCACCGTGCGGCTGTGGGATGGGCAAGTGCTGAGCAAATTCCCCGGCCGGGGCGAATGGGTGCCGCGCAAGCGGCCGGAGTCGCTGATCATTAAGCGCTGACAGGACCGACTAGCCAGGGTGCGCATCAGGCCACCCCGGCGATCGAACGACAGCCCCCACCCCCAGCCCCTCCCCTGAAGGGGAGGGGAGGTTTTAAGTGCGGACGAGCACCCAGCTTAGCGCTGGTTCCGTCGCGCCTGCGACCGGTGCGACCTCGCACTGCTCCACCCCGCCCAGCGCCAGTTCGGCGAAGGCCTCGGGCCAGCGGGCGCCTGCCAGCCGCGCCAGCGTGCCGATGGTCGCGCCATCGGGCGCGCAGATCGGCACCGTGACGCCGACGGCGCGATGCAGGACCAGCGCGACGCGGCGATAGCCTGCTTCCGCTGCAATCTCGCCGATCAGCAGTTCATCGCTGCGCCGGGTGACGCCGAACAGGGCCGCGGGTTCGCCCGCCAGCAGGCCACGCAATTGCCGCACCCGGTCGCCCTCCAGCGCCAGTGACGCACCGCCCAGCGCGCTGGCCCGCGCGGCAAAGCGTTGTCCTGCGCCAAGGCCCGGATCATGCAGCAGCAGCGCCCCGCCGGTCCGCGCCGCCATCGCGCCGCCTGATCCGGCAAGGGCGGACATCACCGCCGCGCTGGCCAGAAAGCCGCGCCGTGTCACGATGGTCATTGTCCCCCCTCCCCGGCCCGTGCCAGATGTCTGGCGATCAGGTCCATGTCCGCGTCGCTCACCTCGCCGCGCGTTATGGCGGGCATGTTGCCGATCCCCATGCGCGCGGCCTGCACGACATAATCGACGGTCAGGTCAGTGCGTTTTTCCAGCAGCGGCTGTTCCGTCCGGCGCGCCAGCAATCCCGTCCCCATGCCGCCCGGCCCATGGCACATGGCGCATTTTTCGAGATAAAGCCATTCGCCCGGTCCCGCCTTGGGCCGGGACGAGAGGGTTTCAGGCGCTGGCAGCGGCGGCGGTCCCTTCGCCGCCGCTGCCGACGCGCTCTCGCTCGCGCGGCCGCACGCTGCCCCGGCCAGCACCAGGGCGGACGCTGCCAGCGCTATCCATCCCCGCTGCATCATGCCCGGCCTCCTGCTTTACGGGTGGGCCAGATGCCGCTCTTGCCCGGCGCGATCACGCCGTTCGGATCGAGCGCATCCTTGACCTTGCGGTTGATCTGCCAGAGCGCCCCTTTGTTGAAATCATAGGTGCTAGCGACCGCATCCATATAGTCGAGATGGGTGCGATATTCGCCATAGCCCTGGGCCTTGGCATCGGCGATCAACTGTTTGAGGAAGGGATCGACCCGGCCCATCAGCGCAGGATCATCCTTGTTGATCAGCACGGCGTTCACGTTGATGAGATGGCGTTCGCCGAACGCAAAGCTGGCCTGATAATCCATGCCAAATTCCTTGTAGCGGGCATAGGTGCGCTGGAACTGCGCCATCGCCGCCGCGCCCGATTGCGGCAATATGGGCGAAAAGCCGACATGACCGCCGCGCCCGCCATGCCAGTTGGCGTTCTGCATCGGCATGGTCAGCGGCGTGCCAGTCCAGCCGCTTGCCTCCATCGGTTCGCCCGCCTTCCAACTGGTTGGCCGCATCGCCATGGGTTTCAATGCGCCCATCGCCTGTTCTAGCACGGCATAGGCCGCCTTGTTCACCGACTCGCGACCGTAGAGGCGCAGACTGACGCCCCACCAGCCGACGTTGAATTTCTTGCGGATCGCCGCGATCACATCATCGGCGAGCGCGCCGGGCTTGTCGGTCCACTGGTCGCGTGTCGTCACCACGGCGGCGGCGCGCAGCCAGTTGCCGATGGTGGGCGACTGCTGCAACAGCCCTTCGCGTCGCAACGGCGCGATAGCGTCGATCAGCGGACCCAAATCCTCCGGCCGGTCAAATTCCAGGTCGATGCCCATCAGCGATTCGGGCGCTGGCATCAGCCACAGGCCCATTTTGGTGACGATGCCGAAATTGGACTGGACGAACATCTGGTCCCAGCTGGGACCAAAGCCGAAGCGATAGAGCTGCCAGGTCGGCGCGCCGTCCAATGCGCCCATGCCGGTGCGCACGACCAGCCCATCGGCCATCACTGCTTCGATGCCGCAGATGCGCGCCGCATGTTCGCCATAGGGGGTATAGCCCACGCCCCGGTCGAGCGCATTGCCGACGACCGATCCCCAGCTATTCCCCGGCACCGACAGCCAATGCTTCATGCCCCTGGACTTGAGGAAATCATAAAGATCATAGAAGCCGACCCCCGGCTCCAGCAGCACGGTGCCGTTCGCCTCGTCATAGTCGATTTTCTTCATGCGGCTCATGTCGAGGACGACCGATCCCGCCAGCAGCGGGGCGGAGCCGCCATAACCCAGATTCTTGCCCCGGCTGATCGGCCACAGAGACAGGCCGCGTTCCGCCGAGACGCGGACGATCGCCTGCACTTGCTCCACCGTGGCGGGCGCTACGGCCCCAGCGGGATGATGGAGCGCGTCGTCGATGGCGAACTTGTCCTGATAGGACAGCTGGTCCGCATCATCGAAAAACACATGATCCTTGCCAACGATCGCCGCGAAGGCGGCGATGGTGGCGGGGGGGAGGGGTTGGGCCATGCTGCTATTTGTGCCTTATGCTTGGAAAGGGGATCAGGCCGCCGCCGTCCAGCGGGTGCGGGCCGGGGGCCGTGCGCCGCCGTCGAGCCGCAGCACTTCGGCGTTGATCATCGGGCTGCGGATCAGGAACATGGCGGCCTCGGCAAATTCCTGCGCAGTGCCAGCGCGGCGGGGAAATTCCATGCCGTCGATCAGCTCATCAACCAGCGCGGCGGGCATATGCGCCGTCATCGGCGTGGCGAAAAAGCCGGGCGCTATGCCCACGCACCGGATAGCGTGGCGCGACAGGTCGCGCGCCCAGATCAGCGTCAGCGCGGCCAGCGCCGCCTTTGAGGCGCCATAGGCACCCATCCCTTCCTGCCCCTCAAACGAGGCGATGGAACAGGCATTCAGGATGATGCCACGTTCGCCATCCGCGCCGTCGGGCGCATTGGCGATCATGGCGTGGGCGACATGGGCGGTGACGGCGACTGCGCCAATGAGATTGACGTCGATCACCTGGCGGAAGGCGGCGATGTCGCCTGGACCGGCGGGGGTCGCGATGGAGCCAATGCCCCCGATACCCGCCATATTGGCAAGGATGGCGATCGACCCGTGGTGATCGACAATGGCGGTAATGATGGCGGCTAGAGCCGCTTCATCGGTGATGTCGCACAGGATCGACTCGATGTCGGCTAGGGTAGATTGCTGCCGGTCCAGCACCACGACCCGCGCACCGGCGTCGCGCAAGGCCAGCGCCACCGCTTCGCCCAGACCCGATGCGCCGCCAGTCACGAGCGCCACTTTGCCCTTCACGTCCATCCCGCCTCGCTCCGTCGATCATGTCGACGTTTTTAATAACGATCGTTATCATCTAGTGACGTGTGGGCGTTGTCAAGCCAGCGCAATGTCCGGCATTTGACGCCGTCATAAAATTCGCTTGCCAATTCCGTCTGCGATATTGTATCCCTAGCATACATATTCGGTGAGGCCTCGCCCGGCCCGCCTGTCACAGGACCAGCCAGGGAGCAGGATGATGGAAAACGAAAGAGACGTCGTGTCGGTGCATGTCGAGGACCGGATCGCCTGGGTGAATTTCGCCCGCCCCGCCAAGCGCAACGCGATGAGCCCGACGCTTAACCGGCGCATGATGGAAGTACTGGACGAGCTGGAGTTTCGCGACGATGTCGGCGTGCTGGTGCTGAGTGGCGAAGGCACGGCCTGGTCCGCCGGCATGGACCTGAAGGAATATTTCCGCGAGACCGAGGCTGACGGCCTGCGCGGCGTGCGCAAGTCGCAGCGCGAAAGCTATGGCTGGTTCCGCCGTCTGCGCTGGTTCCAGAAGCCGACCATCGCGATGGTCAATGGCTGGTGCTTTGGCGGCGGCTTTGGCCCGCTATTTGCCTGCGATCTCGCCATCTGTGCCGATGAAGCGCAGTTCGGCCTGTCCGAAATCAACTGGGGCATCTTGCCCGGCGGCGGCGTGACCAAGGTGGTGGTCGATCTGTTGCCGATGCGCGACGCGATGTGGCTGACGCTGACCGGCGACCTGATCGACGGCAAGCAGGCGTCGGCAATGCGGCTGGTCAATGAAAGCGTGCCGCTCGACCAGCTCAAGGACCGCACCCGCGCGGTAGCCGACAAGCTGCTGTCGAAGAATCCGGTCGCGCTCAAATTCGCCAAGGATGCCGTGCGTCGCGTCAGCACCATGACTTATGACGAGGCCGAGGATTATCTGGTGCGGATGCAGGAAGCGGCCAATTTCCACGACAAGACCGAAGGTCGCAAGGAAGGCATCCGCCAGTTTATCGACGAGAAAAGCTACAAGCCGGGTCTGGGCAGCTATGACCTGTCCAAGGCAAAGGCTGACAGCGAGGCCTGATTCCGCTATCCCTCCTGACAGGCGTCGGCAGAGTCCGGCGCCTGTTTTTCATATCCGCGATATATCCATATCCGCGAAACTGTGGCAGGATGCTCCAAACAGGAGGAGGATCTTCATGCCCATTGCCACCACCCATGTCGGCAGCCTGCCGCGCGGCGACGCGCTGACGCCGCTGTTGCTGGCCCGCGACAAGGGCGAGCCTTATGACGCGGTAGCGTTCGATACATTGGTGCAGGCCGCCGTGTCGGAGGCTGTGACCGCGCAGATCGAAGCGGGCGTATCGATCGTCAGCGACGGCGAATTGGGGAAGGTTGGCTATTCGACCTATATGATCGAGCGACTGTCGGGCTTTGGCGGGCATACCGACCGCAGGCCCGCCGCCGATCTCGCCCCCCTGCCGGAGTTGCGACAGAAGCTGGCGGCGATCATGGGCAGTCAGGATTTCACGCGGGCGTCCTGCATCGCCCCGGTGCGGAAGGTGACGCTGGCGCCGCTGCATGACGATATTCGCCGGTTCAAGACGGCGCTGGCAGCCCATGGGGGCGACGTGCGGGCGTTCCTGAATGCCGCGTCGCCGGGGCTGATCACGGCGTTCCAGGTCAATCGCCATTATCCCAGCCATGAATCCTATCTCGCCGATCTGGTCGATGCGATGCGGGAGGAATATGAGACGATCGTGGCGGCTGGGTTTGACCTGCAACTCGATTGCCCCGATTTGGCCATGTCGCGGCACACCGGCTATCAGGATGCGAGCGAAGAGGAATTTCTGAAAATCGCCGCGGCCAATGTCGAGGCTTTGAACGCCGCGACCGCCAATATTCCGCCCGAACGAATGCGGATGCATATTTGCTGGGGCAATTATGAAGGGCCACATGATCATGACATTCCGTTGGAGAAGGTGATCGACATCATCCTGCCCGCGCGGCCCGCGACTGTCTTGTTCGAGGGGGCCAACCCCTGCCACGAGCATGAATGGACGGTGTGGCGCGACGCGGCCATTCCCGATCACAAGATATTGGCCCCCGGCCTGATCGATACCTGTTCCAACTATGTCGAACATCCCGAACTGATCGCCCAGCGGATCGAGCGTTTTGCCCGGATCGTCGGCAAGGACCGGGTGATCGGCAGCACCGATTGCGGGTTCGGTACCTTTGCGGGCTATGGCAAGATCGACCCGGCGGTGACATGGAAGAAACTGCGGTCGCTGCGCGCGGGGGCGGATCTGGCGGACGCGCGGCTGTGATGGCGGAGGAACGGCGCGCCATCGAGGCGGACTGCGCGCGACTGGTCGCGCTCTATGCCAATTTGAACGATGCGGGCGACTGGCAGGGCGTGGCGGAGCTTTATGCGCCGGACGGGCGGATGGCGCGGCCAACGGCGCCTGACGACTGGGTGCAGGGGCGGGATGCGATACTGGCCGCGTTCCTCGCCCGTCCGGCGCGGGTGACGCGGCATATCTGTTCCAATGTCGTGATCGACGTGGTGAGCGCGACCGAGGCGGTAGGGGAAAGCGCGATGCTGTTGTTCACGGGCGATGGCGCGCCTAAGGTCGGGTCGTTCCACGACCGCTTCGTCCTGAGCGCGGCCGGGTGGCGCTTTGCCGAGCGGCGGGGCAGCCTGATTTTCTAAGGGAGTTCGCGGCTCATGAATGGCACCACGCCGTCCACCGTCAAATCGGCGATGCGCACCATCGACATCATCGAATATGTCGTCGCGCGACCAGCGGGCGTGGTGGCGCAGGAGATTGCCGCAGGCCTGACCATTCCGGTCAGCAGCCTGTCCTATCTGCTTGCGACACTGGTGGAGCGGCATTATCTGGCGCGGGAGGGGCGGCGTTATCTGCCCGGCCCGGCGCTGGCGCGGCTGGCGTCGCCGCGTATGGCGCTGTCGCTGGCGGACAAGGTACGGCCGCTGGTCAAATCGCTTCGGACCCAGACCAACGAGACGGCGTCCTTCTTCGTGCGCGACGGGTGGCAGCTGGAGGCGATCGTCACCGAGACGGCGGAACAGTCGCTGCGCTATTCGATCAGCGTGGGGACGCGGATTCCGATGCACAGCCTGGCGGCGGGCAAGGCATTGCTGGCGACGCTGGCGGATAGCGAGATCGACGGCTATTTTGCGCAGGTGCCGCTGGAGCCGTTCACGCCGCAGAGCCTGACCGACGAACGCGCGCTGCGGGCCGAACTCGCCGAGATCCGCGCTTCGGGCGTGGGGCGCACAAGGGAGGAATATACGCCGGGCATTTGTGGCCTGGGCATAGCGGCGATGGTCGATGGCGTCGCGGTCGGCGCGTTCGCCGTCGCCATCCCCCTGCCCCGCTTCACGGCGGAACTGGAAGCGCGCGCGGTGGCGCGGTTGGAGCAGGCGGTCGGGCTGTTCGCGGCGGCTGAGGTAGGGGCAGCGTAGCTAAAGTCAGGATCCATTGGCGCTAATTTGACGCACAACCGCAAGCCTTGCGTGAATGGATCCCGGATCATGTCCGGGATGACGGAAGGAAGAGACGGCATTTTAAGATGATAATGGCGCACCTCACCTAAACGAAAACGGGGGACGCCTTTCGGCATCCCCCGTTCCTCCCCGCTCAGGGAGCGTGATCAGGCTTTCTTGGTGCGCCAGCCGTCGGCATAATTGTCGCGGGCGGCTTCCGAATAGGGGACCGAGGAGACGATCGCCTTGATTTCGGTCTGGACGTGACGTTCGACGGTCGGCTTGGAGGTGCCGCCATTGGGTTCGCCCCACAGCAGCGTCACTTCGGTGCCGGGTTCGGCGAACTCGGCGTCGACCATCGCCAGCGCCAGGAAGCGACCGGCGTTGATGGTGTAGCCGATCCAGGTGGACAGACCGATGGTCTTGCCGTCCTTCAGCACCGCGTCGTAAGGGTGCATACAATAGACCGCGCTGGGGAATTCCAGGAACTTCGCCTTGTCGCCGGTCTGGAGCATCGAGCTCATGACGCGGACGATATCTTCATTGTCGAGGGCCAGTGTCACCTTCTGACGGTGGGGCTGATCCTTGACCTTTTCGAGCGCTTCGCGGCCGACGAAGTCATGGTCGAACTTGACCATAATGCCATAGCCCAGCTCCCAGGGGTTCAGATAATAATCCTCGATATTGTCGGAGACGAAGCTGCCGCCGAGCGAGCACATGCCTTCATAGGATTTGGCGGGCAGCCATTCGCGGAACGCCTTGGAACCTTCGCCGGTATAGGTTGCGGGCAGCGGCGAGGGGATCCAGCCGGATTCCAGCGTGTTGGACGAATAGGTGCGGCCACCGCACAGGGTGAGGCCATAATCCTTGCCCGCTTCGATCAGCGCGTTGCGGACGGTGTCATAATCCTTCCAGGGACCAAACAGCTCGTAACCGGGCTGACCGGCCATGCCGTGACGCAGCGCGCGCACTTCGACGCCCGCGATCATGATCGGCGCCATGTGGAAGAATTTAAGGTCCGGCGGGGTCTGGCCCATCGCCTTTTCCAGCACCGGCATGGCGTTTGGCCCCTGCAGCTGGAAGCGATAGTTGCGGCGATAACCCTGCTGGTCGAGCGGACGGGCGGCGGTGCGTTCGTCGCGTTCGACCTTCACGTCCCACTTGCCGGTCGAGGCCCAATATTCGACCCATTCGATCGAGGGCGCGCGGCCGACCAACTCGAATTTTTCTTCTTCGAGATAGAAGAGGATGACGTCGCCGATGACATAGCCTTCGGGCGTGACGGGGGCAAACTGCTTGGCGCGGTTCGGCACGAAGCCCTTGAAGCTGTTGGGGGCGAGATAGGCGAGCATGTCGAACGCGCCGGGGCCGGTCACGAGCAGGTCGACCATGTGGAAGCTCTGGTTGAACAGGACCGAGCTTTCCGCCCAGCTGCGCTGTTCGTCGCGCCAGTTGCTATATTCGCCCGGAACGCCCGGATAGGCGTTGGGGCCGACCTGCTGGTTGCGCAGGAATTCGACGATGTCGCCCTTTTCATCGAGCAGTTGTTGCAGGGACTTGTCGGTCATTCAAACCTCTCCTTTGGCATGATTGGAAATGTTAGGGAAATCGGGTGCAGCGGGGATGGTGAGCCATTCCCCGACCAACCTGTTGAAAATCTGTGGCGCTTCGGCGGGCATCATATGGCCCGCGCCTTCGACGATGCGCAGCTGCGCGTCGGGAATGGCAGCGACGATCGCCTCATGCTGGGCGACAGGGGACCATTGATCCTGGCGTCCGACCATCGCGACCGTCGGGCAGGCAATGGTCGGCAGCAGCGCATCGACGGACGGGCGACCCAGCAGCGCTTCGATCTGCGCCTCAAACACAGGCAGACCCGCCGAGACGGCCATGGCGTAGAGGCTGTCCATCAGGGGTTCGTTGCGCAAGCCCGCAAAGCCGACCATCGGCGGCAGCCAGCGTGCAACCAGCGCGGCCATGCCCTGTTCGCGACCAATATCGCGCAGCGCATAGCGCGCTTCGCGTTCGCCGGGTTTCGGGCTGTGGACGCCGGTGTCGACCAGCGCGAGTCGCTCGACCCGTTCGGGTGCCTTGCGCACAAGCTCCAGCGCTATGCGCGCGCCCATGGAATGACCGAGTAGCGAGACGCGCGCGGGCATCCGCGCCAGCGCATAGTCGGCCATCGCCTCTACCCGGTCACACCCAGCGTAAAAGCCGTCAATCACCTGGGCTGCGGGGAAAGCAGCGACCAGTTCAGCGAACATGCGCGAATCGCACATCAACCCCGGAAGGATGATGAGCGGCGCGGCCTGGCTGCCCTGATCGGATGTTTTCGTATCCATGAAGTTTTCATCTATACGAATGTTTACGGATAGGCTAGGGGAAAAATGCGCCGGGGAGAGGCACGCCGCATTCGTCATGCGGGCCACCCCTGATCGAATGCTACCGGGAGAGAGACATGAGCCTGCCGTCGATCCATCCGAACTGGGATTTGCCGCCAAAGGGCATGACCGATGGCTATTCGCTGGAAATCACGGCGAAAGACATTGACGCACTGCGCGAGGCCGCGCCCGCCATGGCTCCTGAAACCCCGGTCGCCGTCACCTTTCTGCCCGGCGAATCGCTGGAGGCGCGGATCGAGGCGGCGCGGACCGTGCGGGCGCTGGGTTTTGAACCGATGCCGCATTTTTCCGCCCGCCGTCTGGAGTCGGGCGACGATTTCGAGACCTATCTGGCCGCCGTGGTGCGGGAGGCGGGCGTGACCCGCTGCTTCATCATTGCGGGCGATCCGCCCGAAGCCGCCGGTCCCTATACAGACAGCATGTCGCTGATCCGCACCGGGGCATTCGAGCGGGCAGGCATCAGGGCGATCGGCATTGGCGGCCACCCGGAAGGGCATCCCAATATGACGCCCGACCAGTGTTTTGATGTGCTGATCGCTAAATGCGCGGAGATAGAAGCGCGCGGCATGGCCCCGCTGATCGTCACCCAGTTCAGTTTCGACGCGGCGCCGGTGCTGTCCTGGCTGGCCGAATTGCGCACGCGCGGCATAAATGCGCCGGTGCGGATCGGCATTCCCGGCCCTGCGGGCATCAAGACGCTGATGCGCTTTGCGGCGCGCTGTGGCGTGGGGGCGTCCGCGTCAGTGCTGACCAAATATGGCATTTCGATCACCAAGCTGATCGGCACCGCTGGTCCCGACAAGCTGGTCGACGCTCTTGGCAAAGGGCTGGGAAGCCAGCATGGCAAGGTGCGATTGCATTTCTATCCATTTGGCGGCCTGACCCGCACGGTCGAATGGATCAACGATTATACAACAAGCCGCTAAAGGCGGCGCGACTTGAGCGGAGAAGCGATGTGACCGAGATTTGCACCCTGACCCTGCAATGCGACGACCGGCCCGGCCTGGTGGCCGATGTTGCCGGCTTTCTGGCGCAGCAGGGCGGCAATATTACCGACGCCCAGCAGTTTAACGACAAGCTGACCGACCGTTTCTTCATGCGGGTGGAGTTTGAGGCGGCGGACGACAGCGTCGACGGGCTGCGCGCGGCCTTTACCAATGTGGCGCAGAAACGCGGCATGGAATGGAGCCTGCGCCGCCGCAGCGAACGGCAGAAGGTGCTGCTGCTGGTCAGCAAGTTCGACCATTGCCTGGGCGACCTGCTGTATCGCTGGCGGATCGGTGAGCTGGACATGGATGTGGTGGGCATCATCTGCAACCATCCGCGCGAGGCGCTGACCATATCGCTGATCGGCGATGTCCCCTTCCACCATCTACCGGTGACGAAGGACACAAAGGCCGAGCAGGAAGCACGGATCAAGGCAATCGTTGACGAGACCGGCGCGGACCTGATCGTGCTGGCGCGCTACATGCAGATTTTGAGCGACGATCTGGCCGGGTTCGTGTCCGGCCGCTGCATCAATATCCACCATAGCTTCCTGCCCGGCTTCAAGGGCGCCAAGCCCTATCATCAGGCGCATGAGCGCGGGGTCAAGATGATCGGCGCGACGGCGCATTATGTGACCGCAGATCTGGATGAAGGGCCGATCATTCATCAGGATGTAGAGGCGATCGGCCATGCCGACACGCCTGACGATCTGGTGCGCAAGGGCCGCGACATTGAACGGCGGGTGCTGGCGAGCGCGGTGCAGCATCATTTGCAGGGTCGGGTATTCCTGAACGGCGCGCGCACCGTCGTATTCAAGGCCTGACCATGGCGCAGGTCATTGACGGGCGCGCGATGGCGCGCGCCCTGTCGGACGAGACCGCCGCGCGGGTGGCAGCGCTGGTCGAACGGACCGGCCTGCCACCCGCACTGGCGGTCGTGCTGGTCGGCGATGATCCGGCGAGCCATGTCTATGTGCGGCGCAAGATCAGCGAATGCCGGCGCGTGGGGATTACCTCGATCGAGCATCGCCTGCCGGTCGATTTTCCGCAGGCCAATCTGCTGGCGCTGATCGACACACTGAATGCAGACGCGGCGGTGCATGGCATATTGATCCAGCTGCCGCTACCCGCCGGGATCGACGCAGCGCTGGTGCTGGACCGGATCGATCCGGCCAAGGATGTGGACGGCTTTCACCCGGTCAATGTCGGGCGATTGTCCACCGGGACCGGCGGGCTGGTGCCCTGCACGCCATTGGGGATCATGAAGCTGCTCGATAGCGTGATCGACGATTATCGCGGATTGAACGCGGTGGTGATCGGCAAGTCCAATATTGTCGGCAAGCCGGTCGCCATGCTGTTGCTGGAGCGCGAAGCGACGGTGACGGTTACCCATATTGAAACGCTGCACCTGCCCGACATTGCGCGCAAGGCAGACATCATCGTCGCGGCCGCAGGTGCGCCGCATCTGGTGCGCGGCTATTGGGTCCGGCCCGGCGCGATCGTGATCGACGTCGGCATCAATCGCGTCACCCAGGCCGACAATAGCACGCATATTATCGGCGATTGCGCTACCCATGAACTCGACCATGCCAAGGCGGTGACGCCGGTACCGGGCGGGGTTGGACCCATGACTATCGCCTGCCTGCTCAGCAACACCGTGCTGGCAGCCGAAAGGAGCCAGTATGCCTGAGCCGATCTGCACCACCCGCGTGAAGGTGCGCGACCTGCCCCTGCTGGCCGATATCGGCATCAACCCCGACGAGATTGGCCGTCGCCAGCCTCTGGTGATCTCGGTCGATCTGCAGCTGTCCGCCGACCGGGTGGACGGGATTGGCGACACGGTCGATTATCGCAAGGTCGCGCAGGCGGCCGAGGATCTGGCGCTGGTCCATATCCCGCTGATCGAGACATTCGCGCAGAAACTGGGCGAGCGCTGTCTGGACTTTGCCTGCGTGGTCGAGGCGCGGATCAGCGTGGACAAGCCGTTCGCGCTGACGCGGGGGCTGGCGGGGGTCGAGGTGACGGTGCGGCGGGGGTAGGACGACGGGGTCACTTTTCCCCCGTTCGCCCTGAGCCTGTCGAAGGGCTGCCCTTCTTGAAGAAAAGTACAAGGCTTCGACAAGCTCAGCCCGAACGGCTCTTATTAAAGCGCGATGGCCTAATTTTCGTCCGAGGGGCGAATGCGGGAGGCCAGCAGGACTAGCGCTGCGATGCCTGACCCCAGCGCCAGCAACAGCGAGGTGGTCCCCCGCCCTGCCCCGGCCGCCAGCAACTGCCCCGCCGCGAAGGGACCAAAGGCCGCACCGAAGCGGCCGAAGCCGATGACAGCGCCAGTGCCGGTCGCGCGCAGGGTGGTGGGATAAACGTTAGCGATCAGCGCGTAGAGGCCGACCACCGAGCCATTGGACAGGAAACCCAGGATGAAAGCTGCGCCCTGAAGCAGGACCAGTTCCGGCGGCACGGCACCGAAGGCGGCGACCGCCACCGCTGCACCGGCGAGGCCGAAGATGACGAGCGGACGCAGGCCGAGGCGGGGCGAGAGCAGGCCCAGCATCAGTCCGCCGATCGCGCCCCCCGAATTCATGAATACCGACACGATCGTCGCGCGCGACGGATCGAACCCCAGCGCCACGACCAGCGATGGCGCCCAGCCCAGCGCATAATAGAAAGTCATCATGTGCAGGCCGTACATGACGATCAGCGCGATCGTGGTGACGCGGTAGCGGTCTGCGAACAGGGATCGCATTGATGCTTTGGGTTCGTTGAGTGCCACCAGTTGCGCCGCCTGCGACTGGCCAAGCCGTCGCAATATCGCGTTGATCCGCGCGAGTGCGTCCGGTCCACCGCGCGTCGCCAGCCAGCCGATCGATTCGGGCAAGCAGACCAGCACCAGCGGCACCATCATCAGCGTGGCCACGCCGCCGAACAGGAAGATCGCTTCCCACCCCTGCGTCCGCAGTAATTGGGCCGCCCCCCAGCCGCCGATGACGCCGCCGACCGGATAGCCGGCCGCCATGATGCTGACGGCCAGGTCGCGGCGGCGACGATTGGCAAACTCGGCCGACATGGCGTTGATCGCGGCCAACATCGCCCCCAGCCCCAGCCCGGTAAGTGCGCGCAGTAGGCCTAGCGACACCACGCCGGTGGCAAAGGCGGAGGCGAACATGCCGATCGTCATGATGCCGAGACAAAGCAAGATCTGGCGACGGCGGCCGATGCGGTCGGCCAGTTGCCCCAGCGTCAGCGATCCGATGACCATGCCAACAAGGCCGGTCGAGACAATGATGCCGATCGCACCCGGCCCAATCCCCCAGTCCTTCGCAATGCCGGGCGCAGCGAAGGTGATGGCCAGCACGTCGAAGCCATCGAGCGCGTTCAAGAGAAAGCACACAGTGACTGCGACGATCTGCGGCAGGCGCATTGGACTGTTGGCCATGATGCTACGCGGGTCGTCCGCTGGCAGGGTGACGATGCCCATATTCATTCTCTCCCGTCGCGCCGTGCGGCCATAGTTGCGATATTGTATGCCAACGACACAATTAGACGATCCTGCCCGCTTGCGCTAGCCCCATGATAAATGTAACGATCGTTATTAATTAGGAAGAGGTGCGGATATTTATGACCAATGCGAGCCGGATAACGGCCGGGGAAAATACGCAGCCCAGCCTGTTGCTGGGGATCGGCTTTGGCTTTCTGTCGTCGCTTGGTCCCCTGGCGATCGACCTCTATTTGCCCGCCATGCCCGCTATGGCGCGCGAGATGGCAGCCGATAGCGGCGCGGTGCAGCGGACCTTGTCTGCCTTTTTCCTGGGGCTGGCACTGGCGCAGATTCCGCTGGGCACGCTGGGCGACCGGTTTGGGCGACGCTGGCCGCTGATTGGCGGGCTGACGCTGTTCATCGTCGCATCGACCGCCTGCACGTTCGCTACCAGTCTGGAGCAGTTGATCGCCTTTCGCTTCCTTCAGGGAATGGGCGCGTGCGCGGGGACGTCGAGCGTGCGGGCGATGATCCGCGACCGGCATAGCGGCCATCGCGCGGCGCAACTGATGGCGTTCACCTTTCTGGTGATTGGCATTTCACCGGTACTGGCACCGCTGGCTGGAAGCTATTTGTTGCTGCTGACAGGTTGGCGCGGGCTGTTCGGGTTGCTGGCGTGCGGCGGTTTGGTGGCGATCGTCGCGGTGCTGCTGTTCCTGCCGGAATCGCTGCCGCCGGAGCGGCGACCGGTGCGCCTGTCGATGCTGATATCCTATGGCCAGTTGCTGGCGACTCCGGCCTTTGTTGGCTGGACGCTGATCGCAGGGCTGGCGACGACCATCCCCTTTGCCTTTGTCACCGCGGCCCCCTTTGTGTTCAGCATCGGTTTCGCCCTGAGCGCGCATGAATATAGCCTGTTGCTGGCGCTGAACGCCGTGACGTCGATCATCGCGACCCAATTTGCGCCGGGCCTGATGCAGCGCCTTGGCGCGCGGCGCCTAGTGCTGAGCGTCGCGAGTATTGCGATTGCCGCCACGGCAGTGATTGCGCTGGTGGCGACGCGGCAGGCCATGCCGTTGCTGCTGTTTCAGCTCTATTCGATGCTGTTGTTTACGATCGCGGGCCTGATCCTGACCCCGGCGGCGATTTCGGCGCTGGATGCTGCGGCGGGCGGCGCGGGCGCGGCGGCGGGATTGCTGGGTACGCTGCAACTGGCGATCACGGCGGTGGCGAGTGGGGTCGTGTCGCTGCTGCCGTCTTTTTCGGTGCTGCCGCTGGTCGGGGTGTTGGGGGGGGCGTTCGTCATCATGTGGGTGACGAGCATTGCGATGGGTGCGCGAAGTGAAAGCACCATTCGTCCTGAGTAGCCGTTGAGCTTGTCGAAATGGCGTATCGAAGGACTGCGATTGGACGCAACCCTTCGATACGGGCCTTCGACTTCACCTTCGGTGAAGTTTATCCTGAGCGCCTGCTGCAAGCAGGCAGTCGAAGGGCTCAGTCCCTACTCAGGGCGAACGGAGTTTAGATAACTTCTAAACCTCATCGTCGTCGGGGCGGGTGGATTCGAGGAAGCGGCTGTTGCCGGCTTCGTCCTTGGATTCAAGCGTGTCGACCAGCGTGTCGAGAAAATGGTTGAGCGTATCGACCTGCGCCGCTTCCAGTCCCGACACCAGATAGTCGGCGACCTTGTCGGTCTGGGGGCGCATCAGCAGATAGAGGCGCTGGCCTTCGTCGGTCAGCACCAGCGTCTTGCGCCGCTTGTTGCTGGCGTCGCGTTCCACCGTGATGCGGCCATGTTTTTGTAGGGCGGCAACGGCGCGGGAAACGCTCATCGGGTTGACCCCGGTCATTTCCGCCAGTTCGTGGCTGGCGGAATTGGGGAAGCGGCCGATCAGCATCAGCAGGCGAAATTCATTAAGGCTGATCTTGTAGCGATGCTCCAGATAGGTGGAAAAAGGCGCCATCAATTTATTGGCGAGCCGCAGGATGCGGTGCAGCGTATCGGACTGGCTGACTTCGTCAGCACGGGACCGGGGCGACTTGCGTGGCGCGGTCGGGCTTTTGGGCGCTGGACTGTTCGACATGGCTTTCCGATAGGACATTTGCCGGGCCTCAAGTCAAGCCGGGCATGGGAAAGACGTGATCAAGCGGCAGGGACGATCGCGCAGCCTACACTGGTGAAGCAACCGTCGGCGACATGATAATGGATATATTGGCGCATCTCCTGCACTTCGCCTTTGCGGATCGGGGCGAATTGATCCAGCCCCTGTTCGCGCAAAGCCTCCGCGGTCAGGTCGCGGGTCGCCTCGACCCGGATGATCCCTTCGAGCGCGACCAGTTCGTCGCTGGCCGCGAAGCGCTCGATCGTCAGGGTTTCGATGACATGGGCGTGAAGGAAAGCGTAGAAGCGCTTGAACGCCTCGCGCGTGCCAAGATCGACGCCGAAGAACTGAATCGTCGCGCCCGGCGCATAGAAATCGAACACCGTGTCATAATCGCGATTGTTGAAGGCGTGCGCATAACGCTCGTAGTCAGTCCGGTTCATATGGGCCTCTCCAATTTTCCGGGCGGCAATTTTTCCCCTGCCCGCTTGCCTTATTAATAACGATCGTTATCGTAAGGACAAAGGGCGGTCAAACGCCAGCAAAAAAAGATGGGAAGAGGATGATATGGCCCGCACCGAGCAGGAAGAGCGCAATCTCAAACTGGTCATGGCGATGTTCGACCATGTGCTGAAACCCATGGATGCCGACGCAGTCGACCGCTATCTGGCCCCCGATTATATCCAGCATAACCAGTGGGTCGATACCGGGACGGAGCCGCTCAAGGCGTTTTTGCGGCAGGTGCGTGGAGAAAACCCGGACGCCGTGCATGACATCAAGCGCTGCTTTGTCGAAGATGACCATGTCATCGTCCATTATCATGTCCGGCGGCGGTCGGGCGATCCGGGCTTTGCGGTGATCGACATTTTCCGCGTCGAAAACGGGCTGATCGCCGAACATTGGGATGTGGTGCAGGATGTGCCAGCTGATAGCCCCAATCCCAATTCCCCCTTTTGACGGAGAGCGACATGCGGTTCAGCGACAAGATCGTCCTGGTCGTCGGTGGCAATAGCGGGATCGGGCTGGCGAGCGCGCGGGCCTTTGCCGCCGAGGGCGCGATCGTGCGGATCACGGGGCGGGATCAGGCGACGATCAACGCGGCGGTGGCGTCTATCCCCAGCGCGAAAGGCTATCGCGCAGACATTGCCGATCTGGACGCAATGGACGCTGTGATGGCCGACATGGCGGCGCAGGACGGGCGGATCGACACTTTGTTCGTCAATGCAGGCGTCGGCGGCTTCGCGCCATTTCGCGACCTGACGCCCGCAGACTGGGACCATGTCCATGGCGTCAATCTGCGCGGCTGCATATTTGCGATCCAGAAGGCGCTCAAGCTGATGCGCCGGGGCGGGTCGATCGTCGCGACCGGATCGATCGGTGGCCATGCCTTCGTGCCGGGCAACACGGCCTATGCGGCGGCCAAGGGCGGGCTATATGCGGCGATAAAGGTGATTGCGGGCGAATTGGTGGGCGAGGGTATTCGCGTCAATCTGGTCAGCCCCGGCCCGATCGAAACGCCGCTGCTCCATCGCAATCCGGGGATGAGCGACGCGGATGTTGCGGCGATGCGTGAGGTCATGATCGAGGCCGTGCCGATGAAACGGATGGGCCGGGCGGAAGAAGTGGCGCGCGCGGTGCTGTTCCTGGCATCGGACGAGGCTAGTTTTATTACCGCTGCCAATCTGTTTGTGGATGGCGGCACGCTGGAATTGGGGTGATTGGGGAGTTAGGTTGATGGAAAATCTGTTTTCGACGCTGGATAATCCGCGGCTGGAATTTGCGATGGAGGTGCGGCTGCAATTTCCGCGGGTGCAGACCATCGTGAATACGCCGATGGGGGGCAATCGCAGCGCCGTCTATGTCGATGGCGGCACGTTCGAGGGGCCACGGATCAAGGGCAAGGCTGTGCCGGGATCAGGCGGCGACTATGCCTATTTCCGGCCCGACGATGTCGCGGTGTTCGATGCGCGCTATATGCTGGAGGAGGAGGATGGCACGCTGATCCTGCTCAACAATCGCGGCTTCCTGTGGGGGCGCAAGCCCGACACGATGGCGAAATTGCGCGACTGGGCCTTTGGCGAGGGACAGCCGGTGGAGCAGCAGGATTATTATCTGCGTGGTAATCCGACCTTCGAATGTCCGGTCGGCAAGCATGACTGGCTGACCAAACATGTGTTCATCGGCGTGGGCGAGCGGCGCGCGGATGGCAATGTGCTGCGCTATTATACGCTGACGTAAATGCACCATCAGCCGTTCGCTTCGAGCGAAGTCGAGAAGCTTTGAGCGCAGTGCTTCGCGTTTCTCGACGTAGTTTATCCTGAGCGCCTGCCGTAGGCGGGCAGTCGAAGGGCTCGAAACGAACGGAGGTGAGTTAAAGCGAGATCAGCGCATCGAGCGCCAGCGCGCCCTGTCCTTCGGGATAGACGATCACCGGGTTGAGATCGACCTCGCGGATGGCGGGGGTGGCGGCGACCATGCGGCCGAGGCGCTGGACCACGTCGGCGACTGCGCCGATGTCCATGACCGGCGCGCCACGGAAGCCGTCGAGCAGGGGGGCCATGCGCAGCGTGCGGATGCGGGCGATGATGGCATCGCGCGGCAGGTCGGCGGGGAGCAGGCAGACATCGTGCAGCAATTCCGCCGCGACGCCGCCGAAGCCGACCAGGATGGTCGCGCCCCAATGCGGATCGTTGCGCGCGCCGACAATGAGTTCGACACCCTTGTCCGCCATCCCCTCGACCAGCACGCCATCCAGCACCAGGCCGGGGCGGGACGCGGCGATATTGGCGGCGAGGCGGTGCCAGCCTTCGGCCAGTTCGTAGCGGTCTTTGAGACCCACGATGACGCCGCCCGCGTCGCTCTTGTGTGGCAGGTCGGGTGATTGGGCTTTGAGAACAACCGGATAGCCCTGCGTATCGGCGGCGGCGATCGCCTCGTCCACGCTCTGCGCCATGGCGAAGCGGGGGAAGGCGATGCCGTGTTCGGCCATGATTGCCTTGGAACGATATTCGGGGATGGAATGGCCGACCTGCGCCAGATCGACGACCGGGGCGGCGTCCAGCGGCGCGGTGGTAAAATCACGCGTGGCAGCGGCGCTGATATGAGCGAGTGCCCGGACGGCGCGTTCGGCGGTGGGCAGATAGGTGACGCCAGCCTGGCGCAGGGCGGCAAGGTCGTCCGCGGACACGCCGCCGCCTTCATCGACACCGCCGACGATGATCGGCTTGGTCGGACGCAGGCTGGCGAGGGCGTCCAGTACAGCAGTAAATTTGATGTGCGAGGTGCCGGTGTCGGTCTGGATCAGGGTCAGCAGAATCGTGGCGATGCGCGGATCATCGACCAGCGCGGCGAGCGTGCGGCCATAAAGGCCGGGATCGACCAGCCCCTGCGCGGTGACGTCGAGCGGGTTGGTGACGGGCACGAAATCGGGGAGCGCCGCGCGCAGGGCCGGGCTGTCGGCGTCTGTCAGGGCCGGCAGGTCGAGCGCGACCGCTTCGGACAGGTCGAGCATCATCGCCTTGAACGCGCCGGATTCGGCGATGACGCCAGTGCCGCCCGCGCCAATGGATGCATTGCGGGTCAGCATTTCGGCGACGTCGCCCAATTCTTCCAGCGAGTCGACCAGGATGACGCCGGCGCGTTCGACATGGACGGCCATGACAGCATGATCGCCCGCCATCGCGCCGGTGTGGGTAGCGGCGCTGGCCGCGCCCGCCGCGCTGCGGCCAGGGTGGAGCAGCACGACCTGCTTGCCCGCCGCGCGGGCGGCGCGGGCGGCGGCGAGGAATCGGGCAGGGTCGCGGATATGTTCGGCGATCATGGCGATCACCATGGTTTCGGGTTCATCGACCAGATGGGTGAGATAATCCTCGATACCGCTGGCGGCTTCATTGCCGGTCGAGATGTAGCAGCTCAACGGCACGTCGCGATGGATCATCGTCGTCGCCAGCACCGCAGCCATAGCACCCGATTGCGAGACGATGCCGACCCGGCGGTCGCCCTGCGCCTTGGCCTCCGGCATTTCGATGAAGGTCAGCGAGACATTGTCGCGGAAATTGACGAGGCCCAGGCAATTTGGCCCTTCGACCACCATCCCGGCGTCGCGGGCAATGCGGGCGATTTCCTGCTGGTCGGCCAGACCCTGCGGTCCGTCCTCGGCAAAGCCGGCGGAAAAGATCACCGCCGCACCGACATGGCGACGGGCAAGGCCGCGCATCGTATCCAGCACGCCTGCGCGGGGGATGGCGAGGACAGCGACATCGACACCTTCGGGCAGGTCATCGACCGAGGCGACACAAGGACGCCCGCCAATCTCGGAACGCTTGGGGTTGACCAGATGGATCGCCCCGGCAAAGCCCTGCCGCACCAGATTGGCCAGTACCGATGCGCCCAGCGCACCCGGCTTGTCCGACGCGCCGATGATCGCGACCGAGCGAGGCCGCAGCAACCGGTCGAGCGACGGCGCGGCCGTTGGCGATGCGGGCCGGTCGAGGTCGATCATGTCGGTCAAGCGTATCTCTCCCCAGAAATCAGGTCATGGGAGCGGGTCGAATCAGCCGCTCTTTCATGTCTATATTGTGCGCCTGTGATACAATTTACGCAACCGATTTTCCGTCTGCCTGTCCTTTAGTCCGCGCTGGCGGCTCGGGGCGCAGGGCCGAGTTTACGGAGCAGGCCATTCAAGGTGCGGACTTCCTCCGCGCTCAGACGTGCCGTCATCCGGGCGTCCGACACACGAAGCGCATCGACCATCACCGGCACCTGCGCCTGTCCCTCCGCCGTCAGCCATAAGGCATTGGTGCGCAGGTCGCGACCCGGCCGCCGTTCGACAAGGCCGCGCTCCGCCAGGATGTTAACGAGCTTCATCGCGCTCGACCGATTGATGCTGAGCGCCCTGCCCAGCGCCGTCTGGTCGCAGCCCGGATTGTCGCGGATCAGGATGAGCGCGGTCAGCTTGGCAGGCGACAGGTCATGCGCGGCCATTGCGGCGCGCGCATCCGTGTCGATCACCAGATGGGCACGCTGGACCTGATAGCCCACCAGTCCGCGCAGATCCGCCCCCTGTTTCATCGCTGCCTTTATCCTCTTGCCAAAATTGTATCACAGGCGCACAAATACATGCTACAGGCTAGCATCGCACAAAGCGATAGCCAAAGCCGTTGCGAATCAGGATTTGTAGTCAAGGAGAGCGATAATGGATCATGAATACCGCCTGTTGATCGACGGCGAACTGGTGCCGGGCGTCAGCATGTTCGATGTGGTGAACCCGGCGACGGGCGCTGCCTTCGCATCCGCGCCCAAGGCCGACGAGGCGCTGCTGGAGCGCGCTGTTGCCGCCGCCAAGCGCGCGCTGCCCGCATGGTCAGCGCTGCCGGTCGATGAACGGGCCACACTGGTCAACAAGCTCGCCGACGCGCTGGAAGCGCGAATTGGGGAATTTGCCAGCCTGCTGACCGCAGAACAGGGCAAGCCGCTGGACCAGGCCGGGTATGAGATTATGGGCAGCGTGTTCACGCTGCGCGGTTTCGCCGCGATGCGGATCGAACCCAAGGTGCTGAAGGATGAAGGCGGCAATCGCGTTGTCGAACATCGCACCCCGCTGGGCGTCGTCGCGTCGATCACGCCGTGGAATTTCCCGATGATCCTGCTGATGAACAAGCTGGGTCCGGCACTGGTCACCGGCAATGTGATGATCGCCAAGCCCGCGCCGACGACGCCGCTGACCACTTTGCTGTTCGGCGAACTGGCGCAGGCCATCCTGCCGCCCGGCGTGTTCAACATCGTGTGCGACCAGAATGAGCTTGGCGCTCTGATCACTGGCCATCCCGACATTGCCAAGGTTGCCTTCACCGGATCGACCGCGACCGGCAAGAAGGTGATGGCATCGTCGGCCGGGACCGTGAAGCGGGTGACGCTGGAACTGGGCGGCAATGACGCCGCGATCGTGATGGACGATGTCGACGCCAAGCAGGCGGCGAAGAAAGTCTATCAGGGCGCGATGACCAATGCCGGGCAGATTTGCGTCGCGATCAAGCGCGCCTATGTGCCCACCCCCATGTATGACGAATTTTGCGATGAGCTGGCCAGGCTTGCCAATGAAGCGATCGTCGATGATGGGGCCAAGCAGGGGACGACGATCGGCCCGGTGCAGAACAAGATGCAGTTCGACAAGGTCAACGCCCTGATCGAGGACGCCCGCACCCGCGGCACGGTGATGACCGGTGGCGCGCCGCTCGACCGGGCGGGCTATTTCATTGCCCCCACGATCGTGCGCGATCTGGACGATGATGCGCCGCTGGTGCGTGAAGAGCAGTTCGGCCCGGTGCTGCCGGTGCTGAAATATGACGATATCGACGATGTGATCGCGCGCGCCAATGACAGCGACTATGGGCTGGGCGGCACGGTGTGGGGCAAGGATCTGGCCCGCGCCACAGAAGTTGCGATGAGGATCGACAGCGGCACGGTGTGGGTCAACCAGCATCTGGCGATCGACGCCAATATTCCGTTCCGGGGTGTGAAGCAGTCTGGCCTTGGCGCGGAACTGGGTGAGGCAGGGATGCTGGAATATACCCAGGCACATATCGTCAATTCGGTGGAGTTTGCCGACGCCTGATCTTTTATCCTGATGGGGCGCAAAAAGGGCCGGAGAAGCAGATCGCTCCTCCGGCCCTCTCTTTTTGACATTTTCGCGTCGCCCATATGACGTATTCGGAATTTTCGTTCGCGCGGTCATCATAGCCTCGACCCAGGAATTGGCCCCCTTTGTCGAGGAACTTCCCTATGCGTTTCGTCCCCATGGTGACTGCCGCCGTTACCGCCGCCACTCTGATCGCCGCCACCATCCCTGCAAGCGCCCATGGCATCTGGTTCGCCCAGCGCGCGAGGCAGATTGCCTTGGTCTATGGCGTTGGCGCGGACGATCTGGATGCGGTCAAGCGGCTGCCGATGATCATGTCTGTCGCTGGTTATGATGCCGATGGCGCGCCGGTTACGACGTCGCTGCGCGCGGCTGGCGTGGTGCCGGTGGTCGATAGCGACGAGCCGGTCGCGATCGTCGCGGCAGTCATGGATTATGGCCTGTGGAGCCGGACGCCCGATGGCGAATGGCATAATAAGGGCCGTGACGAGGTGCCAACCGCCGCGCTGGCCGAACATAATTGGAAATATGCCGTCCATCTGACGCAGGTGCCGACCAAGGCGCTGCCCATCATTCCAGGGCATATGCTGCAGATCGTGCCGGTCGATCCCGCCATCCCACAGAAAATGGGCCAGCCGATGAAGGTGCGCGCCCTCTATCAGGGCAAGCCGATGGAGGGGGTCACGGTCATGACCGATTATGTCAATGATCCCGACGAGGCCGCCGTCAAGACGGGGGCTGACGGCACGGCGACGATCACGCTGCGCAATCAGGGTCTGAACGTGTTGATGGGCATCTATGTCGGCCCGGCGGACGACAAGACGAAGGTCGACCATGTCGAACATCGCGCGTCGCTGTCCTTCGTCCTGCCGCATCTGCCCGAATAATCCGGTTTGCCAAGGAGTTTGATCCCATGAACAGCGCATTTTTCCGCACCGGCCTCGCCGCCCTCGCCCTGATTGCCGCGCCTGCCATGCTGCACGCACATGGCAGCATGAAACCGCAGCATGGTGGCCTCGTCCAGATGTCGGGCGAGACGATGATGGAACTGGTTTCCAGCCCCAAGGGCGTCGACGTCTATCTGAGCGAGGAGGATGAGCCGCTGGCAGCGGCGGGCTTTACCGCCAAGCTGACCCAAAGCGTCGCCGGGGCCAAGACCGAGGCGGCGTTGAAGCCCGCAGGCGGCAACAAGCTGACCGCACCGGGCTTCAAGACCGCCAGGGGGGCCAAGCTGGTCGTTGCGCTGGTCGACAAGAGCGGCGCCAAGATTTTCGCAACCTTCCAGGCGAAATAAGGAACCCAGCCGATGCGCAACGCGACCCTTCCCCCGTCTCTCTCTCCAGGCGTGCGGCGGGTCGCGCTACTGCTGGTATCGTTTCTGTTTGCGCTGCTCAGCCAGGCGGCGATGGCCCATGGCGTCGATGAGAATGACAAGGCCTTCATCGAGGGCGCGTCGGGCGTCAACATCATCCCCTACATGTATCTGGGGGCCAAACATATGGTCACCGGCTATGACCATCTGCTGTTCTTGGCGGGGGTCATTTTCTTCCTCTACCGGATGAAGGATGTCGGCGCTTACGTAACCTTGTTCGCGATCGGCCACAGCACGACTTTGCTGCTGGGTGTGCTGCTGGACATTCGCGCCAACCCCTATCTGATCGACGCGATCATCGGCCTGTCGGTTGTCTATAAGGCGATCGACAATTTGGACGGGTTCCGCACCTGGTTTGGCATAGCGCCCAATCCCAAGGCGGCGGTGCTGATCTTCGGTTTCTTCCATGGCTTTGGTCTGGCGACCAAATTGCAGGAGTTGACACTCGCAAAGGAAGGAATGATATATAATCTCATTAGCTTCAACGTCGGGGTCGAGCTGGGCCAGTTCATGGCGCTGGCGATCATCCTGCTGCTGATGAATCTGTGGCGCATGAGCGGCAATTTCCACCGCTCCGCCATTTTCGCCAATGCCGCGCTGATGACGGCGGGCTTCGTCCTGGTCGGCTTTCAGCTGGCCGGTTATTTTACGCAAGGGGCATGACATGACAGCATCTGCGCTTCCAACCCGCATCACCCCGTCGCCTGCCACGCTGGCCAAGGCGACCGGTGGCGCGGCGATCGCTTCCGTGGCGATCCTGACCCTGTTCGTGCTGCCGGCCGAATATGGCATTGACCCTACGGGAGTCGGCGGCGCGCTGGGGCTGACGGGCATGGTCGCGGTCAAGACGGATGCACCCGAAGCTACCGCCGCGCCCGTTGCGGCTGCACCGGCGCTGCCGACCGGGGCCAGCATCGCGCGCTCAGGCACGCTGCGGCAGGACGAAATGACTATCACGCTGGAGCCGCATAGTGGACAAGAGGTGAAGGCGCATATGCAGGCGGGCGACAGTTTCGTGTTCAGCTGGGCCACCACCGGCGGGTCGGTGAAGGTCGATATGCATGGCGAGAAGCCCGATGCGGCCGAGGGCGAATTCACCAGCTATTGGGAAGAGCGCGAACGGACCAGTGCGCAGGGCAATTTCACCGCGCCCTTTGCCGGCACCCATGGCTGGTACTGGCGCAACAAGGGCGACACGCCCGTGACCGTGACGGTAAAAGCCACCGGTTTCTACAAGGATCTCTTCCAGCCCAAGGGCGCGTGAAGCAGAGGATAGAGGGACAGATTATGAGCAGCATTGCGGGCCACGCCCCCCCCACCCCCTACAGCCCAAGCGCCGCCTCGCCGGTCGCGGCAGCCAAGGCGCGCACGCGATTGATCGCCATCGACGCGCTGCGCGGCCTTGTCATGCTCTTCATGCTGGTCGATCATGTGCGCGAGACGTTTTTCCTGCATTTGCAGGTCACCGATCCGGTCGATGCCAACACGACCGATCCGGGGCTGTTTTTCACTCGGTTGCTGTCCACCTTCTGCGCGCCGACTTTCGTGGCGCTGACCGGCCTGTCGGCCTGGCTATACGGCCAGTCGCACAGCAAGGGGCAGGTTTCGGAATTTCTGCTCAAGCGCGGGCTGTTCCTGATCTTTCTGGAAATGACCGTTGTCGGCTATGCCTGGCCGACGCAGGCGCCTGCTTTTCCGCCGACAGCGATCTGGTTGCAGGTGATATGGGCGATCGGCATTTCCATGGTCGCTCTGGCGGCACTGCTGCATTTGCCGCGGGCCGCGCAATTTGGCGTGGGGCTGGCGATCGTCTGCCTGCACAATCTGCTCGATCCCATTCGGCTGACCGCAGACCAGCCGGGCTATGTCGCCTGGGCGATCCTGCACCAGCGGTCGCTGATCGAATTTGGCGGCGCGGCGATCAAGACCACCTATCCGGTGCTGCCGTGGATCGGCGTCATTCTGCTTGGCTATGCCTGCGGGCCATGGTTTGCCAAGGGCAGCGATCCGCAGCGGCGCATCCGCCGTCTCGTCACGTTGGGGCTGGGGTTGATCCTGGGTTTCGTTGCGATCCGCTATCTCAATTTTTACGGCGACAAGCCCTGGTTCGTCGCGGAAACGCCGCTGCGCACGGTGATGAGCTTTCTGGCGCTGACCAAATATCCGCCATCCCTGCTGTTTCTGATGCCGACCGTTGGCGCTGGCTGCCTGCTGCTGGCCCTGTTCGAGACATATGAGGACAGTCCGGTCATGCCGCATCTGGCGCTGCTGGGCGGGGCGCCGATGTTCTATTATATCCTGCATCTCTACGTCTTGAAGCTGATCTATAACGTCGCGCTCGTCCTCTACGGGCCGACCAAGGGCAAGGTGTTCGGCGTCGATAATCTGTCGACGGTATGGATCTGGGTCGCGCTGCTGATCCTGCCGCTTTACTTTCCGACCCGCTGGTTCGCGCAGCTCAAGCAGCGGCGCAAGGACATCTGGTGGCTGAAATATCTCTAAGACCGTTTCATATGGCCGTCTCCGTTACGGAGGCGGCCATTTTCAGGCGGTTTTGCTATCTTTGCCGCGAAAATCGAGCGCAGCATTTTAATGCCGTAACGACCATCGATTCACAATTTTGCGCCGTCCTATGCGCCAAGTTTGACGGAATATGTCTGGAACTCATCCTAGCCTGAACAGCAAGAAGAGGTGGCACAAACACCCCGTGGCCCGGCACCCGATGACAGGACCAACAGTCCGCGTCGGACATAAGAGACCCGCCGGTCCCCGCTTCGCAGGACGTTCGGAACAGCGATTTTTTAAGGGGATTTCATCATGCAACCATCATCCACATTCCGCCTGGCGCTGATCGCCAGCACCGCCGCCATCGCGTTGCCGACTGCCGCGATCGCGCAGGCACCCGCCGCCGAAACCAGCGACATCGTCGTCACGGGCCTCAAGCGCCAATATTTTGGCGACACGCCAGTCAAGGAAATCCCGCAGGCGGTGCAATTTCTGGAAGGCAAGCTGCTCAATGACCTGAACATCACGCGGCTCGACACCGCGCTGGAGCTGGCGAGCGGCATTTCCAAGCAGAATAATTTTGGTGGTCTGTGGGACAGTTTCGCGATCCGCGGCTTTGCCGGGGACGAGAATTTTCCGAGCGGCTTCCTGGTCAACGGCTTTAACGGTGGCCGCGGCTATGGCGGCCCGCGCGATGCGTCGAATGTCGAGCGGATCGAAGTGCTGAAAGGTCCGAACTCGGCGCTGTTCGGGCGCGGCGAGCCCGGCGGCACAGTCAACATCGTCAGCAAGAAGCCGACCTTCAAGGAAGGCGGCAGCTTTTCGGTCGCGGGCGGCAAGTGGGATACTTATCGCGTCGAGGGCGACTATAATCTGCCCATCACCGATACCGTCGCCATCCGCCTGACCGGCGCGGTCGAAAATGCCGAAAGTTTCCGCGACACGGTGGAGACGCGCAAATATGTGCTGAACCCGTCCTTCCTGGCGAAACTGTCGGACAAGACGATCTTCACCTATGAACTGGAATATGTGAACCAGGAAGTGCCGTTTGAGCGGGGCGTGGTGGCAATTCCGACGGTCGCCGCTAACGGGACAATCAGCTACAATCTGGGTGCCATTCCCAATACCCGCTTTTTGGGCAACCCTAATGACGGCCCGACCGAAGTCGAAGTGCTCGGCCATCAGGCGCAGTTGCAACATGACCTGAGCGACGATTGGGTCGTGATGCTGGGCGCGGGTTATAAGGATACGACGTTCGAGGGCTTTTCGAGCGATCCCGAACTGGTGCTGAGCCGCCAGCGGATCGACAATGACGGTCGCACCCTGTCGCGCCAGCGTCGCTATCGCGACTATAGCACCACGCATATGGTGTTCCGGGGCGAAATCAGCGGCAAGGCGGAAACCGGGTCGATCGTCCACAATATCCGCGTAGGCGCGGATTGGGACAAGTTTGAGATCGACAAACTTCAGACCCGCTATCGTCCAAGCGCAGCTGACCAATCCTATGCGATCGACATCTTCAATCCTAATTACAATATCGCTGCCCCAACGCCGATAACACCAGTAGAAAATTCAAACGAAGTGCAAAAAGCCTGGGGCATTTATGCTCAGGACCAGATAGAGATTACCGAGCAGCTGAAGGTACGCTTTGGCGGTCGTTATGATCATTTCAGCCAGAATATCGATCTGCGCCTGAACAATACCAACCCCAGAAAAAGCTATAGCAAGTTCAGCCCGATGGCGGGGCTGGTGTTCGAGCCGACCAGCAGCGTGTCGCTCTATGCCAGCTACGGCAAGGGGTTCCGGCCCAACAGCGGCGTCGGGTTCGATGGCCAGCCCTTTGCACCGGAAATCAGCAAATCTTATGAGGTCGGTGCCAAGTTCATCACGCCGGACGGTCGCCTGACCAGCACCGTGTCGCTCTACAAGATGAAGAAGAGCAACGTCCTGTCGACCGATCCGCTCAACGCGGGCTTCTCCAAGCCGGTGGGGTCAGCCGACAGCAAGGGCGTGGAGTTTGACGTCAATGCCAAGCTGCCGGCCGGGTTCGAGCTGTTCCTGACCTATGCCTATACCGATGCGGGCTGGGCCACCAATGTGTTCGACCCCAATTTCGGCCTGCCTATCCTGAAGGGCGATCCGCTGATCAACATTCCCAAGCATCAGGGCAACATACTGCTGTTCAAGAATTTTGCGATCGGCGATCATGAAGCGATGCTGGGTGGCGGTGTCAGCCATGTCGGCAAGCGCCTGGGCGAGACGGCGACAAAATTCTTCCTGCCCAGCTATACTATCGCCAAGCTGATGGGATCGGTCACGATCAACGACCAGTTCAAACTGTCGGCCAATGTCGATAATCTGTTCGACAAGAAATATTATGCCAGCTCCTATGCAGCCCTGTGGGTGCAGCCGGGCACGCCCCGTTCCTTCACGGTGCGTGGCACGTTCAACTTCTAAAACAGGTGCCGGGGAGGCGTTCGCGCCTCCTCTTTCAGGGCCGCTGGCGACATTTCTCCTCCTGTCGTCAGCGGCTCTTTTCGTTTCAGAGGGATGTCCCATGAACCGCGCGCTGATATTGCGCCTGCACCGGATCATCGGCCTGGCCATGGCGGCGTTTCTGCTGATGCAGGCGCTGAGCGGGGCGATGCTGGTCTATCGCGGGCCACTGGCGCGGCTGATCGATCCGGTCGCGATGACAAGCGGCGGCGTGGGACCGGAGATTTCTGTCGGTGCGACGGTGGTGCAGGCGAACCGGTCCGCTGCGGGCTTTACGGTGACGCGGCTGTTTGCGCCCGATGTGGACGGAGCGACCTGGTTCGCGCAGCTGGGCAATCGTGACGGCGCGCTACGCTATGCGTCAGTCGATCCGGCGGGCGGCGCAGTGACGCGGTCCGGCAGTGTGTTTGCCTTTCCGGTCGAGGCTGCGCTGCACATCCACTATCGGTTGATGGCGGGCAAGGTCGGCATGGCGGTGATCGTGCTGAACGGCATCGCCTTGCTGGCGATGCTGGCGAGCGGGCTGGCCTATTGGTGGCCCAAGCGCGGCAAGATGGGCAAGGCGCTGGCGATACGCTGGACGCTGTCGGCCCGATTGGTGCTGCGCCAGTGCCATCGCACGGCAGGCGTCGTGCTGAGCGCGATCCTGCTGTTCGTGGCGACGACAGGCCTGTTGCTGGCAGTGCCTGAATTGCTGGGTGGCGGCGCGGCGAGTGCGCCGTCCGCCGCATCGGCCGCTGCGATCGACCGTAGCCTGACGCTGGCGCAAACCGCCTTTCCCGATGCCGCATTGCGCGACCTGCGGATCGAGGACGACAGGCTGATCGTCAATTTTCATGCGCCGGAGCGTAATGCGCGCGCGATCCATCGTGTCATCGTGACGCTGGCGCAGCCGCGCATCGTCAGCGCAATCCGCGCGGATAATAACAAGGCGCTATGGATAACCGTTCTGCCGCTTCATGCCGGTGACGCCTTTGGCGCGGTTGGCAAGGCGCTGCTGCTGATCGTTGCGCTGGCATTGACCGCGCTGTGCATTTCCGGCCCTCTCATGTGGTGGCAGGTCCAACGCGCCCGCCGCCCCGCTCCCGCGCGAAAGTCTGTATCATGACCCTGCTCTATACCTCCGACCTCGAACGTGGCCGCATATGGCGCGAGATTTTCGCTGATGAAGCGGCGGATGTAGGCTTTGCCGATCCGGCGGACGCACCTGACCCCGCCACGATCCGCTATCTGGCCGCGTGGAACCCATCGGTGGAATTGATCGCGACATTGCCCGCACTGGAAATACTGTTTTCGATTGGTGCGGGGATCGACCAGTTCGATATGTCCCGCCTGCCGCCCCATGTCCGTGTCGTGCGGATGATCGAGCCGGGGATTGCGCAGGGCATGGTCGAATATGTCACTATGGCGGTACTGGCGCTGCATCGTAATCTGATCGACCATGGCATAGCGCAGCGCAAGGAGCGCTGGGTGCCGATCAAATTGACGCCCGCCAGCCAGCGCCGCATCGGCGTGATGGGGCTGGGCAATCTGGGGCAGGCGGTGCTGGGGGCATTGCGGCCGTTCGGCTTTCCGCTGTCGGGGTGGAGCCGATCTGCCCATGCGGTGGAGGGCGTCGATTGTTTTGCGGGCGCGGCGGCTTTGCCGACCTTCCTGTCAGGCTGCGATATCCTGATTTGCCTGCTACCGCTGACCGACGAGACGCGCGGCATTTTGTGCCGGGAGACGCTGGCGCAGCTGCCACGCGGAGCTGGCCTGATCAATGTCGGGCGGGGCGGGCATCTGGTGGAGCAGGATCTGCTGTCGCTGCTGGACGATGGGCATCTGTCGGGCGCGGTGCTGGACGTGTTCGATCCCGAACCGCTGCCCCAAGGCCATGCTTTCTGGGCGCATCCGCGCATCATCATGACCCCCCATGTCGCCAGCATGACCCGCGCCGACAGCGCGGCACGCGCGCTGATCGCCAATATCCGCCGCCACCAATCGGGCGCGCCGATGGAGGGCGAAGTCGCGCGTGACCGTGGCTATTGAGAGCGCGGCAATCTATGCCGAATGGGTGGCGATAAAAGCCCCATATATGCGCCCGCGCCCGCAGAAATGGGCTTCATGTTCCGGTGCGCCCATGTCGTAATATGGCAGTCACATGGCCAACAGGCCGACCGTTAAGAACCCGCAAAGGACGATCCGCCGATGCCCAATTTCCGGCCAAAATATATCAGCTTCGACTGTTATGGCACGCTCACCCGTTTCCGCATGACCGAGATGGCGACCGCCTTCATGGCCGATCGTATCGACGCGGAAAAACTGCCCGCCTTTTGCAAGGACTGGAGCGCCTATCGCTTCGACCAGGTGATGGGGCCATGGGAACCCTATCAGGAGATTATCCGCAACTCGCTGCGCCGGACGTGCGAGAAGTGGGGTGTGGCTTATAATGAGGCAGACGCGGACGCTGTTTACAACGCTGTGCCGACCTGGGGTCCGCATGACGATGTTGCCGGTGGCCTGTCCAAGATTGGCGACAAGATTCCGCTCGTGATCCTGTCCAACGCGATGAACGACCAGATCCACCATAATGTCGGGATGCTGGGCGCGCCCTTCCATGCGGTCTATACCGCGCAAATGGCGCAGGCCTACAAGCCGCGGATGCAGGCGTTCGAATATATGTTTGATCAGCTTGGCGCGAACCCGGAGGATATGATGCACGTCTCCTCCAGCTTCCGCTACGACCAGAATACGGCGACCGACCTGCATTTTGGCTGCCGCGTATTTGTGGGCCGGGGGCATGAGCCGTCCAACCCCTTCTATCGCGATGTCGAAATCCCCCATATCGGTTGCCTGCCGGCGGTCGTGGGTCTCTGATCGTCCAATGAGCGCCTCCCCCCTCTCCTACTGGCTCACCAGCGCGCCGCCCTTCATGGGCGGGGCGGAGGGCGGGGTCGACGGGTCGGCTGATGTCGCCATTATCGGCGGCGGCTTTACCGGTCTGTCGGCGACGCTGGCGCTGGCGAAGCGCGGCGCGAGCGTCGTGCTGCTGGAGGCTGGCCAGGTCGTGGGCGAGGCGTCCGGGCGCAATGGCGGCCAGTGCAATAATGGCACCGCGCATGACTATGGCGCATTGTCGGCCAAGTTTGGCAAGCAGGTCGCCAAAGCCTGGTATCGGGCGCATTGCGATGCGGTCGATACGGTCGAGCGGCTGGCGCGGGAGGAAGGCATTGACTGCAATTTCACGCGCTGCGGCCGGGTGAAGCTGGCGGCCAAGCCGGCCCATTATGACAAGCTGGTGCGCGCGCATGATTTGCTGGCCGCCGAGGTGGACGAGAATGTCCGGCTGGTGCCGCCAGAGCGTATCCGTGAGGAAGTGGGGTCCGACGCCTTTCATGGCGCGCTGATCCAGACGACGAGCGCGCAGATCCATCCCGCCCGGTTCGGGGTGGGGTTGGCCGAAGCGGCGGCGCGGGCCGGGGCGCGGATTTACGAGGGGGCCGAGGTGACGGGGCTTGACCGGTTGCCATCGGGGTGGCGGGTTACATCGTCGCGCGGGACTGTCGATGCCAAGCAGGTGCTGGTCGCCACCGGCGGGGCACCTGCCGCTGCGCCTTTCGGTTTCTTCCGTCGCCGGATCGTGTCGGTCGGCAGTTTCGTGATCGCCACCGAGCGGCTGGACGACGGGCTGATCGATCGGTTGCTGCCGGGGCGGCGCAATTATGTGACCAGCAAGAATATCGGCAATTATTTCCGCCTGGCCCCCGACAACCGCCTGATCTTCGGCGGGCGGGCGCGCTTTGCGATCAGCGATCCCCGGTCCGACATGAAGAGCGGGCGCATCCTTGAAGACACGCTGGGTGCAATTTTCCCGGCGTTGAAGGGTGTGGGCGTCGATCATGTTTGGGGCGGGATGGTAGACCTGACCGCCGACCGCCTGCCGCGCGCGGGCGAGACGGACGGGCTTTATTATTCCATGGGCTATAGCGGCCATGGCGTGCAGATGGCGACCCATATGGGGCAACAGATGGCGCGCGTGATGAGCGGTGAGCCGGCGGCCAATCCCTGGGCCAATCTCGACTGGCCCAGCGTGCCGGGCCATTTCGGCAAGCCATGGTTCCTGCCGCTGGTAGGGCTATGGTATAAATGGCAGGATGTGATCCATTGATGGACGGTCAGCCGCCTTTTTCGCGTCGCGATCTGATAGGTGCCGGGCTGGGGCTAGGCGCGGGGCTGTTGTTGCCTGACGGCGCGCGCGCGGCGAGCAAGCCGCGTGTCGGCGGGCGCATTCGTGTCGCCAGCCTGTCCAGCTCGACCGCCGACACGCTCGATCCGGCCAAGGGTGCGCTGTCGACCGACTATGTGCGCCATTATATGTTTTACAGCGGGCTGACCCAGCTCGACCGCAATCTCGTCCCCCGTCCTGCGCTGGCGGAGCGGATGGAGAGCGCGGACCAGATCAACTGGCATATACGGTTGCGCCGGGGTGTGACCTTCCATAACGGCGCGGAGCTGACCTCTGCCGATGTCGTCTGGTCGCTGCTGCGGCACAAGGATGCAGCCACCGGGTCCAAGATGGCGCAGATCGCCGAGCAATTTGCGCAAGTGAAGGCGACGGGGCGGCATGATCTGACCATCCGCCTGACCGGACCCAATGCCGATCTGCCGACCATATTGGCGCAATCCCATTTCCTGATCCTCCGCGCAGGCACACGCGATTTCCGCACCGCCAATGGCACCGGTCCCTATCTATGTGCGCAGTTCCGGCCCGGCGTGCGAACGCTGGCGCGGCGCAATCCCAATTTCTGGAAGCCGGGCAAACCCTATCTGGACGAGATTGAGCTGATCGGGATTCCCGACGAGGTCAGCCGGGTCAATGCGCTATTGTCGGGTGACGTCCAGCTCGTGATTGCGGTCAACCCGCGATCGACCAAGCGGATCATGGCGTCGCGTGGCCATGGGCTGCTGGAAACCCAGTCGGGCCTCTACACCAACCTCATCATGCGGCAGGACCAGTTACCGACCGGCAACCCGCATTTTGTCGCGGCGATGAAATATCTGCTCGACCGGCCGCTGATCAAGCGGGCGCTCTATCGCGGCTATGCGACGATCGGCAATGATCATCCGATCCCGCCCTTCCACCCTTATTATCGCGCCGACTTGCCCCAGACGAGCCTGGATCTGGACAAGGCGAAGTGGCATTTGCAGCGGGCGGGCCTGACGGGCGTGCGGCTGCCGGTCTATGCGTCGCCCGCCGCTGACGGATCGGTCGACATGGCGTCGATCTTGCAGGAATATGGGTCGCGCGTGGGGTTGAAGCTGGCAGTCAACCGCGTGCCGGGCGATGGCTATTGGTCGACCCACTGGATGAAGCATCCACTGGGCTTCGGCAACACCAACCCGCGCCCGACCGCCGACCTGCTGTTCAGCCTGTTCTACAAGTCCGACGCCGCCTGGAACGAGAGCGGATGGAAGAATCCGCGCTTCGACCGGCTGTTGCTGGAGGCGCGGGGCGAGGCGGATCAGGCGCGGCGCAAGCAGCTCTATGGCGAAATGCAGGGGCTGGTGCGCAGCCATTGCGGCGTCGGTATCCCGGTCTTTATCAGCCTGATCGACGGATATGACCGGCGGTTGAAGGGGCTATATCCTGTGTCGCTGGGTGGGTTGATGGGCTATCAATTTGCCGAACATGTGTGGTGGGAAGGCTGATGGCGGGCGCATCCACCCGGAGCGGCATGAGCGCCGCACTGACCTTGATCGGCAAGCGGTTCGCGTCATCACTGCTGACGCTGCTGCTGGTGTCGATGACGATTTTCGTGATCGCGCAATTGCTGCCCGGCGACGCGGCGCAGGAAGCGCTGGGGCAGAGCGCCACGCCGGAACAGGTCGCCGCGCTGCGCCATGAAATGGGCCTCGATCGCCCGGCCCATGTCCGTTACGTCAGCTGGCTGGCGGGCATGGTGAGCGGCGATCCGGGCCAGTCTCTGGTCGCCAATATGCCGGTGTCCGAAGTGATTGCCGAGCGGCTGCCCAACAGCCTGTTGCTGGCCGCACTGAGCGCACTGGTGGCGGTGCCGGTGGCGCTGGCGATCGGCATTGGCTCTGCGATGAATCGGGGCGGGCGGATCGACCGGGCGCTCAATATCGTCACGCTGTCGATGGTCGCGGTGCCGGAGTTTTTGGTGGCGACGATCGCGGTGTTGATCTTTTCGGTGAAGCTGCGCTGGCTGCCGTCGATCGCCATGGCATCAAGCGATATGGGATGGGGCGATTATCTGCGCGGGGTCGCCATGCCGATCCTGACGCTGAGCGTCATCGTCATCGCGCAAATGGCGCGAATGACGCGGGCGGCGGTGATCGACCAGATGGACCGGCCCTATGTCGAAATGGCGGTGCTGAAAGGCGTTGCGCCGGTCAGGATCGTGCTACGGCACATCATGCCCAATGCGATCGCACCGATCGTCAACGCCATGGCGCTCAGCCTGTCCTACCTGCTGGGCGGGGCGGTGATCGTGGAAACCATCTTTAACTATCCGGGGCTTGCCAGCCTGATGGTCAATGCCGTCACCAGCCGCGACATGCCGCTGTTGCAGGCGTGCGCGATGATCTTCTGCGCCGCCTATCTCATCCTGATGCTGATCGCGGATGTAACCGCGATCCTGGCCAACCCCAGGCTGCGGGCGCAATGATGGCTTCAGCTTTTCAACGGGCCAAAGCCCTGCCGGTGTCGGGCAAGGTGGGACTGGCACTGGTCATTTTCTGGCTGGCTGTCGCTGTGTTCGGGCCGATGCTGGCCCCCTATCCCGTCGGCGCGTTCGTGGCCTATGACGTGTTCGACGGCCAGTCGGCCAAGCACTGGCTGGGCAGTGACTATCTGGGCCGCGATGTGCTGAGCCGGTTGCTGTCAGGCGCGCGCTATACAGTGGGGCTGGCCGCGGCGGCGGCGTTGCTGGCCAGCACTACCGGCACGGCGCTGGCGCTGACGGCGGCGGTAGGCGGGGCGAAGGTCGATGAACCCCTGTCCCGCTTCATGGATATGCTGATTTCGATCCCGTCCAAGATATTCTCGCTAGTGCTGGTCGCAGCGTTCGGGTCGTCGCTGGGGCTGCTGCTGCTGATCGCGGCCTTCACCTATGTGCCGGGCAATTACCGGATCGCGCGGGCATTGGCGGTCAATCTGGCACAGATGGATTATGTGCAAGTGGCGCGAGCGCGGGGCGAAGGGCGGTTTCACATCGCGATTGCGGAAATTTTGCCCAATATGATCCACCCGCTGCTGGCCGATTTTGGCTTGCGCTTCGTGTTCATCGTGCTGCTGCTGTCGGGCCTGTCGTTCCTCGGCCTTGGCGTCCAGCCACCGGACGCGGATCTGGGGTCGCTGGTGCGCGAGAATATTTCGGGGCTGGGCGAAGGCGCGCTAGCGATATTGGCACCTGCCGTGGCGATTGCGACGCTGACGGTGGGGGTGAACCTGTTGATCGACGCGATCGGCTTTTCGGGCAAGGGGAAAGGCCGATGAGCGAGGCGCTCCATGTAGAAGTAAAAGGCCTGACCGTCACCGCGCGCAATGCGGCGGGCGAGGTTTTTCCGATCGTCAGCGGCATTGATTTTGCTTTGAAGCGCGGCGAAGTGCTGGCGCTGATCGGCGAGAGCGGGTCGGGCAAGACGACGATCGCGCTCACCCTGCTGGGCCATGCCCGGCCCGGCGCGACGATTGCAGGCGGATCGATCCGCGTGGGCGAGCATGACCTGACCAGGCTGGACCGGGCTGCGCTGGCGCAGCTGCGCGGCAACCGCATCGCCTATATTGCGCAAAGCGCGGCATCCGCCTTCAACCCGTCGCGCACGATCATGGATCAGGTGATCGAACCCGCGCTGATCCATGACCTGATGCCGCGCGCGCAGGCGGAGGCCAAGGCCGTCGAGCTGTTCCGCGCGCTCGCTTTGCCCTTTCCCGACACCATTGGCGCGCGCTACCCGCACCAATTGTCGGGCGGTCAATTGCAGCGGCTGATGGCGGCGATGGCGCTGATCACCGACCCCGAACTGGTGATATTGGACGAGCCGACCACGGCGCTGGACGTGACGACACAGATCGAGGTGCTGCGCGCGTTCAAGGCGGTGGTGCTGGAACGCGGCGCGACGGCCATCTATGTGTCGCATGATCTGGCGGTCGTCGCCCAGATGGCGGACCAGATTGTGGTGCTGAGCCAGGGGCGCATCCGCGAGGCCGGGGCGGCGGCGCAGATTCTCCATGCGCCTGCCGACGACTATACCAAAACGCTGATGGCGGCGGCGCGGCCCGCGATCCGCCCAGCGCCCGAAAAAATCGCCCTGCCCGCTGCGCCGCTGCTGGAAATCCGGGGCATGACGGCGGGCTATGGGAAGATCGGCAAGGATGGCCGTCCGCGCATTCCGGTGTTGCGCGACATCAACCTGACGATCGAGCGGGGCGCGACGTTGGGCGTGATCGGCGAAAGCGGGTCGGGCAAGTCCACCATCGCGCGGGTCATCGCCGGACTGCTGCCCCCCGCCAGCGGGCAAGTGCTGCTGGACGGCGAGGCTCTGCCGCCGGGCTTGCAGGGGCGCAGCCGCGACCAGTTTCGCCGGGTCCAACTGGTATTCCAGAATGCCGACACGGCGCTTAATCCCGCGCATAGCGTCGGGCGGATATTGGCGCGACCTTTGGCCTTTTATCATGGCCTGAAAGGCAATGCCGCGCGGATGCGGGTGCTGGAGCTGCTGGACCTCATTCGCCTGCCCGCAACGCTGATCGACCGACCGATCGGCGGCCTGTCGGGTGGACAGAAGCAGCGGATCAATCTGGCGCGGGCGCTGGCCGCCGATCCGCAGTTGATCCTGTGCGACGAGGTGACGTCGGCACTGGATACAGTGGTGGGCGCGGCGATATTGGAGCTGATGGCGGAGTTGCGCCGGGAATTGGGTATCACGACCATGTTCATCAGCCATGACATTTCGACGGTGCGGGCGATTTGCGACGACATCCTGGTCCTTTATTCCGGCACGATGGTGGAGACGGGGCCGCGCACCGCTTTCGGGGTTGCGCCCTTCCATCCTTACACCGACCTGCTGATCGGGTCCGTGCCGGAAATGCGCGCGGGGTGGCTGGAGGAAAGCCATGCCGGGGCCGCGCCGCCGCCGATTGGGGAGATAAGCGATCATCCCGACCTGTGCCGTTTCCTGCCGCGTTGCGCCGCGCGGGTGGATGGGCTGTGCAACACCACCCCCCCGCCCCGCCGCCCGCTCACCAAGGGCAGCCAGATATTGTGCCATCATGGAGATGAAAGCTTGTGTCCCTTATGAACCGCTTCGTTCGTCTGGGCGAAACCGATCGTCCCGCCGTCACGGTGCATGTCGATGGTGCGCCCGTCGAGGCACTGGAGGGTGACACGTTGATGGTCGCGCTGCTGAGCCAGGGCGGCGTATTGCGCCAGTCGGAATTCGGGCCGGAGAAGCGCGCGGGTTTCTGTCTGATGGGCGCCTGCCAGGATTGCTGGGTGTGGACCGAAAGTGGCGACCGCCTGCGGGCCTGTTCGACAGTGGCCGCAACAGGTCAGCGCATCCTGACCAGCCAGCCGGAGGCATCATGGCCGAACCACGCATAATCATCGTCGGGGCCGGACCAGCGGGGACGCGCGCGGCGGAAGCCTGTGTGCAGGCGGGGGTTCGCCCGATCGTTCTGGACGAAGGGCGGCGCGATGGCGGGCAGATTTACCGTCGTCAGCCCGACAATTTCACCCGGCCCTATGCCAAGCTCTACGGCAGCGAAGCCGGGCGGGCGCAGGCATTGCATGAGACGTTCGACACGCTGAAGGGCGCGGTCGATTATCGGCCTGAAACATTGGTGTGGAACATATCGGGTGGACAAGTCTGGACAGCGAGCCAGACATATGCGGACACGCTGCCGTTCGATGCGCTGTTGCTCTGCACCGGGGCGACTGATCGGTTGATGCCGGTCAAGGGTTGGCAGTTTGCGGGCAGCTATAGCCTGGGCGGGTCGCAGGTGGCGCTCAAGAGCCAAGCGGTGTCGATTGGACACAAGGTCGTGTTCATGGGATCGGGGCCGTTGCTCTATCTGGTCGCCAGCCAATATGTCGAGGCGGGGGCCAATGTCGTCGCGGTGCTGGATACCGCACCCTATAGCGCGCGGATCAAGGCGTTGCCCGATCTGCTGGCGGTGCCATCGGTGCTTTGGAACGGCGTGGCGCTGACGATAAAGCTGAAGCGCGCGGGCGTGGCAGTGCATAATGGCATCAAGCCATTGGAAATAAAAGGTGATGCTGACAGAGGCGTGAGTGGCGTCCGCTTTCGCACGCGGGCGGGTGTCGAACAGGAGATCGCCTGCGATGCAGTGGCGATGGGCCATCATTTACGGCCTGAAACGCAGCTGGCCGATCTGGCGCGCTGTGCCTTCGCCTTTGATCCCGGCACCCGGCAATGGCTGCCGGAGCGGGACGGCGATGGGCGGTCGAGCGTGGCGGGCGTCTATCTGGCGGGCGATGGCGCGAAGATATTGGGCGCGCGGTCGGCGGAAGCCAGCGGGCGGCTGGCGGCGCTCGCAGCACTGGGTGATCTGGGGCTGCCCGTCGACAAGGGCGAGATGACGTCGCTGCGCGGCGATGTGGGCACCTATGCGAAATTTGCGCGGGGACTGGCGAAGGCTTTTCCGTGGCCTTCAGAACAAGCATCGCAATTGCCGGACGACACCATCCTGTGCCGGTGCGAGGGGGTGACGGCGGGCGACTTGCGTGGCGTCATGCGTGAGACGGGCGCGAAGGAAGCGAACCGAGCCAAGGCTTTCAGTCGGGTCGGCATGGGACGCTGCCAGGGGCGCTATTGCGGGCTTGCGGCAGCGGAGCTGATCGCAGCGGAAGCGGACATTCCGGTCGAGCAGGTCGGGCGGTTGCGCGGCCAGGCGCCGGTCAAGCCGCTGACCATTGCGATTGGGGATGATCAATGAGCGCGGCCAGCGACGTCATCATCGTGGGCGGTGGGCTGATGGGATCATCGGCAGCCCTGTTCCTGCGCGGCCATGGCCTGTCGGTCACCCTGCTGGAAACCGACCTGATCGGGCGACAGGCGAGCGGCACCAATTTCGGCAATGTCCGGCGGCAGGGGCGACCCATCCACCAATTGCCTTTGGCCAATCGCGCCATCGCGATCTGGCGGCAATCGCGCGAACTGTTGGGGGCAGATGTCGAATATCTCCAGTCCGGCCATATCCGCGTCTGTTATCGCGAGCGGCCCGAACTGGTGGGATCGATGGAGGACTATGCCGCCAAGGCGCGCGAGGAGGGGCTGGAGCTGGAATTGCTGAGCGGCAATGCGCTGCGCGACAAATTCCCCTTCTTCGGGCCGGACGTGTTGGCCGGTTCCTATTCGGCCACCGACGGTCATGCCAATCCGCGGCTGGCCGCGCCTGCCTTTGCGCGGGCGGCGGCGCGGCTGGGCGCGGCGATCCATGAAAATACGAAGATTGTGGACGCGCAGAAGGTCGGTGAGGATTTCATCGTTACCGCCGCCGACGGGCGGACGTTCCGCGCGCCCATCCTGCTGGTGACGGCGGGGGCGTGGGGCAATGCGCTGTCGTCGCAATTTGGCGAGCCGGTGCCGATCACGCCCAAAGGCCCGAATATGAGCGTGACCGAGCCAGTCCCCTACGGCATCCTGCCAGCGGTCGGAGTGATGACCCCGATCGAGGAGGAGACGGTCTATTTCCGGCAGGTCGCGCGCGGCAATATCGTGCTGGGCGGCAGCACGCGCGGACCGTCCTTCCCCGACCAGTATCGCGCCTATGTCGAGCCCCAGAACACGCTGAGCCAATTGAAGCAGATCAGGCGGCTCGCCCCGTCGCTGGGCAAGCTGAACATCATCCGCGTCTGGTCCGGGATCGAAGGCTATATGCCCGACAGCCAGCCGGTGATGGGACCGAGCGCGACGACCAGCGGGCTTTATTATGCGTTCGGCTTTTCCGGGTCGGGATTTCAGATCGGGCCGGGCGTGGGCGAAACGATGGCGGAGATCATCGCCAAGGGGGCGACCGACATTCCGATCGAACCCTATCGCATCGAACGCTTCGCCACGCCGACCTGACATTGCCGATTGCGCGCCATCCCCTATAAGCGGGAGTCCAGACGGGCCGGAACCACGCCGCCCCGTCTGTGCCGGGGGGCAAGATGGAGCAACAAGGCAGCCGGGCTTCGGCCGGGGGTGACGGGACGCTGCGCGGGGGACGTTTTGCGCCGCGCGCGGTGATGCTGAATGCCGGGCTGGCGCTGGTCTATTGCATCGTCGGGTGGCTGGGCCTGAAAATGGCGATCCCGCCCGGCTATGCGACGTTGATCTGGCCAGCATCGGGCATTGCCGTGTCCGCCATCCTGATTTTCGGGCGCACGCTTTGGCCGGGCGTCGCGGTCGGTGCGTTCATCGTCAATGCCGCGATCGGCATGATGCGACTGGAGGCTGCCGGCCTGCCGCTGATCCTGTCCAACGCGCTGTGTATCGCGATCGGATCGACTTTGCAGGCGCTGGTTGCCGGCAGCATCGTGCGGGCGCGGTTCGGGACGCCGATCCGGCTGACATCGGTGTGCGATATTGCAGTGATGGCGCTGCTCATCTGCCCACTCGCCTGCATGGTTGCGCCAAGCGTGGGCGTCGCTACGCTATACCTCAATCACACCATCCCAGCCGCCGCGATTGGCGAAAGCTGGGCGACATGGTGGGCGGGCGACCTGCTGGGGGTTCTGGTCGTAACCCCGGTCATCTTGCTCAGTCCCTGGAAGGGGTGGCGGATATTGTGGCGCGGCGAGCCGATCGCACATTATACCGCCACGATGAGCGCCGTCATGATGGTCATGATCGGCGGCACATTGACCGCGTGGAAGCTCACATCCGAATTTGTCCATGACCGCAATCAGGCCAGCTTTGCTGTGCTGGCGCGGGAGAATGAGCGGGCGTTGCAGTACCGGCTTGAAGCCTATGCCCGCAGTCTGGATGGCGCGGCTGCACTTTTCGCAGCGTCGGACGCCATCATCCCTGAAGACTGGCGCACCTATGTGGCGACACTGGACATGACCACGTCGCTGCCCGGCCTGAACGGTATCGGCTATATCCGTCCACTTGGGGAAGCGCAGTTGCCTGGGTTCCTGCGCAATCAGACCCGGCGCTTCCCCGGCTATCGCATCCATCCCGACAGCGGGGCTGCGCTGCGCGGCGTGATCGCGCAGATCGAGCCGATCGCGGCCAACCGCGCCGCGATGGGACTGGATATATTGGCCGATGCCCGGCGGCGATCCGCCGCGCTGCACGCGCGCGATACCGGCAAGGCAACGATTACCCGGCGGATCATATTGGTACAGGATGCCCAAAAACGCCCCGGCTTCCTGCTGCTGCGACCGCTCTATCGGCCCGGTCTGCCCCATGCGACCGTTGACCAGCGGCGTAAGGGACTGATCGCGTGGATCTATGCGCCGTTCATCGCCAGCCGGCTGATGGAAGGATTGACGCAAAGTCAGGGCCGGTCACTGGACATCCATATTTTCGATGGTCCGGCGACGGACAATGCCGACACCATCTATGCCAGCGCCGCCAAAGACGATCATGAGCCGCGTTATAGCGTCACCCGCACGCTGTTGCTGATGGAGCAAAGATGGACGGTCCGCTGGACCAGCACGCCCCAGTTTGAGGGGAGCGTATCGACCAGCGAGGGTTGGCTCGTGCTCGTCAGCGGACTGGCGATCAGCTGGATATTCGGCATATTGGCGCTGTCCTACATCCGGCGCGAGGCCTATGCGCTGCGGCAGGTGGCGATCAAGACCAGCGAATTGATGGAGCGCGAAGCGGGCCTCCAGCGCGCGGTCGGCGCGCTGGAAGAAAGCGAACGGCATTTTTCTGCGCTCGCCAGCCTGTCGCCTGCCGGGATTTTCCGCACTGATGATCTGGGTTTCTGCAATTTCGCCAATGACGCCTGGCTGAAAACCACGGGCCTGTCGCGCGACGCAGTGATGGGCGTGGGGTGGATGGCGGCGATCCATCCCCATGACCGTGAGAAGGTCCGCACGCAATGGCGGTCCGCCATGTCGCAGGGGCTGACATGGCGGGTGGAATTACGCTTTTGCCACAGCGATGGCGGCATTTGCTGGGTCGACCTGATCTGCGGCCCGGAGGTCGATGCCCAGGGCAAGCTGATTGGCCTGATCGGGGTCGGTACAGACATCAGCCGGCGCAAGGAGCTGGAACAGGAAAATGAAACCGCGCTGGTGCGCGCCGAACAGGCCGCCAATGCAAAGGCCGTTTTCCTGGCGAATATGAGCCATGAAATCCGCACGCCGATGAACGGTGTGATCGGCTTTACCGAGTTGCTGTTACAGGATGAGCCGCGCCATCCACAGCGCGCCAAGCTGGAGCTGATCCTGGAATCCAGCCAGTCGATGATGGAATTGCTGAACGACATATTGGATTTTTCACGCATCGAGGCGGGCCAGATGGCGCTGGAACCCGAACCGGTGAACCTGCAGAAGAAGTTGCAGGCCAGCGTTGCCGCCCTTCACGCGCTGGCCGAGCGCAAGGGGCTGCCCGTGTCCATCATCGTCGATCCGGCATTGCCGCAGATGATATTGTGCGACCGGTTGCGGCTGCGCCAGATCATCGTCAACCTGCTGGCCAATGCGATCAAGTTCACCCATGAGGGGCATATCACCATCCGGGCGATCAAGCTGCCCGGCGATATGCTGCGCATAGAGGTGGAGGATACCGGCATCGGCATTGCCCGTGACCGGCAGACCGCGATCTTTCAGGAGTTTGTGCAGGCGCATGGGGCGGCGGCGCAGCGCCATGGCGGATCGGGGCTTGGCTTGGCGATATGCGACCAGCTGGCGCGGCTGATGGGCGGACATATATTGCTGCGCAGCGATCTGGGTGAAGGCACGATTGTCGCGCTTGAAATACCGCTGATGGCAGCACAGGGGGAGGCGGCGGCGGCGGCTCCCGCGGTGCTCCCCGCACAGGTCAGGGCCGCCGTTGCGCGCCGCATCCTGCTGGTCGAGGATCATGACATCAACCAGTTGCTGGTGTCGGATATGCTGGAGCGGCTGGGTCATGAGGTCGCGATCGCGGCCGATGGTGTCGAGGCGATCGCCATGGTGAGCGACGCCCATGCGCGGGGATTGCCCTATGCGCTGGTACTGATGGACCTGCGTATGCCGCGCATGGACGGGCTGAGCGCGGCGCGCAAGTTGCGAAGGCGGGGCCACAGCGCCGATCAGCTGCCGATCATTGCGATTAGCGCGAACGCCTATGCCGACGATATCGCCGCCTGTCTGGAGGCCGGGATGCAGGGCCATGTCGCCAAACCAGTCAGGATGGGGGATTTGCAGGCCGTGCTGGAGCCGTGGCTTCGCGCGGGCAGCGACCATCAGGTAGCGGATGGACCGGCACCATCGCCCCAACTCGCGCGCATGTATCGCAAACGCCTGGACAATATCGCCGCACAATTCGCTAGCGCCACCGCGCCCGATGGCCTGACCAGCGAGGCAAAGGCGCAGCTACGCATCGCGATGCACCAGTTGGCTGGAACGGCTGGCCTGTTCGAGGATGTGACGTCCACCAGCGCGCTGCGCGAGCTGTACGAGGCATTGGATGGCTGGTCGGACGAGCAATGGCCGCAACAAATTCGCCAGGCCGCCGATCGATTCGCAACGATCACGGCGCAGGCGGAGAGAATGTTGTAACGCTAACATCCGTCACGGGGCGGATTTAGTCCCCCTGTGAAACAATGTTCTGCCGGATTTAGCCCTTAGAGCGCTTGATGGTGGGATGCGGTTAGGTTAGCGCACGTATATAACAAATGTTTAACAGGGCTGGGGTCGGCGTGATACATAAGGTTTATGTCGTCGATGACGACGAACTCACGTGCGTCGCGTTGCGCGACATGCTCGAAATCGTGCCGGGGGTCGATGTCGAGATATTTGCATCAGGCAGTGATTTTCTGGACTCCATGCCGGTCGCTGGCGGGCTGTTGCTGATGGATGTCTATATGCCCGGCCTGGACGGGTTTGAGACGATCGCAAAACTGGAAACGAAGCGCAGCCATTTTCCCACCATCATGATGTCGGGCCGGGGTGAAATCCGCCAGGCGGTCCAGGCGATGAAAATGGGCGCGATCGACTATCTGGAAAAGCCGTGCCAGCCCCAAACCCTCTATGCGGCGGTCAAGGCCGGGCTGGACCAGCTGAAAACGGTGCTTGACGATCAGAGCGCCAGCGCCGACGCGCAGCAGCGCATCGGCGGCCTGACCGAGCGGGAAAGCGAGCTGCTGCGGCTGCTGGTCAGCGGCATGACCAACAAGGACGCGGCCGAGCAGATGGCGATCAGCGTACGGACGGCAGAGGCCCATCGCGCCAAAATGATGCTGAAGCTGGGCGCGGACAATTTTACCGACGTCATGCGGCTGGCCTATGCATCTGGCTTTGCGACGCTGAACCCGGACAATGGCGCGTCACCGGCACTGCAACAGGCTTAACGTTGCGGTAAGCATTTATGCTTACGTATTTATACCAATTCGCAGGCACAACGGCGATATGCGGGATGGCGGCATCATTTCATACCCCTTGATGCGGGTCACCCTGTTCGCCGGAGCCATGGCTTGTTCCAGCCTCGCCATGGCTCATACAGCGAATGCCGCCTCCGGCGGCGCGGCGGTGACGATCCTCCGGTCGTTATCGGCGACCCAGGAAGAATCGCTCGATTTCGGGCGCATTCTTCCTGCGGCGCAGGACGGAATCGTGACGGTGCGGCCTGATGGCGGGATCGAATGTAGCGGCGCAATGCTGTGCCTGGGCGATGGAAAGCCAGCATTGTTCCGGCTGACTGGCGCGGACGTGCCACTGGCGGTGTCGATCGACCCGGTGGTTGCCATGGTCGGGCCAGACACAGCGCGCCTGATGGTGACATTGTTGCCATCCGGGCCGGTGGCGATGGCGAGTCCGGCCGGGAGCCCCTTTGCCGTGGGCGGCCAGATGATCGTGACGGCGGGAACGCCGCCGGGCAGCTATGCTGGGCAATATAATATTAGCTTTGAATATCAGTAACTTATACTGAAATCCGCGACCCTTCACATGGTTAATGGCGGTTTTACCATGCCCATTAGCCTTAGATAGACGGACATTTCCTATCACTGCCCCTGTCGGAGCTGGAATGCCGACGCAACTCAAGGGGTATATGACATGACCAACAAATCCGTTCAGGCCCTGGGCCTGACTGCCATGCTGTTTGCAGGCGTTGCGCTCTCGATCGAACCGGCCCATGCTGCATCCGCCACGGGCGATGCGACGGTCAAGATCCTGCGCGCCATCACCGTCACCAAATCGTCGGACCTGGACTTTGGCAAGATCGTGCCGTCGGCCGCTGCTGCGACTGTCGCCATCGCCGAAGACAATAGCCGCGTCTGCGGCAGCGGCCTGTCCTGCTTCGGCACGACCACCGCGGGTGCCTTTGCCGTCGTCGGCACGGCGAATGAAACCGTGACCGTCGCGATCGACAATCCGTCGATCACCCTGACCGATGGCGGATCGAACAGCATGGCGGTAGCGCTGGCGACGACGACGTCGGCGATGACCCTGTCTGGCACTGGTGATGGCAGCTTCAAGGTGGCTGGCACGCTGAATGTCGGCGCCAATCAGGCGGCTGGCACCTATTCGGGCCAATATGCGGTCTCGGTTTCCTATCAGTAAAATCATGGTCGGCAGGGGCGGCACCTAGGTGCCGCACCCATGCTGTGCCGATTCCGGAGGGAGGACGGGGTGATGCGTGCAATATCCGCCATGGCGGTGATTGCCCTGAGCCTGTCCCCCCTGCCCGGCGACTTTGCCCATGCCGACACGCGCAAACAGGCACCGATTGTCGAAGCGGCCACCGACATCAGTTTCGGGATAGTGGCAGCCAGCGCGACTGGCGGCACGATCGAACTGACGCCATCAGGCGTCGCGCACTGCACCGCCGGGCTGCAATGCCTGGGCGGCGAGCGGGCCGGGCTATTCTATGTCACCGGGCCGAAAGACTATATGGTCGGCATAGTGCTGGCCCCAGCCCGTCTGACCAATGGACGCGGCAATAGCCTGTTGGCCCTTCCCAAAGCGTCGCAATCGACGATGGTCTTGGACCCTGGCAAGCGCAAGAATCAGTTTAGCGTCGGCGGCAAGCTGACCCTGTCGGCGGCACAGCCCGAAGGCGCATATACGGGCAGCTATGAGGTGATGGTCGAATATTTCTGACCCACACCCGGCATGGTTAGCGAGTTGCTAACCAATTTTCGTCATCCCTGCCCTTTGCGGCCCGCTGGACACGAAGCCGCTGACATGGGGTAGATAATATGAAACGCACAATGATGATGGTGGCGATGGCCGCCATCCATGCCCTTGCGCCAACCATGGCGCAGGCAGCCGCAGGCGACCTGCTGGTCGCGCCGACGCGCCTGATCATGAGCGCCAATAGCGGCGGCGAAGTGGTGGTCAACAATAGCGGCGACAAGGCGACGACATACCGCATATCGCTGGTGCTGCGGAAGATGACCGCGCAGGGGACGATCGAATCGGTCGATGAAGCCACTGCTTCGCAGCGGGATGCCGCCGCGCTGGACCTGATCACCTACGCCCCGCGCAAGATTACGCTCGCGCCGCAGCAATCGCAGACGGTGCGGATCGGCGTGCGGGTGCCACCGACCATGCCGGGCGGCGAATATCGCGCACACTTGCTGTTCCGCGCCGTCCCCGACGTGGCCGATGCCGCCGCGCCAGTGCCTGCGGGCGATGGCATGTCGATCAGCCTGACACCCATTTATGGCGTGACCATTCCCGTCATCGTGCGCGTGGGCGAACCGAAAGGCAGCGCCAGCCTGAACAACGCACGGCTGAGCGTGCAGGATGGGCAGGCGCAGCTGGACGTGGACCTGATCCGCGCGGGTGACCGATCCGTCTATGGCACGCTGGAATTGATGCAGGCCGACGGCAAGACGCCGATCGCCACGATCAAGGGGATCGCCGCCTATCCCGAAGTGGCGCAGCGGCACATCATGCTGCCGATCGACAAGACCGCTCTGGCGCGGGCGAGCGGGCCGCTCAAGGTGCGGTTCGTGGAGACCGATCCGGCGGCGGGCGGCGCGGTGAGCGAAACCGCCGTGGCGCGGCCCTGACACCAAGCCAAGGGTTCAGACCCCATGAACGCGCAGCCCCGGCTGTGGCGTGTCCTGCTGTCATGCCTGCTGGTCCTGCTGCTGTTGCGCGCGGGTCCGGCGATGGCGGCGGCCGCGCCGCTGTCTCCCGACGACGCGCTGTTATTCGACGCGCGGGTCGGGTCGCTGTCGGTCGGCAACGGCATTCGCGGCTTTGCGGTCGAGGATGCCATCTGCCTGGATCTGGGCGATGTGATAGACGCGCTGAAAATCGCAGTGGTACCGAGCGAGGACAAGCGCCGGGCGGAGGGCTGGGCATTTGATGAGGCGCGGCACATCGCCATCGACCGCGATACCGGCGAGGCACGGTTCGGAACGGAATATATGCGGCTGGGCGCGGGCGACATATATGACAGCCGATCGGGATGGTGCGTTGGCACCCATGCGCTGGGCCGGTGGCTGGGCGTCACGTTCGACGCCGACACGACCAACGCGATCCTGACGATCACATCGCCTGCGCCCCTGCCCATCGAAGCGGCGTTGCGCCGAACAGCGGCGGCGGAGCGACTGGCGACCAAGGCGCAACCTCAAACGGCAGGGCTGGAACGGCGCGCCTTTCCCTATCGGCTATGGCGTATGCCCGCGCTGGATGCGTCTCTGTCCGCCGGATGGCAACGCGACGCAAAGGGCGTGCAGGTACGAACGACGCGCTATGAAATGCTGGCGGCGGGCGAGCTGGCCTATGCGTCGGCTGAAGCGCGACTCGCATCCGATGCGCGCGGAATGCCCGACAGCGTGCGGTTGCGGCTCTATCGGGCCGATCCTGACGGGCAATTGCTGGGTCCGGTGGCAGCGACGCAGGCGGCGGTCGGAGATGTGGACAGCTTTGCCGTGCCGCTGGTCGCCGGGTCCGCCAGCGGGCGAGGCATATCCCTGACCAACCGGCCACTGGATGCCATTGGCGAATTTGACAAGGTGGCGCTGACCGGCCTGTTGCCGCTGGGGTGGGACGCGGAACTCTATCGCAACGGGGAGTTATTGCGCGTTGTGCCCGGCGATGCGGCAGGTCGCTATGCCTTTCGCGATGTCGCCCTGCGCCATGGCGTGAATGTGCTGGAAGTCGTGCGCTATGGGCCACAGGGGCAGGTAAGGCGCGAACGACGGGTCTATAATATTGCGGCGCAATCGCCGGGGCCGGGCGAAACCTGGTGGTCCACCACTATCGTGCAGGGCAATCATGATCTGCTGCGATTTGGCTCCAGCCGTCAGACCCCCTCGTCGGGATGGCGCGGCAGTGTGGCGGTGGACCATGGACTGGGCCGGGGGACGTCGATCGGCGCGGCGGTCGTGCGTGCGCCATCGTCCAACGGCAGCGCCGATTTTGCCCATCTCAATATGCGCGGCGGGATGGCCGGGATGCTGGGGGAATTATCCTGGGCCGGGCGCAGGGGCGGCGGATCGGCGATGCGGGCGTCGGTCGTCGGTGATCTGTTCAAGACCAGCATCGCGGTGGAGGCGGTGCATAATCGCGGGCTGCGATCCGAACGGATGGACCCGGCGCTGCGATCCTCGGTCGGGGTTGCGCTGGACCGGCCGGTTCATGCCGGGGGGCTGATATTGCCGCTGCATTTCGATCTGCGATCAACCCGGCAGCGGAGTGGGCAAGGGATAGAGGCAAATGGGCGCCTGTCCGTGGCAACACGCAGCGTTGCGGCAGGCCTGGTCGGCGGATGGAGCCGCTTCCGGTCAAGCGACGGCATTACGCGCGACAATGCGACGGCGGGGCTGCTGGTGAGCGGGCGGGCGGGCAAGATCAGGCTGCGCGGCGAAGTCCATTGGCGGTTGACGCCCGATCCGGCGCTGATGGGGGTGCAACTGACCGCCAACCGGGCGCTGGGCGCTTCGGACATGGTGCAGATTTCCGCCAATTATGCAGCGACCGAGCGAAAATTTGCGATCGATGCCGCCTATGCGCGCGATTTCGGCCCGGCGGCGTTGACGCTGAATCTGTCGGGCGACAGCCGCCGGGCAGTGGCGATCGGGCTGGGGCTGACGTTCAGCGTTGGGCCGGGGGGTGACGGGCGGTTCGGGCGGGTGCGTTCGGCGTCGCAGGCGCGCGGCGGCGGGCTGCTGGTGCGGGCCTTTCACGATCTGGACGGCAATGGGCGACGCGATGCGGGCGAGCCGCCCTTTGCCGATCCGGTCGGCGTGCTGGTGAACGACATGCCGCTGCCCGCGCGGCTGCGCGATGAGGCGGAACGGGACATAGCGCTGGACGGGCTAAGCCCCGCTACCCCGGTCAAGATCGCGCTGGACGAAGCATCGCTGTCCGATCCGTTCGATGTACCGAGCAATCCGGGCATCCTGGTCACGCCCCGCGCAGGGTTGCGCGAGGTAGTGGAGCTGGGCGTATCCCCTTCCGCTTCGGTCGAGGGGATGCTGGCGATGGACGGGCGGGCGCTGGCGGGGGAGACGATGGAATTGCTGACGATGGACGGGGTGAGCGCCTATCGCGCCCGCACGGAGTTCGACGGCATGTTCAGTTTCGAGCGGGTTCGTTATGGCCGCTACCGGTTGAAGGTGGCGCAGCGCCGCCACCCCCAGGTCGAGCAGATCGTCGAGCTGGGTCAGGCACGCAGCATGGTGCGGCTGGGCGTGATCGACGTGCGCGCAGCGGCGCAATTGGCCGCGCGCTGATCAAAATTCGATCAGCGCCACCTTGGTCTTGAGGTTGGCGACATAGGCTTCGCGGCCCAGATCCTTGCCGATGCCCGATTGCTTGAAGCCACCGGTGGGCAGGATGAAGTCGTTGCTGCGGCCATAGCGGTTGACCCAGACCGTGCCGGCCTCCAGCGCGCGGGTGGCGCGCAGGGCGCGGGTAAGGTCGCTGGTATGGACGCCGGCGGCCAGCCCATAGGCGCTGTCATTGGCCAGCGCATAGGCTTCGCCTTCGTCGGCGAAGGTCTGGACGGTCAGCACGGGTCCGAAAATCTCGCCCTGCACCACCTCGCTATGCTGCGCAGCATTTTGCAGCAAAGTCGGCTGGAAATAGCTGCCATCCTGCGGCGCGGTGGCGCGGGTGCCGCCGGTCAGAACTTGGGCGCCATCGGCCATAGCGCGCTGGACGATGCCATCGATCCGGTCGAGCTGGCCTTCGGAAATGATCGGGCCAAGCGTGCTGTCGCTGGCCCAGGTCGGTCCCGCCTTGTGCGCGGCAAAGGCCGTCATGATGCGGTCGATCACCTGATCGGCGACCTTGTCCTGCACCAGCAGGCGCGATCCGGCGACACAGACCTGGCCCGCGTTCAGCGTGATCGCGCGCGCGACGATGGCCGATGCCTTGTCCAGCCCTGCGTCGGCAAAGATGATCTGCGGGCTTTTGCCGCCCAGTTCCAGCGTCACCGGCTTTGGCCCGGTCTGGGCGCAGGCGGTCATGATCGCCGCGCCCGTGGCGGTCGATCCGGTGAAGGTGACCTTGGCGACTTCAGGCCGTCGCACCAGCGGATCGCCGACTTGGCGCCCGTCACCCTGCACGATATTGAAGATGCCCGCGGGCAGCCCCGCCTTGATCGCCAGTTCAGCCAGGCGCACGATGCTGAAAGGAGTCATTTCCGACGGCTTGAGGACGATGCTGTTGCCCGCCGCGATGGCAGGCGCGATTTTCCACGCGGCCATCACCAGCGGCAGGTTCCACGGCGCGATCGCCGCGACTACGCCATAGGGTTCGTGGATGGTGAGGCCCAGCTTGTCGGGCGTGGTCGCTGCGACTTCGCCGCCAATCTTGTCCGCCCATTCGGCAAAGAAGCGGACGGTTTCGGCGGTATAGGTCACGTCCCAGGCGCGGATTTCGTGGATCATCCGGGTGGAACCGAGCGCCTCCAAGGGCGCCAGCACCTCCATATCCGCCTCAATGAGGTCGGCCCAGCGGCGCAGCACGCGCATCCGCCCGCGTGGATCGGTCTGCGCCCAGTCGCTGCTCTTATAGGCGCGCTGGGCATCCTCGACCGCTTGCGCCAGTTGCGCGTCATCCACGCTGTCGAGATCGGCATAGACCCGCCCGTCCGAGGGACGCCGCACCGGGATCGCCTGCCCGCGCCCAACCACGCGCCGTCCGCCGATGAAATTGCTGCCCTGCGGCAAGGCGATCAGATCGGGGTTGAAAATGTCCACGGCGCGGCTCTCCTTCATGCAGGCTGGATGACAGAATATGGATCGCGCGCGGCATTTGTTGCAGTTGCGCGGGAAAATCTGCGCGATAATCTTCCAAAATCAGGGCGAAGGCAGCAGCCAATGCTTGGACACGCCCATTAAGCTTGCCCCAAGTGATTCCTAATCTGGGCAGGCGGACGACCCTTTTCCGCCGGGGAGCAAGACGCATGGCGACAGGCATAGAGGCGATGGTGGACCTGCGGGCAATGACCGTGGATGATCTGACCGCCGCGCACGCGCTTTCCAGCGAGCAGAAATGGCCGCACCGGATCGAGGATTGGGACATGCTGCTCAGCCTTGGTTTTGGCTATGTCGCGGAGCGCGACGGGGCGGTCATCGGCACGGCCATGGCGTGGCTGTACGGGACCAACGCCGCGACGCTGGGGATGGTGATCGTGTCGCCCGCCGCCCAAGGCATGGGGCTGGGCCGCCGGTTGATGGAAGCGGTGATGGCCGACCTTGGCGATCGCACGATCCTGCTCAACGCCACCGATGAGGGCGCGCCGCTCTATCGCAAACTGGGGTTTGAGAGCATCGGCCCGGTGTTCCAGCATCAGGGCGCGGCCTTTGCGGTGCCGGTCGCCGAACTCATCCCCAACGAGCGGGTGCGACCGCTGGGGGCCAAGGATATGCCGACGCTTCATGCACTGGCGCGGAGGGCCAGCGGCATGAACCGCGATGCGCTGCTTGATGCGCTGGTGCCGGGCGCACAGGGCGTGGTGCTGACACGCGACAATGAGCCGGTGGGCTTCGCGCTGTTCCGCCGGTTCGGGCGCGGCTATGTCGTCGGGCCGACCGTAGCGCCGGACACCGGTGGCGCGAAGGCGCTGATTTCGCATTGGCTGGGTTCCAATAGCGGCATATTCTGTCGGCTCGACGTGCCGGAGGAAAGCGCGCTGTGCAGCTGGCTCGACGAACTGGGCCTGCCCTGCGTCGGACGGGTGATGCGCATGGTGCGCGGCCCGATGCCGCAGACAGACCCTTCGATCAAAATCTTTTCCCTCACGACACAGGCGCTCGGATGACCCTTCCCCTTTCCAACCCCGCCCTTTTCGTCGAGCGCGCCTATATTGGCGGCGCATGGGTCGGCGCGGCATCCGGCGCCACGGTGCCGGTCGACAATCCTGCGACCGGCGCAATCATCGGCACTGTGCCCGATTGCAGCGCGGCCGATACGCAGGCGGCGATCGACGCGGCAGAAGCCGCTTTCCCTGCGTGGAAAGCCCGGACGGCGGGCGATCGCGCCGCCATGCTGGAGCGGTGGCACGCGCTGGTGTTGGCCAACGTCGCCGATCTGGGCCGGATCATGACCGCCGAACAGGGCAAGCCGATCGCGGAAGCCGAAGGCGAAATTCGCTATGCCGCGAGCTTCATCAAATGGTTTGCCGAGGAAGCCCGACGGATCGAGGGCGGCATCATCCCCGCACCCGAAGCCAATCGCCGGATATTGGTGATGAAGGAGCCGGTCGGCGTTTCGGCGGCGATCACGCCGTGGAATTTCCCCGCCGCGATGATCACGCGCAAATGCGCGCCCGCTTTGGCTGCGGGTTGCCCGGTGGTGGTGAAGCCGTCGGAACTGACCCCCTATAGCGCACTGGCCATGGCGAAGCTGGCGGAGGAAGCGGGTTTTCCGGCGGGCGTGTTTAACGTCGTCACTGGCCTGCCCACCGCGATCGGCGGGGCGCTGACCGCCAGCCCGGTGGTGCGCAAATTATCCTTCACCGGATCGACCCGCGTGGGTGCGCTGCTGATGCGGCAATGCGCCGACACGATCAAGCGGGTCAGCTTTGAGCTGGGCGGCAATGCGCCGCTGATCGTGTTCGATGATGCCGATATCGACCTGGCCGTCGCCAGCACGATGGTCAGCAAATTCCGCAATGCGGGGCAAACCTGCGTCTGCGCCAACCGCATATTGGTGCAGGACAGCGTCTATGACCAGTTTGCCGAGAAGCTGGCCAAGGCCGTGTCGGCGCTGACCGTAGCGCCCGGCGATATGCCCGGCAGCACGATCGGTCCGCTGATCAACGCCGCTGCCGCCGACAAGGTGAAGGCGCATATTGACGACGCATTGTCGCACGGCGCGACCCTGTTTGCGCAATCGCCCGAAGGGGCGAGCGGTGAGCGCTTTGCCCGCCCGGTGGTGCTGACCGGTGCGACGCGCGACATGCGGCTGGCGGAGGAGGAAACGTTCGGCCCGGTCGCGCCTTTGTTCCGCTTTGCCCATGAGGATGAAGCGATCGAGCTGGCCAACGCCACCAGCTATGGCCTGGCCAGCTATTTCTACACCGAAAATTTGCACCGCGCCTTCCGCGTGGCGGAGCGGCTGGAGGCAGGCATGGTCGCGCTCAACAGCGGGTCGATCGCCATGGAAGTCGCGCCCTTTGGCGGGGTAAAGATGTCCGGCCTGGGCCGCGAGGGTGCCCATGCGGGAATCGAGGAATATCTGGAAACCAAGGCGTTCCATATCGCCGGGCTGAAATTGTAAAGCCGCGTGTTCCCGCGAAGGCGGGAACCCAGCCCTTCCCTCTGAACTGGGTTCCCGCCTTCGCGGGAACACGTCCGTTGTAAAGGATGTATCATGCGCAACTATACCATCTCCGTCATCCCTGGCGACGGCATCGGCAAGGAAGTCATGCCCGAAGGCATCCGCGTGCTGGAGCGGGCGGCGAGCCTTTATGGTTTTACCATCGCGCAAAAGTGGCAGGATTTTGCCTGCTGCGATTATTATGCCAAACATGGCCAGATGATGCCGGACGACTGGAAGGCGCAGATCGGCAAGCCTGACGCGATCTTCTTTGGCGCAGTCGGCTGGCCCAATACCGTGCCGGATCATGTTTCGCTGTGGGGATCGCTGCTCCAGTTTCGGCGCGAATATGATCAATATGTCAATCTGCGTCCCGTGCGCCTGATGCCCGGCGTCCCCTGCCCGCTGGTGGGCCGCGAACCGGGCGACATTGATTTCTGGGTGGTGCGCGAAAATACCGAAGGCGAATATAGCTCGGTCGGCGGCAAGATGTTCCCCGGCACCGATCGCGAGATCGTGATCCAGGAAACAGTGATGACCCGGCACGGCACCGACCGGGTGCTGCGCTATGCGTTCGATCTGGCCGCCACGCGCGACCGCAAGCATGTCACGTCCGCTACCAAGTCCAACGGTATCGCCATCACCATGCCGTGGTGGGACGAGCGGGTGGAGGAGATGGCCAAAAATTACCCGACCGTCACCCATGACAAATATCATATCGACATTTTGACCGCGCAGTTCGTGCTGAACCCCGACCGGTTCGACGTGGTGGTGGCGTCCAATCTGTTCGGCGATATCTTGTCCGACCTTGGCCCGGCCTGCACCGGCACGATCGGGGTCGCGCCGTCGGGCAATATCAACCCGGACGGCACCCATCCATCGCTGTTCGAGCCGGTCCACGGTTCCGCCCCCGACATTGCCGGGAAAGGCATTGCCAATCCGGTCGGCCAAATCTGGTCGGCGGCGATGATGCTGGAGCATCTGGGTGAGGCGGATGCCGCCGCCGCGATCATGCGCGCGGTGGAAACCGTGCTGGCAGAACCCGGCCTGCGCACCGGCGACCTCAAAGGCAAAGCCAATACCGAGCAATGTGGCAAGGCGATTGCTGACGCCTTGACCTGACATCAAGCGGCGCGGCATAATATGCTGCGCCGTTTCGCTAATACGGCCAGACACAGGCCCGCAACCGGCCAGATTGAGACTTTCCCGCTGCGGCACAAGGATAGGCTGCATCCCATAACCACCATGGCGAGCACCCCGACGATGCACCAATCCAACCGATCCTTGCTGGACATCGACCGCGATCATTTGATCCATTCGGTCACATCCTTCCGTGCCCATGAAGCGCGTGGCGCAACCATGCTGCAAAGCGGCAAGGGCATGTGGCTGACCGATATGGACGGGCGCGAGGTTCTGGATGCCTTTGCCGGGCTATGGTGCGTCAATGTGGGTTACGGGCAGGACAGCATTGTCGAGGCGGCGGCGGAGCAAATGCGCCGCCTGCCCTATGCGACCGGCTATTTCCATTTCGGTTGCGAGCCTGCCGCGCGGCTGGCGGAGCGGCTGGTCGCCCTGTCGCCAGAGGGGCTGGACCATGTCTATTTCACGCTGGGCGGGTCCGATGCGGTGGACAGCGCGATCCGCTACATCACCCATTATTATAACGCGATCGGCAAGCCGACCAAGAAACAATGCATCGCGCTGGAACGGGGCTATCATGGGTCGAGCAGCACGGGCGCGGGGCTGACGGCGCTTGCCAATTTCCATCGCAATTTCGACCTGCCGCTGCGCTGGCAACATCATATCGCGTCGCCCTATCCCTATCGCAGCGATCTGGAGGGCGATGACGCCGCCATCATCGCCCGGTCAGTGCAGCAGCTGAAGGACAAGGTTGCGGAACTGGGCGCAGACAATGTCGCGGCCTTCTTCTGCGAACCGATCCAGGGATCGGGCGGGGTCATCGTGCCGCCGGTCGGCTGGCTCAAGGCGATGCGGCAAGCGTGCGATGAGCTGGACATTTTGCTGGTCGCCGATGAGGTCATCACGGCGTTCGGGCGCACCGGGCCGATGTTCGCCTGCGAAGCCGAGGATGTGACGCCTGACCTGATGACCGTCGCCAAGGGGCTGACCGCCGGTTATGTGCCAATGGGCGCGGTGCTGATGTCGGATAAAGTCTATCAGGGTATTGCCGATGGCGCGGCAGCCGATGTCGTGATCGGCCATGGCGCGACCTATTCGGGCCATCCGGTGAGCGCGGCGGTGGGGCTGGAAGTGCTGCGCCTCTATACGGAGGGCGGGATTTTGGCCAACGGGCAGAAGGTCGCAGCGCGCTTCGACGCGGGCCTTGCGGGCATTGCCGACCACCCGCTGGTCGGTGACACGCGCGGGCGCGGCTTGCTGGGCGCGATCGAACTGGTGGCGGACAAGGGGACGAAGGCGCGGTTCGACCCGGCGCTGAAAGTCGCCGACCGTCTGTTCAACGATGGCTATGCCAATGGCGTCATCTTCCGCGCCTTTGCCGACAATATCATCGGCCTGGCCCCGGCGCTGTGCGCGACGGACGCGGAGATGGACGAGATATTCGCGCGCATCAGGAAAACACTCGACGGCTTGCTCGAACAGGCCGATATTCGAGCGGCGCTGGGATAAATATAAGGGGGAACAAGGACATGTTGGGCGGACCCAGACTGGACAGGATCGACCTGAAAATCCTGACGCAGCTTCAGCAGTCGGGCCGGATCACCAATGTCGAGCTGGCCGATGCGGTCGGCCTGTCCCCCAGCCCGTGCCTGACCCGCGTGAAGCGACTGGAGAAGGCGGGCTATATCACCGGCTATGGCGCGCATATCAATCTGCACAAGCTGGGCGAATTTCTGACCGTCTTTACCGAAGTGACGCTGAGCGAACATCGGTCGGGCGACTTTTCCCGGTTCGAAACCCGCATCCGCAAGCTGGACGAGATTGTCGAATGTCATCTGGTCAGCGGCGGATATGATTATCTGCTGAAATTCGTGACGCGCGGCGTCGGCCATTATCAGTCGATCATCGAGGGAATGCTGGAAAGCGATTACGGCATCGAAAAATATTTCAGCTATGTCGTGATCAAATCGCCCTTCATCAAACATCATTATCCGATCCAGCATCTGTTCGGCGAGCAGCGTTAGTATTGAAGCGCAACGTGCTCCCGCGAAGGCGCGAGTCCAGTTGAGATAGTGGGACTGGGTTCCCGCCTGCGCGGGAACACGCTACTCCTTGGATAATATAGTTTAGGCTTCTTCCATGACCGACATCACCGATCTGATCGAACCGCTTGTCGCCTTCCGCCGCGACATTCATGCGCATCCGGAACTGGGCTTTTGCGAACATCGCACCGCCGGGCGCATTGCCGAGCAATTGCGCGCGCTGGGGCTGGATGTGCATGAGGGGATCGGGCGGACCGGCGTGGTCGGCGTGCTGCGCAACGGCACGTCAGGGCGCAGCATCGGTCTGCGCGCAGACATGGATGCGCTACCGATCGAGGAGCAGACCAATCTGCCCTGGGCCAGCAGGACGCCCGGCACCTTCCATGGCTGCGGCCATGACGGTCATGTCGCGATGCTGCTGGGCGCGGCGCAGCAACTGACGCGCAGCCGGAATTTCGACGGCACGGTCAACTTCTTCTTCCAGCCCGCCGAAGAGGGACAGGGCGGCGCGCGCGAAATGGTGAAGGAAGGGCTGTTCGAGCGTTTCCCCTGCGACCGGGTGTTTGGCCTGCATAACTGGCCAGACCTGCCCGCTGGCACGATCGCAACCCGGCCCGGCCCGATCATGGGCGCGGCGGACAAGTTCGAGATCGTGCTGGAAGGTCGCGGCGGCCATGCCGCCATCCCGCAGGATACGCCAGACGCGATCCTGGCGGCGGCCAGCCTGGTGACGCAGATGAACACGATCATATCGCGCCGGATCGCGCCGACCGCATCTGCCGTGCTGTCGATCACGCAGATTCATGGCGGGCATACGCATAATGTGATCCCGGCAGAGGTCCGCATTGGCGGAACGGTGCGGACGTTCGACCCGGCGGTACAGGACAGGATAGAGGCGTCGATCCGCGAAATCGCGGCCGGTGTGGCGCTGGCCAACGGGCTAAGCGCTACAGTCGATTATCAGCGCTACTATCCTGCAACGATCAACGATGCGGAGGCGGCGCAGGAAGCGCTTGATGCCGCCGCGACCGTCGGCATAGCGCAACTGGCGCCCGACCCCGCCTTCACGTCGGAGGATTTCGCCTTCATGCTGCAAGCGTGCAAAGGTGCCTATATCTGGCTGGGGCAGGCCAAGCCGGACGGCGGCGCGCCGCTGCACAACCCGCATTATGATTTCAACGATGATGTGCTGGGGCTGGGTATCCGGCTGCATGTTGCGTTGGTCGAGCGACATTTGGCGATTTAACGCCACGGGGCTTGTGTGTCGATCTTGTCAAAACCAGAAACGCACGCCCATCACCAGACTCGTGGCTGAAGTGCCCTCCCCGGCCGCGCGCGCATAACGCGCGGTATCGCCCAGCTTGCGTTCCCAATGGACGCCGACATAGGGCGCGAATTCGCGGGTGAATTCGTAACGCAGGCGCAACCCCAGTTCGATGTCGGACACACCCGACCCGATACCCAGTTCCGGCGCATCCTGCGCAGACATGTTCATTTCGGCGGCAGGTTGCAGGATCAGGCGCTGGGTAATGCGCTGGTCATAGCTGCCCTCCAGCCGCAGATGGGCGTCGCCCTTGTCGGACAGGAACGCCTGTGCGCCGACCTCGAACCAATAAGGGGCCAAGCCTTCGATGCCGACGACGGCGTAGGTGCGCTGGGGTTGCGGGCGGAAATCCTGCCGCACGCCCGCTTCGACATTGAACCAGGGGTTCAGCGCGCGGCTGTAGAGCGCCTGCACTTCTGCGCTTTCAAGCGGGCCGCCGACTTCGCCCTCACCTTCCGTCTTGAACGCGAAACGGTTGATGTCGCCACCGAACCAGCCTTCGCCTTCCCAGGCATAGCCATTCGCACCCTTGTGCGCGCGATATTCCAGGCGATCGAGCATCAGCTGCAAGAAGCGCATACCGCCGCTTTCCTTGATCATCGCGGCGCGGGCGCGGGCCATGGTGGCGGCGGGGTAGAAGGCTTCGGCAGCGTGATCAGTCGGGATTGGCGGGGCGACGCCCTGCGGCACGCTGTCGTCGGTTGAGGGCATGGCGTGACCAGCATGGGGGTCGGCGGGCGCTTGCGGCGCGGGCGGCGTCTGGTGCGCGCCCATCTGGCTATGGTCCATTTGCGCCAGCGCGGGCGTGGCCGTGCTGGCCAGCAGCAGGGCGGCGATCAGGCGCGTCATGCCGCGTCCTCCGCGTGACGGACCGTGACGACGCGCATCATGCCTGTGTGCATGTGCATCAGCATATGACAATGGAACGCCCAATCCCCCAGCGCATCGGCGGTCAGATCGAAACTGATCTTGCCGCCGGGCAACACATTGACCGTATGCTTGCGCGGATTATGCGCCGCATCCTCCCCGGTCAGCAGCTGGAAGAAATGGCCGTGGATATGGATGGGGTGCGGCATCATCGTGTCGTTGATGAGGGTGACGCGCACCCGCTCCATATGGCGGAAGGCGATGGGGTCCGCTCCGTCGGAGAGCTTCACTCCGTCGAAGGACCACATATAGCGTTCCATATTGGCGGTCAGGTGAATGTCGATCGAGCGGGTCGGGGCACGAATATCCTCATTCGGCTCCAGCGCGCGCAGGTCGGCATAGGTCAGCACGCGATGGTCAACATCCTCCAGTCCCGTGGGCCGGTCCGCCGTGCGATCGGCGGGCATGGAGGAGAGAGTCGCCACCCCCGGTCCCATCGGCACATTGGGCGCGACCGAAGGGTCGAGCATCTTCATGCTATGCCCCGCCATACTGTCATTGGCAGGTTGGGACAGGTCGATCACGCCCCCCTGCCCCATGTCCATGCCGGACATGTCCATCCCCATATCCTTCATGGTCAGCAACGGACGGGCGCGGAGCGGCGGGATGGCCGCGACCATGCCGATTTGCGGCGCCAGCGTCGCGCGGACCAGGCCGGACCGGTCGATGGCTTCGGCGATCAGGGCATAGGCCTGTGCGTCGGTGGGCTGGACGATGACGTCATAGGTTTCGGCGATGCCGATCTGGAACTCATCGGTTTCGACCGGCTGGACATGCTGGCCATCGCACTGGACCACGGTCATCGCCAGGCCGGGCAGGCGCACGTTGAAATTGGTCATGGCCGACGCATTGATGATGCGCAGCCGGACCCGCTCGCCCGGCGTGAACAGCCCGGTCCAGTTTTCCGCCGTGCCATGGCCATTGACCAGAAAGCTGTATGTGGAGCCGGTGACGTCCGAAATATCGGTGGGGTCCATCCGCATCTTGCCCCAGTCGATCCGGTCCTTGAGCGGCTGGTCCTTGCCATTAAGCAATCCGGCGAGCGTCTGGCGCTGCATATTATAATAGCCGCCCGATTGTTTCAGGCGCTTGAGCTGCACATGCGGGTGGACCGGCGACCAGTCGGACAGGACGATCACATGCTCGCGCGTCGCCTGCACCGGATCGGCGCCTGCGGGGTCGATGACGATCGGACCATAATGGCCCATCGCCTCCTGCATCCCCGAATGACTGTGATACCAATAGGTGCCGGACTGGCGAATGGGGAATTCATAGGTGAAGGTTTCGCCCGGCGCGATGCCGGGGAAGCTGACGCCGGGCACGCCATCCATCTCGAACGGGACGATCAGGCCGTGCCAGTGGATCGACGTATCTTCTTTCAACTTGTTGGTCACGGAGAGGCGGACATTCTGCCCTTCGCGCAGCCGGATCAGCGGCGCGGGGACGGTGCCGTTGATAGTGACGGCATGGGCAGAGCGGCCCCCGGTGGCGAAATGGCTGTCGGCGACGGTCAGCGCGATGCTTTCACCCGACAGGAGGCCCGGCGCAGGATGCAAGCCATGGGTGCCGCTTTGCGCCCAGGCGGGGAAGGCATTGGCGAAGCTGAGCGCAGCCGCGCTTTTGAACAGGGTGCGGCGGTCGAGAGTCAGGTTGGTCATGCCCCTTCATACGCGGGGCGCGGCGTCATCCCTCAAACTTTCCGACAATTTTGCGCGCGCGCGATAAAGGCGGGTTTCGACCGCTTTTTCGGTGAGGCCGAGCGCGGCGGCGGTGTCCGCCTGACTCATCGCCTCGATCGTGCGGAGCAGCAGCACATCCTTGAGCGCAGCGGGCAACGCGGCGATGGCAGCGTTGATGCGCACGAGTGCGGCCTGCGATTGCAGCGCCTGTTCCGGGTCTGGCGCAGCGTCGGCAATGTCGCCCGCTTCGTCGATCGGGCGCGCAAAGGCAAAGAAGCGCCGCACCGCACGGCGACGGCCCCAGTCGCGGCATTTGTTGAGCGTAATCCGCGCGATCCAGCTGCGAAACGGCCGCGCGCCGTCATAGCGGGCTAGTGCGGCGAAGGCGGCAATGAACACTTCCTGCGTAATGTCTAGCGCTTCGTCGCCATCGCCGACATGGGCGCGGGCGAGACGCCACACCGCGTCGCGATGCCGCCGCATCAGTGCGCCATAGGCGTCCTGATGCCCGGCCAGCGCGCGCGCGGCCAGCGTCCTGTCATCGGGTTCGGCTACGTTCACCGGGGGGCGGGCTGGGTCAGTGCCTTGACGACGGCGCTGTCAAACTGCGCCGCCTGATCGGGACGCAGCACCGCGCGCATCGCGAAAATATGCTGGAGTGTCTCCTTTTGCAGCGCGCCCATGACATGATGGGTGCGGTCCACGGCTTTGCCCACCTGCGGGCCATAGCCATGCTCGGCGGCAATCGCCTGCGCCAGCCGCGCATTGTCGGCACGCATTTCTGCCTCCAGCGCTTCGCGGCGCATGGCAAAGGCGGCTTCGAGCGCGTGGATGCGCTGTTCCTGTGCCGCGTCGAGCGTCAGCTTCTCATGCAGCAGCGCATGGACTTCGCTTTCGACGCGGGGCGGCGGCGCGATCCAGACGCGCGCGACCAGCACCGCCGCCAGCGCCGCGGCGAAGGCGATCAGCGCGACGAGCAGATAGCGCTTCAAGCTCATTGGCCGAGCAGGCGCGAGGGTGCATAATCCGACATGCCGATCGGCGCAGCTTGGGCGGGCGCTGACGGCACGATGCTGCCTGCCCAGCCGATGCCGAGCGCCAGCAGCCCGGCGAACATCATGCTACGCAGCGCCACGCCCCGTTCACGGCGGCGGGCAACGCCCTGCATCACCACGCCGTCCATCTGCTCCAGCCGGGCGTCGACCGGCATCGCCCGCATCTGCCCCAGCAACTGATCGAGATCACTCATCTTCCCATACTCCATCCTCATCGCGGCATACGCGCGGCGCGCGCTTATCCCTCACCCGATGGCCCAGGAAAAAATCATGCACCTGTGATGAGGGGTCGGGCAAGTCCATGCGTAATATCGCCTAACCACCATCATGGAGAAGCACCGATGTCCCGTTTCCTAACCGCCGCCATCGCCCTGTCGATCGCCATCCTGCCCGGAGCCGCTCTGGCCCATAGCAAACTGCTGTCGTCCAGCCCCGCCGCCAATGCGACGGTCGCCAAGCCGACCAAGCTGACGCTGACTTTTTCCGAGACATTCCTGGGGCCGCTTTCGGGCGTTGACCTCACCATGACCGGGATGCCGGGCATGAGCGATCATGCGCCGATGCCGATCAAGGGATTCAAGACCGTGGTCGCGCCCGACGGCAAGACGATGATCGTCACCCTGCCCCGCGCCCTGCCCGCCGGCAGCTACGACCTGAAATGGCATATAGTCGGTGCCGACCAGCACAAGATGGAAGGCGGCTACAGCTTCAAGGTCAAGTAAGCCTTCATGGACGGGGGGATGCTGGCACCCATGCTGCTACTGGCGCGCTTTGGCCTGATGGCCGACCTTGCCCTGCTCATGGGCCTGCCGCTTTTCTGGTGGGCGATGGGCATGGCGGGGCAGCGCGCGCTGCTGGCGGCGCTGGCGCTGGGCGGCGGTGCGCTGTCGGCGCTGTGGCTGCTGGCGAGCGCAGCGAGCATGACCGGCACCCCGTTGCTGCCGCCCGACTGGGCGACGGCAGAGATTTTGCTGACGATGACGCCGATCGGCCCGGTCCTTGCGGTGCGGAGCGTCGCTTTGCTCGGCGCGCTGGTGCTGGCTGTGGCTGGGCGGGATCGGTGGGTGCTGATCCCCGCCGCTATTGCCGCCGCGACGATCGCCTGGACCGGCCATGCCGGGGCAACTGAGGATGTCGCAGGAACCGTTCACCGCGCCGCCGATGTCGCGCATATCTGGGCGGCGTCAGGGTGGATCGGCGCGCTGGCCGCGTTACTGCACGCCGTGACGATGCGCCGACCGAATGTCGAACGGGTCGCAGTGATGCTGGCGAAATTTTCGCTGCTGGGGACGGTGTTCGTTGCGACTCTGGTCGTGACCGGGGTGGTCAACAGCCTGATGATCGTCGGATTTGCCGACCTGCCTACGCTGACGGGCAGCCGCTATGGCTGGCTGCTGGGCGCGAAGCTGGCTGTGTTCGGCGGGATGCTGGGGCTGGCGGCGCTCAATCGCTGGCGGCTGACCCCGGCGCTGGAGCGGGGTGACAGCGCAATTGCCGCGCTGCGTCTCTCATTGATGCTGGAGACGGGCGCGGCGATCGGGATTTTAATGCTGGTGGCCTGGTTGGGGACCTTGGATCCGATGGCCTAGAAACTGATGAGGCACAGCGTGTTCCCGCGCAGGCGGGAACCCAGCTCATAGGCTGGACTGGGTCCCCGCCTGCGCGGGAACACCGACGCTTCTATGAGGTGAGGATTACGCCGGGCGGTAGATGGCATACACCTTCTTGACATGGACCTGGCTGTCCCAGCTGCACGATGCGCCCTGTTCGACCAGGAAGATGTCGCCCTTGCCAAACGTCCCTTCCGCCCCAGCGCCATCGACGAAGGTCACGCTGCCATCGAGCAAGTACATCAACTCATAATGGCGGTAGGCCATGGAGCGGCGATGATAGGGGGTGGAATCCCAGGTGCCGCAGACAAATTCGCCGTCAGCCGAGCGATAATCGGTGAAGTTGCGGCAGGACGGGGTCGGCCCGACCAGCAGTTCAGCCAGCGGCGCGCCCGACGGTTCGAGCGGCGCGCTGGTGTCGATCGGAATGATCGCGCCGTCGGCGGCTGACCCGCCGGTGCGGCGCACGAACAGCAGGCGCGTGTCGGCGGTGGTTGTCCAGCCAAAGCTTGCGCCTTCGCACAGAATGATGCTGTCGCCTTCGTTGAGCGTACGCTGGTCAATCTGCACGCTGCCCGATTCAACGATGACAAATTCGTCGGCAGGCGTCGCCGCGACCGTGCCGCTGCCCTGCGGTAACGCGATCAGTCCGATGGACACCGGCCCCTCCGGCTGGGGCAGCACAGCGCGGACGGACAGGAAGGCGTCGCCCTCCCCTGCCCCAACCGTCACCCCCGCCGCCCAGGCGCGCAGATCGACGAAGGAACGGGTCACTCCCTGCGTCATTGCGTCCACATTCGTCATGCCTGCCTCCACCTGTCAATCCAGGCCATGATCTAGCCCAGACGGCGCGACAGGATTGACCGAGGAGGGATCGACCGACCGCAGCGCCTGCCGTTCAAAAGCCCAAGCGCAGGCCGATACTGCCGCTCAGCCGCGCATCCTCTCCCCCGCCGATCCGCGCATGGCTGGAGACGCTGAGCAAGGCTGAACCGCCCAGCCCGATGTCAAGGTCCAGCCCGGCACGGCCCCAGTTACGATCGGCAGCCGGGCCGGTCAGCGCAAAGCCCCCCGCGCCGATGATCGTGCCAGTCAGCGCGGCGCGATCCTGATCCAGGCGATGGACCCATTCGCCCGATGCCTGGAGCGACATGCTATTCCCCAGCGGCACCGCCGTCACGGCCCCCAGCCGGACTTCGTCAAAACCCGCTTTCGCCCGGTTGTACTGGACCGGAAAACCACCCCCGGTTTCGGTATAGCCATCAACATGGACCCTGCCATGGGTATAGGCGGCATAGGATGACAGGCTGACGGCACCGACCCTTGCCATATCGCGCCAGTCGATCCGTCCGCGCACGGCCCAGCTGCGCGCGTCAGTCTTGCCAAATGAGTGGTCGGTCGCGGTCCCGTTACGATAGGCACGGTCAATGCGCAGATTCCAGTCAGCATAATAGCCGGTCATGCTCAACAATAGCGGCGTGCCAGCTATGCGGGTATCAACTTCACCAATCAGATGATAGCCATCACCCCGAAAGCGGCCACCCAGGCCCATATCCTGATCCGTACCACCCAGCCCGACGCCGACACCCACGCGCACGGCATCGCCCAGATCATGGCACAGGCCAAGTTCCCCCAGCCAACTGTTACGATCCTGCCGTCCATGGGCGAAGTCCCCGGTCGCCCATGCGCAGCCGCGCCCGGTGCGGGTAAAGTCGGTCAATGGCCGATGATGCGCACCGAACAGGGTAAGGCTGGCGGCATTAAGGACGGTGTTCAATCCGACCCCGCCGTCCGATACGGTCGCGAGGAAATCGACCAGGCCGATGACGCCTGTACCCGGAACAGGGGCGGGGGGCGGTGTAGGAGTAGGAGTAGGAGTTGGGGTCGGTGTGGGTGTGGGCGTGGGCGTGGGCGTGGGCGTGGGGGATGCAGCCGCAACACGGGCGATATATTCCTGCGTCTTGCCGTTAATCTGTCCCGTGCCAATGATCGTGCGGCCATCATCGCTGATTGCTACAGCGTCAGTGAAACTGTCCGATCCTACGGCGATCCCTGCGCTGGCCAGCCATGCGGTAACCGTCTGCATCCCGCTGGTCGACGTCCAGCGTATCGCCAGCGTGTCCTGAATAGAGGGCACGACGGTAGAGGGTCGTGTCGCCGAGCCAACAATAACACTGCCGTCGGCATTGACCGCATAGGCGCGACTGCTCGTCCCTCCGTCAAGCAGGCCCAGCGACGCCATGCCACCACTGCTGGTCCAGCGGAACGCCTGAGACCGGTCGTTGCTGCCCGCCGAAAAGCCGACCACGGTGCCGCCGTCGGCCGACACGTCGGTCGCACGGCTATAGGCACCCGCGTCGGTGGATTGCGATGCCAGCACGCCCAGCCCCTGCATCCCACCCCCGGCCGTCCAGACAAAGCCTTCATTCGTCCTTGCCGACGTGCCGCCATAGCCAATGATAACGCCGCCATCGCGGCTCGCGCGCTGCGCGATGGAGAAGGCGAAGGGACCGCCATGCAGGTCCTGCGCCGCGCCCTTGCTGACCCAGCGCACCGCATGGGTTGCGCCACTGTCGGTCGTGCTGCTGCCCACAGCGACAAGGCCATTGCCCGATACGCCGAACGCCACGCTGTTCTGGACCGAGGCGCTGGTGGCCAGATGTCCCAATTCGGTCAGCGCCGTTCCGTCCCAGACAATGGCGCTGCCGCGCGTAGCCGAGCCGGTCTGCGATACACCAACGATCACATGGCCATCATCGGACACGCCATTGGCCAGGACATAGGTGTGCCCCGACAGCCCATTCAGCCGTTCATAGCCGCTGGCGGTGATACGATAGGCTTCGTGGTTGGTTGCGTCCCGGCGGACCACACCCGCAATGGTCGTGCCATCGCCCGACAGGTCCATAAAGGCTACGCCGATATTGGGCGTCGGTAGGCCCGGTATCCCCTCATGCCCTGTTACCCCGGCGCTTTGCGCCAGCGCAGGCACGGCAACCGCACTGATCGCAACCACCATGCCGACACTGATCATCTGCTTCTTCATGTTTCACCCCCACAGCGGATCGATTGGTTCGGAGGCGAAATAATTGCGGTGGCAGGCAAGAGGCGCGTGACAAAGGCTGTCAGCAATCAGCTAACATCATTTGTCATGTCAGGACGTTAGCGTCAAAGCTGCCGAAGCGCGCTCGCCGGACGAACCGACAGCAGCGGGATCGACCCGGCCAGACCAATGCCCAGCGTCAGCAGCGCGCCACCGCCAAGCGTCGCCAGCACGACCAGCCAATCGGGCGACCAGCTAAACTCGAAAATCTGGACGATCACGAACCAGGCTGCACCGGACCCCAGCCCCAGCGCGACCAGCGCCAGCATGGTGGCGAGCAGGCCATATTCGAGCGCCTGCCCGCCCAGCAACTGCGCGCGGGTTGCACCCAGCGTTTTCAGGATCACGCTGTCATAGCTGCGCGCCTGTCGCGAGGCAGCGATCGCGCCGACCAGTACGGCAATGCCCGCCAGGATCGCGACCGAAGCCGCCGCAACGATCGCTGCGGACATTTGCGTCATGATCGCACCGACCTGCGCGATCACCTCGCCTACCGCGATCACCGACACGCCGGGGAAGGCGGCGAGCAGGTCGCGGGTAACCGCGCTGTCGTGTCGTGTGTCCATGGTGATGGTCGCAGCCAGACTGTGCGGCGCGGCGGAAACGATGCCGGGGGAAAAGACGAGGATATAGTTGAAGCCCATCGTCTCCCAGTTAATCTTGCGCAGGGAGGCGATGCGCGCGGTGATTTCGCGGCCCAGCAGGCTGACGGTCAATGTGTCGCCCACCCCAATCCCCAATATCTTGGCCGCTTCCGCATCGAAGGAGACGAGCGGCGGCCCGGCATAATCGGCCGGCCACCATTGCCCCGCGACCAGCTCGCTGCCCTGCGGCAGGGTCGCGCTATAGGTGACGCCGCGCTCGCCGCGCAGGAACCAGGCGCCTTCGGGTGGTTCTTTCAAATCCGCCACACGCTGCTGACCATAGGCGACGATCGTGCCGCGCAGGGCGGGAACGATATTGAACTGCGCGTCGGAGGCCTGCTTGCGCACAATGGCGCGGAAACGGCCCGCTTCCTCCGAAGGGATATCCAGCACGAACTGGGCCGGCGCGGTCTTGGGCACGACATTACGGATTTCACTGTCGAGGCTGGTCTGGATGCCCGCCAGCGTCACGAACAGGGTGAGTGCCAGACCCAATGCAACGATCAGCGCGGCGGTCTGCGCGCCGGGGCGGTGAAGATTGGCCAGCGCCAGCCGCAGCAAGGGCCGTCGCGGACGCGGCGCGCGCAAGGCGATCTGGCGCACGCCCCAGCCAATGCCGAGCAGGAGCAGCAGAACCGCCGCGGTCGCGCCGAGCACAGCGGCGGAGAAAAGCGGCTCGCGCGCCGTGCCGAGCGCCAACGCCACGAGCAAGGCGCCAGCCCCAGCCATGGCGAGGACGCTGCGCCGGTCGATGCCATGGCGCGGATCGACCACGCCGCGAAAGATGAGCGCGGCGGGCTGGGTCCGGGCGCGGGCGAGCGGCGGCAGGGTGAAGAGGAAGGCGATCAATAGGCCATAAGCGGCGCTGGTGACGAGCGGCAAAGGATGGAGCCGGAAGCCGGGGCTGACCGGCAGTACATCGCCCGCCAGCGCGACAATGGCAGACGGCAGGAGCGCGCCCACCGCCAGACCGCAGGCGATGCCGAGCAGCGCGATACAACCGATCTGGAGCAGATAGATGCGCGCGATGTCGCTGGACGTAGCGCCCAGCACCTTGAATGTGGCGATGCCGGGGCGCTTCAATGCGAGATAGGAGGCGACGCCGTTGCTGACGCCGATGCCCGCGATCACCAGTGCGGCGAGACCGATCAGCGAGAGAAATTGCCCCATGCGGACGATGAAGCGGCTGGCCCCCGGAGCCGCGCGATCGCGGTCTTTGAACTCCCAACCGGCCGACGGATATTGCTTTTCCAGATCCTCGCGCACCGCCTGTGCGTCGGTTCCGGCGGGCAGGCGCAGGCGATATTTGCTGTCATAGAGACTGCCCGGCTGGATCAGGCCAGTGCGCCGCAATCCGTCGAGCGAGACGATCGCCACCGGGCCGAGGGTGAAGCCCTCGCCCAGCCGATCGGGTTCGTCGGATATGATCGCGGCAATGGTGAAGGTCGCGGTGCCATAGACCAGCCGGTCGCCGGGCCTGACGTTCAGCCGGTCGGCCAATGCAGGGCCAATCAGGATACGGTCGGGCGCTAATGGCGCGCGATAGCGCCCACCTTGCAGCGCCAGCGTGCCATAGAGCGGATAGGCATTATCCACGCCCTTGAGTTCGGTCAGCACGGCGGGCGCATCGGGCCGTTCACCCCGCGCCATCGCGCGCAGGCGGATTGTTTCGCTTAATGTGCCAAGGCGACGGAAGGCAGCTTTGTCGGCCTCCCCCGCTTCGCGCTGGGTCATGGCGATTTCGACGTCACCGCCGAGCAGTCCCTGCCCTCGTTCGCTCAGTTCCTGCGTGATCGCGGACGTGAGGCTGCCGATCGCGGCCAGCGTGGCGACGCCCAGGAACAGGCAAAGGAACAGCAGCCGCAATCCCCGGAACCGGCCGAGAAGATCGCGCCGGGCGATGCGCCAGCTTGTCGCCCAATCGAGCACGCTCACGCCGCGCGGTCCGATACGATCCGTCCGTCGCGCATTTCGACGATCCGGCCGCACCGGTCGGCCAGTGCCGGATCATGGGTGATGATGACGAGCGTTGCGCCCGCCGCGCGCTGCCGGTCGAACAGCAGATCCATGATGGTGACGCCGGTGGTCGCGTCGAGATTGCCGGTCGGTTCGTCGGCGAACAGGATGGTCGGGCGCGGCGCGACGGCGCGGGCGATGGCAACGCGCTGCTGCTCGCCACCCGACAATTGGGCGGGATAATGGTCGATTCGGTGGCCAAGGCCGACGGCGCGCAATTCTTCGGCTGCGCGGGCGAAGGCCTCCGCTTCCCCCGCCAGTTCCAGCGGCACCGCGACATTCTCCAGCGCAGTCATGGTCGGGAGCAGGTGGAAACTTTGCAGCACGATGCCGATGCGACCACGCCGGGCGCGGGCCAATGCATCCTCGTCCAGCGCACCGAAATCGACCCCGCCAATATGCACGTCCCCGCCGCTCGCCCGCTCCAGCCCACACAGCACCGCCATCAGCGAGCTTTTGCCCGAACCCGAAGCGCCCAATATGGCGATACTTTCGCCGCGCAACAGGGTGAGATCGACGCCCTTCAAAATCTCGACGGGCGCATCGCTTGTGCCAAGCGAAAGGGTGACATTGTGCGCGCGGATCGCGATAGTGGCCGGATCGATGGGCATGTGCATGAAGAAGGAGCGCTCCTTGGCGGGCAGATTTTTGCAATATGGGGCGCTGGCGCTGTTTGTCCAACTGGCTTGCGCCTGTTCGGACAAGGCACCGCCCCCGCCACCGGTCGCCAACAGCGCCCAAGGCACGTCAGCTTCCACGCCAGCCGCTGCGCCGGTGGCCGATGGTAAGCTGGTCGTGGCATTCGGCGACAGCCTTTACGCCGGCTATAATCTGGATCAGGGCAAGGGGCTGGCCCCGGTGCTGGAGCAGGCTTTGGCCGCGAAGGGCATGAAGGCGCAGGTCGTCAATGCCGGGGTGTCGGGCGATACCAGCGCGGCCGGGCTGGCGCGCCTCGCCTTCACGCTGGACGGGCTGGCGCGCAAGCCTGACCTGATGCTGGTGGGGCTGGGCGGCAACGACATGCTGCGCGGCCTGAGCCCGGAGGTGACGCGGGACAATCTCGACGCGATTCTGGCAGAGTTGAAGAAACGCGGCATCCCCGTGCTGCTGACCGGCATGTTGGCGTCGCCCAATATGGGGCCGGACTATGCCGCCGCCTTCAACCCGATCTTCCCGGCGCTGGCGAAGAAATATGACGCGACACTCTATCCCTTCATGCTGGACGGGGTGATCGGTGACCGGGCGCTGCAACTGCCCGACGGCATTCATCCCAATGACAAGGGGGTCACGGTGATCGTGGGCAAGCTGGCACCCGTTGTGATGGAGGAATTGCGTGGCTGATGTGATCCGTGTCGGATTGGTGGGCTATGGCCCCGCTGGCCGTATCTTCCATGCGCCATTGTTGCGTGCCGTTCCGGCGATGGTGCTGACGAGCATCAGCACCAGCAAGGCCGATGAAGTGGCCGCGCTCGACCCAGCCATCCGTTGTGCCGGGTCAGCAGCGGAGATTTTCGCCGATCCCGCCATCGACCTAGTGGTGATCGCGACGCCCAGCGCCACCCATGCACCGCTGGCCGCGCAGGCGCTGCGGGCGGGCAAGCATGTCGTCGTGGACAAGCCCTTCGCGTTGACGCTGGCCGAAGCGCAGGATCTGGCGGCGCTCGCGGCCCAATGTGGCAGGCAGCTGGCGGTGTTCCACAACCGGCGGTTCGACAGCGATTTTCGCAGCGTCCGCGCGGCGATCGAGGAGGGGCTGGTCGGGCGCGTTACCCACTTCGAATCGCATTTCGATCGCTTCCGGCCAGAGATACGCGATCGCTGGCGCGAGGATGGGTCGCCAGGATCGGGGGCGTGGCTCGATCTGGGGCCGCATCTGGTGGATCAGGTGCTGGCGCTGTTCGGACGCCCTGATGCAGTAAGCGCCGATTTTGCCGCACTGCGCGACGGCGCGGTATCGGACGACTGGGTGCATGTCGTGCTGCGTTATGCGCAGATGCGGGTGGTGTTGCACGCCAGCATGACCGTCGCGGGTGCCGAGGCCGGGGGCAGCCCACGCTTCATCGTCCATGGCACCAGCGGCACGTTGATCAAGCGGTTGCTCGATCCGCAGGAGACGCAACTGGTCGCAGGCCTGCGACCGGGCGATAGCGGCTGGGGCGTCGATTCCGATCCGCTGGAAATCTATGATGGGCAGGGCGGGATGGTGACGCGCCCGGCGCTGTCGGGGTGCCAGGAACGCTTTTACGCGCAGGTCGCCGCCGCGATCCGGTCCGGCGGACCGCTACCCACGCCGGTGGAGGATGCGCTTGCGGTGCAGGCGGTGATCGAAACCGCGCAACGTTCCGCCAGCGAAGGGCGCTGCCTGCCGCTCCCCTGATATCATCGCCCCCGCGCCAAACCGGCGCGAAGCTGGCCAGGGGCGCGGCATCGGGTTACGGATCAAGGCGGGATCAAGGAAAGGATGAGCGTGGCGACAGCCGACGATGACGCACCGCTGCACCGACGGCATCTGGCCGCCAAGGCGACCGAGCAGTTGCGCGACATCATATTGGCGCAGCCGCCCCAGACCCAGATCGGGGCGCTGCCCGACATCGCCAAATTGCTGGGCGTGGGCATCGCCACGGTGCAGCAGGTTGCCCGCGTGCTGGAGCATGAAGGCTTGCTGGAAGTGCGCCGGGGTCCGGGCGGGGGCTATTTCGGAACGAGGCCCGATGTCGCGGCGCTCGAACGGTCGGTCGCGGCCTATTTGCGGGTGCGCGGGTCGGACGCCTATGAAGCGCTGGAGATGATGACGCTGCTCGATTGCGAGCTGATGCCCGCCGCCGCCACATGCGATGACGCTGCGCTGCATCGGGCGCTGGCGACGCTGGCGAAACGGGTGGACCAATGCGCGGATGGCAGCGCGCGGCTGTTGTTCGAGGATGACCTGCACGACATATTGTTCCGCATGGTCGATCGGCCACTGATCGAGCTGCTCGCCCGCGTCAGTATGCGCTATTATCGCAGCGCGCCGATCGCACCGATTTTCGACGGCGCAGACGGGTTTGCAGCATGGCGGCAATGGCGCAGCGGCATCATCGACGCCATCGTCCGCCGCGATCCCGAACTCGCCCGGTTTGAGGCGGAACGCCACCGGCGCAGCCTGTTGCAACGGCTGTGCCAGGCGATCGCGGCGGGCTGATTCACGCCATCAGCGCTGATACCGGCTTGTTGGTTTCCATGCTGTCGGTCCCCCATGTATCGACCGGCACACCCATCAGTTGCTGCAACGTCAGGCCCACGCGGCTGACCGGTGTGCCTTCGCCTGCAATGTGCAGACCGGTTTTCACCCGTCCGCCTGCCGACCCGGCGGTCATCATCGGGATATTGTCGATCGTATGGAATTTGGCGAACTCGGTTTCGCTATGGGCAAAAACCAACGTGTTATCGAGCAGGGTCCGGTCCCCTTCCTGCACCGCGTCCAGCGCCTTGATGAAATAGGTCCAGGCTTCCATACATTTGTTGACGTAGAAGGTGACCTCCGGCTGATAGCCCAGGCGATTGTCCATCACCTCCTCATGGGTCAGCTGATGATGGGTGATGGTGCTGCCGATACGGGTCAGCGACGATGCGCCATTGTTGAAATTCATGTTGAACACGCGGACATTGTCGCACGCCAGCGCCATGACCAGCAGGTCGGTCATCACCTGATGATTGGCCATGACATTTTCGATTTCCGCATTGACCGGCCGGTCGGCGACGGATTGCGGCACGAGGCAGCTTTGCATCGGTTCGGGCTTGGTCAGCTGCACGTCTAGCTGCTTTTCCAGCTGGCGCACCGACGTGAAATATTGGTCGAGTTTCTGCCGATCCGCCGCGCCCAGTCGCGCGTTGAGCGCCTGCCGCTGGTCCGCGACGCCCGACAAGACGCTGCGCCGCGCAAGCAGCGCTGGATCGGGCGTGAAGGTCGCGCTGTTGGGATCGCGGAAATCCGGGCCGAAGATACGGGTGTAGAGCGCGCCGGGGGAGACTTCAGCCGGGTTGAGATTGCCATTGCCGCGCCCCGACAGCGAATTGCGCGGGTCGCCCGTCGCCGACAGTTCGAGCGAGCGGAAGCGGGTGCGGGTGCCGATGACGTCGCCGATCGCCACGTCGAAGGAGGGCGCGGGCAGTCCGCGGTCGGACACGATCGCGATGCCGGTGCGGATGCCGATGCCGCCGCTGATATGCGGCAGGTTAGGCTTGCCATCCAGCGGCAGACTGAAATCGCCCAATATGTTGACCTTATGCTTCAAGGGCGCAATCGCGGCCAGCTCTTCCTTCAGATCATAATCCGCGCCGATCTTGCTGGGATACCAGCGCGGCGGATTGACCCCCAGACCCCAGAACCAGGTGCCAAAGCGCACCGGCACCGGCGCGCCGGTCGCGGCGATCGCTGCGCCATTACCGTCCAGAAAAGCGTCGAGCAGCGGCAGGCCGACCGCGACTGCCATGCCATTGACCATGCCGCGCAACGCGGTGCGGCGGTTCAGGGTGAAGCTCATGGATGGACTCCTGTGCGGGTGGTCATGGCGATTTGGGGTGCAACGAGCGGCGTAGCGGCGATGCGATAGGCCTGCGGCATGGTGGCGACGCGCAGGAAGAGCGACGCGATGCGATAGCCATCCTTGGCAAAATCCTGCTCGATCCCGCCCGCCAGTGCGCCATCATCCTCCGGCACGCGGCCAGTGGCATATTGGAAGGCGCGGCCTGCGACACATTCGGTGGTGGATTTGCTGGCGGCGAGTGCCTTGCCCAGGCCGACATTGCCCTGAAACGCGACCCCTTCGAACAGGCCCGCCGTGTCGATCGGCGCGCCATTTTCCTGGCGACGGAAGGCACCAATGCCATCAAATTTTTCAAGCGGCAGGCCGAGCGGATCAGTGATCTTATGACAGGCTGCGCACACCGGGTCGCTATTATGGGCGTTGAGGCGCATCCTGGCGGTCGGCATGGCGGTGCTGGTCACGTCCTGCACCGCGGTGAAATTGACGTTGCCGGGCGGGTTGGGGACGGGTTGGCACAGCAGCAATTCACGGATCGCCCGGCCACGCAGGGTCGGCGAGCTGCGCCCCGAATGGGCGTAGAGCGCGAGGAACCCCGCCTGTCCCAACAGGCCGGCACGGTCATCACCCGGCGCAAATTCATACGGCACCCAGCCCTGCGTCGATGTGACCTTCGCCTGATAGAGCGGCCCCAGCGCGCGGTTGATGAAGGTGCGGCGCGTGGTGAACAGATCGCGATAATCGCCCTTTTGCGTCACCAGCTGATCGACGATCATCCGCAGCATCTGTTCCGACAAAGCCGATGCGACATCGGGGTTGAAACGGGGATAGACGATCTGGTCCTTGGCCATTTCGTCGAACTTCTCGAACAACAGCATGTCGGCGAAGAAGGCGCGCACGCCATCCTCCAGCCGGGGGGAGCGAACCATGCGCTGTGCTATGGCGGCCAGTTGCACCGGATCGGTCAGCTGGCCCTGCTCCGCCGCCTTCAGCAGCGCGTCATTGGGCGTCGTGTTCCACAGCAGGAAGCTCAGCCGCGACGCACGCGCCAGATTGTCGAGCCGCAGGCCACCGGGACTTTCGGGGTCGGGTTCCGCGCTTTCCACGACATAGAGGAAATGCGGCGACACCAGCATCGCGGCCAGCGCCAGTTCCATCCCCTTGTGGAAAGAACCGCTCGATTCCGTCGCCTTGCCTGCCATCATGACATAGGCCGCGACTTCCTCCTGCGTCATCGGACGGCGGAAGAGATAGCGGCCCATAGGCACCAATATGCGCGCGGCGCAATCGGGATCGGGGACCGCCGCGTCGCGTGGCGCGCAATCCATGAACTGGGCGCGATGGTCGGCATCGAAGATTTGCGCGGCGATCGCGCGGGCCATGGCATCGAATTGCTCAAGGCCCGCTGGCGAGATGGTGGAGGATGTAGCACCAGTCGCGATCAGTTCATGCACCGGGCGCACGATCGGCTCGAACCGGCCCGCGACGCGAATGTCGGAGCCGAATATGTCGGCGATGCTGTTGCGATATTGCGCTTCGGTCAGGCGGCGCATCGCGACGATCTGGCCCAGCGGCTCCTTGAGCGGGGCGAAGGACGGCTCTGCCGATGCACTTTGCGGAGCCTTCTCCGCCGAGCAGGCGGTCAGACCCAGCGCGACGATAAGGGAGAGCGCGCGGATCATTGTTGCGCCACCTTGGTCGCGGGCGGCGTATCATTGATGAAGGCGGGAATGGCCACCGCCTCCATCGCGCTGGAGATACGACGGCACTGGCCGGTCGCCGGATCGCGATCGCCATCGGCCAGCTTCTTGAGCGCCGCATACATGGCGGCGCAGTCATAGCCCGCCGTCGTCGCCGCCCCTTCCCCGCCAATCGAGGCGCTGGCCATGATATCCCAGATTGGCTGATAACCACCGACCAGTCCTTTAAGCGACCCGTCCGGCTGGAAGGTCAGGCGCAGGCGCGCCCTGGTCATGTCATATTCGGTGCGCTTGCCGCGAATGTCGCGTTCCGACCCCTGCCCCCAGGTCTGGCGCAGGCGGATATGGGTCGGATCGGTCATCAACACGCCGCCGACGATGCGGCCTTTCAGCACATTGCGATGCTGCGCGTTGGCAACGACGGTGTAGCTGGCGTCAGGCATGAAATTCTGTTTGGAATCGACGACAGCGCGATCCTCGCTATTGGCGTAGATGACGGTCACGTCGGGATCGTCCTGCAGACTGTCCACGCCGGTCAGCAGCAACACCTGCGTATGTTCGCCGCTGATCAGAAACTGGGTCAGTCCGCGCAGAATGTCACCGCCAGTGCCATCGACGCCGCGCCATGTCCGCACGCACCCCATGGCACGCCACATCTGATTGTCGATGCCGGTCTGCCCGGCGGGGCTGGTGAAGGGTTCATGGCTACAACTGTCCGTCGCAGCGCCATCATCCAGGTCCAACCCCTGCGCAATCTTGCCTTGCACTATGCGCTGGGGTGGACGGTCGAACAGGGCAGGATGGGTGCAGATGTTGGTGCCGTTCGGACCAAAGGCATAGCCGGTCCAGCGCTTGGTCAGCTCCGGTTCGTTCGCCTTGTCGAGCAGGCGCATCCTTTCTGCGGGTGACTGGGTCTGAAGATAATTGTCGCGCAGCGTAGCCGCCAGACCGTCCGGACAATCCCGTTCGCCCTGATAGATGGCGGGCGCGAAATGGGTAAAAACAAAGCCTAGCTCGCCATTGGCGGGCGGCGCGGGCAAGGCCTGTGCCTGCGCGATCGGGGCGAGGAAGCTTGCCGCGCATAGGGCTGCGATCCTGTAAACGATCATGATGCTCTCCTTCATCACGGGGTCAATGCCACACCATCGGCGGGCACGGGCTGGCGCGGGGCGGCGCGATAGACGGGCTTGCCGCGATAGACCCATTGCCCGGATTCGGCGGTCTGGCGGACACTCCATTGCCCCACGCTCCGCCGCGCCATGCCGGTGGAATGCGGACGCCAGCCGCAGGGATCGGCGCAGTCGGCGGATTTCGGGCTGAACAGCCAGTTGCCTTGCGCATCGGCCAGCATATAGGCACCATCGGCCAGCCGCGCAGTGACGTCAGGCGGCGCGACCAGCCTAGGCGGCGGCGGCAGATATTTGAGGCCATTCCACAAATAGCCATCCGCGCCGTCATGCTCGGTCGATCCAGGGCTTGCGTCCTTGCGCGTGAACACCAGATGGACCTTCTTATAGACCCATTGCGGCCCGGCCGGTCCTTCCATCACGGTCCAGTCGGGATTGGAGGAGGCCGGCTTTATCGTCGCCACTTCCTGACGCGACCCACCAAAGGCGCGCGGGACAGGGGAGATCGGTGCGCCGCGCGGGGCCAGCAATGGCTCCCATTGGGTCAGGCAATCACCGCTGCAATAAAGCGCGGGCTGTCCGGTTCTGCCGGTCGCGGCACGCATGTCCATGCCATAAAGGGTCAAGCCGCGCCGGTCGGTATAGACGCGCGCCTTGACCGAAATGCCACGCGGAAAATGATCGGCCGCCGCGACCGGAATGTCGAGGTCAGCCGCCTGCGCCCACAGCGGCGCGGGGAAGAAAGCCAGCAGGATGAGCGCGCGGCGCATCAGCGCTTGTCCTCGACCCGGAAGCTGCGGTGGCAGGTCGCGCAACTGCCGCCCAGCGCCTTGGCCGCGACCCGCATTTTTGCGACGTCGCCGCTGCCTGCGACCCCGGCAAAAGCATTGGCCTGCGCGACGAAGCCGTCCTGCGCCTTTTTGAAGGCGGGAGCCTGACTCCAGATTTCCGCCTTGGCCGCTGTCTTGACGCCGGGGCGCGGGCCGCTGCCCGCCGGGAACCAGCCCATATGCTGGCGCGCATAATCACGGATCTGGCGCGCGGAAATCTGTACCACATAAAGCTGCGGACTGCCCGATTTCAGTTCGTCATTGATATTCTTGAACGCCGCGCCGACTTCGCGGAAGCCCGCGATCCGGGTGGCGACAATATCGCCGGGCGCAGCGATCAGCGGCGATGTGAGCAGGGCCGCAAATCCGGCTGCGATCAGCAATGTCCGCATGGCATATCCTTTCATGGGTTCAGAGCGCTGGTTCGGCAAAGAGCCACCAGGCGAGTGCCGCCGACAGCGACAGCGCGATGACGAGCGCCAATGGTCCGGCGCGGCGCACGGGGATGGGGGCTGGGGCGGCAGCGCTGCCGGTGACCATCGGGCCAACCAGATTGCGCCGCCGCACCGCAAGGTAGAACAGCACCGCCAGCACATGCAGGGCGATCAGCACTTGCAATAGGGTGAAGCACAGGCCGTGGATCGCCGAGGCCAGCCGCCCCTGATCGAAATCGACAAGATGGGAAAGCGGCCCGGACTCAATGCCGTCAATATCGACCGCGAACAGGCCGCTGACGACCTGCGTCCCCAAAACCGCCAGCATGGCGACCACGCTCCAGCCGCCCAGCGGATTATGGCCGACGCTGGCAGGTGCCTGCTTGTCGGTCAGATAAATGCGGATCGCGCGCGAACCTCTAAGGAAATGGCTGAAGCGCGCCGTGTCGGAGCCGACCACGCCCCAGATCAGGCGGAAGGCGATGAGGAACAGCACCGCCTGCCCCGACAGGCGATGCCAGTCCATGTGGTAATTTTCCGCACTCCACCAGGAAAAGCCGATCAGCACGACCAGCGCCCAGTGAAACAGGCGGACGGGCAAGTCCCAGACGAACTGGCGGGGCGCGCGCGTCATCGCGATCAGCCCTTCTTCGCCCAGCTGTCACACACGCCATTGGCGGGGACAATGCCGCCGCTCAGCAATGCGCATGGGCCGCAATCCACGCCCTTGCCGGTGAAGAAAGCGCAGGTCGCGCAATGTTTGGCAGGATCAGGCGCGGGGGATTTGAAGCCGAGCGACTTGCGCATACTCTTCTGCGCAGCGGACAGGGTGGCAGGATCGCCGCAGGGCATAGCCTGCGCGCGCCCGGTCAATGCCAGCGGCACAATGGCGATCATCCCCATCACGCTCCGGCGTGTCAGCATCCCTTCGCCAACCGGCATAATCCTGTCTCCTGCATCGGGCCGGTCGAGCGGCCTCTATCTGCAAGGCTTTAGCAGATGGAGTGCCGACTAATTTGTCTGCATTGACACAGTAGGACGAAAGGCGGGCGTCACTGTCCCTGCGATGGCTGTCACGCCACAATTGAATCGCCACCGCAAAAGACCGACAAGAGGCACAAGAGAGGAAAGCCGCCATGTCGGACATCGCTGCCCCCGCCCGCCCCCGGCTGCTGATCGTCGATGATGATCCGGCGCTCCGCACGCTGATTCGCGATTTCCTGATCGGCCAGGGCTATGATGTGGATGAGGCGGAGGATGGCCCGGCAATGCGCGCGGCGCTGGCGCGGCAGGCAGCCGATATCGTCATCCTCGATATAATGATGCCGGGCGAGGACGGGCTGTCGCTGGCACGAACGCTATCGGATACCGCCGATGTCGGGATCATCATGGTGTCGGCGCTGGGGACGGAGACGGACCGGATCACAGGGCTGGAGGGCGGTGCCGATGACTATCTGCCCAAGCCCGTATCACCGCGCGAACTGCTCGCCCGCATCCGCGCGCTGGAACGGCGGCGGCGACCGGTAGCGGGTGGAAACGCCGACGCGACCGCCCATTACCAGTTTGACGGCTGGCGGCTGGACCCGGTGCGCCGGATATTGCGCGACCCGGGCGGGATCATCATCGGCCTGTCGGAAGGCGAATTTGGCCTGCTTTTGACGTTCATCGAAAAGCCGCAGCAGATATTGAACCGCGACCAGTTGCTGGAACTGGCACGCGGCGAGGATAGCGATGCCTTCGACCGCGCGATCGACACACAGGTCAGCCGTTTACGGCGGAAACTGGGCACCCGCACCCATGGCGAAATCATCCGCACGGTGCGGAGCGAAGGCTATATCTTCCTGCCGATGGTCACGCGCACATGATGATGCGCCTGCGCCAATGGGCCAACTCGATCCACGCCCATATGCTGGCAATGGCTTTTGGCGTGATCGCCATATTGACGCTGTTCAGCCTGTCGGTCCTGTTCCTGATCCACCCATCCGAAAAAACGCCCGTATCCATTTATGAAATTTCCCGCCTGATGCGCGGCCAGCCGATTTTGCGCGACGCGCCGGTGCTGCACATTCGCACACAGGCAAGCGCTCCCCGCGCGATGACCGACCCCAGCGAAAGACTGCTAGCCAGGATGTTGGCGGACAGGTTGCGGCTCCCGCCCGCTCATGTCCTGCTATATCTAAACGACGGCGATCAGAAACGATATGAGCAGTTCAGCCGCGAAATCGCACTCTACGGACGCGATGGACAGGTCGATCCGTTCATCGTCGGCACCTTCACCGCCGCAGCCCAGCAGCCATCAGGTCAATGGCGCATCGTGACGCGGGAAGCGCGCGCGCCCGGCACGATCTGGAACCTGACCGGGCAGGATACGCTGTTGTTCGGGCTGCTCTTCATCATCCCGCTCAGCATGTGGTTCAGCGCGCGGCTGACCCGCCCGATCCGCAGCTTCGCCGCCGCCGCCGAGCGGCTGGGGGCCGGCAATGAGGCTGCGCCGGTCCCGGTGGAGGGACCGACCGAAATCCGCATGGCTGCCCGGTCGATCAACGACATGCAGGCGCGCATCGCGCGCTTCGTGCAGGAACGCACATCGGTGGTCGGCGCGATTGCCCATGATCTGCGCACGCCCCTCTCCCGCCTTCACTTCCACCTTGCCGCAGCGCCAGACCCGATCCGCACCGCCGCGCAGGAGGAAATTCGTCAGATGGAGCAGCTGATCAGCACCACGCTGGACTTTGTCGACAATGAAAGCCGCCCGCGCCTCATGGAGCCGCTCGACCTTGGCCTGCTGGTCGAGGGGCTGGTCGATGATTTTGCCGATATGGGCCATGCCGTCACCATCGCCGACGTCGTCACCATCACCATCCATGGCGACATGATCCTGCTGCGGCGGCTGTTCACCAACCTGATCGATAATGCCGTCAAATATGGCGACGCCGCGCATATCATGGTGCGCATCGAAGGCATGATGGCTGTGGTCGAGGTGGCCGATACTGGTCCCGGCATGAGCCAGGACCATCTGTCCCGCGCGTTCGAACCGTTTTTCCGTGGCGAACCCTCCCGCAACCGACGCACCGGCGGGGTGGGCCTCGGCCTCTCCATCGTCCAGTCAGCGGCGCAAGCGCATGGTGGCCATGTCATACTGGCGAGCCAGGCCAAAGGCGGCCTGCGCGCCAGCGTCTATTTGCCGCTACCGGGTTAAGCGGGCTTTTTCGGCAACTCCACCTCACCCTTGGCGGTCGCCAGCGTCACGCCGACCTGGTTCATCAACCGGCATTCCACCTGCACAATGTGACGGCCTTCCTCATCGACAAATTTGTCGAGGATGGTGCCGGTCGTCACCGTGATGTCGCCTGTCAGCGCCGGGCCGCGATAGTTGCAGGCGGAATGGCGGACCATGCCCCACTCCCCCGCCCAGCCCGCAAAATAATCGGTGATCCACGCCCCCATCGACGCGCCATAGCCATAGCCGCGCGGCATCCCGATAAAGCGCGCCCAGCGCGGGAACAGATGCCCGCGTGACGGGCCGATATAGGCGCCATCAGTGAATTCGGGATTGATCGCCTCCATCACCGGGTCATTTTCATGCCCCGCCATTTCCTTGACGAAGCCCAGCGCTTCCATGTCGAGGTCGGTGCGCCGATGGGTGCCGCCCCATTGGGTGAACATATAGGCACGCCATTCGGTGGTGAAAGACACGATCGAATGGGGACCGATCACCCGCTGCGGCAAGGTTGCGCCGACCACCACATCATCCCACCAGCGCCGGTCATGGCCCAGATCGTGGAGCATCTGGATCCATTCCATCTTGCGCACTTCCAGTGTTTCCAGCTCATCGTCGGTCCAAATGGGATCGTCAAAGCCATCGGTCGGCGCATTATTCTTGCCCGCTGCCTGATCGTAGCGGATCGTCGTGGAACGCTGCTTGGCGATCAGGTCGCCGTCATGATTATAATAGAAATTGTCGCCGCGCTGAAAACAGGTAGGCCCGGCGAATTTGGTATCCTTGACCGTATAGTCGAACGGAATCCGCTCGTTCCAGATACGGTCGCCGCCTTTCATGCGCGGGCCCATAAAACCACCATTCGTCGCCACCGAACAGCAAATGGCTATTGGGGATGCTGCCGACGCAGGCGGGCGCGGAACCATGGGCGCAATCCATGGTGACGGCGAAACTTTGCGGCGCGACCAGCCCGCCCCAGCGGCTCTGCGCGGCATAGCCTGCATCATAATGGAGCCGGTTGGGATAGCGCATCCCCTGCACCCAGCGCCGAATATCGCTATTGGCGATCGGCTCCACCATGCGGGCGGGCTGGATCGGCTTGCCCAGATATTGGTCGATATCCGAACAATCGAGCGTCGGGCTGGTCATGTCTCTCTCCTGTCACGCATCTGTTGCCGCAGTTGGACTGGTCGGCGGAATTGCGATGCAGGCTAGCAGCGGCCCCAATGCAGCTGCTTGACGGATTTGGACAGTGCGGGCTTAGCCGCGTGCCGCCGCGCGGATCGCAGTGGGCGCAGCACCAAGCCATAAATGGCAACTGCGGGTCAGCACCGACTGTTCGGCAAAGCCCAGCTTCTCCGAAATGACCATGACGTCCAGATCGGTCTGGCGCAGATAATAGAGCAGCATGTCGCGGCGCACCTCATCCTTGATCGTCTGGAAGGCAGTGCCTTCGGCGCGCAACCGGCGATGCAAGGTGCGCGGGTGCAGGCCAAGCTGGACCGCGACCTGCGCATTGGAACAATCGCCAACGCCCAGGCCCTGCATGATCAGGCCGCGCACCTGTGCGTGCAACGGGGGATGATGATCGGGGAAATGCGCGCGGATATAGGCGGTCACGGCGCTCAACGCATCGGCGTCCGGCTCGACAATCGGGCAGGCCATGTCCCGATCGGCAAAGCTCAGGCCATCCTCGCTCTGGCCGAAATGCACCGGACAGCCAAAATGACGGCGATAGAGGGCAAGCGGCGAGAGCGGCTGATGTCGGAAATGGACCCGGCGCGCGCGGGCGCGGCTCCCCGTCAGGTCCATCGCGGTCAGATGCCCCAACAGCAATATCTGCTCCATCGCCTGCGCCCGGTCGGGCATGGCGTCGAGCAAGATGTCATGGCCGACAAACACATGACGGACCGATGGAAAACGCCGCAGCCAAAGCCGTGCTGCAAGGCTATGGGCATAGCTGTGGCTGCTGGCATAATCGAGCGCATCGCCCAGCGTCGGTGAGTTGCGCATCGCCTGCCCCAGCGGCCCGAATATCGCCCCGCCCCGCTGACGCAGGGCCAGACGCAGGCCGAAATCGGGGCGACCCAGCGCCACAGCGCTGCGTTCCAGCAGCAGGACAAGCTGGCGATACCCAAAGCCAGGGTCAGCCGGATCGAGCCCCGCTTGCTGGAACAGCAGCACAGGATCGCCGCCCAGATCACGCACCAGTTCAGGGTAGAAGCGCAGCAGGCGGGCATGGACGGCCTCGAATGGATCGCTGCTTGCGGTCATGATGATCCTCTCCGGCGGTGCCGCGGCGATGATGCGCTCCTGTCCAGATTCGTCAAGCCAATGGCCGCGCCGCCGCGCGATAATCGCGGGAACGAAGGAGAGGATCAACATGCCCGACGATGCGGCGACGTGGCGGTTTTTGCACGACCGGCAGCAGATCAGCGACTGTCTGGCGCGGCTGGCGCGGGGCGAGGACCGGCGCGACGCAGCCTTGATCAGCGCTAGCTTCTGGCCGGACGCCACAACCGACTATGGCATATTCGCGGGCGATTTTGCCGCCTATCTCGCCTGGGTGGTGCCGGGGTCGGATGCCATCGCGGTAACCCAGCATATATTGGGACAAAGCCATGTCGTCGTGGAGGGCAACGGCGCGCGGGTCGAAACCCAGGTCAGTGCCTACCACCGCATCGACGCGTGCAAAGGCGCTCGTGATGTGTGGCTGGGTGGGCGTTATCTGGACGTGATGGAACAGCGCGCAGACGAGTGGCGGATCATTCGCCGCATGATGGTCTATGACTGGTTCCGCGATGATGGCCCGTCGGTCGACTGGTCGCAGGGATTGATGGGCATGGCGTTCAGCGGCCCGGACTTTACCGGCCGCGCCCAGGGCGATGTCAGCACGGCCTTTTCGCGGGCCGCGAATAGAAATATAAGGAGTAGCACGGGATGGGACAGCTGACAGGCAAGGTGGCCGTCGTCACCGGCGCAAGCCGGGGGATCGGCAAGGGCATTGCGCTCGCGTTGGCGGAGCAGGGCGCGACCGTCTATGTGACGGGCCGCACTGTGAAAGACGGCGATCACGCTCTGCCCGGCACGGTCGGCGAGACCGCGAAGCAATGCGATGCACGAGGTGGCCGGGGCATCGCTGTCGCAGTCGATCATGGCGATGACGCCCAGGTCGCCGCACTGTTCGATCGCGTGGCGCAGGAACAGGGTCGGCTCGATATCCTAGTCAACAACGCCTTCGCCCTGCCGGAGGATCTGACCACCACCCTGCCCTTCTGGGAAAAGCCGCTGTCCAACTGGGAGATGGTGGATGTGGGGGTGCGGTCCAACTTCACCGCCGCCTGGCACGCAGCAAAGATCATGACGCCGCAGCGATCAGGGCTGATCGTCGCGATTTCGGGCTATGTCGGGGTCACCTATACTTATGGCACGGTGTTTGGCACAGCCAAGTCAGCCGTGGACCGGATGGCGCGGGACATGGCGATCGAACTGGAACCCCATGGTGTCGCATCGCTCTCGCTGTGGCAGGGGCTGACATTTACCGAGCGGGCCAACCGCAATCTGGCGGCCAATCCGGCGATGAAGAGCCGCACCGTCACGAACCCGCTGGTCGGCTGCTCACCCGAATTTCCGGGGCGCGTTATCGCTGCGCTGGCGGTCGATCCGGCGATCATGGCGCGGTCGGGCGGCACCTTCATCACCGCCGAGGTCGCGCAGGACTATGGTATCACCGATATAGACGGGAAGGTCATCCCGTCGCTGCGGGCCGAACGCGGATCGCCAATCTGGCACCCCATCAACGAGTCCAGCCATGGACGCTGATCGTATCGCCCGCCTCGACGCGCTGCTCGACCGGCAGGATATCGCCGATTGCATCACCCGCTTTGCGCGCGGCATGGACCGGTTCGACCGGGCGCTGTTCCTGTCGGCCTTCCACCCCGATGCCACCATCACCGCCGGGCCATTTGTGGGGGAAGCAGCGCCACTCTACGACTGGGCGACAGGCCTGCATGAGGGCGGTCAGGAGGCCACCCACCATAATCTCCTCAACCAGACGATCGACATCGACGGCGACAGCGCGCATGTCGAAACCTATTATCTATTCGTCGGTCGCAATCGCGACGCCAGCAACTGGATCGCGGGCGGGCGCTATCTCGACCGAATGGAGCGACGCAACGGCGCGTGGAAGATCGCGCTGCGCACCAATGTCATCGAATGGTCAGGGCTGGTCCCCACCCTCCCCCTGCCCTTTGCCGACTGGCCGGGGATCGACGCGAATGGCGTGTCGGCCCGCGACAGAAGCGATCCGTCCTATCAACGCCCCTTGGTCAATTATCGCCCTACCCATATACCCGCAATGGAGCATGATTAGGCCCGAAACACAGCGTGTTATCACGTCGCATCCGACGTGGTTTCAGAACCGCTCCAGCGTGTTTTCAGGTCCGATCGGACGTGGGATCGGTTTTGCCTACCCCTGCCCGACTCATGGAAATGGGCGGAGAAAAGCAGCGCGGACCAAGCCCTAACCCTGCTAATCCCAGAATAAATCTCTAAGCCGACAGCGAGGCCTGGCAGATCAAAACAGCTCAAGGTTCGCCATCCATCTCAATCAGAGCATTAGAGTTGAGGTTGATAGGCTATCAAGACACTCCAAACCCATCCGCTGCGACCCGACACCAAGGTTATGGTTTGGCGATATCGCAATGCAACAAGTCGGCATTATCGACGACTCTCACCGCTGGTTTGACTTTCGAGGGGAAATAGGCGCATTAAACGCCAACCAATTTACTGCCCATGATTCGGCAATGCGAGGCACCATGTCGTTTACGGTCAACACACTACGTAACGTCACCACAGCCTGCCAGCAAATGCGCGATCATATCAAGACGATCGTGTTCCGGCCGGACAATCACAAGACGCTCGACATCACTTTCGGCCCGACGGTCGCCGCCGAACTGATCGGCCGGACCCCCGAAGCGCTGGCCAAGGCGGAAGCTAAGGGCCGTCTGCCCCAGCCCAAGCAACTGCCCAATGGCCGCCGCTACTACACACTGGAGGATTTGACCCAGATTCGCACCGCGCTCGGCATACAAGTAGGCAAGCAGCCGGACGAAGATGCGGTCGTACTGGCCGTGCAGAATTTCAAGGGCGGGGTCGGCAAAAGCACGATCACCAAGCATCTGGCCGACTATCTCGCCCTCCATGGGTACAGCGTGCTGGTGATCGATTGCGACCCTCAGGCCTCCACCACCACCATGTTCGATATTCAGCCCGAAACGCTGATCGATGACGAACAGACGCTTGGCGCGTTCCTCTCGCCCCGCAGCACGTTCAGCGATTTCTCGCAAACGATCCGCGACACGCCCTGGCCGACCATCAAGATCGTGCCGTCGAGCCTTGGCCTGCAGGACGCCGAATGGGATCTGACCGCGACATTGCGCGAAGGCGGGCAGGCGGTGCGCGAAGGGTTGCAGGCGCTGCGCATCGGCATTGCCAGCGTGACCAAGGATTTCGACGTCATCCTGCTCGATCCGCCGCCAGCCATGGGCTTTCTCGGTCTCAACGTCATGGCCGCGGCAACCGGGCTGTTGATCCCGGTGCCAGCGCGCCAGCTCGATTATCTCTCGACCATCCATTTCATGGACACGATCGCGGACAATATCGAGATTCTCGAAGAAAATGGCACGCCGGTGGACTATGGCTTCATCCGCGTGGTCTGCTCCGCCTTCTCGCCCAGCAAGCCGGGTGAGAATGATATGTGGCGGATCATGCAGGCAACCTATGCCGGGCTGCTGCTGGGGCAGCCCATCCTGGCGTCCGAGGAAATCAAGAACGCCACCCAGGCGTTCCGCTCCATCTATGAATCCAAGCCGTCCGCCTCGCACCAGACCTATACGCGGTGCCGCGACAATCTCGACGCCGTCTTTGCCGAAGTCGAGCAGCAGATCCGCCAGCAATGGCCATCGACCAGCCTGACCGCTGACGCCAGCGTGGGTGTTGCCGCATGAGCCGCCGGTCCCTGATCAGCGAAGCGCTGGCGGCCTCGCTCAACGATCCCGCACCCGCACCCGTCGCGGTGAGCGACACCAACCCCGCGACCCCGCGCCCCAACTTCACCAACAAGCGGCTCGAAGCCTTTGGTGAGGCGGCGCGGATCGTCAAGCGCCCGACGATCCGGTTGAAGCCGTCGGAATGTTCGATCTGGTCGGGCAATGCGCGCGACTATTCGCTGCTGGACGAACATCGTCTGCGCAGCCTGATCGATTCCATCCTGGCCGAGGGGGGCAATCGCATCCCTGCTGTGGTGCGCCGGACGCCGCAGGGTGAACTGCCCTATGAGCTGGTCACCGGCACGCGACGGCACTGGGCGATCGCCTGGCTCAACGCCAATCATTATCCCGACATCGAACTGATCGCGATCATCGAGGATCTGGACGATGAAGCGGCCTTCCGTCTGGCCGACATCGAAAATCGCGAGCGGGAAGATATTTCCGATCTCGAACGCGGAGCGAACTATAAGGCAGCGGTCGATCGCTTCTATGGCGGCGTGCAGTTGCGGATGGCCGAACGGCTCAAAATCTCCAAGTCGCAACTGTCGCGCTATATTGCGCTCACCGAAATCCCGCCCCTGCTGGTCAGCGCCTTTCACTCGCCGATGGACCTTCAGGCCAAATATGCGGAAAAGCTCCTGCCGCTGCTGCGTGACCCAATCGCACGCGGCAAGCTGGAGGCCGCGGCCGACCAGATCGCGTCGGAACAGAGCTTTCGACGTTCTGGTGACGAACAGCCCATAGCCGGTTCGGAGGTGCTGGCGCGTCTACTCAAGGCGGTGACCGTGAAGGGCCGGGTGCAGAAGGCGACGATTGCTGGAGCCAGCGGCGCGACGGTCGGGCAGGTCGACAAGGACCAGCAGAAGCTTTTGACGCTGACGCTGATGCCATCCGACCTGTCTACCGACGATATATTGGAGGCGCTGCGCCCGGTGATCGAACAGGCGAAGATCATGCGCTCACGGCGACGCTAGGACCAAGGGATGGAAAGCTGAAAAATCCTCTTTTATTGTTATATTTCAGAACGTTATCGCAATTTTCCCCCTGGAGGGAACACAGGACGGGACCAATAGGGTGGAGATTGAGGGCGAACTCAAGACGGCGCTGAAAGAGCGCAAGGTCCAGTTCGAAATGTTCTTCACCCTGCCTGATTTCAGCGACATTTCGTTGCGTGACTATCAGGAAACGATGCAGCGGCCCTTCTTCAGCTTGTCGAAACGCAAGCGCATCAAGCCCATCGATTATACCAGTCCCGACAAGTCGGTGAGCGTCCATGTCTCACCCAATCCCGCCTATGGCATGGCGACGATCTGGGACGCGGACATCATGATCTACCTTGCCTCCCACCTCAACGAATTGCGCGAGCGTGGGGCCAATGATCTGTCGCCGGTGATCCGGCTCCAACCGGGCGACCTGCTCAAGCGCATCTGTTGGGGGACCAGCGGCCGCGCCTATGAACGGTTGGTCAACGCACTGGACCGGCTTCAGGCGACGACGATCAAGACCAACATCCGCGCCAGTGCCAAGAGCCGCGAGACAACCTTCTCCTGGATCGACAGCTATACCCATCTGGTCGATGAGCGCACACAGCGATCACTGGGTATGGAAATCACCCTGTCCAAATGGTTCTTCGACGGGGTGATGGACAAGCGCAACGTGCTATCGATTTCACCGCTCTATTTCGAGATTACCAGTGGCCTTGGCAAATGGCTCTATCGCGCCTCGCGCAAACATGCCGGAGGCAATGGCGCGGACGGCTTCACCATCGGTTTCGAGACGCTGCACCAGAAGAGCGGCAGCGAGAGCCTCTATCCCGTTTTCAAGCGCAAGCTGCTGGATCTCGCCCGCGTCAATGATCTGCCCGATATCAGTCTGGAAGTGATTGATGGAGATGGCCCGCGTCCCAAGATGAAGATGGTGATGCGGCGGCATCTGAGTGAACGGGCCAGAACCCGGCGACAGGCCGCCCTCCCCTCCCCCGGCCAGGACGATCAGGAGATGGTCGACCCGCGTCTGGCGCTGGGCATGATTTCCAGCCTGTCCAAAGAGATGCGGGTCAACACGGATGACGCGCCGCGACGTGTGATCGGAACGTCACCGGCGCGCCGATCCGGCCCCACTGCCCGCACAAACGCTAGCAAGATGATCGACGCAGAAGTTTATGCAGCTATTCGCGCTGACTTTCCCGGTTGGGATTATGATGAACTGCTGCACCGGTTCGATGCATTTCTCAGTGCCAATCCGTCGGAATTGCCGCGCAACTATTCCAAGCGCTTCTACGGTTTCGTCAAAGAACATCACCGCCGCAATAAATATCGTTTGTGATCTCTGGTCTGGCATAGCATCGAATTCGCGACGCGAACGTGTTTTTAGAATCGCGTGTCAGGAATCAATCATCCCCGCCCGTTTAGCACCTTGCCCCTGTAAAACGCCGCAGATGCGGGCCTTTCGCGCAGGCGGCCATTCGTCGCTGGAGTTGATGGTTCGACATTGAACGCGTCGCATCAGTGATTCTGAAAACACGTCGGACTACCGTTTACACGACGCTGTCCGTCCAATGTCACCAACATTGGATCGGTGCGACAGCAAGTTCTGCCCATAATGCAGACGAAGCCCATGCCCGATGGACGCATCATATCTGGCGTGATGAACTGAACGTGCTTTTAGATTCATGCACGCGCATCGGGTGGCGTCGGCAGCACCGCGTTCACAAAATGCGAACAAAAGATGAAATAGGCGAGAATGGCGCTGAGAGGCCCGTAGGGCCCATCCAGTGCCAGGGGATATCGGAGGTCGTCGGCTGCCCGGAATGGCGCTCAGAGAGGCTCTGGCGAGGTGTCATTTTCTGCCTCATCCGACCAGAAATCGTCTACGAGCCAATCTGAACGACGATGAGGACGCTGTGCAATGAGTGGCGTCATGTTCACGGGCAGGGCATAGCTGCGGTAGCTGGCTTGCCCGGACTGCTCGATCAGCAGCCCTTCGCCCACTGCGATGGTCAATAATTTGATCGCCCCCGCTGATGTCAGGCCCAATGCCTTGGCCACAGAGCCGCTTGAAATGCGCGGATGGGCCATGGCCAGGCGCAGTACGTCCTTCAACCGGCCCGGACGTCGCCTCTGCTCGATATGCTGCGCCGCCCGCCAGGCATAGGCGCGTAACCGCGTTTCCAGATCGAGATGGGCGCGCGCGCCGGTGCTGATCGCGTCGAGCCAGAGCCAGCCCAGTCGTTCGCCAGCGGCCCGCTTCCATGCAGCTCCAGCGATGTCCAGCCCCAGCGCGGTCAATCCTCCAGCCGAGCCGGTCCATCGCCCCGGACCCCAACGATCGCCGATCAACAGGCTGGCAACAAGATCGCCCTGCCCAATCGGCGCATGACGCCGCCAGAGCTGGAAAAGTTGCGCGCCATGGAGCAGGGGCGGGGAGGGGGGGAGTGCCGCAACATCGCGCTGCCATGCCGCTACGGCTGAGAGAATGTCCGCCGCATAGCGTCCTGCCCGCAAGACAGAATCAGGGTTAGTACCGGTTGGCGGGATAGCGCCAAGCCAATGCAGCACCTTGAGGCCGTCATTGAGGAGTGCATCAAATGTGATCGAGGTGCCAACCGCCTGCCGCCAATGGCTGAGATCGAAGGCCGAGGTCGAAACGGCTCCACGGCCGTCAATCGCAAAATCCTGATCATCGATAGGGCTATTGTCGATCCGGGCCAACGCTTGCCGTTCAGCGATAAGCGTGCGAATCCGCCAGGGATAACGAACCGGGCTGAACCTGCGCCGCTCCTCCAGCCGTTCCAGCGCCCCTTGCGCTTCGGCATAGGCGAGGATTAGCCTGTTTCGGTGGTCGAAGCGCGGGTCAGAGGGCTGCATAGGGTCAGTTGCACCGAATATTTTATTCAAAATGAATCAAATAATAATAACAATGATATCATTATTTATATTAAACGATAATCCTTCTATAGCAAGCCAGCTCCTACACCACCTCCCGTTGGCCGACCGCCCATCGCTGGGTCGATCCTTCATCGCCCGCGTTGACGCATAGCCACGCGCTGGCCAAACCATCCGTCCATATTGCCACCCGCCCGAAAGCTGACATCATGACCATCGCCCTTGCCGATCCATCGCTGTTGCGCGACCAGTGCCTGATCGATGGCCTCTGGACCGGAGTGCCAACCATCCCCGTAACCGACCCGGCGACCGGCGCGACCATCGCTTCGATCCCCGATCTGGGCGTGAGCGAAACACACGCTGCCATCGCCGCGGCCGATGCGGCGCTCCCGGCATGGCGCGCGAAAACGGCGGCGGAGCGCGCCCGGATCCTGCGTCGCTGGTTCGACCTGCTGATCGCGCATCAGGATGACCTGGCCATGATCCTGACCCGCGAACAGGGCAAGGCGCTGGCCGAGGCCAAAGGCGAGATCGCCTATGCGGCCAGCTTCGTCGAATGGTTCGCGGAAGAAGCCAAGCGCGTCTATGGCGAGATCATCCCGTCCCACCGCGCCGACAGCCGCATCGTCGTCATCAAACAGCCGGTCGGCGTCGTCGCCGCGATCACGCCCTGGAACTTCCCCGCCGCGATGATCACGCGCAAGGCAGCCCCGGCGCTGGCGGCGGGTTGCACAATGGTACTGAAACCTGCGACCCAGACCCCACTGACTGCGCTGGCACTGGCTGCGCTGGCAGAGCGGGCAGGGGTGCCGGCGGGCGTGTTCAACGTCGTTACAGGATCGTCACGGATTATCGGGGGCGAACTCACCGCGAATCCGCTGGTGAGCAAATTGAGCTTTACCGGTTCGACAGAGGTCGGCCGCACGCTGATGGCGCAATGCGCGCCGACGATGAAGAAATTGTCGATGGAACTGGGCGGCAACGCCCCCTTCATCGTCTTTGCTGACGCTGATCTTGACGCGGCGGTCGAAGGAGCAATGGCGTCCAAATATCGCAACAGCGGCCAGACCTGTGTGTGCGTCAACCGCATCTTCGTCCAGCGCGACATAGCCCCGGCTTTCGAGCAGAAGCTGGCCGACGCTGTGGCGAAGCTTAAAGTGGGACCGGGCACCGAAGCGGGCGTCACCCAGGGACCGCTGATTGATGACAAGGCGATGGAGAAGGTCGAGGAGCATGTCGCCGATGCCCTGGCCAAGGGCGCGCGGCTGGTAAGCGGCGGGCGTCGCCATCCGCTGGGTCACAGCTTCTACGAACCCACTATCGTCGCAGGCTGCACCCCGGACATGGCATTGGCCAGCGAAGAAACATTTGGCCCTCTCGCTGCGCTCTTCACCTTCGATACGGAAGAAGAAGTAATCGCGATGGCCAATGATAGCGAAGTCGGGCTGGCGGGCTATTTCTACACGCGCGATCTGGCGCGCGCCTGGCGGGTAGGGGAGGCGCTGGAAGTTGGCATGGTCGGCATCAACACCGGGCTGATCTCGACCGAGGTCGCGCCCTTCGGCGGCATCAAGCAATCGGGCATGGGCCGCGAAGGATCGCGCCATGGCATAGAGGATTATGTCGAGATCAAATATATGTGCATGGCGGGCATCTAATCGAGAACATAAAAGGGCAGGGCATGACAGGCATAGTGGCGGTTACGGGCGCAGCGGGCGCATTGGGACGCAAGGCGGTCGAGATATTGGCTGCCGCCGGGTGGAAGGTGATCGGCCTCGACCTGGGCGAGGTAGCACCCGATGGCGTCGCGCTGGCGCTGGGCGGCGTGGACCTGACCGATGAGGCGGCTATGACCGCAGCGGCCGCGCGGATCGAAAGCGAAGTTGGGCGGCTCGACGGGCTGGTCAATATTGCAGGCGGCTTCGCCTGGGAAACCGTGGCGGACGGCAGCGTCGCGACCTGGGACAAGCTCTATGCCATGAACGTCCGCACCGCCCTGATCGCCAGCCGCGCGCTGTTGCCGCTATTGCGCGCCAGTCAGGGGGCGATCGTCAATATCGGCGCGGCGGCATCGGTCAAGGCCGGGGCGGGGATGGGGGCCTATGCCGCCTCCAAATCCGGCGTCGCGCGCCTGACCGAGGCGCTGGCCGAGGAACTGAAGGACGAAGGCGTGCGCGTCAACGCCATCCTGCCCAGCATCCTCGACACGCCCGTCAACCGCGCAGACATGCCGGACGCAGATTTTACGAAATGGGTGTCACCCGCGCAGCTCGCGGGGGTGGTGGCTTTCCTGCTGTCGGCAGACGCCACGCCGATCACAGGCGCGCTGATCCCGGTGACCGGGCGGGTCTGATCCGCCTCAGCCCAGCTGTCGGTCCGCAAAGGCAAACACCGCGTCATTGAACGCATCATTGGCGTCGCCCGCCACCATATGATGCGCGCCGTCGATATGGACATAGTCGGCGTGCGGCACCATTTCCATGAAGGCCCGCGCGCCTTCTTCCGTGACGATGCGGCTGCGCCCGCCGCGGATCAGCAGGGTAGGGATAGTGAGGCCACGCGCCGCGCTTTCCAGCACCGTTGGTCCCTCGGCCTGTTGTTTCGCATCGACACCCATCGACATGAAGGCCGGGTCCCAATGCCAGTACCAGCGATCACCCCGCTGGCGCAGATTCTTCGCCAGCCCTTTGCTGCTGCGCGGCTTGTCGCGATGGGGGAGATAGGCGGACACGGCGTCCGCTGCCTCCTCAATCGAGGCGAAGCCGTCCGCACCCGCGCTCATGAAAGCGATCACCTCATTCGCGCCCTCCATGTCGACATGGGCGGTAATATCCACCAGCACCAGCGCGCGCAGTGCAGCCGGGTCCGCCGCCGCGACCATCATCCCGACAATACCGCCGAGCGACGCGCCCACCACTGCCGGCGGCTGCTCCAGCTGCGTCAGCACAGCGCGCAGGTCGTCGGCAAACAGGTCGAGGTCATAGCGCCCGTCCGGCGACCAATCGCTGTCGCCATGGCCGCGTAAATCCAGGCTGATCGCGCGAAAGCCGTGCCGCGCGGCCTCCACCAGCGCCTTGCCCCAGCTTTGCCGCGTCTGCCCGCTGCCATGCAGAAACAATAAAGGTTGCCCGTCCACAGGGCCAGTCGCATCGGCAGCCAGGTCCAGGCCTGCGCCGCGCAGGGTCAGTCGTTCGATCGCGCTCATGGGCGCACCCTTACGCCTTTATCGCCGCGCGGAAATCCTCATTCTTCAGGAATAGCGATGTATTGTCCGCCCCCAAATGGGTCCATTTCAGGTTCAGCCCGCCATCGACAAGGATGGTCTGCCCGGTGATATAGCTCGACAGGTCGGACAACAGGAAGGCGATTGCGCCTGCCTGCTCCTCCGGCTGGGCGCGGCGGCCCATGGCAATGGCGGCCTGATCGCGAGCGACATCCTCGTCAATATAGGCGCCCGATCCCGGCGTGATCGTGGTGCCGGGGGCCACCGTATTGACACGGATATTGTCGAGCGCCAGCTCGGTCGCCAGCGTGCGCGTCGCCGCAACGATCGCCGCCTTCGCTGTGCCATAGGCGATATGATAGGGCGCGCTGTTCAGCCCGCTGATCGACGACACACCCACGATCGCACCCGGATTGCCCCGCGCGCGCAACTCCCGCGCCACCGCCTGGCTCATGAAGAACATCGTTTCCAGATTCTGCTCGAACAACGCGCGCCAGTCCGCGCGCGTCACCCGTTCGGCCCGCATCCAGGTCTGCGGCGCGGCCCCGCCTGCGATATTGGCCAGGCCATAGAGTGTGCCGGGTGCTGCCAGTGCCGCCTCCATCACTTTCGCTACACCCTCGTCCGTGCCGACGTCAGCAATCACCGGCACAATCGCCAACCCTTCCGCGATCAGCGGCGCGATATGCGCGTCGAACTTGGCCTGCGTCCGTCCGGCGGCGATCACGGTCGCGCCCGCCTGCGCCAGCATCCTGGTCGTCGCGGTGCCGATGCCGCCGCCTGCCGCGCCAGTGACGATGATCGTGCGCCCCTCAAAACTCATCAGCGGCTGCGCCATGCTCTGTCCTCTCATTCTCTTGTCGGTCGCGGTTCTAGCGCGAGGCGAGGCGCGCAAAACAGGGGCGGCAAGAAAAGATCGCCACAGCGCTAACCGGGGGCTCTGCGTTGCAAATGAACACTAGTGTTGATTAACTCCCCGCAACGATAGAATCCATGGAGCGGATATGAGTTGCAAGCCCACGCGGACGCCAGCGCCCGATACATTCGATATCCCTGCGCTGCGCGAAAAATATCGCGAGGAGCGCGACAAGCGTCTGCGCAGCGACGGGCAGGGTCAATATCAGCCCACGACCGACGACACGACCCACAGCTATGACGAGGACCCCCATCAGCCGGTCGTTCCGCGCGATCCGGTCGTCGAGGAACTGGACGTGCTGGTGCTGGGCGCGGGCTTTGCCGGCGTGCTCGCGGGCTATCATCTGACCAAGCAGGGCGTCACCAATTTCCGCAATATCGACCATGCCGGCGACTTTGGCGGGGTATGGTACTGGAACCGCTATCCGGGCATCCAATGCGACAATGACGCCTATTGCTATCTGCCGCTGCTCGAAGAAACCGGCTTCATGCCGTCCAAGAAATTCGCCGATGGCGCGGAAATTCAGGGCTATATCAAGCAGATCGCGCAGACATTCGGCTTTCACAACCGCGCGCTGTTCCACACTCTCATCACCTCGCTGAAATGGGATGAGGGCATCCAGCGCTGGCGCGTCGCCACCAGCCGGGGCGACGAATTCCGCGCGCGCTTCGTCATCATGGGCTGCGGCGTCCTCAACATGCCCAAGCTGCCGGGCATCGAAGGCATCAACCAGTATAGGGGCAAGATTTTCCACACCGCCCGCTGGGATTATGGCTATACCGGCGGCAGCTACGAAAACCCCGTGCTGGACCGGCTGGGCGACAAGCGCGTCGCCATCCTTGGCACCGGTGCCACCGCGATCCAGGCAGTGCCGCATCTCGCCCGCTACGCCAAGCAACTCTATGTCATCCAGCGCACGCCCTCGACAGTGGACGAACGGCCCAATCCGCCGACCGACCCCGATTGGGCGGAATCGCTGCAACCGGGGTGGCAGGCGGAGCGGCAGGCCAATTTCCACCGCGCCGCGATGGAATTTTTCATGCCCGGCGAACAGGATCTGATCTGCGACATCTGGACCGAAATCGCGCGCAACCTCCACGCCGAGCTGGAAGCCGAAGGCTGGCCGCAACTCTCTCCGCAAGAATTCATGGCCCGGCGTGAAGTGGTGGATTATCGCGTCATGGAACGGCTGCGCGCGCGCGTCGATGAGATGGTGAAGGACGAAGCGACCGCTGCCTCGCTCAAGCCCTGGTATCGTTTCCTGTGCAAGCGCCCGCTGTCCAGCAACGATTTTTACGCCGCCTTCAACCAGCCCAACGTCAAGCTGATCGACGTCGCGGAATCGCGCGGGCTGGAACGAATGACGGAAAAGGGCTTCGTGTCGAACGGCGTCGAATATGAAGTCGATGCGATGATTTTCGCCAGCGGCTTTGAAGTCACCAGCGACCTCAAGCGGCGCTGGGGCATCGACGTGGTGGAGGGGCGGGGTGGCCTGTCCATTTACGATCATTGGGCAAATGGTCCGCTGACCCTGCACGGCACCATGACCCATGGTTTCCCCAACCAGTTCTTCATCGGCTATATTCAGGGTGGCCTTAACGCCAGCGTCACCGAACAGTTCGGGCGGCAGGCGCTGCATATCGCCCACATCATCCACGCGACGATGGAAAAGGGCGCAACCTCGGTCGAAACCAGCAGGGAAGCGCAGGACGCCTATGTCCAGCATTTTCACGATGTGGAATATGACACCTCCGCCTTCCAGATCGAATGTACCCCCAGCTACTTCACCAATGAAGGGCAGGTAAAAGCCCCCTGGGCGCTGTTCCGCAGCTACGGGCCGGGCTGGGCTGCGTTTCAGACCTTGCTGGAGGAGTGGCGCGCAAAGGGCGATCTGGCGGGCATGGAATTGCGGTCATGATCGCCGGGGGGATGATGTCGCCGCGCGTCCCGCTTTCACTTGGGTCAAGCCTGTCTGTCGCGATATTCGGACGCGCGGGATCAGGATGCGGGAGGATGGCATGAATAGCCCGACCAACATCGATGTGGACGATCTGACAAAGCCACTCACCTATCCGACCGAGGCGTTCCTGTCGAAAGACTATGCCGCAGCGGAGAAGGAATATCTGTGGCCAAAGGTCTGGCAGATGGCGTGCCGGGTCGAGGAGTTGCCGAATGTCGGCGACTGGCTGACCTATAATATCTGCGACGATTCGATCATTATCGTGCGCACCGCGCCAGACCGGCTGAAGGCCTATTTCAACGTCTGCCCGCATCGCGGCCGCCAGCTGGTCAATACGCCTGATACCGTCCATTCGGTGCGCGGCAACGGACGCCGGAATTTCATCTGCGGCTTCCACGGCTGGACCTTCGATATCGAAGGCAACAACACCTATATTCTCGATCCGCAGGACTGGCAGGGCGCATTGACGCCCGACTGCACCCATTTGTCGGAAGTGAAGGTCGACACATGGGGTGGCTGGGTCTGGGTCCATATGGATATGGATGCGCAGCCGCTCGTCGAATTTCTGGGCGATGCCGGGCGCATATTGTCGCATTTCGAACTGGACAAGATGCGCTACAAATGGCGCAAATGGGTGGTCTATCCGGCCAACTGGAAGACCGCGCTCGAAGCGTTCATGGAACCCTATCATGTCACTGGCACCCACAGCCAGCTGCTCGCCTATGGCGATTATTACGCCTATAGCGCCGCCTATGGCCTGCACGGGGTCAGCGGCTTCGACCAGCGCGACCCGGCCTTCAGCATGAGCCAGAGCAGCAGCGTGACCCGCGCTGGCAAGGGCGACGATCCGCGCCGCTCCACCTACGAACTGATCCGCGAAAATTACGAAACGCTCAACTATGCGGCCTCTACCGAGACGCTGGTCAATGCTGCCAGCCGTCTGGTGGATGAACTGCCCGAAGGCACGCCGCCTGCCGATGTCATCGCCCATTGGCTGAAATCGGCCAAGGCCGACGATGCCGCGCGCGGTGTCATCTGGCCGGAAATTCCGCCCGAAATCATGTCGGAAGCGGGCCTGGCCTGGAATGTCTTTCCCAACATGTCGGTGCTGCACGGGATCACCTTCGCGCTTTGCTATCGCACGCGGCCCTATGGCGACGATCCCAATATGTGCATTTTCGAATCCTACGCGATCGAGCGTTTCCCCGAAGGCGAAGAACCGCAGACGGAGTGGGACAATGCGCCCGCGACCGCCGAAGGCTGGGGCGCTGTATTGGCGCAGGATTTTTCCAACATGGAATGGGTGCAGAAGGGGATGAAGTCGCGCGGTTTCCGCGGGCCGCTGCCCAATCCGCATCAGGAACGCAAAATCACCAATTTTCACCGCAACCTAGCCACGTACATGGGTACGGGCGCACCGAGGCACCTGAAATGAGCTATGACGATCCCAAGCCCGCCGCTGCCGCTGTGACCGCATCGGGCAAGCCTGGCACCCCGGTTTACAAGCGCGTGCTCGACCTGTTCGAGGCTGAGGGCATCAACACGCTGTTCGGTATTCCCGACCCGAATTTCGTTCATATGTTTCTGGAGGCGGAACGGCGCGGCTGGACCGTGGTGGCCCCGCATCATGAAGCTGCCGCCGGTTTCATGGCCGAAGCCGCCTCGCGTATCACCGGAAAGCCCGCCGTTGCCATCGGCACGCTGGGGCCGGGCATCGCCAATATGGCGCCCGCCATCCAGTGCGCGCTGGTCGAACATTCGCCGGTCATCTTCCTGTCGGGCCAGCGCGCCCGCGTCACCGAACAGCGCGTCCGCCGTGGCCGCATCCAGTTCGTCAAGCAAATGCCGCTGTTTGAAAATTCGGTGAAATATGCCGCATCGATCGAATATGCCGACCAGACTGACGAGGTGATCCGTGAGGGCATCCGCAAGGCGATGGGCGGCACGCCCGGCCCGGTCTATATCGAATATCCCAGCCACATCATCCTGGAAGAGCTGGACCTGCCCGCGCCGCTGGTGCCGGAGCGTTACCGTCTGGTCAATCAGGGGGCGGACATCGACCGGGTGAAGGAAGCCGCTGACCTGATCCGTGCGGCGAAGAACCCGATCCTGCTGGTCGGCCATGGCGTCCACACCTCCCGCTCCGGCGCGGCGGTCAAGGAACTGGCGGACCTTATGAACTGCCCCGTCATCCAGACGTCGGGCGGCACCAGCTACATCAAGGGGCTGGAAGATCGCACCTTCCAGTACGTATTCTCCAAGGCGTCGATCGAAGCGGTGACCGAGTCCGACCTTGTGCTGGCGCTCGGCACCGAACTGGGCGAGCCGGTCCATTTCGGCAAATGGCGCTACTGGATGAAGAATGAAGCGATCCGTAAGTGGATCTATGTCGAGCAAGATCCGTCGGCGATCGGCGTCAACCGCCCGATCGACGTGCCGCTGGTCGGCGATCTGCGCGGCGTCGTGCCGCAGCTGGTTGCAGCGCTGAAGGACACGCCGCGCGCGCCCGCCCCGATGCTGGAAGCCTTCATGCGCGACGGTCAGGCAGAGCTGGACGAGCTGGCGGCGGAATCGCTCACCAAGAGCGACGGCAGCGGCGACGTTGCGATCCATCCTGCGCAGCTCGCGGTGCAGGCAACACAAGCCTTCCCCAGGGACGGCATCCTGATCCGAGACGGCGGCGCGGGCGTAGTGTTCCAGTGGACCTATTCGCAGTGCAAGCCCAACGACGTCATCTGGAACCAGAATTTCGGGCATATCGGTACCGGCATCCCCTATGCCACCGGCGCGATGCTGGCCGATCGGGCAGCGACCGGGGTCAGCCGTCCCGGCATGTTGCTGACGTCGGACAGCAGCTTCATGTTCCACATCGCCGAACTGGAAGTGGCGGTGCGCACCAAGCTGCCGCTGGTCTGCGTCATTGGTGTCGACAATCAATGGGGTCTGGAAGTCGGCGTGTACAAGCGCACCTTTGGTCCGGGCACCGAAGAAACCGGTACCCACTGGAGCAAGGACGTCCGTTTCGACAAGATCGGCGAAGGCTTTGGCTGCCACGGCGAATATGTGACTCGTGCGGAGGACATCAAACCCGCCATCGAACGCGCCTATGCCAGTGGCAAGGTGGGCGTGGTCCATGTCGTGATCGACCCCAAGGCGAATTCGGAAGAAATGCCCAAATATGCCGAATTCCGCACCTGGTACGCCGAAGGCACGCAATAAAAACCTCATCATTGAGGGCAGGGCTATCACATATGACCCCCCTCTTTCACCGTCACCCTGAACTTGTTTCAGGGTCCATTTCTCCGGCTCAAGCCGTTGTTTGTGACGAGAAATGGATGCTGAAATAAATTCAGCATGACGTTGAAGGGATAGCGAAAAGTCATGTGCGACAGCCCCCGCCTAAAGGGGGGAGGATATAAAGACGGAGAGACCCATGCGCGACCATCTGCAATTCTACATTGACGGCCAGTGGGTCGATTCGGTCGAACCCAAAACCGCCGAGGTCATCAACCCGGCGAACGAGCAGGTTGCAGGCCACATCGCGCTGGGTTCGACAGCGGACGTGGATAAGGCCGTCGCCGCCGCCCGCCGCGCCTTCCCCGCCTGGTCGGAAACGACGCGGGAACAGCGGCTTGACCTGCTGCGCGCGATCCAGGCCGAATATCAGCGTCGCCTGCCCGATCTGGGCGCGGCGATCCGGGAGGAAATGGGCGCGCCATCGGGCCTGGCCAACGGCTTCCATGTCGGGCTTGGCGCAGGCCATCTCCAGACCGCCATCGAACTGCTGGAAAATTTCGCGTTCGAGGAATTGCGTGGACCCACTATGATCCGCCGCGAGCCGATCGGCGTCTGCGCCCTCATCACGCCATGGAACTGGCCGATGAACCAGACCTGCGTGAAAGTCTTTCCCGCGCTCGCTACCGGCTGCACGATGATCCTGAAGCCGCCGCAGCTCGCCCCCTTCTCCGCCCAAATCCTTGCCGAAATCATCGACGCGGCGGGCGTTCCGGCGGGCGTGTTCAACATGATCCAGGGGCAGGGCAGCGTCATCGGTACGGCGCTCTCGACCCATGAAAATGTCGATATGGTGAGCTTCACCGGCTCCGAGCCGGTCGGCGTGCAGATCCAGAAGGACGCGGCCACCACGGTCAAGCGCGTCGGCCTGGAACTGGGCGGCAAGAGCGCGTTCATTGTGCTGGACGACGCTGCGCTGGCGGACAACGTCACTGGCGCCACCGCGGGCATGATGGGCAATAGCGGCCAGACATGCAGCGCCGGATCGCGCCTGCTCGTCCCCGCCGCGCGCCTAGACGAAGCGCTCGCAGCGGCGAAGGCTGCGGCCGACGCCGTCACCGTCGGCGACCCGGCGGGCGATGTCGCCATGGGACCTGTCGTGTCCAAGGCGCAGTACAACATCATTCAGGACTATATCGCCAAGGGCGTGGCCGAAGGCGCGACCCTGATTGCGGGCGGTCCCGGTCGCCCCGACGGCATCGACAAGGGCTGGTTCGTCCGCCCCACTGTGTTCCTTGGCACCAACGACATGGTCATTGCGCGCGAAGAGATTTTCGGTCCGGTGCTGGTGATCATCCCTTACACTGACCTGGATGATGCGGTCGCCATCGCCAATGACAGCCCCTTTGGCCTCGCCGGCTATGTCAACGGCCTCGACACGGACGCGGTTCACGCCGTCGCCCGCCGCCTGCGGACCGGCTGGGTCAGCATGAACGGCGGCTTCGATTTCCACGCCCCCTTTGGCGGCTACAAGCGCAGCGGCAACGGGCGCGAATGGGGCGAGTTCGGCTTCCACGAATATCTCGAAGTCAAGTCCATGCTGGGTTACGCCTGACATGAACGGCCGGATCGCGCCCAGCGGCATGACGGCAACGGAAGGGTGGAGCCTTGAACGGCTCACGCCCCCCAGCCGTCTCTATGGCGCGAACGGCTTGGCCACCGGCGCGGACGGTCGCCTCTATGTCGCGCAGGTCGGCGGCAGCCAGGTCAGCGCAATCGACGTCGACAGCGGTGTGATCTCCACCATCAGCCCGATGGGCGGCGACATCGTCGCGCCCGACGATCTGGTGTTCGATGAAGCGGGCAATCTCTACCTGACCGAAATTACCGAAGGCCGCGTGTCGATGCTGACGCCCGGCGGGCAGGCGCGTATCATCCATGGCGACATGCCCGTCGCCAACCCGATCACCTGGCATCGGGGTCGCCTGATCGCGGGCGAATGTCGCATGGGCGCGCGGATCATGGAATTGCCGCTCGACGGCGGCGCACCGCGCCTCATCCTCGACAATGTGCCGATGGCCAACGCCTTTCAGGTCGGCCCGGATGGCAAACTCTATTTTCCCGTCATGGGTGCCAATGAAATCTGGCGCGTGGACCTCAACGGCGGCGCGCCCGAAGTCGTCGCAGGCGATCTGGGCGTGCCGGACTCGGTCAAGTTCGACAGCAAGGGCCGTATCGTCACCACCCAGGTCGCGAGCGGTCAGGTGCTGCGCATCGATCCGGTCAGCGGCACGCGGGAGGTGCTGGCAGACCTTGGCCCCGGCCTCGACAATGTCAGTTTCATCGGCGACCGCATCTTCGTGTCCAGCATCCCCGGTGAGATCACCGAATTGATGGGCGACGGCAAGGTCCGCTCCGTCGTCCCGCGCGCACTGCAATGGCCGCTTGGTCTGGCGGTGGACGGGGAGGGGGCCATCTTCGTCGCCGATGGCACGTTCGGCTACACGCTGCGCCCCGGCGGTGTGCCGCAACTGGCGGGGATGATCTTCTACCCCGGCTGTCCCGGCTATTTGCGCGGTGTTGCACCGGGCGCGCAGGCAGGGGAATGGATCGTCACCACCGGCACCGGCAGCCTCGCGCGCTATCGACCGTGGGAGGGGGCCAGCGAGTTCCTCTCCCACGGCCATGACCGGCTGATGGGTGTTGCGGCCAACGCCAGCGGTGCCATCGTTTTCGCCGAACAGGGCACGGGGCAGGTGCATGTCGCCGAAAATGGCACAGTGCGCGCAATCGCCACGGGCCTTGATCAGCCGATGGGCGTCGCGTTGGATGGCGACACCGCCTATGTCGCCGAAGCGGGCAAGGGGCGCATCGTCCGGCTGCAACAGGGCCGCACCGTGGAAACGGTGGTCGAAGGGCTGGGACGGCCCGAAGGCATTACGATCAGCAACGGCACCCTCTATGTCATCGACACACAGAGCAAATCGCTGATCGCACTCGATCCCGCCAGCGGCGCGCAGCGCACCATCGCCACCCATCTGCCAGTCGGCGCGCCTGTCGGCATCACGCCTAAATATCTGGGACCGATCGGCGACATGGCTGGACCGATGATCAATTTCTGCGGCCTCACCGCCGGGCCGGATGGCACCCTCTATCTGTCTGGCGACGCCGAAGGCAGCGTTCTGGCGCTACGCCCCGCCGCCTAGCTGCCCCGACAGAGCACTCGCCGCCTCCACCAGCGCATCCTGCAACGCGCCAAGCTCCCGGCCCAGCGCCGCGCCGATGCCGATCGCGACCAATGCATGAACCGGCCGTCCCGCGCCCTTCCACACCGGCGCGGACACCACGGTCGCGCCCGCAATATATTGCCCCTCATCCACAGCGAACCCCTGTTCGCGGGTCCGGCGCAACTGCTCCATCCAGTCGTCGAACGCGGGCGGATCGTCCCAGCGCAACTGGTCGAACCGCGCCTTCAATTCTGCCTCAGGATAGTCGCCAAATGCCGCGATGCAGCGCCCGGTCGCGCTGATCAACGCCGGAAAACGACTCCCGACCTGCGTGCTGAGCTGAAACCCGCTGCCCGATTGCGCCATGGCGACGACGATCATATGGTCCAGCCCCACCGCTTGCACACCCAACATGGTCAAACCGAAACGCCCAGCCAGCCGGTCGAGATGCGGCTGCGCCAGATCGTTGAACAGGTCGCGCCGCAACCAGTGCCGCGCCAGCGTCAGCACGCCCGCTTCCAGCGCATAGCGCTTGGTGTCGGGATCAAACGACACCAGTTCCTCTTCCGCCAAGGCCCGCAGCACATAGAGGCAGGTGCTGGGGACCAGCCCCAATTCCTTGGCGATCGCCTGTACCCCCAGCGGCCGCTCGCTACGCCCCAGCAAGCGCAATATGGCCGCCGCGCGAGCGATGGCGGGCGCTTTGCTATCTTTCACTGCGCGCGCAACCTTTCGGACGGGGGAGGGGGTGGGCAGGGGCGTGGGGTCGGCCATGGCGCATATCTCCATCGCCCCAGCGATGGACGATCATTCAACATATAGAACATTGTTCATGATTTACAACAATGGAGTCGGCGTGACATTTCGGTTTCGTCATGGCGAAGGCGGCTTTCCTGTCGTTCGCTATAGTGAACGGACGGAACGAATGACCAAGCTCACCGACTATAGCAGCTATGCCGATGCGCAGGCCCATGCGACGCCCAATGCGCCGTGGGAGCTGTTCGACGGCAACCGCGAAGAGATGAACATCGCGCATGAGTGCATTACCCGCCATGCCGATGGATCGGGCCGCGCAGCGGTGCGGATCGCGCACGCCGATGGCCGCGATGAGATATTGAGCTTCGACACCATTTCGGCTGGCGCGGCCCGCTTTGCCCATTGGCTCGATGCAGAGGGCGTTCAACCCGGCGAACGCATCGCCTTCATGCTGGAACCCTCCTTGCCCTTCTATGTCTGCCTGTTCGGGGCGATGCAGACCGGCGCGATTTCGGTGCCGCTCTTCACCCTGTTCGGTCCCGACGCGCTGCGCCTGCGGGTGGATGACTGCAAGCCGACGATCCTGATCACCAACAGCGAAAAGGCGGACCTGGCACGCAGCATGAACGGCCCGCGCGTCGTCGTTGCCGACGATGGCCTGCTCGATGAGATTGAGAAATATCCCGCGACCTACACGCCGAAAACCAAGGCGAACGATCTGGCCGTGTTCCAATATACGTCCGGCACCACCCGCGAATTGCCCGAAGCGGTCAAGCACAGCCACCGCGCGCTGGTGACGCTGATGTTCGCCGCGCTCTACGGCACCGGCATCCGCCCCGGCGACGAATTTTTCTGCCCTTCCTCGCCCGCCTGGGGTCATGGATTGTGGCATGGCACGCTGGCCCCGCTGGGCATGGGCGTGACGACCGGTACCTTTGCGGGCCGCTTCGATCCGGTCCGGCTGATGAAGGCGCTGGACGATTATGGCATCACCAACATGTCGGCCGCCGCGACCCATTATCGCATGATGAAGAATAGCGGCAAGGCAGGCGACTACAGCTTCCATTTCAAGAAGCTGTCCTACACCGGAGAGCCGATCGATCCGGCAACGCTCGACTTTATCGAAACCTATTTCAAGGTGCCCGCCTGCTCCATGTATGGCACGACCGAAATCGGCGTGGTGCTGGTCAATTATCCCGGTGCCGACGATTTCGCCGTCAAGCCCGGTTCACTGGGCAAGGCGGTGCCGGGCCAGAAACTGCAAGTGCAGCGTCCCGACGGCACCCCATCCGACCCCGGCGAGATTGGCGAGCTGATGCTATGGCGTCGCGACAATTGGGAAACCACCAAGGATCGCGCAAAAATCGACGCGGACGGCTATTTCTACCATTGTGGCCGCGCCGACGATGTCATCATTTCGGCTGGCTGGACGATGAGCGCGGTCGAGATTGAAAACACCCTGCTCAAGCATCCGACCGTGCTGGAATGTGCCGTCATCGGCGTGCCCGATCCGCAGCGCGGGCAGGTGGTCAAGGCATTCGTCATCGCCAATGTCGATGGCAGCGACGCGCTGGTGAAGGAACTTCAGACCTTCACCCGCGAAAAACTGGCCCAGCATGAATTTCCCCGCGTGGTCGAATTCGTGACCGAACTGCCCAAGACCCCGGCGGGGAAAGTCCACCGCAAAATCCTTCGAGATCGTGAGGCTGCAAAAGCAGCCGAACTCGTCAACTGAACCCTAGGAGAAGAAACATGGCAACTTTGGCGGAAGCCCCCACCAATAAATTCCCCAAGATCACCGAGGAAGGCCTCGACGATCTGCGCAAGCGCATTGGCGTCAAGATCGAGAATACCGTCGAGCCGTGGAATTATGAAGCGACCCGCGACGCGATCCGTCACTATGCCCATGGCATTGGCGACGATAACCCATTGTGGTGCGACCCGGCCTATGCCGAAAAGACCAAATATGGCTCGGTCGTCGCGCTGCCCAGCTTCCTCTTCACCACCAGCCGGATCATTTCGGGCTATTGCGGTGGCCTGTCGGGCGTCCATGCCATGTGGGCGGGTGCCGACTGGACCTGGCACAAGCCTGTGTTGCGCAACGACACGATCCGCACGGAGGCCTATCTCAAGGATCTGGTCGAACATCAGACCAAATTTGCCGGCCGTTCGTTCCAGCAGATCTACCATGTCGACTTCTTCAACCAGTCGGGCGACAAGGTGGCCGAAGGCGACAGCTGGGTATTCCGCACCGACCGCGACGAAGCCCGCGAACGCGGCACGAAATATACCGAAGCGCGTGGCCGCGTGGAGCAATATACAGAGGAAGAACTGGCCGAATTTACCCGCCTGTATCAGGAAGAGGAAATTCGCGGCTCCGTTCCCCGCTATTGGGAAGATGTGAATGTCGGCGACGAACTGCCGCGCATGATGAAGGGACCGATGACGGTCACCGGCTTCATCTGCTATGCTCAAGGGTGGGGCGGCCTCTACATCCGCGCCAACAAGCTCGCCAACCAGATGCAGCAGGCGCATCCGGGCCTAGGCATCCGCAACCGCTTCAACGTGCCAGACTGCCCTGAGCGCGTTCACTGGGACGAAGCCTTCGCGCTCGAAGTCGGCGCACCGGGGGCTTATGACTATGGTCCAGAGCGTTGCAGCTGGCTGACCCACCACATCACCAACTGGATCGGTGACGATGGCTTCCTGACGCGCAGCAAGTGCCAGATCCGCCGCCACAATCCTGATGGCGACGCGATCTACATCGACGGCAGCGTGATCCGCAAGTTTGAGGAAAACGGCAAGAAGTTCGTCGAAATCCAGCAGCAGGCGACCACCCATCGCGGTGAAGTCTCGGCCTTCGGCACCTCGATCGCGCAATTGCCCAGCAAGCCAGCCTGATCCCTTTGAAGGGGTAGGAGAGGGGGTCGTCGCCGCAGCGATATGCGGCGGCGACCCTTTTTCGTTGCGTTCGTATCGCTAAGATCGGGCCAAAGTGAGTTGAGAGGATCGCAGGATGGACGAGATGCGCTTTGACGGCCGGGTGGCCGCGATCACCGGAGCGGGCCGTGGGTTGGGCCGCGCCTATGCGCTCTTGCTGGCGGCGCGCGGCGCAAAGATCATCGTCAACGATCCGGGCGTGTCGATGCAAGGGGAGGGGCGCGATGCCGGTCCCGCCCAAGCATTGGTCGATGACATCCGCGCCGCCGGGGGCGACGCCATCGCCTCGACTGACAGTGTCGCGACGCGGGAAGGCGGGCAGGCGATCATCGACGCCGCCATGACTCATTATGGCCGCATCGACATCCTCATCCACAATGCAGGCATCGTCCGTCGCGGCTCTCTCAATGATTTGAGCTATGCCGATTTCGAGACGGTGCTGGACGTCCATATGCGCGGTGCCTTCCACGTCGTGCGCGCCGCGTTCCCGCACATGACCGCGGCGAATTATGGCCGCATCGTCCTGACCGGATCGATCAACGGCCTCTATGGCAATGCAGGCGTCGTCAATTATTCCATGGCCAAGGCCGCGATGACCGGCCTGTCCAACGTCGCCGCGATCGAGGGTGCGGCGCATAACATCAAAAGCAACATCATCCTGCCTGGCGCGGTCACCCGCATGGCAGATGGCCTCGACACCAGCGCCTATCCGCCGATGGACCCGGACCTGGTCGCCCCCACGGTCGGCTATCTGGCGCATGAAAATTGCGCGGTATCGGGCGAAATGCTGATCGCCATGGCAGGCCGCGTCGCCCGCGCCTACATGATGGAGACGAAAGGCATGTTCCGCCCCGACTGGACCATCGAACAGGTCGCGGAGAATCTCGACACCATCCGCGCCACCGACGAGACGCTGCATTTCCCGCCCGTGCCTGACGGCCATATGGACCATCTGCGCTATTGTTTCGCGATGGCGCGAGCGGGCTGACCCTTCATCCTCCCCCGCAGGGGGGAGGATTTTAGCGGCAGCTAATCCCGAACCGCTCGGTATAATCCTTGAAATGCGCATGGATACCCGCGCGGTCCAGTCCGTAATCGGCCAAGTCATAGTGATGCTTGCCATGCTTGCCCTGCGGATTGGCGTCCAGCATCGCCTGCATCGCAGCTTCCGCCTCTGCCGTCAGTTCCGTGTCGAACCGCGCATAGAGCCGCTTCATCTCGCCGATCGGATCGCGCAGCTGCGCGTCATATTGGATGTCGTGGATCGACTCCGCGCCATGCTTCTCGCGATAGGCCAGCATCCGTTCGATCATCAGGTCGAAGGTGCGCAACTGCGACTTGCCCACCTCGACCGGATCGACATCATCGCTGAACATCTTGCGCACCTGATAGACCAGGCTGCACGCCGACGCGACGACATCGGCGGGATCACGATGGGTCATCACCAGCTGCGCGTCGGGATAGATGGTGGTCAGGTCGTTGAGGAACAAAGGATGCCACGGATTTTTGAGCGTCCACTGGCCGCCCTCATTCTCCTGCAACAGCTGGAACAGCCGCTTCTGATAGCGGAAGGCAGGCAGATAGCTCGTGGAGAACAACCACTTCTGATAGCTCGGAATATGCAAGACCGAGTCATAATATTGCGCGCAAAAGGATGGCGACATCGAGAATTGGCACTCGGTCGGGCTGTCGGCATCTTCATGATGCATCGCTGAAATATGCGGTGCATATTTGAGCATCATATCGAGCCGCGCCTGCTCCGCCACATAGCGCGGATCGCTGCTCAACGCGCCCTTGGCCGCGGGCGGCACGCTGTTAAACGCTTCCCAGCGCAGGAAGCAACGCCGTGCCGGATCAGCGTTCAGCAAATTGATCGTCAGCGTGGTCCCCGTGCGCGGCAGGCCGAATACGAACAGCGGCTTTTCGACCGGCGCGTCCAGCAGCGCAGGATGCTTGGCCAGATAATCCTCGACCTGCAAGCGGTTCGCCAGCGTCGCTATAATCTGCTGCGCCCAGCGACCCTGCGCCGCCTCGGTCAGCTTGGCTTCCCGGTTGATCGCGTCGATCAGGACATGCAGCCCCTCCAATATCGCGTCATCGCCCAGATCATTGAGGCCCGTCTGTTCGCGCGCGGCGGCGATCAGTGCATCGGCGTCCAGCCCTGCGGTCGTGGTGGTCATCATCCTTCTCCCTTTTGTGCGTGGCTGGCGAGGCGCTTGTCCGTCTCGGCGATTTCCGCCTTCAGCCACATGGTTTCCGACAGGTTGGTGCTGCCGCTCGCGGCCAGCAATTGTTCCAGCGCAGCCTTGCGTACGGTCAGGCCCGCCTCATGATCGGGCGTCACGCCCAATGCGATGTCGAGCAGGTGCAGCGCTTCCAAGGGCCGACCCGCCGCTACATGAACATGGGCGCGACCTACGATCGCGCCTGCCCCGCCCGCCAGTTCGACCAGATCGGCACTCACCGCCGAACGCGGCACGCCATAGAGCGCCGTGGTGCCATCGGCATAATGGAACCACCCGCCATTTTCCTCCCAGATGGCGCGCACCACCCAGCTGGTCTTGCCGTGGAACTCGCCGATTTTCAGGTCGACTGGCAGGGCAATCTCGCGCATCAGATCCTGCACCGTCCGGCCCGCATTCATCCCCGCGATCGTCTCGCGCTCCAGATAGCTGACCGCCGCGTGCATCATGTCCAGATCGGCGCGGATCGTCTCTGCCCCCCGGATCGGATCGCCATGGCCGGTAATCACCAGTTCCGCGCCCAGCGCCCGCACCTGCTCGACCGACCGCAGATAGGCGCGCACCAGCCGGGGCTTGTCGCCGCGCATCGTCACCAGATTGGGCATGGCCCGCCACACCGGGCCGAACAGATTGCCGGTAAAGACGGTCTTTTCGTCGGGCATCCACAGGAATACCGAATCCAGGCTTTCGCCGCCCGGCGTCTTGACGACCTCGAACCGGCGGCCGCCTTGTTCGAACGCCAGCGTGGTGGCGACCTCCATGTCCGGCACGATCACCGGCGGCTTGGGCGGCGGCCCTTCGCGTCGGGTCATGGACGCCCACAGCTTGCCTGACCGGCGGCCCAGAAAGAGCGCCAGTCGGTCGAAATAATCGACCGTCTCGATAAAGCCCGCCCCGACTATGACCTGCGTGCCTTCCTCCTTCTGGTCGGGTAGCGCGCCATAATGGTCGGCATGGGCCTGCGTCACGATGATCCGCCGCAATGGCCCTGTGCGATGCGCGGCAAACAGCCCCTTGTTGCGCGCGCCATTGCCCAGAAAGCCGGTATTGACCAGCAGGTCGCCATCGCCCGTCGTCACCAGATAGGCGTTGGAAATATCCTTCACCATGAAGATGCCGTCGCCGATCCGCTCGGCGTTGCTCTGGCCCTGACCCGCCATCACCAACGCGCCCAAAGGCGTCTGTTGCTTCTCGCTCATGCGCTTGCGCTTTCAAATTCGATCATCACCTTGGCCGATTGTGGGCGCGCGGCGATGTCCAGCCCCTCAATCACCCGGTCGAACGGCAATGTGTGGCTGATCAGTGCCGCGATCTTGTCCTTCAGGCGTGGCATCGCGGCGATCACATCGGGCATTTCCGTCGGATAGCCGACCGCCGTGGTGATGGTCATTTCGGTGGTCAGCATCGGCCCGGCGGGCAGTTCGATGGGCTTGAGATAGGCGGCGGTAATGACATGGCGCGCATGGGTCTTGGCCAGTGTCACCACATCATGCAGGATCGATGGCGCACCCGCTGCGTCGATATAGGCGTCAGTCAGCGACTTCTCCCGCCCGAACACCATGACTGTGCCGTGGATCGCCTTGATCCGGGCGATCGCATCCTCGCTGGCCGGATTGATCGTCGTTGCCCCCAGCGCCCGCGCCCGCTCCAGCCGCTCCTTCGCCAGATCCAGCGCGATCACTTCGCACCCCCGGTCCACGGCCCACAGGATCATGCCCAGGCCAATCGGCCCGCAGCCGAAAATCACGACCTTGTCGCCCGCCTTGGCCTGCGCCCGGTTGACCCCGTGCATCGCGACCGACAGCGGCTCGCACATCGCCGCGATATCGTAAGGGATGCCGTCGGGAATCGGCAGCAGACTGTCGCCCAACCGCGCGTTGCGCACCAGCAATTCCTCGGTAAACGCACCCTCCGGCCCGCCGCTGCCGATATAGCTGGGCGTCATCATCGGGTTGATGATGACGCTCTGCCCCACCGACACGCCAGTCACCTCGTCACCCACGAACATCAGTTCGCCCGCGCCCTCATGGCCCAGCGCGGTCCGCTTGCCGGGCGTCGGGATGCCGCCATTCTTGATGTAGCTGAGGTCACTGCCGCAAATGCCGCAGGCCTTCATCTTGACGACCACATCCTTCGGCCCGGCTTCCGGGCGTTCATAGGGGTCCAACCGCACATCGTTGACGTCATGGATAGTCAGCAGGCGCATGGCGGGGGTTCCGGTCAGAAGGCGTAAGGGGGATAGATCAGGCTGCCGCCATCGATCACGATCGTGTCGCCGCTATGGAAGCGCGAAGCGTCGGAGCAGAGATAGGCACCGATCCCTTCAAAATCTTCGATCGTGCCGGGCCGGTGGATCGGCGTCTTGGCGGAAAAATGCGCGTCCACGGCGGCCATGCGCGCTTTCATCTCTTCGCTCATGCCCTGGTCGGCACCGATGCCTGTCTTGACATAGCCGGGTGCGATGCTGTTCGCGCGGATTTCATATTTGCCTAGCTCCGCCGCCATGCCGCGCACCGCTGCGCCCATGCCGCCCTTGGACGCGGCATAATTGTTGATGCCCGGCATCCCGTGGAACATCGACAGGCTGCCGCAATAGACCAGGCTCCCGCCCGGCTCGCCCGCTTCCGCCCGCGCGACCATAGCCTTGGCTCCTTCGCGCAGGGTGAAGAAAGCGCCGTGCAGGTTCACCGCCATCAGGTCGTGCCATTCCGCCGAATCCAGCGTCAGCACTGACCGGCTGCGCGACGCGCGGCCCGAATTGGCGAATACGCAATCGACCCGCCCGAAATCGGCCAGCAATTGCGCATAGCCCGCAATGATCGCTTCTTCGGACGCCACATCGACCTGATAGGTCTCTACCCGGCTCGCGCCCGCTGCCAGCAGGTCCGCTTTGGCCGCGTCATTCTTTTCCGCATTGCGCGCCCAGATGGCGATCTTGCCACCCATCTTGGCGACGCCGCGTGCAAAGCCCAGGCCAATGCCGCCATTGCCGCCGGTCACCAGCGTCACCTTGTCCGAACAGTCGAAAAGACCCGCCACCTGTCGCTCTCCTATGAAAGAATGTCGCCGCCCCTTGGCGGTCCTGTGCTGGCGGCGATTGTCGGTCAGCATGGGCTGCCCCGCAATTGACCTGACTATAGATATCGGGTCATAATCCATCAATTGAGCCAAGAGTAAACAAGGGCAGGAGAGGGTGATGCCGCGAAACGAAACTTACGCCCAATCCATGTTCGAGGCGGAACTGATCGTCCCCTCGGCGCAGGTGCGGATCATGCGGCTGCGCCTCGAACAGCCGACCGACCGGCTGTTCCGCCGCACCGACCATTATTGGCTCGACCTGTGCCTGACGCCCCGCCCGGAAAAAGCGCGCGGCTGCTATCGCGAGCGCTGGGGACCGCATCGTTACGAACCGCTGGGCGAAATCTTCCTCGTGCCGCCGGGCGAAGCGATCCATATCCGCAGCGAATCGGGCGGGCGGCAGGCATCGGTCGTGTGCGAAATTCCTGCCGCCGTCATCGACTGCTGGCTTGACGATGGCGGCATCGAATGGACCGACCGGCGGCTGGCGGCGAGCCTCGACATCACCCACCCGCATATGCGCGCCTGCCTGTTCCGCCTGGCGCAAGAAGTGCGTCATCCTGGTGTTGGCAGCGCGACCTTGGCCGAACTGATCGCTCAGCAATTGGCGATCGAAGTGGCGCGCTATTGCCAGGCGATTGCCGACGGGCCGATTACCGGCGGCCTTGCCTCATGGCGTCTGCGCCGCGTCGACGAACGGCTGCACCAGCCCGGCCCGCCCCCCGCGCTGGAGGAACTGGCGACCCTGTGCAACATGTCCCCGCGCCAGCTGACCCGTGGTTTTCGCGCCTCGCGCGGCCATTCGATCGGCGACCATATCGCCCAGACCCGCATCGATATGGCCAAGCGGCATCTGGCCACCAGCGAAAGCATCAAGGAAATCGCCTTCGCGCTCGGTTTTGCCTCCCCGTCCAGCTTCGCCTTCGCCTTCCGCCGCGCCACCGGCTCCACCCCGCGCCAGTTCCGCCAGCGCCAGCTCCGACCTATGGCCTGATAGAGATAGTATGGCTGAATAACGACATAAACCGGTCTTGGAAAAACTGCCTAACATTGTCCAACTCACTGTCAGGATAATCAAAATGACAGATCAGGAGAGGGCAGGACGATGATCGTCGGACGCCATTATCAAAACGCCTATGTGACCCGAAACGTCGACAAGGCCGTCGCAGAGTTCAAGCAACGCGCCGACATCCGCACCCTTCTGGAAACGCAAGTCTCGGTCAATCTGTGGACCCCGCAGGGCGAAGGCGTCGGCGTCCAGAAGCTCGCCTTCGTCTGGGTCGGCGACCTGCAGTGTGAACTGATCCAGCCGATCGAAGGCGACGTCCTGTCGCTCTATCGCGACGCGCTGCCGACAGATGACAGTCTGACATTCCATCATGTCTGCCAGTTGGTGGACGACTGGGACGCCTTCATGGCGCGGGTCGATCAGCAACCCTTTCCCGTGGTCCTGAAAGGCGGCACGCCGGGGATGCTGGAATTTCTCTATCTCGATACCCGCGATTGGCTGGGACATTACACAGAATATTGCTGGATGGTCCCGGACCGTTGGGCCGCAATGGGAGGACGGCCCGCATGATTACCCTTGCCCGATTCGGCACACGCGACCTTGATCGCGCCAAAAGCTTCTATGATGAACTGGCCGCCCTGCTCGGCGCGGTCCGCGCCTTCGACAGGCCCGACGTCGTGGCCTATAAGGCGGCCGACGGCGGCATGTTGCTGATCGGCAAGCCCTTTGCTGGCGAAGCATCGCCCGGCAACGGCAATCAGGTCGGCATTCAGGCCAACAGCCGCGCGCTGGTCGACGCCGTCCACGCCAAGGCGATTGACCTTGGCGGCCAGTGCGAAGGCAGGCCTGGCGTCCGCGGCGATGATCCCAACGGCTTCTACGGCGCTTACTTCCGCGACCTGGATGGCAACAAGCTGGTCATCTTCCGTTTCGGCCCTCCCGACTAGGCTCTGGAAAACGCGCCATAAATCGCGCCGGAATCGCAGCGGCGATATATAAACACCCCTGTTCATTAGTGACTCCGCAAGCAAGTTCTATCGGGCATAACCAAGCTCACAAAAGCACAATGACAATTGCGCCCAGCCGGACAGCATGATTCGACGCGGCGCCTTTTTGGGGAGGATGTTTCTATGAAGCGCATGACAGCCTATTATCTGATGGGTGCCAGCATGGCGGCCCTGACGCTGCCGACGCAGGCGATGGCGCAGGAAGCGCCGCAGGATTCATCGTTCGACGCGCCCACGATTATCGTGCAGGCTCGTCGCCGCGAAGAAGATGTGCAGGACGTGCCGGCCGTCATCAACGCGGTGACCGCCCAGTCGATCGCCAACCTCAACTTCCGTGAATTCACCGAAGTCAAATCGCTCGCGCCGGGTCTGGAACTGACCACCAACGCGAACGGCATCGGCGGCAATGCGCGCCTGCGCGGCGTCAATTTTGATGCCAATGCCAGCGGCAATAACGGCACGGTCCAATTCTATTATAATGACGCGCCGATTTCGCCTGGCGCCATCCTCCAGCAGATCTATGATGTTGGTCAGGTTGAAGTGCAGCGCGGGCCGCAGGGCACGCTGCGCGGTCGCGCGTCGCCATCCGGCTCGATCACCATCACCACGCGCAAGCCTGATCTCAACGAATTTGGCGGCTATGCCGACTGGACCGGCAATGACATTGGCACGCTCAATTTCAAGGGTGCGCTCAACGTACCGGTTATCGAAGGTATTGCGGGTATCCGTGTGTCGGGCGTGTGGGACGAAAATGACGCCGATCGCGTCCGCCCGCTGGTGCGCACCGCTGGTGCTGCCGATCCCCACGCGCGGACAAAAAGCTATCGCGTCGTCGGCGTGATCGAGCCGGCGGACTGGATCAAGCTGGAGGGTAGCTATCAATATCTGGATCGCGACGCCCAGACCTATGACCAGTCGATTTCGTTCAGCGAAATCAATCCGGCGGCGGCCCCCAGTCCGGTCCTGATTACGGCCAAGGACCGCCGTTCGATTGAAGAAAATGCGCGCATCGTCAACCAGCGGTTCGACATCTACAACTGGCGGGCGGAACTGGCGCAATGGGGTCAGCGACTAATCTATCAGGGCCAATATTCCAGGCAGCAATTCCATTCGGTCGACAATGTCGATGATGGCAATCTGTTCATTGGCCGCAGCATCAATCAGGTTACGGACACGGTGGCGAAGGAAACCTCGCACGAAATCCGCTTGCAGAATGAAGAACGTGTCTTTGGCATGTTCGACTATGTGATTGGATTCTTTGACGACAAGCTTAATCCGCCATCGGATCTCACCTCACCGACGATCGTGCGCCTGCCAGTCGCTTTTGGTGGCGCTATCGCGTCAATTGTGACCACCAATATTGAGCGTCGCGGCCGGTCCCATGAACAATCCTTCTTCGGTAACCTGACCGCACATCTGGGCGAGGCGACCGAAATTTCCGGTGGCCTGCGACAGATCAAATATAAGTCGGACGGGTCGCTTCGAGTGAATGGCAACATCATTGCCAGGGACAGCCAGGATTTGAAAAAGCTCATCTACAATGCGTCGGTGAAGCATAATTTCTCGCCCGACTTCCTGGTCTATGCCGGAACGGGCAGTTCGATGCGGCCGGGCATCAATGTTATCGGCGATTTCAACATCGCCAAGTCGGCGCTGGAAAACAGCTTCCTCAATCTGCCACCCGAAACGTCCAAATCCTACGAAATCGGCTTCAAAAGCACGCTGATGGGAGGGCGCGCACGGTTCAACGTCACTGCCTATCACCAGAAGTATAAGGCCTTCCCCTATCGCGTTCCCAGCGGTGTTTATTATGTCAACACGGTCGCGCTTCGCGATGCGACCGGCGCTGTCACAGGTACAGCGCAGCAGGTCGGGTCGTTTAATTTCGTCGGGGCCGTCCCGGTCGAAGTCAACGGCATTGAAAGCGAACTGTCCTACGACATCAGCCGCAGTTGGAATGTCGGGCTGGTTGGCAGCTACTCGCTGGGCAAGATCAAGGGCGGCAATGTGCCCTGCACCGATCTGAACGGAGATGGCATTCCCGACAACGTCGTTGCGGCACCGTCGCTGGCAGATTTGCAGGCAGCGGTTGGGGCGAATAACCTGTCGTCCTGCAATGTAACGCAGCGGTCCGCCTTCATGCCGCCGCTGACCGCGACGCTGACCAGCGAATATCATCATAGCCTGTCGGGCAGGGTGGATGGCTTCCTGCGCGGCCTGGTGGCTTATAGTGGCAAGTCGCAGGGCGATCCTGGTAACAGCTTCGATCAGGTCGGAGCCTATGCCCTGGCCAATCTCTATGCCGGCATTCGCGCGCCGGACGGTGGCTGGGAGATCTCGCTGTTCGCCAAGAATCTGTTTGACACGACCAAGGTGCTGACGCGCACCACGCCGCTGTTTACCGGCTTTCAGCAGTTGGGCTTTGCCGGACAGTTTGCCAATGGTCGACCGGTCTTTACCGGGCCGACGGCTGGCAGCTTCACCAGCACCTACACCGGTGCCACGGTGACGCCGCCACGCGAATTTGGCGTCAACGTACGTTTCCTGTTCGGGTCGCGCTGATCAACGACAGGCCGGTTCAGGGCTTTGGGATCGGCCGGGCACCCCATCGGGTTGTCCGGCCGATTGCCGTGACGGGCCTGAAAAGCCGGCATGGCTCTTCGCTGGAGCGATGAAGGGTCGGCGCGCGTCCGACTGCTTGACTCTCCCCGGTGCGCAGGCAGGGATGGCGGTCGAACAAATTGATGGTGACGACGTGCCCTTGCCTGATGGACAATATGGACGTTGATTATCCGGGCGACCCTGCCCGATCCGCTTTGTGTCGGGATCGGGGAGTCGCCTGAAGGGCAATTGAGGCACATGCTATGACGGACGTTCGTAAAAGACGCGCTCGCGACCCGGCAGCCACCCGTGAGGCGATATTGGACGCCGCACAGGCGCTGCTGGCCAAACATGGCCCTGAAGGGATCAGCCTGGCGGAAGTGGCAGCGCTGGCCGGGGTCAACCGCGGCACCGCCTATCAGCATTTCGAAACGCGCGACAAGCTGATCGCCGCCACGGCGGACGGCGTATCCGACAGCATGTTTCGGGCTGTTTTTGGCGATCCTGAAACGATCGGGGAACGGCGGGTCGAACAAGTCGATATTGCCGACACCACCGATCGTCTCGCCATTTTCGCGATGGACAATCCCGAACTCTGCCGCATCTGGCTGCTGCAATTGCTGGCCTCGCCCGATCCGATGGCTGATCCCTTCTGGCGCGAGTATGAAGGGTCGCTGCAACGCTTTGCCGACACTGACCTGGCGCAGCCTGGGATCGATGTCGAAGTCCTGTCGGTCATGATGCTGGCGGCCTCGTTCCTATGGCCGGTATGGGCGCGTTCGCACGCGCGCGACGATGACGAGCGCCGCCATCTGGCGCGTCGCATGGCACAGGAGGCGCTGCGCCTGTGCATGTACGGATCGCTGCGCGCCGAATTTTTCCCCGAAGTTGCCGAACGCCTCCGTCAGGGCGTGGCGGCTGCCGATCCATCACCTTCCCTTTCGGAAAAGGACTAACCCATGTTTTCAGCCATTGTGATCGACAAGAGCGACGACAAGCAGAGCGTATCGCTCAGCCAAATTGATGAAGCGCAGCTGCCCGAAGGCGACGTGACCATCGACGTCGATTATTCGACCCTCAATTACAAGGATGGCCTGGCCATCACCGGCAAGTCGCCCGTCGTCCGCAAATTCCCGATGGTGCCGGGCATCGATCTGGTCGGCACCGTGCGCACATCCGATCATGCCGACTGGAAGCCGGGCGACAAGGTGGTCCTCAATGGATGGGGCGTGGGCGAAGGCCATTGGGGCGGCCTGGCCCAGGTTGCGCGATTGAAGGGCGACTGGCTGGTGCCACTGCCCGCCGCCTTCACCGGCGCGCAGGCCATGGCGATCGGCACCGCCGGCTACACCGCCGCGCTCTGTGTCGAGGCGCTGGTCAAGGCCGGCGTGACCCCCGACCAGGGCGAAATCCTGGTCACAGGCGCAACCGGTGGCGTAGGCAGCGTCGCGGTCGCCCTGCTGAGCAAGGCAGGCTACAAAGTCATCGGATCGACCGGCAAGGCGTCGGAGGCTGACTATCTGACCCAGTTGGGTGCAGCCGGCGTCATCGACCGCGCGGAACTGTCCGAAAAGGGCAAGCCGCTCCAGAAGGAACGCTGGGCTGGTGTCGTCGACTCGGTCGGCAGCTTCACGCTCGCCAATGCCTGCGCCCAGACCCGCTATGGCGGCGCGGTTGCGGCCTGCGGTCTGGCGCAGGGCGCGGACTTCCCCGTCACCGTCATGCCCTTCATCCTGCGCGGCGTGCGCTTGCTCGGCATCGACAGCGTGATGGCGCCCAAGCCGCCGCGCATGGCCGCCTGGGAACGGCTGGCCCGCGATCTCGACCCCGCGCTGCTGGGCGTCATCGCCCATGAAATCCCCCTGTCGGAAGCGACTGCCGCTGCCGCCGACCTGATCGACGGCAAGGTGCGCGGGCGCATCATCGTCAATGTGAACCGCTAAGCGACAAAGCGAGACCGCATCATGACCGACCAGCCGCTCTCGATCGTCGCCGGTCCCCCGCTCAGTGAGGAGCCGGGGCTGGGGACGCTGACATTGAGCGGCTGGTTGCAGGAAGTCACGGCCCGCTCCGGCCCGGCCGAAGCGCTAGTGATGCATGAAGGGGACAGCGTCACCCGCTGGACCTATGACGATTTGTGGACGCGGGCGAACCAAGTCGCCCGCGCGCTCATCGCCTGTGGCGTGGGGAAGGGCACCCGCGTCGGCGTGCTGATGACCAATCGCCCGGAATTTCTCTCGGCGGTGTTCGGTGTCGCGCTGGCGGGCGGGGTTGCCGCAACGTTCAGTACCTTTTCGACGCCCGCCGAACTGGACCATCTGCTCGCATCGTCGGCCTGCCACGTCCTGCTGATGGAGCGTAAAGTCCTCAAGAAGGATTTTGCCGCAGTCCTTATCGATCTGGAACCGGCCATCGCGACGGCTGCCCCCGGCGCACTGGCCGCGCCGCATTTCCCCTTTCTGCGCCACATCGCCTGCGTCGGTGGTGGTGATGGCATGATCGAGCCTTGGGACGATTTCCTGTCGCGCGGCGATGCGGTCGATCAGGCGCTGGTCGATGCGACCGCCGCCACTGTGACCCCCGCCGACCCCGGCGTCCTCTTCTTCTCGTCCGGCTCCACCGCCAAGCCCAAGGGCATCCTGTCGATGCATCGCGGCGTCACGCTGCAACTGTGGCGCTGGAAACGCTTTCTCGCCGCGAAGGAGGATGCCCGTGCCTGGTCGGCCAATGGCTTCTTCTGGTCGGGCAATTTCGCCATGGCCATTGGCGGCGCCCTGTCATCGGGCGGCAGCCTGATCCTGCAAGCGACCTTCCAGCCGGCGGAAGCGCTGACCCTGATGGAGCGGGAGCGGGCGACCATGGCCTTCGCCTGGCCGCATCAATGGACGCAATTGGAGGCGGCGGGCAACTGGAACGATGTCGATCTATCGTCGCTATATTATGTCGGCAAGAACACTCCGCTCGGCCGCCATCCGACTGTCAACACGGATTGGCAGGAGCCTATGGCCGCCTATGGCAATACCGAAACTTTCACGATCAGCACGATCTTTGATTCGGGCACGCCGGAAGAACAGATCGCGGGCACCCACGGCATTCCGCTGCCCGGCAATATTTTCAAGATATTTGATCCGCTGACCGGCCAGATCGTGCCGCTGGGCGAGCGTGGCGAAATAGCGGTCAAGGGACCGACCTTGATGCTGGGCTATATCGGCGTGCCGCTGGACGAGAGCGTCGATGCCGACGGTTTCTTCCACACCGGCGATGGCGGCTGGTTCGATGCTGAGGGCCGTCTGCACTGGGAAGGCCGCCTTAACGACATCATCAAGACTGGCGGCGCGAACGTCTCCCCGATCGAGATCGACACCGTCATCAAAAGCTGTCCCGGCGTCAAAGTGACCCAGACCGTGGGCGTGCCGCACGAAACGCTGGGCGAACTGGTCGTGACCTGCATCGTCCCCCATCTTGACACGCCACTGGACGAGGAAGCGATCCGCAGCTTCGCCAAGGCGCAACTCGCCAGCTACAAGGTGCCGCGCCGCGTCCTCTTCTTCAGCGAGGATGATCTGTCTCTGACCGGCAGCGCCAAGATCAAGACAGCGGACCTGAAAGCGCTGGTCGTCAAACAGCTGGCCGCCGAAGCCGCCTGATGGGTGATCAGGCGGATCAGGCACTGGCGATCGCCAATCTTAAGGCCCGATATTGCGCCGCGGCCGACCTGTCCGCCAGTGACCCGGACCAGGCCCGCCGCCTGCTTGCGGATATATTCGCGGACAATTTCGTCGGCAACTATGGCATGGGCCTTTTCGAGGGGGCGCAGGCGATCACGGACTTTCTCTGCACCGCGATCGGCGCAAACAGCGAATGGATGATCCATATGCTCCATTCGCCCCGCATCGAAATCGACGGCGACCGCGCGACCGGCGACTGGACCGTACTGGGCCATATGAAGCGGCGCGCGACCGGAGCGATCGACTATGTCGTGGGCCGCTATAGCGACATTTTCCGCCTGACCCCAACGGGCTGGCGGATCGAGCGGGTAACATTCACCCGCCTGCAACAATAAAAAAAAGGGACAAGAGGATCATGGCCAATCGTTTCAGCGGCAAGTCCGTGCTGGTCACCGGCTCCGCAGGCGGGCTGGGCCGCGCCCATGCGCTGGCGTTTGCGGGGGAGGGCGCGCATCTCATCCTGGCCGACATCAACGAAGCAGGACTGGCGGAAAGTCAGGCGCTGATCGAGGCGTTGGGCAGCAGCGCGTCGGTCCATCGCGTCGACATGGGGCAGGAAGCCGACATTGGCGCCTTTGCCGCTACCGTGCTGGCCGCACATGACCGGCTCGACGTCCTCATCAACAATGCAGGCCTCCACGCGGGCGAGATTGCGCGCGGCTTCTTCGGGCTTGGCTTGGCGAAATGGCAGCATTTTTTCGCGGTCAACACGTTCGGCCCGATGCTTCTGGCCGAAGCGCTGCGCCCCGCACTGGCCCGCGCAAAGGGCGTCATCATCAACAAATGCTCGATGGCCAGCTATAATCCCGCGACTGCCTATGGCATCACCAAGGCGTCGCTCAATGTTTTTACCCACGCCATGGCGCAGCAATTCGGTGCGGATGAGATACGCTGCGTCGGCATCGCGCCAGGCCTGATGGAAACCGAAGCGGCATTGCAAGGGGTCGATCCTGCCAATTGGGAGCGGCTGAAAGCCATGCAGTCGGTCAAGCGGCAGGGGACCGCGCAGGACATATCCAACCTCGCCCTGTTCCTCGCCTCCGACGAAGGTAGCTTCGTCAATAATCTGGTCATCCTGTGCGACGGCGGCAACCAGATGCGCGGCTTTCGTTTCTGATCCCATTGCCCCGGCGATCAATCGGAGCCTGATGCCCAAGCCTCTGGCGCGCAGTCCCGGTCCATGCTGGATTAGCGCCAAACAAGCGCCATAGCGCGCGCCGCCAGAGGGCAGAGGCCATGAACCTGCATACCACCATCCACCTGCACAATGTCCCCGCCGGGCGAGAGGCCGACTATAGCGCCTGGTTCGACGGTCCACATCGCGACGACCTCGCCCGGCTGCGTGGTTTCCGCTCGGCCGACCGCTACGAGGTCACGCCGCAGCAGATCATGCCCGACATTCCGCAGCCCTGGCGCTATATGAGCGTCTATGAACATGACACGGCGACCCCGGAAATAGACTTGCCTGCGCTCGCCCCCTTGCTGGCGCAGGCGCGCGACATCGGGCTGATCGATGACAGCGACGAAAGCGAACGCATCCACAGCTACGCCATGTATGCCGACTGGGCGTTCAGTCCCAATCATCGCCCCGACCAGCCCCTCTCCGGGGTCAGCATCATCCTGGCCAATTTCGTCGCCGGGCGCGAAGCGGAATATCATCACTGGTATGACAATGTGCATTCTCCCGAAGTCACCCGCGTGCCGGGCAAGGTCGGCATGAAGCGCGGTCGCCTGTCGCCGGTGCAGCTGGAACCCAGACGCTATTGCCCCGGCAGCGACCTGGTATTTTGCGCGCAGCAGACCGACGATCTGCTCTTTACCGTCAAGGATTTCAGCGCCCGCGCCCGCGGCGTCAGCCCCAGCGGCGTCGCCTTCGCGCCGCGCTCCGCTTCCGGCTCGGTCGCGCGCACGGTCCATTATTTCGCCAAGGTCAGCGGCACGCATTTCTGGCCCGGCGGCATTGCCTATGATGGCGACCTGTCCGTCTATCCGACCGACTTCGCCCGCCCGGCGGGCTAGCACCAAGCAGCTATCGCGCGCGCGATGGCCAGCCCCCTTGCCGCGCGCGCGCCGGTGCGGGAAGGAATGAAGCGATAATCAGGACAAGCGGAGCAGGATATGGCCAAGACGATCGTGATCACAGGAGCCGGCGATGGCCTTGGCCGCGCGCTCGCCCGCCGCTTTGCGCGCGATGGCGAAACCGTCATCCTGCTGGGCCGCACTTTGTCGAAGGTCGAAGCGGTCGCGGCGGAACTGGGTGCGCCGCATCTGGCGCTGCAATGCGATGTCGGCAACCCGGACTCGGTGCGCGCCGCCTTCGCAGCGATTGCTGCGCAGCATGATCGCATCGACGTCCTCATCAACAATGCCGCCATCTACGAACCTTTCACCCTCGCCGAAGTGCGCGATGATCAGATTGTCACGTCGCTGATGACCAATGTCGCCGGGCCGATCCATTGCGCCCGTGAAGCGCTGCCGTTGCTGCGCGGCGGCGGACATATCATCAATGTCAGCAGCGAATCCGTCGCGCTCAAAATGCCGATGCTGTGGATGTATGCCGGGGGCAAGGCGGCGCTGGAACTCGTGTCCGACATGTGGTCGCGCGAACTGGAGCCAGACGGTATCCGCGTCACCACCGTGCAGGCAGGCATGATGATGGACGAAACCAAGACTGGCAGCAGCTGGCCGATCGACGTGTCGATGCGCTTTGGCCAGGAAAATGCCAAGGTCGGCATCAACCTGCGCGAACGCGGCATCAGCCATTATAACAGCGTGACGGACGCCTTCCGCGCCATCCTCGACATGCCCGCCGACCTGCATATGGGCATCGTCGCCCTCAATGCGCGCAAGCGCTGACCTCCCTTTTTCCCAAGCCTTTCGACAGGAACACGCCATGGCCACTCTTCCCGACGCCAAACTTTTCATCGACGGCGCGCTGCGCGACGCACAGGGCGGCGCGACCTTCGACGTCATCAGCCCCTGGACCGGTGAGCCGGTCGGCAAGGCCGCTGATGCGTCGGCCGCCGATGTCGATGAAGCGATCGCCGCTGCCCGCCGCGCCTTCGACACGACCGACTGGTCCACCAATGTCGCCAAGCGCGTCGAACTGGTGACGAAGCTCCGCGCACTGTTCGATGAGAATCGTGAACGCCTGTCGGATCTTGCCCGGAATGAAGCAGGCGCAGCGTTGGGAGCGGTCGGGCGCGCCCATGTCGACATGGCGCTCGATGGCTGGGACGACTATCTGCGCCTCTTCCCGCAATTGAAGTGGGACAAACATTATGGCGGCCGCACCGGCTATGGCTTCGAAACCCAGCGCAAGGCGGTCTATGAACCTGTCGGCGTCGTTGGCGCGATCACGCCGTGGAACGTGCCGCTCTATGTGAATGTGGGCAAGGTCGTCGCCGCGCTGCTGGCGGGCTGCACCGTGATCCTGAAACCCGCGCCCAATACGCCGGGCATGGGCGCGATCTTTGGCGAACTGGCACTCGAAGCAGGCTTCCCTGCCGGTGTCCTCAACGTCATCTTCGGCAGCGATCCGGCGCTGGCCGGCGAAATGCTGGTCACGGACCCCCGCGTCGATCTCATTTCCTTCACCGGCTCCACCGGCATTGGCAAGCGTATCATGGAACAGGGCGCCGCGACGCTGAAGCGCGTATTTCTGGAACTTGGCGGCAAATCGGCCAAGATCGTGCTGGAGGACAGCGCCAATTTCGCCATGGACGTTGCCCAGTCGATGCTGGTGTTCCACGCCGGTCAGGGCTGCGCCGTCCATTCGCGCCTTCTGGTGCCGCGCAGCCGTTATGAGGAAGCCAAGACCGTCCTCAAACATGCCTATGCCAGCTTCGGCGACAATTGGGGTGACTATGACAATCCCGCGCACATCATGGGTCCGGTCGTGTCGAAGCGACAGATGGAGCGGGTATTGTCCTATGTCGACATCGGTGTCGCCGAAGGCGCGACTTTGCTGGCGGGCGGCAAGGCGCGGCCCGACAAGGGCAGCGGCTATTTCGTAGAGCCGACCTGCTTTGCCGATGTCACCAATGACATGCGCATCGCCCAGGAAGAGATTTTCGGACCCGTGCTGGTCGTCATCCCGTTCGAGGATGATGATGATGCCGTCCGCATCGCCAATGAAAGCGCCTATGGCCTGTGTGGCGGTGTCCATTCCGCTGATCTGGATCGCGCGATGGCGGTCGCGAAGCGGATACGCACCGGATCGGTCAGCGTTAACGGTGGCATGTGCATCGCGGGAGACTTGCCTTTTGGCGGTTATAAGGCCAGTGGAATCGGTCGTGAATGGGGTCTGGAGGGAATCGAGGAATTTCTCGAAACCAAGCTGATCGCATGGCGCGCCTGATGGGATAACGAAGGACGGGATTTTGAGCGCAAAGGCGGAAGCGGCGGTGGAGCAGGGGGCAATCAGGCCGTCCCGCACGCGCGCGCCCGCCGCGACCAAGACGCTCAGCCATAATCTGAATGGCCAGCGGCTGGGACGCAAGGGGCGCGACACGCGCGACCGCATCCTGGCCGCAACCAACGAGTTGCTGGCCGGTCCCCCCGACGTCGAGATTTCACTGAGCGCGGTGGCGCGCCAGACGTCGCTCGGCATGACGTCGCTCTATAATTATTTCAACGATCTGACCGAATTGCTGCTCGCAGTGCTGGAACCGGTGATGGCGACGGCCGAGGATGAATATGTCGGCCTGCTGCGCACCCGCTGGGACGACGCGGATCTGGGTGAGCGGACATTGGCGTTCGTCACCGCCTATCATGGCTTCTGGGTCAAACATTCGCGCCTGCTTCACTTGCGTAACCGCATGGCCGACGCGCAGAATGAGCGGATGATGATGCATCGTGTCCGCGCGGCTCAGCCGGTCATGCGGCTGATGGTCGAACAGATGGACGGGGAACTGGCGCAGCCGCAATCGCCAGTATTCAGCATGGCGACAGCGCTGATGACCGGGCTGGAACGTATCGTCACGGTGACGACCGACGTTGCCTTGCAAACGACATTGCACGCGCCCAATCCGCTGGGCCGTACCCACTTGCTGCGCGCCGAAGCGCGGCTGCTGGAACTGGGTATTCGCGATTACCGGACGCTGGCCGCGTCTGCGGATTAAGGCCATCAGGGCTGGATGTCATTGGATTGAAAACCCGGTCTCCGTTCGTTTCGAGCGAAGTCGAGAAACTGCACGTAACGGTTTCTCGATTTCGCTCGAAACGAACGGGTTAAGCTGTTCAGTCCTTCTGGCCGCCAACACCCTTCAAATAACGCTCCATCCCTTCCAGATAGGCCGGGTTCAGCATCAACGCGCTATTGGCCATACGCTCGACATGGCGGCCCATGGACGGCCCGACTTCCGCCGCCAGCTCGATCGCGATCTTGGCCGCGCCCATCTGTTCGGCGTTCTGCTTCGTCAGGTGACGACAGAAATTCAGCGCCGCCTCGCCAAACCCCTCATCGGGCAGCACGTCATGCACCAGCCCCATGATGAGCGCGCGATCCGCATCAGCGCGCTGGTTGCCCATGATCAGCCAGCGCGCCCAATGCGGCCCGCAGATGCGCGTCAAGCGACTGACGCCATTGGATGCGGGCAATACGCCGAACAATCCTTCGGGGAAGGAGAAAGCCGCGCTCTTCGCCGCCAGCCGGAAATCGCATGACAGCGCCATTTCCAGCCCGCCACCCACACAGGTCGCATGAATGGCGCTGACGATCGGCTTTTCGATATGCTCCATCTCGTCATAGATGCGCTGCATCCCGTTGAGGTTGAGCCGGTGATTTTCGCGAATGCCCGATGGCGTGCGCGGATAGGCGGGGGCGTCCCCGCTTTTCAGGTCCGCGCCCGAACAGAAATAGCGCCCGGTCGCCCGGATCAGCATGACCCGCAATTCCGGCGTATCGCGGAACCGCAACAGCGCCTGTTCGAACAGCGTCATCGTCTGCGCCGACAGCGCGTTGAGCTTGTCGGGCCGGTTCAGCGTCACGATCAGGATGCCGTCCTGGTCCTTGCTCAACAGATGCGGGGCGTCGCTCATCTTATCATCCTCAGGCGCGGGTGCGCGGCAGGCCCAGCGCACGCTCGGCGATCATGGAACGATGGACCTCGCTTGTCCCGCCATAAATGGTCGCGCCCTGGGCATGGCGATAGAACATGTTGATCTCCGCTGCCGCGCCCTTGCGCTTGGACAGCGACAGCGGCGCCGTCAGGTCCAGCAGGTCGCGGGCATCGCTCTGGAATTTCTCGGAACTGAACATTTTGGCCATCGGGCCATAGGCCAGGTTCGGCTTTTTCTCCATGCTCGCCCAATTGGCGCGGAAGGCGATCAGTTCCGACACCCACAGATTGGCGGCGGTACGCGCCAGCCGCGTCTGCGCGCCTTCATCCTCGATCAGCGGCTTACCCTTGTGGCGTATCTCCCGGCACAGCGTTTCGGCTGCGTACAGCATGGCGCGCTGATATTTGGCAAAGCCGCCGCCATGCTCCAGTTCAAGGCTCGCGCTCATCGTCCGCACGCCGCCGTCAATCTCGCCCAGCCGCCAGCTGTCGGGGATACGCACCCCGTCATAGAAGGTGATGTTGGTGCGCTCGTCCTGAAAGGTATAAACCGGCTGGATCGTCACGCCATCGGCCTTCAACGGCACGATGAACATGGTCAGCCCCTTATGCTTGGCGACTTCCGTATTCGTCCGGCACAACATCAGCACATAGGCGGACAGGTTCGCCCCGCTGGTGAACATCTTGGTGCCGTCGATCCGCCAGCTGCCGTCCGGCTCCTGCGTGGCGCGGCATTGCGCCGCGAACACGTCGGACCCGGAACCCGGTTCGGAATAGCCCAGCGAACAGATGACCTCTCCGCGCATGATTTCCGGCAAGACCGCTGCTTTCAACTCCTCGCTGCCGAACCGATGGATGATCAGTGCCACCATCTGCGTCACACTGGCTGCCGGGTTGTTATAGCCCTGCAACTCGAACGCATCCATCGCAGCGGTCTTTTCATAGGCGGACAGGCCACGCCCTCCGACATCCTTGGGCAGGCCCAGATAGAGGAGATTCTGCTCTGCCAGCTTGCGGTTGAGTTCGGGGTTATAGCCCTCCCAGCTATAGTGGAACGTCTCGCGCATGTCCGGCGTGACGTTCGCTGCAAAAAAGGCCTCAATCTCCTGCGTGATCGCCCGTGCGTCCTCGCCCAGGTCGAAGTCGACCGGCATTGCGCCCGCGTCGGGCAAGGCGGCGGTTTCCCCGCCATAAAGGCGCCGACCGGCCTCGGCGATCAAGGCTTGCGGATCGCCCAGCACCAGCGGCCATGCCTTGGCCCGCAGGTTGAACAGGAAAATATCATATTCGGTGGTCAGGCCATAGCCGCCGAACGTGTGCAGCGCTTGGCCCACCGCGCGGCTTGCCGCGTCGCTGCTCCACCATGCCGCGATGCTGATTGCAGCGCCCGCTTGGGGCGCGCCATCGGCCAGATCGCGGATCGCCTTCCACACCAGAAATTTGCCGCCATCGACATCGCAGAGCAGATCGGCGAGCGGATGGGAAATCGCCTGAAACTGGCCGATATACTGGTCAAACTGCTTGCGCTCGCAGGCATAGGCTGCCGCCAGTTTCAACGCTTCGCGTCCGATCCCGGCGAGACCCGCGGCGATCAACAGCTTCCATTCCTCAATCCCCGCGGCAAAGGTCGCCAGCGCGTCGGCGCCCGACGTCAGCGTCACCCGCGGGTGCGCCAGCAGGTCGATCTGTGCTATCGGTGTGGAGGCCAGATTATCCTCCGCGATCCGCCCCGTATCGGGCACACTGATCAGGACGATCTCCTCGCCCTGCCGCGCGATCACGGCCTGCGCCACTTGCCCGCCGCCAATCCACTGGACCGGTTCGACCGCTACATCGTGGAATGCCAGACTCGCAACCGCCTCGCCGCTGACGACCTGCGCCAGCAGCGTTGCCCCGGCATCGCCGCCCAGTTGTGCCAGCAGGCGCGCGGTCACCAATGTTTCGGCCAGTGGTCCCGACGTCAGCGTCCGGCCCGCTTCCTCCATCAGGATTGCAGCATCGAACAGGCCCAGGCCCAGCCCGCCCGCTTCCTCCGGCACCCGGATCGACAACGCCCCCAGTTCGGCCAGCCCCGACCACAGCACAGGGTCGAACCCCGACGGCGCGGCCTCACGCACGCGGGCCATGCTGCTATGTTCGTCCAGAAAGCGCGCGAACATGTCGCGCATCATGTCCTGGTCGTCGGTCAGGTCGAAATTCATGGGGTCAGGCTCCGGGGGGTTATTGCGCGGGCGCGGAACGGCGCATCATGACGCTCAGGTCCACCTGTCCGGTGGCGACCCCGCCCATGAAGCCGCCATCGACCGGGAACACGACGCCATTGACGATGCTGGCCAGATCGCTGTTGATCAGCACCAGCCCGGCGGCCTGTTCCTCCGGCGTCGAATAGCGACCCATCGGTTCAGCCGCCGCCGCAACGACATCCTTGCCCGACGTCGCCTCGAATGCGGCCATCATCGGCGTCTGGGTAGGGGAGGGCAGGGTGCAGTTGATGCGGATACCCTGCTTGATCAGGTGCGCGCCCATAAACTGGGTCCACACGATCACATTCTCCTTGGAGAAGCTGTAGCCCTCCTTGACTATATCCATATTGGCGTCGCACCAGGCCAACGCTTCGTCAAAGCCCTTGGTCGTCACAAATTCCATATTGGTCGGTATCCGGCGGCTCCAGCCCAGGCCACCCGTCGATGCAATGCTGGCGATCGCCCCGCCCGGCCCCATCAGCGGCAGCACCTGCTGGGTCAGATGGCGCAGGCCGATGAAATTGACCTTCATCACGTCCATCGCGGGGAAGGATTGCGGCAGCCCCGCACAGTTGAACAGCGCGTCCACCGTGCCGCCTATACCGGCGACCGCTGCATCGATGGATGCCGGATCGCGCAGGTCGACATTATGGAAGGAGGCCAGCGGCAACGCGCTGTCCTTATAATCCAGCCCATGCACTTCCGCGCCCAGCTCCAGCAACAGCTTTGCCGTCGCCTCCCCCATGCCGGAAAAGCAGCCGCTCACGACGACGCGCTTGCCCTTATAGCCCAATAGGTCGCTCATTTTCGGCTCTCCACTATCTGTTGTCAGGCTTTGGCCGCGGGGGGCCAGCTGATGCTGCCGTCATCTTCCTCGACGAAGATGATCCGTTCCGGGCAGGCCCGCGCGCCATTTTTCGCAGCGCGCTCCTCGCCCTTCGGCACGTCGAAACCTTCGGTGTCGATGTAGCCATCGTCATCGAGCGGATAGAGGGTTTCCGACACAGCGGCGCAGCGGGCATTGCCCACGCAACCGGCCTTTTCGATACGAATTTTCATGGGGTCTCTCCCGCAAAGCTTGCTGTCCTTAGAAAGGAGAAACATGTGTCGATCAACATGGCCATCTGCTCAATCGCTGCCACGATACGGCGGCGGCGCTGGTGGCTGCGTCTATCGTCGGTGCGGTATCGTGGGGCGATGTGCGGCGGACATTTGCCTTTGGCGGCGCTGCGCGCGACACCGGTTGTAACAAGATGCAGGATTGCCGGAGATTCACATGGTCCACGCCGCCCTAAGCCCCGTCGCCCCCAAGCCCGCCCATGTGCCGGACGCGCTGGTCTATGATTTCGATATCCACGCCGATCCCGGCCTGCTGGCCAATCCGCACGCCCGCATCCTCGACCTGCTGCACAGCGCGCCGCCGGTATTCTGGACCCCGCGCAACGGCGGCGGCTGGGTTGCGCTGACCCATGCGGCCAATCATGAAGCCTCGCGCGACACCGAAACCTATTCCAGCGAATTTGTGCCGCAGGACAGGATGAAGGCACTGCTCGCCTCGCTGCCGCCCGGCGCGCCGCATATCCCCCAGCCGATTCCGATCACGCTCGATCCGCCCGAACACACCAAATATCGCCAGCCGCTGCAAAAGGTGTTCTCGCCCAAGACGATCGCCGCGTTGCGCGACAGCATCCGTGAGCTGGCCGCTGCCCTGATCGAGGAGATGAAGCCCGCTGGCCGATGCGAATATATGGCCGCCGTCGCCGAACCGTTGCCGGTGCAGGTGTTCCTCAAAATGCTCGGCCTGCCGCTCGACCGGCTGCCCGAATATCGCGCCATCGTGAAGGAGCATATGGAGGCGATCGACAGTGATCGCGAAGGCTCGATGCGCCGCCTGCAAAAGATCGCGGCGGCCATGCGCGACACCGTGCTGGACCGGCGCGACAATCCGCAAGATGATATCCTGTCCATGCTGTGGAAGCTGGAAATTGATGGCCAGCCGACCACGCTGGCCGACATGGAAAATTACGGTGTGCTTCTGTTCATCGCTGGTCTCGACACGGTGATGAACGGCATGGGGCTGGCCATGCGCGGTCTGGCCACCGACCTGCCGTTGCAACGCAAGCTGCGCGACAATCCAAAGCTGATCGCCGAAGCCGCCGAAGAAATGCTGCGCCGCTACACCTTCACTGTGCCGATGCGGATCGTGAAGAAGGAAGCGCAGCTTGCCGGTGCGACATTGATGCCGGGCGACTGGCTCAAACTCTTCCTGCCCGCCGCAGATCTGGATGCGAAGGAATTTCCGCAGCCCGACGTCTATGACCTTGATCGCGAAAATAATGTCCATATCGCCTTTGGCGTCGGCCCGCATCGCTGCCTTGGCTCGCACCTTGCCCGCGTAGAATTGCAGGTCCTCTATGAAGAGATGCTGGCACGGATGCCCGAATTCCGGCTCGATCCGGATCATCCGACGGTATTCCATGGCGGCCATGTCATCGGCATTGAAAGCCTGCATCTGGTTTGGGACGTCTGACCCATGGCATGGCAACGCTCCCGTCCGCGCCTTGACCGGGAAAACCGCGCCTTCTGGACCGGGGGCGCGGACGGGAAGCTGCATATCACCCGCTGCAGCGATTGCGGCCAATATACCCATCCGCCGCGCGAGATGTGCCGCCATTGCCAGTCGGAAAATGTCGCCCCCCATGCCGTAGCGGGGACCGGCACGATCGACACCTACACCGTCAATCATCAGGCCTGGGCCAAGGATATGGACGTCCCCTTCGTCATAGCGCGGGTGAAGCTGGACGATGCGCCGGGGGTCTATCTCACCACCAATATCATCGGCAGCCCGGTCGATGCCGTGGACATAGACGATAAGGTGCATGTGGTGTTCGAGGAACAGGACGGCATCTGGTTCCCCTTGTTTGAAAAGGTCGCCTGATCATGGCGCAACCCGAAGCCTATATCACCGGCATCGGCATGTCCGACGTTGGCGTCCGCCTGACCCGTTCGCCCTTGTTGTTGACGGTCGATGCGGTGCGCGAAGCCATTGCTGACGCGGGCCTGACCCTTGACCAGATTGACGGCGTCGCCACCTATCCCGGCAAGATGCCCAGTTTCCTGGGCTTCTCTCCCGTCAGTTCGGACGATCTGATCGAGGTGCTGGGGCTCAAGACCCGCTGGCATATCGGCGCGGCGGAATCGACCGCGCAACTGGGCGCAATCATCGAAGCCGCCAATGCCGTGAAAGCAGGGCTGGCCCGCCATGTCATCTGTTTCCGCACTGTCTATGAAGCCGCAGCCATGGCACGCCCGGAAGAATTCCCGCCGATGGAACGGCGCAAGGATGTGTCGGGCAACTCCCAATGGGTGTCGCCATTCGGCGCTTTCTCCGCCGCGAACTGGACGGCGCAATATGCGATGCGCCACATGAAGCGCTACGGCCTGACCCGCGAGCAACTGGCGCAGGTCGCGCTCAACGACCATGCGAATGCCGCGATCAACCCGCGCGCTCTGGTGAAGAAGCCCCTGACGATGGACGATTATATGTCCGCGCGGATGATCAGCACGCCCTTCTGCCTCTATGATTGCGACCGTTTCACCGATGCCTCGACCGTCGTGATCGTGTCGGCGGGCGAGGCGTTGGGGGATGTGAAAGCCACACCCATCCGCATCGCCGCCAGTGCCGGGTCGGTCGAACGCTATAGCTGGGACCAGGCCGAATGGGCGGGTGCCTATCCCACTGGCCGCGACCTGTGGCGCAACACCGATTATACCGTCAAGGACGTCGATACCGTCCAGCTTTACGACGGGTTCGCCTTCCAGCCGATCACCTGGCTCGAAGGGCTGGGCTTTTGCGACGTGGGCGAGGGCGGCCAGTTTCTGGAAGGCGGCACCCGCATCGCCCGCGACGGCGCATTGCCGATGAATACCGGCGGCGGTCAGTTGGGTTGGGGGCGTCTCCACGGCTTTGGCTTTGCCTATGAAGCGGTGGTCCAGTTGCGCGGGGAGGGCGGCGCACGCCAGATTGGCGGCGATCCCCGCGTCGCCATCGCCACGTCAGGCGGCGGTCCCATGGCGGCGGCTTTGCTGCTGGCCAAGGACTAAGCATGATGGACAGCGCCACGCTCGACGCGCTGCCCGGCTTCCGGCGGCGCTTGCGGGTCACGCCGTCGGCTGGGCAGGTGATTGCGGCGCTGGAGGATGATTATCACTGCATGGCGGTCACCCTGCGCCATGACGGCACGGTCATCACCGGCGTCGAGTCCGTCATGGAGCGCGTGCCCTGGACCACCTGCCCCGGCGCGCCTGCGGTGCTGGTGGCAACCTTCACCGGCGTGGCACTGGCCGATGTCGCGGCGCGCGGCGAAAAGAAGGCAAACTGTACCCATCTCCACGACCTGACCGTGCTGGCGGCGGCCCATATAACCGATGCCGACCCCACCCTCTATGACATCGTCACCTGCGATCCCGTCGATGGGCTGGCGATTGCCGAAATCCGCCGCAACGGCGTTGTTGTGCTACAAGTCGCCCACCGCAATCATGTGATGGAAGCCCCTGCCGCTATCGCGGGCCTGTCGATCATGAAGCTGCGCGACTGGATCGAGGGGCTGGATGGCCCGAGCCGCGAAGCCGCCAAATTGCTGCAATGGGGCGCGATCCTGGCCAATGGCCGCCTGATCCCCATGGAACGGCAATCCACCGCCAGCCGGGTGCCACCCAACTGCTTCACCTTCCAGCCCGACAATGCGGCCAAGGCCGTGCGCGTCGGCAAGGTGATCGACTTCACAGCCGCGCCGCTGGTCCCGCTCGATCATTTTGACGGGGCCAGTTTCGCGTCCCGCTAGCTGTCGAAGCGCGCCGGACGGGACAGGCGAAACGGCAGGCCCGGTGACGATATCCGCGATTCGGTCCCATCGTCATGGATCAGCGATACGCGGCCAACGCCGGGCGAGGAAACCACCGCCACCACGCTGTCGATCCACTGGTGCAGCATCGCGCGGGCATGGGCCAGTTCGTCGCCCTGCGTTGATGCTGCGCCTTCGGCCTCCAGCTCGCCTTCCAGTTGCAACACCCGCTCGGTTGCCTGCCTGATGCTATCACTTTTGTCGGTCATGCGCGTCCTTCTCCATCATCCCAGTTTGGGTAGCCACCCGGCCATTGCAAGGCGCCGCCCACATATCGCCCCGGCGAGTTGACCAATTCCCCCTGAGCGCCAATTCAAGGAGGCATCCCATTGGCCATCTTGAGGACATCATGGCAGAGCTGAGCAACGCCCCGGCGCCTACCCCGGACCAGCTGGTAGATATCTACCGGCGCATGATCCGTATCGAGCGCAACGACGACGCCATCCGCAAGACCATTCGCCTTGGGCGGCTGGTCATGCCCTATTATTCTGCGCGTGGGCAGGAAGTGATCCCCGCCACCCTGTCATCGCTGATGACCGACGATGACAAAATCTGCACCATCTATCGCGGCATCCATGACATGGTGGCGAAAGACATGCCGCTGCGCCCGCTTTGGGCGGAAATCGCCGGCCGGGTGGATGGCACCTGCAAGGGCAAGGGCGGGCCGATGCACCTTACCCACCCCGAAAGCGGCGTCATGGTCACGACCGGCATTGTCGGCTCCTCCATGCCGATCGCCAATGGCCTGGCCTGGGCCGCCAAGCTGGATGGCAGCAAGCGCGTTACCATCGCCTATTTCGGCGACGGCGCATCCAATATCGGCGCTTTCCATGAATCGCTCAATCTGGCGTCGGTATGGAAATTGCCAGTGATCTTCGTGTGCCAGAATAACGGCTTTGCCGAACATACGCGCTATGAGAATGGCACATCGGTCGACTTCATCGCCAAGCGCGCGATCGGCTACGGAATGCCGGGCCACACCGTGGACGGCAATGACCCGCTGGCGATGTTCGCCGCCGCGCACGAAGCCATCACCCGCGCCCGTGAAGGCGAAGGGCCGACACTGCTGGAGTGCAAGACCTTCCGTTTCCACGGCCATGTGCTGGGCGACGACGACAAATATATGACCAAGGAAGAGAAAGCGGCGGCGATCGCGAAAGACCCGCTGCCCGCCTTCAAGGCCTGGCTGGTCGAACAGGGCCACGCAACCGAGGAGTCTCTCGCTGCGATGCAGGCCACCATCGAAGCCGAGATTGAGGACGCACAGGAATTCGGTCTCGCCAGCCCCTTGCCATCGGTGGACGAACTCCGCCGCGATGTTTTTGCGCAGGAGATCCCGGCATGAGCGCGAAGAAGATGAACAGCCTTCAGGCCGTCAATGCAGCGCTGCATCAGGCGATGGCAGAAGATGACAAGGTGATCGTGCTGGGCGAGGATATTGCCGATCGCGAAGGTGGCGGCGTCACGGGCGCGACCGCTGGCCTGTCGACCAAATTCGGCGATGACCGCGTGAAATCGACCCCGATTTCGGAACAGGCGATCATCGGTGCCGCCATCGGCGCAGCGCTGGCCGGTTACAAGCCGGTCGCCGAAATCATGCTGATGAACTTCACCGCCGTCGCCATGGACATGATCTTCAACCATGCCGCCAAGCTGCGCTTCATGTCCGGCGGGCAAAGCACCGTGCCAATCACCATCCGCACCCTCACCGGCGCTGGCTGGCAGACGGCGGGCCAACATGCCGACCATCTGGAAGGCTGGTTTGCGCATGCGGCGGGGATCAAGGTGGTCGCCCCTTCCAATCCGGTGGACTATAAGGGGCTTCTCCTGTCCTGCATTCAGGACCCGGACCCTTGCATCTTCATCGAATCGGCAGGGTCGCTGTTCATCCCGGCCGAAGTCCCCGACGATCTTGCCCCCATCCCCTTGGGCAAGGCGCGCGTGGTGCAGGAAGGCACCGACGTCACCATCATCTCCTGGTCCTCGCAGGTCATTCGCTGCCAGCAGGCGTTGGCTCCGCTGGCGGAAGCGGGCATCTCGGTCGAACTGATTGACCTGCGCACCGTGTCGCCCTGGGACAAGGAAGCCGTGCTGGCTTCGGTCGCCAAGACGGGCCGCGCGGTCATCGCTCATGAAGCGGTGCGCCATTTCGGCCCCGGCGGCGAAATCGCCTCCACCATCAGCGAGGAGTTGTTCGGCCAGCTGAAGGCCCCGGTCCGTCGCCTCGGCGCGCCTTACTCGCCAGTGCCTTTCGCCAAGGTGCTGGAGGACGCCTATATCGTCTCGCCCGATCAGGTGGTCGAAACGGTCAAGGCACTGATGGCCTGACACCCCCATGGCTGTCCCGCCACATCGGGCGGGACAGCCATGGGTCAGCCAATCGTCTGCCGGAACAGCGCCAAAGTCCGCGCCCAGGCCAGGTCCGCCGCCGCCTTGTCGAAACGCGGCGTGGTGTCGTTGTTGAAGCCATGCTCCGCGCCATCGTAAATATAAGCCCGGTAGCGCGTCCCGGCCTGTTTCAGCGCTGCCTCATAATCGGGCCAGGCCGCGTTGGTCCGCGCGTCATTGCCGCCATAATGGATCAGCAACTGCGCCTTGATCTTCGGCACGTCGGCCAGCGTCGGCGGGCTGCCATAAAAGGGCACCGCGGCGCGCAGGTCGGGTAGCCTGGTCGCCAGCAGGTTGGCAATCCACCCGCCAAAGCAGAAGCCGACCGCGCCAATCTTGCCATTGCTCCCCGCCATCGTCCGGGCATAGGTTGCCGCCGCGACAAAATCCTCGCCAATCTTGGCTCGGTCCAGCGTCGCAAAGGCGGTCCGCGCCTTGTCCTCATCGCCCGGATAGCCGCCGATCGTCGTCAGCGCGTCGGGCGCGACCGCCATATAGCCATCGACCGCCAGCCGCCGGGCGATGTCCTCGATATGCGGGTTAAGCCCACGATTTTCATGCGCTACGATGACGACCGGCAGCTTTGCGGCCTTCTTTGCCGCAGGCCGCACGACATAGGCGCGCACCGTGCCATTGCCCGCAGGCGAGGCGATATCGACATGGCTGATCGCGATCCGCCTGTCGTCGGGCTTGATCACTTGCCCCCGCGCGAAATCGGGGCTGAGCGCCGCCAGCATCGTCGTGGCCGCCGCCGCGCTGCCAACATGGACGGCGCATTGGGTCACAAAGCCGCGCCGGTCGATCGCGCCATGCACATAGGCATCGAACAAATCCAGCACCGCGCGCGGATAGGCGGCGGCTCCCTTCCTGTCGGCATCTTGCGTCATGTCGCTGTCCTTCCATCCTGCCCGCCGCCGCAGTGTATTGCCGCCTTTCGCAATCAAGCCAAGAAAAACTCATAGCCCCCGACCGCAAAGCCTCGCTATGGGGAGCCGACCCCACAGACACAGGATATTGCCCCCGACATGAGCGCCCCGCTGTCGTCCCGCACCATCGGTCCCTTCACGGTCAAGGCAATCGGCCTTGGCTGCATGAATTTGAGCCATGCCTATCTGCCCCGGCCTGAACCGGACCAGGCCGAACGGCTGCTGCGCTATGCCCTCGACGTCGGGGTCGACTTTTTCGATACCGCCGCCCTCTACGGCTTTGGCGCCAATGAGGAACTGTTGGGCCGCACGCTGATGCACCGGCGCGACGACTTCACCCTCGCCAGCAAATGCGTGCTGGGCGGCAAGGATGGCAAGCGCGGGCTGGACGGCTCACCCCAGGCGATCGCCGCCACGCTGGAGGATTCGCTCCAGCGACTGAACGTCGATCATATCGACCTTTATTACCTCCACCGGCTCGACCCGAATGTCCCGATCGAGGAGTCGGTCGGCGCGCTCGCGCGTGCGGCGGAGGCGGGCAAGATCGGCGCGATCGGCCTGTCGGAAATGTCCGCCGCGACGCTGCGCCGCGCCCATGCTGTTCACCCGATCGCGGCGATGCAGACCGAATATTCGCCCTGGAGCCGCAATGCCGAAGTCGCGGTGCTGGACGCTTGCGGCGAACTGGGTGTCGGCTTTGTCGCCTTCTCGCCCGTCGCACGCGGCGTGCTGGCGGGCGGAGTGGGGCCGGAGGGCGTGCAGCCGGGCGACGTTCGCGCCTCCATGCCGCGCTTCCACGCCCCCCATCTGGCGCATAATCTCCAGCTCGCGACCGCCTTCGGCCAGATCGCGGCGGACGCAGGCTGCACCATGGCGCAACTTTCACTCGGCTGGGTCTTGTCGCGCCGCCCTTACATCGTTGCCATCCCCGGCACCACCAGCATCGCCCATCTGGACGAGGATATGGCGACGCTGACGATCGACCTGTCCGCCGACACGCTGGCGGCGGTCGATACGCTGTTCAGCTTTGGTGCCGTGTCCGGCCCGCGCTATCCCCGCGCCGCGCAGGCGCAGATCGACACCGAAACCTGGGACGGCGAACCGCTTGAGTAATGGTCAGGCGTTGAGCGCCCGTCGCCCCGCTGCCTCTTCCCACTGATCGCCATCCCCGCCCAGCGCCGCATTCAACGTCGCGCGTTTCAGGAACAGGTGGCAGGGATGCTCCATCGTCAGACCAATGCCGCCATGCAGCTGGATCGCCTCCTCGGCGATCAGCCGATAGATGCTGGCCGCATGGGCCTTCATCGCCCCCATCGTAACAGCGTCCGCCGCTGAATCCTCGGTGCGCGCCCAGAACAGCGCCTGCGCCGCGGCCAGCGCGGCTTTCATGTCGGCGACGCGATGCTTCAATGCCTGAAACAACGCCAGAGGCCGGTCAAACTGCCGCCGCGTCTCCAGATAGTCGGTCGTCATCGCCAGCGCCGCATCGGCCCCGCCCAGACAATCGCCCGCCAGCGCCACGCTGCGCAGCGCCGACAGCCGATCGGCCAGCGCCGTCGCGGCATCCCCCTGTGCCAGCACGACACCAACAGCATCGCCCGCATCGACATCGAACAGCCGCCGCGTCTTGTCCCAGGTCGCCCGCGCCGTCAGCGCAAGCCCCTCGACCGGCAGAAGCGATATGCGCCCCGCCTCGACCCGCAACACATGACTCGCCCGGTCCGCATCCGGCACCGCGCGCAGCCCCTCGGCCAGCGATGCCGACATTATCTCGCCGGCCATCGCCCGGCCCAGCAATTCATCCTGCCCGCCAGCCGCGCTCAGCGCATCGATCACCAGCATCTGCGCGATTGCCGGACCCGCCACCAATGTCCGCCCCAGCGCCTGATGGATCACGCCCACCGCTTCTCGCCCCAGGCCCAGTCCGCCCTGATCCTCCGGCACGGCCATCATCAGCCATCCCATATCGGTGATCAGGTTCCAGCTATGTGCCGCATCGGGGGTCAGGTCGCCGTCAAACGCCTTGGTCGCGGCGTCCTGCAATTCGGCTCTGGTCATGCTCATGCCGCGCCCTCCTTCACGACCCAGTTTTTGGGTTCGCGCGGCATCCCCAGCAGCCGTTCGGCAATGATATTGCGCTGCACCTCGTCACTGCCGCCCGCGATCGTCCAGGCATAGCTGTTCATGAAATCGGCCATCCAGTTGCCCGTCTCCATCCCCCCGCCAAAGGTGATCGGCGCATGATATTGCGCATCCAGCCCACTGATCCGCAGCCCCAGCGACGTAAATTCCCGCAGCGTGCGCGAATAGGCGAGCTTGACGATGGAGGCGTCACCGACTCGCTCCTCGCCCGCGATCCGATTGGCCAGAAACTGGTCGGCCACTGCGCAGGTCGCATCGACCTTGCTCGCCAGCCGCCCGAAATCGCGCAGTACGCCCGCATCCTCGCTACGCCCGTTCGCGCGAATGAGATCGCCGATCCGCCACAATGCTCCGCGCATCCGCGCGCTCAGCTCCAGCAGGGTCAGCCCGCGCTCGGACGACAGGGTCGATTGCGCCACGGCCCAGCCTTGCCCTTCCTCGCCCAGCCGGTTGGCGACCGGTATCTCGACATTGTCGAGGAAGATTTCGGCAAATTCCTCGTCGCCATGAATCTGGTGGATCGGCCGCGCGGTGACACCGGGGCTTTTCAGGTCCAGCAGCAAATAGGTCAGCCCCGCCTGCTTCACGCCCTCGCTGCTCGTGCGCACCAGCAACAGGCATTGATCGGCAAATTGCCCCATGGTCGACCAGAGCTTCTGGCCATTGACGACATAGACGTCGCCGCCACCCGAAAAAGAAGGTCGGCGCTCGGCCCGCGTGCGCAGCGCTGCCAGGTCCGACCCTGCGCCCGGCTCGGAAAAGCCCTGACACCAGATTTCGCCCTCCAATATGCGCGGAATATAGCGTTGCTGCTGTTCCTCGCTGCCCCATTCAAACAGGGTGGAGGCGGCATGATAGGTGGACATGAAGGACAGGAGCAGGCGCGGCGTATCGGCCCGCGCAAGTTCCTCGTAGATCACCTTCTGCTCGGCGAGTGATCGCCCGCCGCCCGGCCAGTTTTCCGGCCAGTGCGGCACGGCATAGCCGCCCTTGACCAGCGTCGTGAACCAGCTGCGCTGCAACTCCAGAAAGGCTGCCTCGCTCGTGCTGCGCGCGCGCCAATCCTTTGGCGCATGAACGGCAAGCCAGTCGCGCACCTCCTGCCGCAAACTGTCCAGTGCGTCGCTCAAAGTCCCGTGCCTCCAGTCATTATGGATCAGCTAGGCAGCAGTTCGGCCCTCTCGCGCAAGGGGCGCAGCCGCAATATCCCCAAGGCGATGGCATAGAATTTGTCTCGAAATGCGCCTTTGGCGCATCCGCACCAGCCCTCATCCCCACCCGACCTCCCATTCAGGATACACTCTGTGGGCGGTCGGGTGGGGGTGAGGGCCGGTGCGGCAACCGAAATGCGCCTTTTTCCGCATTTCGAGACAGACTCTTACAATGCCACCTCGATCATCCCGTCGACCACCCGCACCTTATAGGTTGCGATCGGGTCGCGCGCTGGCCCGGTCAGCGGCTCGCCCGTTTCCAGATCGAACCGTGCGCCATGGGCGGGGCAGGCGATCCAGCCCAGCCGCATTCGCCCGCACGCCAGCGGCTCCTGCGCGTGCGAACACATATTATCAAGCGCATGGATACGACCCTCAAAATGGCAGAGCATGATCGCGCGCCCGCCTGCCTCGACACCTACGGCTTTGCCGTCCGGCACATCGTCCAGCGGCAGCAGGGGGGTGAAGCGGGCATCGTTCCTATCCATGACCCCAATTCTACCGCCGCACCGCGCTTGTCCAAGCCTCCATGCGCCATATCACCGGGGCGTTCTCTTGGGTGCGCGTCTATTCTCGCCCGGCTGCATCCCGTAATCACTGAGATATGGACTTTGACTGGACAGAACAGGAAACCGCCTTCCGCGACCGGCTGCGCAGGCTTCTGGCCGATACGCTGCCGGACGACTGGGAGCGTTTCTCGCAGCACGGCCCGGCCTCGCCCGCGCTCACCAAATTTGCCGAAAGCTTCTGCGGCACGCTGGCGGAACAGGGGCTGTTGATCCCCCACTGGCCCGAAGCGCTGGGCGGGCAGGGGCTGGACCCATGGCACCAGACGATCCTGGCCGAAGAAATGTGGATCGCGGGCGAACCGCGCGGTGGCCAATATATGAACGTCAACTGGATCGGCCCGACGCTGATCCGTTACGGCTCCCCCGACCAGCAGGCGCGCTACCTGCCCCCGATTGCGGAAGGCAAGGCGCTCTGGTGCCAGGGCTTTTCCGAACCCGGCTCCGGCTCCGACCTTGCCTCGCTGCGCACCCGCGCCGAGCGAGATGGAGACACATATCGCGTCAACGGCCAGAAAATCTGGACCAGCTATGCGGGCCTCGCCGATACCTGCTTCCTCGTCTGCCGCACCAGTGACGACCGCAAGCGCGGCATCTCCATCCTGCTCGTGCCGATGGACACGCCCGGCATCACCGTCCGGCAAATTCCCTCGCTGATCGGCGAAGGCGATATTCACGAAGTCTTTTTCGATGACGTCACCGTCCCCGTCACCGCGCGCCTTGGCGACGAAGGACAGGCGTGGGAGATTATCGGCTATTCGCTCACCAACGAAAGGCTGGGCATCCCGCGTTACGCGCTGGCCCGCGCCGCGCTCGACCGCGCCGTTGCGGTGCTGAAAGCACAGAGTGAATTTGACGGCGAAGCGGTGAAAATCGAAGCCGCCCATGCCGCCGCGCTGGCCGAAGCCGCCCGCATGGCCAGCTACGCCATCGTCGACCGCCGCGCCAAGGGGGAAGCGATCGGCGCGGAATCCAGCTCCGCCCGTTTCGCCACCGTCATGGCCGAACGACGTGTGTGCGAATTCATCGTCGAATATCTGCCCGAAGCCCTGGCCGACGCGCATCCCTATCTCAAAATGCACCACCAGCGCGGCATCGTTGCGGGCATCGCGGCAGGCGCAGCGGAAATCCAGCTCAACATCATCGCCACCGATGTCCTCAAATTGCCACGGGAGCCGCGTTGATGGACCTGTCCCTGACCGACGATCAGGTCGCGATCCTCGACGCGATCGACACGCTGTCCCGCCCCTATGCGGGCGCATCGTTGCATGAAGCAGGCTTCGCTTTGCCGGACGCGCAGCTTGACCGTGATCTTGCCGAAGGCGGCTTCCTCGACATCGGTTTCGATCCCGATCTGGGCGCGGTATCCGCCGCGCTGGTCGTCGAACGCCTCGCCCGCCTGCCGCAAACGGTCGAAGCCGCCGCCAGCGCGTTGATCCGCCCGCTGCTTGGCGATGACCTCCCACGCCCGCTCTGCCTGGTGGAGGAAGGCCGCACCACGCGCCCCGTCCGCTTCCTGCGCGAAGGGGCCACCGTGCTGCTCGTCGGCCCGTCCGGTGTCTCGACCTTCACCGCCACCGCCGCGCAGGTTCGCGCCGAAGCGCAAGCGCTCTACGGCTACCCCATGGCCACGCTGCTTGATGTGCCAACCGACCGCACCTCGCACGCCATCCCCGCCAGTCAAGTCCTGACCCGCTGGCGCATCGCGCTAGCCGCCGAAGCCGCCGGCCTGCTCGCCGCTGCGCTCGACAGCACGGTCGCCCATGTCACCGACCGCCAGCAATTCGGCCGCTCGCTCGCTACCTTCCAGGCTTTGCGCCATCGCCTTGCCGAAGCACAAGTGCGCGCCAATGGCGTCCGCTGGCTGGCACTCAAAGCCGCTGCGACGCTCAACCCCGGCGACGCCGCGCTCGCCGCGCTGCACGCGCAAGAATCGGCCCGCGCCACTGTCTATGATTTCCACCAATTTTTCGGCGCGATGGGCGTGACGCTGGAGCATCCGCTCCACCTGTGGACCTACCGCCTCAAGGCACTGATCGGCGACCTGCGCGGCCGCGGCGGGCAGGCACTCGCGGCGGCAGAGGCGCTTTGGGGCTGAACTGTAACCCACTCACCCCGTTCGTCCTGAGTAGCCCCTTCGACTGCCTGCCAAGGCAGGCGCTCAGGACAGGCATTGAGCGAAGTCGAAATGGCATATCGAAGGATCAAGCACAGCGTTTGATGCTTCGATACGGGCCTTCGGCTTCGCTCAGTCCCTACTCAGCACGAACGGAGTAAGGGCGCGCCTCAGAACCCCAGATCCAGTATCGGCCCGTCGAAATTCCCCGCCAGCTTCTGCGTCGCCGCGCTCAGCTTCTCCGGCTCCACGCCCTTCAGATAGCCGTCGATGATCCGCTGATAGTTGGAAATCAGCCCCTCAATATCTTTCGACAGCCGCATGAAGTCGAAACCCTTGGCGTGCAGCCCCTTCTGCTGGAGCGGGATATTGCCATAGTCCTGACGCGGGATCATCGGGAACTGATCGCTGTCATAGGGCAGCATCACGGCTTCCATCACCGGCGCAGGTTCCTGCCCCACCGGAAAATTCGTCAGCGACCATAGCTCGAACAGACAGCTTTCGGGGCCAAGCGGGCGGATACGATAGGCCGCCATGCTGGAGAGGAACGGCAGCAGGAAATAATTGGGGAAGATATATTCCACCGCCTTGACCGGCGTGTTGACTGCAATGTGATTAAGGTCCGCCGCCGGTTCGCCCCGCGCCAGCGCCGCCTGCGTCACGCAATGGTTGAGCATGCCAAACCATTGCATGATCGCCTGCCCCGGATCGTCGGGCAGTTCCACATCGATCAGCGTGCGCGCTACTGCGACATCCTTGGCATGGCACATCCCCGCCATGCCATCGCTCAGCAATTGCAGATGCTCGACCTGATCGACGATATTCTCTTTCATCGACCGGTTGGGGTTGATCGGCACACCAATCCCGCCCGTGTCCATGCCATACATCATATTATAGAGGATCGGCACCTTTTGCTGCAATTGCGGGTGGGTGCGCATGACATGATAGCCTTCCATGAAGGCTTCCATCGCGATCTTCCAGTTGGCGGGCAGCACCGTGGCGAACTGCCATTCCGCCCGCATGGAATCGGCATGATAGGCGTCAAGGCCAGCGGCCAGCGGACCCAGCTGCTGGCGCAATCCCGGCGCGTCATCATCGAAATTGATGAACACGCAGCCCATCTCGATTTCCGACCGGCACGGCCGCAGCGCCAGATCGCCTTCATCCAGCTGCCCTTCGCTGAACATATGGCGGCCATAGACGAAGGTATTTTTCCCCTCGATATTCCAGCGCCAGCCATGGAAGGGGCAGATGAACCCCTTGCCCTTGCAATTGCCGTGGCTCCCCTCGGTCAGCGGCACGCCGCGATGGCGGCAGGCATTGTGAAAGGCGCGAATGCCCTCCTTGGTCCGCACGATGATGACCGATTGGCCAAGGTTGCTATATTCGATCCAGTCGCCAATTTCCGGCACCTGCTCGACGCGGCAGGCCATCTGCCAGACATGCGGCCACAACTCCTCGCACTCGCGCTTGTAGAAGCCTTCATCATAATAGCGCGGCGTGGGGATACGCTCGGGATCGGTAATTTCGAACGGAACCGATGTCGTCGCTGCCATAACCTCTGCCATATCACCCTGTCCGCTATTAGCTTTGAGGGCGAAGGGTAAAGACTGGAGAGGGCCGTTCAAGACGGATCGGGCACACCCCCCGCATCATCGCCGTGGCGGTGGAAATGTCTCGCTTTATAAGGGAGGCCTGCCGATCTCCCTCCGCACCTCATCCCCATGCGCGCCTATCCCCGGCGCACCGCCTGCCACCTTCCCCGGCGTCGCGGAAAACCATGTCGGCACGCCGGGAAAGCGCACTGCGCCATGCTCCGTCTCCACCGTCTCGAAAAAGCCGATGGCGTTCAAATGTTCATTCTCGAACAGCTCGTCAGTGGTCCGCAAAGGCGCCGCCGGAATATGCAGGGATTCCAGCAAATCCAGCCATTCCTGGGTTGTCCGCTGCGCAAAGGTGCCGCCCAGCAACCCATAGACCCGGTCGATCTGCTTGGCCCGCTTGGGCAGGCTGTCAAATTCCTCGCTCGCCCATTCCGGCTGCACCGCACCCATAAAGGCGTTCCAATGCTTGTCATTATAGATGAGCGCGGCGACATAGCCGTCCTTGGTCGCATAGGGTTTGCGGTTGCGCGCGACCACGCGGTGATAATGGGCCGGTCCCATCGGCGGATCGAACAGCATCCCGCTGGCATGTTCGGTCAGCATGAACGCGGCCATCGTCTCGAACATGCCAACTTCCACCTCCTGCCCCTCGCCAGTGCGCTCGCGGTGGAACAGCGCCATCATCGTGGCATAAAGTCCGGTCAGTCCCGCCACCTTGTCGGCGATGATCGTCGCCATGAAATCGGGCTTGCCGGTCATCAATCCCTGCAAATGCGGGATGCCGCATTCCGCCTGGATCGTATCGTCATAGGCCGGCTTGTCGCAGTTCGGCCCGCGGCGGCTGTAACCATAGCAATTGGTATAGACGATATCGGGCCTGATCGTCTTGACCGCGGCATAATCGAACCCCAGCCGGGCGATCGCCTTGCCGCGCATCGAATGGATGAAGATGTCGGCGGTGGCGATCAGCGCGCGCAGCAGATCCTTGTCGGCCTCCTGAGACAGGTCCAGCACGATGCTGCGCTTGCCGCGATTGACGTTGGTGAACACCCCGCCCAGGTCGGGTGCGTTGCCGCTGTTGATGAACCGGGTCTGGTCACCCCCCGGCTGCTCCACCTTGATGACGTCCGCGCCCATGTCGGCCATGATCTGCGTCGCATAGGGACCAAAGACCATCGCGGTCAGATCGACCACCCGCACCCCGGTCAGCGGCCCGCCATGTGCCTTCGGCTCGCCCATTTCGCTCTCCTGTTTCATGCCATCGGGCTAAAACAAGGTGCGGGCCGACGCCATGGGCAACCACTTCGCCCCACCGATATGTAAAATGTTGAACAGCTGTTCGATTGTGCGTCCGGCTCGCCACTGATAGCCCGAACTTAGGAAAACCGGCGCCTTGACGGCGCGGCAAGCAGGGCCAGAAACGTGGATTTTGCCTTTACCGACGACCAGCAGAATATTCGCGACGCGGTGCTCGCCCAATGCAGCGCCTTCAGCGACGATTATTGGCTCGCGCGCGATCATGACGCCCAGTTTCCCGTCGATTTCTACCGCGCGATGGCACAGGCGGGCTGGCTGGGCGTGGCCATGCCGGAATCCGTCGGCGGCGCTGGCCTTGGTATTACCGAAGCGGCGATCATGATGCAGGCCGTGGCCGAAGCGGGCGGCGGCATGACCGCCGCCTCCACCATCCACGGCCCGGTATTCAGCCTGGAGCCGATCGACCAGTTCGGCACGGAGGAACAGAAGCAGCGGATGATCCCGCCGATCCTGTCGGGCGAAGAAAAGATGTGCTTTGCCGTCACCGAGCCCAATACCGGGCTGGATACGACCAAGCTCAAGACCCGCGCCGGGAGGGAGGCTGGCGGCTACCGCGTCAATGGCGAGAAGATCTGGATCACCAACGCCCATGTCGCCGACCGGATGATGCTGCTCGCCCGCACCACCCCGATCGACGAGGTGGAGAACAAGACCCACGGCCTGTCGCTCTTCTTTACCAGGATGGACCGCACGAAGATCGAACATCGGCTGATCCCGAAAATGGGCCGCCACGCCGTCGGCTCCAACATGCTGTTCATCAACGATCTTTTCATCCCGCAAGAGGACCGGATCGGTGAAGAGGGCCAGGGCTTCCGAATCATCCTCAAAGGCCTGAACCCCGAACGCATATTGCTGGGTGCCGAAGCGATCGGCATCGGCCGCAACGCGATCCAGCGCGCGGCGCGCTATGCCCGCGAACGCATCGTGTTCGACCGGCCGATCGGCATGAATCAGGGTATCCAGCACCCGCTCGCCAAATGCTGGGCGCAGCTGGAAGCGGCGAACCTGATGGTGATGCAGGCCGCAACCAAATTCGACAAAGGCGAAGATTGTGGCGTCGAGGCCAATGCGGGCAAATATCTTGCTGCCGAATTTGCGTTTGAAGCCTGCCACACCGCCATGCTGACGCTGGGTGGCATGGGCTATGCGCAGGAATATCATGTCGAACGGCTGCTGCGCGAAGTGCTGATTCCGCGCACCGCGCCGGTCAGCCCGCATATGATACTTAACTTTCTCGCCGAAAAAGTGTTGGACTTGCCCAAATCCTACTGACCGGAGAGAATATCATGCCTACCCCCGCTACCCTCTCGATCAAGATGCGCTCCTGGCTGTTCGCGCCGGGCGACAGCGACAAGAAAATGGCCAAGGCCGCCGACAGCGCCGCCGATATTGCGCTGTTCGATCTGGAAGATGCCGTCGCGACCGAAAATAAGGTGATCGCGCGCCAAATGGTCCACGATTTCCTGGCCAGCCGCACGGAGGGGTGCGAACGTCTGTGGGTGCGGATCAACCCGCTGGACGGACCCTATACGCTGCTTGATCTCGCCGCGATCATGCCTGCCCGACCCGGTGGCATCATGTTGCCCAAAGTCTATGGCCGGCAGGATGTCGATCGGCTCGATCATTATCTCTCCGCCCTCGAAGTCGCCCATGGCATCGATGAAGGCTCGACCCCGCTGATCGTGCTGGTCACCGAAACCGCCGAAGCCATGTTCCACACCGGCAGCTACAAGGGCGCGCCGCGCGTCGTCGCGCTGACCTGGGGGGCGGAGGATCTGGCCGACTCGATCGGGGCCAGCGACAACCGCAACCCGGACGGCAGCTATGGCTTCACCTATGAACTGGCGCGCTCCATGTGCCTGCTCGGCGCTGCCACCGCTGGCGTGACCGCGATCGAAACGATCCAGGGCGATTTCCGCGATCTCGATGGTCTCAAGGCTCGCGCCGAAAAGGTCCGTCGCGACGGCTATCGCGGCATGTTGGCGATCCATCCCGCGCAGGTCGACGTCATCAACGCCGCCTTCACTCCGACCGCCAAGGAAATCGCCCAGGCGCAGGAAATCGTTGATATATTTGCCAAAAATCCCGGCGTGGGCGCGATTGGCTATAAGGGCGGGATGCTCGATCGCCCCTATCTCAGCCGTGCTGAACAACTGCTCAAACAGGCCGGTGCAACATGACCACATATGTCCAGCTTGGTGTCGGGTTAAGGCCCGGCGACCATATCGTCCTGGGCCAGGCCTGCGGCGAACCCACCACTTTGGTCGAGGCGCTGATCGAACAGGGTTGGGAAATTCCCGGCCTGTCCGCCTTCATCGCCACCAGCTTCTCCGGCCTCTTCACCCCCGCCACTGCCGACAGCTTCGCCCTCTCCAGCATGGGCGCGATCGGCGCGCTGCGGTCGATGACCAAGGCAGGCAAGCTCCAGGTCATCCCCGTCCATGTCAGCCAGGTCGGCCCGCTCATCACCGCCGGGATCATCCCCTGCGACGTCGCGATGATTCAGGTCAGCCCTGCGGATGAGAATGGCAATCATAGCTGCGGCCTGATCAGCGATTATGTCCGCGCCGCCGTGGACAAGGCGCGGATCGTCATCGCTGAAATCAACGAAGCTGTCCCCTTCACACCGGGCGAAGCCATCCCGGCCTCCGCCATTGACGTCGCGATTCCCGTCAACCGCCCCCCGGTCGAAGTCGCCCCCGCTGCCATCGGCCCGACCGACGAAGCCATCGCCCGCCACTGCGCCGCCTATATCGGCGACGGCGCTGTCATCCAGACCGGGGTAGGGGCCGTCCCCGACGCGATCCTGCGCCTGCTCCATGATCGCCGGGATCTGGGCTTCCATTCCGGGATGCTGGGCGATGGCCTGGTCGATCTGGTCGAAGCAGGCGTCATCACCAACGCCCGCAAGGAAGTCGATCCCGGCGTCTCGATCAACGGTGCCTTGATCGGCACCAAGCGCCTCTACGACTGGGCGCATCGCAACCCCACAATCCGCATGTGCGCGACCAGCTACACCCATGACGCCGCGGTGCTGGGCCGCCTCTCGCGTCTCGTCACCATCAACAGCGCACTGGAGGTGGACCTCACCGGACAGGTCAATGCCGAACAATCGGGCGCAGCCTATCTGGGCGGAACCGGCGGCCAGGTCGATTTCGTCCGCGCAGGCAGCCGATCGCCCGGCGGCCGCTCGATCATCGCCCTGTCCGCCTCGGCCAAGGGCGGCACGCTCAGCAAGATCGTCGCCCAACTCTCCGGCCCCGTCACCACGGCCCGCACCGATGTGGACGTCATCGTCACCGAATATGGCGCAGCCGAACTCAAGGGGCAGAGCCTCGCCGAACGCACCCGCCGCCTGATCGCCATCGCCCATCCCGACTTTCGCGAGGAACTGGACCGGGCCGCCCATGTCATTACGCAAAGGGGATTTTGATCATGACCGACGCCGTCCTTTTCGACGCCCGCGCCGATGGCATCGCCATCCTCACGATCAACCGTCCCGACCAGCGCAACTGCCTCAGCCGCGAAGTCCGCGAAGGGCTGCGCGATGCCTGGGCGCGGTTTGAGTCCGACCCCGCGCTGCGCGTCGCCATCCTGACCGGTTCGGGCGACAAGGCTTTCTGCGCGGGCGGCGATCTGAAGGAAATGGTCGAAACCGGCATGACCGTTCCGTCGCGCGCCATGTTCCCCTTGCCCTATGACAGCATTGAACTGAGCAAGCCGACCATCGCCGCCGTTAATGGTGTCGCCTTCGCGGGCGGCTGGATGATCGCGCAAGCCTGCGACCTCTGCGTCGCCAGCACAAGCGCGCGCTTTGCCATTACCGAGGTCAAGGTCGGCCGCGCCTCCCCCTGGGCCGCACCGCTCATCCACATGATTCCGCAGCGGATCATGATGGAGATCATCCTGACCGGAAAGCCTATCACCGCCCAGCGCGCCTATGAGATCGGCCTCGTTAACCGCTTGGCCGAACCCGAAGCGCTGCTGGACGCGGCAATCGCCCTGGCCACCGAGATACTCGACGGCGCGCCTCTGTCGGTGAAGGCAGGGCGGGACACGGTGATGCTGGCCACCGAAATGGGCCGCGCCGCGGCGCTCCAGGCCGCCCGCGCCGCTTCCGAACATAGCTATATGAGCCAGGACGCGCAGGAAGGCCCACGCGCCTTCGCCGAAAAACGCCCCCCCAACTGGCAGGGCCGATAGATGACAAGCGAGGATGTTATGACAGATCTCACCAAGCCGGTCACCGTCCCGGTCGAAGCCTATGTGTCGCCCGATTATGCCCGTGCCGAACAGGACCGGCTCTGGCGCAAGGTCTGGCTACAGGCCGCCCGGCTGGAGGACATCCCCAATGTCGGCGACTTCGTCACCTACGATATTCTCGAAGACTCGGTCATCGTCACGCGCATCGGCCCGGACGAGCTGCGCGCCTTCCACAATGTCTGCCCCCATCGCGGCCGCCGCCTGATCGACACGCCGCCCGGCGCCCGCAATGCGCGTGGCAACCGGACGAGCATCATCTGCGGCTTTCACGGCTGGACCTTCGACCGGGCCGGGCAATGCAGCTTCGTCAACCATCAGGACGACTGGCAGGGCAAGCTGACGGCGGAGCGCACGGCGCTGGGCAAGGTGCAGGTCGATACATGGGGCGGCTGGGCTTGGATCACGCTCAATCCCGATGCGAAATCGCTTACCGACTATCTGGGCGTCGTGCCGGAGATGCTTGACCCGTTCGGCCTTGCGAATATGCGCTATCGCTGGCGCAAATGGATCATCTTCGACTGCAACTGGAAGGTCGCGCTGGAAGCGTTCAACGAAACCTATCATGTCCAGACCACCCACCCCGAATTCAACGCATTCGGCGAATTTCGCGGCTGGGCGCGCCAGCACGGCCTGCACAGCAATATCGGCTATGACGCGCCCAAAAATATGGACGAGAATCAGGCCAAGCTGCGCATCGGGTCGGGCGAGGACCCGCGCCTGTCTACGGCGGAGATGCAGCTTTTTACCTGGGAAAATGCCAATACCAACACGACGATGACTTTGGTCAACGCCGCTACCCGACTGAAGGACGAACTGCCCGAAGGCACCCCCGCGCCGCAGGTGCTGCAACATTGGCTCGCGTCCGCCCGCGCCGACGATGAAAAGCGCGGCGTATTCTGGCCGGTGGTCGAACCCGCCCATACCGCCAGGAGTGGCACCGCCTGGCAGATATTCCCCAATTTCCAGATCGGCCATGCGGTCAACAACATGCTATGCTATTCGGCCCGCCCCTATCAGGGCGACCCGGACAAATGCATTTTTGAGGCTGCGGTCTATGAACTGTTCCCGGAAGGCGAAGCGCCCGCGACCGAGTGGGAATATACCCCGCCCGAAGCCTGGCCCCCGGTTTTGCAACAGGATTTCACCAACATGGCGGCGGTTCAGCAGGGCATGAAAAATGTCGGCTTCCGCGGCACCCAGCCTAATCCCTATATGGAGCGATCGGTCGCCAGCCTGCACCAGAATCTGGCGCGCTACATGGGGACGGGCGGACCCCGACCGATCGATTGACCTGCTTGCCCTGTCCTCGATATTCATTATATTGAGGACAGGGAGAAAGCGCCATGTCCAAACCTATGACGCTCAACGTGCGGGTAAGCGGCGCGCTCAGCGACTTCGTAGCCGCCAATGTCAGTGACGCCGGAGCCTATGACAATGTCAGCGAATATGTCCGCGACCTGATCCGCCGCGACAAGGAGCGAGTGGAAGCCGATCATTTCGCCCGATTGAAAGCCGAACTGACACGCGCCTTTGCCGCACAGGATTCAAGCTATCAGACGTTGGATGCCGAAACGGTCATCGCCCGCAACCGTCGTCCCTAAAACCGATGGCTACATACCGGGTACAGGAAGCGGCGGGCCGTCGGCTGGACGAAATCTATATCTACACTCGCGACACCTGGGGCGAAGCGCAGGCTGAACATTATATCCGCGCATTGTTCGGCCAGTTTGAAGCGATCGCGGGGCGGGGCGTCATGTGGCGCGCGATCCCGGCGGAATTTGGTGTGGACGGCTATTATTGCCGGTTTGAACATCATTACATCTATTGGCGTTTGTTGCCGGACGGCACCATCGGGATCGTCACCCTCCTCCACGAGCGGATGCACCAGATGGATCGCTTCCGCGACGATCTGCCATGATACGCAAACAAACGCTTCCAAGCCGTCCAAATTACCGCCGCTTATTCAAACGGTTCTTCGCCCTGCAACTTGGTGCGGTGCATCATCCGGTTGCATGTCGGGTCATAGGCTTCGGCGCGGTGCATGGTGCCGGTATTGTCCCAGATCACCAGATCGCCCACGCTCCAGTCATGGCTGTAGCTGAATTCTTCCTGCGTCGCCCATTCGCGCAGGCCGACGAGGATTTCCGCGCTCCGCATTGGGGTTACGTCCAATACCCGATGCGCGGTGCAGCCCAGCACCAGCGACTTGCGGCCCGACTTGTGGTTCCACACCAAAGGCAGTTCATTCTCGCCGATCCGCTGCATCCCCTGGATCTTCGCCAGGCTCGGTTCCGGCTCATAATAAAAGACTGTCGCCCAGACCGAATGGATCACTCGCAGCTTTTCATATTCGGCCTTCTGCTCGTCGCTCAGCGCGTCATAGGCTGCATAGGTGTTGCAGAAACCGGTATTGCCGCCCCAGGTCGCCTTGACCTTGCACGACAGCAACGACGCCAGGATCGGCGTGTCGTTCATCGTGCCGTCGATATGCCAGTAGAGCGAGCCTTTGAGATATTCGGCGCTCTGCGGGTTTTCCTTCACGTCCAGCGTGATCTTGTGAATTTTGTGATTGGTGCCGTCCTGCATTTCCGGCGCGAACGTGCCCAGCGTCTTGGTGAAGGCAATCTGCTCATCGTCGTTAAAGTCGATCTTGGGGAATACCAGCACGCCGCTCTGTTCCAACAATTCGCGAATCTGTGGACCAAGATCGCCTGCCAGCAACTCTTCCTTGCTGTTCAGGATGCGACTGCCGATCTTCGGCTTGATCTCTTCATGCGCGAAGCGCGTGATCGCGGTGGTTGCCATGTCCGACTCTCCTCAATCTGCCTGTACGTTGAACACATGTTCAGCATCATGCGCGCAAAAAGTCAACACCTCTCATTTTTTAAGCCAGCAGATCGTCCAGCCACTGTTCAACCGCCCGCCGCGCGTCCGCGTGTCCGGCTGCGACACCCAGCCCGCCTTCCATGACAAGCGCCCGCCCAGCGCTCGCCAGCAGCAGGCTCAACCCCGCCGCGCTGACCCCGTGCTGCGCCAGCCGGTCACCTAGCAGGCGTTCAAAACATTCCGTCTGGCGCGCGCGCATCGCTTCGCTGTGGCGAGCGATTTCGGCGCGGATTGCCTTGCGATGATTGGCCAGCGCGACAAATTCCATCGCCAGCGCGGTGCGGCTGGTATCGGAAAAAAAGCGCCACAGCGCCCGGATCGGATCGTCGCTGGCCAATGCCTGCTCGATCATCGCGTCGCTTTGTTCTGCGCCACGCCGGAATACGGCCAGCAGCAGATCGTCGGTGGTCGGAAAGTAATAATGGACCAGAGAGGGCGGCAGTTCGGCGCGCAGCGCAACGCGTCGGGAACTGGCGGCGGCATAGCCTTCATCGCGAATCACCTGTTCAGCGGCTTCGACAATGCGGGCGCGGGTTTCGGAGCTTTCCGCCCCGATGCGACGTTTCTGGACCATGTCTCCAGCATACGTGCCGCTGGCGCTCACGCAAGGCACGCTAGCATTGCCAGCCCTTCCTTTAGTGCGACCCCATATAGCGACCGCCATTGGTGCTGATCGTCTGGCCGGTGATGTAGCTGGCCTCCTCGGATGCCAGATAGGCGCAGGCGGCGGCAATATCTTCCGGCTTGCCGACGCGTTTCATCGGCAATGTCTTGGCGAAGGCTTCCACGTCGATCGGTGCTGCGCGCATCATCGGTGTGTCGATGAAGCCGGGCGGTACCATGTTGAACGTCACGCCGCTGGCGGCAAATTCCAGCGCCAGCGCCTTGGTCATGCCCATCAGGCCCCCCTTGGACGAGACATAATGGCCCTGCGCAAACGACCCGGACTGGACCGAGGAGGACGTGATGTTGATCACCCGGCCCCACCCGGCGGCCAGCATGTCGGGCAGCACTTCCTTGGTCAGCAGATAAGGGCCGCGCAGGTTGATATGGATGACCTTGTCGAACAGATCATCGTCAATATCCATGAAGGGGGTGAAGGGGGCGATCCCGGCATTGTTTACGAGAATCGCGACCGGACCCAGCTTCGCGCGGGTTTCCTCTGCCGCGGCTTGGATCGCAGCCTTGTCAGAACAGTCGACGGTCAAAGCTATGGCGGTGCCGCCCGCCGCCTCGACCAGTCGGGCGGTTTCGGCTGCCCCTTCGGCGTTAATGTCCCAGATCGCGATCTTCGCGGTATCTTCTGCCAGCCGGATGGCGATGGCGCGGCCAATCCCCGACCCTGCGCCCGTCACGATTGCCACCTTGCCATTGAGAGAGCGTGTCATCGCCAAATCCTTCCTGTCGTTCGATCCCTGTGGACCGGACCTGTGTTTGAGCGGGTGATCAACTCGGGGCTGCCCACTGTCAAGCAAGGGCTGATTGAGATCGCCAGAGCGAAGCCGCCAGCGCTGATCGGGGGACGAAAAGTGGTGTCTGGTCGCCATTCCCCACCGCCTTGCGCGATGCCGCTATCGCCGATATCGGAACAAGAGCGATGCTGTAGGCACTGGACGGAGCGCGGCGCAAAGCGGTCGAAGGGCAAGGGCATGGACGGGTTGGTCGTTGCTACACAATCTGGTTTGGTTCGGGGAACAAGTGCCGATGGTGCGCGCCGCTGGCTGGGCATCCCCTATGCCGATGCTGCCCGGTTCGCCGCGCCGGTGGCGACGGCCCCATGGGCTGACGTGCGCGATGCGACTATGCCGGGGCCGCAATGCCCGCAAATGTTTGGCAATGCCGCCAAACGTGCGCGGATCGCCGAACCCGATTTTTCCGAACAATGCCTGATGCTCAACATCTACGCGCCTGATGATCTGGGTGAGGGCGAACGTCTGCCCGTCTATGTGTGGATCCATGGCGGTGCCTTCGTCGCGGGCAGCGGCAATGGCTATGACGGCTCCCTGCTGGCGCGCGAGGGGCGGATCATCGTCGTCACCATCAACTATCGTGTCGGGGTGCTGGGTTTCGTCAACTTCGCGGCCGCGCTGGAAACGTCGGACATTCCTTCCAACCTTGGTCTGCGCGACCAGATTGCGGCGCTGACCTGGGTGCAGACGAATATTGCCGCCTTTGGCGGCGATCCCGGTCGGGTGACTATTGGCGGCCAGTCAGCCGGGTCGATGTCGGTGTCGCTGTTGCTCCACGCTCATGCCGCGCGGCCGCTCTTCCAGCAGGCGCTCATGCAGAGCGGTGCGGTCAGCATGATCCATAGTCAGGCCAAAAGCGTGGCGATCGCGCGACAATATCGCACCTTTCTGGGCGATGATGGCCGGAGCCTTGCGGCGTTGCAGACGGTGGATCTGCGCCGGTTGTTCGAGGCGCAGGCGGCGGTGGGCGCGGCCAATCCCGGCACGATTCCAGCCTCGCCCTGGCTGGACGATGATCTGGTGCCGGGGACGATGGAGGATGTTCATGCCGCACAGGCCGCACCCGTGCCGTTGCTGGCGGGTGCGACGCGCGATGAGGTGCGGTTGTTTGAACTGATGCCGGGCGACATATTGCCGACCAGTTGGCCCGCGCTGGAAACGCTGTTGCATGGGCAATTGGGGGCGGATCGGGCACAGGCGATATTGGCGACCTATCCGCGGACCAAGGCCGGGCGCCGCGCGCTGGCGAGCGACCTGACCTTCGTCATGCCCACCCGCCATTTTGCCGACCGCCATGCCGCGCATAGCCCGACCTGGTTCTATCGGTTCGATTATGCCCACCCGATTGCCGGGGCGACCCACGGACTGGACCTGACCCTTATGTGGCCAATGCAGGGATTGCGCGCGGCGCTGGCGCGGGGCGGGCGGATGACTGGACGGCGCGCGGCGCTGGGGCAGCGGATGGTGCGGCACATTGCGCATTTCGTGCGTCATGGTCGGCCCGAAGCGGCATGGCCTGCCTATGATGCCAGTCAGGGGCAGGTGATGATCTTCAACCTGGCCGATCGCGTCGAGGCGCGGCCGGAAACGGATCGCTGGCGGGCATGGGCCGGACATGATGTCGGGGTCGGCTTGTCCGGCTGACCCCAACGGGCGATCAGGCGCTGACCTCTTCGGGCCAGTAGAGACGCATGGGGTTGTCGATCAGCAGCTTGCGTTGCAGTTCGGCGGTGGGTGCGATGCGCGGGATCATGTCGACCAGATGGCCGTCATCGGGAATGGCGTCCTGCATATTAGGATGCGGCCAGTCAGTGCCCCATAACACCCGGTCCTGATAGTCGGCCACCAGCGGCGCGATCGCATCGGCAAAGCTGTTCCACGGATCGCCATTGGGGTCCAGTCGGTCGGGGCAGGTCGCCTTGAACCAGATGTCGTCCCGGCTGTCGAGGAAGGCGCGAAAGGCCTTCATGTCTACGCCGTCCGGTCCATGGGTCACATCGGGGCGGCCCATATGGTCGATCACCAGCGGCACGGGGATGGCGTCCATGAAGGGCCGCAATTCTGCGAGAATATCCGCCTCGAAATAAATGACGACATGCCAGCCCGCGGGCAGGCGCTGGGCCACTTCAAGGAATTTGTCCTTGGGGGCGTCATCGACCAGACGTTTCAGGAAATTGAAGCGGATGCCACGCATCCCGCCATCGTGCAGGGCGGCGAGATCGGCGTCGGAGATGGCGGGATCGACCACGGCGACGCCGCGTGCCTTGCCATTGGATTTGGCGATGGCATCCAGTGTCGCGGCATTGTCCGTGCCGTGGCAGCTCGCCTGGACGATGACGTTGCGGGCAAAACCCAGATGGTCGCGCAGGGCGAACAGCCTGTCCGGCCCGGCATCTTCCGGCAGATATTTCGCCTTCGCGCTGAAGGGGAAGTCGGCCATGGGTCCGAACACATGGCAATGGGCATCGATCGCGCCCGGCGGCGGGGTGTAGAGCGGCTTGGACGGGTTGCCGTGCCAGCTTATGATGCGCCCGGTTTCCTTGACACTCATGCGAAAATCTCTCCATCCATCAGCTTGCGGGCGGTGCGCAGCATGGCGGCGCTGGTGACAGTGCCGCTGTCGTCCAGTTCCATGACGCAGGTGGTTTCCCCGGTCGGATGTTCGACCGACAGCGTTTTGCGGTTGCCGTCGGGGATGCTGGCGACCTCGGCCGCTGGCGACCCGTCGATGAGGCAGGCGGTGGCGACGCTGACCGCGCCCAGCACACCGATGGAGGCATGGGCGCGGTGCGGGATGAAGCTGCGCACGGTGACGGCACCGCCGTCGCGGGGCGGGGCGACCAGCATCATCTTCGGGACGGACTTTTCGCGGACATCGCCAAGGTTCATCCGTTCGCCCACGGCGAGGCGGATGGCCTCAATCCGGGCTTTCAGCGCGCTGTCTTTGTCCAGCGTGTCGCGGTCCTCATAGCCGGTGACGCCGACATCGCTGGCCTTCATCACGACGCAGGGCATCCCATTGTCGATCAGGGTAACCGGCACACCTTCCACCATATCGAAAGCATTGCCGGTGGGGAGCAGCGCGCCGCAGGACGAACCGGCGGTGTCGCGAAATTCCAGCGGGATCGGCGCAGCGCTGCCGGGGACGCCGTCAATCTTCGCGTCGCCGTCATAGCGGACGATGCCGCCGGGGGTCTGGACCGTGGCAATGGCGATCTGGCCGGTATTTTCCATGAAGATGGCAACGCGGGTTTCGTCCTGCTGCGCGGAAACGAGGCCTCGCTCGATGGCGAAGGGACCGATCCCGGCAAGGATATTGCCGCAATTCTGCGCGTCGCTGACGATCGCCTGATCCACGAACACTTGAAGGAAGAGGTAATCGATATCGACGCCGTCGCGTTGCGACCTCCTGACAACTGCGACCTTGCTGGTCAGCGGGTCGGCGCCGCCCATGCCGTCGATCTGGCGTGGGTCGGGCGACCCCATGGCGCGCAGCAGGAAGGTGTCGCGGGCGGCAGTGTCGGCGGGCAGGTCGTCCGTGAGGAAGTAGCCGCCCTTCGACGTGCCGCCGCGCATCCACATGACGCGGGCGCGGTCAAACATATTTGAGGCCCATCTCTTCGAGGCGCGGGCGCATACTGTAGATGTCGAGGCCGAGTTCACCGGCGGCGAGGCGGACACGCTTGGCTTCTTCGGCGGCTTCGCGGGCCTGGGCCCTTTCCAACACCGACACGGCGTCGGCGCGGGGGACGATGCAGACGCCGTCATCGTCGGCGATGACGACGTCGCCTGCGTTGACCAGCGCATTGGCGCAGACGATGGGGACGTTGACCGATCCCAGCGTGCCCTTGATCGTACCCTGGGCGTGGACCGCCTTTGACCAGACCGGGAAGTTCATCTGCTTCAAGTCGCGCAGATCGCGGACGCCCGCGTCGATGATGAGGCCGCGGCAGCCACGGGCCTGGGCGGAGGTGGCGAGGAGGTCGCCGAAATAGCCGTCGGTGCAGGGACTGGTGGGAGCGAGGACAAGGATGTCGCCCTCTTTCAATTGTTCGATCGCGACATGGACCATCCAGTTGTCGCCCGGAGGCGCGGAGATGGTGACGGCGCTGCCAGCGATGCGGGCACCGGGATAGATGGGGCGCATATGGGGGGCGAGGAGGCCGGTGCGGCCCTGGGCTTCGTGGACGGTGGCGACGCCGCATTGGGCGAGGCCGTCAATGACGGAAAGGTCCGCCCGTTCGATATTCTGGACGACGATGCCGGACATGGGCGCTGCTCCTCTTAACCTAAACCCGACAGTGACATGGACATATGTAACGCAATGCTCAAATCGGTTATGGCGCGGACACATAAAATTTTGCTAATTGTCAAAAATGGAAGCTGACCAGTTCAATATCCGGCACTTGGCCGCGCTGGTCGCGGTGGTCGATCAGGGGAGTGTCAGCCTGGCGGCGCGGGCGGTGAATTTGACCCAGCCGGCGGTGACGCAGGGGATCGCCAAGCTGGAGGCGCAACTGGGCGCGGCGCTGTTCGAGCGGCGACCGGGCGGGATGATGCCGACCGATGTAGCATTGCGCTTCAAGCCGCGGGTCGAGGTCGCTTTGCGGCTGATTGGCAGCAGCCGGGTGACGGCAGCGCAAATCCGCGCCTTTGTCGCACTGGCGCGAGCGGGCAGCTATGCCGCGGCGGCGGCGCTGGTCGGGGTGGCGGAGCCGTCGCTGCACCGGGCGGTGGGCGATCTGGGGCTGGCGCTGGGCGTGCGGTTGGCCGAGCGGCGGGGCAGGGGGTTGATGCTGACGCGCGCGGGCGTGGCGCTGGCGCGGCGGTTGCGGCTGGCGCTGGCGGAACTGCGACAGGGGCTGGAGGAGATTGCCGAACTGCGGGGCCAGGAGAGCGGGCGGATATTGGTAGGCGCTATGCCGCTCAGCCGGGCGCGGCTGCTGCCGCTGGCAATAACCCGATTTCGCCGCGACTTTCCGCAGGTCGACATATCCGTGGTGGAAGGATCGCACGCCGAACTTGTGGGGCCGCTGCGCGATGGCGAGATCGACACGATGGTCGGCGCGTTGCGCGATGCGACGATCGGGCAGGATCTGGTCCAGTTGCCCCTGTTCGAGGACCGGCCGACCATTTTTGCGCGGTCGGGCCATCCGCTGGAGCGGGGCTGGGATGGCGATGATCTGCGGCGGTTTCCGTGGATATTGCCGCCCGAAGGGACGCCGCTGCGCCAATTGTGGCGGGCGATGTTTGCGGCGCTGGAGGGCAACTTGCCTGCGGTGCCGATCGAGTGCGGATCGGTGATGACGGTGCGGCAATTGCTGGTGAGCGGCGACTATCTGACCTTGTTGTCGGTCGATCAGTTACGGGTCGAACTGGACAGCGGGATGCTGGCGGATATCGGCCCGGCTCCGGGTGATATCAGTCGCACCATTGGCCTCACCAGGCGGGCCGATTGGCGACCGACGCGGTTGCAGCAACAATTCATGGTAGCGATCGAGCTGGCCGTTGCAGAGATGAATTCGTAAAATCTTATATTCAGACCCCGGATATGATTGGCGACTACGGATTCAATCCGGCATCCCATTCGCATGGAGCAGGAAGTCGGTCTCATCGGGTTTGGCGAAGCGGGGTCCACCTTTGCATTAGCAGGGGACTGGGCAGCGGCCGCCCATGTCTATGATGTCAAGACGGAATGCGCGACCACGCGCGATGCGATGCTGGCCGCCTATGCGCAGGCGGGCGTGCTGCCCGCGCGCTTCATGGAAGATGCGCTGGACGGCGTGGATTTGATCCTGTCGCTGGTGACGGCGGATCAGGCGCTTGTCGTGGCAGAGGCGGCGGCAGCGTTGATCGCGCCCGGCGCGATCTTCTGCGACATGAACAGTGTCGCGCCGCAGACCAAGCAGGCCGCGGCGCAGGCGATCGAGGCGGCAGGCGCGCACTATGTCGATGTCGCTGTCATGGCCCCGGTCGATCCGGCGCGGCTGAACGTGCCGTTGCTGTTGAGCGGTGAAAAGGCTGGGGTTGCAGAAGCGCGGTTGCAGGCATTGGGCTTTGCCAAGACGCGCGTTGTTGGCGCGGATGTCGGGCGGGCGTCGTCGATCAAGATGATCCGGTCGGTCATGGTCAAGGGGATAGAGGCGCTGACCGCCGAATGTGTGCTGGCGGCGGATGCGGCTGACGTGCTGGACGAGGTGCTGGCGTCGCTCGATGCGAGCGAGAAGGCCAGGCCATGGGCCGAGCGGGCGGACTATAATCTCGACCGGATGCTGGTGCATGGCCTGCGCCGCGCCGCCGAGATGGAGGAAGTGGTCAAGACGCTGGAGGGGCTGGGCACGGGCGCGGCGATGACGCGCGGCACGGTCGAGCGGCAGCGGGCGATTGGTGCGCTGGGGGTGAAGGTGGTGCCGGAGGGGTTGGGGGCGAAGATTGGGGTGGTTTGCGATTCTTCACTTCGTCATCCCCGCGAAGGCGGGGATCCATCTCCGGCCTTGGCGCTCGCTGAAGCGTTGGGAGATGGGTTCCCGCCTTCGCGGGAATGACGGGGTTTGCGGGGAAAGTTTTTGGGCGGCTCGCTGCAAGGCGGTTGGGGCGAGATGGATCCCCGCCTTCGCGGGGATGACGGAAAGTTTGTGGAGATAAGCGCGGATGAGCCTGATTGTTGATTGCCATGGCCATTATACGGTGTTGCCCAAGGGGCATGACGCCTGGCGCGAGGCGCAGAAGGCGGCGTTCAAGGCAGGGACGCCGTGCCCGCCCTATCCTGAGATCAGCGACGCTGAAATTCGCGAGACGATCGAAGCGAACCAGCTGCGGCTGATCAAGGAGCGCGGCGCGGACCTGACGATCTTTTCGCCGCGCGCATCGGCGATGGCGCCGCATGTCGGCGATGAGGCGATGGCCAAGGAATGGGCGATCCGCTGCAACGACCTGATCGCGCGGGTCGTGGCGATGTTCCCCGAAACCTTCGTTGGCGTGTGCATGTTGCCCCAGTCGCCCAAGGCCGACATGCGCAACAGCATTGCCGAGCTGGAGCGGTGCGTCACGGAGCTGGGCTTTATCGGCTGCAATCTCAATCCCGATCCGGGCGGCGGGCATTTCACTCATCCGCCGCTGACCGATCGCTACTGGTATCCCTTTTACGAGAAGATGGTCGAGCTGGACGTCCCGGCGATGATCCATGTGTCGGGCAGCTGCAACCCGGCGATGCACGCGACCGGCGGCTATTATATCGCGGCGGACACGATTGCGTTCATGCAGTTGCTGGAAGGTGATCTGTTCAAGGATTTCCCGACGTTGCGCTTCATCATCCCGCATGGTGGCGGTGCGGTGCCCTATCATTGGGGGCGCTATCGCGGGCTGGCCGACATGCTGAAGAAGCCCGACCTGTCGACCCATTTGATGAACAACATCTATTTCGACACGTGCGTCTATCACCAGCCGGGCATCGACCTGCTGGCCGATGTGATCGACAACAAGAATATATTGTTCGGGTCGGAAATGGTCGGCGCGGTGCGCGGGATCGATCCGACGACTGGTCATTATTTCGATGACACCAAACGCTATGTCGATGCGCTGGACATTAGTGATGCCGAGCGGGCTGCCATTTTCGAGGGCAATGCCCGTCGCGTCTTTCCCCGGCTGGATGCGCAATTGAAGGAGAGGGGACTATGATAACAGAAGATCCCAGGCATCAGGATATTCACGAATATCTGGCCGAGATGGAGGATATTCCCGGCACCCGCGTGTTTACCGCCAAGCGGGCGCGGCAGGGCTATCATATGAACCAGTTTGCGATGAGCCTGATGAAGGATGAAAATCGCGCAAGGTTCAAGGCCGACGAGCGCGCCTATATGGACGAATGGCCGCTGACCGAGGACCAGAAGCTGGCGCTGCTGGCGCGCGATTATAATCGCTGTCTGGATCTGGGCGGCAATGTCTATTTCCTGGCGAAGCTGTTTTCGACCGACGGCCTTCCCTTCGCCGAAGCGGTCAGCACGATGACCGATATGGAATTTCCCGAATATCGCGCGATGATGATGGCTGGCGGTCGATCGCCCGAAGGTATGCGGTCGATCAGGGCCAATGAAGCGGCCGCTGCGGCCAAGAAAGAGGATCGCTGATATGGCGCGGATAACTGCTGGCGTGGCGTCGAGCCATGTGCCGCTGCTGGGCGTGGCGTCGGATTTCAACAAGGATCGCGACGATTATTTCGGGCCGATCTTTGCCGGTTATGACTGGACGCGGGAATGGGAGAAGGCGGAAAAGCCCGATGTCATCATCCTGGTCTATAACGACCATGCGTCCGCCTTTGACATGAAGATCATCCCGACCTTCGCGATCGGTTGTGGCGAGCGCTACAAATCGGCGGACGAGGGCTGGGGACCGCGTGCGGTGCCGGACGTGGAGGGGCATCCTGATCTGGCCTGGCATATCGCCCAGAGCCTGGTGCTGGACGAATTCGACATGACCATCATCAACGAGATGGACGTCGACCATGGCCTGACCGTGCCGCTTTCCATGATGTTCGGCAAGCCCGACGCCTGGCCATGCAAGGTCGTGCCGCTGGCGGTCAATGTCGTCACCTATCCGCCGCCGTCGGGCAATCGCTGCTGGGCGCTGGGCGAGGCTGTGCGCAAGGCGGTCGAAAGCTTCCCTGAGGATCTGAACGTTCAGGTGTGGGGCACGGGCGGCATGAGCCACCAGTTGCAGGGGCCGCGCGCGGGGCTGATCAACAAGGAATGGGACAATATGTTCCTGGACGGTCTGGTCGGTGACAGCGACCATCTGCGCCGGATTCCGCATATCGAATATCTGCGCGAAACCGGCAGCGAAGGCATTGAAATGGTGATGTGGCTGGTGATGCGCGGCGCGCTGGGCAAGAAAACCCGCGCGCTGCACCGCCATTATCACGTGCCCTGCTCCAACACTGCGATCGGCCATATGGTCCTGCGCCCCGACAATGGCGAAGGGCTGGACATGACCGGGAGTGACACGGTGACGGCTATCGCGGCGGAGTAAACCCCCTTCAAGATGGGTGCAGGCTCGCTTCGCTCGCACCCACCCCTTCCCCCTCCCTTAAAAGGGAGGGGCTTATTATGGAGTAGTTTTCCATGCGTATTGCCCTGGCTGGTGCGGGCGCCTTTGGCGAAAAGCATCTGGATGGCCTGAAGAATATCGATGGTGTTAGCGTGACGTCGCTGGTTGGGCGGCGGCTGGACGCGACGCAGGCGATTGCCCACAAATATGGCATTGGCCATGCGACCACTGACCTTGCGGACACGCTGGCGCGCGACGATGTCGATGCGGTGATCCTGTGTACGCCGACGCAAATGCACGCGGCGCAGGCCATCGCCTGCATGGATGCGGGCAAGCACTGCCAAGTCGAAATTCCGCTGGCCGACAGCTGGGCGGATGCGCAGGCGGTGCTGGCCAAGCAGCAGGAAACCGGCCTCACCTGCATGGTCGGGCATACGCGGCGGTTCAACCCCAGCCATCAATATGTCCATAATCTGATCACGGCGGGTGATCTGAACATTCAACAGATGGACGTTCAGACCTATTTCTTCCGCCGCAAGAATATCAATGCCAAGGGTGAGGCGCGGTCCTGGACTGACCATCTGCTGTGGCATCATGCGGCGCATACGGTTGACCTGTTCGCCTATCAGGCGGGCAAGATCGTTTCGGCGCACGCGATGCAGGGACCGATCCACCCGGAACTGGGCATTGCGATGGACATGTCGATCCAGCTGAAGAGCGAGAGCGGGGCGATCTGCACCCTGTCGCTGTCGTTCAACAATGACGGGCCGCTCGGCACATTCTTCCGCTATATCGGCGACACCGGCACCTATATCGCGCGCTACGACGATCTGGTGAATGGCAAGGAAGAGCCGATCGACGTGAGCAAGGTCGCCGTGTCGATGAACGGCATCGAATTGCAGGACCGCGAATTTATCAGCGCGATCCGCGAAGGCCGCGAACCCAATTCGAGCGTCGCCAAAGTGTTCGATTGCTATCGCGTGCTGGGCGAGCTGGAGCAGCAGTTGGCCTAGTCTGGTTCCCTTCGGGGTTGCACGGAAGGGCGCGGCGGAAACATCCGCTGCGCCCTTTTTGCGTCAGGCTGTGACGAAGGGGTGCGCCAGCCGCAGATCGTCGAGCAGGGTTTCGAGCCGGGCGACGTCGGCAAAGGCACCGGTCGGCGTCACCGACCAGTTGCAATGGGGATGGGTGGCGCGGCTGTAGAGGCGGATCGGGCCGATCAGCTTGCGCCAATGATGTTTGCTCTTGCCATGGTCGCGCAGCAATTTCGCCACGAGCAGATCGGTCAGCTTATCCACGGTCATGGTTCACGCATAGGGCAGGGGGCGTGGTGGTTCAACCGTCTCTGGCGGCGCGCCAGGTGCGGGGCGGCTGGCCGATATGGCGGGCGAAGAAGCGCGAGAAATAGGCCGGGTCCTCAAAACCGATGGCATAGGCAATCTCTGCCACCGACATTTGCGAATAGAGCAGCAGGCGGCGCGCCTCCAGCAGGGCACGGTCGTCGAGCATCTGGGCGGGGGATGTGCCCGCGACACGGGCGCAGGCCTGACGCAGGGCGGTGAGGCTGACGCCCAATGCGCGGGCATGGTCCGACACTGGCTCACGCCGGCGAAAGCGCTGCTCGATCCGTTCGCGCAGCCGGGCGACGAGCGCGGCTTGACGCGGCGTGCCTGGCTGCGCCTGTCGCGCCAGGGGTGCGTGGCGCAGCGCCAATACCATGAGGTGCAGCAGGGCGGATTCGACCGCGGCGCGCTGGCCGGGGCCGGACCAGCCAAGCTCCTGCGCCATGCGCGCGATCGCGGCTTCGGCGGCATCGCCCTCCGCCTGTGGCAGCATCACCGCATGGGGATAGGCAAAGAGCGGGGCGAGATCGGCGTCGCGGGCGACCAGATGGCGCAGATAGGCGGCGGCAATGGTGGCGACATGGCCGCTGGACTCACGGTGCCAGGTGAAGCCGTGGATGATGCCGGCCGGGACCAGCAGCAGGCAGGGTGCGTCGAACCGGAATTCGCTCGCTTCCGCCTGCATCGCGCCACCGCCCTGCGCGATGAGGATGATATGGTTGAGGTCGCGATGGACATGGCGGTTGATCGTCCATTCGCTGGGGCGGGATCGGTCGTCCAGGCTTTCGACATGGACGAACCCCTCCGCCACGCTGCGCTGCGGTTCGCCATAGAGGTAGAAGCTGGGGACCGGAGCGGTTGCCATGGGCGGTGTCAGCTGGTGCGGGCGCGCAGCGGGATCAGCAGCGCCGCACCGACCAGCGATCCGAGCGCCATGGCGAAGGCGACCCAGGGCAGGCTGACGTTAAGGCTGAACAGGAAACCCGCAAGGATCGGTCCCAGCGCCGCGCCGCCGCGGCCCACGCCGATGACGATCCCGGTCCCCCCGGCACGCACGGCGGTGGGGAAGGACTGGGCGACCAGCGCATAAAGGCCAACGACCGCGCCATTGGTGCAGAAACCGGCCATCGCCGCGATCAGGCTGAGACCCGCCAGCGTGGTCTGGCCCTGCCCGAACAATGTTACCATGACGGTCGATGCGACCATGGCGACGATAACGAGCGGTCGGATCGCGATCCGCCAGCTCAGCGCGCTCAGCAGCAGTGCGCCCAGCAGGCCGCCGACATTGGCCCATACAAGCACGCCGCCAGCGGTCGAGGGGGCATGGCCCATGTCCACCACGATCTTTGGCACCCATTTCAGGATGAAATAAAAGGTCATGATGTGGCAGAAATAGCCAAGCGTCAACAGGATGGTGGTGCGGGCGAGGCCGGGGGCGAACAGGGCGGCGAAGGAGGGTTTGAGCGCTTTGCTGTCAACCGGCGGCAGGGTGTCGATCGGGGGCTGGCCGAGGCGACCTAGCGCATGATTGACCCGCACCAGCGCGTTGTCGGGCCGCTTTTGCAGCAGGAAGCCGATCGATTCAGGCAGCAGGAACCAGATGAAGGGCAGGAACAGGGCGGTGGCGATGCCGCCCAGCAGGAAGATGTCGCGCCAGTCGCCCGCGACCAGCAGTTGGGAAGCGACCGACCCGCCCAGGATCGCGCCCGCCGGATAGCCCGCCGCCATGATCGCAACAGCCAGACTGCGGGTGCGGGCATTGGCCAGTTCGGCGACCATCGCATTGGTGCAGGCCAGCATCCCGCCAATGCCAAGGCCGGTGACGAGCCGAATGACCGAGAGCGAGACGACGTCCCAAGCCTGCGTCGCCGCGCCCATGCCTGTCGCCATGACGATGAGGCAGAAGATTATGGTCGGGCGGCGGCCGATCCGGTCGGCGACATTGCCGAGCAGGACGGAGCCGACTGCCATGCCGATCAATTCCATTGAGAGGACGAGGCCCAGCGCAGCGCGCTCCACGCCCCATTCCTTGGCGATGCCGGGCGATGCGAAGCTGATCGCCAGTACATCGAACCCGTCCAGCGCATTGAGCAGGACGCACAATATGATCGCGATGATCTGAAGCCGCCCCATGGGCGCTTCATCCAGTCGCTGCCGGATGTCCGCTGCCGGTCCCGTCATCCTCAATCCTTTTATTTTCAGCCGACCGCGAAAATATCGAGCCGCACATGATCTCTATAGCGCGCAGCGGTGCAGAGAAAGACCGTGCGGCCAAGCCAGGCGTGCGGGCCATCGCTCGCCACCTCGAAACGCGGGGTAGTGCGGAAATAATAGTGGGCGGGATCGACCACTTCGCCTGCCGCGATCCGCGCCAGCACCGGTGCAGGGCCGTGGCGATAGCCCGGATTGACGATCGAGAGGATGGCGCCGTCGCTGGCCTCTATCGAATAGCGGGCGAGAATGTCCGCAGTCCCATCCGGGCGGATGGACTGCCAGTCCGCGCCGCCGGGCAGGATCTTGCCGGTCAGGCGCGGGCCGTCCACGCTGCCGCCGGTAATGGGAATGACCCGCTTGCGCACCCCATCGACGGTGCCCAGTTCCTGCGGCACGCCGATCAGCACCCGCAGCCGCATGGCAAGGGTGAGCGGCGGGGTCGCCAGTGCGTCGGACGCGGCGGCCATGGCGGGCGCGGCGGCACCGGCCAGGGCGAGGCCCGGCATCGCCTTGAGCAGGCTGCGGCGGGGCAGGGTGTCGGTCATGTCTCTCCTCTCGCATCCATGTCGGATCGTCCATTATTGGTTCTGGCACCATTTCATGCGGTAATCCGCTATGCCGATCAAGTTTGCGCTATATTCGTACGACAAGACTGCTGAATCATCCAACTATATGGTTGCTCCGCCCCTGTAATGGCGACGGGCAAAAGGCCATGATCGGCGCAAATCTGGTTCGGCAGGAGAGGCGTATCATGAAAACCCAGGTTGCGATTATCGGCGCAGGGCCAGCCGGGCTGTTGCTTGGCCATTTGTTGCGGGCCGAAGGGATCGACACCGTCATCGTCGAGCGCGCCGCGCCTGACTATGTGCTGGGCCGCATCAGGGCGGGCGTGCTGGAGCGGACGACGACCGATCTGATGGACCAGCTGGGGCTGGGCGCGCGGATGCATGCCGAAGGCCTGCCGCATGACGGCTTTCATCTGGCTGATGGCGAGCGGTTGATCCGCATCGATGTCGCCGCGCTGACTGGCAAGCAGGTGATGGTCTATGGCCAGACCGAAATAACGCGCGACCTGATGGAGGCGGCGCCTGAACGTGGTCTGGAGATTATCTATGATGCGGGCGACGTCGCGTTGCATGATGTAGATAGCGATGCGCCCTATCTGACCTATAGCAAGGACGGCACGACCCACCGGATCGATGCCCAATTCCTGTGCGGTTGCGATGGTTTCCATGGCCCCTCGCGCAAGGCGATCCCGGCTTCTGTGGCAACCGCCTATGAGAAAGTCTATCCGTTCGGCTGGCTGGGCATATTGGCCGACGTGCCGCCCTGCAATCACGAACTGATCTACGCCAATCACGAACGTGGTTTCGCGCTGGCGTCGATGCGGTCGGAAACGCGCAGCCGCTATTATGTGCAGGTGGCGCTGGACGAGAAGGTCGAGGACTGGTCCGACGACCGGCTGTGGGACGAACTGGCGATCCGGCTGGGGCCGGAAGCGGCCGCGCATATGGTGCGCGGCCCGGCTTTGGAAAAGTCGATTGCGCCGCTGCGTTCCTTTGTGTTCGAGCCGATGCGGCACGGGCGGCTGATGCTGGCTGGCGACAGCGCGCATATCGTGCCGCCGACCGGGGCGAAGGGGCTGAACCTGGCCGCGTCGGACGTCCATTATCTGTCGCAGGCACTGATTGGCTATTTCCGGCGCAGGGATGCCGACGGGGTGGCGGGCTATTCCGCCAAGGCGCTGGCGCGCGTGTGGAAGGCCGAGCGCTTTTCCTGGCAGTTGACCCGGTTGATGCACCGCTTCCCAGACAGCGATGCGTTCGACCGGCGGATGCAGGTCGCTGACCTGGACTATATCGCCTCGTCCGTGGCGGCGCAGACGACGATCGCGGAAAATTACGTGGGCTTGCCGCTGTAGGCACCGATTGATTCGCAGTTTCGGTCACGATCAGGCGGTGGAAACGGCGCAGGCGGGGTGAAAAGCCACCTGCGCCATGTGTTGTTTCAGTGCGTGCAAAGCCCGATGATTGAGGGGTTTTGGCGTCATTTTAATGAACATTCTCAACAAAAAATCGTTCTGGGGCCATTTTCCCTGTTGACCGAATCTGTGGTGTTACCTAGAGGGCTGTTCACCGGACGGGGCGCTGCCAGCAGGTAGCGCTTTGAATGGTCGCCAACAGATGTGGATGAGCAGTCCTCCGAAACGCAAGGAT
>NZ_QVRA01000087.1 GCF_003591655.1 Sphingobium terrigena
TGACCTGCCCCCCGTCAGTCCCTCGATCATAACGAGAGTCTTGCGGTTAAATACGATGGCCCCTGCGCCTGCACAAGCGCGTCGGGCGTGATGCTCTCGTCCTGCTCGAACGCCCGACGCGCTTGTGCAGGCGTTCGATTTCCCAACGACGAGTGGGGCCGGACATTGTTGTAATCATAGCGCCAGATGGCCAGCTTCCGGCGGGCATCGGCCAGGCTGTCGAACAACTCCTCGTTGAGCAGTTCATCGCGCAGCGATCCGTTGAAGGACTCGATGAACCCATTCTGCTGGGGCTTGCCCGGATCGATGTAATGCCACTCGACCTTGTTCTTGCCAGCCCATTCCAGGATCGCCCGACTGGTGAACTCGGTTCCGTTATCGCTGACAATGCAAGCCGGTTTGCCATAGAGCCGCACCAGCGTATCAAGTTCACGCGCCACTCGGGCGCCCGAGATGCTGGTATCGCCGACCAGGCACAGGTTCTCCCGGCAGCAATCGTCATTGATGGCCAATATCCGGAATTTGCGCGACGCACCGAAGGTGTCCGACACAAAGTCCATCGACCAGCGTGCGCCCGGGATCAACGGCACGGGCATGGGGGTGCGACTACCACGCGCCCGTTTCCGACCCCGACGGCGACGAACCGACAGACCTTCCTCCCTGTAAATCCGATAGAGCTTCTTGTGATTCATGATCAGCCCCTGGCGTTCGAGCATGACGCCGATCCGGCGATAGCCAAAGCGGCGGCGCTTGCCCGCGACCTCACGCATGGCAACACGGATGGCACCATGGTCTGGCGGGCGTTCGCGCCGGACCGTCTTGGGATCGACACCAATCAGCACGCAGGCCCGGCGCTGGGAGATCTGAAAACCTCCCAGCACTTTGAGCACAGCATCACGCCGCTGGCTTGGCGTCGTCAGGCTTTTCCCAGCAGGTCCTTCAGGATGACGTTGTCGAGCATACTGTCCGCCAGCAAGCGTTTCAGCTTGCCGTTCTCGTCCTCAAGCTGACGCAGTCGGCGGGCATCGGACACCTCCATGCCGCCATACTTGCCCTTCAACTTGTAAAACGTCGCCGTGCTCAGCCCGTGCTTCCGGCAAATCTCGACCGTCGGCAGCCCGGCCTCCTGTTCCTTGATCATCCCGATAATCTGCGCTTCGGTAAAACGGCTCTTCCTCATACGTCTGCTCCTCTGTCGGCAGACTCTACATTAGAATGAGGGAACTCTCGGGGGGCAGGTCAC
>NZ_QVRA01000088.1 GCF_003591655.1 Sphingobium terrigena
ATGGACCTTGGCCCTTTTCCACTCGGCATATTCGAACCGCGCTGCCGGGAGCGGCGCAAGGGCGCTCCGCTCGATCTCTTCGAACAGCGCGCGGCGCGATCGCCCCACATGGCGCATCGGTCGATCATTCAGATCCTCGAGCAACACGGCGATCGCCGCATTCAGGTCCGCAAGGGTGAAGAAGCGCCGGTTGCGCAGTCGCGCAAGGATCCAGCGCTCGACGATCAACACGGCCCCTTCGACCTTGCCCTTGTCGCGTGGACGACGACTGCGGGTCGGCAAGATTGTCGTGTCGTAATGATCCGCCATCGCTGCAAAGGTCTGGTTGAGCGTCGGCTCGAACCACAGCGCCTTCGCCACCCCGGCTTTCAGATTGTCGCAGACAATGGCGCGGGCTACCCCGCCGAAGTAACCCAGCGCTTGAACCTGGCCTTCGATCCAGTCGGGGAGCTTCTGACTCAGGCTGGCCATCACGAACGTCAGCGACGAAGCCCCCAGAACCGCCACGAAGATCTGCGCCTGGTGTATTTCCCCGGTCGATGGATCGATCAGCGGCACTGTATGACCTGCATAATCGGTCTGCATCACAGCACCCGCCTCATGCCGATTACGGAAGCTTGCATGGGTGCACTTCTGGAAGGCCGCAAAGCGATCGCAGAACCAGGTATAGCCATAGCCATTGGGATGCCCGGCGCGATATTCTTGCCAAAGCAGCGTCAGCGTCACACCCTTGCGCTTGATCTCGCGCGCAACCACCGGCCAGTCCGGCTCGCTCAGATCCTGCGGAGGCCGCCCGACACGGCGAAAGAGAAGCTGCTCAAGAGCCGCATCATCGTCATATCCCGGTGGCAGTGGCCAGCTGGAAAGGCCCACTTCGCGTGCACGCAGGACATAGGTCGATACTGTCGTCTTGCTGAGCTTCAATCGCTCCGACACTGTCCGTACTGATAGCCCCTGATCATAGGTCAGGCGCAGAATCGATCGCATGTCCTTCACGTTCGTTCGTCTCGCTTGCTTCCGTCTTGGCATCTTCCCTCCCATCACCTTGATGAAAGGACTCAATGCCACTCCGGCGCGCCCGAAAAACGAACCTCATTCCCGCCCGAAACCACTGTCCCGGAATTAGCGGAATCGCTGTCCCGTATTTACTGAAATCACTGTCCGCGAATTACCGAAATCCGTGTCCGGGAATTTGCGAAACACGCA
>NZ_QVRA01000089.1 GCF_003591655.1 Sphingobium terrigena
GAGTTTGAAAGGAACCAGAGCCATATCGCTGTCAACGCCTTCGGACAGAAGGGCGGCATCAAGTCTGGTCGTGGTGGCCGCGCGTTGCTCGCGGGCCTGCTCACCTGCGGCCGATGTGGAAGACGGTTGGGCGTTGTCTATTCGGGCCGGCCTCCGGGTCATCCCTATTACCGCTGCGAACGTATCAACCAGATGCTGGCCAAGCCACGATGCATGACTTTTGGCGCATCTCGCATCGACCCTGCCATAGGCAAAGAGATATTGAGAGCCGTGACGCCGATGGCGATCGAGGCCGCAATGGAAGCTGATCGGGCGCATCGGGATAATCTGGAAGAACGGCACCGCATGGTGGAGCTGGACTTGCAGCAAGCCCGATACGAGGCATCTCTCGCTGAACGTCGCTATGCTGCCTGCGACCCTGATAACCGCCTGATCGCTGCCCAACTCGAGAATAGCTGGGAAGCAGCGCTCAGGCGTGTGGAAGCCTGTGAAGCGGGTTTGGCCCAAGCGCGACAAATCGATCTGGCCGCGCCGGTGCCAGATTTTGCTGGCATTGCCACCGACCTGGAGACCGCTTGGCGCTCGCCTAACGTCGACATGCGTTGTCGTCAGCAGCTCCTCCGCACGCTCGTGACCGATATCATCGCTGATGTCGATGAAGAGCAACGTGAAGTCATTTTGACGATCCACTGGAAAGGTGGCCAACATTCTCAGCTGCGCATTCGCAAACCCAAAGCAGGCGAACATGGCCAGAGTACGCCCGAAGCCGCCCTTGCCATCATCCGCTCCATGGCCACCCGGTGGTCCGATGCAGACATTGCCGCCACTCTCAACCGGATGGGAATGCAAACCGGACAAGGCAAGACCTGGACAGCGCGCCGTGTCGGCTCGCTGCGCACTGTCCACAAAATCCACGGCTACCGATCCGCCGAAAAGAATGGAGAGTGGCTCACGCTGACCGAAGCCGCCAAAAAGCTTGGGGTTACTGCCCATCGGGTCCGTCGACTGATCAAGGAGGGCGTGCTCCCTACCGAGCAAGTTGTACCCGATGCGCCGCACCAAATCCGAGCCACGGACCTGGAAAAGGACGAAGTGACCCAGTTCCCGCGTCACAGAGGCCCGTGTCGCATCAAAATGGAAAACCAAAAGTCCCTGTTTCCGGACATTTGAAGAGGAGGTGTAGTATGAATCGGTCGTTGC
>NZ_QVRA01000090.1 GCF_003591655.1 Sphingobium terrigena
CGCGCGCTGGCGGGTCGGTCTGACCGCGCTTACCATCGCCGAATATTTTCGCGACGAGCAGAAACGCAATGTGCTGCTGTTGATGGATAATGTCTTCCGCTTCGTCCAGGCGGGCAGCGAAGTTTCGGGGCTCTTAGGGCGGATGCCGTCGCGGGTCGGCTATCAGCCGACGCTCGCGAGCGAAGTCGCGGCGCTCCAGGAGCGGATCGCCTCGGTCGCGGGCGCATCGGTGACCGCGATCGAAGCGGTCTATGTGCCTGCGGATGATTTCACCGATCCGGCCGTGACGGCGATCTCGGCGCATCTCGACAGCAATGTGCTCCTGTCACGCACGATGGCCGCGGAGGGCATGTACCCGGCGATCGATCCGCTTGCCTCCACCTCGATCCTGCTCGATCCGCTGGTCGTGGGCGAGGACCATTATGCGCTGGCCCAAAAGGTCCGCGAGACGATCGCTCATTATCGCGAGCTGCAGGACATCATCGCGCTGCTCGGCATGGAGGAGCTGGGACAGGAGGATCGGCTGATCGTTGGCCGTGCCCGCCGACTCCAGCGCTTCCTGACGCAGCCTTTTGTCGTAACACAGGCTTTTACAGGCCAGCCCGGACGATCGGTGCCGCTCCACGCCACACTCGATGGCGTGCGCGCTATCCTCGGTGGCGAGACCGACGACTGGCACGAAAGTGCCTTCTATATGGTCGGAGACCTGGAAGAGGCGCGCGGCAAGGTGGGGCCCAAGCCATGAGGCTGCGCATCACTGATCCCACCGCGATCATGGTCGACCGGGAGGTCGCCGCAATCCGCGCCGAGGATGCGACGGGCAGCTTTGGGATCCTGAACGGTCACGCCGATTTCCTGACCGCGCTCGATATCTCGGTCGTCTCCTGGCGCGACATGGACGGGCGCGCCGGCTACTGCGCGGTGCGCAACGGCATTCTGACGGTGAGTGGCGGCAATGACGTCTCGATCGCGACGCGCGAGGCGCATGTCGGCGATGATCTCGACGAACTCGAGACGGTAGTGCTTCTGTAATGGGCCTTTGTTCGTCAAGTCCCTCCGAATGATTATCTCGTCGCCAGGATCATGCTTCTGTCCGTGGTCAGCACGAAGACCGCCACACCATGCCATCAGATCCAGAAC
>NZ_QVRA01000091.1 GCF_003591655.1 Sphingobium terrigena
ACAGATCCCGCGCGCCCGATCCAAGCGACAACGTCAGATGCAGAACGGTGAGGCACCCGGACGCAATGGCCGAGATCAGGAGCAGCGGGACAAGCGCCTCACGCGCTTTCGGGCGTGGAACGCTGCCGACCGGACCAGTGGCACTTTCCCGTGAAACCAGAAGAAGACCGGGCATGGCGATCGCGCTCAATGCAGCTGGCGCCAGGAATGGCGACGTTGCTCCGAGCGCCACCGAAATTTCTCCAAGGAGCGGGCCGGTCAGGTCGCCCGCGAAGACCAGGGCGTTCAGCCAGGTGAACTGACGCGCTCGCCGAACCAGATCTGGTGAACGATCGGCGACCATCGCAAATGCCGTCGGCACGACGGCCGCCGCAAACACGCCATTGAGCAACCGCAAAACATAGAGTCGCTCGAATCCGACCGCGGAATACAACGCCATTGTCAGGCTGAAACCCAACAGCCCCACGACCAGGATCGGCCACCGTTTCCACCGGTCGGAAATCCAGCCCCATAACGGCGCCGAGAGACACCCTGCGATCTGGGAAACCGTGACCAGGGCGACGACAAGGCGCCCTCTCGCGAGGGCACTCGCGTCCGGAGACATTTGACCCACCATTTCTGGCAGGAATGGCAGGACGACGCTATTACCCAGGGCAACCGCCGTGGCCGCGAAGAGAAGAACGACGAAGCCAAGTTCGCCCCGATCGCGCGCCGCTTCGATGACCGTGGCGGGCAAGCTCGCCTCCATATGCTACGACCCGGCCATGAATACCCGGATCGCGCTGGCCCCGCCCTTGCAGTCACCAGGGCCGGGCGCGCCCGCGAAGAAGATCGCACGCGGAATCGCGCGCATATCCACCATCAGAAGGCGGCGGAGAAAATGCCTTGTGGGACGAGCGCCGGTCCCGGGAAGGTGCGAGGATGTCGCAGAGGTTCCGATCACGGCGCGATATTCCATTTCCCTAGCAGTGATCGCTGCCAACTTTCCGCCCGGCGGAGATTACTTCGCCGATGGTCTGTACCAGCACACCATCGCGCAGAGGTTTCTCGAGCACAGCGGCAAAGCCCGCTTCCTGCGCGCTTTCGGCGAGCTTATC
>NZ_QVRA01000092.1 GCF_003591655.1 Sphingobium terrigena
CCTCGATCAGCCACTTCACGCCATGCCATGTGCGCCTGATTTCAGTCAGGGCACTGTGACATGACCGCCCCCGGCGGAAGCCATGCGATTGGTCGGCAAAGACCGGCTCGTAAACATGTTCGAGCAAAATCTTCACCGCTGCCTGCACCAGCTTGTCGTCGGCAGTAGGAATGCCCAACGGGCGTTTCTTCCCATTGGGTTTGGGGATGTATTGCCTGCGGGCCGGAGAGAAGCGATACGAACCGTCCAGCACGGCGGCCATGATCCGTTCCATCCTTTCGAGCGAGAAGCCGTCGAGGGTGTTATTGGGATCAATGCCGGGCGTGAGCGCCCCTTTGTTGGGAGCGACCTGCTCATAGGCCCGTTCCCATAGGGACGGACAGCCGAGCAGCCGGAACAGACCGTTGATACGCTTTCCCTGGCGTGACAGGTCGATGACCGAGTCCAGTCTCTTCTCTACGGTGAGCAGTTGCATCAGCAGACCTCCGTTATGAAGTTGAAAGACCCAGCAAGCGCGCCGCCCTTCACCCGCGCAGAGGGGATTCCCCGTCCGGTTGCCCGGCCAGTTTCACCCATGCCCGTCCATCCTTGGATGGCTGTCCCGGGCATTACCCCGGGCGTTTGGCTAATATGGCGGCTCCGTCGCCTTACGGGACACCGGAGAGGTGCCCGCTTAGGCGATCCCATGTTTACACGATCAGTGAGATGCGACGTGGTTAGGTGGCTCGTTCGATCGTTGGCCTCTCGACGAGAGGTGGACCGTGCGACCAAGTTTAGGCAGGTCTCGTGGGGTACCCCGCCCTTCGCACGGCATGACGCGTCAACCATTGCTGCGCCATGACCCGAATAAAGTTCCTGAATCTGAGCTTCACGCAATCCAGCATTCACCATGCACGTCTTGCCCTGACGTCCCGATAGCCTACAATGGCTTCGGCCCGGATGACGCCTTTTTCCCGACATGCTATTGTCCCCTGCCGTTTTCACGGTCGCAGCCATTGCTGGCCAAGGTAAGTCGGGTGAGCATCAGGCTGTTCTTGGTTTCCTGAGAAGTCATCCTTCACTCAATTGATCGCGCCACCATGGCGCACCCA
>NZ_QVRA01000093.1 GCF_003591655.1 Sphingobium terrigena
ATTAGGTCGTAGACTCATAAGCGCGGAGCCACAGGCGCATTGAGGCCAGTTGGACCATAGCAAGGAAGTTCTCCGCGAGTTTGTCATAGCGGGTGGCGATGCGCCTGAAGTGCTTGAGCTTGCTGAAGAAACGCTCGACCAGATTGCGTTCGCGGTAGAGCACCTTGCTGAAGCACGGTTTCCATTTTCGATTGGATTTGGCCGGGATGTTGGGAACCGCGCCCTGCGCTTCGATCAGGTTTCGTATGCCATCGGCGTCATAAGCTTTGTCGGCGAGAACGATGGTGCGATGATCAAGGCGATCGAGCAGGCTGAGCGCGGCGGGTCCGTCATGGGCCTGCCCTGCTGTCAGGCTGAGCCGGATCGGGAGCCCTTGGGCGTCGACAACCGCGTGGATCTTGGTCGTGAGACCGCCCCGGGAGCGACCGAGACAATGATCTCGATCCCCCTTTTTGCCGTCGCAGCCTGCTGGTGCGCCCGGATGGAGGTGCTGTCGATCATCTGAATGTCGCCTTCGTAGGCGGCGGTGATGGCGTCCATCATCCGATCCCAAACGCCTGCTTTTCGCCATCGCGAGAAGCGATTGTAACAGGTGGTGCGCGGTCCATAGCGTTCGGGCAGGTCGCGCCACGGAGCACCGGATCGTAACACCCAGAAAATACCGTTCAGAACCCTTCGATCATCGACGCGCGGCACGCCTCGCGGCTTGTTGGGCAACAGCGGCTCGATCACACGCCATTCGAAGTCAGTCAGGTCATAGCGGCTCATGCTGAGCCTGAATCAGACTTCGGTGCGAAATGAAAGCAATCTGCCGCCAAAAAAGCGTTGCGGACATAGGCTGTAGGGGCGCAAATCCATCGGATGGAAAACGATGCCCGTGAGCCTGATGATTATTTTGAGCGACCAAACAGGTGGTCCATCGCCCGGAAAGCAGGATGTGCTGTTCTCATCGTCCTTGCCGTGCTCAGCATACTTGTGATCGCCATCGGATGGCATGCAGTCGTCACAAGCACCGACCTGTAATGCGCACATTACCGCCTTCTACATCGATCGCAGTTTATGGGTTCACGACCTA
>NZ_QVRA01000094.1 GCF_003591655.1 Sphingobium terrigena
TTTAGGCTGTCACTAGCGCGTGGACGTAGGCTTGGCAGGGGATCAGGCAATGATTGCAGTGGCTTTGCGCATGTTGAAGGCGATACAGAGCATCCGCAGTTCGAGATGGTTGGCAGCGAGCCCGCAATAGCGGACGCGGCGATAGCCATAACTTCGTTTGAGGGTGCCGAACACGCGCTCGATCGCACTACGGATCGGACTGATCAGTCTATTGCGGACCGCTTGCCAGTGCGGCAGTTGCGCTTGGTTCTTGTGACTGCGGTGCATGATCCGGTCCTTGATCCCGGCTGATTTGAGCCGTTGTCGCCGCTCTTTGTGCTCATAGGCTTTGTCGGCATAGATCGCGCGCTCGTCGCCGCAGATCAGCGCGTCTGCCACCACGCTATCGTTGATCCGCGCCGGGGCAAGCTCGGCCCGGCGGATTAGCCCCGATCCTTCGTCAACGCCGATATGCGCCTTATATCCAAAGTGGCTCTTACCGCCCTTGCGGGTCCAGGCGGCATCAGGATCGACGCTCGATCCCGAACCCGTTGGCATCCCCGGTCGCCGCACTGCTGCGTCCACCAGGGTCGCATCAAGCAAGGTTCCGCTTTTGACCAGCAGGCCGCGCGCCCCCAACTGACGCTCGACTTCGTCGAACAGGCGCGCGTCCAGTCCACGTTCGCGCATGGCTTTGCGGAATCGGCTCAGCGTCGAATGATCAGGCTGCCCCTCGTTCAACCCCAGCCCCACAAATTTGCGAAACGATAACCGGTCACCCAGCGCTTCTTCCAGCCCAGGATCAGACAGGCCATACCATTGCTGTAGCAAAAGCGCCTTGAAAAGCACCAGCGGGGGCCAACTCGGACGGCCCGTCCGCGCCGAATAAACCTCACAAACCAGCGCCTCCAGCGATCGCCAGTCGAACACCGCCCCAATCCGGTCCAGCCCAGCATTGCGCCCCAAATCCGGCGACAACCAGGCTCCACCCAAATCCCCCTGACCACTTGAACGATGCATCGACCATCCCTCCCACAATCAAAACAGAATCACATCTGATCGGTTTTGCAAAGGTCTCCT
>NZ_QVRA01000095.1 GCF_003591655.1 Sphingobium terrigena
CAGCAGATAGCAGCGGCGCTGCAGCGACATCGTTCGACCATCTATCGTGAGCTCAAACGCAACCGGCATCTCGATGACGAGCCAATGTTTCGTGGCTATTTTCCGACCGCCGCACAAACGATGGCGGACAGGCGCCGGGTGCGTGGTGGCAAGATTGCCCGAAAGCCCGAGCTTGCCGCCTATATCGCCGACCGCTTGTCAGCAGCTTGGTCGCCCGAGCAGATTGCGGGATATCTTCGGCGCCATCGCGGTATTCGTGAAGCCGTCTGTCATGAGACCATCTACCAGTTCGTCTATGGGCCGGACGGACGAAGCCAAGGCCTGTGGCGCCTTTTGCCTGTTGCCCGTCGATCTCGACGTCAACGCTATGCGCGTAAGCCCCGCGGTCTGCATATTCCCTTGGTCAACACCATTGGCAAACGCCCTTCCGAAATCGGTAATCGCAGCAGCTTTGGTCATTGGGAAGGCGACCTGATGATCTTCAGGTTGGAATATGGCAAAGCCAACCTCACCTCGTTAGTCGAGCGCCGCAGCCGGTTTACTATCCTCGCCCGCAATCCCAGTCGGCATTCCGCCGGCGTCATGTCGGGAATCCAGCACCACTTGCACATGCTGCCCCCTTCCCTGCGTCAGAGCATCACCTTTGACCGGGGAACGGAATTTGCTGCCTTTGCGACACTCCAGAAGAAACTCGCGATGACGAGCTATTTCTGCCTGCCATCGGCACCCTGGCAAAAGGGCAGCGTGGAAAACAGCAACGGTCGCATACGGCGCTTCCTGCCGTCTGACACGGACCTGGCATTGCTATCGGATAAGGAAATCGAGGCCGTTGCTGATCGCATCAACAGCACCCCTCGCAAATGCCTGAACTATCGCACCCCGCATGACGTTCTGGGAGAGCAAATCAAGCTCCTCAAGGCCCGATAGATTTTGCCATCCAGGGTGGGGCTCGCCCCACCCTGGATGAAATGCTACGCATCCCATGGATGTCGCGCTTCAAATCGAAACCGCC